>NZ_WLVL01000004.1 GCF_009707125.1 Arsenicicoccus cauae
CTTCCCGAGCCGGCGCGTCAACGCCGACCACGATCCGAACTTGAGCATGGGCTTCGATCTTGCTCGGGAGGTACGTCTCCTCTACGTCACCTCGCCGAGAGCCATCCACAGGTTCTGATCATTGCTCGTGGGCGACCGAGCGCGGTTCTGTCGCGTTGGCACCGGTGCGGCGTCGTGTACCGAGTGACCTTCCTGCCGAGTGTCGAAGGAGAGACACATGTCCGAGGACGCCCACACCACCACCGTGGACCAGCTCACGCTGCAGGACCCCGTGAAGCGCTACCCGTCGATCTGGCCGCCCGCCAAGGCGCTGCCCGGCACCGGGCTGGACGCCGAGATGACGCCCAAGGCCGACCTGGGCGAGAAGTCCTACCGCGGCACCGGACGCCTCGAGGGCCGCAAGGCGCTCATCACCGGTGGCGACTCCGGCATCGGCGCGGCGACCGCGATCGCCTTCGCCCGCGAGGGCGCCGACGTCGTCATCACCTACCTGCCGGAGGAGGAGCAGGACGCCTCGAAGGTCGCCGAGATCATCAAGGCCGAGGGTCGCACCGTGGCCACCGTGCCGGGCGACCTGCGGGACAAGGCCTTTGCCAAGACGCTCGTGGAGGAGGCCGTGCAGACCCTCGGCGGCCTGGACATCCTGGTCAACAACGGCGGCAAGCAGATCGCCACGGAGTCCTTCGACGACATCGACGACGAGCAGCTCGAGGCGACCTATGACATCAACATCCTCGCGATGTTCCGCCTCGTGCGGGCCTCCCTGCCGCACCTCCAGCCGGGCGCCACGATCATCAACACCACGTCCATCCAGGCCTACTCGCCGTCCGCGACGCTGGTCGACTACGCCTCGACCAAGGCCGCGATCAACAACTTCACCAAGGGGCTGGCCGAGCAGCTGGCGCCCAAGGGGATCCGCGTCAACGCGGTGGCCCCCGGCCCGATCTGGACCCCGCTGCAGCCGTCCGGCGGGCAGCTGCCCGACGACCTGCCGGAGTTCGGCAAGTCGACGGCTCTCGGGCGCGCGGGTCAGCCGACCGAGCTCGCCCCGGCGTACGTCTTCCTCGCCTCCCCGGAGTCGAGCTACGTGATCGGGGAGACGCTCAACGTCAACGGCGGTATGCCGACCCCCTGATCCCTGCACCCACAGCGAGATCGTGAGGGTTCGGACCAAGGATGGTGGACCAGACCCTCCCTGTCCCCCGAAGGATCATCCCGTGGGCGGCCGCCAGGTCCAGGGGTCGACGTCGTCGCGCGGCCAGGTCGGCGGTGTCGTGGGGCCTGGTCCGAGCCGTCCGTCAGCTGTAGGTCGGGCGCTCGCCGTTTTCGGGGTCCTCGGTGCCCTTGACGTCGGTGTCGTGGGTCGCGGGCGACCAGCTCGGGTCGCCGTGGAGCACCGTGCCGTCGTCGAGCGAGATGGTGAGGTTGGTGGCCTGGGCGATGTTCTCCGACAGGCGGTCGACCACGTGCTGGGGCTGCTCGATCCCGAGCTTGCTCAGCCGCTCGCCCAGGATCTCGGACACCGCGTGGGGGTCCCGACCGGACTGGGAGAGCTCCACCAGGTCGTTGACCAGGATGCGGCGCTGGCGCTCGTCGAGCTGCTCGAGCATCGGGGTGCTGAGGGTGACGATCGCGTCGCGGCTCTCGGCGTGCTCGTGGCCTGGCTGAAAGCTGTCGGACATCGGGGCCTCCCGGGAGCCTGGGCGACGAGCCGGCTGCCCGTCTGCCATAACGTGCGTCGAGCCTAGCCCGCGCCTCGTCCCTGGCGCGCCTTGCGGGGTCAGGACGCGCACCGTCCGCAACCGGCTCTAGCGTCTCGGCATGAGCTATCGCGTGGTTCCTCTCGGACCGGACACCTGGGAGCCCTTCGCCGAGCTGGTCGAGCGCAACAACGGGGTGTACGGCGGCTGCTGGTGCATCGGCTTCCACCCCGAGTGCGGGCAGCGCATCGACCACCGCGCCGCCAAGCGCGAGCGCGTCATGACGGACGGCGCGCACGCTGCGCTCGTGATCGACCAGGACGGTCTCGCGCAGGGCTGGGCGCAGTACGGCGACCCCGAGGAGCTCGCCGGCATCAAGCACAAGCGGTCCTACGACCAGGACCCGCCGCCCGAGCCCGACTGGCGGATCACCTGCATCTACGTCGACCGCCGCCACCGCGGGCAGGGGATCGCCCGGCTCGCCCTCGGTGGCGCGCTCGAGCTCATCGCCGCGGCAGGAGGTGGCCTCGTGGAGGCCATCAGCGAGACGACCGTGGGGCGTCAGGCCCAGGGGCGGTTCCTGTTCAGCACCACCGCCGAGCTCTACGAGGACCACGACTTCCAGCGCGTGCGCCAGGTCGGCAAGCACGCCTGGATCCTCAGCCGCACCATCGCCCCTGCCCACCCGGCCCCTGGCGACCCGGCCCCTGGCGACGTGGTGAGATCGGTGCAGGGTGCCGGTCAGTCCTGACACCGGACCCGCACCGATCTGCCGAGCCGGGGTCGGGCGCCTAGATTGGCGAGCCACGGCTCACCCAGCCCTGACTCCTGCACCTCCACCGCCCTCGCCGCGGCGCCGAGCGCGACGGCCGCTCCCGCACCTGCGTCCCAGCCGGCGTCGAAGCCCGCTCCGCCCTCCGGCCCCACGACCGGCGCGTGCGGATTCACCCCGCTCGAGGACCGCACCTACTCCACGTGGGTGGGGCTGCCGCCCGACCCCAAGAAGGCACAGACCCACGGCAAGGCCGCGGTCGTCCTGCAGACCAACCGGGGCGACATACCCCTGGTCCTCGACAAGGCCGGGGCGCCCTGCACGGTGCAGAGCTTCCTGTTCCTCATCCGGCAAAAGCTCTACGACGGCACGCTCGCCATGGCCAACGGCGGCCCGGACACCAACGGCAGCCAGTTCTTCCTCGTCTACGAGGGCTCGCGGCTGCGACCGGACTACACCGTCTTCGGCCAGGTGACCGAGGAGGGCATGCAGGTCCTCGACCAGATCGCCGCCGGCGGGATCGACCCCGGCACCGAGGGCACGCCAGAGGACGGTGCCCCGGCGCTCACCACGGTCATCGAGCGCGCGAAGCGCACCGGGGTCGGAGCCACCCGCTGAGGGAGAGCACGTCGGGCACCTCCCGCGGCCCCGCGCCCGATCCGCCAAGCGTTGCGCCCGCCGAACGCCCGCGCGTCCCCCTCGGTACTGTGGCAGGACCTCAGGGGAGAGGGAACGGCCATGGCAGGCAAGGCGATCAGCCGCAGGGAGGTGCTTCGGCTCGGCGCGGGGCTGAGCGCGGGAGCCGCCCTCGCCGCGTGCTCGCCCGCCCCCGACTCGGTCACCTCCGAGCTGATCCACGGCGCCACCGGCGGTGGGCTCAAGGACACCGTCGACCCGCACTTCCCGGTGACGATGCCGGACATCGCGCGGGTGCGCAGCCTGTTCGAGCCGCTGCTGCGGTTCACGCCGGACTACCGCATCGAGCCGTGCCTGGCCGAGAGCGTCGAGCACAACGCCGACGCCACCCGCTGGACCTTCCACCTGCGCGAGGGCGTGACCTTCCACGACGGGCGACCCCTCACCGCCACGGACGTCAAGGCCTCGCTCGAGCGGATGGGCGACCCCAAGAACCCCACCGCCCTGCTCAGCGACGTCGCCCCGCTCATCGACTTCCCGGCGAGCCGAGCCGTCGACCCGCACACCTACCAGCTCGTGCTCAAGCAGCCCTACGGGATCATGGACCAGCTGCTCGCGGCCTACACCATGGGCATCGTCCCCCAGGACTTCGACCTGGCCCACCCGATCGGCACGGGCCCCTTCCGCTACGAGTCCCTCGTGCCGGGGCAGCGCTCGAGATTCCTCCGCCACGACGGCTACTGGGACCGCAAGGCCGGCGTCGACTCGCTCGTGGTCATCGACTTCACCGACGACGCCGCCAAGGTCTCGGCGCTGCTCGCCGGCCAGGTCCACACCATCGACAACCTCCCCGCCTACCTCGCGGGGGCGATCGAGCGGCAGGGCGCGCACACCCTCGTCTCCGAGACGGGCGGGTGGGTGCCCTTCACCATGCGCGTGGACGCCAAGCCGTTCTCCGACAACCGGGTCCGTCAGGCCATGCGCCTCATCGTGGACCGTCAGCAGCTGATCGACCAGGCGCTCAGCGGCTTCGGGCGGCTCGGCAACGACCTCTACGGCCCCTTCGACCCGGACTACCTCGGCAGCGCCCTGCCGCAGCGCCAGCAGGACATCGCCCAGGCCAGGCACCTGCTCAAAGCCGCCGGGCACGAGGGCCTCCAGGTCGAGCTGGTCACCTCCACCGCGGTCGGCACCGGAGGCGTCGAGTCCGCCAACCTGCTCGTCCAGCAGGCCGCCAAGGCGGGCGTGCAGGTGCGCGTCACCAAGGCGGACGCCAGCACGTTCTACGGCGAGCGCTACCTGTCCTGGGTGTTCGCCCAGGACTTCTGGTCCACCCGGCTCTACCTCCCGCAGGCGATCGCGTGCGCGCTCAAGACCTCGGCCTACAACGAGACCCACTTCGACCACCCGCGGTTCACCGAGCTGATCACCGCGGCCCGCCGCACCACCGATCCCGGGCGGCGGCGCACGCTCGTGCAGGACGCGCAGCGGATCGAGCACGAGGAGGGCGGCCTGATCATCTGGGCGTTCGCCAACCAGGTCGACGGCTACAGCCACCAGGTCAGCGGCCTGCAGCCGGCGCGCGAGCAACCCGTCTCGGCCTACCGGTTCAACACGATCACGCTGAAGGGGAGCTGATGGGCGCCACCCTGCACACCCCTCCTCCCGCGAGCGTCGCGGTCTCGAGCCGCCGCACGCCGGCCCGGGCCTGGACCCGCTGGCTCGTCCGCCGGCTCCTGCTCGCCCTCGCCAGCCTCTGGGTCGTCTCGGTCATCGTCTTTCTCGCCACCACCGCCCTCGGCGACCCGGTCCGCGCGATCCTCGGCAAGGACTACGCCGTCAGCCCCGAGCGCGTCGCCCAGATCCGGGAGGCGCTGCACCTGGACCAGTCGCTGCCCGAGCGCTACCTCACCTGGCTCGGTGGCCTGCTGCGTGGCGACCTCGGCACCAGCATCGCCAGCCAGCAGCCGGTCGGCGAGCTCCTCGGCGACAAGGTGGCCAACAGCGCCTTCCTCGTCCTCGTGGTCGCCCTCGTGATGGTGCCGTTGTCGCTCGGCCTCGCGATCCTCGCCGCTCGGCACCGCGGTCGCGCCGTCGACGACGTCCTGCAGGTCATGACCCTCGCCCTCGCGGGCGTGCCGGAGTTCGTGACCGGCATCCTGCTCGTCGCGCTGCTGTCCACCAGCGTCCTGCACGTCCTGCCCGCCGTCACCGTGCTGCCCGCCGGCGCGATGGTGTGGGAGCGTCCCGCGTCGCTGGTGCTGCCCGTGGCCACCCTCGTCGTCGCCGTCGTCCCCTACCTCTTCCGCATCCTGCGCTCCACGCTCGTGGAAACCCTCGACTCCGACTACGTCGAGCTCGCCCGGCTCAAGGGCATCCCCGAGGACCGGGTGCTACGGCGCCACGCCCTGCCCAACACCCTCGTCCCCACCGTCCAGGTCACGGCCCTGCAGCTGGCCTGGCTGGTCGGGGGCGTCGTCCTGGTGGAGTACCTCTACAACTTCCCCGGCATCGGGGCGACCCTGGTCGACTCCGTCCGCAACTCGGACTACCCGATGGTGCAGGCACTCGCGATGCTCATCGCCGCCGCCTACATCCTGCTCAACCTCCTGGCCGACGCCCTGTCGATCCTGCTGACGCCGCGCGCCCGGACGGGGATGGTCGCATGAGCGCCGCCGCCACTCCCGCCGGCACGCCCACCGGCACCCCCACCCCCACCCGCACCCGATCGCTGCTCGCCGGGCTGGCGCGCGACCCCCGCGTCGTCATCGGGACCCTCCTGACCCTGGCCGTGGTCCTGCT
This sequence comes from Arsenicicoccus cauae, assembly GCF_009707125.1. Classification (GTDB taxonomy): domain Bacteria; phylum Actinomycetota; class Actinomycetes; order Actinomycetales; family Dermatophilaceae; genus Arsenicicoccus; species Arsenicicoccus cauae. The sequence continues at coordinate 5,911 of NZ_WLVL01000004.1, forward strand.
CGGCGTGTGCGGTCCCTGGATCGCCCCGCACGGCGAGTTCGACATCGTGGGGCGGCCGTTCACCCGCCAAGGCTCCTTCCTCGGCACCGACTACCTCGGGCAGGACGTGCTGTCCCGGGTGCTCCACGGCGGGCGCGCCATCCTGGTCACCTCGCTCCTCGCCACCGTGCTGGGCGTGCTGGTGGGGATCTCGTACGGCGTCCTCGCCGCCTACGCGGGTGGCTGGGTCGACGAGCTGCTGATGCGGACCAACGACGTCCTCCTCGCGTTCCCGCAGATCCTCGTGGCGCTGCTCGTGCTGTCCGCCGTCAAGCAACCGGCGTGGTGGGTGGTCGTGCTGTTCGTCGGCCTCGCGCACGCCCCGCGGGTCGCCCGCGTCGCTCGTGGCGTCGCCCTGACCTACGTCCACCAGGACTTCGTGAGCGCCGCCGAGGCCATCGGCGAGCGGCGCTGGCGCATCGTGGCGACCGAGCTCGGCCCCAACCTCACGGTGCCGCTGCTCGCCGAGGCGGGGCTGCGCCTGACCTACTCCATCGGCCTCATCGCCGGCATCGGTTTCCTCGGCTTCGCCTCCGACCCGGGTGCGGCGGACTGGGGGCAGATGACCAACGAGAACCGCCTCGGCCTGCTCGTGCAGCCGTGGGGCGTGCTCGCCCCGGTGCTGGTCATCGCGGTCTTCACCATCGGCACCAACCTCATCGCGGACGCCCTCGGCGCCCGGGCGGCCAAGGGGGAGTGATGGGCACCACGGCTCCGGTCTGTGTCGTCGAAGGCCTGCGCGTGGGGCTCACGGGCCGCGGGCTCGACGTGGTGGAGGACGTCGACCTGGTCGTGGCCGCCGGCGAGGTGCTCGGCCTGGTCGGCGAGTCCGGCTCCGGCAAGACCACGACCGGCACGGCGCTGCTGGGCTACGCGCGCAGCGGCGCGGAGATCACCGGCGGACGCCTCCACGTCGCCGGGCACGACCTGCGCTCGATGAGCTGGCAGCAGGTCCGCGCCGTGCGGGGGCTCGACGTGGGCTACGTGCCGCAGGACCCCAGCTCGGCCCTCAACCCCGCCATCCGGATCGGGGATCAGCTGCGCGAGCTGCTCGACCTGCACGCCATCGGGTCCCCGCAGGAGCGCCACGAGCGGGTCCGCGAGATCCTGCCCGAGGTCGGGCTCCCCGCCGACGAGGCCTTCCTGCGGCGCTACCCCCACCAGCTGTCCGGCGGGCAGGTGCAGCGCGTCGCGCTCGCCATGGTCTTTCTCCCGCGCCCCGCGGTGCTCGTGCTCGACGAGCCCACCACCGGTCTCGACGTCACGACCCAGGGCAAGGTCCTCGACACGCTCGCCGAGCTGTGCCGCCGCTTCGACGTGGCCGCGCTCTACGTCACCCACGACCTGTCCGTCGTCGCCACCATCGCCGACCGCGTCGCGGTGATGTATGCCGGACAGGTCGTCGAGGTCGGTGCCACGCGTGCGGTGTTCGCCGAGCCCTCCCACCCCTACACGCGGGCGTTGCTGCGCGCCATACCGCACCTGCACAAGCCCTATGCCCTCAGCGGCATCCCCGGCCTCGCCCCCGCTCCCGGGCGCCGGCCGGACGGGTGCCGCTTCAACGACCGGTGCGAGCACGCGGTCGAGGCCTGCCGGGCCACCCAGCCAGCCCTCGTCGAGGTCTCGCGGACGGGCGGCGAGAGCCACGTCGCCCGGTGCCTGCGCGTGGACGAGCTGCCACCGTGGGACCCCGAGGACCGCGCGGTCAGCGACACCGTCCCCGACCGGGAGCGCGAGATCGTGCTGACCGTCGAGGGGCTGGACGTGAGCTATGGCCGCACCCAGGTCGTCCACGACGTCAGCTTCGACCTGGCCCGGCGCGAGATCGTCGCGCTGGTCGGGGAGTCCGGCTCCGGCAAGACCACCACCTCGCGCTGCGTCGCCGGCCTGCACCAGGACTGGGCCGGCCGGATCGAGCTCGAGGGCGAGCAGCTGGTGGCGTCCGCGCGGCGGCGCTCCCCGGATCAGCGCAAGCGGGTGCAGTACATCTTCCAGAACCCCTACCAGTCGCTGAACCCCCGCCGCACGGTCGAGCAGATCCTCACCCGACCGCTCGCGCTCTTCGGGATCGCGCGTGGCCGGGCGGCCCGCGAGCGGGCCGCCGAGCTGCTCGACCAGGTGCAGCTCGACCCCTCGCTGCTGCGGCTTCGCGTCGGCCGGCTGTCCGGCGGCGAGCGGCAGCGCGTGGCCATCGCGCGGGCGCTCGCCGCCGAGCCGGACGTCCTGGTGTGCGACGAGATCACCTCGGCGCTCGACGTGTCCATCCAGGGGTCGATCACCGCCCTGCTCGACCGGATCAAGGCAGAGCGCGGCATCTCGATGCTCTTCGTCACGCACGACCTGGCGCTCGTGCGGTCCATCGCCGACCGGATCGTCGTGCTGAGCGATGGCCGCGTCGTCGAGCAGGGGCTCACCGCGCAGGTGCTGGACCATCCGCAGGAGGCCTACACGCGCGAGCTGCTGGCCCACACCCCGCAGCTGGCCAAGGCGTTCGGCTGAGCGCTCAGCCCGGTTGCGCGGCGGCCTCGTCCAGCAGCCGCCACAGGGCGTCGACGCCCTCGCCCAGGGCCTGCTCGAACTCGTCCACCCGCTCGGCGGCGCCGTCCGTCCAGCTCAGCGTGAACTCCACGACGCCCTGCTGCGGCAGCGGGACGTAGTAGATGCCGATGCCGCCCTCGCTCGTCGGCGCGAAGGCGGCCCGCGCGATGCGCGAGGGGTCGCCGAGCGAGGTGGTCGACAGGAAGTCGGTGGTGAGCCGGGCGTATGCCGCGTCGTCGTGCAGGGGTGCGGCATACCCGTGGCGAGCTGCCATCAGGCGCAGCCCGAACAGGTGCCGATCGATGCCCTGGCCGCTCTTGCAGCGCTTGACCTGGGTGCGGTGCGCGTCCAGGTGGGCCAGGAGCAGGTCCGGCGTCGCGGTGCCGTCGACGAGGGCGCTCGCGAGGGCCACGGCCGCGGCGGTGTTGGGGCGCAGGCACTCCGTGCGGCCGCCTTGGTACTCCCGCATGTCGACCGACTCGTAGGTCGAGCGGACCCGGCCATAGGTCCGCAGCTGGGCGTAGAGCATGACGGCCTGCAGGCAGGCGTCCATCGAGACCTTCACCGGCAGCGTGGGCAGGGGCGCCGCGGGCACGGGCACGATCCGGACGCGGTGCCGCTCGGCCACCCGGGCGTAGTCGCGCAGGCCCTCCTCCAGTGCGTCCCGCTGCTCGGCCGAGAGCGCCCACGCGAGCTCCTCCGTGGCAGCGGGCTCGTCGTCGGGGTCCCCGTGGTCGGGGCTCACGTCCTGCGCGCGGCCGAGCACCGCCACGAGCGTGGACCCGTCGAGGGTGCTGTGCTCCAGGTGCAGACCCGTGAAGTCGTCGGCGAGGTCGACCTGCAGCGTGACGGGCTTGAACGGCCAGGCCTGCTGGGGCTCGAACGCCACGCGCCGCAGGTGCTTCGCGGCGTCCGCGCCGCCAGAGGGGGAGTCGGTGAGGGCGAGGAGAAAGAGCGCCTCGCGCAGCCGGGCGTAGGTGCGGGCGTTGCCGTCGTCCTGCTGGAGCTCCGCCAGCATCTCGGCTGCGTCGTCACCGGCGAGATAGCCCGCAGCGGTGAACCCCGGACCGGGCGCGGGCGGGAGGGTGACGACCTCGGCCAACGCCGATCGGATCGCTTCGACCGACGAGGGCTCTCCCGCGCCATCGCTCACGCGCACGGCGACGGCGCGGCCGCGCCACAGCACCACCGTCTCGCGATCGGCCGCGTCCTCGCGGCCGGGGAGGTAGACGTCGAGGCCCTGCCGCGGGTGGCGGATGCCCCCCGCGAGGTGGTCCCACTGCCGCTGGCACAGGGGCTCGCCGCGAGGGCCGAGGTCGGCGCCGGCGTCGCCGCGCAGGTGCGCGAGGTAGGCGCTGGCGAGGCGGTGGACCAATTCCGCCGCCCGGTCCAGCCCGCTGCCGGCCGTCGGCATCGCCAGCTCGAACCCCACGTTGCTGGACAGCGGCAGCGCCACCCGCGTCACGAGGTAGGCCTCGAGCCAGGCGTCCCACAGCCAGCTGCGACCGAGGGCGTCCTCCTCGACGGCCAAGGCCTCGAGCGCGGCCTGGCAGGCCGGGCCGTCCCCGGCGGCGAACGCCTCGACCGCACCACGCGTGACCTCGAGCTCCGCGGGCGACAGGAGCACGCCCACGGTCTCGAGATAGCGGTCCAGCGTCTGGCGCAGCGGCGGCACCGGCAGCGTCCTCGACGGGCTCGACGTCGACGGGGTCGCCGAGGTCGGTGACGGGGTGGGCGAGCTCGCAGCGGTCATGGACCCTCCTCGCGCGTCAGCCTAGCCACCGTCGGGCGGCGGGCGGCGACGGCATACGGCCTTGGAGCGATGCGCGGGGACGCGCGACGGCCCCCTCCGCACACGGTGGAGGGGGCCGTCAGCGTCGCGCCCACGCGTCGTGGGCGACCGGCTCAGTTGGCGATCGAGTCCACGATCAGGGAGCCGGCGATGCCGAGCATGAAGACGTCCTTGGCGATGCCGGTGCCCTCCTGGGTGGGGCGGATGCCGTCGATCGTCATGCCGGGGGTCTGGCGGTACATGTTGAGCAGGCCGGCGCTGAACGCACCGAGGCCCGCGCCGGCGAGCCAGCCCGGGACCACGGGGAGCAGGAGGGCCGCGCCGAGCGCGATCTCGCCGTAGGCCAGCGCCTGACCGAACTGCGTGGCCGGGACCTCCTTGAGCTGCGGGACGCCCACGGCGCCCATGTCACGCAGGCCCTGGGCGGCCTCCTCGGGCAGGTTGCGCTTGCCGAGGCCGGAGTTGATGAGGAAGAGGCCGGTGGCGATTCGGGCGGGGGCTGCGGCGAGGCTCATGCGAGGTCTCCTGGTTGGTCGGTGCGGGTGGAGCAGCACGGACGGCCCATGCTGGTTGAAGAGTCAACGAGTTCGTCGGCGCCAGTGTTCCCGACGCGGTCTGACGGGTCCCAGGATCACCCATCGTCACCCGAGGACCCACCTTTGCCGCCTCCGGCGCGTCATGGGGGGTGAGTGACGGTGACCCAACGAGGGGGTACCGTCGCGAAGGTGCAGGTGCACGTGATTCGCAGGGGGGAGAAGTGCATGTCTCGGGGGGACCGCAGCCGATCGACGACGCCACGACGTCGCCGCGAGGTGGGCTCGATGCGAGGGGTCGTCGTGCTGGGCACGAGCGCCGTGGTGCTCGCGGCCTGCACGGGCAGCGGCGACGGGGGTGGCCAGGCGGCGCGCTCCGGAGGTGCCACGCAGGGTGCCCCAGGCGGCGCCTCCGCGACGCCCGGTGGGTCCGCGCCCAGCCCGACACCGACGCAGGACGCCCTCGCCAAGGCCAAGGTCCAGGCGGCCCAGTACGACTACGACGGCGCGATCGCGACCCTGACCAAGGACGGTGGCGACGCCGCCAAGGGGCAGCTCGCCGAGGTGCAGGCCGCCAAGGCCAAGGCCGTGAAGTGGGCTGACAATGCGACCATCCCGCACCTCTTCTACCACACGCTCGCCGTCGACCCGGCCAAGGCCTTCACCAAGGGATCCGAGGGCGTGGGCTTCAGCCAGTACATGGCGACGGTCGACGAGTTCACGGCGCAGATCGCCGAGATGCACCGGCGCGGCTTCGTCCTCGTCCACCCCCAGCGCATCGCCAAGAAGGGCCCCGACGGGGTCATGCGCTACCAGCCGATCCTGCTGCCGCCCGGCAAGAAGCCCGTCGTCCTGTCCCTCGACGACGTCAGCTACTACGAGTACATGACCGGCAAGGGCTTCGCGACCGCCCTGGTCAAGAAGGACGACGGCAGGGTCGTCAACACCTACACCGACGCCTCGGGCAAGACCGTGGAGGGCAGCTTCGACTCCCCGCCGATCCTGGACGAGTTCGTCCGCCAGCACCCCGACTTCGCCTACCACGGCGACAAGGGCTCCATCGCGCTGACCGGCTACAACGGCGTCCTGGGCTACCGCACCTCGGAGCGCAAGTACGGCGCCACGCCCGCCACCAGGGACGCCCAGGCCAAGGCCAAGGTCGTGGCCGACGCCCTCAAGGCGAACGGCTGGAACTTCGCCTCGCACTCGTGGGGCCACATCAACATGACCCGCAGCGGCGTGGGCCTGATCAAGGCCGACGCGGGTCGCTGGGACCGCGAGGTGCGCCCCATCGTCGGCGACACGGACGAGCTCGTCTTCCCCTTCGGCGCGGACGTGTCCGACGTCAAGCCCTACACCGACGCCAACCCCAAGGTCGCGTTCCTGCATGGCACGCAGAAGTTCGACTACTTCTTCGGCGTCGACGCCACGTCGCCGCACTGGGTCCAGCTCGGCCGCTCCACGCTGCGACAGGCGCGCATCAACGTCGACGGCCTGTCGATGCAGCGCGCCCTCGACGGCAAGACGTCCGCGGTGCGGCAGTTCTTCGACGTCAGGGCCACGATCGACCCGAAGCGTCCGCTGCCCGTCCCGTCGATCGGCGGCCCCACCGCGGGTGGCTGATCGTCGCCGGCTGATCCACGGCGGCTCGTCGACGGTGACTCATCGACGGCGGCTGGTCGCGCGGTGACGTCCCGCGGTGCGCGGCGGGCGCGGCCGTCCCGGCATACGGCCTAGGATCGCCGGGTGCTGCGCATCGCGACCTTCAACGTCAACGGGATCCGTGCCACGCAGCGTCGCGGATTCGACGACTGGCTGGCCTCGCGCGGGTGCGACGTCGTGGCGCTGCAGGAGGTCCGGTGCCCGGTCCCGCTGCTGCCGGACGGCGTCTTCCGGGACTACCACCTGACGTATGACGCCGGCCAGACGGCCGGGCGCAACGGCGTGGCCGTGCTGACGCGCGAGGCGCCGGTCGCCGTGCGGAGCTGGGGTGCGGGCGTGCTCGTGCGGGCGCCGGGCGACAGCCACGTCGAGCTGCGCGAGCACGCCGAGACCGGTTCGCTGGCGCGCGAGCTCAAGGCCTTCGCTGCCGAGGGGCGTTACGTGGAGGTCGATCTCGCGGACCATCCGTTGACCGTCGCCTCGCTCTACCTGCCCAAGGGCGGGCTGCCCGCGCACCTGCAGGTCCCCGGCCGGATGCGGGAGAAGCCCGACGGCGGAGCGAGGTACGAGCGCAAGATGCGCTTCCTGCGGGGCTTCGCCCGACACCTGACGGCCACCCGCCGGGCAGCCGCGGCGCAGGGCCGGGAGTTCCTCGTGATGGGGGACTTCAACGTCGCCCACACCCGGCTGGACGTCAAGAACTGGCGCACCAGCCAGCGGTCCGAGGGATTCCTGCCGGAGGAGCGCGAGTGGTTCGGGTCGATCCTGTCGCCGCGCTCGCTGGTCGACGTGGTGCGCCGCCTGCACCCGGACGTGGACGGCCCCTACTCGTGGTGGAGCTGGATGGGCGGGGCCTTCGACCGGGACACGGGCTGGCGCATCGACTACCACCTCGCCTCCCCGCGCCTCGCCAAGGCCGCGATCGCGGGCGGGACGGACCGCGAAGCCTCGGCGGCCGAGCGCCTCAGCGACCACGCCCCGGTGGTCGTCGACTACGACCTACCCCCGGTAGGGGCATCGACCGGCCTTCGTTCGCCAGGCTGATGATCCCGCCCCCGGTAGGGGCATCGACCGGCTTTCGTTCGCCAGGTCGATGATCCCGCCCCCGGTAGGGGCATCGACCGGCTTTCGTTCGCCAGGTCGATGATCCGGCCCCCGGTAGGGGCCATCGACCGGCCAGCGCCGGTGCGGGTCCAGGTTGTCGCGGCAGGTGCTCCGTCGGGGGCTCGTCGGCACGATCGTGCCGGTCACGTGGGGGTGAGGGCGAGCGGGGGTGGCCTTGTCGTCATACCGGCAGGATCGTGCCGGTATGACGACCGCCAGAGGCCAGGTGCAGGCCCACCAGCAGCGCCCAGGCCAGGAGCGGCCCGCCGAATCGGGACCCGTCACCTGAGGGTGCCCCTCACCCCGAACCCCCTCAACCTCTGGGAGACGGGGTCCGGCGTGCCAGCATGAGTCACGACGCACGACGCACGACGCACGACGCACGACGCACGACGCACCGCGCGACCTGCCCGTGCCCCCCACCGCGAGGAGCCACCCATGTCCGTCCTTCGTACCAGCACCCCGCCCACCCGCTCGCAGGAGGTGACCCGGCTGACGCTGGGCGCCTTCATGGCGTTCGCCGGCGTCTCCCACCTCACCTTCGCGCGGCAGGACTTCCAGGCCCAGGTCCCGGGGTGGTTCCCGCTGGACGAGGACCTGGTCGTCCTGGCGTCGGGGGTCGTCGAGATCGGGCTCGGGGCAGCCCTGCTCGCCCTCCCGCGGCAGCGCCGGCTCACGGGCATCGCCCTGGCGGCCTTCTACGTCGCCGTGTTCCCCGGCAACATCGGCCAGTATGTCGAGGGCGTCGACGCGTTCGGCCTCGACACCGACGGCAAGCGCCTGGCCCGTTTGTTCGGGCAGCCGGCCCTGGTCGCCGCCGCGCTGTGGGCCGCGGGACTGCCCGAGCGCCGGGACCGGCGAGGCTCGCGACACGTCGGCGACGCCCCGCGCGAGGACCGACCGTGACGCCCTCGCGGGGTCCGGCCGAGGAGGTCGAGGTCGCCGGCCACATCGTGCGCGTCAGCAACCCCGACCGCGTCTACTTCCCCGAGATCGGCGCGACCAAACGGGATCTCGTCGACTACTACCTCTCGGTGGGCGAGGGGATCGTGCGGGCCCTGCGCGACCGCCCCTGCATGATGCACCGCTACCCCGACGGCCTGGCGGGCGACAAGGTCCACCAGAAGCAGCTCCCCAAGGGGGCACCCGACTGGGTGGAGACGGTGCCGGTCTACTTCCCGCGGTTCAAGCGGACGGTGCGCGAGCTGTGCGTCACCGACCTCGCCCACGTCGTCTGGGCGGTGCAGATGAGCGCCGTCGAGCTCCACCCGTGGAACAGCCGCCGCGCCGACGTCGAGCGACCCGACGAGTGGCGCATCGACCTCGACCCCATGCCCGAGACCGGGTTCGACCGGGTGCGGCAGGTCGCCGCGGTCGTGCACGAGCTGCTCGACGAGCTCGGCATCGTCGGCTACCCCAAGACCTCCGGCGGCGACGGGCTGCACGTCTACGTGCGGATCGTGCCCGAGCACGACCACGGCGACGTACGACGAGCCGCCCTGGCCTTCGCCCGGGAGGTCGAGCGGCGTGCGCCTGGTCTGGTGACGACCGCCTGGTGGCGCAAGGACCGTGACCCCTCGGCCGTGTTCGTCGACTACAACCAGAACGCCCGCGACCACACGATCGCGGCGGCCTACTCGGTGCGTGGCACCCCCACGGCCACCGTCTCGTGCCCGATCACCTGGGAGGAGGTCGCGGACGTCGAGCCGGCGGCGCTCACCATCGCCACCGTGCCCGAGCGGTTCGCCCGGCTCGGCGACCTGCATGCCCGCATCGACGACGCCGCCCACGACATCGCGCCGCTGCTGGCGTGGGCGGCGCGGGACGAGCGCGAACACCCCGAGGCCCAGCCGCCCGAGGGCGACGCCTAGGCCGGCGCCGTCACCCCTCCAGCCCGAGCCCCAGGGAGACTGGCGTAGCGGCATACGAGCCAGCAAGGGCAAGCAGCTCCTCGTCCTGCTCGTGACCGCCCTCCTCGTCGCCGGGGGAGCCTGGCTGCTCGGGGGCAGGGCCGGTTCCGCCACGAGCACCGCCATGAACGGCGCCCAGGCCGTCCAGGTCACCGGCGACACCTCAGGCCCGGCGGGGTGCTGCGCTCCCAGCACGTCGCGCTCACGCGCACCGCGATGGACGACCAGATCGTCGCCCCCTCGGTGCACTTTGTGGCCGCGCGCGTGAGGCAGGGGCGGGTCAGGGGGATCCCCCCTGGCGGAACGTCCGTCCCACCGGCAGCGTTGTCATCCAGACACGCACGCAACGGGTTGGGAGTGATGAGGGTGGTCCTCACCGGACTTCTCGTGAGCACGGGCCTCGTGGCCGTCACCGTCGGCATCGGTCGGTATGCCGCAGACCGGTGGCGGCACCGCAAGGACGCCGTCACGGGTCGCTGGCTCGCGCCCGGCGTCGCCCTCACCGCCGCCGGCGGAGGACTGGTCCTGTCGCCCGACGTGCTCGTGCTCACCGACCAGCTGCACGTGGCCGACCCCGCCGCCGCCCTGGCGCTCGGCGTCTACAACGTCCTCGCCATGGGTGGCCTCGGCACCGTGGCCGCCGGCATGTGGCTGTCGAGCAGGACGGTGACCCGCCGGGTGCGGGCGGGCGTCGACGCGGTGGCGGACGGCATACCCCTGGTCGCTCGACGGCGCGCCGTGCGGCGCGGGACCCCGGCGGACTTCCCGCGCGAGTGGGCAAGCCTGATCGCCCTGGACACCGAGCTCACGCACCGGCTGCTGCGCTACGAGCGGGACCTGGAGGCAGCCGTCAACTTCCCGGTGATGACCGACCACACCGACCCGCTGACCCGCGGCGCGATCGACGCCATGCTGCGCTGCCGCGAGCTGCGCGCGGCGACCCCGCCGGCTGGCACGCGCGACGTGCGCGACACGGACTACGCGAGGGCGGTCGCGGACTTCCAGGTGGCGCTCGAGGCCGCCGAGGCCAACGCCGAGCGGCTCGTGGCCAGCACCTTCACCGAGGACGAGCGCCGCACCCTCGAGGAGGTCACCACGACGCTGGAGTTCATGCGCGCCAACAGCACGACGCCGGCCGAGCGGGCTGCGGCCTACGACGAGGTGAGCGCGCGGCTCTCCCAGGTGATGCGGGCGCGCGGGGTGGCGACGGAGGGCACGGCGGCGGAGGCCGCAGGTGCGACCGCCGGTGCAGGTGCGACCGCCGGTGCAGGTGCGACCGCGATGGGCCAGGGTGTGGTGGCGCGGCCGCACCCCTTCCTCGACGTCACGGACCGCGCCCGCCGCTGACGCGACCTACCGGGGGTAGGGGCATCGACCGGGCTTCGTTTCCCAGGCTGATGATCCCGCCGGGGGTAGGGGCATCGACCGGGCTTCGTTCGCCAGGCTGATGATCCCGCCGGGGGTAGGGGCATCGACCGGCCTTCGTCCCCCAGGCTGATGATCCCGCCGGGGGTAGGGACATCGATCGGGCCTTGTCCCCCGGCAGGATCGAGGGGCCCACCCCCCGGTGACGCGACCGACTCGGCCCCCGTCTCAGGTGAGAGACGGGGGCCGAGCCATGCTTGCCGACCAGGCCACGGTCAGGCGTGCGCGCTGGTCTCGCGGGGGAAGAACCTCGGCAGGATGTCGCTCATGGTCACGACGCCGGCGAAGTCACCGCCGCGGTGCACCACGGCCAGCTGGGTCTGGGTCTCACGCATGATCGTGAACGCCTCGTGCAGCGGGGTGTCGGCCGCGACGGCCAGGGTGTCGCGGGCCAGCTCGCGCGCGGGCCGGTCCGCCGGCTCCCCGAACGTGTCGCGTACGTGCACGGTGCCGGCGACCCGACCCCCGTCGAGGAGCAGCACCCGCATGTGACCGTGCTCGACGGTCGCCGCCTGGACGTCCGCCACGGTGGCGTCGATCTCGACGGCGGTGGGCCGCCGACGGTGCTGGATGAGCTCGTCCATGGTGATCTCGCCCATGTCGAGAGCGTTGGTGATGGAGGCGCTGTAGGACGCCTCGAGGGTGCCCGCGTCCGCGGAGTGCTCGACGAGCTCGCGCAGGCCGTGCTGGTCCTGCACCTCCTCGACCTCGTCGACCGGCTCCACGCCGGTCCGGCGCACCAGCACGTTGGCGGCATGGTTGAGCGCCTTGAGGGCCGGGCGGGTGAGCCACAGGAAGCCCCGCATGGGCACGGCGAGCATGATCGCGGACCGCTCGGGATGGGCGATGGCCCACGACTTGGGGGCCATCTCACCCACGACCAGGTGGATGAAGGTCACGATGATCAGGGCGACCACGAAGGCCACGACGTCGGCCGCGCCGGTGGGCAGGCCGAGAGCCTCCAGGGGCCCCATCAGGGCGTGGTGGACGGCGGGCTTGGTGATGGCGCCGAGCGCCAGCGTGCACACCGTGATGCCCAGCTGCGACCCGGCGAGCAGCAGCGTCAGCTCCGAGGAGCTGCGCAGGGCGGCCCGCGCCGAGGCGGAGGTGGCAGCGGCGTCCTCGAGCCGGTGTCGCTTGGCGTTGATGAGCGAGAACTCCACGGCGACGAAGAAGGCGCTCAGCGCGATGATCGCGATGGTGACCAGGGTGGTGACGATCCAGCTCATCGGGACCCCTCCTCGGTCACGTTGGTGGCGCCGCCGCGGGCATCAGGCCGGCCGAGGCGGTCGTGCGGTGGCGGCTCGTGGCCGGATGCCGGGTCGTCGCCCGAGCTCTCACCCAGGTCGTCGCCCGAGCTCTCACCCAGGTCGTCGTCCGCGAGCTCGGTCTCGGTGAGCGTGAGCCGCACCCGCGAGGGGACGTAGCGCTCCACCGCCAACACCTCGACAGTGAGGACCTTGCGGCGGCCGTCGGCGAGGTGCACGAAGTCCTGACGCAGGGGCACCTCGATGAGGGTGCCGTCCTCGGGCAGGCCACCGACGTGGTCGATGACCAGGCCACCGATGGTCTCGAAGTCACCCTCCGGCAGGTCGACGCCGAGCGACCGCTCCACCTCGTCGATGTGGACGTCGCCCTCCATGACCCAGATCCCGTCCTCGGGGACGGGCGTGTAGGCCGGCTCCTCCGGGTCGTGCTCGTCGGTGATCTCCCCGACGATCTCCTCGGCCAGGTCCTCCATCGTGAGGATCCCGGTGAAGCCGCCGTACTCGTCGACGACGCAGGCGAGCTGCTCGCGGTGCTCGTCGAGCTCGCGCAGCGCGTCGGGCAGGCTCATCAGCTCGGGCACGACGAGGGGCTCGCGCATGATGTCCGAGCAGGGGGCGTCGTCAGCTCCTCGGTGCGCGAGCACGTCGACGAGGTGCACGACCCCGACGACGTCGTCCTCGTCCCCGATGACCGGGTAGCGCGTGTGCCCCGTGCGCATCTGCTCGCGAACCTCCGCGACCGTGGTCTCCGTGCGCAGGGAGTCGACCTGCGCACGCGGGATCATCGCGTGGGCCACGTCCTCGCCGGGGAAGTCCAGGATGCGGTCCACCATGATCGACAGCTCGTCCGGCAGGTCGCCGCTCTCGCGAGACAGCTCGACGACGTGCTGCAGGTCCCGCGCCGTGGCGGCGTGCTGCACGTCGTGGACCGGCTCGATGCGCAGCAGGCGCAGCAGCAGCTCGGCCGACTTGTCAAAGACCCAGATGACCGGTCCGAGGACGGTGAGGTAGATCGAGGTGGACCGCGTCAGCCACCCGGACACCTGGTCGGGGCGGGCGATCGCGTAGTTCTTGGGGAACAGCTCTCCGAAGAGCATCTGCACCACGGTCGAGAAGACGAGCGCGACGATCGCCCCAACGGTGATCGACAGAGCCACCGGGACACCAGTGTCGCCGAGCATGACGCCGATGGCCTGGCCGATCAGCGGCTCGGCCACGTAGCCGACGAGCAGCCCGGTGATGGTGATGCCCAGCTGGGCACCGGACAGCATGAACGAGGTGCGGCGGGTGATCTCGAGGGTCTTGCCGGCGAGCTCGTCACCGTTGCGGTGCCGCGCCCCGAGCCGGGACCGGTCCACCGCCATGAACGCGAACTCCTGCGCCACGAAATACCCCGTGGCCGCCGTGATCAGCAGCACGACCACCAGGCCGACGACGAGGGACAGCACCGGGCTCATCGCACCGCTCCGTCGTGCTCAGGTCCGCGCGAGGCGGTGTCAGGACTGCAGGGCTCGTCAGGCTGGCGAGGGTGCATGGGCCTTTCCGGGGGCTGAGGGGAGGGTGCGGGGCGGTGGGACAACGCCCGGCCGGCCCTCGGGGTTCCCCGGCGCCGGGGGAGGGCCGTCGGTATGTCGTACCCCACCGCCACCGACGGTAGCCGCCATGGCGGGGGGCGCCGTCATACGGCCGAGGGGCACCGGGCCGGATGGCGGTGCGCGCTCAGGCCAGGTGGCGGTGCTGCACGATTGGCTCGTCCGTCGCCGCGCCCGCCCCGAACCACTCGGTCACCCGCCGCGTGAACGCGTGCTCGAAGTCGTCGTCGAGGGCGGCCAGGTGACCCTGCCGCTAGATAGGCAGATGCGGGGCGACGAGTTCGGCATGGTCACCGACAAGTTCGGGGTCGCCTGGATGTGCAACATCAGCGGCAGCCAGGCCTGACCGGGCAGCGGGGAGGGTCGGCGCTCACAGATCGTTACGCGCCGCTGGGCGCCGGCAGCCCCCGTCGGCCGCGCCCGCGCGGGTAGCCTCGACAGCGTGAATCTCGAGAAGGTCATCTTCGGGTTCTTCGTGCTGCTGGCGGCCACGGTGAACTTCGGCTTCGTCGTGGGCGACCTCGACAACCCGGACCTGCACAACATCTGGGAGCTGTATGCCGCGATCGTGGTCAACGTCGTCGCGCTCGTGCTGAAGTTCGGCGACCGCACGCAGATCGGCGCGACCCACCTCGCCACCAGCCTGGTCGCGGTGCTGCAGCTGCTCGCCGCCGCCTCGCTCTACATCTACTTCACGTCCTCGCACGCCGAGCCCATCACCGGACCCGAGATCTCCAGCGTCGTCTCGCTGGCCTGCGGCGCTGCCCTCGCCAACTTCGTCTCGCTCGTGCTGCTCGTCGCCGAGACGGTGTCCTTCCGCCGCCGATGACCCCGGTTCCGTCATACGGTCCCGACCATGGCTGACCAGGGCGCGTCGCACGAGGAGGTGCGGGCATGACCAACCCGCTCCTGCTCTTCTTCGCCCGCCCCTCGACCCGCCAGCACGGCGTCCGCCGCCCGCGCGAGCGGGTCCGGGTCCCGACCGAGGTGCCCTCGACCGACGCGATCTTTCTCGTGCTGCGGCGCATGCGCACCCCGCTGGTCGTCCTCGTCGCGATCTTCTCGATCTCGGTGTTCGGGCTGGCGCTGATCCCCGGCCAGGACGGCACGCACGTGTCGCCGTTCGACGCCTTCTACTTCATCAGCTACACGGCGACGACGATCGGCTTCGGGGAGATCGTGCCGTTCACCGCGCCGCAACGCCTGTGGGTGACCCTGTCGATCTACGGCACCGTCGTCGGCTGGGCCTATGCCATCGGCACCCTGCTGTCGCTGCTGCAGGACGCCGCCTTCCGCGAGGCCGTCGCCACCCAGACCTTCCGGCGGCGGGTGCTGCGCATCAGGGAGCCCTTCTTCATCGTCGCGGGGTACGGCCAGTCGGGACGGGCGGTGTGCGCCGAGCTCGACGAGGCCGGACGCCGCATGGTCGTCATCGACAGCGACAAGGACCGGGTCGACAAGCTGTCCTCGGACCAGCTCAACGCCGACGTGCCCGGCATCGACGCCGACGCCTCCCTGCCCGGCGTCCTCGGGCTCGCGGGGCTGGGCCTGCCCAACTGCGAGGGCGTCATCGCGCTCACCGACGACGACGTGGTCAACCTTGCCGTCGTCATGTGCGTGGACCTGCTGCGCCCCGAGCTGCCCGTCCTCGCGCGCTGCCACAGCCGGGTCACCGAGGAGCGGATGCACGACTTCAGCGCGGCGGCGGTGATCAACCCCAGCGACCGCTTCGGGGGTTACCTGCTGCTGGCGATGCAGCGCCCCACGACCTTTCACCTCGTCTCATGGCTGATGAGCTCCACCGGGACGCCGCTGCAGGCGCGCCGCGAGGACAAGCACGACGGCCGGTGGATCGTCTCGGCGGAGGGACACTTCCGCGAGGAGATCTGCCACGACCTGTCCCGTGCCGGCCAGGAGGTCGAGTGGGTCGACCCGCGCGAGGGCTACCCCGACCTGGCGGGGGCGACGGGCTTCATCGCGGGCTCCGACAGCGACACGCTCAACCTCGCCATGGCCGAGCACGCCCGCCTCGTCGACCCCGAGATCTTCGTCGTCGTGCGGCAGCACTCCATCGAGCGGCGGGCCCTCGTGCGCGCGCTCGACATCGACAGCGTCTACACCCCGAGCGACCTGGTCGCCTCGGAGGTGCTGGCGCGGGTCGTCACGCCCACCTTCTGGCACTTCGTGGAGCACGCGCTCGGGCAGGACGAGGAGTGGGCGGCCGTCGCCCTCCAGCGCATCATCGACCGGTGCGGCCGCAAGGCCCCCGAGCGAGACCTGGTCACCATCGACCTGCGCAACGCGCCCGCCCTCACGCGCTGGGTGCAGTCGCGCGACTTCTCGCTGCGCGACCTGCTGCGCGACCCCGAGGACCGCAACCGCATGCTGGCGATCGTGCCGCTGGTGCTGGTGCGTGACGGCGTCGCCCAGCACATGCCCGACGAGGACACGCTGCTGCGCCCCGGCGACCAGGTGCTCGTCGCCGGACGCCTCGGTGCGCTCGCCGCCATGACGCCGGTGCTGCTGCAGGAGACCGCGGTCGAGCATGCCGCCACCGGGCGCGACGTGCCGGCCACGTGGGTCGGACGGGTCGTCACGCGCGCGGCCGAGCGTCGCCGCATCCGCCGATCCTGACTCCCTCGCCTCGCCTCTCAACGGGGGTTGCAGGGGTGAGTGGGCGGAGGTGGTGGTGGCTGTGCGCGGCGGGGGTCAGACACCGGCCTCGCGGGCGAGGATCGCGGCCTGCACGCGCGAGGTGCAGCCCAGCTTGGCCAGGACACGGGAGACGTGCGTCTTGGCGGTGGCCTCGCTGATGGTGAGGGCGTCCGCGATCTGCGCGTTGGAGAGGCCCCGGGCGATCACGGCGAGCACCTCGCGCTCGCGTTCGGTGAGGTCGTGGAGGCGGGCGCCGGGGTCGGCGCCCGCAGCGGCCTGCGGGATGGGCCTGCGTGCGTGTGGTCCCCCCGCCGCGGCGAAGCCGGCGATCACCTGACGCGTCACCTCGGGCGCCAGCACCGCCTCCCCGGCCGCGACGCGGCGGACGGCGTCGGCCAGCGGTCCCGCGCCGACCGTCTTGAGCAGGTAGCCGTCGGCGCCGGCCCGCAGCGCCCCCTCGACGTACTCGTCCACCTCGAAGCTTGTCAGCACCAGCACCCGGGACCACCCGCCCGCGACGATCTGCTCCGTCGCGGTCAGCCCGTCGACGCCGGGCATCCGGACGTCCATCAAGGTGACGTCGGGTCGCAGCGCCCGGGCCTGCGCGACCGCCACTGCGCCGTCGCCCGCCTCGCCGACCACCTCGAGGTCGCGGTGCGCGGACAGCAGCAGCCGCAGCCCGGATCGCACGGTCGCATGGTCGTCGGCGAGCAGCACGGTGATCATGGGGCTTCTCCTGCGGAGGGCAGCGGTATGACGGCGCGGACCCGCCACATCTCGGGGTCGACGCCCTGGTCCGGGCCGGCGTGCAGGCGCCCGCCCATCGCGGCGACCCGTTCGCGCATCGTGTGCAGACCGAGCCCCGACCCCTCCGGGGACACCGGGGAGGCCCCCACCGACACCACCTCCAGCTCGAGATCGTCGCGCGCCCGGATCCGGACGACGGCGGACCGCGAGGCCGAGTGGCGGCCCACGTTGTGCAGCGCCTCCTGAAGGACGCGATGGGCGGCCTGGCCCACGGCGGCGGGTAGCCCGGGCAGGGGGTCGGGGCTGACGTCGAGACGGACGGTCAGGCCCCGGGCGCGCGCCTGCGCGACCACCCCGTCGAGGTTGTGCAGCTGGGGCGACGAGGTCGCCGAGGCGTCGGGGCGCAGCACGCTCAGCATCGTCTGGAGCTCACCCATCGCCTCGCGCGAGGTGGCCCGCACGACACGCAGGGCCTCGACCCGCGCCGCCTCGCTCTGCAGGCCGGCCTCGGCGTGGATCGCGATGGCGGACAGGCTGCCGGAAAGGGCGTCGTGCAGGTCCCGCGCCATCTGCTCGCGCTCCGAGCGGCGTGCGTCGGCCTCGCGCAGCTCGGCCAGCCGGGCCTGGTCGGCGGCGCGCCGGCGCTCGGCCTCCGTCAGCTCGAGCTGCTTGCGGCTCGACGCGCCCCACCAGTACGACGTCCCGAACACGGCGAACACCGTCAGCCCCGCGGCCACCGCCGACCGCACGTCCCGCGTCGCGGCGAGGGTGCCCGCGCCGGCCAGCAGGACGGCACCCGCCACCACCCACTCCAGGTAGTCCACGACCGGGCGACGCCCGTGCAGCCCGGCGGCATACACGAGCTCGATGATCACGAGCAGCGAGCCGATGCTGCCCCCGAGCATCGCCTCGCCGAGGAAGACCGCGAGGCCCAGCGCCAGGCAGGTCATCGGCCGACGTCGCCGCCACGCCATCAGCACGCAGAGCACGATCAGCGGCACCGCGTGCCACCACCGGTTGACCGGCCCCGGCAGGCTGTCGCGCCAGATGTCGACGAGGTCGATCTGCAGGAGGAGCAGCCCCACCGCCGCCATGAGCAGCGGCCCGCGCACGTCCACGTCCACGTCTACGTCCACGTGGCATGGTGGCAGGTCGACGGTCTGGCTCACCGTGCCATTGCAGCACGCAGCGGCCCTTGCGGCATACGCCGAAGGATGTAGTCCCCGCCCGCCAGGATCGGCCAACCGGCCGACGCGCGCCGCACCCGGCGGGGCGCAGGGTCGAGCCATGACGCTCGCACTCCTCGGACCGCTGGTCCTGCTCGCCCTGATCGACGCGACGAGCTTCGGCACGCTGATGATCCCGCTGTGGTTGATGCTTGCGCCGGGGCGGATCCGCGCCACCCGGGTGCTGGTCTTCTTGGGGACGATCGCCACGTCCTACTGGGTGCTGGGGCTGCTGCTCAGCGCCGGCGCGGTGACCGTCCTCGACGACCTGTCGAGCTGGCTCGACACGGAGACCGGACGCCTGGTGCGCACGGTGGTCGGGGTGGGCCTGATCGCCATCGGCATCCTCCTCCCCGGCAACCGCCGGTCGAGGAGCGAGCGGGAGCGCGGCGGAGGTGCGCGCGTCAGCCGGTGGCGCGCCCGCGCGATGGGCGTCGACGCGTCCGGCGGGGGCACGGGTGCGCTGGTGGGGCTCGCGCTCGCCGCGGCGACCGTGGAGGCGGCGTCGATGCTGCCCTACCTCGCCGCGATCGGGATGCTCAGCACGGCCCCTCTGTCGATGGCGGGCCGCGGCGTCGTGCTGGTCGGCTACTGCCTCCTGATGATCGCGCCCGCGCTCGTGCTGCTCGCCCTGCGCCTCGGGCTCGGGACGCGCATCGAGCCAGCGCTGCAACGAATATCGGCGTGGATGGAGCGCCAGAGCGGCGAGACGGTCGCCTGGATCATCGCGATCGTGGGGGTGCTGGTCCTGCGCGGCGCCGTCTGGGGCTGAGCCTCCGGAGCGTCCACCCGGTCATGGCCGGCTCACAGGGAGCTCACCGGGTCGGGATAGTCCCGCCCCGCACAGTCGGTGGTGACCGAGGGCAGGCCGTATGACGGGCCGCCCACCGCCCCCACGCCAAGGACCGCACATGACCACGACCCCATCACTGCTACGACGGCGACGTTGGCCGCGCGCGGCGTCGGTGGCCGCACCCGGCGCCGAGACGGCGACCGGGGCGACCGCCTGGGCGCCGGACGGCATACCGCAGGGCTCGTCCACTGACCCGACCTCCCCCGCTGGCGACACCGTCACCGCCGGTTCCCCGCGGTCGGCCGAGGCCGCTCCCCGGTGGGCGCGGCCGGCGCTGTGGGGGCTGCTCGCGCTGACCGCCGCCCTCTACCTGTGGAACCTGTCGAGCAGCGGCTACGCCAACGAGTTCTACGCCGCCGCGGTGAAGTCCGGCACGCAGGACCTCACGGCCTGGGTGTTCGGCTCGCTCGACTCCGCCAACTCCATCACCGTGGACAAGCCGCCGGTGGCGCTGTGGCTGATGGTGCTGAGCTGCCGGATCTTCGGCTTCTCCAGCGTCGCGATGCTGCTGCCGCAGGCGCTCGCCGGCGTCGGGACCGTGGCGCTGACCGCTGCCTCCGTGCGGCGTGTGTCCGGGCACGTCGCCGGCCTGGTCGCGGGGCTGCTCGTCGCGCTGACCCCGGTGGCTGCGCTGATGTTCCGCTTCAACAACCCCGACGCGCTGCTCGTCCTGCTGATGACGGCCGCCGCGTACTTCGTGGTCCGCGCGATCGAGACGACCCGCGGCAGGGCGGCGCTGCGGTGGATGGTGGCGTGCGGCGCGGCGATCGGCCTCGCCTTCCTCACCAAGATGCTGCAGGGCCTGCTGGTCGTGCCGGCGTTCGCGCTGGCCTACCTGGTGGCCGCGCGGTTCCCGCTCCGGACCCGGGTGGTGCACCTGCTGGCCGCGGGCCTCGCAATGGTGGCGGGCGCCGGCTGGTTCGTCGCGCTCGTCTCGCTGTGGCCGGCGTCGTCGCGCCCGTACATCGGCGGCTCGACCAACGACACGCTGTGGGAGCTCGCGCTCGGCTACAACGGCCTGGGTCGGATCCTCGGCGGCGAGGGCAACGGCGGTGGCGGCGGTGGTGGTGGCGGGATGTTCGGCGGCGCCACAGGCATCACCCGGATGTTCGGCTCGGCCTTCGGCGCGGAGATCTCCTGGCTGCTGCCCACCGCGCTGGTCCTGCTCGTCGCGGGTCTCGTGGCGGCGGGTCGCGCGGCCCGCACGTCGACGGCCCGGGCCTCGCTGATCCTCTGGGGCGGCTGGCTGGTCGTGTCGGCGCTGATCCTGTCCTTCATGGAGGGCACGGTCCACCCCTACTACTCCGTCGCGCTCGCCCCGGCCGTCGCCGCCGTGATCGCCATCGGTGGTCGCCTCGCCTGGGACCGACGCTCCTCGCTGGCGTGGCGGGTCGTGCTCGGTGGCGCCGTCGCGCTGGCCGGGGTGTGGAGCGTCTATCTCCTGCACGTCCACGCCGACGCGTGGCTGCCGGCGCTGCGCTGGGTCGCCCTGGCGGTGACCGCCCTCGGAGTCATGGGCTTCGTGGCGCTGGGCGGTGAGCAGAGGTTCCGGCGGGCCGCGGCCGTGGCGCTGCTGGTCGGCTCGCTCGGTGGCCTCGCCGGCACCACCGCGTGGACGGTCGCGACCGTCGCGCAGGGTCACACGGGCTCGACGCCGTCGAGCGGACCGGCGGTCGCCGGCGCGTCGGGTCCGACGGGCGGTGCACCCAGTGGCACGGGCGGTGCTCCCGGTGGCACGGGCGGTGCGGTCGGACAGGCACCCACGGGCCAGGCGAGTCAGGCGGGCCAGGCGGGCCAGGCGGGTCAGCGCTCGACCTCGTCCGCGACCTCGTCCTCCACCGGCGACGTGACCACGCTCCTGCGGAGCGCCGGCACCACCTGGTCGGCCGCCGTCGTCGGCGACCAGACCGCTGCGGGCTACATCCTCAGCACCGACACCGCCGTCATGGCGATCGGCGGGTGGAGCGGCACGGACGCCAGCCCGACGCTCGCGGAGTTCCAGCAGTACGTCGCCGACGGGCAGATCCACTACTTCGTCGACGGCGGCCGCTCGGGCGGTCCCGGTGCCGGCGACAGCAGCTCGTCCGCCTCGCAGATCACCGCGTGGGTCAAGGCGCACTGGACGGCGACCACGGTGGGAGGCACCACGGTCTACGACCTCACCTCGGCGGCCGGCTGATCAGCCGTATGCCGCGCCGCCTGCCCTCACCACGCGTGGGGGCAGGCGGCCATGGATCGTGGGGGTCAGGCGAGGGAGGCGTAGGGCTCGGCGAGGTCCTGCACGTAGTCCTCGAACGGTGGTGCCTCGCGCCCCTCGATGGCGCAGACGAGGTGGTCGAGGTAGAACTCCCACCCCGGCCCGATGTCACCCAGGGACATCTCGGCCGGGATCTGCGTGTGGTGCAGGGTGATCGACGAGCCTTCCTCGCGCGTCGTGCACGTCAGGCCTGCGCGGGCATCGCGTCGGCGCCCTGGAAGAGGCCGAACGGCGCGCCTCCCGGCGTGGTCAGGTGCACGAACCGCCCGAAGGGGAGGTCCATCGGGCCCATCGTCACGGAGGCGCCGAGCGACTGCGCCCGCTCCGTCATGGCGTCGAGGTCCTCGACGAGCAGGTAGGAAACCCAGTGCGGGTCGTCGGTCTCGATGCAGGCGCCGATGGTGAAGTGGCCGTCGTCGCCGAGCCTGGCGAGCAGCACGCCGTCGCCCATGGGCTCAGTGGTGAAGCCGAACAGGTCGCGGTAGAACGCGGCGGACCGCTCGACGTCGCCGGTGAGGCAGTCCTGCCAGCAGGGGAAGCCGGGCTCGTCGACCGCGGCGTAGCCGACCACTCCCGTCGCCTGCCAGAACGCCACGGTGACGCCGCCCGGGTCGGTGACCACCGCCATGTGGCCGTGCTCGGGGATCTCGGTGGGACCGGCGACGCGCCGGGCGCCGAGCGACTCCGCCCTGGCGAGGGTCGCCCGGAGGTCGTCGGTGGCGAGGTAGAGCGTGGCCACGTCGTGCGCCGACCCGGGCATGGCGGGGCCGATGCCGAAGACATAGCGGTCGTCGCGGTGGACGACGGTGTAGCCGCCGAACTCCGGCGAGCCGTCGGGGATGCCGTAGCCGAGCAGGTCCCGGAAGAAGGCGGCGGTCGCGGGGACGTCCTCGACCCACAGGTCGAGCCAGGTGGGGGTGCCGGGGCTCTGGGGGGTGGTGCGTGCAGTCATGGCGTGTCTGTCCTCTCGTGATGTGAACGTCGTCCACATGTAGGATGTGAGCAGCGTATACATGGAGGTGCGATGCCCACAACCCCTCGCCGGGCCAGCTATCACCACGGGGACCTCAAGGCGACCCTGCTCCGCGAGGCGATCGACGTAGCCCGCACGGAAGGCCCTCACGCCGTCACGCTTCGCGACATCACGCGGCGGGCCGGGGTGTCCGTCAACGCCGCCTACCGGCACTTCGCCGACCGCCACGCGCTCATGATCACCGTCGCCGGGCACGGGCAGGGGCAGTCGGCGCGGGCCATGGAGCGCCGCATCACCGCCCTGCACGAGCCCACCGGCTGGGACCTGCTGCGCGCGGTGGGGCTCGGCTACATCGACTTCGCGCGGGCCGAGCCGGGCCTGTTCCAGGCGGCCTACCTCGAGCCCGTGGACCTGGCCCGCACCGAGGATCCGGATGCCTCCGGAGAGGGCGGTCGGACGCCATACCAGCTGTTGTCCGACGCCCTGGACCGCATGGTCGCGGACGGGACCCTCCCCCCCGAGCGTCGCCCGCACGCCGAGGTGCCGGCCTGGTCCGCGGTGCACGGGTTCGCGATGCTGGTCGTGCAGGGGCCGCTGCGGGAGCTGCCGCCGGAGGCCGTGGACGCCCTGTCGCACCGGGTGGTCGAGGCGATCATCGTGGGGATCAGGCAGGTATGACGGACCGCCCGTCATCCGTCCGGGCGCATCCCGCACCGCCGTCACGACCGGCGACGTAGGGTGACCCGGTGCCCGACCGCCTCCCTCCCCCCATCGCGCTCGGCGACGTGGCGCGCCGCGGCCCGCAACGGGGCCAGGCCGTCCTCACCGATGCCTCCGCCCACGTCGACGCCGTCCTGACGGCTGTCGCCGCCCTCGACCCCGTCGCCCTGGGGAGCGCGATCGGCGACGCCTTTGCCGCGGGCTCGGTCGAGCACGTCATCCAGCTGGTCCTCATGCCGCTGCTGCGCGAGATCGGCGACCAGTGGGAGAGCGGCCGCCTGAGCGTGGCCCACGAGCACCTGGCCAGCGGTGTCCTGGCTCGCTGGCTGTCGGCGCTGGCGCAGGAGGTGCCGCCCGGCTCGCGGCACACGGCGGTGCTCGCCTGCCCGCCGGGGGAGCGGCACGACCTGGTGCTCAGCTGCTTCGCGCTGCTCCTGCAGCGGGAGGGCTGGCGGGTGCTGCTGCTCGGCGCCGACACCCCCACGGCCGCGATCGCCGTGACCTGCCAGCAGTCGGCGGCGGACCTGCTGGTGCTCGCAGGCTCTCGCCCCTCGGTGTTCACCTCCCGGTCGGCGAGCATGCGTCGGCTGTGCGGGCAGTACCGCACGGCCATCGGTGGCGGCGGCGCCACCCCCGAGGTGGCGCGCGAGCTGGGGGCGGTGGCGCTGCCCCCGGACCCGGTGCTGGCGGTGGACGTGGCGGCGAGCCTCGTGCGCGAGCCCGGCCCGGGGCCCGCCTCGATGGACGTCGACGCGCACCTGGCCGGCGCCTCCTGAGCTGCTGCCTCGCGCCTCGAGCCGGGGGTTGCCGTGCGCGGCCGGGGGGGTCTGTCGGTCCCGGTGGCTAGGGTGGGGCCGTCGGGGTGGTTAAGGAGGGCAACGTGGTGCAGCTGGTGCAGGCGACGCGCCTGACCGATCTGGACGCGGTGGTGCTGGCTCGCCTGTGCGGGTCGGGATCGGTCCAGCGGGGTCAGGGCTATGCCCAACGAGACAGGGTGCTCGACATCGTGCCGTCCGGCGACCGACGTCGCCTCCACGGCACCGTCGAGGGCTCGCGGGCCAAGCCGTACGCCGCCTGGGCGGAGCTGCGCGACCACCCCGGCCGGCCCGGGCACTCGACCTGGACCTCGTCGTGCACCTGCCCTGTCGGTGCCGACTGCAAGCACGTGGTCGCCCTGATCCTGCAGGCCCAGGTGCGCGACGCCGAGGAGCGCGCCGAGTCCGGCGCCCTCGACGACTCCGGTGGTCACTGGTGGCGGGGTATGCCGCCCGCCCACCGTGCCCACTGGCGCGAGGCCCTCGGCGCGGTGGCGGCCGACGACGTCCCCGATCGCGTGGCCCTGCAGCTGTCGGTGGCGCAGCCGTCGCGGGGGCACGCCGAGTGGGGGACGAGCATCGTCCTCACGCCGCTGGTCGAGGGGGCGCGCGGGTGGATCCGCACCGGCATCAGCTGGACCGGCCTGGACCCCGGCGCGCTCTACGGCACCGTCAAGGCCGACATCGACCCGCTGCAGGAGCAGGCTCTGCAGGAGATCACCCGCGCGGTGCGGGCGCGACGCACGGGGTCGGCCTATGCCGCCGTCGAGCGCGTCACGCTCGGCGAGGTGGGCCCCGCCGCCGTGCGGCTGCTGCGGGACGTCGAGGCGTCCGGGGTCGCCCTGATCGACGCGTCCGGCCGCCCGGTGCAGGTCGCCGAGGAGTCCGGGCGGTTCGAGCTGCACCTCGGGCGCGAGGAGAGCGAGCGGGGGCCCGAGGTCGTCATGCGGGCGCGTCTCGCGCTGCCCGACGTGCTCGAGGGTCTCGACACGGATCCGATCGGCCTGCCCGCCGTCGGGCTGCACGCCACCACCGACGAGGGCCTGGTCATCGTGGGGCTCGACCCTCCGCTGACACGCGTCGAGGAGTCCCTGCTGCGCGAGAGCGCGCTCCGGGTCCCGATGGAGGACTGGCCGAGCTTCGTCATCGAGCAGCTCCCCGCGCTGCGGCGCCGGGTGCACGTCGTGCTCGACCCCGAGCTGGAGACCGACGCCTCCGCCCACCCTCGGCTGCTCGTCGAGGTGACGCCTCACCCCGGCCACCTCACCGAGGTCGCGCTGGGCTGGCGCTACGACGTCGCCGGGCAGCACGTCGACATCCACCCCGTCGCGCGCGAGCTGCCGATGTCCTCCGGCGGGGCCTCGCGGCGGGCCCGGCACGCGCAGCGATGGTCGCCGCGCGACCCGGCCGCCCACGCGGCCGAGCGGCTGCGTGACCCCGAGGCCGAGGCCCTCGTGGTCGGGCGGCTCGACGCCGTGCTGCGGCCCGTGCTGGCGGGCGGCCTGCCGCCCGGGACCGACTGGACCCAGGCGCATCGCGTGGTGCTGCCGCCCGCGCTGACCATCGCCCTGGCCGACGCCCTGCCGGCGCTGCGGGACGACCCGGACGTCGTGGTCGAGCAGAGCTCGGTGCTGCCGGAGTACGTCGAGGCGAGGTCGGCGCCGGTCGTGTCGCTGGGCCTGGACGAGGTGGGCGGCGACGACAACGAGGCGGGCCGCGGCGTCGGGTCCGACGCACCGGGATCGAGCCGCACGGGCCGCACCTCGACGTCAGCGGGCGGTCAGGGCGTGAGGAGCACCGACTGGTTCGACCTGGACGTGTCGGTGACCGTCGACGAGCAGGACGTGCCGCTGCGTGAGCTCATCGTGGCCCTCGCCACCGGCCAGGAGGTCCTGGTCCTGCCGTCGGGCACCTGGCTGCGGCTGGACGACGAGCGCCTGATTGCGCTCGCGGCGATCCTGCGCGAGGCGGCCGACCTGCAGGACGGGCCCGACGGGCCGCTGCGGGTCAACGCCCTGCACGCCGGGCTCTGGGACGAGCTCGTGGAGCTCGGCGTCGTCGAGCGCCAGAGCAGCCGCTGGCAGCAGACCGTCGACGCGCTGCTCGGCCTCGCCTCCGGCGACCGCCCCGTGCCCGAGGGCCTGCAGGCGACGCTGCGCCCCTACCAGCTCGACGGCTACCAGTGGCTCTCGCTGCTCTGGGAGGCCCGGCTCGGGGGGATCCTCGCTGACGACATGGGCCTCGGCAAGACCCTGCAGACCCTCGCGATGGCGTTGCGGGCCAAGGAGCAGGGCGACCTCGCGGACCCGCTGCTCATCGTGGCCCCGACCAGCGTCGTGGGCACCTGGGCGTCCGAGGCCGCGAGGTTCACCCCCGGCCTGCGCGTGACCACGGTGACGAGCACCCTGCGCAAGAGCGGCGCCACCCTCGAGACGGTGATGGGGGACGCGGACGTCGTCGTCACGTCATACGCGTTGGTCCGGCTCGACGAGGACGCCTATCTGTCCCGGCGCTGGGGCGGGCTCGTCCTGGACGAGGCGCAGTTCGTCAAGAACCACCAGGCCAAGACCTACCAGGTCGTGCGCCGCCTCGACGCGGGCATGAAGCTCGCCATCACCGGCACCCCGCTCGAGAACTCCCTCATGGACCTGTGGTCGCTGCTGTCCGTGGCCGCGCCCGGGCTCTACCCCCGGCCGGTCGACTTCCGAGACACCTACGTCAAGCCGATCGAGGCCGGTGAGGGCGCCGAGCTGCTGGCCACGCTGCGTCGCCGCATCCGGCCGCTCATGATGCGCCGCACCAAGGAGCAGGTCGCGCGGGAGCTGCCGCCCAAGCAGGAGCAGGTGGTCACGGTGCCGCTGCACCCGCGGCACCGCACCATCTACGACCGGCACCTGCAGCGCGAGCGGCAGCGACTGCTCGGGCTGCTCGACGAGGACTTCAGCAAGCACCGCATCGCGATCCTGCGCGCGCTGACGGCCATGCGTCAGCTGGCGCTGCACCCCGCCCTGGTCGACGACGCCCACGCCGGGGTCGGCGAGAGCGCCAAGATCGACCTGCTCGTCGAGCACCTGCACGAGCTCGCCGCAGAGGGCCACCGCGCCCTGGTGTTCAGCCAGTTCACCGGCTACCTGCGGCTCGTGCGCGAGCGCCTCGAGCGGGAGGGCATCGCCCACAGCTACCTCGACGGGCGCACCCGCAACCGCGCCGAGCGGATCGAGGAGTTCCGCACGGGCACCCAGCCCGCCTTCCTCATCTCGCTCAAGGCGGGCGGCTTCGGGCTCACCCTCACCGAGGCCGACTACGTCTACGTCCTCGACCCCTGGTGGAACCCCGCCGCCGAGGCCCAGGCCATCGACCGCACGCACCGGATCGGGCAGGACAAGCACGTCAACGTCTATCGCCTCGTGTCCGAGGACACCATCGAGGACAAGGTCGTGGCGCTGCAGCAGCGCAAGCGCGAGCTGTTCGCCCAGGTCGTCGACGACGGCGACGCGATGTCCGGCGCGGTCACGGCCGACGACATCCGCGGGCTCCTCGACTAGAGGGGGCCCCAGGCCTCCCGGTAGCGGGGGTCTCGTTCAGGGGTCGCCATACACCCGAATGGGTGGTGAAAGAGGGGGACAAACCCGATCCCTCCTCACCCTGCGTGTCCACGGCGGACACTGTGCTCATGTCGACACCGACGTCGCCCGGCCACGAGGCCGGCGCCAGGCAGCAGAGCTCCGCCCACCAGCCGCAGGGCTGGTTCGCCGCACCACCCTCGGGACCGCCCCTCGACCGGAGCTTCCGGACGCTCGGCACGGCGCTGACCGTGCTGATCGGGCTCGTGGGACTCCTCGAGCTCGTCCAGCTCGCCGGGGGCATCCGGATGCTGCGACTCCTCGGCGAGGTCGGTTCCGGTCGCGAAGGGCTCGACTCCGACCTCGACGCCGCGGACCGCCTCACCCTCCAGATCCTCGTCCCCTGTCTGCTGCTCCTGCTCGCCGCCGGCATCTGCTGGCTGGTCTGGCAGCACCGGCTCGCCTCGAGCGCGAGGGTCGACCGTCGCGCGGTGCGGCGGTCGCCGGGCTGGCACGTTGGGTCGTGGTTCATCCCCGTCGTGAACCTGTGGTTCCCCTTCCAGAACGTCAGCGACCTCGACCGCGGGCTCGGGCACTTCTCCGACCGGGATCGGCGCCCGCCCCTGGTGGCGTGGTGGGTGCTCTGGCTGCTCGGCCTCGCCGTCACCCGCGTCTCGTCGGCGACGAGCTCCATGGCCGACACGCGTCTGGAGGCCGGTCAGGTGGAGGACGCGGTGTCGCTGATGTCGACGTCCGTGACGATGGACCTGGTGGGCACGATCCTCGGTGCCGTGTCGGCGATCCTCGCGATCCTGGTGGTCCGCAACCTCACCGAGCGCGCGACCCGGCCGGCCGACACGCCCTGGACCAGCCCCCACACGCACGTGCGGGCCGACCCGGGGACGCCGGGGACCAAGGGGACCACGGGGACCACGGGAGGTGCCGTCGGGTGAGCGTGCGGCCCGGCCTCGGACGCGGCTTCAGGCGCCTCGGGACCGCCGTCTGCGTCCTCGTCGGCGTGGTCGGTCTGCTGGACGCGCTGCTGCTCCAGGTGGGGATGAGCACGGTCGAGGCCTTCTACGACACCGCCACGGACGACGCGACCCACCAGCGTCAGCTCGTCTCCCTGGACCAGTGGGCGGTCGGCACCATGGTCGTCTACGCCCTCGTGTTCCTGGCGGCCGGGGTCTGCTGGATCGACTGGCAGGGGCAGCTCGCGTCGAGCCCGCGGCTGGAGCGCGCCGGCGGCCGGCTCCGACCGGGGTGGCACGCCTGGGCGTGGTTCGTCCCCGTGCTCAACCTGGTCCTGCCCGCTCTGGCGATGCGCCAGCTCGACCGGGGCCTCGGGGTGCCCGGTCGTCGTCGGCTGCGCTCCCCGCTGTGGGTGTGGTGGATCTCCTTCGTGCTCAGCGTGGTTCTCGGTCGGTATGCCGCCTGGCGCGCCTACGCCGTCGAGGACCTGGTCGGCGCGGGGGACCTGGACCGGGCGATCGACCTCTACGAGCGGTGTCTCGTCCTCGGCGTGATCGGCAACGCTCTCGGCGTCGTGGCCGCGGTCCTCGCGATCGGGATCGTCCACGACCTGACCGCACGAGCCCTGGAGCCGGTCCGCGACGACCTCGCCCCCGCCGCCGCGCGCTGACCCCGCGAGCGGGTGGGCGCGGGCGTCATACGGCCCGGTGGGTGAGGCCCAGGTGTGGGCGAGGTGCGGCGGGACCGCGATTTTGTCCCGTGGTGGGGTCCTTGGTGTGCGCGAGGTGCGTCGGGAGCGCGACTTTGCCCCGTGGTGGGGTCCTTGGTGTGCCCAAGGTGCGGCGGGAACGCGATTTTGTCCCGTGGTGGGGTCCTTGGTGGGCGCGAGGTGCGGCGGGAACGCGACTCTGCCCCTTGGTGGGCGCGAGGTGCGGCGGGAACGCGACTTGCCCCACAACGCGACGGCCCCCACCTCGATCAGGTGGGGGCCGCCGTGGCTCGGGTGAGGGGTCAGCTGCGCTGGTCGCGCGGGATCCAGTGCTGGTCGGTGGGGCCGGTGTAGATCTGGCGCGGACGGTAGATCCGACCCTTGGGGTCGTCGTGGATCTCCTTCCAGTTGGCGATCCAGCCGGGCATGCGACCGATCGCGAACATCACCGTGAACATGTTGGTCGGCAGGCCCATGGCGCGCAGGATGATCCCGCTGCAGAAGTCGACGTTGGGGTAGAGCTTGCGCTCCACGAAGTAGTCGTCCGACAACGCTGCCTCGGCGAGCTCGCCCGCGATGTCGAGCAGCGGGTCCTCGATCTGCAGCTCTTTGAGCATGTCGTCCGCCGCGGCACGGAGGATCTTGGACCGGGGGTCGAAGTTGCGGTAGACGCGGTGCCCGAAGCCCATGAGCTTCACGCCGTCTTCCTTGTTCTTGACCTTCTTGACGTACTCGGCGACGGGGATCTCCCGGTCCTTGATCTCCTGCAGCATGTCGATCACCGCGACGTTGGCGCCACCGTGCAGCGGGCCCCACAGGGCGCAGACGCCGGCCGAGCAGGAGGCGAACATGTTGGCCTCGGAGGACGCGACCATGCGCACCGTGGAGGTGGAGCAGTTCTGCTCGTGGTCGGCGTGCAGCAGCAGGAAGAGGTTGAGCGCCCGCGACACCGCCGGCGTCGGCTCGTAGTCCTTGTAGGGCTTGGAGAACATCATGTGCAGGAAGTTCTCGGCGTAGCGCAGGTCGTAGCGGGGGTAGACGATCGGCTCGCCCACGCTCGACTTGTAGGCGGCGGCCGCGATGGTGCGGACCTTGGACATGAGGACCGCAGCGGCGCGCTCGATCCCCGCGTCGTCGTTGGCCTCCCACACCTCCGGGTCGTGGGCCGAGAGGGTGTTGATCATGGCCGACAGGATCGCCATGGGGTGCGCGTTGGTGGGGTAGCCGTCGAAGTGCTTCTTCATGTTCTCGTCGAGCATGGAGTGCTCGGTGAGCATCCCCGCGAAGCGGTCACGGTCGGCCGTCGTCGGCAGCGTGCCGAAGATCACCAGCCACGCGGCCTCGATGAAGGTGGACTTCTCCGCGAGCTCCTCGATCGGGATGCCGCGGTAGCGCAGGATCCCCTGCTCGCCGTCGATGTAGGTGATGGCGGACCTGCACGAGCCGGTGTTGCCGTAGCCGTCGTCCAGCGTGATGAAGCCCGTCTCCGAGCGTAGCTTGCTGATGTCGATGCCGAGCTCGTGCTCGGTGCCCTCCACGACGGGCAGGTCGTAGGACTTGCCGTCGAGCTCCAGGCGGGCGGTGTGGCTCATGCGTGACCCCTTCTTCGCGGTGACTGCGATCTCCACCGTCACTCTACGAGCGTTGGCGGACCGCTGCAGCGGTGCCGAGGTGCGCTGCGCGCAGCGGCCGTATGCCGCGCCGGGTGGTGTGACCTTCGCCACGTCGGGGCGCCCCGGGCCGCCGTGATCAATGGGCGGCGAGCCAGGGGTCGACCACGGCGTGGAAGGCCTCGGTGCGGGTGCGGCGCACGCAGTGCTCGGCCCCGTCGACGACGGCCACCTCGATGCGGGGGTTGCCGAGCTCCTCGATGGCGGCGCGCACGGTCCCGTCGATGATCACGCCCTCGGTCCCGGTGACCACGAGCGTCGGCACCCGCAGCTCGGCGGCGATGGCGCGCCAGGGCTCGTCGAGGACGGCGCGCCCCGTCCGCAGGAGCTCCACGTCGCAGTCCGCACTGGCCTGCGCCCACGGCGTGAGCTCGCGTTCAGGCCACGTGGGGTTGGCGCGGCGCCCCTCCTCGGCGAGCGCCCGCACGTCCTCGCGGGCCCGCATGGTCTCGGCGATGCGCTCGCGCGCGGCGCTGCGGGAGTCCCGGCTCGACGGGTCTGGCGGCGTCGCGAACCACACCGGGTCCTCCAGGACGGCCGCGCGCACGGCGTCGGGCATCCGCGCGGACAGCGCGGCCGCCAGGCCCCCACCCATGGAGTGGCCGGCGACCAGCACCGGGGTCGCGTCCTGGTCCATGAGGCGGCCCACGAGGGCCCGGAGGGCGTCATACGCGCTCTCCATCAGGTCCGTGGAGGCCAGCTCCTGCGGGGTGAACCTGCGAGACTGGCCGTGGCCCAGGGCATCTGGGGCGATGACCACGTATGCCGAGCCCCACCGCCTCGCCGCGTCCTCCCACGAGGGGCCGCTATCGGTCAGGCCGTGCAGCATCAGCAGGCGCGGGGAACCCGGGGGAGCGTCGCCCGCCCAGGCGTGGACCGCGAGGCCCGATGCGTCCGTCGTGGTGATCCAGGGTGTGCCGGTCATGCCTCCACGGTATGTCTCATCCCGTCGGCCACGAGCGTGACGACGAGGAGCTGGAGGAAGCATGGACCGGGAACGCGACGAGACGTTCGCCGAGCGGATGGACCGCAACTGGAACGAGCTGCTCCAGGAGCTGCGGGTGACCCAGACGGGGATCCAGGTGCTGGCGGGCTTCTTGATCACCCTGCCGTTCCAGCAGCGGTTCACGACCTTGGGGGACGGGCAGGAGCGGCTCTACCTCGTCGTGCTGGTAGCCGCGCTCGTGTCGATCGTCCTGCTGATGACGCCGGTGATCATCCACCGCGTGCTGTTCCGCCGAGGGGTGAAGCAGCAGGTCGTCGAGGTGTCGGACCGGCTGGCGCGGGCGGGGTTCGTGTCGCTGGGGATCACCCTGGTGCTGGCCGCTGCCCTGATCGTGGGGGTGGTGACGGGATCGACGGGCGGGTGGGTCGCGGGGGCCGGCCTGGGTGTCGTGGTCGTGGGCCTGTGGCTCGTGCTGCCGCTGGCCCTGCGTCGCGGCGACTGAGCGGGCTTGCGCCCGCGTCCTTGACATCGGGAATGATCGACGTATCGTCGTAGTTGAAAGTTAAACAACATGCCAGCACCACCACGACCTCTCGAGGAGAACCCATGACCACGCTCCAGCAGCTCGACGGCACCTACGTCATCGACCCCGTCCACAGCCAGCTCGGTTTCGTCGCCCGTCACGCCATGGTCACCAAGGTGCGCGGCACCTTCTCGGAGTTCGAGGGCACCGCCACCACCGGCCCCGACCTGCAGGGCGCCCGGATCGAGCTCACCGCCCAGGTCGCCAGCGTCGACACCCGCAACGCCGACCGCGACGGCCACCTCAAGACCGGCGACTTCTTCGAGGCCGAGAAGTTCCCGACCCTGACCTTCCGCTCCACCTCCGTCGAGGCGGCGGACGCCGACACCCTGCGCGTCACCGGCGACCTCACCATCAAGGACGTCACCAAGCCGGTCACCATCGACTTCGAGTTCAACGGCGTCGCGACCGACCCCTACGGCAACCAGCGCATCGGCTTCGAGGGCTCCACCACCATCGTCCGCAGCGACTTCGGCATCTCCTTCAACGCCGCGCTCGAGACCGGCGGCGTCCTCGTCTCCGACAAGATCCAGCTGGAGCTCGAGGTCTCCGCGATCAAGCAGGCCTGATCTCGCGGCTCAGCCGTATGCCGAGAGGCGCCGACCCCGTCGTGGGTCGGCGCCTCTCGCGCGTCCCGCCCCGTCGCCGGTGGCCGAGGCCACCATGTCGGCCGCTCGAAGACGTCGCCGCAGGCCTGGCAGTCCAGCTCGGCTGCGGAGGGGTTGCCGTGGACGTCGAAGGGGTCCTCGCGGATCCCGTCGTCCGTGCGCCGCAGGTAGAAGCGCCCCCGGGTCGCGATGGCGAGCACGGGCGGCAGGAGCACCGACAGGACGACGGCGATCATCGGGGAGTAGGGCTGCAGGCCGTTGCCGAGGCCGCCGAAGAAGGCGGCGATCGACAGGCCGCCGGCGACGAGGACCGAGACGAACCCGACCGGGTTGATGTCGTGGAGCATGCCCCGGCGGAACTCCGGCGCCATGGGGGAGAGCCTCAGCAGGTACTTGTTGACCACGATGTCCGTGGCCACCGTCACGATCCAGGCGATGCCGAGGTTGGAGTAGAAGCCGAGGATGTCGTTGAGGAAGTCGAACATGTTGAGCTCCATGAGGAGCAGGGCCACCGCGACGTTGACGACGACGAAGACCAGCCGCCCCGGGTAGTGCTTCGTGACGCGGGTGAACGAGTTGGTCCACGCCAGCGACCCCGAGTAGGCGTTGGTGACGTTGATCTTGATCTGCGACAGGACCACCAGCACCACGGACAGGGTCATGGCCAGCCATCCGGGCATCATCTGGCCGTAGGCCGACAGGAACTGGTGGACCGGCTCGTTGGCGAACCCGGCGCCGCCCGCGACGTTGGTGATGAGGTACACCGCGAGGAAGAGGCCGATCATCTGCTTGAGGGCGCCGAAGAACACCCACCCGGGGCCGGCGATGATGACCGCGCTCGGGTCGCGTCGCGCAGCCCACGAGGGAGGCCGAGCCCGTGGGCGTATGACGTCCCCGTCCCCGTCCGCGTCCCTGTCCGCATCCATGGCCCCGTCCGGAGCCCGGTCGATGCCCCTGCCGGGGGTAGGGGCATCGACCTGGCGAACGAAGCCCGGCGGATGGGACTACCGGGGGTAGGTCACATCTCCTCGTGGGTGTCCGGGTCCGCGCCGAAGAGCCGCCCGTCGGGCCGGCCCAGCGCCGTGATCCCCGCCATCTCGTCCTCGCTCAGCTCGAAGCCGAACACGTCGAGGTTGCTGCGCTGCCGCTCCGGCAAGGCCGACTTGGGCAGCGGGACCACCCCGAGCTGCAGGTGCCAGCGGAGGATCACCTGGGTCGGGGTCACGCCGTGCGCCTCGGCGGGGCCCGTGACCGCGGGCGACCCCAGGGGGCCGTCGTCCTGGGCGCGGCCGAGCGGGCTCCACGCCTCGGTGCGGATCCCCAGGCGGTCGTGGGCCGCCCGCAGCTCCACCTGCGGGAACGCCGGGTGCAGCTCGATCTGGTTGACCGACGGCGTGATGCCGGTGCGCTCGATGACCCGCTCGAGGTGGGCCTCGGTGAAGTTGCTGACACCGATCGAGCGCACCAGCCCCCGCTCCTGCACGTCGACCAGCGCCTGCCAGGCCTGGACATACTGGCCCACGGAGGGGTTGGGCCAGTGGATCAGCACCAGGTCGAGGTAGTCCGTGCCGATCCGACGCAGCGAGTCCTCGACCGACTGCACGGCCAGGTGGTGCTCGTGGAAGCGTCCCGGGACCTTGGTGGTGACCAGCACCTCGGGGCGGGGGACCTCGGAGCGCACCAGCGCCTCGCCGACCTCGCGCTCGTTGTCGTAGTTGACGGCGCTGTCGATCAGCCGGTAGCCGGTCTGCAGGGCGCTGGTGATCGCGTCCACGCCCTCCACGCCCCTGAGCGGGTAGGTGCCGAAGCCGATCTGGGGCAGCGCGGTCCCGTCGTTGAGCGTGTGGGTGGGGATGGGGGTCGTCATACCTGCTCCTCCTGCGGTCGTGGGCGCCTGGTCGGGGCCGGTCCTGCCACACTGACCGTATGGCGAACGTCGTGTTCCTGCATGCCCACCCCGACGACGAGGCGTCCCAGACGTCCGGGTCGATGGCGCGGGCCTCGCGCGAGGGCCACCGTGTGGTCGTGGTCTACGGCACCAACGGCGACCACGGGGAGGTGCCGGCCGACCTCGCGCCGGGGGAGACGGTCGTGGACTACCGGCGGCGGGAGGCGGAGGCGTCCGCGCAGGTCACGGGCACGGCGCGGGTCGCCTGGCTGGGCTACGCCGACTCGGGCATGAGCGGGTGGGAGCAGAACTCCGCCGCCGACGCGTTCGCCTCCGCGGACCTGGACGAGGCGGCCGGGAGGCTGGCGGCCATCCTCGACGAGGAGGACGCCGACGTGCTCGTCGCCTACGACTGGCACGGGGGATACGGCCACCCGGACCACGTGCGCGTGCACCAGGTCGCGCACCGCGCGGTCGAGCTGGTGGCCCGCCGTCCCCGGCTGCTCGAGGTGACGATGAACCGCGACCACATGCGGCGGCAGTTCCAGGCGGCCAGGGACGCGGGCATGCCGATGGACTGGGACCCGGACGCGCCGATGGACGACGGCAACCCCCTCGGCACCCCCGAGGACGAGATCCACTGGCGCGTGGACGTGTCCGACCTGGTCGAGACCAAGCGCGCGGCGCTGGCCTGCCACCGCAGCCAGGCGACCGACATCGAGATGTTCCTCGCCATGCCGCTCGAGGTCTTCACGGCGGGCTTCGGTCAGGAGTGGTTCATCGAGCCGGGGCGCGAGCCCGGGCTGGTCGACGGGTGGTGGCTCGACGAGCCCCCCGTCGGGCGCTGAGCGAGCCCGCGCCTCAGCCGCCGACGTGCACGCGCGGCCGACGAGCGGGGTCGGGCTCGGCGATGCGCAGGATCTCGTGCGTCAGCGGCGGGATGTCGCCCTCGCCGCCGGACAGGAAGCGCAGCACGTTGTCCATCGGGTCGCGCTCGCTCCACTCGAAGTACGCGTGCGGCGGCTCCGGCATCAGGTCGCGGACGTAGAGCAGGAAGGCAGCGAGGACGTTGGACACCGAGGTGCCCGAGCAGCGCAGGATCTGGTGGTCGCCGGCGCGGCCGGCCGTGACCTGCACCGGCGAGGTGAAGTCGCTGGCGTCGTTGATGCGCACCTCGAGAAAGACGATCTGGTCCTTGGGGGAGATGTGGTTGCGCTCGCGGACGATGCGTTCCTTCTCGTCGTACTCGGCGAGATCGCCGGCCTGCATCTTGTTGGCGATGAAGCGGATCGGCTGCCGCCCGAGCGCCGCGCGCGCGAGCACGACGTCGGCCGCGTCGTCGATCTCGACGCCGGCCACGCGCAGCTCGCGGCTGCGGGTGACCCGCGACCACAGGCTGATGATCATGATGAGGGCCACGAAGACCAGCGCGATGACCAGACCGCCGGCGTGCGAGGCCATCGTCACCACGAAGGTGTAGACGAAGATCGCGCTCACGACCCCGAAGTAGGCGGCGGCCCGCCGGTGGCCGCGGCGCAGCTCGGTGAAGAAGACGGCCACCGCCGCCGAGGTCATCAGCGCGAGCACACCCGTGGCGTAGGCCGCGGCCTGCGCGTCGACCTTGGCCTCGAAGAACACGGTCACGATGGCGGCGATCAGGACGAACACGCACACGAGCGGCCGGGTCGAGCGGGCCCAGTCCGGGGCCATGCCGTAGCGCGGCAGGTAGCGGGGCACGATGTTGAGCAGCCCCGCGAGGGCCGACGCCCCGGCGAACCACAGGATGCCGACCGTGGTGACGTCATACACCGTCCCGAAGGTGTCCCCGAGACGCTCGTGCGCCAGGTAGGCGAGGGCGCGTCCGTTGGCCTCGCCCCCGGGCTGGAAGGCGGCGGGCGGGATCAGCAGCGTCGTGACGAAGGACGAGCCGAGCAGCGCGACGCTCATGATGCAGGCGGCGGTGGTCAGGAGCTTCTTGGCGTTGCGGATGCGCCCGCGCGGCTTGGCGAGGGTGTCGCCCGGCTCGCCCTGGATCAGGGGCATGACCACCACGCCCGTCTCGAAGCCAGACAGCCCGAGCGCCAGGGCGGGGAAGACGAGCAGGGCCGCCGCGATGATCCCGAACGGCGCCGAGTGCGTCGCCGTCATGGCGGCACCCCAGCCGGTGATCAGCGAGGGGTCGGCGAGGACAGCACGCAGGCCGTCGACCACGACCACGGCGCTCAGCGCCAGGTAGACGACCACGAGCACGACGGCGACGCCGATCGCCTCGGAGAAGCCCTTGAGGAAGACCGCGCCCAGAGCCAGGAGCAGCCCCAGGGTGAGCAGCACCTCGTGGCCGTGCAGGGCCGTGTGGAGCAGGGGGTTCTCGACGAGGTGGGCGCTCGCGTCGGCGGCGGAGAGGGTGATGGTGATGATGAAGCCCGTCATAATGAAGCCCAGCAGCGTCAGCACCAGCAGCTTGCTCGGCCAGTAGGCGAGGAGCTTCTGCAGCATCGAGAGGGAGCCGTCGCCGTGCGGGCTCTCGACGGCGACCCGGCGGTACATCGGGAGGGCGCCGAGGAGGGTGACCAGCACCAGCACGAGGGTGGCGACGGGCGCCAGCGCCCCTGCGGCGAGCGCCGCGATGCCGGGCTGGTAGCCGAGGGTGGAGAAGTAGTCGACACCGGTCAGGCACATGACCTTCCACCAGGGTTGGACGTCGTGCTGGCGGACGGCCTCCTCGGCCCGCTCGTAGTAGCCGCCCGGGTCGGCCTCCTCGGCGTCGAGGAACCATCGCATGAAGGGGCTGCGCGCCCGCGTGATCGTCACGAGCGACCAGGGTAGGGGCTGGGCCAGGGAGGTGGCGCCTCGGCACCTGCACCTCGCCCGAGGGGAGCAGCGGCCGTAGGGTGACGCCAACGATCTCGCTCGGCCCGTCCCCGCCCCGCTCCCCCCGTCCGCCTACGCAGGAGGCGCCCCCCCATGACCGACTACGCCCAGGCCATGGCCGACTGCCTCGGCATCGAGGGCGCCCTGGGGGCGGCGCTGGTGGACCAGAGCAGCGGTATGACGCTGGCGACCGCCGGGAACCCACCCGCGGTGGACCTGCACGTGGCGGCGGCGGGCAACAGCTCGGTCGTGCAGGCCAAGCTCCGCACCATCGAGGCGCTGGGCCTGGACGACGAGATCGAGGACATCCTGATCACGCTCGGTCGGCAGTACCACATCATCCGGCCCGTCTCGAGCCGCGAGGGGCAGGGGCTGTTCCTCTACCTCGTCCTGGACCGGGCTCGCGCCAACTTGGCGCTGGCGCGCTTCCGGCTCACCAAGATCGAGCAGGACTTCCGGATCTGACCAGCCGGCGGGGGTGACGGGTCGGGACGTGACCAGTCGGCGGCTCAGTGCTGCTGCTGGGCGAACAGCACGTCGTAGCCGTCGCGCAGCTGGTCCCAGCCGTAGCGGCGGGCCGCCTCGGTGCCCACGGGGCGGCTGACGTCGTGCCCGGCGGCGCGGGCCTCGAGCCCGGCGAGGCACAGGTGCCACCCCGCGGCGAGCGAGCTGGCCTGGGTGGGGTCCTCGAGCACCTGCCGCAGGGTGAGCCGCGAGCCTCGTTCGTGCGCGGCGACGCTCCAGCGCAGCTCGTCGGCGCCCCAGCGGTGCACGAGCTCGCGGGGCGGCTCGGCGACGAGCACCTCGGCGTCGACGGGCTCGTCGTCGGCGTTCTCGCGCGAGATGGCCGGGCCCACGGTGTCGAGGGGGCGGTCGCCGACGACCGGGGACCACGTGGCGGCGAGCTGCGGGTCGGTGATGAGCGCCCAGGTCTGCTCGGGGGTGCTGGGCAGCTCGTGCACCATCGTCAGCACGGCCTCGCCCTGCGTGGTGGCGAGCGTGGCGTCGACGGTGCGGGACTCGACAAAGCTGGTCAGCAGATCGTTCACCGGGGGCTCCTCGTGGCTGGTGGGTCTGGACCCATTGTGTCGTCTCGCGACTCGGGTGGCGCACCGTGCCCCCGCGTGCGCGTCCTGGACCATCCGTGTGGGATGGACCACGAAGGTCCTGGAGGCCACCCGGGGCCGTGCACACTGGTGCCAGCAACCCTACCGACCGGTATGAAAGGCATGTCATGGGCAAGTACGACATCAGCACCACCACCATCGGGGACCTGCTCAAGGACCCCCAGGCCGTGGAGATCTTCGACAAGCACGCCCCCGGGCTGACCTCCCACCCGATGATCGGGATGGCCAAGGGGATGAAGGCCGAGAAGGCCATGAAGATGGCCTCCGGCAAGATCCCCCAGTCGCGGCTCGACGCGATCGTCAGCGAGATCTCCGCGCTCTAGCCTCACTCGGGCGCGTGGACGCGCACGGCGTCCGCCATACGGGCTGGTCGTCGTGACACCCTGGTCGCATGACGTCGCCCGGTGTGCGCGCGCGGAGGCCGCGGCACGTGGCCGCCACGGCGTGGTCGCGGGTCTGGCCCGGCGGACCCACCCGGTGGCGCGACGTGCCGCGCCGCGTGCGGCCGACCGTCATGCAGGTCGGCCGCCTGACGGTCGCGGGGGTGCTCGCCTACCTGCTCACGGCCGCCCTGACCGAGGGTGCGATCGACCTGACCGGGGCGCTCACCGCCATCCTGGTCTGCCAGGCGTCCACGCTGTCGTCGGTGCGCATGGGGGCCGTGCGGGTGGGGGCGGTGCTGACGGGCGTCCTCGTCGCCGTCGCCGTGTCGAGCATGGTGGGGCTGACCTGGTGGTCGCTCGGGATCGCCATCGGCTCGTCGCTGATCCTCGCCAAGGTCTTTCGCCTCGGCGACCAGGCCCTGGAGACACCCATCTCCGCGATGCTCATCCTGTCGGCGGGTGGGCAGGAGCTCGCCGTCGAGACGCGCGTGGTGACGACCTTCATCGGCGCCTTCGTCGGCGTGGGCATCAACCTGTTCTTTCCTCCGACGATCCCGACGCGCGCGGCCACCTCGTCGGTGCGCTGGGTCGCCCTGGAGCTCGCCGAGGCGGTCGACCGCGTGGCGGACAGCCTTGCCACGACGCCGCTGGTGCGCCAGGACTGCGAGCAGTGGCTCGACGAGGTGCGTGGCCTCAGCAGCCGCGTCGCCCGCGCCACCACGCTGGTCCAGCAGGTCAAGGACGCGCGCCGGCTCAACCCGCGGGCGCTCGCGTCGGTCAGCGCCGAGCCCCCCTTGCGCACCGGGCTGGACCGGCTCGAGCAGTGCCAGCTGGCAGTGCGCAGCCTGCTGCTGCTGATGGTCGAGAGCGCGCCGCCCGAGGGTGAGGACGACGGCTACACCGAGGAGGTGCGGGTCGCCTTCAGCGTCGTGCTGTCCGACGTCGCCGATTGCCTGCGGGCCTTCGGCGACCTGGTGGCCTCCGAGGCGGGCGCCGAGATCGGGGACGTCGAGGAGCAGCTGGAACAGACCCTGGAGACCTTGGGGGAGACCCGCGCGGTGCTCACCGAGCTCATGCTGGTCGACCCCCGCTCCGAGACGGGCCAGTGGATGCTGCGGGGGTCCACCCTCGCTGCCGTGCAGCAGGTCCTCAACGTCCTCGCGGTCGACGTGCGGCGCCGCGAGCGGGAGCACTGGGAGTCGACGGCCCGGGTGACGGTCCCGATCTCGCCCCTGCTGCGCGACGCCCTGCCAGACTGGCGGAGCCAGCGCCACCCCTGACCCTCCCCTGGAGGTGCCATGCGCACGACGTCCGGACGCCCGGAGCCCGCGCGGTCCCGGCTGCCCGACTGGTGCGCCGACCTGCTCGACCGGCCGGACGCCCTGCACCGGGTGGCCGGCCGGGTGTGGTCCACCACGCCCGGCCTGAGCGCTCGCTCGGCGCCCCGCGACCGCGGGGCCGAGGGGTATGACGCCCTCGCGGCCTCGCGCGGCTACCTCCGCACGGCGTGGGGCCTGGACCCGGTGGACCAGCGGTCGTTCGCGCGGGCGGCCCTCGCGTCGCGGCGCGGCCCGATGGTCGACGTGGCCTGCGGGGGGCTGGCGCTCACCGCCGACCTCTACGCTCGGGCCGCTCGCCCGCTGCTGCTGGTGGATCGGTCGCTGGCTGTGCTGCTGCGGGCCGAGGAGCGCCTGGCCCGCCGCGGGGAGGTCGTGCTGGTGCAGGCGGAGCTCGACGCCCTGCCGCTGCGCCCGCGGTCGGTCGACACCGTGGCCTGCCTCGGCGTGCTGCACCTCGTCCCCGACGCGGACCGGCTCGGGGAGCGGCTCGCCTCCTGGGTCCGGCCGGGCGGCACGCTGCACGCCTCCAGCCTCACCCGCGGTCGGCGCGGCAGCGACGCCCTGCTGGAGGCGCTCCACCGCGCCGGCGAGCTCGCCCGCCCCAGGACCCCCGAGGAGGTCGTGCGGTCCCTGCCCCTGCCCCGACCCCGCGTCGTGCAGCGCGGCGCGATGACCTACGTCGACGGGGTGGTGGCCTGACCACTTCGCCGTCTCGGGAGGCGAAAGCCCTGGGGGGTCGCTAGCGTCGACACCATGACCCCTCCCTCCGACGACGAGCGACGCCGTCGGGAGCTCCGGGCGCGCGAGAGGTCCCGGCGCGGGCACCCCGTGGGCCGCGAGCTGCCGGGCGCGGCCGTGCCCCCGGTCGTGGCCCGCCTCGGCGAGGTGCTCGCCACGGGCACCCCCCTGGACGCCCTGCTGGAGGTCTCGGCCCTGCTCCACGAGGTGGGCGGGGGCAGCGCGGAGCTCGACACCCGCTGGCTGGTGTCCGCGCTGGTGGAGCACGACGACGCGGTGACGACGACGGCCCTGGCCGTCCTGTCCCGCCTGCTGGGCGACGACGTCCTGCGGGCCCGCGTCAAGCGAGAGATGCGGTTGCGCGAGGACCCGGTCCCCGGCTGGGCGGCCGACCTGGACTCCCTGGTCCGCCTCGCCGGCCGGACCGACCAGACCGTGCTGATCGAGCTGGCCGAGCCGCTCGCGCTGCGGCCCATGGCGCACCTGCACGCGCGCCTCGACCCCGCGGACGGCCGGGTGCTGGACGGGCGGGTCGTGCCCTCCGGGCCCCTGTCGTCCTGGCCCGGCTGCGGGCCGCTCGTGCGGTGGGCCGTGCGGGTCGCGCCGACCGCCGCCGCGACCTAGGGTGGGCGTCGGCCGGGCGGCTGCGACGAGCCGTCGTGCGGGCGGTCCCCGGCATACGACCTCTCCCGCCGTCGCTCACCCTCCCGACCGTAAGGCTCCACGATGTCCACCACCTTGACCGAGACCCTGCTCGCCCCCACCCGTCGCGACACCGTCGTCGACACCCTCG
Source organism: Arsenicicoccus cauae (assembly GCF_009707125.1). Lineage (GTDB taxonomy): Bacteria > Actinomycetota > Actinomycetes > Actinomycetales > Dermatophilaceae > Arsenicicoccus > Arsenicicoccus cauae. The sequence goes on from NZ_WLVL01000004.1 coordinate 48,211, forward strand.
TGGGCGTCATCGACGCCGAGGTCGCCGGCAAGCGAGGCGTGGGCGGCGCCATCATCAAGACGGCCTACGGCGCGGTCAAGAAGGTCAACGACGGTGTCGTCCGCCGGGCGGTCGACGGCATGCTGCCCGACGCGGCCTCCTCGCTGCATCCGCTGTGGGACGCGCGCGGCGACCAGGCGTTCGCGTCCTACCTCACCGCCCACGGGGACCAGGCCGCCGACGCCCTGCTGGCGGTCAGCGACACCCGCGCCGCCAACCCGCGTCACGCCGCGATCGCCACGGTCTACAACGGGGTCCGCCCCAAGGCCAAGCAGCTCGTCATGGAGGCCCTCCCACGCCTCGGGGCGGCCATCGAGACCCTGGCGTCGTGAGGGTCGGTGACCCGTCGTTAGACTCCAGGTCACCCTGCTCCTCGTCACCGTCGCGTCACCCCGCTTGGAGGCTCCATGCCCCACAGAGTGGAGCCCACCGAGGTCTTCGCCCGGCTCAACGTCCTGATCCACGGCCGCCCCGAGGCGCGGGCCGTCTACCAGGCCGTCGTCGCCGCAGCCGTCCAGCTCGTCGACGGCTGCGACCACGCCTCGATGATGCTCGTCGACCGCCGCGGCCGCTTCTACAGCGCCGCCGCCACCGATGACGTCGCCCTGGCGGTGGACGACATCGAGCTCGCCGTCGACGACGGGCCGTGCGTGGACGCCATCGTCGAGGAGTCCTTCCAGCACGACCCGGACCTCGAGGACGGCTCGCAGTGGCCCGAGCTGGCGCGCCGGGTCGTCGCCGAGACCTCCGTGCGCGGCCTCATCGGCTACCGCATCCTGCTCGACGGCGAGAAGGTCGGGGCGCTCAACCTGTTCTCCGACACCGCCGGTGCGTTCACGTCCAACTCGACGGACCAGGCGGCGGTGCTGGCGGCGTTCGCCTCGGTGGCGGTGATGACGGTGCGGGCGCAGGCCGACAGCGCCAACCTGGAGCGGGCGCTCGGCACCTCCCGCGAGATCGGCAAGGCGGTGGGCCTGCTCATGGCCGCCCACAAGGTCGACGACGAGGAAGCCTTCGAGCTGCTGCGCAGGACCAGCCAGGACCTCAACATCAAGCTGGCCACGCTGGCCGAGGAGGTCGTCCAGGGGCAGCGCGTGCAGTACATCGCCAACAAGCGCCTCGCCAGCGATCACCTCGTCGACTAGCGCCGCCGGCGAGCACGCGAGCCTTTCGTCGCCCGAGTGCTGGACATCCCCTGTCCAACCGGTGGCGGACCGCTAGGCTGCAGGCACATCCATCACGACCGGCTGAGGGACAGGCCCGACGACGCCGGGGCAACCGCCCGAGGGGGAGACCCCGAGGGTCAGGTGCCAAGTCCTGCGGGGGCCTCGCGGCCCACCGGCAGATGGGTCGATGCGCCGGCGCGCCCGGCATACCGCTCGTGGTGTCGACCGCAGGACTGGGCCCGCTCAGCACCTGCGAAAGGCGACATCATGACCGAGCTGTCCCGCCTCACCCGCGCGATCCGCGCCGGACTCGAGACCGACCCGGCCCACGGCGCTGTGGTCCCCCCGATCTACCTGTCGAGCAACTACACGTTCGAGAGCTTCGGCACGCCGCGCCGCTACGACTACACCCGGTCCGGCAACCCGACGCGTGACCAGCTCGGCGACGCGCTGGCCACCCTCGAGGGCGGCGCCGGCGGGGTCATCACCGCCACCGGCATGGGGGCGATCACCGTCGTCGTGTCGGCGCTGCTGTCGCCCGGGCAGCGGATCGTCATCCCGCACGACTGCTACGGCGGGTCGTGGCGGCTCTTCGACACGATGTCGCGCAAGGGCGCCTTCGAGCTGGTGACGGTCGACTACACCGACGCGGCGCAGGTCGAGGCCGCGCTGGGCGCCGACCAGGCACCGACGGTCGTGTGGATCGAGACGCCGTCCAACCCGCTGCTGCGCATCACCGACGTCCGCGCCGTCGCCCGGCGGGCGCACGAGGTGGGGGCGGTCGTGGTCGCCGACAACACCTTCCTGTCGCCGCTGCTGTGCCGCCCGCTGGAGCTGGGCTGCGACGTGGTCGTGCACTCGACCACGAAGTACGTCAACGGCCACTCCGACGTCGTCGGCGGCGCCGTCATCGGCGGGACCGAGGAGCTGCACGAGCAGCTCGGCTGGTGGGCCAACGTGCTCGGCCTGACCGGGAGCCCGTTCGACAGCTACCAGACGCTGCGGGGGCTGCGGACCCTGCACACCCGAATGCGCGCCCACGAGGACAACGCTCGCGCCGTCGCGGAGCTGATCGCCGCGCACCCGGCCGCGTCCGCCACCTACTACCCGGGCCTGCCGGACCACCCGGGGCACGAGCTCGCGGCGTCGCAGCAGGACGGCTTCGGGGCGATCGTGTCGCTGGAGCTGGCAGGTGGCGAGCCGGCGGTGCGGGCGTTCCTGGACGGGCTGGAGTGCTTCTCGTTGGCCGAGTCGCTCGGCGGGGTCGAGTCGCTGGTCGTCCACCCGCCGACCATGACGCACGCGTCGATGACCCCCGAGGCGCGGGCCGTGGCCGGCATCAAGGACAACCTCCTGCGCCTGTCGATCGGCATCGAGGCGACCGAGGACCTGGTCGCGGACGTCCAGGCCGCCCTCGACCGCGCCGCCACCGCCTGACCTACCGGGGGTAGGGGCATCAGCCGGCCTTCGTACCCCAGGCTGATGATCCCGCCGGGGGTAGGGGCATCAGCCGGCCTTCGTACCCCAGGCTGATGATCCCGCCGGGGGTAGGGGCATCAGCCGGGGTTAGTTCGCCAGGCTGATGATCCCGCCCCCGGTAGGGGCATTAGCCAGGCTTGGTTCGGAGACCGAAGCGGCGGGTGGTGAGCTGGGGGCCTCAGTTTGGGTCGCCCGGTCGCCTGGTCGCGCTGACCGTGGCCGTATGCCGCAGCCCGGCGTGCGAGCGGTCCGGCGACATACGGCGCGGCACCCGACGCAGGCGGGGATCCACTACCTAGGCTGGGGCCAGCTGATCCGCCTTCCAGGACCTCGATCGTCAGGAGCCCTCATGCACCGCCCCACCATCCCGGCCGTCGTCGCCGCTGCCCTCGGACTGCTGCTCGCCGGATGCGGGTCGAGCGGCGGCGCGACCAGCACCACGAGCACGGCGGCCACCACGGCCACCAGCACGACCACGGCCGGGGACACCCACACCGGCCACGGCTCCAGCTCGTCAGCGACACCGTCCGATGCCACGTCCTCCACCGCGACGTCCGCGACGTCCGCGACCTCCGGCGGGTCGGCCATGCACGGGCGTGCGGGTGACGTGATGTTCGCGCAGATGATGATCCCGCACCACGAGCAGGCGCTGGACCTGGCCGACTTCGCGCTGAAGGGGCACGGCGCCTCGACCCAGGTGCAGGCGCTGGCCCGCCGCATCCAGAGCGCCCAGGACCCCGAGATCCAGCAGATGCGGCGCATGCTCACGAGCTGGAGCGCCCCGGAGATGCCGGCCGACCACGGGATGCCGATGGAGGGCATGGTGCCCGAGGGGGACATGCGTGAGCTGGCGGCGCTGCAGGGCTCGGCCTTCGACCAGCGTTGGCTGGAGCTGATGACCAAGCACCACCAGGGTGCGGTGAGCATGGCCGAGAACGTCCTCGGGACCACGGACGACCCCGCGGTCAAGAAGCTCGCGCAGGACATCATCACGGCGCAGCGCAAGGAGATCGCCGAGATGCAGGCGATGCCGACCAAGTGACCTGGTGACGTTCCGGGGTCGGTCCGGGCATAGCCCCGGTGCGGGGCCACCTGAGTGGCCCTCGCGGCAGTCACGGTGCGTCGTGCCCGTCTCCGCTGAACGGCTGCACCTACGTCAACCTCTGCTGCGGTGCCCGACGGCTGCCTAGGGTGGCGGCATGTGCCGCAACATCCGGGTCCTGCACAACGTCGAGCCCTCGACCACACAGGAAGAGGTCAGGGCTGCCGCCCTGCAGTACGTCCGCAAGGTCGCCGGATCGGCCAGGCCATCCAGGGCCAACGAGGAGGCCTACGCGCGCGCCGTCGAGCAGATCACCGCGGCGACGTCGACCCTGCTGGACGAGCTGGTGACCGCCGCCCCGCCGCGCAGCCGTGAGCAGCTGGCCGAGCGCGCTCGCGCCCGCAACGCCGCACGGTTCGGCTCCTAGGCGAGCGGCCGAGCGGTCGGGCCCGTCAGCCGGTCAGACGTTGGCGGGCAGCTGGGTGCCTGCACCGCGCTTGCGCGGGCTGACGACGGGGGCGTCGAAGGCTGCCGCCGCGGAGAACCCCGAGGTCGCGGGGGTCGGCGTGCCGCTGTCGACGGGCGACGGCCGGCCGGGCGCGTGCTCGTATGCCGCCTGCGCGCCCGCCGCATGGCCGCCGCACCCGCTTCCCGCGGATCCGCAACCGCCACAGCCGGATCCGCCGGCGTGGCCGCCGCACCCGCTGGGGGCGGCCGGCTCGGCATACGCGCTCAGGTCGGTCGCGTCCAGCCGCTCGGCCCAGTCATCCGGGGCACCCTCGGGCACGAACCCGTTGTCCCGCAGCATCTCGAGGTCCGCCCGGCCGGGTGCGCCCTCGCTGGTCAGGTAGTCGCCCAGGAAGATCGAGTTGGCGATGTGCAGGCCCATCGGCTGCATCGATCGCAGGTGCACCTCGCGGCCTGCCGCCATGCGGATCTCGGTCGCCGGGTTCACGAACCGGATCATCGCCAGGATCATGAGGCAGCGCTGCGGGCTGATCATGCCGTGCCCGGCCATCGGGGTGCCCTCGAAGGGGAGCAGGAAGTTGACCGGGATGGAGTCCGCGCCGACCTCGTGCAGCGCGAACGCCAGGTCGACGAGGTCCTCGTCGGTCTCGTCCATCCCGGCGATGAAGCCCGAGCACGCGGACAGCTCGGCGAGGTGCGCCTGGCGGACGGTGTCGACGCGGTCGGCGTAGGTGTGGGTGGAGCAGATCTGGTCGTACTTGCTCTCGGCGGTGTTGAGGTTGTGGTTGTAGGCGTCGACGCCCGCGGCCTTGAGCCGGTCGCCCTGGTTGCCCTTGAGGAAGCCCAGGCAGGCGCACACCTCGACTTCCGGGTCGGCCTCCTTGATGGCCTCGACGATGCCGGTCACCTTGTCGATGTCGCGGTCGGAGGGGCCGCGGCCGCTGGCGACCAGGCACACGCGGGCTGCTCCGCCGGCGATGCCCGCGGTGGCGGCCTCGACGGCCTGGTCCTGGCTCAGCCAGGAGTACTTGAGAACGTCGGCCGTGGAGCCGCGCGCCTGGCTGCAGTAGGAGCAGTCCTCGGGGCACAGACCCGACTTGAGGTTGACCAGGTAGTTCAACTTGACCCGGTTGCCGAAGAACTGCCGCCGGACCTGGCCGGCGCTCGCCACCAGGTCGAGGACGGCCGAGTCCGGCAGCGCGAGGACGGCCAGGGCCTCGTCGCGGGTGCACGACTCACCGGCGCAGCCGCGCGTCGCCATCGCCTGCAGGTCCATGGGATTCTCCTCGTCGAGCGATCGGTCAGCGGTCAGCGGCGTCATGAACACCGTTCAATGAACGCTGTTCATGTTAACTGGGGGGCGGTGGTCGCTCAACGTGAGGGGCCCTGGTGTGGCCGGGCTCTCGTCCCGGCCCACCCCGAGCGAGCCTCAGGAGGAGAGCCCGTATGGCGCTCACGCGGCAGGCCGTCCTCGACGAGGCGATCCGCACGCTCGACGCCTACGGCTTCGCGGACCTGTCGATGCGCAAGCTGGCCGCAGCGCTCGAGGTGCAGCCGTCGGCGCTCTACTGGCACTTCGCCAACAAGCAGTCGCTGCTGGCAGCGGTCGCGACCGGGTGGCTGGGCGCGATGCCCGCGCCGTCGTCGGGGGCGACCTGGGACGAGCAGGTGCGGGTGTGGGCGCACGGGCTGCGCCGCGCCGTGACGGCGCACCGGGACGGCGCCGAGCTGGTCGCGTCCGTCCTGGCGATGCGCGCCGAGGGCGTCGACCCCACGCGCGGCCTGGTGGCGATCCTGCACCAGGCCGGGTTGCGCGCCCCCGATGCGCGGGCTGCCGCGGCAACCGTGCTGCACTTCGTGATGGGGCACGCCGTGGACGAGCAGGGACACGCCCAGATGCAGGCCTTCGGGGTCGCTCCGGCGGGTGCCGCGCCCGACGACCCCGACCACCGCTTCGAGTACGGCCTGGCCCTCTTGGTCGACGGCATCCGGGCCCGCCTGGCCTGATGCGCAGGGCCTGGACGTGCAAGCATCGTTGTCATGGACCGACACCTGGACCTACACCTGGACCGACGAGGAGGGGCAGCCCTGCGTCGTCGCTACCTGAGCCTCGGGGTGGGGGAGCTGGTCGCTGCTGGCGTCTTCCTGGTGGCCGCGCTGAACGTGGTGCTGCCAGGGTGGGCCTCCACCGAGCGACCGGCCCTGTGGGGCGGTCTCGCGCCGCTGCTGATCATCCTGGTCCAGGCGGGGGTCTACTGGCTGGCCGCACGCAGCTGGACCCCGCGCTCGACGATGCCGCGCGCGCTGGCCACCACCTACCGAGCCCTGCGCGTCGCGAACGTGGCTCTGCTGGCAGCCGGGCTCGTCCTCGTCGTCCGCCACTGGCCGTCGAGCCCCGGCCACGCCGCCCTGGCCATCGGTGTCTGGGCGTTCGCCGTCGTGGAGTACGTGAACTACTTCCTGGTGCGTCTGTCCTACCCGGCGTCCCGGTGGCTCGGCACCGTCACGCAGTGGCGCACCCCCCGCCTCGTGCAGGACCTGCGGGAGGCCCGGTCCGGGGGCTGACGTGTCAGCGGTAGTGCCGACGCAGGCGGGCCAGCGCTGCGAGGACGGCGACGGTGCTGCCAGCCCTCTCCAGGGCCGCACCCCGCCGACCCCATCCCGTCAGGTCTGTTGCCGCTGCCTCGGCCATCAGCTCGTCGAACGTGCGCATCCGCCAACGGTGGCAGCCGCCCACGCCCCGGACAACGCGACATGGGGTCGTCTGGCTCGAGCTCGCCGACCGCGAGCAGACCGTATGACGATCACCCCCCGTTCCGCAGTTCCGCATCAACCGCCATCTGGTCGTCGGCAGTGGCGTTGGCGTAGTCGACGGCGAGCGTGAAGTGGAAGAGGGCTTCCCTGCGCAGCTCGTCCATCGACCTCACAGCGTGACCGCTTCGGCGAGGACCCGTTCGCGGATGTCGGGTCGGAGCGCGGACTCAGGCACGAGGTCGAGAGCTCGGCACATCGACCTGGGGTGCGAAGTCGGGCGGATGTGCCTGCCCGAGGTAGGTTCTGGGGATGGCGGAGCGCGTGCAACAGGTCGTGGCGGTCATGGGCCGCGGGGTCGTCGACACCGGCGCGCCGGTCGCCACCGGTGACGATCTCGGACTCACCAGGGGCGACGGGTGCTTCGACGCGACGCTGGTGGCCTGGGACGGTGAGGGCTGGCTGGTCCACGACCTCGACGAGCACCTCGAGCGGCTGCGGCGGTCGGCCGACGCGCTCGGAATCCCCCTCGCCGACGATGACGCGTGGATCGAGCTGGTCGGCGACGCGCTGCAGGTGTGGCAGGGCGCGGACGAGGCCGCCCTCAAGATGGTCCTGACCAGGGGCGACGAGCACGGCGACGGCACGCCGCTGGCCTTCTTGACCCTCACGGCCGTCGACGCGGGGATGCAGGCCCAGCGCGACGGCATCCGCGTCGTCACCCTCTCGCGGGGCTACGCCAGCGACGCCTTCGAGGGTGCGCCGTGGCTGCTCGGCGGGGTCAAGCTCCTGTCGTATGCCGTCCACGTCGCCGCCAAACGCGAGGCCAGCGCACGCGGGGCCGAGGACGTCATCTTCACCTCGAGCGACGGCTGCCTCCTGGAGGCGCCGACCTCTGCGGTCGTCTGGCTGCGCGACGGGGTGGTCGCGACGACGCCGACGGGCGCCACGGGGATCCTGGACTCGATCAGCGCGCGCAAGATCCTGGGCGGTGCGGCCGAGCACGGCTGGCGCGCGGAGCGCCGCCTCGTCACCCCGGACGAGCTCGCGGAGGCCGACGCGGCGTGGCTCGTGTCGTCGGTGCGGGGCGTCGCGCCGATCACGGAGCTCGACGGGCGGGCGCTGCGCACGGACCCCGAGGCGACGCGGATCGTCCGCGCCCTCAACGGTTTCTGAGCAGGCGGCGGGCGTGCCGTCATACCGCATCACCCTGGACGTCCTCGACGTCCTGCCGGGCCATGCGCCGCCCGAGGTGCTGCGGACCGCCGTCGCGACGGTGGGCGAGACGCAGGTGGTCGAGGCGGACCGGCTCGACGTCGTGGGCGGGACGCCGCAGATCACGGTGAGGTTCACGGTCGACGCGAGCAGCCGGGACGAGGAGGACCACGAGGCCCGCGTGGTGCGCGCCCGCATGGTGCATGCCGTCGCGCAGGTCGCGCGCTGCCGCAACGGCAGGGCGCTGCGCCGCGTCGGGGGCCGGTGGGTCCTGGTCCGCTGACCTCGGCCAGCGCCTCGCGCCGACCCCTCAGCGCGCCCGGCTTCCCCGCCGCAGCCCACGCTCCAGCCACGGCCCGAACTCCCGCGACAGCGCCTCGCTCCAGGTGGGGATCTCGACGCCCTCCTCCTCGCGCCAGCGCCGTCGGGCGAGCCACCGGCACCGATAGAGCCCGACCAGACCGATGGCAAAGACCGGCAGCTGCACCGCCATCGCCAGCCGGAAGTCGTGCAGCGTGTAGCGGCCCCCGGACGACGTCGCGTCGAGCACGAGGCCGATCCCGAGGATCGCGAGCAGCGCGCCGGTGAAGGCGCCCATGATGACCACGCCGGTGGCCGCGCCGAGACGGTGCGAGGGGTTGAAGGTGCGCGCGAAGTCGAACCCGATCGACGACCCCGGCCCGCCCGTGGCCAGCCCGACGACGAGCACGACGAGCAGCCACATGGGCGCGCGACCGGGCCACAGCAGCACGGTGACCCACGGCAGGATGTTGCACGCGGCGACCGTCAGGGCGAGGTTGGAGCGGCGCAGCGGGTGCCGCTGGGTGAGGAGTCCGAGCACCGGACCGATGCCCAGCCCGAGCACCACGAAGAGCGTCAGCAGGCCCGACGCGGTCTGCGGCGACAGGCCCTCTCCCTGGACGAGGTAGGGGACGCCCCACATCATCGCGAAGACCATGGGCGCGAACCCCGTCACCCAGTGCGTCCACAGCCCGAGCCTCGTGCCGGGGTGCCGCAGCACCGCGCTGACCTGGCGCAGGACCGGCGGTCGCTCCGTGGGGGCGGCGGTGGCGGCGCCGGGCGGGGCGTCGCGCAGCAGCGTCGCCGAGAGCAGGCAGGACGCGGCGGCGAGCGCGGCGGCGGTGCCGAACGCCACGGTCCACCCCGGACCGTGCAGCAGGGCCGACAGGGGGATGGCGGCGAGCACCTGCCCGGCCTGCCCCAGCAGGCCGGTGAGCTGGGTGAACAACGGCACCTGACCGGGTGGGAACCACGAGGGGACGAGGCGTATGACGCTGCCGAAGGTCATCGCGTCGCCGGCGCCGACGAGGACGCGGGCCGCCATACCGGTCGGCACGTCGTCGGCGGTGGCCATCAGGAGCTGCCCCACCGCCATCATCGCCGCCCCGATCGTCACCATCCGCCGCGTCCCGAAGCGGTCCAGGGCGATACCGACCGGCACCTGCAGCCCGGCATAGACGAGCAGCTGCAGGACCACGAAGGACGCCACGATGCCGGCGGGCGCGTGGAACCGATGAGCGGCGTCGATCCCGGCGACGCCCAGGGAGGTGCGTTGCAGCACCGCCGCGGTGTAGGCGATGACCCCGACGACCCAGACGATCCACCCGCGCGCACTCACGCGTCCAGTCTCGCCTACGGTCGAGGCGTGACGGACATCAGCGAGACCGGCCAGAGCACCGACACCCGCACCATGCGCGAGCGGCGCGACGCCGGCGACCCCTATCGCGTGGACGAGGAGCTCGGCGCCGCCATGGAGCGGGCCCAGGCCACCATGCGGCGCGCCAACGCGTGCGAGGACGCCGACGAGCGGCGACGACTGCTGGAGCAGCTCCTCGGGTCGTATGCCGAGACCGCCCACCTGCGGGCCCCCGTCTACGTCGACTACGGGGACAACCTGCACGTCGGTGAGGGGACGTTCGCCAACTACGGCCTGATGGCGCTGGACGTGGCAGAGATCCGGGTCGGCGCCCAGGTGCAGATGGGGCCCCACGTGCAGCTCCTCACGCCGACCCACCCCGTCGAGCCCGGACCTCGCCGCGAGGGGTGGGAGGCGGCGCGCCCCATCACCGTGGAGGACAACGTGTGGATCGGGGGCGGCGCGATCATCCTCGCCGGCGTCACGGTGGGGCAGGACTCGATCGTCGGCGCGGGGGCCGTGGTGACCAAGGACGTGCCGCGCGGCGTCGTGGTGGTCGGCAACCCCGCTCGGGTCGTCCGCGAGCTCTGAGCGCCGATTGGCACTGTCGCCAGCCGGGCGCACACCGGCACCAGATCTGGCACACATTGCCGGCATGAGGTCGCGCGCCGACCACGACGCCCTCGAACGATGAGGCTCGCCCTCACCTCCAACGGGATGCCGCTTGAACCCGCCGGTTTCGGGGAGGCTGCGGGCGATGTCGTGGGTCAGGTCGCGCAAGCCGAGGGCCGTCCACGACCGGCCCGGCCCTAGGCGGACTTGCTCAGCAGGAACGCCGCCGCGAAGCCCAGCATCGTGAACAACCCGACCCAGCGCCCGGCGTGTTCGGTCGCCTCCGGGACCATCGTGTCGACCAGCATCGTGATGATCGCGCCAGCGGCGAAGGCCTGGATCGTCGCCACGACAGACTCCGACGCGCCCCCGAGCAGGGCGTAGCCGAGCGCCGCGGCGAGCGCCGACGCCAGGCACACGGCCGACCACAGGCCCACGATGTAGCGCGTGGAGCGGCCGGCGGCCTTGAGCCCGGCCGTCGCGGACAGCGACTCGGGGACGTTGGAGAGGAAGACGGCGGCCACCATCGGCAGCCCGACCTTGCCCCCGCCCAGGAGGCTGACCCCGATGGCGGCGGACTCGGGGATCCCGTCGAGCAGGGCCCCGAGGACGAGGGACATGCCACCCGCGCCGGCCTGCTGCTCGCCGGTCGGGGACTTGCGCCGGTGCCCGCCACCGGAGTCGACCCACCAGTCCCCGACGAAGTAGACCAGCGCCCCCGCGGCCAGGCCGACGACGACGGACGTGCCCCCGGCCGAGTCGTAGGCCTCCTGCGTCAGCTCGAACGCCACGGCGCTGATGAGCACCCCGGCGCCGAAGGCCATGACGAGACCGATGATGCGGGTCGAGACCCTGGCGGTGAGGGCGATGACCGCGCCGACGAGCAGCGCAGCACCGCCGACGAAACCCCAGAACGCGGCAGCGAGCATGAGGGGAGTATGGCCCTGCGTGGGCCACGATGGGTGAATGCTCGTGCACCTGCGCCTCGTCGTGCCCGCCGACCTGACCGACGACGTCGTCGCGCTGCTGCTCGACGACGACCGGATCACCAACGTCACCCTCGAGCGCGACGCGGCCCTGCAGCCTCGTGGCGACCTGTTCGGCGCGGACGTCGCGCGGGAGGCCGCCGAGTCGGTCCTCGACCGGCTGGACCGCACCGGCCTGCCGCACCGAGGCGGGATCTCGCTGACCGCCGTCGAGGGCACCGTCTTCGACGAGGCCGACCGGGTCGACCGCCGCGCGGCCGGGGCCGGCGACGACGGGGTCATCTGGCAGGTGGTGCGGCGGGACGCGGAGGCGGCGACGGAGGCCTCTGGGGCCTACTTCGCCTTCCTCGGGATCGCCACCGCCCTGGCGGCCGTGGCCGTGATCACCGACTCCCCGATCCTGGTGGTGGGAGCCATGGTCGTGGGACCCGACTTCGGGCCGGTGGGGGCCATGTGTGCCGGCCTCGCGCTCCGGTCGCCGGGCCTGAGCCTGCGTGCCCTCTGGCTGCTGGTCCGCGGGTATGTCGCTGCCGTGGCCGCCGTCACGGTGCTGGCCCTGGTCGCCCGGGCCACAGGCGTCCTCGACCCCGAGATGGTGACGCGCCCGCGCCCGGCCACCGGCTTCATCTGGCGCCCCGACCTGTGGAGCGTGGTGGTGGCGGCGCTCGCGGGCGCGGCCGGGGTGCTGGCCATGACGGGCGAGAAGTCGAGCACCCTGGTCGGCGTCTTCATCTCCGTCACGACGGTCCCCGCGGCCGGCAACCTCGCCCTGGCGCTGGCGGTCTGGCAGCCGGCCGAGGTGCTGGGGTCGCTCACCCAGCTCGGGGTCAACGTGGTCGGCATGGTCGCGGCCGGGACGGTGACGATGGTGGCGCAGCACCTGCTCCTGCGGCGGCTGGCGTCACCGGCGTCGACCTGACGGCGGGCCGGGCCGGGTCACGGAGTGGGATCGAGACGGTGGCGCGACGCAGCCATACGGCCTCGATGGTGCACGCTAGGTGACGAACCGTGGGGGTCCGGCCCCGGACCGACCTGCATGACACCGACCGAGAGGCCACAGGACCACGATGGACGAACGACCGATGGACCACGCGGATGACGCCGACCACGCACCGAGTCCCGCCAAGGAGGGCTCGACCAAGGTCGACAAGCGCCAGGCCCGGGACGAGGCCCACGCGGGGAGCCTGCAGCGCGGGGCCGCCGTGGCTGACCAGCGCGAGCGAGAGTGGGCCCACCCGGGTGGTCTGCCCCGCATGCTGGTCATCCTGCTCGGCCTGGCGGCCGCCTGGATCGGGATCCAGGGGATGCAGGCCAACAAGGACCTGATCGCGCCCGTCTTCTTCGCGATCAACCTGATGATCGCGGCCTACCCGCTCAAGGGCTGGCTGACCCGCAAGGGTCTGCCCGAGTGGATCGGCTCGATCCTGTCCGGGCTGGTGGTGTTCGGCGTGATCATCGCCTTCTTCTCCGCCCTCGGGTGGTCGATCGCCTCGCTGGTGAGCGAGATCCCCAAGTACGGCGACAAGTTCGACCAGCTCTACGCCCAGTCGCTGGACCAGCTCAGCAAGTTCGGGCTCAGCGAGTCCAAGTTGCTCGAGCAGCTCAAGGGCATCAACCCGCAGAGCATCATGGGCTACGCCACCACGGTGCTGACCGGCCTGCAGAGCTTCACGGGGCTCCTCGCCGTCATCTTGACCGTCCTGTTCTTCCTGATGATGGACGCGACGGGGTGGGGCCAGCGGATGGACATCGGGCGTCGACACCACCCGCGCATCGTGGAGGCGCTCGACGCCTTCGGCGGTGGGGTGCGGCGCTACTGGATCGTGTCGTCGGTCTTCGGGCTGATCGTGGCGGTGCTCGACTGGGTCGCCCTGCTCATGCTCGGGGTCCCGCTGGCGGCGGTCTGGGCGGTGCTGAGCTTCCTCACCAACTACATCCCCAACATCGGCTTCGTGATCGGCCTGATCCCGCCGGCGCTGATGGCGCTGCTGGCCAAGGGCCCGATGACGGCGCTGTGGGTCGTCGTCGCGTACTGCGTGCTCAACTTCGTGGTGCAGTCCATCATCCAGCCGAAGTTCGCCGGCGACGCGGTGGGCGTCACCCCGACGCTGTCCTTCCTGTCGCTGCTCTTCTGGGCGTCGGTGATGGGGCCGATGGGCGCGATCCTGGCGCTGCCGATGACGCTGCTGATCAAGGCGGTGCTGATCGACTCCGACCCGCGGTCGCGGTGGGCCAACGCCTTCGTCGCCGCCAATCCCGCCACCGCCGAGACGGGGACGGTCAAGGACACGGTCGACCCGGATGACGAGCACGAGCACGCCGTCGCCTGACGACCCGCCCCCGGCGAGGGCATCGACCGGCCCTCGTCCCCCAGGCGGATGATCCGCAGGCCAGCAGCGTCTTCGAGGCCAGGGCGACCCGTCTCGCGTCCGCTCAGGGGGGAGGTCGCCTGGAGGCCCCGGCGAGGCGCAGGGCCAGCGTGGTGAAGTGGTCGGCCACGGTCTGCGCCGTCCACGACCCGTCGTCACTCCACCAGCGGGCCACGTCAACGCCCAGCGAGATGAGGGCGGTCACCGTCATCCGGGGCTGGTCGGTCTCGAACTCCCCGGACGCCACCCCGGCCTCCACCACGGACCGGAAGACGTCGGTGATCTGGCGGCGGAGGTCCCCGACCTCGGCCAGGTGCTCCGGCGTCAGCGCGTCCAGCTCGTAGTTGACGATCCGCGAGACCGTGTGCCGCTCGGCGTGCGTCAGGACCCAGGCGTGCACGAGCGCCCGCAGCTGCTCGGTGGGGGTCTCGCCTGTCGCCACGGCCTCCTGCGCCAGCCGCAGCACCTCGGCGTGCCCCTCCAGCGAGAGGGCGTGCAGCAGCGACTCCTTGCTGGCGTGATGGACATAGACGGCGGCCGGGCTCATCCCGGCGGCCGCGGCGATGTCGCGGGTCGTCGTCGCGTGGAAGCCCTTGGCGGCGAAGGAGTGCAGCGCCGCGGCCTTGATGCGGTGGCGCGCGTCGCGGGTCGGGCCGGGCGGCATAAGGATCACCCCTCTCACCTCTTGACCCGGGCCTGGGTCATGGGTGATTCTCTAGCGAGACCATGAACTAAGCAAGCGCTTAGTCAGCCCGTCCCACACGATCCGCCAGCCGAGGAGACGCGATGCAGCGCACCATCTACGACGAGGACCACGAGGCCTTCCGACAGTCCGTCAAGGAGTTCGTGGACCGGACCCTCGCGCCCCGGGCGGAGGAGATGATCCGGGACCACGTCATCGCCCGAGACATCTGGGAGGAGGCCGGGGCCCAGGGCTTCTTCGGCCTCAGCATCCCGGAGGAGTATGGCGGCGCCGGCATCGACGACTACCGCTTCAACGCCGTCTTCGCCGAGGAGATCGGCAGGTTCACCAACGCCGCCGGCTCGTGCTTCGGCATCCACGCCGACATCACCGCCCCCTATCTCGTGCACCTCGGCACCGAGGAGCAGAAGCAGCGGTGGCTGCCCGACGTCGCCGCCGGCAAGAAGATCATGGCCATCGGGATGACCGAGCCCTCCGGCGGCTCCGACCTGGCAGCGCTGAAGTCCACCGCCGTCCGCGACGGCGACGACTGGGTCATCAACGGCTCCAAGACCTTCATCACCAACGGCCACCAGTGCGACCTCGCCGTCGTCGCCGTCCGCACCGACCCCACCAAGGGCGCCAAGGGCATCTCGTTGTTCGTCCTCGAGGCAGGCATGGAGGGCTTCACCAAGGGCAACAAGCTCGACAAGGTCGGCCAGGAGGAGTCCGACACCTCCGAGCTGTTCTTCGAGAACGTCCGCGTCAGCAACGACCACCTCCTCGGGCCCGAGGGGATGGGCTTCATCGAGATGATGAAGCACCTGCCGCAGGAGCGCCTCGGTGCCGCCGTCGGCAACCTCGCCAACGCCCGCCAGATCCTCGCCGAGACGATCCAGTACACCAAGGACCGCAAGGCCTTCGGCCAGCCCATCGGCACCTTCCAGCACAACAAGTTCAAGATCGCCGAGATGGTCACCAAGTGCGAGGTCACCCAGGCCTTCATCGACCAGTGCGTGATCGCGCACTCCGAGGGCACCCTCACCGCCGTGGACGCGGCCAAGGCCAAGTGGTGGGCGAGCGAGGTGCAGTGCGCCGTCCTCGACGAGTGCGTCCAGCTCCACGGAGGCTACGGCTACATGAACGAGTATCGCGTCGCCCGCGCCTGGCGCGACGCCCGCGTCCACAAGATCTGGGCGGGCAGCAACGAGATCATGAAGGAGCTCATCGGGCGCGACCTGGGCCTCTAGGGCTTGTCCGTATGACGCCTGCGCGGCGTCGTCTGGGTGTACCGGCCGCGGCCTACCATCCGCCGCTCGTCCCTCGCGGCTCCCGCCAGACCCGCCACGACCGCGGCCGGTACACCCAGGCTCTTCGTGCCCTCCCTCTCCCGGGCGCGCCTTGGCCCAGCGCCCACCCTCTGCTACGCAGCACATGACGAAGGAGTCAGGTAGTGAACAGGTTTGATGGCAAGGTCGGGATCGTCACGGGGGCGTCCCGGGGGATCGGGCTGGCTGTTGCGCAGCGGCTCGTGGCCGAGGGTGCCCGTGTCGTGATCACGGCGCGCAAGCCGGAGGCGCTCGCCGAGGCCGCCGCGTCGATGGGCGGGGAGGGGCGGTGCGTGGCGGTCGCGGGCAACGCGGGTGACCCCGCGCACCAGGACGAGGCGATCCGCACGGCGATCGAGCGGTTCGGCTCCCTGGACCTGCTGGTCAACAACACCGGCATCAACCCGGCCTACGGCCCGCTCATGCACATCGACCTCGACGTCGCCCGCAAGATCCTCGACACCAACGTCGTCGCGGCGCTCTCCTGGGTGCAGAAGGCCCACGCCGCCTGGATGGGCGAGCACGGCGGCGCCGTCGTCAACGTGGGCTCCGTCGCGGGGCTGCGCGCCGCGCCCGGGATCGCGTTGTACGGCGCCAGCAAGGCGGCGCTGCTGCACCTCACCGAGGAGCTCGCCGTCGAGCTCGGTCCTGGCATCCGGGTCAACGCGGTCGCGCCCGCCGTGGTCAAGACCGACTTCGCCAAGGCGCTCTACGAGGGGCGCGAGGACAAGGCGTCCCGCGGCTACGCGATGAAGCGGCTCGGCGAGCCCGAGGACATCGCCGGCGCGGTCGCCTACCTCCTGTCCGACGACGCGGCCTGGACCACCGGCCACACGATGGTCCTCGACGGCGGCGCGACGCTGATCGACGGCTCCGCGATCGGGGGCTGAGCAAGGCGATGGAGGCGCTGCGCGACAAGGGAGTCGTGGTGACCGGCGCGGCCGGAGGCATCGGCCGCGCCATAGCCGAGGCCTGCGTGGCCGCGGGTGCGAGGGTCGTGGTCACCGACCTCGACGCCGAGCGGCTGCTCGCCACCGCCACCGACCTCGGCGCATATGCCGTCCCCTCCGACGTCTCGACCAACGACGGCATCGAGGCGGTCATCGAGCTGGCGACCGCGCACCTCGGCGGCATCGACGTCTGGGTCGGCAACGCCGGCATCCAGGGCGGGCTCGGCCTCGAGACGCCCGACGAGACCTGGCAGCTCGCGCACGACGTCAACGTCATGGCGCACGTGCGCGCCGCCCGGCTGCTCGTGCCGGCCTGGCTCGAGAGCGGGGGCGGCCGGTTCGTGGTCACCGCGTCCGCAGCCGGGCTGCTCACGATGATCGGTGCGGCCCCTTACTCCGTCACCAAGCACGCTGCGGTGGCCTTCGCCGAGTGGCTGGCGGCGACATACGGCCACCGCGGGATCGACGTGCACTGCCTGTGCCCCCAGGGCGTGGACACCGCCATCTATCGCGACGCGGGCGCGGTGCAGGGCCTGCTCGCCGCGGACGGCCTGCTCACCCCGGCCGAGGTCGCCGCGGCGCTCCTCGAGGCGATCGAGCAGGGTCGCCACCAGGTCCTGCCCCACCCCCAGGTCCGGCAGTATGCCGTCGCCCGGGCCACCGACACCGACGCGTGGCTGCGCGGGATGCAGCGCCTGCAAGGCCGCTACGACGCGCCGCCCCGAACCAGCGAGGAGACCCGATGAAGGCCTGGACCGTCGCCGCCCTCGGCGAGCCCCGTGACGTGCTCGAGCTCGCCGAGCGGCCGTCGCCCGAGCCCGGCCCCGGGCAGGTGCACGTCCGCGTGCGGGCGACCGCCGCGAACTTCCCCGACGTGCTCATGATCAAGGGGCTCTACCAGGTCAAGCCGCCGCTGCCGTTCGTCCCCGGCGTCGAGGTCTGCGGCGACGTCATCGCCGTCGGGGCTGGCGTGCAGCACGTCCAGCCAGGACACCGCGTCGCCGGCATGGCGGCCGTCCCGCACGGCGGTTTCGCCGAGGAGGCGCTGCTCGACGCCACCGCCACCATGCCCGTGCCCGACGGCATCCCGGACGAGGCCGCGGCGTCGCTGACCATCGCCTACCAGACCGGGTGGTTCGGCCTGCACCGTCGCGCCCACCTGCAGGAGGGCGAGTGGCTGCTCGTCCACGCCGCCGCGGGTGGGGTCGGCAGCGCCGCCGTGCAGCTGGGCAAGGCCGCCGGCGCCCGGGTCATCGGCGTCGTGGGTGGGCCCGACAAGGCCGAGGTGGCGCGCCGCCTCGGCTGCGACGCCGTCATCGAGCGCCGCAGCGAGGACGTCGTGGCCCGCGTCAAGGAGATCACCGAGGGGCACGGCGCGGACGTCGTCTACGACCCGGTGGGCGGCGCGGCCTACCAGCAGTCGACCAAGTGCATCGCCTTCGAGGGGCGCATCGTCGTGGTCGGGTTCGCGTCCGGCGACATCCCCGCGCCGGCGCTCAACCACGCGCTGGTCAAGAACTACTCGATCCTCGGGCTGCACTGGGGCCTCTATGCCAGCAAGGACCCCCGCTCGCTGCTCGCCTGCCACCAGGAGCTGGCCCGGCTGCTCGCCACCGGCGCCATCGCGCCGCTGGTCAGCGAACGCGTCCCGCTGGAGGACCTGCCCGACGCCCTGTCCCGCCTCGGCGCGGGCGACACCACTGGACGGGTCGTCCTGACCCCCTGAGACCGGCGGTGAGCGCGGTGGCCCCCGGCCCCGCGAGCGCCGCACCCGCACGGCCCGACATACGGCACGACGCACGACCACCCCACGAGGAGCAGACATGACCGACCAGACCCAGCGCACCGCCATCGTGACCGGTGCCGCCCGCGGCATCGGCGCCGCCGTGGCCCGCCGACTCGCCACGGACGGCATGGCCGTCGCGGTGCTCGACCTCGACGAGGCCGCGTGCCAGAGCGTCGTCGACGAGATCACCGGTGCCGGCGGGCACGCGCTCGCCGTGGCGGTCGACGTGTCCGACGAGGCCGCCGTCACCGCCGCCGTGGAGCGCGTCGCCACCGAGCTCGGCGCCCCGACCGTGCTGGTCAACAACGCCGGGATCATCCGCGACAACATGCTCTTCAAGATGAGCGTCGGCGACTGGGACGCCGTGATGGGGGTGCACCTGCGGGGCTCCTTCCTGATGACGCGCGCGGCGCAGCGCTACATGACCGAGGCGAGGTACGGCCGCATCGTCAACCTGTCGTCCACCTCCGCGCTCGGCAACCGCGGCCAGGCCAACTACGCCGCCGCCAAGGCCGGCATGCAGGGCTTCACCAAGACGCTGGCGCTCGAGCTCGGCAAGTTCGGCGTGACCGCCAACGCGATCGCCCCCGGCTTCATCGCCACCGACATGACCAAGGCCACGGCCGAGCGCATGGGCATCACCTTCGAGCAGTTCCTCGAGGGCGCCGCCAAGGAGATCCCCGTGGCCCGCGTCGGCCAGCCCGAGGACATCGCTGCGACGGCGTCGTGGCTGTGCGCCGAGGAGTCGGGGTTCGTGAGCGGCCAGGTGATCTACGTGGCCGGCGGGCCACGCGACTGATCGACCCCGCGAGGACACGAGCGAGGAACGAGCAACGGGAGAGGACTGACATGAGGACGTTCAACGGGATCGACGAGGTCGTCGCCGCGACGGGCGAGCACCTCGGCTACAGCGACTGGCACGAGGTGACCCAGCAGCAGGTCGACCTGTTCGCAGAGGCGACGGGCGACCACCAGTGGATCCACGTGGATCCGGAGCGGGTGGCCCGCGAGACGCCGTTCGGCGGGACGATCGCGCACGGCTACCTGACCCTGTCGCTGATCCCCGGGCTGCTGCCCGAGGTCTACGAGGTGCGCGGCGTCACGATGGGGATGAACTACGGCGCCAACAAGATCCGCTTCCTCACGCCGGTGCGCGTGGGGTCGCGCGTCCGGGTCGGCATCCAGCTGCAGGAGACGTCGCAGACCAAGGCGGGCCTGCAGATGGTCCTCGCGATGACGGTCGAGATCGAGGGCGCCGACAAGCCCGCGTGCGTGGCCGAGGTCGTCTACCTCCTGGTGCCCTGATGGACGACGCAGCGGCGGCCGCCCGGGCCGAGGTGCCCGGCCTGGACCTGGGCGCCCTGCGCGCCTACCTCGACCGCGAGACCCCGGGCCTGCTCGAGGGTGAGCTGTCGGCCCGGGTGCTGGCGGGTGGCAAGTCCAACCTGACGTATGCCGTGACCGACGCCTCCGGCACCACCGTGGTCGTGCGGCGGCCTCCGCTCGGGCACGTCCTCGCGACGGCGCACGACATGGCCCGGGAGCACCGGGTCATCACGGCCCTGCGGGAAACCGACGTGCCGGTGCCGGTGACCCACGCGTGCTGCGAG
The DNA here is from genome assembly GCF_009707125.1 of Arsenicicoccus cauae. GTDB lineage: Bacteria > Actinomycetota > Actinomycetes > Actinomycetales > Dermatophilaceae > Arsenicicoccus > Arsenicicoccus cauae. Next base: position 68,351 of record NZ_WLVL01000004.1, read on the forward strand.
GACGAGACGGTGATCGGGGCCCCCTTCTACGTCATGGAGCACGTGGCGGGGACGCCGTACCGGCGAGCCACCGAGCTGGCGCAGCTCGGTCCCGAGCGCACCCGGGCGATCAGCGAGCGCATGGTCGACGTGCTCGCGACGCTGCACGCGGTGGACCCGCAGGCCGTCGGGCTGGGCGACTTCGGCCGACCGGAGGGCTTCCTCGCCCGGCAGGTCAAGCGGTGGGGCACCCAGCTCGAGGGCTCGCGCTCGCGGGACCTGGCCGGCGCCGACGAGCTGTATGCCGGGCTGACCCGTCGCGTGCCCGCCGACCAGGCGCCGGCGATCGTGCACGGCGACTACCGGCTCGACAACCTGCTCATCGGCCCCGTCGCCCCCGTCGGCGCCGAGGTCGACTTGAGGGACGAGGTGCGGGCGGTGCTGGACTGGGAGATGGCGACGCTCGGCGACCCGCTCACCGACGTGGGGCTGCTCGCCGTCTATCAGCAGCTGGCGCGGCTCGGGGCGGGTGGCGCCATGATCACCGACGTCTCCGAGGCACCCGGCTACCTGCCGCTGCCCGAGCTGCTGGCCCGCTACGCCGAGCGCAGCGGACGCGACGTGCGCGACCTCGGGTTCTACGTCGCCCTTGCCTACTACAAGCTCGCCGTGATCCTCGAGGGCATCTACTACCGCCACACCCAGGGACAGACCGTGGGCGCGGGCTTCGCCGAGATCGGCGGCTACGTCGAGCCGCTCGTCGCGGGCGGGCTGCGCGCCCTCAAGGAGGAGAGCTGATGGACTTCACGATCGACGCCGCCACGCAGGACTGGATCGACCGGACGCGGGCCTTCCTCGGCGAGGAGATCCACCCGGCCGAGGCCGACTTCGCCCGCGAGTGCGGCGAGCTGGGCTGGCACTGGACCGCCTCCCCGACGCTCCGGCGGCTGCAGGCGGAGGCGCGGTCGCGCGGCCTGTGGAACCTCTTCCTCCCCGGTGAGCACGGCGCGGGCCTGACCAACCTGCAGTACGCCCACCTCGCCGAGCTCAGCGGTCGCGCGATCGAGCTGGCGCCGCCGGCCATGAACTGCGCGGCCCCCGACACCGGCAACATGGAGGTGCTGGCGCAGTTCGGCTCGCCGGAGCAGCAGGAGCAGTGGCTCGAGCCGCTGCTCGCGGGCGAGATCCGGTCGGGCTTCGCCATGACCGAGCCGGCGGTCGCCTCCTCGGACGCCACCAACATCGAGATGACGATGCGCCGCGAGGGCGACGAGATCGTCATCGACGGGCGCAAGTGGTGGACGACCGGGGCGATGAATCCCGACTGCCAGATCTTCATCGTCATGGGCAAGACCGACCCGGGCGCCGAGCGGCACCGACAGCAGTCGATGGTGCTCGTCCCGCGCGACACCCCCGGCCTGACGGTGCAGCGCGGGCTCACCGTCTTCGGCTACGACGACCACGACCACGGCGGGCACGGCGAGCTGGTCTTCGACGGGGTGCGCGTGCCGGCGAGCAACGTGATCGGGAGCGAGGGCATGGGCTTCGCGATCGCCCAGGCCCGCCTCGGACCGGGCCGCATCCACCACTGCATGCGCTCGATCGGCCTCGCGGAGCGGGCGGTGGAGCTCATGTGCGAGCGGGCGTCGGAGCGCGTGGCCTTTGGCCGGCCGCTGGCCGAGCAGGGCGTGATCCGCGACTGGATCGCCGAGTCCCGGGTGCGGATCGAGCAGCTGCGCCTGCTCACCCTCAAGACCGCCTGGCTGATGGACACCGTCGGCAACAAGGGCGCGCACACCGAGATCCAGGCCATCAAGATCGCCACCCCCCGCACCGTGGAGTGGATCCTCGACAAGGCGATGCAGGTGCACGGCGGTGGCGGCGTCAGCTCCGACACCCCCCTCGCCCGGATGTTCGCGGGGATCCGGACCCTGCGCTGGGCCGACGGGCCGGACGAGGTGCACAAGAACGCCCTGGCCAAGGCGGAGCTCAAGCGGCACGCGGCGCGGAGCTCGGGCCAGGCCTGACGGCAGCTGTTACGCGGTGGCGCGGCGCGAGGCAGTCGCGTTGCCCCAGGCGAGGCGCGCCTGGGCCAGCCGGCCGCGCAGCAGGGTGGCGACGGGGGAACGAGGCAGCGCACGCACGGCGCGCCCGAACTCCGTAGGGTCCCCGTACCGCAGGTCCCAGGCCCGCTCGAGGACCGGATCGTCGTCCGGGGTCATGGCGTCATCGTCGGGCGCGGTACCCCCAGGTAACCACCGTCTCCAGGGGAAAGGTGCAGGTCGTGCCTGCCGGGCGTCGAGCGCCCGGCGCCCTAGACTGACGCGGTGCTGACAACCCTCCTCGACGGCCAGGTGATGGCCGAGAAGCACGGCTCCGGCAGTCCCCGCGTCCTCGCGATGCACGGCTGGGCCCGCACGCGCCACGACTGGGCCCCGGTGCTCGGTGGTTACGACGCCGTCGCGGTCGACCTCGCCGGCTTCGGCGCGACTCCTCCCCCCGAGGGCGAGTGGTCGACCGAGCAGTATGCCGAGAGCCTGCTGCCTCTCCTGGACCCCGCCTCGCCGCTCGTGCTGATGGGGCACTCGTTCGGCGGACGCGTGGCGGTGCACCTCGCCCGGCTGCGGCCCGACGCCGTCCGCGGGCTCGTGCTCACCGGCGTCCCGCTGCTGCGCCCCGACGCGTCCGGCGCCCCGGCGCGCAAGGGCGGCCCCCTCGACCTGCGCATCGCCAAGGCCCTGCACGCCCGCGGGATCGTCCCCGAGTCCGTGGTCGACAAGTACCGCAAGAAGTACGGCTCCGCCGACTACAACGCCGCGCAGGGCGTCATGCGGACCGTCCTGGTCAAGGCGGTCAACGAGGACTACACGCGCGAGCTCGAGGCGGTGCGCGCGGCCGGCATACCGGTCGAGATGGTGTGGGGCGAGGGGGACACGGCCGCCACGGTCGCGATGGCCCGCTCCGCCGCCGAGCTGATCGGCCCCACCGCCCACCTGGACGTCGTCGCGGGCTCGGCGCACCTGCTGGACGACCAGCTGGGCGCGCACCTGCGCACCGCCCTGGACCGTCTGCTCGACACCCCGAAGGAGACTCAGCCGTGATCCTCGACGTCATCACCTGGGCCGCCGTCGCGGCCGCGCTCGCCGCCGAGGACTCGCGCTGGCTGCGGGTCGCGCAGCGCGAGCACTACGAGCCGGGCCGCGCCACCGCGATGGCCGGGCTGTGGAGCAAGGTCAAGCCCGAGAACCAGCTGCTGCTCGCCGCCGCCGCGCTCTGCATCGCCGGCGGCCTGTGGGCCCACCCGGCCACGCTGCTCGGGTTGGCCGCGATCGCCGCGTGGCCGCTCGGCCTGCCGGTGCGCGGCCGCTCCGCGAAGTTCGGCTGGACCGACCGGATGAAGCGGCTCACCGCCGTGACTGTCGGGCTGCAGCTCGTCCTCGCGGCCGCCGCCGGCCTGCTCGGCGGGCCGTATGCCGCCGCCGTGGTCGCCCTGCTCGCCGTGCCGCTCGTGGACCTGGCGATGGCGATCATGCGCCCGGTGGAGAAGAAGCTGGCCCAGCGGTGGGTGGTCGAGGCCCAGGACAAGCTGCGCCGGCTGCGCCCGACCGTCGTCGCGATCACCGGGTCCTACGGCAAGACGTCGACCAAGCTCTACGTCAACCAGCTGCTGTCGCGCTCGCACGCCGCCGTGGCCTCACCCGCGTCGTTCAACAACCTCATGGGCCTGTCCCGCACCGTCAACGACCGGCTCGTGCCCGGCACCGAGGTCTTCGTCGCCGAGATGGGCACCTATGGTCCTGGCGAGATCCGCGAGCTGTGCCGCGTCTTCCCCCCGACCATCGCCGCGATCACGACCATCGGCGAGGCCCACCTCGAGCGGATGAAGAACCGCGAGACCATCGTGCGCGCCAAGTCCGAGATCACCGAGGACGCCGCGATCTCGGTGCTCAACGTCGACGTGCCCGAGCTGGCTGCGCTCGCGGACCGCCTCGACGGGGTCAAGCGGGTCGTGCGCTGCTCGACCGTGCCGGGCACGCGGGCCGACGTGGTGGTGGCGCCGGTCGACGAGGGTCGCTGGGAGGTCACCGTCGACGGTGCGCAGGTCACCACGGTCGACGCGCCCGGCGCGGGTCACCCGATCAACCTGGCCATCGCCGTGGGCATCGCGCGCGCCCTCGACGTCGACCCCGCCACCCTGGCGCCGCTGATGGTCGACCTGCCCGGCGCCGCGCACCGCGCAGAGCTGCAGCGCGACGACCGCGGCGTGGCCGTCATCGACGACACCTACAACTCCAACCCCGACGGCGCCGCCTCCGCGCTGCGCTCGGCCCGGGCGGCCGTGGGCGAGGGCGGGCGCATCTACACCATCACCCCGGGCATGGTCGAGCTGGGCGACCAGCAGGCCGAGCGCAACCGGGCGTTCGGCGCCGACGCGACGGCCGCCCCCAACCAGGTGCTCGCCATCACGCAGCTCACCAACAAGCGGGCCCTGCTCGCCGGTGCCTCCGGCCAGCCGGGCGAGGTCCGCACCTACGCCTCGCGCGAGGAGGCGGCCGCCGCGATCATGCCCGAGACGCGCGCGGGCGACGTGGTGCTCTTCGAGAACGACCTCCCCGACAACTACCCCTGACGGCGGTGAGGGCGGCGCGCCGCGAGACGCTCACCCCCGCCGCGCGGCGGGCGAGCGGCATACGATCGCCTGTAGCCACCCTGCCGTCTGCAGAAAGGTCTCACGACCATGTCCCAGACCGTGACCGTCGTCTTCGGCGGGCCGTCTGCCGAGCACGACATCTCCATCCTCACCGGGCTGCAGTGCGAGCGCGTCCTGCAGCGCGCCGGCGCCCAGGTCCAGTGCCTCTACTGGGACCGCGGTGGCCGCTGGCACGCGGTGCCGGCGCAGACCGAGGCGCGGGACTACCTCGACGGCGCCCCGGCCAAGGCGCAGAGGGTCGAGCTCAAGATCGGCGCCGGCGCCGACGACGGCTTCCAGATGAAGGCCGGCTTCCGTGGCACCAAGACCCTCGACCTCGGCTCGGTGCTGCTCGCCCTGCACGGCGGCGCCGGTGAGTCGGGCGGGACGCAGGCGCTCTTCGAGCTGCTGGGCGTCCCGGCGACCGGCTCGTCCCCGGCCGCCGCGGCGCTCGGCATGGACAAGCTGGCCTTCGGCGCGCTGATGGCCGACGCCGGGGTCCCGGCGCTGCGCCGCGAGATCGTCTCCCCGGACTTCCGCCCGAGCTTCGACGGCCCCAACATCGTCAAGCCGCGCTTCGGTGGCTCGTCGATCGGCATCGAGGTCGTCGAGGACTACGACACGGCCCTCGCCCTGCTCAAGTCCAGCCTGCACATGCGCGCCGGCGCGGTCGTCGAGCCCTACCGCGACGACCTGTGGGACCTCAACATCTCCTTCACCACCGCCCCGCAGTTCAAGACCTCGCTGATCGAGAAGCCGCTGCGCAAGGAGGGCGGCGCGATCTACGACTACGCCGGCAAGTACATGGGCGGCGGGGCCGACGGCATGACCTCCGCGCCGCGTGAGCTACCCGCGCAGATCGACCCGGCGCTCGAGGCGCAGGCCCGCGAGCTCGCCCGCCAGGTCCAGCAGCTCACCGGCCTGACCGGCATCAACCGCCTCGACTTCCTCACCGACGGCACCGACATCTACGTCAACGAGGTCAACTCGATCCCCGGCGCGATGGCGCTCTACCTGTGGCCCGACGAGGACCCGGGCAGGCTCCTGCTCGCCATGGTCGAGGAGGCCAAGACCGCCAACCGGCGTGTGCCGACCGCCTCCTTCGAGGAGGGCGCGGCGCTGCGCGCGGCCGGCGGCATCTCCGGCAAGCTGACCGGGCTCGGCCCCCAGCGCTGAGCCGTATGCCGAAGCCCCCCACCGCTGCTCGTCGCGGTGAGGGGCTTCGGCATAGGGCCGCCCGGATCAGCCGGCGGCCTTCTCGACCTTGTCGGCCTGCTTGCCGAGGACGGTGTCGACGAGCTTGTTGGCCTTGTCGACGTCCGTGCCCTGGGTCTGCACGACCACGAGGTTGTTGCCGCGGTTCACGGCGCCCATCGAGACCGCCATCTTCTGCCCCATCGCCTCGGCCGACATCTGAAGGCCCTTGGCGTCCTTGGTCTCGAGCTTCGGCGAGCTCATCTTGAGGTCGATCGACACGGCCCCGGTCCCCATCTTGATCGTCTTGCAGGAGTCCGCCACCTTGGTCAGCTGCGCCGGCACGTCCTTGGCCTTGCCGAGCGTCTCCACGACCACCTCGACCTGGGTCTTGTCCGTGCCGCTGCCCTTGGTGAAGCTGCGCTTGGCGTAGGACGACGGGTTGTCGGCCGACATCGTGCTCATGGCGTTCATCGCGTCCTTGCAGGCCTGCGGGACGTCCTTGGCATTCTTGAAGATCTGCTCGGCCGACTTGTCGTCCTGCTTGGGCTTGGTCTCGTCCACGGAGCCGGCCTCCCAGCCGCCGTCGGGCAGGTCCCCCGCCTCCAGCATGGACGACTTGGCCTTGTCCTGGGACAGGTCCTTGGGTGCGCCCCCGCACGCGCTGAGACCCAGCGCGGTGGCGGCGATGGTGGTGATGACGAGCGTGCGACGCACGAGACTTCCCCCTCGATCGATCTGCTGTGACCCGTCGAGCCTAGGGGGAACCACCGGCGCCCGTGTCCAGGACCCGGCAGATGGAGGTGGCCACGGCAGCCACGATGGAGTATGACGGAGGTGGCGGCTACTCGCCATACGGCTCCTGTCCCGGACGAAGGTGAGGCACCCTCATGGCCGAGCTCAAGAAGACCCTCGGGTTCCTCCCGCTGATCGCGCTGGGGGTGGCGGGGGTCATCGGGTCGAGCTGGATCTACACCAACTCGGCGTTCTTCGAGCAGTACGGCGCGGGCGGCATGATCTTCGGCCTCGCCATCGGGACGCTGCTGGCGGCGTGCGTGGCGCTGGCCTACGCGGAGCTGACCACGCTGTTCCCGCGCGCGGGTGGGGAGGTCGTCTACTCGTTCACGATCCTCGGGCGGCCCGCGAGCTTCCTGACGGGGTGGATGCTGATCGGTGCCTACGTGTCGAGCCTCGCCTTCTACGTCACGGCCTTCGGGCTCCTGCTCGGCAAGTTCATGCCGGTGATGGAGGAGCACCCGCTCTACTCCATCAACGGGGAGGCGGTCACGGCGCCCGTGCTGATCGCCGGGGTGGCGCTGACGCTGCTGCTCTTCGCCCTCAACTGGTGGGGCGTGGAGGTCGGCGCGCAGGTGCAGGTCGTGCTGTTCGCGGCGATGGTGGTGATCGGGCTGGCCCTGGTGGTGGTCGGGTTCGCCGCCGGCTCACCCGGCAACTTCTGGCCGCCGTATGCCGCCGACCACAACGCCCTCACCGACACGCTGCGCTTCGTGGTGCCGGGGATGACCTACATGGCGGGCTTCGGACTGGTCGCGGTGCTCGCCGAGGACGCCGACCTGCCGCCGCGACGGATCGCGCGCGCCGTCATCTGGACGGTCCTGCTGGCGGGCACCTTCTACTGCCTCGTCCTGCTGTCGAGCGCGTGGGTCATGCCGTGGGAGGAGGTCGCGGGCATGAAGCTCGGCACGATCGACGCGTTCAAGGCCGCGGGCTTCCCGGTGCTCGGGTGGGGGGCGTTCGCCATCGCGATCCTCGGTCTGCTGACCAGCTTCCTCGGGCTGTTCATCGCGACGTCCCGCGTCGTCGTGGCCATGGCGCGCGCCGGGCTGCTCCCCGCCGGGCTGGCGCGGCTGGACGCGCGCCGGGGCACCCCGCGCAACGCGCTGGTCTTCACCGTCGTGGTGACCTTGGCGCTCGGCTGGCTCGGCAAGGCGGCAGTGGTGTGGTTCCTCGACACCGGCGGCATCTATCTCGGCGCCGTGTGGATCATGGTCGTGCTGGCGAAGTACGCGCTGCCCCGGCGTTATCCGCACCTCGCGGCGCGCCGACGCCTGCAGACGTCGTGGATCCCGGCCGTGGGTGCGCTGGGGGCGGCGCTCGTCATCGTCATGGCCCTGTGGCCGGGCACCGGGATCTCGCTCGTCTGGCCAGCGGAGTACCTCATCCTCGGGGTGTGGCTCGGCCTCGGCGCGATCCTGTATGCCGTGAGCCGCTCCCTGCCTCGCGAGGAGGCGCTGGACGCGCTGCTCGGCGAGTACGCCGACACCCTGGTCGAGGGGGCGCCGGAGGCGTCGAGGGGGACGCGCCCATGACCTCCCCCCGGTCGGCCCCCACGCCAGTCCCATGGCTCACCGACCCGGATCCTGCTCTGGTGCATGTGCTCTCGTCGCTCGCGCCGTCCTTGCCGCCGCTGGTGCCCGCCGCGTCCGAGGAGGCGGTGGACGCGGTCGGGGCCGGTGAGTGCGGGGAGCCGCTGGTGGTCCTGCCGCCCGAGCTGGGCCGCCGCCACTGCTATCGCGAGCTCGACCTGCCGACCGCGCCGCTCGCGATGCGGTTGCGTCGCGGCGTGGTCGAGCGGCTCCTGCAGGCCCAGGACGCCCTGCCGGACGGGTTCTCGCTGGTCGTGCTCGACGGGTGGCGGACGTCCCGGTTCCAGGGCGACCTGCTCGCCTACTACCGCGAGCAGACCGGCGAGCCGCTCGACGGCTACGTCTCCGACCCGGTGTCCTCCACGCGCATGGCGCCGCACACCACGGGTGGGGCGGTCGACCTGACGCTCGCTCACGAGGGGGTGGCGTTGGCGCTGGGCACGGACTTCGACAGCTTCGACGACGCGGCCCACCTGCTGGCGCTGGAGTCGGTGGGCGACGACGACGAGGCCCATCGGCGCGTGGCGCGCGACCTGCGGCGTCTGCTCGGGCAGGTGCTGACCGGCGCCGGGCTCGCGCCCTACCCGCTCGAGTGGTGGCACTGGTCCTACGGCGAGCAGCGCTGGGCGGCCCAGCACCGCCTGGACCGCACCATCTACGCGCCGGTGGAGGCCCCCTGACGGCGTCGACCGATCCGTGCGCTGCCGTGCACGGCACCAAGGTGCGGTGGGGCAGCAGTTTGGTCACGTGGGGGTGGGGTGGGCGTGGTGGAGGTGCGGTGGGGCAGCAGTTTGGTCACGTGGGGGTGGGCGTTGGGGCGCGCTCAGCCCCGGGCCGGCGTGGCGGTGTCGTCCGCCGCCGGGGTGAGCGGCACGCGCAGCGCCAGCAACCCGCGCACCGCGATCCCGGCGCCCAGGGCCCAGCCCATGAGGTGGCACCACCACGGGTCGGCGATGAAGGCCAGCACCATCGCGGCCAGCACGGGGACCAGCCATCGCAGGGCGCGGACGACATACCCGCCAAAGCTCGGCATGGTCACCCCGGCGCTCTCGGCGACCGACTTGACCATGAAGTTGGGCCCGTTGCCGATGTAGGTGATCGCGCCGCACAGCACGGACCCCAGCGAGATGGCCGTCAGATACAGCTCGGGCACGTCCGCGACGCGGGGCTCGCCGGGCAGCTGCGAGGCCATCTCGAAGAAGGTCGCGTAGGTGGGGGCGTTGTCGAGCACCGCGGACAGCCCGCCGGTGAAGACGAAGAACGTGACCTCGCCCAGCGGCAGCGAGGGCGCCACCTGCCGCAGGAAGCGCAGCGCCGGGATCATCGTCAGGAAGATCCCGATGAACAAGGCGGCGACCTCGATGATGGGCGCCCAGGTGAAGCCGTTGTCGTCATAGCGGGTCCGCTTGTCGCCCAGCGCGTACGACGCTCCCGCCGCCCCCAGCATCACCAGCTCGCGCCAGGGGACCAGCTGCAGGGCGGTCGCGTGCCCGGACTCGATGGCGTGGGCGTCCACCGACGGCAGGAAGGCGACCGCCGCGACGATCACGACCAGCCAGCCGACGTTGGCCTTGCCGTGCAGCCCGAGCGGCGTCTCGTGGGCGAGATCCGCTTCGAGGTCCGCCGCACGCTCCTGGTGGTAGGCGCGCCGCTCGACGCCGTAGTAGGTGAGCAGCAGCAGCGCGTTGACGAACACCCACTCGGGCAGGAGCGAGAAGGTCCAGGTGAACGGCACGCCGCGCAGCATCCCGAGGAACAGCGGCGGGTCACCGAGCGGGGTAAGCAGGCCACCGCAGTTGGCGACGACGAAGATCGCGAACACGACCGTGTGGACCTTGTGCCGCCGGTCGGCGTTGGTGTTGAGCAGCGGGCGGATCATGAGCATGGCGGCGCCGGTGGTCCCGATGAAGCTCGCCAGGAGCCCGCCGACCGCGAGGAAGGCGGTGTTGTTGCGCGGGGTCGCCCGGATGTCGCCCGCGAGGAAGAGCCCGCCCGCGACGACGAACAGCGACAGCAGCAGGGTGATGAACTGGGCGTACTCCAGCAGGGCGTGCCAGACGAGCGCGTGCTCGCCGGCGAGGATCACCCACAGGGCCGTCGGCAGCCCCAGCGCGAGCGCCACCGCCGCCTGCACCTTGGGTCGCTCCCAGTGGTGCGCCGTCACGGGGTGCAGGGGCAGCACCGCGATGGACAGCAGCATCGTCACGAAGGGGATGAGCCCCCACCACGCCACCTGCATGTGACCGCACCTCCTGGTCCGCGAGCCGCCAGTCTAGGGAGGCGATGCCGGTGCGCGCGCGGTGACTCCATCCAGCCTGACGCATGACTATCCGTAGGCGTAAAGCGCCTGAAACATCAACAACACCGAGCCGTGATCTCACGCGCTTAGCGTCCCGGACGTGACCGACCTCCCCACGTCCGCGACCTGCCGCCCCACCGTGATCGGCGTCGCCCGCATCGCCCCGATGGAGCGCGCCCCGCTGCTCGTGCTGATCTCCCGCGCCGGCGAGCAGCTCCACGGCGTCGACCTGCGCCTCTCCACCCCGCACGCGCTGGCCGGCCACCTCGACGCGGCCTCCGGCGCCCCCACCGTGGTCGTGCCCCTCTCGCTCACCCCCCAGCGCCAGCTCCTGCAGGAGATCCAGGTCGAGCTCGCCCGGTCCCGCAGCGGCGCGATCGTCGCGAACGCCCTGGGGACGGACGGGACGATCGCCAAGGCCCTCGGACGGCGCCTGCTCGACCAGGGCCTCGACTCGCCGGAGGACGTGTGCCTGGTGGTCGCGCCGTTCGGCTGGGAGTCGGAGGTGGAGGTCTCGCTCTCGTGGGCCGGTATGGCGATCCAGGAGCAGACCCCCGCCCGCATCATCCCCTGCCGAGCGGACCGCCTGGAGGAGCAGGTCCGCCACCACCGGTCCCGCACGCGGGGTCACGTCGTGGTGGTGCCGTGGGAGCTGGTGGCCGGGGCGTTCACCGTGCGGCTGCGCGAGACCGTGCAGCACCTGCCCGTGCCCGTCCTCGACCCGGTCGGGCCGACGCGCGAGGTGGCGGCCCGGCTGGCGGCGGCGTACCGGCAGACGCTCGGACGCGGTCGCCACCACCCCTGGACCACCATGGCCGCCACGGCCTGAGCGCAGGCGTGGGGGCGTGGGGGCGCCCTGGTCTCGCACGCCCGGGGCGCCCGCACCAGCGGTCAGGGGGTGGGGAGCTCCCGCTTGAGGATCTTGCCGGTCGCGCCCTTGGGCAGCGCGTCCACGAACGTGATGTGGCGCGGGTACTTGTAAGCGGCGAGGCGCGCCTTGCAGAACTCGCGCAGCTCGTCCGCGGTGGCGTCGCCGCCGGCCAGGCCGGACTCGGGCCGCAGGGCGACGAACGCGGCGACCTCCTCGCCGTAGTGCTCGTGCGGCTGGCCGACGACGGCGGCCTCGAGGACGGCCGGGTGCTCGTAGAGCACCTCCTCGACCTCGCGCGGATAGACGTTGTAGCCGCCGCGGATGATCATGTCCTTGGCGCGGTCGACGATGTAGTAGTAGCCGTCGCTGTCCCGCCGCCCAAGGTCCCCGGAGCGGAACCAGCCGTCCTGGATGGCCTGGGCCGTGGCGTCGGGCCGGCCCCAGTAGCCGCGCATGATGTTGGCGCCCTTGATGACGATCTCGCCGATCTCGCCCTCGGGCACCGGCTCGCCCTCGGGGGTGCGCAGGTCCATCTCGACGCCCTCGATCGGGGTGCCGATCGATCCCGGCTTGCGCACCCGTTCCGGGTGGTTGAAGGACGCGACGGGTGACGTCTCGGACAGTCCGTAGCCCTCGAGGATCATCGCGTCGAAGGTCTCCTCGAACGCCCGCAGCACCTCGACGGGCAGGGACGCGCCCCCGGAGATGCAGGTGCGCAGCGAGGACAGGTCGGGGATCTCGCCACCGGCGGCCGTGACGGCGCGCGCAGACTGGAGCATGGCGGCATACATCGTCGGCACCCCCTCAAAGATCGTGGCCCGGTCGCGCTGGATGACCTCGAGCGCCTTGTCGGGCGCGAACCGCGGGATCAGGCTGAGGGTCGCGCCGGCCAGGATCGCGGTGTTCATGGCGCAGGTCATGCCAAAGACGTGGAACAGCGGCAGGCACCCCACGACCGTGTCCTCGGGGGTGAGGCGCAGGAGGGTGCGGCCGCAGACCTCGGCGTTGCTGCGCAGGTTGCGGTGCCGCAGCTCGGCACCCTTGGGGCGTCCGGTGGTGCCGGAGGTGTAGAGGATGACCGCGGTGTCCTCGTCGTCCCGCTCGACCGCCTCGGTGACGGGCTCGGCCGCCGCGAGCAGCCCGGGCAGGTCGGTGACGGGCACGAAGGTCGATCCCGCCTCCTCGGCTCCCTCGGCGGCGTCGGGCGTCGCGGCGATGATCAGGCGGGCACCGGAGTCCTGCAGGTAGTAGGCCACCTCGCGGGGCTTGAAGAGCGGGTTCATCGGCACGACGACCCCGCCGGCGCGCAGGATGCCGTAGTAGGCGACCACGAACGCCGTGATGTTGGGCAGGCTCAGCACGACAGGGTCGCCGGGACCGACGCCCTGGCTGCGCAACCACCCCGCCGCGAGCGCCACGCGCTGGTCGAGCTCGGCATAGGTGAGCTGCTCCTCGTCCTGCCGGACGGCGATCCGGTCCCCGTGCCGGGACGCGGTGTCGGTGAGGATCTGGGCGAGGTTGGCCATCAGCTGCTCCTGGCGTCGTTGCACGGGCGTGGTCACCCCCGTGATCGAGGGTTACCAGAGCGTAGGCGGCGGGGCTTGCCGCGTCCATAGACCGTCCGAGGTCCGGGCGGGATGGTTGTCCCGGTCCGGCGGGCGTGGTGGGATCGGTCGACATCCTGCCGTCGTCGTCGTGCGAGAGGTTTGCCATGACCAGCCCGAGCCACCCCACCACCCCCACCGCGGATCGCGAGCTGGACATCGTCGTCTACGGAGCGACGGGGTATGTCGGGGGCCTGATCGCGGGCCACCTCGCCCGTCACGCGCCGGACGGCGTGCGGATCGCCCTGGCAGGACGCTCGGTCGGGCGTCTCGAGTCGGTGCGGGCGGGGCTGCCGGCCCGGGCCGCGGACTGGCCGCTCGTGGTGGCCGACTCGGACGACGCGGGGTCCCTGGCCACCATGGCGGTGCGGACCCGTGTGGTGCTGTCCACCGTCGGTCCCTATGCCCGGCACGGCCTGCCGCTGGTCGGTGTGTGCGCCGAGCTGGGCACGGACTACGTCGACCTCACGGGCGAGACCCTCTTCGTCCGCGACTCGATCGACCGCTTCGAGGAGGCGGCGCGGGAGTCGGGGGCGCGGATCGTGCACTCGTGCGGCTTCGACTCCGTGCCGTCCGACCTCGGGGTGCTGCTCACCGCGGACCAGGTCCACGAGGACGGCGAGGGGACGCTGCTCGAGACGACCCTGCACGTGCGTCGGATGAAGGGCGGCTTCAGCGGCGGGACCCTGGACTCGATGCGCGTGCAGGTCGACACGGTGCGGGGCGACCGGTCACGGGTCCGCACCGCGATCGACCCCTATGCCCTCAGCCCCGACCGCGAGGCCGAGCCCGAGCCGGTCGGCCGGATCGGTCAGGTGTGGCTGGAGCGCAGCGCGGACACCGGGTCCTGGGCGGCGCCGTTCTTCATGGGCACGTTCAACGCCCAGGTCGTGCGGCGCAGCAACGCCCTCGCGGGGTGGGCCTACGGCCGGGGGATGCGCTATCGGGAGGTCGTGGACACCGGGCGCAAGGGTGCCGCGCCGCTCAAGGCCATGGCGATGGCCGCCGTCATGCCGGCGCTGGTGACGGGATTCTCGACGCCTGGGCTGCGGCAGGTGGCGGACCGCGTGCTGCCCTCGCCGGGCGAGGGACCGAGTGAGAAGTCCCGCGCGGCGGGAGAGTTCGCCATGGAGGTGCACGCCACCACCACGACGGGCGCGCGCTACGTCACCACGGTGTCGGCACCGTTCGACCCGGGCTACGACGGCACCGCCGTGATGATCGGCGAGGCCGCGCTGGCGCTGGTCCTGGACAGGCCACGCCTGCCCGACACCGCCGGCGTGCTCACGCCGGCCACGGGGCTGGGCGAGGTCTACGCCGCGCGCCTCGTCGACCAGGGCTTCACGATCGGGACGCGCCGCACCTGACGCCGGACCTGACTCCGCACCTGCGGCGACTATGCTGGACGCTGTCCGCATCTGCGGTCAGGATGGAGGTCTGTCGTGGAAGGCATCCGCATCAAGGACGCCGCGGCGCTGCTCGGCGTCAGCGACGACAGCGTGCGGCGGTGGGTCGACCAGGGACGGCTCGCCGCGGTCAAGGACGCGTCGGGGCGCCTCGTCGTCGACGGGCCCGACCTGGCTCGCCTGGCGCGCGAGCAGGCGGCCGCGCTGCCCGACGTGCTGGGGGTCGGCTCCTCGGCCCGCAACCGTCTCGTCGGGCTGGTGACGGAGGTCGTGGCGGACGGCGTCATGGCGGAGGTGTCCGTGCAGTGCGGCCCGTTCACGATGGTGTCCCTGATGAGCCGCCGCTCGGCCGAGACGCTCGGTCTCGAGCCCGGTCGCGTGGCGGTGGCCGTCGTCAAGGCGACCACCGTGATCGTCGAGACCCCGGCAGGGCAGTCATGACCGGCCGTATGCCGACCGCCCGGCGCACTCTGGGGATCCGCACCGCGCTGGCCGCCGCCACGCTGCTGCTCGCGTCGGCCTGCGGCGGTACGTCGCCCGGTGGCGCCGGGACCGGCAGCTCCATTCCCGGTGGCACCGGCTCCGGTGCAGCGCGTACGCTCACCGTCTTCGCCGCCGCCAGCCTGCGGCAGACCTTCACCCGGCTCGGTGCGGACTACGAGAGGGCCCACCCGGGCGTGACCGTCACCTTCAGCTTCGCCGGGTCCAGCGACCTCGTGGCCCAGCTCGAGCAGGGCGCCCCGGCCGACGTGCTCGCCACCGCGGACGAGCGCACCATGACCAAGGCCCTCGGGGCCCGCCTGCTCGGCGCCGAGCCGCGCGCCTTCGCCACCAACACCCTGACCATCGTCACCCCGCCCGACAACCCCCGGCGGATCACCCGCCTGGCCGACCTCGCGCGGGACGGGGTGGCCGTCGTGGTGTGCGCCCCTCCCGTGCCGTGCGGCGCAGCGACCGAGCGCGTCGAGCGGTCCGCGGGCGTCACGCTCAAGCCCGTCAGCGAGGAGCAGTCGGTGACCGACGTCCTCGGCAAGGTGCGGGCGGGCCAGGCGGACGCCGGTCTCGTCTACACCACCGACGCCCGTGCGGCGGGCTCCGCGGTGGACGTCATACCGCTCCCCGAGGCCTCCGCCGCCGTCAACACCTATCCGATCGCCGTCACCGCGACGGCGGGCGGCGCCGACGCCCAGGCCTTCGTGGACCTCGTCACCGGGCCGCAGGGCCGGGCCGTCCTGGCCCAGGCCGGATTCCAGCAGCCGTGAGCCACAAGGGTGCTCACGTCGTCGCCGGACGGCTGCCGGGGTGGGCCTGGCTCCCGGCGCTGGCGGGCGCGGCCTTCGTCCTGCTGCCGCTGGTCGCGATGGTCGCTCAGGTCGAGTGGGGCCGCTTCGGCGAGCTGGTGACCAGCGAGTCCTCGGTCGCCGCGCTGGGGCTGAGCCTGCGCACCGCGCTCGCCAGCACTGCGCTCTGCCTGGTGCTCGGGGTGCCGCTCGCGCTCGCCCTCGCCCGCACGCGGCTGCCCGGGCTCGGGGTCCTGCGTGCCCTCGTCCTGCTGCCGCTCGTGCTGCCGCCGGTGGTGAGCGGGCTCGCCCTGCTGCTGACCCTCGGGCGACGCGGACTGATCGGTCAGCACCTCGAGCTGCTCGGCGTGCGCGTGGGATTCACGACGACGGCGGTGGTCCTCGCGCAGGCCTTCGTGGCTCTGCCCTTCCTCGTCGTCGCCCTGGAGGGGGCGCTGCGGACGGCGGGGGAGCGCTACGAGGCCGTGGCGGCGACGCTGGGGGCCGCGCCGACGACGGTGCTGCGGCGCGTGACCCTCCCGCTCGTCCTGCCGGGGCTGCTGTCCGGGACGGTGCTGTGCTTCGCGCGCTCCCTGGGGGAGTTCGGGGCGACCCTGACCTTCGCCGGGTCCCTGCAGGGCGTGACGCGCACCCTCCCGCTCGAGGTCTACCTGCAGCGCGAGACGGATCCGGCTGCGGCCGTGGCGCTCTCGCTGGTGCTGGTCGTGGTCGCCGGCGTCGTCGTCGGGCTGGTGCACCGCCCCGCGGGTGGCCCCGTCGGAGGCCGCGCGTGACGGCCCTGCAGGTGCGCGTGGAGATCCCCGAGCGGGGCGTCGCCGTCGACGAGACCTTCGACGGCGCAGGGGTCTCCGCGCTCGTCGGGCCCAACGGCGCCGGCAAGTCCACGGTCCTCGCCGCCGTCGCCGGGCTCCTGCGCCCGCGCCGCTGCCGCGTCGTCCTGGGCGACCGCGTCCTCGTCGACACCGACGCCGGCACCTGGCTGCCACCCCACCGGCGCCGCGTCGCGTTGCTCGGCCAGGACCCGCTCGCCTTCCCCCACCTGGACGTGCGGGGCAACGTAGCCTTCGGACCCCGCGCCCAGGGGGTCCCGCGCCGCGAGGCGGGGTCGCGCGCGGACGCGTGGCTCGAACGTCTCGACATCGCCCACCTGGCCGGGCGGCGCGGCTCCGAGCTGTCCGGCGGCCAGGCGCAGCGCGTCGCCCTCGCCCGCGCGCTGGCCTGCCGGCCCGACCTGCTCCTGCTCGACGAACCCCTGTCCGCCCTCGACGTCGAGGTCGCCGCCGACGTGCGTCACGTGCTGCGAGACCTGCTGCACGGCAGCGACACCCGCGTCCTGCTCGTCACGCACGACCTGCTGGACGTCGTGTCCCTCGCCCACGACGTCGCCGTCGTCGAGGGCGGCCGGGTCACCGAGCGCGGCCCCGCCGTCACGCTGCTCGACGCCCCCCGCAGCGCGTTCGCCGCGCGGTTCGTCGGACGCAACCTCCTGCGCGGCACCGTCATCGCTCCTGGCCAGGTGCGACTGCCCGACGGTCTGGTCGTGCACGGCCGCGGCGACCTGCCCGTCGGCGGCGAGGCGGTGGCCCTCTGCGATCCCGCCGACGTCGCCGTGCACGTCGGACCCGTGACCGGCAGCCCGCGGACCGTCATACCGGCCGTCGTCACCGACCTGGCCACCCACGCAGGTGCCGTCCGCCTCTGGGCCTGCACCCCCTCCGGGGTCCGCGTCGGGGCGGACGTCACCCCCCTCGCCTGCGCCGAGCTCGGGCTGCGCGCCGGCACCGCCGTCACCCTCGCCGTCAAGGCCCAGGGCGTGCGCATCCTGCCTGCCCCCTGAGGGTCGGACGGGGTCGGATCAGGGACGACCCTCATGGCGGCGCCCACCGAGGTCTACCAGGCTGGTGCCACAGCCACTACCGAGGAGGACCCACGTGAACTCGATCTACGCCACCATGCGCCGCAACGGCCTCACCCGCCCCCGCAGCGGACGCGTCGCCATGGGCGTGTGCGCCGGCATCGGGCGCAAGCTGGGCATCGACGCCAACATCGTGCGCCTCGTCTTCATCGCGTCGCTGATCATCCCCGGGTCGCAGGTGCTGATCTACCTCGCCCTGATGGTCCTGATGCCCGAGGACTGATCCTCGCCCCACACCACCGCCGAGTGGTCACTTCCGTACGACCGAGGGGGACGCACGGAAGTGACCAGTCGGCGAGGTGAGGGCCGGTCTGCCAGGCTGGATGCATGAGCCTGATCGAGACCCTCGACCTCCCGCTCGTCGGCGCTCCCATGGCGGGTGGCCCCTCGACCCCCGCACTCGTCGCGGCCTGCTGCGCGGCAGGCGGCACGGGCCTCCTCGCCGCCGGCTACAGGTCTCCGGCGCAGGTCGCCGAGCAGATCGCCGAGACCCACGACCTCGTGGGCGACCGACCGTTCGGGGTCAACGTCTTCGTGCCCTCGGGGTCAGTGGGGGCCCTCGGGTCGGCGGCCGTCGAGGCCTATCGTGCGACCCTGCAGGCGGATGCCGAGCGGCTGGGCGTCACCCTCCCCGAGCCGGACTGGTCCGACACTGACGCGTATGACGACAAGATCGCCCTGCTCACCCTCGCCGAGCCGGTGGCGATCGTGTCGTTCACCTTCGGGCTTCCGTCGCCGGAGGTCGTGGGAGCCCTGCAGGAGGCCGGCAGCGAGGTGTGGGTCACCGTCACCAGCGAGGACGAGGCGGCCCACGTTGCCGCGCTCGGTGTGGACGTGCTCGTGGTGCAGGGCTTCGACGCAGGTGGGCACCGCTCGACGCACCGGGTCGAGGACGAGCCCAACCGTCTCGACGCGCTGGGGCTCCTGCCGGCGGTGAGCGATCTCGGCGTGACCTGCGTCGCCGCCGGCGGGGTGGCCACGGCGGGGGACGTGCGGCGGCTAATGGGGGCGGGCGCCGTGGGCGTCCAGGTCGGCACGGCGCTGCTCCTCACGCCCGAGGCGGGCACGTCGGCGGCGCACCGGACGGGGCTGCGCCTGCCGGGAGCCTCGGCCGTGGTGACCCGGGCCTTCTCCGGGCGTCCCGCTCGGGGGCTGCGCAACGCCTTCGTCGAGGCGCACGACGGCGATGCGCCCGCGGTGTTTCCGCAGGTCGACCAGCTGACCAAGCCCCTTCGCGCCGCTGCTGCGGCCGGTGGCGATCCGCAGGGCGTGTCGCTGTGGGCGGGGGCCGGCTGGCAGGCCGCGCAGGAGCTGCCCGCCGCCGAAGTCATGGCGTCCCTCGCCCCCTGACCGCTCCCTCGCCTCGTGCCCCCGGGATCGTGCGTGTCTCGTCCACCGTCCCTGGAGCAGACACCCCCGATCCCGGAGGGTGAGGGGCACTGCTCGGTCGTGCGGGCGTGGGCGGCGGGCTGGGGGCTGGGGGCTCAGTTCGGGTCGTCTGGAGGGGCGGGGCGGTGTCAGCGGTCCACCCACGCGTCGGGCGCGTCCCCGTCGGCCGGCGCGTGCGCCTCCAACGCGTCCAGCAGGGCGTCCACCGTCGGGCGGGCGATCAGCAGCTCGCGGTGCGCCGGACGCAGGAACTCCTCGTCGCGCGCGTGGTCCAGGAAGGCGAGCAGCGGCTGCCAGTAGCCGTCGACGTCGAGCGCACCCACCGGCTTGCGGTGCAGCCCGAGCTGCGCCCACGTCAGGATCTCGGCGAGCTCGTCGAGCGTGCCCATCCCGCCCGGCAGGGCCACGAACCCGTCCGCCAGGTCGGCCATCAGCGCCTTGCGCTCGTGCATCGAGCCCACGACGTGCAGCTCGGTCAGCCCGTCGTGGCCGACCTCGTCGTCCATGAGGTGCTGCGGGATGACGCCGACCACCTCACCGCCCGCCGCCAGGGTGGCCTCCGCGAGCACGCCCATGGTGCCCACCCGCGCCCCGCCGTACACCACGCGGGTGCCGCGCGCGGCCAGGGCGGCCCCGAGGGAGGCCACCGCGGCGGCATACGACGGGGACCGGCCGGGGGAGGAGCCGCAGAAGACGCACAGGGATCTCATGCCGACACTGTGCCACCGCCCATATCGATCAGGTGACGGTCAGACTTCTGAGTCGTATGCCGTCCCGCCTGGCCGCATACATCGCGGTCATCATCGCGGTGCTCGGGGGCATCGCCTTCGGGATGCTCGCCCCGGACGCGGCCAAGGGCTGGAAGTGGGTCGGTGACTCGTTCGTCAGCCTGATCAAGATGATGATCAGCCCCGTCATCTTCTGCACCATCGTCCTCGGCATCGGCTCGGTCCGGGCCGCCGCGACGGTGGGCAAGGCGGGTTCCATGGCCCTCGCCTACTTCCTGACCATGTCGACCTTCGCCCTCGCGATCGGCCTGGTCGTGGGCAACCTTCTGCAGCCGGGGCACGGGATCAAGGTCGTCGCGGGCGCCGGCAAGAAGTACGCCGAGCAGGCCGAGCACGGCGGCGGCACCGTCGAGTTCGTCCAGGGGATCATCCCCGAGACGCTGTTCAGCTCGCTCATCTCCGGGTCCGTGCTGCAGACCCTGTTCGTCGCGCTGCTCGTGGGCTTCGCGATCCAAAAGATGGGGCGTGCCGGGGAGCCGGCACTCGCCGCGGTCGCGGTGCTGCAGAAGGTCGTCTTCCGCATCCTGACGATGGTGCTGTGGCTCGCCCCGATCGGTGCCTTCGGCGCCATCGCCGCGGTGGTCGGCACCTCTGGCCCCAAGGCCGTCGGCGAGATGCTCAAGCTGATGTTCGGCTTCTACCTCACCTGCCTGCTCTTCGTGGTGGTCGTCCTCGGCTCCGTGCTGTGGCTGGTCGCGCGGATCAACATCCTCACGCTGCTGAAGTACCTCGGGCGGGAGTTCCTGCTCATCGTGGCGACGTCGTCCTCGGAGTCGGCGCTGCCGCACCTCATGGCCAAGATGACCCACGCCGGCGTGGACCGCTCCACGGTGGGCGTCGTCGTCCCGACCGGCTACTCGTTCAACCTCGACGGCACCGCGATCTACCTGACCATGGCGTCGATCTTCATCGCCGATGCGATGGGCAAGCCCATGAGCATGGGCGAGCAGATCGGTCTGCTGGTCTTCATGATCATCGCGTCCAAGGGCGCCGCCGGCGTCACCGGTGCCGGCCTGGCCACCCTCGCCGGAGGCCTGCAGGCGCACCGCCCCGAGCTGCTGGACGGCGTCGGCATCATCGTCGGCATCGACCGGTTCATGTCCGAGGCACGCGCCGTCACCAACTTCGCCGGCAACGCGGTGGCCACCCTGGTCATCGGTCGCTGGACCGGCACCCTCGACCACGAGCAGGCGCGTGCGGTGCTGTCCGGCGACCGGCCGTTCGATTACGCCACGCTGGACGACGACCCGCACGCCACCGAGGTGCGCCCCGGCCACGTCCCGAGCCCCGTCAACCCGGCCGACCGGCTGCAGCCCACCCCGCAGGTCAACCTGCAGGATTATGCCGAGCACGCCCGTCACGCCGACGGGTCCACGCGCACGGACGACTGACGGGGCCGCCGCCTCGCCCAGGCCCCAACGCCCGAGTGGTCACCTCCCGACGTCGGGAGGTGACCACTCGGGCGTTGGTGGCGGGCCGTGCAGGTGGCAGAGTCGGGGCATGAGCGCGATCGACCCCTGGGCCAGCGAGCAGGTCATCACCTATGCCGACCGGACGACCGGCCTGAGGGCGGTCATCGCGATCGACGACACGACGCTCGGGCCGGGGTTCGGCGGGGTGCGCTGGCGCCCCTACCCGTCCACCGAGGCGGCGGTCCAGGAGGCGCAGCGTCTCGCGCGGGCCATGACCTACAAGCACGCGCTCGCCGAGCTGCCCTACGGCGGGGCCAAGTCCGTGATCCTGGCGGACGGGGCGCCACGCGACGACGCCGCCCGCCGAGCGGTGTTCGAGGCGTTCGGGGACGCGGTGGCCCGCACGCACGGGCTCTACATCCCCGGCGTGGACATGGGCACGACGCTGGCCGACATGGAGGTCATCCGTTCCCGCGGGGCGCGCGTCTACTGCGCGGACGCCGACCCCTCTCCGTGGACGGCGCGCGGGGCCTACGTCGCGATGCGCGCCGGGGTCCGGCACGCGTGCGGCGCGCCCACCCTGGACGGACTCACGGTGGCGGTCCAGGGCGTCGGCAACGTCGGCGGCGAGCTCGCCCGGCTGGCGGCCCGTGACGGGGCGCGGGTGCTCGTGGCCGACGTGGACGCCGAGCGCGCGGCGTCGGTCGCCGCGGAGTGCGGCGGCGAGGTCGTGGGCGTCGCCGAGGTCGTGACCTGCGAGTGCGATGTGCTCGCCCCCTCGGCCGTCGCGCGGGTCGTGACGGCGGACGTGATCCCGCTGCTGCGCTGCCGGGTCGTCGCCGGCGCCGCCAACGACGTCCTCGACGACCCCTCGTGCGAACGGGCCCTGGCGCAGCGGGGGATCACCTTCGTCCCGGACTTCGTCGCCAACGCCGGGGGAGTGATCCACGAGCACGCCCGCGCGCAGGCGTGGACCGACCAGCAGCTCACCGAGGCGGTCGACGCCATCGGGCCCCGCGTGACCGACCTGCTCGAGGATGCCGCCGGCGGGAGCCCGGTCGAGGCCGCCCTGGCCCGCGGACGGGCTCGCCTGGCGGCGGCCCGCCGCTGACACCGGCCCCCGAGGCGCCCGGCTGCGGCATTCGAGCAGGTCGGCGCCGCGAGCCGGGTTCAGTCCTGCTCGTTGGGGTCCTCGTCGGCGTCCTGCTTGGTCGCGTGGCGGGTGCCGTGCACGTGGTCCGGCGGGCCGTAGAGCGAGTAGACCTTGAGCACCGTGTCGCCGATGTTGACGACGTTGTGCCAGGAGCCGGCGGGAACCATCACGATGTCGTCGTCCGACACGACCTCCTGGAACTGCAGGTCGTTGCTCGCCCTGCCCATCATCACGCGGCCCCGGCCGGCCTCGACGCGCAGGAACTGGTCGGTGTCGTCGTGCATCTCCAGGCCGATCTCGCCTCCCGGCGGGATCGCCATCACGGTCAGCTGCAGGTGCTGCCCGGTCCACAAGGTGTCGCGAAACATGGTGTTGTCGAGCGTCGCTCGCTCGATGTCGGTCACGAACGGCGCAGGGCCCTGATCGGCCATGTCCACTCCTCTCGCTCGGGTGCGGTGGTCCTCGCACACTCTAGACTCGCGGTCTGACACACCCCACCCGAGGAGCCCCCGTGACCCGCGTGCCCAGCGACTGGGAGCAGATCGTCGCCGCCGACCCCACCCACTCCGAGCGCTACGTCGAGCGGTTCCGTCGTATGGCGCGCGAGGGGCGTGACCTGGCAGGGGAGGCGCGCATGGTCGACGCCATGGTCGGACGCGGCTCGCGGATTCTCGACGCCGGGTGCGGACCCGGCCGCGTGGGCGGCTTCCTGCACGACCTCGGCCACACGGTCGTCGGCGTCGACGTGGACCCGGTGCTGATCGCCGCCGCCGAGGCCGATCACCCCGGTCCGACCTGGCTGGTCGGCGACCTGGCCGAGCTCGACCTGGCTGCGGCGGGGATCCCCGAGGGCTTCGACGTCGTGGTGTGCGGCGGCAACGTCATGACCTTCCTCGCGGCGAGCACCCGGGTGGAGGTGCTGCGCCGGATGGGGTCGCACCTGGCCGAGGGTGGACGCCTGGTCGTGGGGTTCGGGGCAGGCCGTGGCTACGACTTCGGGGCGTTCCGGATGGACACGCGCGTGGCGGGCCTCACGGAGTCGGTGCTGCTGTCGTCGTGGGACCTGAGGGCGTTCCGTCAGGGCAGCGACTTCCTCGTGGCGGTGCTCGAGCGCTGACGCGCCACCCCCCTCAACGGGCCAGGCGCGACGCCTCGGCGACGGTGCGTGGGAGGACCGCCTCGACGACCCCGGAGGACGTGGCGAGGAGCAGGCGCCGGCCCAGCAACAGGTGATGACGCGGTCCCGGGAGCACGCCCACCTCGTCGGTCCCCGCGGCGCCGCGCAGGTCGGCGGGCACCCCGCCCCCGGGCACCCCGCCGGACCGGGCGACGACCGGGACGTCCCCGGCCCGGTCCTGCAGCGCCAGCACGACGCCCCGCCCCGCGGGCGCGGCCGACAGCAGGCGCCACGGCTGCCACGGCCCGCTCCGCAGCGCCGATCGCCACGCGAGCATGCGTGCCCCGGCCACCCCGGCCCAGCCGAGACCCACCACCAGCGCGAGACGCAGGAGGTTCTGCCACCACTGCGTGACGGCGGACGGGGCGGGGTCGTCGACCGCGCCCACCGTCTCGGGGTCGTCCGGGTCGACGACCACCGTCAGCTGCGTGCCCACCGGCACCACCTGCGGATCCACGCCGTGCACGACCGAGGCATAGGTCCGGCCGCCCTCCACGTGGGTCACCCGGACCCACGGGGAGTGACCGAGCCCGGTGTAGGTCCACCCCGAGGCCGTCACCTGCGCCGGCGTGCGGACCCCGCGGTCGTGCAGCTCTGCGCTCGCCATACGCGACATCAGGCCCGTGACCAGCAGGAGCACCAGGGCCGCCAGCGCGAGGACGAGCGGGGGGACCAGGCGCCGCCGACAGGCGCCTCGCCACGCAGCCGCGGTCAGCGGGTCGTCCCATGCCGCCGCGCCAGCCCCGGCCGCAACCTCAGCGCCCGTCTCCGCACCGGTGCCCGACGGCAGGTCGGCCGTCTCCAGCACCACCCGGCGCTCGGGGTGGTGGGCGCGGATGCGGTCGGTGACGCGGTCCCGGGCCCGGCCCACGAGGGCCCACCCGGCGAGCAGCAAGGCGGTGACGAGGCCGAGGACCACCACGGTGGGGTTGATGGCCGGCGGCTGCCCGGGGCCACGGTGCCGCGCCCAGCCGACGAACGCATGCGCTGCCACCACGACGAGCAGGACCACCGCACAGGTCAGGGCGGCGACCCGGGTCCGGTCGGTCGCTGGGGTCCGCAAGGATCCACCTCCACGTCGCCACCCGCCTCCGACGGAGGCAGCTCGCACCGTCACTCTGGCACGGTGGGTCACCCGTCACGCGGAGCAGCGCCGAGAGGAGCAGCCGCAGTTGGGAGGGCAGCCGTGCAGGGCTTAAAATGCGTCGGCTGGCCCCGGGTGCTCCCGGGCCAGCGCGTCGTTCAGCCCTAGCGACAGATCCTGCGCCGTCTCGGTGCGCGTCCCACGGCTCTGGAGCGACGTGAACGACATGAGTGACGACAGGCCCACGATCCTCCCCGCGTCGTGGCAGGTCGAGGTGCGCGGTCCCCAGGACCTGGAGTGGTCGCTGTCCCCGGAGCTGTACGCCCTGCACGGACTCGAGCCCGGTCAGGGCCCCGACGGCCTGGACCTGTTCCTGACCCACCTCGACCCCGCGGACGCCGACCTCGCGGTGGCGGCCTCCGAGGCGCTCCGCCGCGGCGAGGCGTTCGCCCACCGCCGCCGGCTCGTCCGGCACGACGGCCAGGAGCGGGACGTGCTGGCCGTGGGGCTCGGCTCCTACGACGACGACGGCTCCCTCGTCGGGGCGTCCGGCTACCTGCTCGACGTGGGGCCGATGGTGCAGAGGGCGGTCGCCGAGGAGATGACGGACCAGCTCGACGAGGTCGTCGAGGCCCGCGCGCTCATCGAGCAGGCCAAGGGCGTCCTCGTCCTGGCCTACGGCATCACCGCGGACGAGGCCTTCTCCCTGCTCGGGTGGTACTCCCAGCGCACCAACACGCGCGTGCGCACCCTCGCTGCCCGCCTGGTCGAGGGCGCGAGCGCGCGAGCCGGCGACCCGACCCACCTGGACCGACTCCTGTCGGTGCTGCTGGACCCGCGGTGCGCCCCGCTGCTGGAGGTCCCCCAGGGCGAGGCGGCCCCGGCGTGGTCGGCCGAGCGCGTTGCCCCGTCCGTGGAGGTGGGGCATCAACTCGCCATCCCCGTGGTCGCCGTGGCCGGGGATCTCGACGCGGCCGGCGCCGCAGAGGCCGTCCCGCAGCTGCGGGACGAGCTGGCCGGCCTGCCGCAGCCGACCCGTCCCCACGTCCTCGACCTGTCGGGGGTGGGCTACCTCGGGCCCGCGGCGGTCCTGGCGGTGGCCGGCGTCGTGACCAAGCACCTCGCCACCTCGGCGGACCTGCGCGTCGTCGCCGGCCCTGCTCGTGCCCAGCTGGTCGCGGCCGGGCTGTCGCAGAGCCGGTTCGTGCGTGCCACGCGCGACGTCGAGCCGGCCTGACCCGGGCTGCACCGGAAGCGGCCACCCCGGGTGACGTCGGCCGCGGGCACGCCATACGGTCTGGTCATGGGCACTCTCCCCGCACCCCACGACATCTCCGGCCCCGAGGCGACCGCTGCGATCCACGAGCAGGGGGCGCACCTGGTGACCTGGACCCCCGTCGGCGAGCAGCCGGTCCTGTGGGTCAGCCATGACACCTTCCTCCAGGAGGGGACGGCCATCCGGGGCGGGGTGCCCATCTGCTTCCCGTGGTTCGGCCCCGGCCGCTCCGGCGACCGCAAGCCCTCGCACGGCCCCGCGCGCACGACACCCTGGGAGCCGGTCGGGATCGAGGAGGGGCGGGCGCAGCTCTCCCTCACCCTGGGTGCGCTCCGCGCGACGTATGACGTCCGCGCCGGCCGCCGCCTCGAGCTCGCGCTGCGCGTGACCAACGTAGGGTCGCAGGAGGAGACCTACGAGGAGGCCCTGCACGCCTATCTGGTGGTGGGTGACGTGCGCCAGGTGCGGCTCGACGGCCTGGACCGGGCGTCCTACGTCGACAAGACCGACCAGGGCCGCACCCACCGCCAGGAGGGGCCGGTGACGCTGCGGGGCGAGACCGACCGGGTCTATCGCTCGGCGTGCCCGGTCACCGTCGTCGACCCGGTGCTCGGGCGTCGGCTGCGCGTGACGACGTCCGGGTCGGCGAGCACGGTCGTGTGGAACCCCTGGGCGGACAAGGCCGCCGGCCTCGCCGACATGGGAGACGACGAGTGGCCGGGGATGTTGTGCGTGGAGGGCGGCAACGTGCTGGCGGACGAGATCACCCTCGCGCCGGGGGACACGCACACGCTGCGCTACGAGATCGAGGTGCTCGCGCTCTAGCCCGCCCGGGTGCCAGCCGCACCCCGCGCCGGGCGGCGGCCGTGACCAGCGCGGACGACCGCGGTCGGGGCAGGCGTCACCACAGGCTCAGGCCGCCGCGGGGCACCTGGGCCTCCCAGCCGGGCAGGGCCGCGGTCACGAGGGTGTGCAGGTGGTCACGGGCACCGAGAGGCGGCGGGGCGGCATACGGTCCGCCAACGCTCCAGTGGCCATGTCCGACCAATCCAGTCGTCGGTGATGATGGTCGTATGACGCGCCCCACCCGCACCCTCCAGCCGATGACCCCGGTGCAGCAGCTGCGTGCCGGCCGCCTGCCGCGACGGATCACGCAGCTGATGGTGGGGCTCACGCTCTACGGCGTGTCGATGAGCATGATCATCCGCGCAGCCCTCGGCCTGGACCCGTGGGACGTCTTCCACGTCGGGGTTGCCCTGCACCTGCCGATGTCGATCGGGGTCACCGTCATCGTCGTGGGCGTGGCCGTGCTGCTGGCGTGGATACCGCTGCGGCAGTGGCCGGGTCTCGGCACGGTGGCCAACGCGGTCTGGATCGGCGTCGCCACCGACTGGACGCTGAGCTGGCTCGACGCGCCGTCGTCCCTGTGGGTGCGCGCGGTTCTCCTCGTGGCCGGGATCGTGCTCAACGGGCTGGCAGGCGCGCTCTACATCGGGGCGCAGCTCGGGCCTGGCCCGCGGGACGGCCTGATGACCGGCATCGCGCACCGCACGGGCCTGTCGCTGCGGCTCGTGCGCACCTCGCTGGAGGTCACCGTCCTCGCCGTCGGCTGGCTGCTCGGCGGCGGCGTGGGCCTCGGGACCGTGCTGTATGCCGTGGGCATCGGGCCGATCGTGCAGCACCTGCTGCCCTGGTGCATCGTGCCGGTCACGGCCCCCACCACCCCCTCGCCGACTGGTCACTTCCCGACGGCGTCGCGCGCCGGGAAGTGACCAGTCGGCGGGGGTGGGAGGGCTAGGGAGCGGCCGGCTGACCCTCGGCGGCGCTCGGCGTGGCCGGGAGCGCCGCCGTGTGACCGCGGTGACGCATCCGGCGCTCGATGAGGCCGGCCAGCGTGGTGAGGGCGTAGTTCATCACGATGTAGAGGACCGCCACGAAGATCAGCGCCGGCACGACGTTGCCCTGCCAGGAGCCGATCTGGTCGGCCTTGCGCAACAGCTCCTCGTAGAGGATGACGTAGCCCAGCGCCGTGTCCTTGAGCACCACGACCAGCTGGCTGACCAGCGACGGGAGCATGGCGGTGAGGGCCTGGGGGAGCTGCACGGAGCGCATCACCTGGCCGGGGCGCAGGCCGATCGAAAGCCCCGCCTCGGCCTGGCCCTTGGGGAGGTTGTTGACGCCGGAGCGGACCAGCTCGGCGATGACGGAGCCGTTGTAGAGCGTGAGCCCGGTGACCACGCCCGCGAGGGACTCGTAGCCGGGGAACATCCCGCGGTCGACGTAGAGGGCGTACGACCCGAGCATCATCACGAGCACCGGGATCGCACGAAAGACCTCCACGACCGCCCCGCACAGCCAACGGACGGGGGTCATCCCCGACAGGCGCCCGACACCCAGCAGCAGACCGATCACCGACGCGGCCGCGATCGAGATGGCGGCGGCGCGCAGCGTGCCGAGGATGCCGGGCAGGAGGTACTCCGACCAGACGTCCGTCCACAGCAGCGGGCGCCACTTGGCGGCCGCGAGCTGGCCCTTGGCGCCGAGCTGCATCAGGACCCAGACCCCGATCGCGACGGCGACCAGCAGGAGGACCCCGGCGACGACGCGCTGGTTGCGGCGGGTCCGCGGACCGGGGGCGTCGAACAGGACGGATGCGTCCGAGCTCATCGCTTGACCTCCAGGCGGGTGGCGAGACGGGTGAAGAGCAGCCCCATCGGCAGCGTGAGGATCACGAAGCCCAGCGCGACGATCACGAAGAAGGCCATGATCGCGTCGGGCCGGTCCTCGATGACCTGGGCCTGCAGGTAGGAGATCTCGGCGACGCCGATGACGGACACGACCGTGGTGTTCTTGGTCAGGGCGATGAGCGTGTTGCCGAGCGGCACCAACGCGGCGCGGAAGGCCTGCGGCAGCACGACCTGGGTCAGCGTCTGGCGGAAGCCCAGGCCGAGGGAACGGGCCGCCTCCGCCTGGCCGACGGGCACGGTGTTGACGCCCGACCGCAGCGCCTCGCACACGAACGCGGCGGTGTAGATCGACAGCGCCGCCACCGCGAACCTGACGTTGTTGTCCCTGATGAAGGTCGGCGACTGGGCGCTGGCGAGGCGCAGGTTGAGCTGCGCGACGAGCCCGAGCGAGCAGAAGACGACGATCAGCGTCAGCGGGGTGTTGCGGACGACGTTGACGTACAGCGATCCGAGGAAGCGCAGCATCGGGACGGGGGACAGGCGGAAGATCGCGAGGATCGTCCCGATGACGAGGGCGCCGATGCCGGACATGACCGTCAGCTTGATGGTCATCCAGAACGCGCCGAGGATGTCGAACTCGCTGAAGAGCTCTTGCATCCGGACTCCTTGGGGGTGGGGGGCCGGCGGGGGTGCGGTGAGCCCGTATGCCGGGGCGCCCCGGCATACGGGCTCACCGTGCGAGGCGCCTCCCCGCCGCGAGGAGGGTGCGGCGGGGAGGACGCGAGCCCGAGGTCAGGCGCAGGCCGCGGGCTTCGGGGGGTTCTTGCTGGTGTCGACCTTGAAGCCGCCGGTGCCGAGGTTCTTGTCGATCGACTTCTGCCACTCGCCGGACGAGATGTACTTGGTGATCGCGTCGGTGACCTTCTGGCAGGTGGCGGTGTCGCCCTTCTTGATGCCGACGCCGTAGTTCTCGGTGCTGAAGGTCTTGCCGACGACCTTGAGCTTGCCTTGGTACTGCGACTGGCCGGCGTAGCCCGCGAGGATCGTGTTGTCCGTGCTCAGCGCGTCGATGGAGCCGCTGGACAGGGCCTCCACGCACTTGGAGTAGGTGTCGTACTCCTGGAGCTGGACGTTGGGGTACTGGTCCTTGATCTTGGTGGCCGAGGTGGAGCCCTTGACCGAGCAGAGCTTCTTGCCGGAGAGAGCGTCGGGGCCGGTGATCGTGGTGTCGTCCGCCCGGACGAGCAGGTCCTGGCCGGCCACGAAGTAGGGGCCGGCGAAGTCGACCTTCTGCTTGCGCTTGTCGGTGATCGAGTAGGTGCCGACGATGTAGGACACCTTGCCGGCCTGCAGCATGGCCTCGCGCTGGGCGCTGACGGCCTCGACGAACTCGGGGGTCTTGCCCATCTCCTTGGCGATGTAGGTCGCCAGGTCCACGTCGAAGCCGGAATAGGTCGAGCCCTGCTTGAGGCCGAGGCCGGGCTGGTCGAACTTGATGCCGACCTTGACGGTCCCCCCGCCGGCGCCGGAGGAGGCGCCGGAGCCGGACGAGCCGGAGCCGGCCTGGTCGCCGGAGCTGCCGCAGGCGGCGAGGGAGGTGGCGGCGAGCGCGATGGCTGCCGCGGCGGTGGTGGTGCGACGGATCGTCATGAGATCTCCTCGGGTGGTGGCCGGCGGGCCGGCTCAGTGGGTGAGGATCTTGCCGAGGAAGTCCTTGGCGCGATCCGACTGGGGGTTGGTGAAGAACTGCTCGGGGGTGGCCTGCTCGACGATTCGCCCGTCGGACATGAACACGACACGGTCCGCGGCCTTGCGGGCGAAGCCCATCTCGTGGGTGACGACGATCATGGTCATGCCGGAGCGGGCCAGCTGGGTCATGACGTCGAGGACCTCGTTGATCATCTCGGGGTCCAGGGCCGACGTCGGCTCGTCGAAGAGCATGACCTTGGGGTCCATGGCCAGGGAGCGGGCGATCGCGACGCGCTGCTGCTGGCCGCCGGACAGCTGGGCGGGGTACTTGTCGGCCTGGTGCCCGACGCCCACCCGGTCCAGGAGCTGGCGGGCCCGGGCCTCGGCGTCCTTGCGGCCGACCCCGCGCACCTTGGTCGGGCCGAGGGTGACGTTGTCGAGGATCGTCTTGTGGGCGAAGAGGTTGAACGACTGGAAGACCATGCCCACGTCGGACCGCAGCTGGGCGAGGGCCTTGCCCTCCTCGGGGAGGGGGCGGCCGTCGATGGAGATGGAGCCGGACTCTATGGTCTCGAGCCGGTTGATCGTGCGGCACAGGGTCGACTTGCCCGACCCCGAGGGGCCGATCAGGACGACGACCTCACCCTCGTGGACCGTCAGGTCGATGTCGCGGAGGACGTGCAGGTCCCCGAAGTGCTTGTTGACCTGCTCCATCACCACGAGGGGACGGCGGTCGCCCGAGGGGGCGCTGGCGGCGGTGCTCATGGAGGGGAGAGTAGCCCCCGACTCCGACGCGGTCTCCCCCTATCGGCCTAGGTAGGGGAACGGTTGGCAGATCGTGACCATGGTGTGCAACCTGAGGAGCGGCGCCCGCGTCCTTCGGGTGTCAGCACCTCTTGGGGGAGGGATGGAGCCCCATGGACGAGCGCGACGAGGAGTTCACTGCCTTCGTGGCAGCACGCTCCGGACCGTTGCTCCGCTACGCGTACCTGCTGACGGGTGATCACGCCGCGGCGGAGGACCTGCTCCAGAGCACTCTGGTCAAGGTCTACCTGTCGTGGCACAAGATCGCGGACCACAGGTCCGTCGATGCCTACACCCGCACGGCCATGACGCGCACCAACATCTCGGTGTGGCGCAAGGTCGGGCGGCGTGAGTACGCAACGGAGACGACACCGGACCAGGCCGTCGACGACCGGCACGACATCGACGAGCGGGACGGGATGTGGGCGTTGCTGCAGACGCTCGGGTCGCGTCAGCGCACGGCGCTCGTGCTCCGGTTCTACGAGGACCTCCCGGAGGCGGAGATAGCAGACGTCATGGGGTGCTCCCTGGGCACGGTGAAGAGCCAGATCTCACGTGGCCTGGCCAACCTGCGCAAGGTCGTGCCTGCCCGTGACGAGGTGTGGGAGAGGGGGTTGGGTCATGCGGGATGACGATCTCGGACGCCTGGTGAGGCGGGCGTTGGAGGGGCACGCCCACGACGTGCGGCCCTCGCCCGACCTCGGTGAGTGGGTCGTGGAGCGCGGCAAGGTCGTGCGTCGCCGCCGTCGCGTGACCGCGATGGCCGGTGCGGGCACGACGCTCGCGCTGGTGGTGGGGGCGGCGGTCCTCGTGCCGCGGCTCTCGGACGGTCAGGACCCCGAGGACAAGGTCGTGCCTGCGACACCCCCGACGTCGCAGGTCACGACGGAGCCCGCCGACCCGACGCCCGCGCCCAGCAGCACCCGGTCCGGCGGGGGGCCGAGCCCCCGCACCAGCACTCCGGGGGCTACCTCCGACGAGCCGTCTGCCCCCCGCTCCACGTCGGCGTCGCCGACGGACGTCCCATCGGCCACGTCGACGTCGAGCCCGGCGAGCACACCGACCCCGGCGAGCACACCGACCCCGGCGAGCACGCCGACCGCGACGGGCGGGACCGCGTCGGGCGAGAGCTTCGACACCCCCTTCGGTCCCGTGGGGTTCCCCACCGGCGCCCGCGTCAAGATCGCCGGCACCCGCGTCGGGGACCGCTATGTCGCCCTCGTGGGGTCCCACGACTCGACGACCGACTCGGCACCGCCCAACCAGGCGCGGCTCCTCAGCGTGGCGAGCGACGGGTCGGCCATCGTGCTCGCCTCGGCGGGCAACGGCTCGGCCCACAGCTTCGCGACCAGCCCCAACGGCCGCTTCGTCGTCGTGGCGATCCACGACGACGGCGGCGAGCGGCTCGAGGCCTACCGCGTCGGTCAGCCGGGCACGCGCGCGTCCTACATCGTGCCCGAGGAGTGGCAGGGCGAGATCGTCGGCTGGGCCAGCGAGGGCGTGACCGTCAAGGGCACCGGGGCCCCGCACGAGCTGGTCTGGCAGATGGACTCCGGGCGCGTGACCGTGCGCGCCCAGCCCGACGCCGAGCCGACCACGCTCGTCACGGGGCGCTAGGTTGGCGGAGCGGCCGTCGTCGGTCGCCATGCGTTCACTCGCGGGTCGCCAGGGAGGACGGGGCCGTATGCCGAAGGACGTGGTCGAGCTGGCCGACGGCTCGCGCCTGGCGGTGTGGCGGTCCGGCGTCGAGGGCGGCGCGCCGGTGCTGCTGCTGCCGGGCATGAGCCAGGACCACCGGCTCTACGACGTGCTGGTCGCCGAGCTCGCGGCGCGCGGGGTGCTCGAGGGCGACGTCGAGACCATCGCGATCGACCAGCGCGGCACCGGTGACAGCGACGACATGGACCGGAGGGACCCGCCGACCACGGGATCCTTCGCGGACGACGCGGCCTGGGTGCTGGAGCGGCTGGGCGTGGGGCGGGCGCACGTGGTCGGCCACTCCATGGGTGGACGCATCGCGCAGTGGCTCGCGATCCGGCACCCCGAGCGCGTCGCGAGCCTGACCCTGCTGTGCACCTCGCCGGGGGACCGGCACGGGGTCCCGCGGGCGGACGACGTCGACGCCACCATCGCGCGGTGCGACCCGATGGAGATGGCCCTGCTGAGCTACACCCCCGCCTGGCTCGGGGCGCACCACGAGCTCGCCGAGTCCGCCGACGCGGCGACCACGACCCGATCGGCGCAGCGGGGCCTGCACTATCGCGCCTCCCACGGCCACGACGCGTGGGACTCGCTGCCCCGCATCGCCGCGCCCACCGTCGTGGTCCACGGGGATGCCGATCGCGTCAACCCGCTGGGCAACGGCGAGCTGCTCGCCCGCCGCATACCCGGGGCCGAGCTGGTGGTGCTGCGCGGCGCCCGGCACGGGCTGCCGGTCGAGCACGCGGCCGAGATCGCGGACGTCGTCCTGCGGCGGGTCGCGCCTCGGCGGTCGGCTCAGCGACGGTGAGCGCCCGGACGACGGGACGACCCCGCGTCACCGGCGCTCCTCCCGCCGGCGCCGCCAGACGTCCCACGCCAGGTCGACCACGACCCAGAACGCGCCGAACAGCAGCGCCGCCGAGGCGCTCGCCAGGAACGGCTCGCGCTCGAACAGCCCGAGCCAGCCCATCACCAGCCGAAAGATCAGGAAGGTGACGGACAGGACCAAGCCCTCGCCCAGGCGCGACCCCCACGACCGGCTCCTGCGCCCGGCCCTCCCCTCGTGTGCGGGGTCGGGCTGGTGCGGGGGGGCCGGGGAGCGGCGGACCGTCATCGGGCGAGGTCCGGCGCCACGTGACCGTACCGGTGCAGGGTGCGGCTGATCGCCTGCTCGCGCAGGAAGGTCAGCAGCTCGCGGCGACCGTTGGCCAGCACCGGGTCGGCGAGCACCGTGACGGGGGATCCCGCGAGGGCGTGGACCAGGTCCGCGACCTCGCCGTCCTGCCCGACCGCGCGCACCCGCGCCGACGTCTGGCTCCCCTGCAGCCGCTCGACGAAGGTCGGTCGGTCCTCGATGGTGAGCAGCTCGCCCAGGTCGTCGGCGGCCTGGCGGGCCTCGCCGTCGCCGGTGCGCAGTGCCTCCAGCGGGCCGGCGGCCTGGGGGTCGGCGCTGATGCGCACGGCCGACCCGGCGAGCTCGGCGGCCGCCAGCAGGCGGACCAGCTCGACCGGGCGGGCGCCGGGCTCGAGCCGGACGGTCACCTCGGGGTGCGGGCGATAGCGGAAGAGGTTGGCCTCCACCGACAGCCCCGTCTCGTCGACCTCCACGCCGAGCTCGGAGCGCCACGCCTGCGCGTCCGAGCGCAGGGCCGCGTCGAGCCAGGTGCGGGCCTGCTCCAGGTCACCGGCGTCGCCCGCGCCACCGGCGCCCACGACCAGCGGCGCGAGCCGGCCCACCAGCCGGCGCACGCGGGGCGAGGGCTCGGCCCCGTGCTGCGGCAGCCCGTCCTCGCTCCACGAGCCGAGCAGGGCCACGTAGTTGGGACCGCCGGCCTTGGCGCCGGGGCCGACCACGGAGTCCTTCCACCCGCCGAAGCTCTGCCGCTGCACGATCGCGCCGGTGATGTGGCGGTTGACATAGGCGTTGCCCACGTCGACGTGCTCGGTCCACCAGGCGATCTCGTCGGGGTCGAGGCTGTGCAGCCCGCCGGTGAGGCCGAAGGCCGTGGCGTTCTGCAGCTCGACCGCCTCCTCGAGCGTCCGGGCGGTCATCAGGCCGAGGACCGGGCCGAACACCTCGGTGAGGTGGAAGAACGAGCCGGGCCGGACGCCCTCCTTGAGGCCGGGCGACCAGAGGCGACCCGAGTCGTCGAGCTGCTCGGGCTCGACCAGCCAGGACTCGCCGGGCTCCAGCGTCGTGAGCGCTCGGCGCAGCTTGTCCTCGGGCACCTCGATGATCGGGCCCATGGTGGTGCCGAGGTCGTGCGGCCAGCCGACGCGCAGCGAGCGCACGGCGTCGACGAGCTGGCGCCGGAAGCGCTCCGACCGCGCCACCGAGCCGACGAGGATGCCGAGCGACGCGGCCGAGCACTTCTGGCCGGCGTGGCCGAAGGCGCTGCGGACCAGGTCGGCGGCGGCGAGGTCGAGGTCCGCGGCGGGGGTCACGACCAGGGCGTTCTTGCCGGAGGTCTCGCCGTAGACGCGGGGCCCGGCGGGGTGCTCGGTGCGCCACCCGGCGAACATGCGGGCCGTCTCGGAGGCCCCGGTGAGGATCACGGTGTCGACCTCCCGGTGCGAGACCAGGGCGCGGCCGGCCTCGCGCTCGTCGGTGCGGACCACCTGCAGCACCTCGCGGGGGACGCCGGCCTCCCACAGCGCCTCGGCGGCCACCTCCACGCAGCCCGGGGTGGGGTGCGCGGGCTTGATGACGACCGCCGCTCCGGCTGCCAGGGCGGCCAGCACGCCGCCGATGGGGATGGCGACGGGGAAGTTCCACGGCGGGGTGACCAGCACGACCCGGTCGGGGGTGAAGCGCGACCCGTCGGTGTGCGCGCTCGCGCCGGTCCTGAGCTCCAGCCCGCGCTCGGCGTAGTAGCGCGCGAAGTCGATGGCCTCGGAGATCTCCGGGTCGGCCTCGGCGACGGTCTTGCCGCCCTCGGCCGCCATGATCGTGATCAGCTCGCCGCGCCGGGCCTCCAGCGCGCGGGCGGCGTCACGCAGCACCTGCGCCCGGTCGTATGCCGACCGCCCGGCCCATCCCGGGGCCGCCGCCACCGCGCGGGCGACCACCGCGTCGACCTCGTCCGGGGTCGACAGGACCGGCGAGGTGCAGGTGTGCGGGTCGGCGGCGAGGGCGTCCCGGGCCCAGGCACGGGTCGCGGGCAGCGACGGGTCGGAGTCGGGGGTGTTGGCGAAGCGGTCCCCGATGCGGGCGCGCTCGGCGCAGCGGCGCGGGCCGACGGGCGTGGTCGCCATGGCGGCGACCGACTCGCGGAAACGTCGCTCCTGGTCGGCCATCGCGTCGTGCGGTCGGTCGGCGGCGCCGGGCCGGCCCTTCGGCGAGGCTCCCGTGCCGTCCCCGTCGGCGGAGAACATTGCGTGCAGGAAGTTCTGCTTCTGGGCGTTCTCCTCGAGGCGCCGGATCAGATAGCTGACCGCGACGTCGAAGTCCTTGGGCGCGACCACGGGGGTGTAGAGCAGGACCGACCCCACGGCGGCCTTGACCGCGCGAGCCTGGCTGGGCGCCATCCCTTGCAGCATCTCGATGTCCAGCGCGTCCAGGCACCCGCGCCGCTGGGCGAGGAGGTAGGCGACGGCGGTGTCGAAGAGGTTGTGCGAGGCGACGCCGAGGCGCATGACCTCGGTGGCGTCGGGGCGCAGCGCGCGCTCGACGAACGCCAGGTAGTTGGCGTCGACGTCCTCCTTGGTGGTGTAGGGCGCCTGCTCCCAGTCGTGCAGCTCGGCCTCGACCTGCTCCATGGCGAGGTTGGCGCCCTTGACGACGCGGACCTTGATGCCGGCGTGCCCTGCGGCCCGGCGGCGGCGGGCGAGGTCGAGCATGCGCTCCAGGGCAGGCAGCGCGTCGGGGAGATAGGCCTGCAGGACGATGCCGGCCTCGAGGTCGTGGAACTCCTCCTCGGCCAGCAGCCGCTCGAAGACCGCCATGGTCAGGTCGAGGTCCTTGTACTCCTCCATGTCGAGGTTGACGAAGGCGTGCGGAGTCTTGGCGACGGCGGTGCGGTAGAGCGGGCGCAGGCGGTCCAGGACCCGGTCGACGGTGCCCTCGCTGTCCCACGTCGAGATCTGGCT
Organism: Arsenicicoccus cauae; assembly: GCF_009707125.1. GTDB lineage: Bacteria > Actinomycetota > Actinomycetes > Actinomycetales > Dermatophilaceae > Arsenicicoccus > Arsenicicoccus cauae. The sequence goes on from NZ_WLVL01000004.1 coordinate 105,246, forward strand.
GACCAAGGAGGACACCTTGATCGAGACGTAGTCGACGTCGGGGCGGGCGAGGATCTGGCGGGTGCGCTCGGCCCGGCTCGCGGCCTCGTGCTCGCCGAGCACGGCCTCGCCGAGCAGGTTGACGTTGAGCCGGAAGCCCTCGGCGCGGGCCTTGGCGAGGTGCCGGGCGAGCGCCGGGTCGTCGGCGTCCACCACCAGGTGGCCGACGATCTGGCGCAGCCGAGCGCGGGCGATCGGCACGACCACGGGAGGGGCGAGCCGGGCGACCTTGGCGCCGAGGCCCAGCAACGAGCGGTCGACCCGGCCGAGGAAGGCACCGGCGTCCCCGGCCGTGAGCGTGGAGAGCACCTTGGCCGCGACATAGGGATCCTCGGGCCGGGCCACCTCGTCGACGAAGGTCACCGCCAGGTCCAGACCCGTCTCGTCGCGCAGCAGGGCGCCCAGCTGGTCGGACGTGGCGCGCTCGGACCGGGTCGCGCCCTCGGCGGTGGCGCGCTCCCAGCGTCGGGCCACCTCGACGGCCTCGTCCGCGACGGCAGCGACCGCCGCCGGTCCGGTGAGGTCGTCGGGCTGGGGCGCGAGGGGTCGGCTCTGATCCGTCATACCGTCGATTGTGGACCACGGCACCGACAGGGGGCGAAGGGGGTGCGACCCGTCTCACAACGGCTCGTCCCGGGCTCCCGAGGACGTGCGCGGGCAGGGCCGATACCCTGAGCCCATGCCTTCCGACTACCGAATCCTCAACGTGTTCACCACGCCGGACGACCTGTTCTCCGGCAACGCGGTGGCCGTGTTCACCGACGCCGGCGGTCTCGACGAGGAGACCATGAAGCGCACCGCTCGGCAGCTCGGGACCGAGTGCTCGTTCATCACCGGCAAGGACGACGAGGGGCACGCCACGGTCCGCTTCTTCCAGCCCGAGGGCGCCTCGGGCTTCGCCGGCAGCGCGTCCATGGCGACCGCGCACGTCGTGCGAGAGCTGGACGGCGGCGAGGGCGACGTCTACCTCGCCGGCAGGAAGCAGCTGATCCACGTGATCGACTCCGGCGACCGGTGGACGATGCTCGGCCGCAGCTCGGTCATCGAGGAGATCCGCACGGAGAAGCGCTTCCTGGCCGGGCTCGTGGGCCGCAAGATCCCCGCGATCGTCGATCCCACCGTCAAGGTCACCTTCACCCGGTCGACCATCGTGCTCCAGCTCGCGACCGCCCAGGACGTGCGCGAGTCCAAGATCGACGCCCGCCTCCTGCACCAGTACGCCATGCTGCTGCACGTCGAGCCCCAGATCTACGTCTGGGCCTGGCGCGAGGACGGCGACGTCGCCTCCCGCATGTTCTACGGACCGCAGGGCGGCGTCCTCGAGGTCGCGGCGACGGCGTCCGGCGCCGGCCGGCTCGGCGAGGTCCTCGTGTCCCGGGGCGAGCGCGACCAGCACTACCGCGTCTACCAGGGCGAGGACATCGAGCGCCCCTCGATGATCCACCTCGACATCGACGCCGACGGCCAGGTCTCGCTCGGCGGCATCGTCAAGGAGGTCGCGCGCGGTCAGATGGCCCTCTGAGCCACACTGGTGCCATGAGCACCTGGACCGCCAAGGACATCCCCGACCAGACCGGCCGCGTCTTCGTCGTCACCGGAGCCAACTCCGGGCTCGGCCTCGCGACCACGCGAGCGCTCGTCGACAAGGGCGCGTATGTCGTCATGGCCTGCCGCGACACGGACAAGGGCGAGGCGGCCCGAGCCTCCCTGGACCTGAGCGGGCCCGGCGGGGCCGAGGTGCGACACCTCGACCTCGCCTCGCTGGCCTCGGTGCGCGAGTTCGCCGAGGGTGTCGACGACTGGCGCATCGAGACGCTGATCAACAACGCCGGGCTGATGGCCGTGCCGTTCTCGCGCACCGAGGACGGCTTCGAGACGCAGCTCGGCACCAACGTGCTGGGGCACTTCGCGCTGACCGCTCAGCTGCTGCCGCGCCTGACGGATCGCGTGGTGTGGCTGTCCTCGCTGATGCACCGCATGGGCCGGATCGACCTGGCGGACCCCAACTTCGAGCGGCGGCGCTACAACCCGTGGGTCGCCTACGGGCAGAGCAAGCTCGCCGACCTGATGCTGGCGTACGAGCTGCAGCGGCGGCTGACGGGTGCTCGCTCGCCGCTGCGCTCGATGGCGGCGCACCCGGGCTACTCGTCCACCAACCTGCAGGGACGCACCGGGTCCGCCTGGCCCGACCGGGTGATGCTGCAGCTCAACAAGGTGAGCACGGTGGCGCAGCCCGCCGCGATGGGGGCGCTGCCCTCGTTGTACGCCGCGACGGTCGACGACCTGCCGGGTGGGTCGTTCGTCGGGCCGGACGGGTTCATGGAGGCGCACGGGCACCCGCGCACCGTCGGTTCGACGGCGGCCTCCCACGACCGCCGCAAGGCTGCCCAGCTGTGGCAGCTCTGCGAGGAGCTGACGGGCATCCCCTTCCGCGTCTGACAGTGATGATGTGAGTGAGCCCCGCAGCGGTCGTCCTGACTCAGCGTCTGACTGACTGAGGGTCTTTAACAGGATCTGTCGGTCGATCCGCTGCGGGGCTCGTTTGCACTCACCAGACGAGG
>NZ_WLVL01000040.1 GCF_009707125.1 Arsenicicoccus cauae
CCCGCACTCCTGGTGCGACTACCTCGCACCCGCAGCGTACGAGAACGCCTACTACGCTGCCCGCAACCCTTCGACGGCAACCGCCGCCGAAGCACACACGACTCTCCACTGAACCCGGGGCGGTTCAGGCCGTCGACCCGCGAGGCGCAGCTGGAGGCCCAGGTCGAAGACCTCACCTTGGCGCTCGGCGAGGCCGCGGTCGAACTCCGGGTCTGGAAGAAGAGCGCGGAGGGCCGGTTGGGCCCTTCGAAGACCTCGAGGTAATCCGGATCGACGAGGGAATGTCGACCTCGAGGTTCTGCGACCTGCTCGACATTCCCGAACGAACCTGGCGACGCTGGCAAGCCAAAGCCCGGGCAGGCGAACCAGTCAAAGGTCCCTGGCGGCCCCATCACGCGACCAGCACCGGGAAGCTGTGGTGACGATGGCCGGCAAGCATCCCGCCTGGGGCCATCGCAAGATCTGGGCCATGGTCCGTCACGACGGGCACGGGCTTTCGCCGTCGACGGTGTTGCGGATCATGGCCCACGAAGGCCTCCTGCTCCATGCTGACTACCAGAAACAGCGCCGGGAGTTGGCCAAGCAACGCAAGGCCGCCTTCGCCGCGGCACCCACGGGTCCGAACCAGGTCTGGCAGTTCGACTTCAGTGAGTACGAGACCACTGGGGGCGGGACCTGGCGGGTCGCCGGCGTCGCGGACTACTACTCGAAGTACGAGTTCGGCTGGCACTGGTCACCCACCGCGAACCAGCACGACGCCATCGCCGGTGTCGAACTTGCCCTCGCGGAGGCCGAGGCCATGCTCGACGGCACCAAGCTCATCGATCACCTGACCGACCCCACCACGGGTGAGATCGTCCCGATCACGTTGGTCACCGACAACGGCGGACCGTTCCGCTCGTTCCGCTTCGAGCACTTCATCACGGCCCATCCCGAGCTGCGCCATGTCCGCACTCGCGTCAGGACGCCGGGTCAGAACGGGGTCCGTGAGCGGGCCTTCCAGAGCTTGAAGTATGAGCGGCTCTACCGCGAACAGATCGACGATGCTCTCGACCTGGTCCGAGAGGCTGATGCCTACCGGGCCCAGTTCAACACCATCCGACCCCACGAGGCGCTGTCCTGGAATCGGCCCTCACAGGTCCACCGCGGTCTGGCCGACCCCGGCATCCCCCACTTTTCCAAGCCCGAAATCCTGCCAACTACTTGACGCGGGACACAATGACCCAAGGACGGCGCCGACGGCCCCGGATGCGTCAATAGGTCATCAAAGCCTGCGACACTCGCGCCGTTTATTCCTGCGACCCACAGTTCCCTGTTGATGCACACAATGCGCTTAGGGTCGGGGGCATGGGCGCACAGGGGCAGACCGTCGGCTACATCCGAGTGTCGAGCGCGGGCCAGAATCCCGCCCGCCAGAAGCAGACGATCGGTGCCGTCGACACGACCTTCGAGGACGTCGCCAGCGGGAAGCGAGGCACGGAGCGGGACGGCCTGGCGCAGCTGCTCGCCTTCGTGCGGCGAGGTGACACCGTTCGTGTCGCCCACATCGACCGACTGGCCCGCTCCCTCGTAGACCTGGAGCGGCTGGTGGGTGTCCTGGTGGAGAAGGGCGTGACGGTCGAGTTCGTCTCGAATCACCTGACGTTCGCACCGGGGGGTGACGACAAGTACGCGAGGTTTCAGCGGCAGGTTCTGGCGGCGGCCGCCGATCTGGAGCGGGCCATGATCGCCGAGCGGCAGGCGGAGGGCATCGCGCTGGCCAAGGAGCGCGGTGTCTACAAGGGCCGGCGCCGGAAGTTCACCGAGGCCGAGGCCGAGCAGGTGCGCAAACGGTATCTGGCGGGGGAGTCCGTGGCGGCGTTGGCGAAGGAGTTGGGGTGTTCGCGGCGGGTGATCTACGACGCGGCCAATCGGTCGGGCGGCTACGCCCGACCGGTGGCGGAGCCGCCGAAGATGAGGGGCGCCGAGACCGTGGCGCTGTTCGAGGACGACGAGGTCGCAGAGCCTTCCGCGGCGCAGCGACGGCGGGCGCTTCGCCGCGCCGCGGCGGCCGCGGAGCGGAGCGCCGGATCGTGAAGGTGACCGCGTCGCTGACTCCGCTCGTGGTGCTCGTCCTGGCAGGGTGCGCGCACCCGGTTGTGGACACGAGCAAGGGGGAGGGGGAGGGCGGCGGCGTCGTGACGGGGGTAGTGGTGTCCGTGGCGGACGGGGACACGGTGACGGTCGAGGCCGACGGGCGAAGGGAGCGGGTGCGGCTGCTCGGCATCGACGCGCCGGAGCTCGGGCACGAGCCCCGGCGCCAGCAAGAGCGCGGTCCCGGCCGAGTGCGGCGCCCAGAGCGCGCGAGCGGCCCTGGCGGAGACAGTCATGGGCCAGGTGGTGCGGGTCTCGTCCGATGACCCGCATGTGGCTAGTAGGGATCGTTTCGGGCGGCTGCTGGGGTACGTCGAGACGGCCACGGGTGACGTAGGAGAGCGTCAGGTGCGATCCGGATGGGCGGAGGCGTGGGCGCCTCGGACGGCGGATCGGCCCGGGCGAATGGCGCGCTACGAGGATGCGCAACGCCAGGCGCGGGCGGAGCCCGCCGGCGCCTGGCGGACCTGCACGAAGGTGGGCCGTTAGCGGCTGGACCTGCGCGCTGTGGGGGTCGTCCACGGGGCCGTGCCCGGGTCGAGCGAAGCGAGTGCCGGGGTGCGGGGCGGTGGGCGAGTTTGGTGAGCTGGGATCTCAGCTTGGGTCGTTCGGGGGCATCTTGGGGCGCGTGGACGGCGCGCAGTGAGCTGGGAGCTCAGCTCGGGTCGGCGGCGGCGCGTGGCCCCGGCCCCGGATCACGTCGGGCGCGGCATACGGCAGGGCTGTCCAGCGTTGGACTAAACGGCTCGCCGCCCAGGTGGGGCCCGTGCGACCCTTGAGGGGATATGACTTCTACTCCACACTTCGACCTCTTCCGCTCCCGCGCCGAGGCGCTGGCCGAGGAGGGCGCCACCGTCGACCAGGCCCCGTTCGACGACGAGGGCGACCACGGCTACGACGGCGAGCAGCTCGACCGCGAGGAGCGGTCCGCCCTGCGGCGCGTCGGCGGCCTGTCGACCGAGCTCGAGGACGTCACCGAGGTCGAGTACCGCCAGCTCCGCCTGGAGCGGGTGGTCCTGGCCGGCGTCTGGACCGAGGGCACCGCGACCGACGCCGAGAACTCCATCCGCGAGCTGGCGGCCCTCGCCGAGACTGCCGGGTCCACCGTCCTGGACGGCGTGATCCAGCGGCGCCAGCGTCCCGATGCCGGCACCTTCCTCGGCAGCGGCAAGGCCGCCGAGCTGCACGACATCGTGGTCGCGGAGGGCGCCGACACCGTCATCTGCGACGGTGAGCTCACCCCTGGGCAGCGCCGGGCCCTCGAGGACGTCGTCAAGGTCAAGGTCATCGACCGGACCGCGCTGATCCTCGACATCTTTGCCCAGCACGCCAAGTCCCGGGAGGGCAAGGCGCAGGTCGAGCTGGCGCAGCTGCAGTACCTCCTGCCGCGCCTGCGCGGCTGGGGTGAGTCGATGTCCCGCCAGGCCGGTGGCCAGGCCGCCGGCGGTGTCGGCATCGGCTCCCGTGGCCCCGGCGAGACCAAGATCGAGCTCGACCGCCGGCGGATCAACACCAAGATCGCCCAGCTCAAGCGCGACATCAAGCGCATGAAGACCGGCCGCGACGCCAAGCGGGCGAGCCGCAAGGCCAACGAGATTCCCAGCGTGGCGATCGCCGGCTACACCAACGCGGGCAAGTCCTCGCTGCTCAACCGCCTCACCGGCGCGGGGGTGCTCGTGCAGAACCAGCTCTTCGCCACGCTGGACCCGACGGTGCGCCGCGCCGAGACCCCGGACGGGCGGCCCTACACCCTGGCCGACACCGTGGGCTTCGTGCGCGCGCTGCCGCACCAGCTGGTCGAGGCCTTCCGATCGACCCTGGAGGAGGTCGGTGACTCGGACCTGCTGCTGCACGTGGTCGACGGGTCGCACCCCGACCCCGAGGGGCAGATCAGCGCCGTGCGCGCGGTCATGGCCGAGGTGGGTGGTGACCGCCTCAAGGAGGTCATCGTCATCAACAAGGCCGACCTCGCCGACCCCGAGGTGCTGATGCGCCTGCGGGCCAACGAGAAGCACTCGATCGTCGTGTCCGCCCGCACCGGCGAGGGCATCGACGAGCTGCGGCGGCTCGTCGCCGAGGAGCTCCCGCAGCCCGAGATCCCCGTCGACGTGCTCCTGCCCTACGACCGGGGCGACCTGGTCAGCCGGCTGCACGCGGACGGTGACGTCGTGAGCGAGGAGCACACCCCGGAGGGGACCCTGGTCCACGCCCTGGTGCACCCGCGCCTCGCGGGGGAGCTCACGCCGTATGCCGTGGAGCCCGCCGCCTCGCGCTGAAGCCGGACCGCCCGGGCCGCCCCTCCAGCCGGTGGGGGAGCGGTCCGTCGCGTCGGCCCTCGGAGACCCTGGTGACCGCCGGCAGGCCGTCGGAGCGACTGTCAGGTGAGGCCCTGGCGGGCGTCGTCCAGGCAGGTCGCCCGCTTGCCGCGAGGGACGCCGACGCTGCGCAGGCAGGTGCAGCGGCGGCCCTCGCGCGTCGCCTCGCCGGCCAGGCGCGCCCACACGAACCGCTCCATCCGCAGGTAGTCCCCGAAGTCGAGCTCCCCGCCGTCGACGAGGGGCGCGAGCTCGGCGCTGACCGTGATCCGGCAGTCCCGCAAGGGGATTCGCTCGGCGAGGGCCGCCAGACGCTCCTCGGTCCAGTCGGTGCCCTCCCAGTCGACGTCGTCCGCGGTCTCGGGCACGTCGACCCGGCACTCCAGGGCCCGGCGCGGCTCCCGCGTCGTGAACGCGAGGCTCTGGGCGCGGCATCCCTCGCCGCCGACGTAGGCGTGCAGGTGGCCGCCGAGCGAGGCGACCATCTCCAGGGCGTCACGGGTGACGTCGAACCGTGCAGTGCCGCCGGGGTGGTCGACGGTGGCGGCATACGGCATGGGTGAGCGTCCTCGGGGGTGGGGGAGTGGGGTCCGGTGGGGTCTGTCGGAGGCTACGGCTAACGTCGACGCCATGGCCACCGCCCCGCCCGACCGTGCCCCGCGCGCCCTCCACCCGGGTGCGCCCCGGACCGTCGAGACGGCCAGGTTGCGCCTGCGACCGCCGACGACGGCGGACGCGGCGTTCCACCACGCCCTGCACTCCGACGAGCGGCTCTATCAGCACGCGCCATGGGCCGTCACGACCGACCGGACCGCCAACCTGGTCGGTCTGCAGACGTGGGTCGAGGGTTGGGAGACAGACGGGTTCGGCTACTGGGTCGCCGAGGACCGCGGATCCGGGCGCCCCGTGGGAGTGGTGGGGGTGCGGCCGCTCGCGCACGGCGAGGACGGTGTCGTCAACCTCTACTACCGCTTCGCCCACGAGAGCCACGGGCAGGGCCTGGGACGCGAGGCGGCCCGGGCCGCCACCGCGTGGGCCGCGGAGTGGCTGCCCGGGTGGCGGGCGCGGGCGGTGGCCCGCGACGACAACCCGGCCTCCGGGCGCACCGCCGCCTCGGCCGGGCTGGTGCCGGGCGAGCCGCACGTCATCCCGGGGGACCCGGTCGAGGCAGGGCCGTCGCGGGCGTGGTGGTTACCGCGGGTCCGCGTCGTGGGCGCCTCCGAGCGATCCGCGGACCCGTCGCTGCGGGACCAGATGCTCGACCTGTGGTGCGCCGTGAACGCCGCCGGGGGAGCGGTGGGATTCACCCGGGACACGCCGCGCGAGGCCGTCGCGGTGACCCTCGACGACGCCCTCGCCGCCACCGACGACGAGCTGCGGACGCTGGCGGTGCTGCGGGACCACACCGGGCTCCTGCTCGGGTTCGGCTGGTGGATCCGCAGCGCGGACGGGCTCTTCCGACACACGGCGACGCTGAAGCGCCTCATGGTCGACCCGGCCGTGCAGGGGCGCAACCTGGGAGCCGTGGCGCTCGCCGGGATGCACGCCGTCGCCCGGACGCTCCCCGGGCTCGAGGTGTGCGACCTGACCTATCGCAGCGGGCTGGGGCTCGGCCGGTTCTACGCGCGGATGGGGTGGACCGAGGTGGGGCGGGTGCCGCGCTCCCTGTGGCTGAGCGCGGACGACCGGCGTGACAGCGTCTGGATGGTCCGGTCGGTGACCGGGGCATCCGTGGTGGCGGAGGGATCCTTATGAGCCGTATGACGATTCGCGTGGCCCGCGACGACGACCTGCCGCTGCTGCCGGCGATCGACGCCTCCGGGGGACCGCTCTTCCGTGGCGCCGGCATGGACCTGGTGGCGGACATGCCCCCGGACCCGCCCGAGGCGTTCGAGCCCGCCCTGGCGGCGGGCACGCTGTGGGTGACGGCGGACGAGGACGACCGGCCGGTCGGCTTCGTGCGGGTCGGGCTCGTCGACGGCCACCCGCACGTCGACCAGCTCAGCGTCCACCCGGACCAGGCGGGGCAGCGCCTGGGGGCGCGGCTCCTCGAGGCCGCGGAGACGTGGGCGCGGTCCGCGGGGCACGCGGAGATGAGCCTGACGACCTACCGCGACGTGCCGTGGAACGGTCCCTACTACGAGCGGCTGGGGTGGCGGGTCCTGCCGGTGGCGTCGCTCGGCCCGGGACTGGCGGCGGCGCGGCAGCACGAGCGCGACCGGGGGCTGGACCGGTGGCCGCGCCAGGCGATGGTCAAGGACCTGGCGCCCGGCCCGGGTGGTCGACCGGTCCTGACGACGCCTCGCGTCACGCTGCGGCCCATGACGCTCGAGCACCTCCCGCTCCTGCACCGTCTCGACGCGGACCCCGAGGTGATGCGCCACCTGCTCGGGCGGGCACGGACGCCGGAGGAGATCGACGCCTTCTGGGCACCCAGGTGCGCGGACCCGAGCGGCGACGCCCTCGGCCTGGGCTGGTGGGTGGGCTTCGCGGGCGCAGGCGCGGGTGCTGACTTCCTCGGCTGGTGGGACCTGGGGCGCCGCGACTCCGAGCCGGGGTCACCGGTGCGCCCGGACGCTGCCGAGATCGGGTGGCGGCTCGACCGTCGCTACTGGCGTCGGGGGCTCGCGTCCGAGGGCGCGGCGGCGCTGGTGCGCCACGGCTTCGAGACCGTCGGGCTGCGACGGATCTGGGCCGAGACGATGGCGGTCAACGCCGCCTCCCGGGGCGTCATGCGCAGGCTCGGGATGCGGCACGTCTCGACCGAGGTGCGCGCGTGGGACGACCCGCTGCCGGGTGCTGAGGAGGGCGAGGTCACCTACGAGATCACCGCGGAGGAGTGGCGCCGCGGGCTTCGCTAGACCGGGCTAGGTGTACTGCCCGGGGACGTTGATCAATCGTGAGAAGGGCGGCTGGTTCCCGCAGGCTGTGGGGCCCTGCCCCCGTGTCCAAGAACCGGGGGCAGGGCCCGATCGGCCAACCATCGTCAACAACCAGACGAGCGACGATCATTCGGTGCCTTGGAGTGAGCGCCGCGTTGGCGTGCAGGCGTGACGGACCAGTCATCAGAACCTCACAAGCCCCGGCCCGGCCACTACTCCAGACCTTGGAGGCCGCCCGCAGACGAGCATGAGGATCTCGAGGGCTGGTCCGGTCACGACCGAGCCCTGACCGTGGGTCCAGTCGATGTCGTCGGCGACGAGCATGACTCCGACCAGCTTCTCTCGGGCGCCCCCAATCCTGACGCTTGTGGCCACTTGGTACTCGATGGCCATCTGGAGGTCCTCTGGCTGATATTCCCGGTGGAGACCGAGGGGGCGGCGAATGTCCTCGCCGTGCACGATTTCCTCGACAAGGCGCGTGGCCAGTGGAGCCATGAAGCGAGGTGGGCCAGACGTTCGATCCCTGACCTGCACAAGCAGGCTGATGAGCTCGTCTGGTTGCTTGTCTCGGTAGCGTTCCACACCGAGTTCGTTCTGCCGGTCGAAGTCGAATCCGGCTCGAACCATGCCTGTGAGGAAGGTGGTCGGGGTGGTGGCGGCCGTGTCGACCAGATGGGCGACCACATCGCGAATCCGCCACCTTCGACACCCGGACTCGGCATCCCAGTCGTGCGGGCCGAGGTCGCGAAGGTCGCGGATGAGTGCTGCCCGTTCGCGGTGGACAGAGTTCCAGATCGCGTCCATCAGGACCCCTCTCCGAGTCGCGAGGCCAGGACGGGGATGCCGTCGCCAGCGAGTTGGTCGAGGTGGCTCGGCCGCCCGGCCATCGCCATGACGAGGCTGAGCGTGGGGCCCGCCACCTCTGGGCCGTTGCCGTGCTCGAAGGTGCCGTCGGTGGCGCGCAGGTGCAGCCCAGACGCGAGGCTCTTGCTGTTGACGGCGAAGTTGCGGCTCGCGTAGAACTCGGCGACCTGCGTCACGGCGCCGACGTCGACCACGCTCGGGATACCGAGGGGGTGCCGGATGTCCTCTCCATGGACGAGAACCTCTCCGAGATACGCGGCCAAGTCCTTGGATGGGGCAACGGACGAAGCGATGACCGCCCGAAAGCGCGCCAACGTCTCTGCGGGGTCTTTGCCCAGGTGCTCACGAAGACGTCGCTCGTTGTGAACGGCAGGCCGGAATCCCGACAGGATGATGCTTCGCAGCCACGCGAGTTGGTTGGTGGAGGCGGCAGCCGTCAGGTGCGCCACTACATGCTCGACATCCCACCCCGAGCACAGGCTCGGGCTTCGCCAGTACGCTGCCGTCAAGCCTCCGAGGTCGTCCGCCAGCCTCTGTCGGGCTTGGTGCGTCCAGGTCAACAGCTGGTCGTTCATCGCGCTCCTTGCTACTGTTTTGGTAGCACTGACGCTACACTTTCAGTAGTAATCTGTGTCAATGGGCGAGCGAAAGACATACGGGTCCTACAACGACGGGTGCGCTGCGGCACACGCGCTGGACCTCATCGGGGACCGGTGGACGATGATCGTTGTGCGCGAGCTGCTGCTCGGCCCCAAACGCTTTTCGGACCTGCAGCGCGACGTGATGGGGATCGGGCCAACGATCTTGACGCGCCGCCTCGGTGAACTGGTCCAAGCTGGCATCGCCGTCAAGACAGAGGTCGACGGGCTCCCCGGTGAGCACTACGAACTGACCTCGTGGGGGCATGGGCTTGAGCGCGTGAACAATGAGCTGGCTGCCTGGGCAGTCGCATCACCTTCCCTTCCATGGGACGCCGACATGAGCCCGGACACCCTCGTGTTGACCATGCGAGCCCACGCGCGACCGCGCCCCGACCTCGTTACCAGCCCCGCAACGGTCGCCCTCCACCTCACCGACTCGCGCCGGGCCGCAGCTGGCGAATACGTCACCTATCTCGCTCGCCTGGCCCCCGACGAGACAACGATCGTCCGCGAGCCCTCCCCGAGCGCCTCGACGGCCGACCTGACCGCGACAACACGAGCCCTCAAGGCCATCATCCTGGGACAGGACCAGTACACGCCCAGCACCCCCGGAATCATCACGACAGGCGACCCGAAGCCCGTGCAATGGCTCCTGGCGGCCACACGCCTCTCCTAACGTCGTCCGGGTGTCTCTGTGCTGCGCTTGACAGGCGCCCTACTGCGGCTGAACGCCCTCCCGCCGAGGCCTTCCCGTTCGTCGGCCGCAGCCACTCAACCAACCTGCCCGGTCAGTACAGCTAGGCGCCGCTGCGGTCCGCCTGGGCCAGGTCGAGCTTGAGCCCCGCGTGGCTGGCGGCATACCCGAGGCGGTCGTAGAACCGGTGCGCCTCCTGCCGCGTCAGGTCGGTGGTCAGCTGGCTGAGCGACGCTCCGCGCTCCCGCCCCCACTGGTGGGCCCAGGCGAGCATCGCTGCCCCCAGACCGGATCCGCGGGCGCGGTCCGCGACGCGCACGGCCTCGACCTGCAACCTCGTCGTGGCGGAGCGGGACAGCCCGGGCAGGATCGTCAGCTGCATGGTGCCCAGCACCTGCTCGTGGGGGTCCGCCTCGTCGCGGACCACGACGAGCAGGTGAGACCGGTCGGCCTCGATGCGATGGAACGCAGCGACATACGGCTCGAGGTCCGCGACCTCCCGGTCCGCCCCGAGGGGGTCGTCGCGCAGGAGCCCGACGATGGCCGGGACGTCGGCCACCCCGGCGCGCTGGACCCGGAGCGTGCGCCCGTCGACGACGAGGTGGTCGAGGTCCTCGGTCCGGGATTCGGCGACGAAGAGGCAGAAGGGGTGACCCGCGGGATCGGCGTAGACGTAGAGGGGTTCGTCGGGATCGTCGGTCCGGTCGAGGAGCAGCTCGGCCCCGAGCGTCAGGGCGCGTGCGTGGTGCTCCTCCAGCGCTGCCCGGTCGGGGACGGTGAGGTCGAGGTGCAGCTGCATCGGCACGTCCGGGGCCGGCCAGGTGGTCCGCTGCAGGTGCTCGACCTGCTGGACGGCGAGCGTCCGCGTGCCGTCCGGCCGGGTCAGCACCAGCCAGTCGGCGTCGTCGGACGCCGGGTCAGCCGGAGGCTCGTCGCCGGGCCGATAGACCAGCCCGAGCAGCCGGCGGTAGAACTCCGCCAGGGAGCGGACGTCCTCGGCGTCGAGCACGGTGTGCAGCACGGACGGGTTTCCCACGCCGAGATTGTCGCGCGCCCACATGCGGTGCACAAGTGCTGCACATGCAGCCTGCCCGACGGATGCGCTCGTTGGGGCACAACAGGATTCGCAGAGCGAACACCCGATGTGCAGCAGATGTGCGCGCTGGGTCAGACGTCGGAGGCCGTGCGGTAGACCGAGACGTGCGAGCCCGACTCCGAGGTGAAGGGTGCACCTCGCCAGTCGGCGTCGCGCGACTCCAGCGCCATCCCGGCCAGACGCGCCATCAGGTCGAGCTCGGACGGCCAGACGTAACGGTGCGGGGAGCGCCCCACCGTCGCCGAGCGCCCCTCACCGAACCTGACGTGGTGGGACATCAGCCGCTGCGTCGCCGTGTCGAGGGTGTCGACGAGCAGATAGCCGTCCTCGACCGCGCCGACGAGCGCGGGCACCCCGGGCGCCCCCTGCTGCAGCTGCGGCACCCACAGCTCGATCACGAACCTGCCGCCTGGTCGCAGGTGCGCAGCCGCGTTGCGGAAGCACTCGACCTGCGCGTCCTGCGTGAGCAGGTTGCCGATCGTGTTGTAGACCAGGTAGACGAGCGAGAACTCGCCCGGGACACGGGTGCTCGCCATGTCCCCCTGCACGACGGGCAGGTCGGCGTCGCTCACCTTTTCCCGCAGGCGGGCGATCATGTGGCGACTGATCTCGATGCCGGTCACCGAGATCCCGCGCCGGGCGAGAGGTATGCCGACCCGGCCCGTCCCGACGGCGAGCTCGAGCACGCGGCCATCGCCGGCCAGGTCGGCGAGACGGTCGACGGTGGGGCCGAGGACGTCGGGCGCCTCCATCCCGGTCCCCGGGGTGTCATAGCTCGCTGCGGCGCGGGCGTCCCACAGCTGCTCTTGGTCGAGGTGGTCCAGCGAGGTCAGGTCGTGGGGCATGCGTCCAGCGTGCCCGGACCGCGAGCCGGACGGCCACCGGTTTGGCGTCAGGCGGCCGGCTCCGACCCGAAGAAGTCCCGCAGGTGGGAGGCGACCTCCTCGGCCCACGGCTCGCGCAGCAGCGTGAAGTGGTCGCCGCTGATCTCGACCTGCGCGTGGGGGCCGATGAGGTGAGGTGCCCACCGGGAACGGGCGTCCTTCTCGGGGGACTGGGCCACCAGGATCAGCGCGGGGCCGGGCCACGGCTGTGAGCGATAGGCGCGCGCCATCCTGTCGGACTGCACGAAGAACCGCCAGGCGTCCGTGGCGCCGGCGGTGTCGCGCAGGGATGCGCGCACCAGACGCACCAGCGAGCGCGTGCGCGCGGCGACCGACGTGCCCTCGACCGGCTCCGGGTGCAGCGTGGGCTCGGGTGGGAAGGAGTCGATCACGACCAGCCGCGCCTCCTGCCCGAGAGCGCGCAGCTGGTGGCACATCTCGAAGGCCACGAGCCCGCCGAAGCTGTGCCCCGCGAGCAGGTAGGGCCCCTCGGGCTGCACGCTCCGCACGACCTTGACGTAGCGCCGGGCGAGCCCGCGCAGGGTCAGGTCGGGCAGGCCGCGGGCCTCGAGCACGGGATTCTGGAGCGCGTATGCCGGCCGCCCGCCCAGTCGCAGGGCGATGGGCCTCAGCGCGATGCCGATGCCTCCAGCCCCCGCGACGAGGAAGACGGGTGTCTCGGCCGGTCCGGTCACCAGCGGGACGAGGCAGTGGTCTGGGCCGGCGTCCGTGCCGCGGACCGCCTCTGCGAAGTCGGCGAGCGCCGGCGCCTGTGCGAGGACGGTGGTGCGGGCCCGGTCCGGGTCGACCCCCAGCTCGGACACGAGCCGCGTCATCAGCGCCTCGGCGGCGAGCGAGTCCCCGCCCAGGGCGAAGAAGTCGGAGTGGGGCCCCAGCGGGCCGTCGTGCTCCAGCGCGGCCGCCCACTGCTCGGCCACGAGTGCCTCCCAGCGTGAGGTGTGGACGTCGGACGGGGCGCGCTCGGGCGCCTCGGGGAGGGCGGCGCGGTCGATCTTGCCGCGGTCGTTACGGGGGAGCGCGCCGACCAGGACGAAGGCCTCGGGGATCATGTGGGCCGGCAGCTGACCTCGCAGCGCCTGCCGCCACGCTGCCTCGAGCCCCGGGTCCGGCAGCTCCGCGCCGGGCAGCCCCGGACCGGTGGGGGGCGCGGGGAGGCGGCGGTGGACGACATACGCCACGAGCCGGGCCCGACCGTCTGCGGGGCGTGGCCCGCTGACGACCACGGCCTCCCGGACGTCCTCGAGGGCGAACAGTGCGGCGTCGACCTCGCCGGGGTCGACGAGGTAGCCGCGCACCTTGACGCTGTGGTCGACCCGTCCGACGATCTGGATCGCACCGTCCGGCAGGACGCGGCCGAGGTCGCTGGTGCGGTAGCGGCGAAGGCCGTCCTCGAGGTCGGCGAACGCGTCCGCGGTGGCCTCCGGCAGCTGCCAGTAGCCCGTCGCGACCTGGGGGGCCGTGACGACGAGCCGACCGGTGGCCCCGGGCGCGGCGGTCGCGCCGTCCTGGTCCAGCACGCTGAGCACCGTGCGTCCGACCCCCCTGCCGGCGGGCAGCGGGCCGTGGAGCGGCGGATGGTCGGGGCCGACGACGTACTCGGCGATCAGGCCCGTCTCGGACGAGCCATAGCGGTTGCGCACGAGGCAGCCAGGGGGCAGCAGGGGGCGCACCGCCTCGATGTCCCGGCCGTATGACGCCTCGCCGGCCACCGTGAGGTTGCGCAGCGTCGTCAGCATCGCCGGCTCGGGAGAGGTGGTGACGAAGCCGCGCAGGATCGCGGGGCTGGTGATCATCAGGGTGCAGCCGTGCTCGGCGACCACCTCGGGGAGGCCGGCGATGCCGCGGCTGCGGGCGTCGTACAACCGCATCCGGGCCCCGACGAGCAGGCCGTGCAGGGTCGTCGTCAGGCCGGCGTGGAAGGCGATCGGCAGGGTGTGCGCGATCGTGTCGGTCGAGGAGTAGCAGCCGGTGGCGATCGCGCTGTTCCAGGCGTCGCGGACGAGGAGGCGGTGGTCGTTGGCGACCGGCTTGGGGGTGCCGGTGGACCCGGACGTGAAGGCGAGTGCCGCCACGGACGTCGGTGACGGCGGGTCGCTCCACAGCGTCTCGGGGTCGGCGGGCTCGAGGCCGCGGACCGACAGGGAGACGACGTGCAGCTCGGAGGCGAGGCGTTCGTTGGCGGGGTCCGTGACCAGCAGACGGGCGCCGGCCCGCTCGACCAGCTGGGCCTGGCGGGGGCCGGGCGTGCGGGGGTCGAGCACGAGGACCGGGTGGCCGGAGGCGACGACGGCCAGCAGGGTGACCACGGCGTCGGCGCTGTGGTCGCAGCACATGGCGACGGTCTCGGCGGCACCGAAGGCGTCCTCGCCGTGACGCGCCGGGGGCGGGTCCAGGGAGGCCAGCGCCTCACGGAGACCGGCGAGGATGGCCGCCGCGCGCTGCGCCACCTGGGCATAGGTGAGCGTCACGTCCTCGTCGGACACGGCGACCGCCTCGGGGCGCGCCGACGCCACCTGCCGGAACCGGGGCACCACCCCGCCGTCGACATCGCGCTCGGACAGCTCCGTCCACACGGCCTCGCTCATGGTGCCCCCGTCGATCCCGCAACCCGATCGGTCTCAGGCCACTCCCAGGGATGAAGGTACGCGCGGTCACGGGGACCTCGCCAGCAGGTGACGAGGCTGGATCCTGCCAGTCAGGAGAAGTCGAGCGTCATCTGGGGTGGGGCATAGGCCGGGTCGACCCCGTCGAACAGGCTCGAGATCGAGGCGCCGGCGTGGATGCGGGCGATCGCCTCGGCGAACAGGTCGGCGGTGGAGCAGACCTTGAGCGCGGGCCAGCCCTGCGGCGGCGGGACGGTGTCGGTCGTCACCACCTCGCTGATCATGGGGTGGTCGCGCAGCCGGTCCACGGCCTTGCCGGTGAACAGGCCGTGCGTGCAGGCCACGGCCGCCTGCTGGCACCCCGCCTCCTGCAGCTTGCCGAGCAGCTCGACGATCGAGCCGCCCGTGGCGATCTCGTCGTCGAGCACGATCGCCGTCCTGCCGGCGACGTCGCCGACGATCATGTCGATCTCGACCTTGTCGTCCGCCTTGCGCTGCTTGGACCCGGCGGCGACGGGCAGGCCGAGCAGGCGCGCGAGCAGGGAGGCGGTCTTGGCGTTGCCGAAGTCGGGGGACACCACGACGTGGTCGGTCAGGTCCCGCTGGCGGAAGTGGTCGGCCAGCACCCCCGTCGCGGTGAGGTGGTCCACCGGCACGGAGAAGAACCCGTGCACCTGCGGCGCGTGCAGCGTCATCGTGAGCACCCGGTGGGCGCCGGCGGTCTGGAGGAGGTCCGCGACCATGCGACCGCCGAACGAGATGCGGGAGGCGTCCTTCTTGTCCGAGCGGGCGTAGGCGAAGTGCGGCATCACGGCCGTCACCGAGGCGGCCGACGCTCCCCGCGCCGCGTTGATCATGAGCAGCAGCTCGAACAGGTGCTCCTGCGTCGGGGGGACCAGCGGCTGGACGAGGTAGACGTCCTTCTGCCGGCAGTTCTCCAGCAGCTGCACCTGCAGGCAGTCGTTGCTGAAGCGGACCACGTCCACCCTCGAGAGCGGCACGCCGAGCTCGTCGCAGATCTGTCGGGCGAGCTCGGAGTGGGCGCTGCCGGAGAAGACCACGATGTCACGCACGAGGGGCACCTTCGAGGGGACGGGGGGAGCGGGTTGCGGCCAGCATATCGACGCCGCGCACCCGGTGCGTGATCGCGTGGCGGGGGTCTGTCACGCCCGTGCCATAGGGTTGCGGCGTGCCGCACCCAGACCTGGATCGCTACCTCGACGCTGCCGTCGCAGGGGTGGGCGGCAGCACCCGCCCCGGCCAGGTCCAGATGGCCCACGCCGTCTCCGACGCGATCGACCGGGACCAGCACCTGCTGGTCCAGGCGGGCACCGGCACCGGCAAGTCGCTGGCCTACCTCGTGCCGAGCCTGCTGCACGCCCTCGGCAGCGACAAGCCGGTCGTGGTCGCCACGGCGACGCTCGCCCTGCAGGCCCAGATCGTCGACCGCGACCTGCCGCGCCTCGCCGAGGCGGTCACCCCGCTGGCGGGCAGGCGGCCGTCATACGCGCTGGTCAAGGGCCGCCGCAACTATGTCTGCCGACACAAGCTCGACGGCGGTATGCCGGACGACGACGCCGACTCCCTGCTCGGGGTGGCCGCTGTGGACGCGGGCGTCGGACGCCTCGGCCAGGAGGTCCTGCGGCTGCGCAGCTGGGCCGAGCACACCGTCTCCGGTGACCGCGACGAGCTGGTCCCCGGCGTCAGCGAGCGGGCGTGGCGCCAGGTGAGCGTCAGCGCGCAGGAGTGTCTCGGCACGAAGTGCCCGCAGCGTGCGGAGTGCTTCGTCGAGCGCGCGCGGGAGGCGGCCAAGGACGTCGACGTCGTCGTGACCAACCACTCGTTCATGGCGATCGACGCCTTCGAGGGGCGGATGATGCTGCCCGAGCACGACGTGCTGGTGGTCGACGAGGCGCACGAGCTGGTCGACCGCGTGACGGCGACGGTCACCGACGAGCTGAGCGCCGGCATGGTCGCGACGGCCTCGAGACGCTGTGGCCGGCTCGCCGACGCCTCGGCGCTCGCGGAGGCCGGCGACATCCTCGGCGAGGTGGTCGAGTCGCTCGAGGAGGGGCGCCTGACCGACCCGCCGCAGTCGTTGATCCAGGCGCTGTCCCGGGTGCGGGACACCGCGCGATCTGTCCTCACCGAGCTCAAGCCCGACAAGGGGCAGGAGGACGGCCCCGACGCGGGCGCCCGCAAGGTGGCGCAGGCGGCGGTGGACGAGACCTTCGACACCGCCGAGCGGATCCTCGAGGGCCGCGAGCTCGACGTGGTGTGGCTGTCCAAGGACCCGCGGCGCGGGGGAGTGCTGCGCGTCGCGCCCATGAGCGTGGCGATGCTGCTGCGGGACAAGCTGTTCGGCGAGCGCACGGTCGTGATGACCTCCGCCACGCTGGAGCTCGGCGGGACCTTCGACGCGGTCGCGGGGACGCTGGGTCTGCGCGGCGACGGCGCGCCCGGCTACACCGGGCTCGACGTCGGCTCACCCTTCGACTACCCCAGGCAGGCGATCGCGTATGTCGCCAAGCACCTGCCCCCACCCGGGCGCGACGGCACGGCCGAGCAGACCCTCGACGAGATCGAGGCGCTCGTGCGCGCGTCGGGCGGGCGGGCGCTCGGGCTGTTCTCGTCCATGCGGGCGGCGCAGGCGGCGACCGAGGCGCTGCGCGAGCGGTTCGCGGCGGACGGCACCGACATCGAGGTGCTGTGCCAGGGCGAGGACCAGACCACCACTCTCGTGCGGCAGTTCGCGCGCGAGCCGCGGGTGGCGCTGTTCGGCACGATGACGTTGTGGCAGGGCGTCGACGTGCCCGGCACGTCCTGCCAGGTCGTGATCATCGACCGCATCCCGTTCCCGCGCCCCGACGACCCCCTGGCCTCCGCGCGCACCCAGGCGATCGGCCGGATGGGCGGCAACGGCTTCATGGCCGTGTCGGCGACCCACGCCGCGCTGCGCCTGGCCCAGGGCGCCGGCCGGCTGATCCGGCGAGGCGACGACCGCGGCGTCGTGGCCTTCCTCGACCCGCGGATGATGACCGCCCGCTACGCCGGGTTCCTGCAGCGCTCGCTGCCGCCCTTCTGGCCCACCACCGACCGCGAGCTTGTGCTGGGCGCCCTGCGGCGTCTCGACGAGACCGCCGCGCCCGTCACCCCGGTCCACGAGCCGGCGCTGCGCTCCCTGACGGGCGAGGTCACCGAGGACGTCGTCTCGGCCACGCCGCGGCCGTCCGCGACCGAGCCGCACCCGGCCCCGCCCTCCACCCGCACCGCCGTCACGAGCGGCCACCCGTGGACCGACGCCGGGGACACCGAGCTGCGCGAGGGCGTCGATGCCGGCCTGTCGCTCGACGAGCTCGCCGACCACTTCGAGATCGAGCCGGAGGTGGTCGAGGCCCGTCTCGCTGCGCTCGGGCTGTCGCTGCAGCCGCAGAGCGGCTTCACCTTCGACCAGGACTGAGCGGGGCTGGGCCTCGGAGCGCCGGGGGCGCCGGTGGCGAGGGCGTCTCGTGCTGCAGGGTGAGACGGGTGCGGCGCGGTGAGGCGCGGCGCGGGTCAGCGGGCGCGGTGCGTCTGCGTCTCCGTCGGGTCGTTGGCCAGCAGGAAGGCCTGCAGACCCGCCAGGTCGTCGGTGTTGATCTGGTCGACACCAGCCGCGACCAGCTCGCGCCACACGGCGTGGCGTGCGGGGCCGGGCAGGTCCGGGGTCGCCCAGAAGCGCACCTCGTAGCCCGCGCGGTGCGCCGTGGCGACGATGTCCTGCAGCTTCGCGCGCTCGGCCTCGGGCATCGGGCCCACGCCCTGCCACGTGAAGGTCTTGGTCCAGTTGTCGCTCACGACCGGCATCAGCTCCGCCGAACGCCCCGAGCGCAGGTCGGTCAGGCGGCCGTCATACGCCGAACGTCGCACGCGAGCGCTCTGCATCGCGGCCAGGTCCCGGTCGCCGGAGACGACGACCTCGACGGGACGTGCGGTGCGGCGGCCGTCGCGCCAGGTCGTGACGAGCTGGGGGTAGCGCGCGAGGATGCGCTCGAGGGTGGCCCAGGTCTGCGGGCCGGACTTCACGTCGACGTAGAGCCGGAACCGGCCGTCGTCGCCGCGGTAGACCGAGTGGGCGTTGTGCTGGACGCGGCGCAGGAGGGGACGGAGGTACTCGTCCTCGAAGCGGCGCGACAGGTCCGGGGCGTCGTGCCCGAGGTAGAGGTCGCCGTCCACCAGCCACACGTCGGCCTCGACGCTGGTGAAGCCGTGGTCGAGGGCGTCGAGCAGGGGGCGGTCGTGCTCGTAGTCGTTGTGCGCGTGCGCGCGCTCGAGGGGCTGCACGTCGCCGGGGCGGGGCTTCGGCGCGGCCTGGGCGCAGACGGAGGGGGTGATCGTGGTGGCGGTGAGAGCCAGCAGCGCCGCGACGAGGGCGACGAGCATGGCGCGCAGGGGGATTCGCATGCGCCAAGGGTTCCGCCGCCCGGGCAACAGGGGGCAAACATCGCCCCAACGCCAGGGCACGAGTCGCCGACGGGTGGGCCGCCAGGCCTGGCGGTGAGGGCGTCTCGTGCTGCAGGGTGAGACAGGTGCGGTGCGGTGAGGCGTGGCGCGCGGGCTGCGTCGACGGCGACCTGAGCCCGCGGGGTTGTCGGTGGGTCGTGGCAGGCTGTATGCCGTGACCGCCGCCCCCACCTCGCGCATCCCGCCGCTCGTCCTCGTCGCCGGGCCCGAGGGGGTGCTCGCCGATCGGGCGCTGCGCTCGACCATCGCCGAGATCAAGGGGCTGCACCCCGACCTCGAGACCGTCCCGCTCCAGGGGGCGGCCTACGAGGGCGGCGAGCTGCCGATGCACGCGAGCCCGTCGCTGTTCGGCAACGCCAAGGCCATCGTCGTGCGCGACCTCGACGAGGCGACCGACGCGCTGCAGACCGACCTGCTCACCCACCTCGGCACGACCCCGCCCGACGACGTGTGGCTGATCGTCACGCACAAGTCCGGCAACCGCGGCAAGAAGGTTCTGGACACCCTCAAGAAGTCCGGCGCCCGGGTGATCGACTGCCCGGCCATCAAGAGCGACGCCGACAAGGCGAGCTTCGTCACCAACGAGTTCCGCACCGCCCGGCGCAAGGCCACCCCCGACGCGGTGCGGGCCCTCGTCGAGGCGGTGGGCAAGGACGTCCGCGAGCTCGAGGCGGCCTGCTCACAGCTGGTCCAGGACACCACGGGGACGATCGACGAGGGTGTCGTCTCGACCTACTACGCGGGGCGCGTGGAGGCGACCGGTTTCCGGGTCGCCGACGCTGCGATCGCCGGCAACGCCGCCGAGTCCCTGCGCCTGCTGCGGCACGCCATCGCCGGGGGGGACAACCCGGTGCCCATCGTCGCCGTCCTCGCCATGAAGCTGCGCCAGCTCGTCAAGGTCGGCTCGGCGGGTCGCGGCCCCTCGGGCCAGCTGGCCGGCTCGCTCGGCATGGCACCGTGGCAGGTCGACAAGGCGCGCCGTGAGCTGTCCGGCTGGGACGGTGAAGCGCTCGGGCGGTGCATCCAGGCGGTGGCCCAGGCGGACTACGACGTCAAGGGCGGCGGACGCGACCCGGTGTATGCCGTGGAGCGAGCGATCCTCACCATCGCCAGGGAGCGTCACGGCGGCCGTTGAGGCGGGCCTGCCGGCATACGGAGGGGGTCAGTCGACCTCCTCCAGGAAGTCGATGACGCGCTGCATCATGAGCTCGGTTGCGGCGGCGTCGTACTCCTGCGTCAGGCCCTGGTCGTTGAACAGGTGCCCGGCCCCGTCGTAGGCGAAGTCCTCGACCTCGGCCCCGCCCGCCCGCAACGACGCCAGGGCCTCCTGCGCCTCGTCCGGCTCGAAGAAGGGGTCCTCGGCCTTGTGGTGCACCTGCACGGGGCAGTCCGCGGGCCAGGTCCTGTCGCCGAACCACCGCGTGGCCGCCGCGCCGCCGACCAGGATCGCGCCGCGGGCCTGCATCTGCAGGGCGACGTGCTCCGCCATCGCCGCGCCCATCGAGAAGCCCGCCACCACCATCCCTGGCGGCACGCCGTCCTTGGCGAGCTTGAGCGCGTGACCCAGCACGACCTTGTCGTCGTGCTCCTTCGCGGCCTCCATGCCCTCGTCGTAGGTCTCGAAGGTGCGGCCGTCGAGGTAGTCGAGGATGCGCACGTCGTGCCCGACGGCGCGCAGCCGGTCCGCGAAGTCGTAGATGCCGGCGCGGACGCCGAGGACGCTGGGGAACAGGGCTACGGTGGCCATGCTCCGACCGTAGTCGGCCCGCCGCCGACCGGCCAGGAGGTGGCCCGAACTCTGGTAACGTTGGTCCTTGCGTGCGCGCCTAGGTCGTGCGCGCAACGCAGCACCACCCAGCCGCCCCTCATCCCACGGGTGCCCCACGCCCGGTCCCGAGGACGGCTGCCGCCCTCAACGGCAATGATCGACCTGACACACAGAAGGATTCTCGTGGCAAACATCAAGTCCCAGATCAAGCGGATCAAGACCAACAACGCCCGGACCGAGCGCAACAAGGCGTACAAGTCCGAGCTGCGCACCTTCATCCGCAAGTTCCGCGCCGCGGTCGAGACCGGCAACGTCGAGGAGAGCACCGTCGCCCTGCGCGACGCCTCCCGCAAGCTGGACAAGGCCGTGAGCAAGGGCGTGATCCACAAGAACCAGGCCGCCAACAAGAAGTCGGCCATGGCCAAGGCCATCGGCAAGCTCGGCTGAGCCTGCGACACCCAGCCT
Organism: Arsenicicoccus cauae; assembly: GCF_009707125.1. GTDB lineage: Bacteria > Actinomycetota > Actinomycetes > Actinomycetales > Dermatophilaceae > Arsenicicoccus > Arsenicicoccus cauae. Next base: position 20,870 of record NZ_WLVL01000040.1, read on the forward strand.
GCGCAAGGGCCGTCACCCTCGGGTGGCGGCCCTTCGGCATGCCTGCGGGGGTGTGACGCAGCGCGGCGTCAGGCGCGCAGAGCGCGTACGGCTGCAGCCACCTCGTCGAACCTCTCGCGTGACAGCGTCGCCCCGATCCGGCGCACCGTGGCCGGGTCGAGCTGCAGCACCCGGTCGACGCGCACCTCGCTCGGTCGCCCGCGCGAGTCCCAGGCCCCCGAGCCGATGTCGCACCAGTAGCGACCCTGCGAGGCCTCCTGCGCCGCGTCGCGATCGTGGTCCTTGCTCGTGAGGGGGAGCGCCAGCAGCAGCGCACCGCGTCGGCCCACCACCAGCACCGGACGGTCCTTGCCCCTCGCGTGGTCCTCCTCGTAGGGCACCCACGCCCACACCACCTCGCCCGGGTCCGGGAGGTCATCGGCCACGGGGGCGTAGGTCATCTCCGGCACCCCGTCGAAGTCCCCGGCATACGGCCTGGTCTCCGGCTCAGGGGAGGGGGACGGCGAAGGGGAGGGGGAGGGAGAGCGCCGTCGGCTGCCCGTCCGCCCGCGCTGCTCGTCCCCGGCACGGCGGGCCGCATCGACGACGGCACCGGCGAGCGCATGGACGAGTCTCCTGCCGAGTGATGCCATAGTGGGACGGTAGCGCTTGCCGAGGGCGTCGAGCCGCATCCCCCCACCCTCGCCGACGTCCAGGAGCTCCGGTATGCCGCCCGCCAGCCCGCTCGCCGCGCCCCCGCACCAGGCATCCCGCCGCCACGCGGGGCTGGCGATCCTGGCCCTCGCCGTCGGCGGATTCGCCATCGGCACCACGGAGTTCGCATCGATGGGGATGCTGCCGGAGATCGCCCGGGGCGTCGGCATCGACATCCCGACCGCGGGACACCTCATCTCGGCCTATGCGCTGGGCGTCGTCGTGGGCGCGCCGACGCTGGCGGTCCTCGGATCGCGTCTGCCACGACGCCGGGTGCTGGTGGCGCTGATGGCGCTGTTCGCCGTCGCGCACCTGGCGAGCCTGCTCGTCACGAGCTACTGGCCGCTGATGCTGGTGCGCTTCCTGGCGGGGCTGCCGCACGGCGCCTACTTCGGGATCGCCTCGCTGGTCGCCGCGTCGCTCGTGGACGACCGGCGCCGCACCCAGGCGGTCTCCAACGTCCTCATGGGGCTGACCGTCGCCAACATCGTCGGCGTCCCCGCCGCGACCTGGCTCGGGCAGGTGCTCGGCTGGCAGCAGTCCTATGCCGTGGTGGGGGTCCTCGGGCTCGTGACGATGGCCGCCGTCTCGACGCTCGTGCCGCACCAGCCCGGCAACCCCGGGGCCTCGGTCCGCACCGAGCTCACGGCGCTGCGTCGCCCGCAGGTGTGGCTGGCGCTGGCGATCGGGACGGTCGGGTTCGGGGGGATGTTCTCGACGTACGCCTACATCTCACCCACGTTGCAGCAGCTCGGTGGCTGGTCGGCGAGCACGGTCCCGTGGATCCTGTCGCTCTACGGCATCGGGTCCACGACGGGCGCGGCGGTGGCGGGGCGGGTCGCGCGGCACGGCATCCTCCGCGGCATCGCCGTGCTCCTGGTGCTGATCGCGATCCTGCTCGCCGTCTACGCCCTGCTCCTGCCGTATGCCGTGGTCGGGCTCGCCGCCACGTTCGTCCTCGGGATGCTGCCGAGCATGCTCGTCCCGATGCTGCAGACCCGACTGATGGACGTGGCCCACGAAGGGCAGTCCCTGGCGGCCGCGCTCAACCACTCGACGCTCAACGTCGCCAACGCCCTCGGCGCCTGGCTCGGGTCGCTGGTCCTGGCGGCCGGCTGGGGGTATGCGTGGCCGAGCCGCGTCGGGGTGGTGCTCGCCGTCCTGGGCCTCGCCGTCACCGCCTGGAGCGCCGTGCTCCAACGCCGTTCGGCCTGATCAGAGGGTTTGTCGGGGGGCGCCGCCCCGTCCTGCGCCACGAGTGCGCGCGGTCGAAGGAGTCGCGCGTCCATCTGCGGCGCTGGGCTGCTCGGTCGCCACCGCTACGTCGTGTCGTTCAACACGGGGGTGCCGGTCAACCTCCGTGTCGCCGTCGTCGGGGCGGTGGTGGCGCTGGACCTGATCCGCGCCAAGGAGGAGAGCTCCTCCAGCGGCTGACGGGCCCGCGGTGACGGTCGTGCACGGGCGGGAGCCGCGGCGGCAGGGAGTGGCCCGCGACGGGGTCGGCCGCCCGGCATACGGGCCGGTCGACCTGTGGGAGACTGGGTCGCTGACCGTGCCCTGTGCTCCCCGGACCCCAAGTTGAGGTAGTCGCCCCGTGTCTCCCATGGCCACCACCGCGTTGAAGCCCCACGCGACGCCACCGGAGCTGATCCGCAACTTCTGCATCATCGCCCACATCGACCACGGCAAGTCCACGCTGGCCGACCGCATGCTGCAAAAGACGGGCGTGGTCGAGGAGCGGGCCATGCGCGCGCAGTACCTCGACCGGATGGACATCGAGCGCGAGCGCGGCATCACCATCAAGTCGCAGGCCGTCCGCATGCCCTGGGCCCTCGAGGGCGCCGACGGTGGCCTGGAGACCTACTGCCTCAACATGATCGACACGCCGGGGCACGTCGACTTCACCTACGAGGTGAGCCGCTCCCTGGCGGCCTGCGAGGGCGCGGTGCTGCTCGTCGACGCGGCCCAGGGGATCGAGGCGCAGACCCTCGCCAACCTCTACCTCGCGATGGAGAACGACCTCACCATCATCCCGGTGCTCAACAAGATCGACCTGCCGGCGGCGCAGCCGGACAAGTATGCCGCCGAGCTCGCCGGGCTCATCGGGTGCGACGAGTCCGACGTGCTCAAGGTGTCCGGCAAGACCGGCGTCGGCGTCGAGGAGCTGCTCGACGAGATCGTCCGGCAGCTGCCGGCGCCCACCGGTGAGGCGGACAACCCCGCTCGCGCGATGATCTTCGACTCGGTCTACGACACCTACCGCGGCGTGGTGACCTACGTCCGCGTCATCGACGGCAACCTCAACCCGCGCGAGCGCATCCAGATGATGTCGACGCGCGCCACCCACGAGCTGCTCGAGATCGGCGTCATCTCGCCCGAGCCCATGCCCTCGCAGGGTCTTGGCGTCGGCGAGGTCGGCTACCTCATCACGGGGGTCAAGGACGTGCGCCAGTCCCGCGTCGGCGACACGATCACCAACCAGGCCAAGCCCGCGGCCGAGGCGCTCGGCGGCTACCGCGACCCGCGGCCGATGGTCTTCTCCGGTCTCTACCCGATCGACGGCACCGACTACCCGCTGCTGCGCGACGCCCTGGACAAGCTCAAGCTCAACGACGCCGCGCTGGTCTACGAGCCCGAGACGTCGGCGGCGCTGGGCTTCGGCTTCCGCGTCGGCTTCCTCGGCATGCTGCACCTGGAGATCGTGCGCGAGCGGCTCGAGCGGGAGTTCGGGCTCGACCTCATCTCGACGCTGCCCAACGTGGAGTACGAGGTCACCATGGACGACGGCCGGCTCGTCGAGGTCACCAACCCCAGCGAGTTCCCCGACGGCAAGATCGCCGACGTGCGCGAGCCCGTCGTGCGCGCCACGATCCTCGCGCCCAGCGACTTCATCGGCGCGATCATGGAGCTGTGCCAGTCCAAGCGCGGCACCCTGCGCGGCATGGACTACTTGTCCGAGGAGCGCGTCGAGATGCGCTACACGCTGCCGCTCGCCGAGATCGTCTTCGACTTCTTCGACCAGCTGAAGTCCAAGACCCGCGGCTACGCCTCGCTCGACTACGAGCCCGACGGCGACCAGCTCGCCGATCTCGTCAAGGTCGACATCCTCCTGCAGGGCGAGCAGGTCGACGCCTTCAGCTCGATCGTCCACAAGGACGCCGCCTACTCCTACGGCGTGATGATGGCCGGCAAGCTGCGCGAGCTCATCCCGCGGCAGCAGTTCGAGGTGCCGATCCAGGCCGCGATCGGCTCGCGCGTCATCGCCCGCGAGACCATCCGCGCCATCCGCAAGGACGTGCTCGCCAAGTGCTACGGCGGCGACATCAGCCGCAAGCGCAAGCTGCTCGAGAAGCAGAAGGAGGGCAAGAAGCGCATGAAGATGGTCGGCCGCGTCGAGGTGCCGCAGGAGGCCTTCATCGCCGCGCTGTCCAGCGACGGCGGCGGGGACGGCAAGGCCAAGGGCAAGAAGTGACCGAGCCGCTCCCGCAGGAGGGCGACCCCGCGGAGCGTGCCTACACCGTCGGGCTGGGGGAGCCCTTGCCCCACAAGGGCGCTCGCCGGATCGTGAGCTTCGCGCGGACCGATGCCCGGTTGCAGGACAAGGACGCCCGGGCCCTGCAGCGGTATGGCGACGCCTACCTGCTCGAGGTCCCCCGCGACGCGGCGCGCACCGACGTGGACCCGGCCGCCCGCCTGGACCCCGCCGCCGTCTGGGGCCGGGTCGCCCCGCTGATCGTGGAGGTCGGCGCAGGATCCGGCGACGCCACCGTGGCCGGCGCGGCGGCCTACCCCGACCACGACCTGCTGTCCCTGGAGGTCTACCGACCGGGGTTGTACGACATGCTCCGCAAGGTGGGGTCTCGCGGCCTCACCAACGTCCGCCTCCTGGAGGCGGACGCGGTGCCGGCCTTCGAGACGCTGCTGCCGCCAGGGTCGGTGCGCGAGGTGTGGACCTTCTTTCCCGACCCCTGGCCCAAGACCAAGCACCACAAGCGCCGGATCGTGCAACCGGCCTTCGCCTCGCTCGTGGCGCGCGTGCTGGAGCCGGGCGGGCTGTGGCGGCTGGCGACGGATTGGTCCGACTACGCGGAGTCGATGCGGGAGGTGCTGGACGCGCACCCGGACCTTGAGGGTGGGGAGGCCGAGCGGTTCGACGTGCGGCCGATGACCCGCTTCGAGCGGCGGGGGATCGCCGCCGGCCGCTCGATCCACGACCTCACCTATCGTCGCCGCTGACCCTCGCCGACTGGTCACGTGCGGGTGACCAGTCGGGGGAGGGGGGCGGGGTCAGCGGACGCGGGTGAGCGACAGGACGCACGAGTCGCCGACGCGGCGATAGCCGACGCGCTGGTAGAGGCGGTTGGACGCGGGCGAGTCCAGGTCGGTGTAGAGCAGGCACCGGTGGCCGGCGCGCCGCTGGCGGGCGCTGACCGCGGCGACGGTGGTGGCGGCATACCCCTGCCCGCGCTCCTCGGGCGGGGTGTAGACCCACGAGATCCGCGAGACCCCGCCGTGCGGACGCGACGCGTGGGCCATCGAGACGGCCCCGCCAGCGGCCTCCCAGACCTGCATGTCGCCGCGTGCGACCCACTGCTGCAACGGGAACCGCGGTGGCGCCTCCGTGCCGGTCTCGTCGAGGTAGGCCCGGGCCCAGGCGTCGAGCAGGGGGATGTCGGACTCGCGCGCCGGTCGCAGCTCGCCGGGGACGCCCTCGGGGTGGCGTGGTGGGCGCGGGAGGTCGTGCATGCCCTCGCGGCGCACCACGCGGATGTGCCCGCCGGTCTCGAAGGCGAGGGTCTCGGCGAACGCGAGTGCCCCGGTCACCAGCCCGCCGATCCGCTCGACCTGCAACCCGTCGGTCAGCACCCGGCGGGCGAACGCGCGCGCGACGTGGGTGTCGACCGTCGCCACGTGGAAGGGCCGCGGGGGTGTGTGCATCGCGAGGGCGGTGACCCGGCCGTCGCGCTTGGCCCAGTACCACCGCGCGTCGGGGTAGTCCGCGGGGGACTCCAGCGCGTGGGCGAGCGTGGTCGCCACGACCGAGTGGATCACCGGGGCGGCCGCGACGCGGGGCGCCGACACCTGCTGGAAGTCACGACCAGCGGTGGTGCGCGCCACCGTGATGCCCTTCGTCGTGCCCCGCTGCATGAGGGCCACTGTGTCACGTGACCGCGGCGGCCGCCCACCCTCAGCCGGAGCGCTCGCTGGTGAAGGCGAGGGTCACGCTGTCCCCGATCCGGCGGTAGCCGAGCGCCTGGTAGATGCCGTTGCTCGAGGGGTTGGCGAGGTCGGTGAGGAGCATGCACCGCAGGCCGAGCTGCTGCTGGTGCCGTGACCACGTGGCGACCACGGCGCTGGCGTAGCCCCGTCCTCGTTCGCCCGGGGGCGTCCACACCCCGCTGATCCGGGTGACCCCGCCGGACGGCGCCGTGGCGTAGCACATCGACACCGGTCGGCCGTCCACCTCCCACACCGCGGTGCGGCCCTCGAGGACGTGCGGCGAGGGGTCCGGGGCCGGCGGGGCGCTCGGCCCGTGCGTCTCGCGGTGGAAGTCCTGCAGCCAGCCGCGGACAAGGTCCAGGTCTGCCGGGATGGCGGCCCGCAGCCCTCCCGCGACGGCGAAGGGCAGGCGCGCCGGTCGGGGCAGGTCGTACATCCCGAGGTCCATCACGACGTCGGCGTCGAGGTCCTTCTCGGCGCACCACCAGTCGCTGAACGCGACTGCCCCGTCGCGCAGCCCGCCGACGCCGTCCACGGGACGCCCCCGGTCCGCGAGCTCGCGGGCGACCGCGACGGCCAGCACCGGCGAGGAGAGCGGCAGGTGCGGGGGATACGGGGGCGTGTGCATGGCCACCCCGACGACCCGGGCGCCTCGTCGTAGCTCGATCCACCACGGGTCGGGGATCCGCCCCGGGTGGCGCCGGGCCAGCAGCACGTTGCTGGCGAGGATCGAGTGCACGACGGGCTCGGACTCCAGGAGGTCCCCCGCGTCGCGGAGGAACTCGTCGGGGTCGCCGGTGACGTGGACGGTGATGGGGCCGGGGTGCGCCATGGGACCCACCCTCTCAGGTCAGGGGAGAGGTGCGCGCCCGGTCCGCGCGGCGATCGACACGAGGTCGGCGGCGGCACCTCGCAGCGGGTCGCGGCGCCATACGGCCCGGAGCTGTCTCTCGAGGGTGAAGCCCTCGGTCGGCACGACGGCCAGGTGGCCGTCGTGCACGGCGTCGGCGACGGCCAGCAGGCTGAGGACGGCGGGGGCGGTCCCGGTGACGGCGCTCGCCCGCACGGCCGCGTTGCTCGACAGCTCCAGCGCCGGGCGGCACGGCTCGAGCGGGGCGAGAGCCGCGTCGAGGGCCTCGCGGGTCCCCGAGCCGCGCTCGCGGGTGACGAGCGGGGTGCCGGCCAGCTCGGCGGCGCCGACGGGAGAGGTGCGGTCCATCCACGGGTGGTCCACCCCGATGACGAGGGCGAGCTCGTCTCGCGCGACCACCGTGCTGGGTAGGTCTGCGGCGGGTTCGGGCCCCTCGACGAAGCCCAGCTCCACCACCCCGCGGCGGACCTGGTCGACGACCACGGTGGAGTTGGCGACGGTCATGCTGGCGAGCAGCCGGGGGTGGCGGCGGCGCAGCTCGGTCAGCCAGGTGGGGGCGAGGTGCTCGGCGACGGTCAGGGACGCGGCGAGCCGCAGCTCGGGGATGGTCTGTCCCTGGAGCGCGTCGATGGCCCGCTCGAGGCGGCGGGTGGCGGCCAGGATCTCGCGGGCATGCTCCACGAGCATGACCCCGACCGGCGTGAGCTGCGCGCCCTGCGGGCGGCGGACGACGACGCGCTGCTGCAGGTCCCGCTCGAGCCTCGCGACCAGGCGCGAGGCGTTGGGCTGGGCCATGCCGACGGCGCGGGCACCGGCACCGAGGCTGCCCTCGTCGTGCACGGCGACGAGCAGCTCGAGGGCCTTGAGGTCGGGCATCACCCCCACGTCATATCACGCTGATATGACGGGGTGCAGCGCTGGGGGCTGCCGCTCACCCGTCCGCGCGGGGGAGGGTGGCACCATGACCACCGCAGCGAGCCGCGCCACCCCGGCGGCCACCCCCGCCGGACGCCCACCCCGCGTCAGCCCCGCTCGACCGCTACCCGGGCTCGCTCTCTGCGCGGTCGCGGTCGCGCTGGCGCTCCTGGTCAACCACGTCGCCCCCGTGATGTCCCCGCTGCTCGTCGCGATCCTGCTCGGCGCCATCCTGGCCAACGCCGTGCCCCTGCCGGCCACGCTCGCGCCCGGGCTGGCCGTCGCCGCCAAGCCCCTGCTGCGTGCCGGGATCGTGCTGCTCGGCCTGCAGGTCGTGCTGGGGCAGATCCTCGGGCTCGGCTGGGGGATGATCGCCGTGGTCGTCGCCGTGGTGGGGCTCGGGATCGCGTCGACGCTCGGGTATGGACGGCTCCTCGGGGTCCCGGCCGGGCTCACGCTGCTCGTGGCCTGCGGCTTCTCCATCTGCGGCGCCGCCGCCGTGGCCGCTGTCGACGGGGTCGTGGACGCCGACGAGGAGGACGTCGCGACCGCCGTCGCCCTGGTCGTCGTGTGCGGCACCGTGATGATCCCCGTCGTCCCGCTGCTCGTCGGCGCCCTCGGCCTGAGCCCGTATGCCGGAGGTCTGTGGGCCGGCGGCTCGATCCACGAGGTCGCCCAGGTCGTGGCCGCGGGCGGCGCCCTCGGGGGAGGCGCGCTCGCGGCCGCCGTCGTCGTCAAGCTCACCCGGGTCCTGATGCTCGCTCCCGTCATGGCGGCGATCTCCTGGCGGCGACGCCGGGCGCTGGCCGCGGACGTGTCGGCGGTCGGGTCCGGCGGCGGTCGGCTGCCGCCGCTCGTGCCGGCGTTCGTCCTGGGGTTCGTGGCGATGGTGGTCGTCCGGTCCGTCCTGCCGCTGCCCGCCCCGGTGCTGGACGGCGCTCGCCTGCTGCAGACGATGCTGCTCACGGCGGCGATGTTCGCCCTCGGGTGCGGCGTCCGGCTCGCGCTCGTGAGGCAGGTCGGTGCCCGGCCGTTCGTGCTGGCGGCGCTGTCGACCGTGACGGTGGCGCTGGTCTGCCTCGCCGGCGTCACCCTCACCACCTGACCGGCCCACCACACCAGCGGCGACCGGCGACCAGGCATCGGGGGAGGACCTCGCCCCAGGCGGCTGTGCGTGGTGAGAGGGCGGTGTTGGTTGTCCACGGCACGGTGGAGGAGCCGTTCGTGCCCTCTCAGGCTCCGGCGGACGAGGGAGCAGGTGTGGCTGGGTGCCGTTGCCGCGTCGAGCCTGGCAGAGCCGCGCCGCCCGGCGGCCGCCTCACGAGGGCGGGCGCGGTCGTCATACACAATGGGCCGTATGCCGAGCGCCTTGCCCGATGGTCAGCCCGCCCCCTCCGACGGCTCGCTCCCGAGCACCGCGCTGGACCGTCTGGGGCTGGGCCCGTTCGGGATCTACGTGCACGTGCCGTTCTGCCGGGTCCGTTGCGGCTACTGCGACTTCAATACCTACACGCTGACCGAGCTCGGCACGCCGGGCGCGAGCGTCGCGTCCTACGCCGACACCGTCCTGGCCGAGCTGGACCTCGCCAAGCGGGTGCTCGGCGAGGACGCGCCGGCCGTCGAGACGGTGTTCGTCGGCGGCGGCACCCCCACGATGCTCGCGGCCGAGGACCTCGCCCGGATCGTCGAGGGCATCGGCGAGCGGTTCGGCTACGCCGGCGACGTCGAGATCACGACCGAGGCCAACCCCGACACCGTGGACGAGCACTACCTGGACTGGATCGCCGCCCGGGGGTTCTCGCGGGTCAGCCTCGGCATGCAGTCCGCCGTCCCGCACGTCCTGCGGACCCTCGACCGCACCCACGACCCCCTCAACGTCGAGCGTGCCGTCAAGGGCGCCCGCGAGCACGGGCTCGACGTGTCGCTCGACCTGATCTACGGCACTCCCGGCGAGTCGCTGGAGGACTGGCGCACCTCGCTGGAGACCGCCATCGCGCTCGAGCCCGACCACGTCTCGGCGTACGCCCTGGTGGTCGAGGAGGGCACCAGGATGGCGGCCCAGGTGCGACGCGGCGAGATCGCGCTGCCGAGCGACGACGACGAGGCCGACAAGTACGAGCTGGCCGACGGGCTCCTGCAGGCGGCTGGCTACGGGTGGTACGAGGTCTCGAACTGGGCCCGGGGCGAGGATCACCGGTGTCGGCACAACATCGGCTACTGGAGCGACGGGGACTGGTGGGGTGCCGGGCCGGGCGCGCACAGCCACGTGGGCGGCGTCCGCTGGTGGAACGTCAAGCACCCGAGCGCCTATGCCGCGCGCCTGGGCGCTGGCGAGTCACCCGCGGCGGCCCGCGAGCTCCTCAGCGCCGAGCAGCAGTACGACGAGCGGGTGCTGCTCGGCGTGCGGCTGGTGGACGGGCTCCCGGTCGACGAGCTGGACGAGCCCGGCCAGGAGGCGGTGGCGGGGCTGATCGCCGACGGTCTCGTCGACGGGGGTGCGGCCCTGCGCGACCGCCACCTGGTGCTCACGCTGCGCGGACGCCTGCTGGCGGACACCGTGGTGCGCCGCCTCCTCGGCGTGTGACTGCCAGCGAGACGGGGACCGGCACTGTGCACGTCGAGGCACAGTCCTGCCATGGAGCTGACCATCAGCGAGGCGCGCACCTGGCCGACGTCGTGATGCGCGCCGAGTCCGGCGAGGACGTGACGATCACCCCCCGAGTGCCTCCACCGCGAGGCCCTGGTGAGTGGCGGGACGGCTGAGGCCGGTCCGGCCAGGGTGGGATCAGGGTCCGGTCAGGGTGGGTTCGGAGGGCCGGCAGGGATCCGACCTGGGCAGACTGGAGTCCGAAGGGTCGAGCGGCAGGCCGCCGCGTCGAGAACGAACCACATCGGGCACGAACCACATCGAGCACGAACCACACGGAGGGGACCATGAGCACCGACGACCAGCACCGCAACGACCGCGAGATCCCGAGCTACCCGCAGGCCGGCCCGGGCGGTCAGGGCGCGAGCCCGCAGGGCAGCTACCAGCAGGGCGGTCACCCGCAGCAGGGCCAGCCGGTCTACGGCAACAACGCGCCGCTGAACCCGGAGTACGAGCGGCAGCTCGTCTGCGCGGCCCACTGGTCGCCGATCGCGTCGGTGCTGCTCGGCGGCATGACCTTCTTCGGCCCGCTGATCGTCCTGCTCATGGGCGGCGGACGCAGCCGCGCGGTCCGGGAGCACGCGATCGACGCGCTGAACTTCCAGATCACCGTCTGGATCGCCACGGTGGCGGTCATCCTCATCTCGCTGCCGCTCATGCTCGTGCTGGTCGGCTTCGTCACCATCTGGCTGGCCGGCCTGATCCCGCTCGCGGCACTGGTCGTCCACGGGCTCGCGGCGATCAAGGTGGCGGCGGGTGAGCCCTACAGCTACCCGTTCACCTGGCGGATCATCAGGTAACCGCCGGCGGCGCGTCGGGACCGATGTCGGGGTCGATGTCCAGGCCGATGTCGAGGACCGGCGCGCTGTGGGTGAGGCGGCCGACCGAGATGAGGTCGACCCCCGCCTCGGCGATGGGCACGATCGTGGTGGCGTCGACCCCGCCCGAGGCCTCGGTGACCAGGCGCCCGTCGACGAGGCGGACCGCCTCCCGCAGCAGGTAGGGCGTCATGTTGTCGAGCAGCACCGCGTCGGCGCCCACCTCCAGCAGCTCCCGCAGCTGGTCCAGCGTGTCGACCTCGCACTCGACCTTGACCAGGTGACCGACCTCCGCGCGGACCCGCGTGACGGCGGCCGTGATCCCCCCGGCGACCGCCACGTGGTTGTCCTTGATCAGCACCGCGTCGTCCAGGCCGAAGCGGTGGTTGTCCCCGCCGCCGGCCCGCACCGCGTGCTTCTCGAGGGCGCGCAGCCCCGGCGTGGTCTTGCGGGTGCAGCACACGCGGGCCCGCGTGTGGGACACCGCGTCGGCGAGCTCGGCCGTCGCCGTGGCGATCCCGGACAGGTGGCCGAGGAGGTTGAGCGCGACGCGCTCCGCGGTGAGCAGCCCGCGTGCGGGGCCGGTGGCCTCGCCGATCACGTCGCCGGGCGCGACGCGGGACCCGTCGCCGCGGTCGATCCGGACCTCGATGCGCGGGTCGAGCAGGGTCCACGCCAGCCGGGCCAGGTCGGTGCCGGCCACGACGCCCGCGTCCCGGGCGACGAGCCGGACCGTCGTGGTGGCGTCCGGCGGGATGGTCGCGTCGGTGGTGAGATCGCCGGCGCGGCCGAGGTCCTCGAGCAGGGCGGCGCGGACGACGGGCTCGAGCAGGATGTCCGGCAGCGCTCTCATGAGGCCTCCTTGTCGGTGAGGGTGGGGGTCGTGACGTCGGCGAGGGTGAGCAGGGTGTGCTGCGGCTCGCCGGTGGCGGGGTGGTCGGTGCGGGTGTGCGCACCACGGGACTCGGTGCGCTGCAGGGCGCCTCGGCAGACCAGGGCGGCGACGAGCGCGTCGTCGTCGTGCGCGGCCAGGGGAGCCAGTATGCCGAGGGCCCGCTGCAGCCCGGGGGCGTCGCGCAGGACGCCGGCGGCCGCCTCCAGCGTGGACCGGAGCAGCGCGAGATCGGTGGCCTGCGGGGCGGACCCGGCGCCGCGGGCGCTCGCGATCAGGTCGCGGCGAGCGGCGGGCCCCACCTGCGGGCCGCCGGGGCGAGCGAGCTCGTCGCGCAGGGTCGCCGCGAGGCGCCGCGAGCAGACCGTCGCCTCCAGGAGGGAGTTGGAGGCGAGCCGGTTGGCCCCGTGCAGCCCGGTCGAGGCGCACTCGCCGACGGCCCACAGGCCGGGCACGGTGGTGCGACCCGCGGCGTCGACCAGCACCCCGCCCATGGCGTAGTGCGCGGCCGGCCGGACCGGCAGCAGGTCGACCGAAGGGTCCAGACCCGCTGCGCGACAGGCGGACTCGATCGCCGGGAAGTGGTCCCCGAAGCGCGGGCCCAGCGTGGCGCGCGCGTCCAGGCAGGTCGCGTGCCCTGCCTGGCGGGCCGCCCACAGGGCGCGGGCGACGACGTCGCGGGCGGCGAGGGGGTCGGTGACCGCCGGCGCCCCCGAAGCGGTGACGAGGGTGGCGCCCTCGCCCCGCACGGCCTCGGAGACGAGGGGCATCGGGTCCAGCCCGACGTCCAGGGCCGTGGGGTGGAACTGCACCAGCTCCACGTCGCGCACGACGGCGCCCGCGCGGACCGCGAGGGCGAGTCCCTGCCCGCGGGACGCGAGCGGGTTGGTGGTGTGGGCGTAGAGGCCGCCGAGGCCACCCGTCGCCAGGATGACGGACCGGGTGGCGACCACGCGGCGCGGACCCGCGCCCTCGGCGAGCACCCCGGCCACCCCGTGGGCGTCGGTGAGCACACGCACGGCGCGTACGCCCTCGACGACGGTGACCGACGGCGTCCGCCGCGCCGCGGCGACGGCCACGCGGAGCAGCTCCGCGCCCGACCCGTCCCCCGCGGCGTGCAGCACGCGGCGGCGGCAGTGCGCTCCCTCCAGACCGAGTGCCAAGGCGCCGTCCGGCCCACGGTCGAGCCTCGCGCCGAGCGCCAGCAGCCACGAGATCGCCTCGGGCCCGGCGTCGGTCACCGAGCGGACCACCTCGGGGTCGCACAGGCCCGCGCCGGCGCGCAGGGTGTCCTCGGCGTGCAGCGCGGGGTCGTCGTCGGGCCCGACGGCCGCCGCGATGCCGCCCTGGGCCCACCCCGTCGAGGTGTCCACGCCGAGCGGTGCGGGGCTGATGACCGTGACGGGAACGGGGGACAGGGCGGTGGCGGCGAGCAGGCCCGCGAGCCCGGCCCCGACGACGACCGGGCCCTCGGCATACGTGATCTCGAGGGTCCCGAGGGTCCCGAGGGTGCCGGGCGTGCTGAGCGTGGACGAGGAGGGGGCCACCTCAGCCCACCGCCAGCATCCGCTCGACGGCAGCCCGAGCCCGGTCGGCCACCGCGGGGTCGATCGTCACCTCGTGGGTCAGGGTCTGCAGCGAGCGGCGGATCGCGGCCAGGGTGTTGCGCTTCATGTGCGGGCACAGGTTGCAGGGGCGCACGAAGTCCACGTCGGGGTGCGCCGCGGCGACGTTGTCGGACATGGAGCACTCGGTGATCAGGGCGACCCGCGCGGGGCGTTCGCGCGCCACGAAGCTCGTCATGTCGGCGGTGGACCCAGACAGGTCCGCCTCGTCCACGACCTCGGTCGGGCACTCGGGGTGGGCCATGACCACCACCCCGGGGTGGTCCGCGCGGATCTGCCGTATGTCGTGCGGGGTGAAGCGCTCGTGCACCTCGCACGCGCCGGGGTGGGTGATGACCTCGACGCCGGTCTGGCGGGCGACGTTGCGGGCCAGGTGCTGGTCCGGGAGCATGATGACCCGGTCGGTGCCGAGGCTCTCGATCACCCGGGTCGCGTTGCCGGAGGTGCAGCAGATGTCGGACTCGGCCTTGACCGCCGCCGAGGTGTTGACATAGGTCACCACGGGGACGCCCGGGTGGGCGGCCCGCAGCGCCCGCACCTGGTCGGCGGTGATCGACTCGGCCAGCGAGCAGCCCGAGCGCAGGTCGGGGATCAGCACGGTGCGGGTGGGGTTGAGCAGCTTGGCCGTCTCGGCCATGAAGTGCACGCCCGCCAGGACGATGACCTCGGCGTCGACCTCCTGCGCCTCGCGTGCGAGGGCCAACGAGTCCCCGGTGATGTCGGCGACCCCGCCGTAGATCTCGGGGGTCATGTAGTTGTGCGCGAGGACGACCGCGTCCCGCTCGGCCTTGAGCCGCCAGATCGCCTCCACGTCGGGCGTCATCAGCGCCCACTCGGCGGGCAGCACGTGATGGCGGACCCGGTCGTAGAGCGCGGTGGTGTCGGGCAGGATCTGCGACACGATGACCCCTTGTGCTAGACGTGAGCAGAAGAAAATGCTGACGGTGAGCATAACGCATCCGGGGACAACCGAGTTGGCTGGCCACCCCCGGTGCGCGACCATGGAGCAGCGACCCCGTCGACGACGCTCCGGGGAGGCCCCCACCGCACGTCATACGACCGGAGACCCCGCATGCAGCCCCACGCCCCCGCCCAGGCGACACCCGCGCCCGACGTGGACCGCGCCCGCACCCGGACGATCCTCACCGTGCTCGTCCTCGCGACCTTCGTCGTGATCCTCAACGAGACGATCATGACCAACGCGATCCCGCGCCTCATGCGCGAGCTGGACGTCACCGCGTCCACCGCCCAGTGGCTGTCCACCGTCTTCATGCTGACCATGGCCGTGGTCATCCCCGTGTCCGGCTGGCTCATGGAGCGGCTCGCGACCCGGCGCACCTTCGGCCTCGCGATGACGCTGTTCTCGGTCGGCACGGCCGCCTGCCTGCTCGCCCCCACCTTCGGCGTGCTGGTCGGCGGCCGGGTCGTGCAGGCCTGCGGGACCGCGATCATGATGCCGCTGCTCATGACGACGCTGATGACCCTCGTCCCCGCCCACGGGCGCGGCAGGGTCATGGGCAATGTCACCCTCGTGATCTCGGTGGCGCCCGCGATGGGGCCGGCGGTCTCGGGGCTGCTGCTGCAGCTCGGCTCGTGGCGGCTGATCTTTGCCGCGGTGCTGCCGATCGCCGTCGGCGCGCTGGTCGTCGGGCTCCGCGCCCTCGTGGACGTCGCCGAGCCCGGGCACAGCGACCTGGACCTGGTCAGCCTCGCGCTGTCCGCCGTCGGTTTCGGGGGTCTCGTCTACGGGCTCAGCGGCCTCGGCGAGGGTGCGTCCCCCGGCGCTGCGTCCTCGGGCCTGCCACCGTGGGGGTGCCTTCTCGTCGGGCTCGTCGCCATGGGCGCGTTCACCTGGCGGCAGCTCGTCCTGCAGCGCCACGGGACCCCGCTGCTCGACCTGCGCACCCTGTCCCACCGCACCTTCACCATCGGCCTGGTCCTGATGGTCCTGTGCTTCATGGGGCTCATGGGCACCGTGATCCTGCTCCCCATCTATCTCCAGGAGGTGCGCGGGCTGTCCTCGCTCACCACCGGCCTGCTGATGATCCCCGGGGGACTGGCCATGGGGCTGCTCGGCCCGCAGGTGGGCAAGGCCTACGACCGGTATGGCGCTCCCCGCCTCGTCGTCCCCGGCGCTGCCGGCCTCGTCGCGGGGCTGGTCATGCTGGCGCTGCTCGCACCGGTCCTGGCGCCGTGGGGCGTGCTGGCGCTGCACGTCCTGATCAGCGTGTCGCTGGCGCTCGTCTTCACCCCCGTGTTCACCGCCTCGCTCGGCGTGCTGCCGCCGCACCTGTACCCCCACGGCTCGGCGATCCTCGGGTCGCTGCAGCAGGTCGGGGCCGCGGCGGGCACGGCCACGACGGTGGCCGTCATGACCTCCGTGACGGCGCGGGCGGCGGCCGGCGGCGCATCGGCGGCGGGCGCTCTGACGAGCGGGGTCCAGGGCGGCTTCGCGGTGGGAGCAGTGCTCGCCGTGCTGGCGCTCGGCGCCTCGACCCTGGTGCGCACCCCGCGGTCCTAGGACCGCGTGGCGTCACCGGGTGCGCAGGGCCGGCAGCTTGGTGCCCGCCACCTGACGCTCGTCGAGCACGGAGCGGCGGAAGCGGTAGAGCCGCGCCGGGCGGCCGCCGGTGCCCGACGACACCGACCCCGTCTCCTCGACCAGGGCCTGCTGCTCCACGAGGCGGCGGAAGTTCTGCTTGTGCAGCGCCTGGCCCGCGAGCGCCTCGACGCACCCCTGCAGCTCACCGAGCGTGAACGCGGCCGGCATGAGCTCGAACACCACCGGGCGGTACTGGATCTTGGCGCGCAGCCGCGCGAGACCCGTCGCGAGGATGCGGCGGTGGTCGCCGATCATCGGCTCCCCGGGGACCAGGTCGTCGTCCGGCAGGCGCCAGGCCTCGCGGGCCTCGGGGACCAGACCGACCTCGTAGAGCAGCTCGTAGCGCTGCAGCGCCAGGTCGGGCAGCCACGCGTGCCCGCCGCGGCCGAAGGTCAGGTCGCAGCGGTGCCGCCGGGCCGTCCGGTCGGCGGGGGACCCGGCCGCGCCGACCCAGTGCGTCAGCTGGGGGGCGATCACCTCGTCGACCAGACGGGTGCCGCCGCGCTGGTCCTCCCAGGGGAGCAGGGCATAGGCGTCGTGCCAGGCAGAGGCTCCCGGCTGGGCGGCCCGGGCCTGCTCCGGCGCGTCGTCCGTCGTCAGCCCGAGGTAGGAGATCGAGATCCGGCGGCCACGCGTGTCGTCCAGCCCGCGGTCGTGGTCGGCGAAGGTGTACAGCTGCTCGACATACCCGAGCTGTCGGCCCGTCTGCGAGGTGACCCAGGAGCGCAGGCCGGCCTGCAGGGACGGCTGGCCAGCCTCGAGGGGGCCGGCAGGGAGGGCCGGTATGCCGGGGGCGGGCGGGGGAGCCGTGAGGACGCGGGGACGCCCGGACAGGACCGCCACCACGACGGCGACCAGCTCGACGGCGAGCGGCTCCTGCTCCTCAGGCACGCACAACCTCCTGCTGGTCATCCTCGAGGGGGACGGTGACGAAGTCGATCAGCTCCTCGACGCTTGCCAGCAGGGTCGGCTCCAGATCGGCGTACGTACGCACGGTACCGAGGATCTGCTTCCACGCGCGGGCGATGTCCGCCTGCGAGCGGTGCGGCCAGCCGAGGTGGGCGCAGATCCCGTGCTTCCACGAGGTGCCGCGGGGGATGACGGGCCACTGCTGCAGGCCGAGGCGCTCGGGACGCACCGACTGCCACACGTCGACGTACGGGTGGCCGAGGACCTTGACGAACCGCGAGTAGCCGGGGACCCGGCGCGCCTCCTCGACGATCCGGGCCTCCTTGGTGCCGGGCACGAGGTGGTCCACCAGCACGCCCATGCGGCGGTCACGGTCGGGGGCGAAGTCCTTGATCACCGCGGCCAGGTCGTCCACGCCGTCGAGCAGCTCCACGACCACGCCCTCGATGCGCAGGTCGTCGCCCCAGACCTTCTCCACCAGCTCGGCGTCGTGGCGGCCCTCGACGAAGAGGCGCGACCCGGTGGCCACGCGGGCAGGGGCCCCGGCGACGGCGACCGACCCCGAGGCGGTGCGCGAGGCGGCCTGGCGGGCCTCGGCCAGCCGGGCGTCGCTCCCGCTCGTGTCCGGGACGAGGGTGACCGGGCGGCCGTCGACCCAGAAGCCGGGGCCCAGCTCGAAGCCTCTTGTCCGCCCCTTGCGGTCCTCCAGGTGGACGACGTGGACGCCGCCGGCCTTCTCGACCCGGGCCACGGCGCCCACCCAGCCGGACTCGACGTCCTCGACGACCAGGCCGCGGGTGGCGGGGACCGCCTCCGAGCGCCCCCGGCGCGGGGCCTTCCAGTCGCCGGACAGGACGTCGGTTCCGTATCGGTCCACCACGGGGTCTCCTCGCTGCTGCGTCGCCGGACGGTGCTGAAGGCTAGCCGCAGGACCGGCGGAGTTCGTCGTGGCGCGCCACCCGGCGTAGAATTGGCACTCGGCATGCCTGAGTGCCAACCGCCGGAAGAGAGGAGGTCGACGATGAGCGACGGACGCCGCCTGCAGGTCCTGCGAGCCATCGTGCAGGACTACGTCGCGACCTCCGAGCCCGTCGGGTCCAAGGCGCTGCTCGATCGCCACCAGCTGGGCGTGAGCGCGGCGACGGTCCGCAACGACATGGCCGCGCTCGAGGAGGAGGGCCTGATCTGCGCCCCGCACACGAGCGCCGGGCGCATCCCCACCGACGCGGGCTACCGGCTCTTCGTCGACCAGCTGTCCGAGGTCAAGCCCCTGTCGGCCCCCGAGCGTGCGGCCATCGCCGAGTTCCTCGCCGGGTCGGTCGACCTGGACGACATCGTGGACCGCACGGTGCGGCTGCTCGCCAGCCTCACCCACCAGGTCGCGGTCATGCAGTACCCCTCGCTCACCCGCTCGTCCGTCCGCCACATCGAGCTCGTGCCCATCGGCGGGCCGCGCCTCATGGTCGTGCTCATCGTCACGACCGGCCGGGTCGAGCAGCGGGTCGTCGACGTGGGCCGCGACCTGGGCGATGCCGACGGCGAGCGCCTGGCCTTCGACCTGCGCGGGCGCCTCAACGCGCTGGCCGCGGGTCGGCCGTTCACCGAGGTTGCGCGGGCGCTCGCCGGGCTGTCCGAGGGTTTTGCCGTGGCTGACCGCGAGGCGGTCGAGGCCGTCACCACGGCCCTGGCCGAGCTCGTCGTCGAGGAGCGCGAGGAGCGGGTCGTGATCGCCGGCACCAGCAACCTCGCGCGCCGCTCGGGCGACTTCCCAACGTCGCTGCGCCCCGTGCTCGAGGCCCTCGAGGAGCACGTCGTGCTGCTCAGCCTCATCGACGCCATGCACGACGACCCCGCCCGCCCCGCCATGGACGCCTCCGACCTCGTCTCGGTGCGCATCGGCAGCGAGCTGTCCCACGCCGGCCTCGTGTCCACCTCGGTGGTCTCGACCGGCTATGGCGCCGGGCCGGACCTCGTGGCCGGGCTGGGGGTGCTCGGCCCGACGCGCATGGACTACCCCACGACGATGGCGGCCGTGCGGGCGGTCGCGGCATACGTCTCCCGGTCGCTCGGTGGCTAGCCACCGCCGGCCGGCGGTCAGCGACTCGACCGGCCCAGCCGACCCGACCGGCCCAGCCGACCCGACCGGCCCAGCCGACCCGACCGGCTCAGCCACCATCGTGACTACCGTGAACCAGGCCAACCACTCTGTCAGGCAAGGACTTTCGTGAACGACTACTACGCAGCCCTCGGGATCGACCGCAGCGCCGGCGCCGAAGAGATCAAGAAGGCCTACCGCAAGCTCGCCCGCAAGCTGCACCCGGACGTCAACCCCGGCCCGGAGGCCGAGGAGGAGTTCAAGCGGGTGTCGCAGGCCTATGACGTCCTCGGGGACCCGGCCAAGAAGCAGGCCTACGACATGGGCGCCGACCCCTATGCCAGCGCCGGGGCGGCGGGCTTCGGGCAGGGCTTCACGTTCAGCGACATCATGGACCAGTTCTTCGGCGCCGGCGCGGGGGCCGCGGGCGGTCGGGGCCCGCGCTCGCGCGTCCGCCGCGGCCAGGACGCCCTGGTGCGCGCCGACGTCGACCTGCGCACCGCGGTCTTCGGCGACACCCACGAGCTCACCCTCGACACGGCCGTGGAGTGCAGCACCTGCCACGGCGACGGGTGCCAGCCCGGCACCTCCCCCCAGACCTGCTCGGCCTGCCAGGGCCGCGGCGAGGTGCAGCAGGTCCAGCGCAGCTTCCTCGGCCAGATCATGACCTCCCGGCCCTGCGGCGTGTGCCAGGGCTACGGCACGGTGATCCCCAACCCCTGCTTCGAGTGCTCGGGGGAGGGCCGCGTGCGCACCCGCCGCTCCGTGTCCATCAAGGTCCCAGCCGGCGTCGACACCGGCACCCGCATCCAGCTGCGCGGCGAGGGCGAGGTCGGCCCCGGCGGCGGGCAGCCCGGCGACGTCTACGTCGAGGTGGTCGTGTCGCCCCACCCGACCTTCCAGCGCAACGGGGACGACCTGCACTGCACGCTCGACGTGCCGATGACGGCGGCGGCCCTCGGCTCGACGATCACCCTGGACACCTTCGACGGCGCCGCCGACGTGCACGTGCGGCGCGGGACGCAGTCCGCCGACACGGTCACCCTCGACGACCTCGGTGTCACCCACCTGCGCGGCGGCGGTCGAGGCGACCTCGTCGTGCACCTCAACGTCACCACGCCGACCCGTCTCGACTCGCGCCAGGAGGAGCTGCTGCGCGAGCTGGCCGAGCTGCGTGGCGAGGAGAACCCCGACGGGCACGCCACCTCGCTCGACAAGGGGCTGCTCGGCAAGCTCCGCGACGCCTTCCGCTGAGTCGATGACGGCGCCGCTGTTCCTCCTGCCGCCCGGCTCGCTGGCCGGCGTCACCCCAGGGGCATCCGTGCTCGTGGACGGGCCCGAGGGCCGGCACGCCGCCGGGTCCTTGCGCCTGCAGCGCGGCGAGGCCGTGCTGCTGTCCGACGGCAGCGGCGCCGAGGTGGCCGGGTCGGTGTCCACGGTCGCATCGGGGGAGATCACGGTGCGCGTCGAGACCGTATGCCGACCCGCCGCCCCCACGCCGCGCTTCGTGCTGGTGCAGGCGCTGGCCAAGGGCGACCGCGACGAGCAGGCGATCGAGTCGGCGACCGAGCTCGGCGTCGACGAGGTCGTCCCGTGGGGCGCCGCGCGGTCCATCGTGCAGTGGCGCGGCGACCGCGCGGCCAAGGCCCACCGCAAGTGGGAGCAGGTCGTGGCCGCCGCCGCCAAGCAGTCCCGCCGGCACCGCACGCCGTCGGTCGCCGAGCACGAGACGAGCCGGCAGCTCGCGGGGCGCCTGGCCTGCGCCTCGCTGGCGCTCGTGCTGCACGAGGACGCGACGACATCGGTCAACGACGTGGAGCTGCCCGGGTCCGGCGAGGTGGTGGTCGTGGTCGGCCCCGAGGGCGGGATCTCCGCCGAGGAGCTGGCGACATTCGAGGAGGCCGGGGCGCGCGCCATACGGCTGGGCCCGCACGTCCTGCGGTCCTCCAGCGCCGGACCGGCGGCCCTGGCCGTGCTCCTCGCCCGCACCCGCTGGTGACCTACCGGGGGTAAGGGCATCGACCGGCCATCGTCCGCCAGGCTGATGATCCGGCCCCCGGTAGGGGCATCGACCGGGCTTCGTTCGCCAGGCTGATGATCCGGCCCCCGGTAGGGGCAATCAGCGGACGGTGAAGGTGCGGGTGGCCCGGCCCAGGTCGCGCTGGCCATCCGCCGGGCTCGGCGCCCAGACCTGCAGCTGATAGCTGCCGGCACCAAGACGGCCGAGGTCGAGCCGCCAGGTGCCGCGCGTCGGGCAACCCACGGAGGCCGTGGTGTGGCCCGACCGCACGGCCTTGCCGGCGCGCGTGAGGGAGTAGGCCACCGTCCCCTCGAAGGCACACGCCTGGCCCGTGGCGACCACGGGCCCGGCCTTGAGCGCGGCCCCCGCCCCCGGCGAGTCGATCCAGACCGCGGCGAGCTCGCCGGTCTGGGCGACGCCGGAGGAGCGGGCATAGGTCTTGCTGGTGGGGAGCGGACCGAGCACGCGACCGTCGGGGGAGCGGAACCGCACGGGGAGGTTCTTGCCGGTCACGGCGGTCACCGTCCAGACGACGGAAGCCGTGCCGATCCGGGCCGTGGCGCCGTCGACGGCGCGGGTCGGACCGTCGAGGGTCACCTCGATCGTGCTCGCGCCCACGTGGACGTCGGTGACGGTGCGCTCGCCCCACACGTTGAGGTAGCCGCGCGACCCGGCCTCGCGCATCGCGACGTTGGCCGCGGTCTCGGCGCGCTGGGCGGTCGAGCCCGGCCGGGGCGTCGGCACGAACTCACGGAAGAGGCGCAGCCGCGGCGTCGGCGCACCGCCGCCCTCGCGGACCTGGGTGCCGTCCAGCCCTAGGAAGTAGACGGGCAGAGCCGCCCCCGACACCGACGCGACGGTGCGTGCGGCGACGTCGGGTCCGGCGGGCGTCGCGGCGCCGGCCGTGGTGGCGTCCACGGGCGCGGGGGACCCGGACTGCTCCGCGGCGGGGCCGGTCGAGCCGGCGGAGCTGGTCGTGCCGGCGGGCGGTGTGGTGGGAGAGGTCGTCGCGCCGGCAGAGCCATCGGTGGTGCCGCTCGTCGCGGCCGCGGGCGCGGTCGCCTGGGAGGTGGTGGTCTGCTGGGCGCACCCGGCGAGAGCGACGGCGGCCGAGGCGGCCACCGCCGCGGCACGCAGGACCTGGCGGGACGTGGCGCTGGTGCTGGTGGTCACGTCGAGCTCCTTCGCTGACGACGACGGTGTGCGTCACAGTGTCTCCCACCCGAGGGCTCGTGGAGGCGCGCCCCGCCGACGAGATCTCGCCGGGCCAGGCTGGAGGCGCCTGGCTAGGCTGCACGCATGACCCCACGTGACCCGGACTGCCTGTTCTGCAAGATCGTCGCCGGGGAGATCCCGGGCGAGGTCGTGCACGAGACCGAGACGACGCTGGCCTTCCGCGACATCCAACCGCAGGCGCCGACGCACGTCCTCGTGGTGCCCAAGGCGCACCACCCCAACGCCGTCGCGACGGCCCAGGCGGACCCCTCGCTGCTGGTCGACGTCGTCCTCGCGGCGGGTCGGGTCGCCGAGCAGGAAGGGCTCGTCGAGCGCGGCTACCGACTGGTGTCCAACACCGGTCAGGATGCGCAGCAGAGCGTCGACCACCTGCACCTGCACGTCGTGGGCGGCCGGGCGATGCAGTGGCCCCCCGGCTGACGGGGGACCGACGACAAGGGGGTATGTCGCACCCGGCACGTAGACTGGCGGGACGATGACACAGACCCCACCACCCGACACCCCGAGCCCTGGCGGCGGCCCCGCCGCGCACCACGCGATCGTCATACCGGCATCCGTCCCCATGATCTCCCTGCTGGGCCCGCACGACGAGGTCCTGCGCACGATGGAGCGCGCGTTCCCCCGGCTCGACATCCACGTCCGAGGCAACGAGTTCCGCCTCGACGGTCCCTCCAGCGACGCCGCGCTCGTGGAGGACCTGGTCGGCGAGCTCCTCGTGGTCGTCGAGTCCGGGGGGACGATCAACCGGGATGCGGTCGAGCGCTCGATCGCCATGCTGCGCAACCGTTCCGCAGAGCGGCCCGCCGACGTGCTGACGACCAACATCATCTCGGCGCGCGGGCGCACGATCCGGCCCAAGACGCTGGGTCAGAAGCGCTACGTCGACGCCATCGACACGCACACCATCGTCTTCGGGATCGGCCCCGCCGGCACCGGCAAGACCTACCTCGCGATGGCCAAGGCCGTGGCCGCGCTGCAGGCCAAGGACATCACCCGGATCATCCTGACTCGGCCGGCCGTCGAGGCGGGGGAGAGGCTCGGCTTCCTGCCCGGCACCCTCACGGACAAGATCGACCCCTACCTGCGGCCGCTCTACGACGCGCTGCACGACATGCTCGACCCGGAGCAGATCCCGAGGCTGATGGCTGCGGGGACCATCGAGGTGGCACCGCTCGCCTACATGCGTGGCCGCACCCTCAACGACGCGTTCATCATCCTCGACGAGGCGCAAAACACCTCGCCCGAGCAGATGAAGATGTTCCTCACCCGTCTCGGGTTCGGGTCCCGCATCGTCGTCACCGGGGACGTGACCCAGGTCGACCTGCCCGGCGGCACCCAGTCCGGTCTGCGCGTGGTGCGCGACATCCTGTCCGACGTGGAGGACATCCACTTCGCCGAGCTCTCGGCCGCCGACGTGGTGCGCCACCGGCTGGTCGGCGAGATCGTCCAGGCCTACGGCGCCTGGGACGAGTCGCAGCGGTCGCAGCAACGGGGCGGCCCCGCCGGCGGCCGGACCACGCACCACCAGAGGGGACTGGCGCCGCGCCGATGAGCATCGACGTCCACAACGAGACCGACCACCGGGTCGACGTGCGCGAGCTCGTCGCGCTGTCGCGCTTCGTCTACTCCGCCATGCGGGTCCACCGCGGCGCCGACCTCGCCATCACGCTCGTGGACGAGGAGGCCATGGAGCGCCTGCACGTGCAGTGGATGGACCTCGAGGGCCCGACCGACGTCATGAGCTTCCCCATGGACGAGCTGCGCCCCGGACGGGAGGGGGCTCGCCTGCAGGAGGGGGTGTTAGGCGACATCGTGCTGTGCCCCTCCGTCGCCAAGAAGCAGGCCGCCGGGGCCGGGCACTCCTTCGAGGAGGAGCTGCTCCTGCTGACCACGCACGGCATCCTGCACCTGCTCGGCTATGACCACGCCGAGCCGGACGAGGAGCGTGAGATGTTCGACCTGCAGCGCACGCTGCTGCTCACCTACCTCGCCGGCCGCGGGCGACCCCAGGGCTGACACCGTGACGATCCAGCTGGTCCTGGGCGCGGCGCTGGCCCTGGTGCTGACCTTCGTCCTGGCGTTGACCGAGGCCGCGGTGCAACGGGTCTCGCGGCACACCAGCGAGGAGATGCTCGACGAGGGTCGACCAGGCTCGCGGGCGCTGGCCACCGTCGTGGCCGACAAGCCCGGCTACATCTCGGCGGCCACCTTCCTGCGGGTCGTGACGGAGGCGACGATGGCCGTGCTCGTCACGGTGGCGGTGACCGAGCGCCTCGACGGCCCCGTCGCTCCCGTGCTGGTCAGCATCGGCGTCATGGCCGTGCTGTCGTTCGTCCTGGCGGGGGTCTCGCCGCGCACGCTCGGGCACCAGCACGCCACCCGCGTGTCCTTGATGATGTCCCCGGCCCTGGTGTGGCTGCGGCGCGTCCTCGGGCCGCTCGTGCGGCTGCTGGTGGCCTTCGGCAACGCCGTGACGCCGGGCAAGGGCTACGCCGAGGGGCCGTTCGCCACGGAGGGCGAGCTGCGGGACCTCGTCGACATGGCGAGCCAGCGCGCCGTCATCGAGGACGACGAGCGCGAGATGATCCACTCCGTCTTCGAGCTCGGGGACACCGTCGCCCGCGAGGTGATGGTCCCGCGCACCGACATGATCACCCTCGAGCATGACAAGACCCTCGGCAAGGCCATGTCGCTGTTCCTCCGGTCGGGCTTCTCCCGCATCCCCGTGGTGGGCGAGGACAGCGACGACGTGCTGGGCCTGCTCTACCTCAAGGACGTCACCCGCCGCGTCAACGACGACGACCACGCCCGGTCCCTGGCCGTCGACGAGCTCATGCGGCCCATGCACTTCGTGCCCGACAGCAAGCCCGTCGACGACCTGCTGCGGGAGATGCAGCAGGACCAGGTGCACCTCGCGATCGTGGTCGACGAGTATGGCGGGACCGCCGGCCTGGTCACCATCGAGGACATCCTCGAGGAGATCGTGGGCGAGATCGCCGACGAGCACGACCGTGAGGCGCTGGGGGTCGAGCCCCTCGAGGACGGCACGGTGCGGATCCCCGCCACGATGCACGTGGACGACTTCGCCGAGGAGTTCGGGGTGGACCTCGAGGAGGAGGACGTGGACACCGTCGGCGGACTCATCGCCAAGGTCTCCGGGCGCGTGCCGATCCCCGGCTCGCGGGTCGAGCTGCTCGGGCTCGAGCTCACCGCGGAGCGTCCGGCCGGCCGCCGGCACCGGATCGCGACCGTCATCGTGCGACGACTGCCGCAGGAACCCTCGCCGGTCGACGTGTGGGAGGCTGAGCGCGACCGGGACCGCATCCTGCGCGCCGACACCGTCGACGCCGCCCGGCACCAGGAGGACCACTCATGAGCACACCGTTCCGCGCAGGTTTCGCCTGCCTCGTGGGTCGCCCCAATGCCGGCAAGTCCACGCTGACCAATGCCCTCGTCGGGCACAAGGTCGCGATCACCAGCAGCAAGCCACAGACGACCCGGCACACGATCCGCGGGGTGGCCAACACCGAGCAGGGGCAGCTGATCCTGGTGGACACCCCAGGTCTGCACAAGCCGCGCACCCTGCTCGGCCAGCGCCTCAACGACCTCGTCCGCGAGACGCTGCTGGAGGTCGACGTGATCGGCTTCTGCCTGCCCGCCGACCAGCGCCCTGGGCCGGGCGACCAGTTCATCGCCGCCGAGCTCGCCGAGCTGCAGCGGTCGCGTCGTCGCCCGGTCGTCGCCCTCGTCACCAAGACCGACAAGGTCGACAAGCAGCGGCTGGCCGAGCACCTGATCGCCGTGGACCAGCTGGGCGAGTGGGACGCGATCGTGCCGTGCTCGGCCACCGAGGGCGACCAGGTCGGCGAGGTCGCCCAGGTGCTCGTGTCCTACCTCCCCGAGTCGCCGCCGCTCTATCCCGAGGGGCATCTCACGGACGAGCCCGAGGCCGTCATGATCGCCGAGCTCGTGCGCGAGGCCGCCCTCGAGGGCGTGCGCGACGAGCTGCCGCACTCGCTCGCCGTGGTCGTGGAGGAGATGGTGCCGCGCGAGGACCGCCCCGAGGACAACCCGCTGCTCGACGTGCGGGTCAATGTCTTTGTCGAGCGCCCCTCGCAGAAGGCCATCGTCATCGGCCGCGGTGGGTCACGGCTGCGCGATGTCGGCACCCGGGCGCGCACCCAGATCGAGGCGCTGCTGGGCCAGCGCATCCATCTCGACCTGCACGTCAAGGTCGCCAAGGACTGGCAGCGCGACCCCAAGCAGCTGCAGCGCCTGGGGTTCTAGCCCGGCCCCGGCGCGGGCGGGCCGCGACCCCTGTGGATGACGGAGCCGGCCGCGTGCCCCGCCTGTGGATGACGCGTCGCCGCGACCGGGCAGGCGCCATACCCTCCTGACGACAGCCGATCAGGAGGCCTGCCGCCCATGAGCATGTATGCCGTGAACGTGCCCGCCGTGCTCGACGGCGGGCACTGCGTGCGCAGCGCGGCCGACGAGCTGGCCCACGCGCGCGTCGCACCGGCCCTGGAGCCGCTCGCCAGCGCGCTGACCGGCAGCGTCAGCGGGGAGGTGGCGTCCCGCCTGGCAGCGCTGCTCGACGGGCGCCTCGCCCTGCTGCACCAGGCGCTCGCTGCGCTAGGCGACGGGCTCGTGGCGGCCGGCGAGGCCTACGACGCGTGCGAGGACACCGCCACGGTCCGGTCCAGCGGTCGCTGTGGCGGTGGGGCGCCGGTCGCTGAGGCGGGACGGCTCGTGCGTCGACGGGGCGCGTATGCCGCGTGGTGCGGCGTGTCGGGCGCGTTTGTGACCCCTCGGTGGCGGGGACCAGCTCGGGTCCTCGCCCCGGCCGGGCCCCTGCGTGATCGTGAGGGTGTGGTCCGAGGACATTGGACGAAACCCCCACGATCATCGGGGGATCGAGCTCAGCGACGGGACGTCCGCGCGCCCGGACCCGCCGGCTCGACGCCGACCTGCTCCCACGCGCGGGCGACGGCGCCGCTCTCCTCCCCGTCGGCGCCGTAGCGGGCGGCGGCCGAGTCCAGGGTGGCCCGCGCGAACCGCGCGAAGTCGCAGTCCTGCGGGATCCGCACGCCGTGCGCCGCCGTCAGCACGTCCCACCACACCTGTCCGGCCCGCTCCCATGCGTGCCCGCCGAGCGCCGCCGCCGCGAGGTAGAACGCCCGGTTGGGGATGCCGGAGTTGATGTGCACGCCTCCGTTGTCGTTGTCGCTGTCGTGCGGCAGGTCGACGTAGTCGGCCATCGACCCCGGCTGGGGGTCCTTGCCGAGGGCGGGGTCGTCGTAGGCCGTGCCCGGCGCCTTCATCGAGCGCAGCGCCACGCCGCGCACCTTGGGCGTGAAGATCCCCGCCCCGATCAGCCAGTCGGCCTGGTCGGCGGTCTGCCCGAGCGCCTGCTGCTTGGTCAGCGAGCCGATGACGTCCGAGATCGACTCGTTGAGGGCGCCGGACTGCCCGACATAGGTCAGGCCCGCCGTGAACTGCGTGATGCCGTGCGCGAGCTCGTGGCCCATGACGTCGATCGAGTCCGTGAACGACGCGAAGTAGACGCCGTCACCGTCACCGAAGACCATCTGCTCGCCGTCCCAGAAGGCGTTGCTGTAGTCCCGGTCGTAGTGCACGGTCGCCACGAGGGTCAGCCCGCGTCCGTCCAGGGAGTCCCGGCCGTAGACGTCGGCGAGCAGGCGGTAGGTCGCCCCCAGACCGTCGTACGCCTCCGTCACCGACTCGTCCGCCGTCGCCGGGTCCGCCTCGGACCGCACGAGCTGCCCCGGCAGGGTCGTCCCGTGGCGGGCGTCGTGGAGACGGCGGTCGGGCTCCAGGGGTGCGGCCCCGCGCGCCGGGTCCGGCCGCGCCGGAGCCGGGGTCGTGTGCCGCGTGCGGGGGTCGCGCAGGCCGATGGCACCGGGCAGGCGCGGCTCGGGGCGCGACGTCCGGACCTGTCGTGAGCCGCGCTGGCGGGTGTCGTGCATGAGGGTGTGCCGCGCGGCCTCGGCGGCGCGCCGCTCCGGGGCGTCCTGGGCGATGTGGCGCAGCAGGTGCGGGGGGACGATGCCGCAGCGGTGCGGCAGGACGGGGGCGGAGGTCTGCGGCGGCGTCATACGGCCACTATGGACCCGACCACCGACAGGCCCCAGGCCTGCGTCGTCCCGGGCCATGTCCCGGCTGTGGGCGCGCGACGCCGTCCCAGGATGCGGGACCGTGCGGCGTGCCAGGTGGACGGGTGGGGGGCATCGCCATACGGTCAGGATCGTGCGTATGCGGAACGGGTCCCACCGCTGGGCCCCCTGGAGCCTCCTCCTTCCCTGCCGCGGCGAGGCCCTCTAGAGACGGCCGCCCTCGCCGCGGAGCTCGCTCTGCTCGGCCGTCGAGCACGACAGCGACCAGCGAACTGTGAGGCACGAGAGCATGATCCACCCCCAGCAGCCCAGCCCGATGCCGGTTGGCAAGTACGTCCCCTTCCACGAGCAGATCCGCGTCGACCTGCCCGACCGCACGTGGCCCGACAAGGTCATGCAGGCCGCCCCGCGCTGGTGCGCCGTGGACCTGCGCGACGGCAACCAGGCCCTGATCGACCCGATGAGTCCGGAGCGCAAGCTGCGGATGTTCCAGCTGCTGGTCGCCATGGGCTACAAGGAGATCGAGGTCGGTTTCCCGAGCGCGAGCCAGACCGACTACGACTTCGTCCGCCAGCTGATCGAGGGCGGCCACATCCCGGACGACGTGACCATCCAGGTCCTCACCCAGTGCCGCGACCACCTGATCGAGCGCACGTATGACGCGCTGCGCGGCGCCCGCCAGGCCATCGTCCACTTCTACAACTCCACCTCCGTGCTGCAGCGCAAGGTCGTCTTCGGCCTGGACCAGGACGGCATCGTCGACATCGCGCTGCAGGGCGCCCGGCTGTGCAAGAAGCTCGAGGAGACCCTGCCCGACACGGACATCTACTACGAGTACTCCCCGGAGTCCTACACCGGCACCGAGCTGGAGTTCGCGGCCCGCGTCTGCAACGAGGTGATCGAGGTCCTCGACCCGACGCCGGACCACAAGATGATCATCAACCTGCCCGCGACCGTCGAGATGGCCACGCCCAACGTCTACGCCGACTCGATCGAGTGGATGAGCCGCCACCTGGACCGTCGCGAGTCCGTCGTCCTGTCGCTGCACCCCCACAACGACCGGGGCAGCGGGGTCGCGGCGGCCGAGCTGGGCTACCTGGCCGGCGCCGACCGCATCGAGGGGTGCTTGTTCGGCAACGGCGAGCGCACCGGCAACGTCTGCCTGGTCACCCTCGGCATGAACATGGTCAGCCAGGGCATCGACCCGCAGATCGACTTCTCCGACATGGCCGGCATCCGATCGGTGGTCGAGCACTGCAACCAGCTGCCCGTCCACGAGCGCCACCCCTACGGCGGCGACCTGGTCTTCACGGCCTTCTCCGGGTCGCACCAGGACGCCATCAAGAAGGGCTTCGACTGGATGGACCGCGAGTCCGCGTCCTCCGGCAAGGGGATCGACGAGCTCGTGTGGGGCGTGCCCTACCTGCCGATCGACCCGCACGACATCGGCCGGTCCTACGAGGCGGTCGTCCGCGTCAACAGCCAGTCCGGCAAGGGCGGCGTGGCCTACATCCTCAAGTCCGAGCGCGGGCTGGACCTGCCCCGTCGCCTTCAGATGGAGTTCAGCGCCGTCGTGCAGGCCCGCACGGACGCGCAGGGCGGCGAGGTGTCGCCGGCGCAGCTGTGGGAGGTCTTCGAGGACGAGTACCTGCCGGCCGAGCGGCGCTGGGGCCGGTTCGCGCTCAAGGGAGTTCGCACCGACGACGAGGGCGAGGGCGGACGCGGCACGTGGTCCTTCCGGATCGACGACCGTGGGGTCGAGCAGGTCCTGACGGGCAGCGGCAACGGTCCGATCGCGGCCTTCGTCGACGCGCTGGGTGCTTATGGAGTCGACGTGCGCGTCCTCGACTACGCCGAGCACGCCATGTCGGCGGGCGGCGACGCCCGGGCGGCGTCATACGTCGAGTGCGCCGTCGGCGAGCGCGTCCTCTGGGGCATCGGCCTGCACGAGAACATCCTGCGCGCCTCGATCGAGGCCGTGGTCTCGGCGGTCAACCGCGCGGAGCGCTGACGACTCACCCCTCCCACCCACCGCCACGATCGTGAGTGTTTAGTCCAAGAATGTTGGACCGAACACTCACGATCTGCGGTTATGACGAGACAGATCTGGCCCACTCGGGCTGTTAAGGGGCCAGATCTGGCCCTGGGTTGATATTCTGCCTGTATGCCGAGCCCGACGCCCCGACCCGTCACCCGCGCTCTGGCGAGCCTTGGGGAGTCGTTGCGCGGCTGGCGGGTGCTGCAGGGACTGACGGTGGCCCAGGTCGCCGACCGCGCAGGCATCTCGGAGCGCACCGTCAAGCGCCTCGAGGCCGGTGAGGGGGCGGCGCTGGAGCACGCCCTGCGGGTGGCCCGGGCGCTGGGGGTGCTCGACGAGCTCGTCGCCTCGGTCGACCCGCTGCGCAGCGACGTGGGACGGCTGCGTGCGGAGGAGCTCCTGCCGCGGCGGGTGCGCCCGTCGCGACCGGGGAGCCGGGCGGGGGAGTCGTGATCACCGTCGAGGTGTGGCTCGACCCCGACGTGCGGGTGGGGACCATGCACGTGCACCAGGGGCGCGGGGCCGAGTCCCTCACCTTCACCTACGACCCGGGCTACCTCGCGCGCGAGGGCGCCTATGCGCTCGAGCCCGGTCTGCCGCTGCGATCCGGTGGGTTCCACAGTGCGGGGAGGTTGTTCGGCGCCTTCGCGGACAGCGCGCCCGACCGGTGGGGGCGGACGCTGGTGCGGCGCACCCTGGCCGAGGCGGCCCGCGAGGCGGGCGAGACGCCCCGTCAGCCGGGGGAGTCCGACTTCCTGCTCGGCGTGCGCGACGACCTGCGTCAGGGCGCGCTCCGCTACCGCCTGCAGACGGACCCGCCGGGCAGCTTCCGGGCCGCGGCGGGGGACGGCGTGCCTGTCCTGACCGAGCTCGGCACCCTGCTGTCGCTCGCGGACAAGGTGCTGGCCGACGAGGCCGATCTCGGCGAGCTGCGGCGGCTCGTCGGAGCCGGGTCGTCCCTGGGCGGGGCCCGGCCCAAGGCCCACGTCCGCCTGCCGGGCGGCGGAGTCGGCATCGCCAAGTTCCCCGCGGACCTGCACGACGACTGGAACGTCATGGCCTGGGAGAAGGTCGCCCTCGACCTGGCCGCGGCGGCCGGGGTCGTCGTGCCGCCGTCACGGCTCGTGGCGGTGGGCGGCCGCGACGTGCTGGTCGTGGAACGCTTCGACCGGCGGGGCGCCGACCGTCTCGGCTACGTCAGCGCCATGACCATGTTCGAGGCCACCGACGGCGACCGCGCGACCTACCTGGACATCGCCGAGGTGGTCGAGCAGGTCTCGCCCCGGGCACGCGAGGACCTGCACCAGCTGTGGCGACGCGTCGTCCTCGGCGCCCTGATCAACAACACGGACGACCACCTGCGCAACCACGGCTTCCTGCGCGAGGGCGATGGGTGGGTGCTCTCGCCGGCGTTCGACCTCAACCCGACGCCCTTCGCCGGCCCCTTCGCCACGGACGTCGCCGACCCGGGCGACGGGGGCTCGATCGAGGCGGCGCTGGACGTCGCGGAGTACTTCCGGCTCGGGGCGGCCGACGCCGCGCGGATCCTCGACGAGGTCCGGGCCGCCGCGAGCGGGTGGGACCGCGCAGCGGCGTCATACGGCATCGGCGAGCGCGAGCGAGCCCGCATGGCAACGGCGTTCACCCGCGCTGCGTCCTGAGACGACCGGCGGTCAGCGGACGCCTCGGGGGCGGAACTGGATCGAGATGCGGGGGCCGGTCGCCGCTCTGGACTTCGGTATGGCGTGCTCCCACGTCCGCTGGCACGAGCCGCCCATGACGACGAGGTCGCCGTGACCCAGCGAGAACCGGTGCGCGGTGCCGCCACCGCCGCGGGGGCGCAGCGCCAGCGTGCGCGCCGCCCCGACCGACACGATCGCGACGATGGTGTCGTGCGTCGAGCCGCGGCCGATCGTGTCGCCGTGCCAGGCGACCGAGTCGGCCCCGTCACGGTAGAGGCAGAGCCCCGCGCTGGTCAGCGGCTCGCCGAGCTCGGGCAGGTAGTGCGCGGAGAGCCGGTCGCGCAGGTCCTCCAGCAGCGGGTCGGGGAGGGTCTCGCCGGAGCCGTAGTGCTTGGTGAGGCGGGGGACGGCCACGACGTTGTCGTACATCTGGCGGTGCTCCGCGTGCCAGGGGACCGCTTCGACGAGCCGGTCGAAGAGCTGCTGGGAGCCCTGGAGCCAGCCGGGCAGGTGGTCGACCCACGCGCCGCGCGCGAGCTGGGTGCGCTGGATCCCGACGAGGGGACCTGGCGCACACTCCTCGGCCAGGTCGAAGATGGAGCCCTGCAGTCCGATCATGCGTTCGATGATAGCGCCGAAAACTCCCTCGGCGCCGTCTCTTCCCGTCGCTACGGTGGCCGCATGGAGCTGCTCACCCCCACCCTGCGCACCGATCGCCTGCTGCTGCGCCCGTTCGCGGCGTCCGATGCCGACGACCTGACGGCCCTGATGAGCGACGCGAGGGTGCTGGAGTACTGGGACTCACCGCCCTGGACCGATCCTGCCCGCGCCGGGGTCTTCCTCGAGCGCTGCCGCACCATGGCCGAGCAGGGCAGCGGCATCCGGGTGGCCGTCCAGCGTCTCGAGGACGGGGCCTTCCTCGGGTGGTGCCTCTTCGTCGACTGGGACGACACCTTCCGCAGCGCCCGGCTCGGGTACTGCTTGACCCAGACGTCCTGGGGCCACGGCTACGCCACCGAGGCCTCCCGCGCCGTGCTGACCTGGGCGTTCGACGCGCTGCCGCTCAACCGGGTGCAGGCCGAGTGCGACACCCGCAACCCCGCGTCCGGCCGGGTGCTGCAGAAGCTGGGCTTCGTCCTGGAGGGGACGCTGCGGCAGGACTGCATCGTCGACGGCGTGGTCTCGGACTCGTGGGTGTACGGCCTGCTCGCCGAGGACTGGCAGGCCCGGTCGCAGACGGCGCCCTGACGTCTGATCAGGTGCTCGACGACGCCATACGCCCGGGTCCGTGGCCGCGCGACCCGCTGCGCAGTCGAGCGACGCCGACGAGGACCAGCCGGAGCAGCACCAGGTTGGCGCCGCCGCAGAGGATCGCCATGACGGTGGCGGCCACGATCTCACCCACCGGGGCGGGCAGTCCGAGCCCGCCTATCGGCAGGGCCGCCAAGCTCCACGGGAAGGTGGCCAGGACCAGCGGGACCGCAGCGAACGATGCGCCGACGGTCTGCGGGTCGGGCCAGATGGCGTCGTCGACTCAGACCCACCAGGCCAGTGCGACGAGGACTGCGTAGAGGGCGGCGACCACCCAGAAGGCCACGGACCAGGGACGGGGGAGGGCGAGCCGTTGCGGGGTCATACGCCGACCCTAGGCACGGGGACGGTCGTCGTCGTGAGTATTCGGCCCCACCATCGTCACACCCGCGTGGGGTGTCGGGCAGGGACCAGTGGGCAGGAGCGGGGATGATGGGGTGATGGCGCTCTACCGGGATCAGGCGGTGGTCCTGCGCACCCACAAGCTGGGTGAGGCGGACCGCATCGTCACCATGCTCTCCCGGCGCCACGGCAAGATCCGCGGTGTCGCCAAGGGGGTACGGCGCACCAAGTCCCGGTTCGGCGCCCGGCTCGAGCCGTTCATGGTCGTGGACGTGCAGCTCTACCAAGGGCGTTCGCTCGACACGGTGACCCAGGTCGAGACGCTGGGGGCCTACGGCGACACGATCATGCGCGACTACGGCGCCTACACCGCGGCCAGCGCGATGGTCGAGACCGCCGACCAGCTCACGGTCGAGCACGAGCCCAACGGCCAGCAGTTCATGCTCCTCGCGGGCGCGCTGCGCAGCCTCGCGGTCGGCGAGCACGACAGCGGCCTGGTCCTGGACGCCTACCTCCTGCGCGCCGTCGCCACGGCCGGGTGGGCGCCCAGCTTCGACGAGTGCGCGCGGTGCGGCGCCCCCGGACCGCACCGCGGCTTCAACCTCGCCTCCGGCGGTGCCGTATGCCGGGACTGCCGCACCCCCGGATCCGCCGCCCCGAGCCCCGCCACGATGGTCCTGCTGTCGGCGCTGCTGTCGGGCGACTGGGAGACCGCCGACGCGAGCGAGGTGCGGCACCGGCGCGAGGGTGCCGGTCTCGTGGCGGCGTTCGTGCAGTGGCACCTCGAGCGCGGGGTACGGTCGCTGAGGCTGGTCGAACGAGCATGAGGAGCGACGCGTGGCACTGAGACGCAGCAGGGTCGAGCCCTACCACGGCGAGATCCGGCCGCCGTTCCCCCACCCCTCCGGCGCCCGGCCGCCCGCCATACCGCGCGAGCTCGTCCCCCACCACGTGGCGGTCGTCATGGACGGCAACGGCCGCTGGGCCAACCAGCGCGGCCTGCCGCGCACCCAGGGCCACGAGGCGGGGGAGGCGAGCCTGCTCGACGTCGTCGCCGGCGCCATCGAGATGGGCATCCCCACCCTGTCGGCCTATGCCTTCTCCACCGAGAACTGGCGCCGCAGCCCCGACGAGGTGCGCTTCCTCATGGGCTTCAACCGGGACGTGATCCACCGGCGCCGCGACCAGCTCGCGCAGTGGGGCGTGCGGATGCGCTGGGTCGGGCGGCGGCCGCGCCTGTGGTCCAGCGTCATCAAGGAGCTCGAATACGCCCAGGAGCTGACCCGCGACAACGACGTGCTGACGCTGTACTTCTGCGTCAACTACGGCGGGCGCGCCGAGATCGCCGACAGCGTCCGCCGGATCGCCGAGGAGGTCGCGGCCGGCCGGCTGTCGCCGCGCGGCATCGACGAGCGCACCGTCGCGCGCCACCTGGACCACCCGGACATGCCCGACGTCGACCTGTTCCTGCGCTCGTCGGGGGAGCAGCGCACCAGCAACTTCCTGCTGTGGCAGAGCGCGTATGCCGAGATGGTCTTCCTCGACACGTTGTGGCCCGACTTCGACCGGCGTGACCTGTGGCGGGCCGTGCAGATCTACGCCGAGCGGGACCGGCGGTACGGCGGGGCGGTCGACGCGCCGGCATAGTGCGAGAGGGGCGCCGGCACGGCATACGCAAATGTGCATATCCATGCAGTGCCACGTATGATGTGGGCATGCCCAAGGTCCTCACCTCCCTCCCCATCGGCCGGCGCGTCGGCCTGGCCTTCTCCGGCGGCCTCGACACCTCCGTGGCGGTCGCGTGGATGCGCGAGAAGGGCGCCGTGCCCTTCACCTACACCGCCGACATCGGCCAGCCGGACGAGCCGGACATCGAGGGCGTCCCCGGTCGCGCGATGGAGTACGGCGCCGAGGCTGCCCGTCTCGTCGACTGCCGTCCCCAGCTCGTCGAGGAGGGCCTGGCGGCGCTGACCTGCGGGGCCTTCCACATCCGGTCCGCAGGCCGGCACTACTTCAACACGACGCCGCTCGGACGCGCGGTGACCGGGACGTTGCTCGTGCGCGCCATGCTCGAGGACGACGTCCACGTGTGGGGCGACGGCTCGACCTTCAAGGGCAACGACATCGAGCGCTTCTACCGCTACGGCCTGCTCGCCAACCCGGGCCTCAAGATCTACAAGCCCTGGCTGGACGCGGAGTTCGTCGACGAGCTCGGTGGCCGCACGGAGATGTCGGAGTGGCTGTCGACCCGCGACCTGCCCTACCGCGACGCGACGGAGAAGGCGTACTCCACCGACGCCAACATCTGGGGCGCCACCCACGAGGCCAAGACTCTCGAGCACCTCGACACCGGCCTGGAGTCGGTCGAGCCGATCATGGGCGTGAAGTTCTGGGACCCCTCCGTGCAGATCGACACCGAGGACGTGAGCATCCGCTTCGAGCAGGGACGGCCGGTCGCCATCGACGGCAAGCGGTTCGACGACGACGTGACCCTGGTGCTCGAGGCCAACCGCATCGGCGGACGCCACGGCCTCGGCATGTCCGACCAGATCGAGAACCGCATCATCGAGGCCAAGTCGCGCGGCATCTACGAGGCGCCGGGCATGGCGCTGCTCTACATCGCCTACGAGCGGCTGCTCAACGCGATCCACAACGAGGACACCCTCGAGACCTACCACGAGATGGGCCGCAGGCTCGGCCGCCTGATGTACGAAGGCCGCTGGCTCGACCCGCAGTCCCTGATGCTCCGGGAGTCCGTGCAGCGCTGGGTCGGCTCCGCCGTGACCGGCGAGGTGACCCTGCGGCTGCGTCGTGGAGAGGACTACTCGATCCTCGACACGCAGGGCCCCGGCTTCAGCTATCACCCGGACAAGCTGTCGATGGAGCGCACCGAGGGGGCGGCCTTCGGTCCCGTGGACCGCATCGGCCAGCTGACCATGCGCAACCTGGACATCGCCGACTCGCGCTCGCGGCTGGAGCAGTATGCCGGGATGGGGCTGCTCGGCGTGGCTCAGGGCAGGCTGATGGGCGAGCTCGAACCCGGTGGCGCCGAGCGCATCTCGCGCGACCGTCGCTACCTGGAGGCGGACGAGGACGTGGAGAGCCTGGACCACGCCGCGATCGAGTTCGGTGTGGACTGACGACGAAGGCGCGCTCCGGCGCAATCGGGACGTTCGTGCTCGCTCTACGGGCACGAACGTCCCGTCCTCGCGAGGTGGGAATGAGAGGGTGGGCTGGTGATCGACTACAAGACGCCCGCCGAGGTCGAGGCGATGCGTCCCGCGGGGGAGTTCGTGGCGGGGGTGCTGGCGACGCTGCGCCATGAGGTGGGTGTCGGCAGCGACCTGCTCGAGATCGACGCACGGGCGCACGAGCTCATCCGGGCGCGCGGGGCGACCAGCTGCTACCTCGACTACCACCCGAGCTTCGGGGACTCGCCGTTCGGGCATGTCATCTGCACCAGCGTCAACGACGCTGTGCTGCATGGGCTTCCGCATCGCTACCGGCTGCGCGACGGGGATCTCGTCAGCCTCGACTTCGCTGCCGCGGTGGATGGCTGGGTGGCCGACAGCGCCATCAGCTTCGTGGTCGGTGACCCGGCGCCCGCCGATCTCGAGCTGATCGACACCTGCGAGCGCGCGCTGGCCGTGGCCATCGACACGGCGCGGGTCGGCCACCGGCTCGGTGACGTCAGCGCGGCGATCGGGGCGGTCGCGGCGGAGGCGGGCTACGGGGTCAACACGCAGTTCGGCGGTCACGGCGTCGGGCGCACCATGCACGGTGAGCCGCACGTCCCCAACGACGGTCGCGCCGGTCGCGGCCTGGTCCTGCGCCCCGGTCTGGTCATCGCGATCGAGCCGTGGCTGATGGCCACCACCGACGAGCTCGCCAAGGACCGCGACGGCTGGACCTTGCGCAGCGCCGACGGCTCCCGCACCGCGCACGTGGAGCACACGGTCGCGGTCACCGAGGACGGGCCGCTGGTCCTCACCGACCGGCGCCACCTCGGCTGATCCCTCGGGGCGCGCGGGCGGCATACGGCCGAGGTCCCTAGGCTCGGTGGGACCGACACGAGAGGGGCAGGGCGA
This sequence comes from Arsenicicoccus cauae, assembly GCF_009707125.1. Classification (GTDB taxonomy): domain Bacteria; phylum Actinomycetota; class Actinomycetes; order Actinomycetales; family Dermatophilaceae; genus Arsenicicoccus; species Arsenicicoccus cauae. The sequence goes on from NZ_WLVL01000040.1 coordinate 59,011, forward strand.
TGAGCGACGGCAGGGCGTTCCAGGACGGCTACCCCGAGGACGTGGCGCACTGCTACGGCTGCGGGCGGCTCAACGAGGCGGGGATCCAGCTCAAGAGCTACTGGGACGGCGACGAGACGGTGGCGCGCTACACGCCGCGGCCGGAGCATACGGCGATCCCGGGCTATGTCTACGGCGGGCTGGTGGCGTCGCTGATCGACTGTCACGGGACGGGGTCGGCGGCGGCGGCCGGGTCGCGGGTGGCCGGTGTGGACGAGGCGAGCGAGCCGCTGCTGCGCTATGTCACGGCGAGCCTGCAGGTGGACTACCTGGCGCCCACCCCGATGGGGGTCGAGCTGGAGGTGCGCGGCGTGATCGAGCAGGTCAAGGGCCGCAAGGTGGTCGTCGAGGAGACCGTGTCGGCGGGGGACGCGGTCGTGGCGCGCGGCCGGGTCGTGGCGGTGCAGATGCCGCAGACGATGACGCCCGCCGAGGGGCCGGTCGAGACCCGCCTCCGGTAGGGGCATCAGCCTGGGGGACGAAGGCCGGTCGATGCCCCGGCCCCCGGCGGGTCAGCGGGGGAGCAGGCGGACGAGGACCAGGGCCGCCCCGAGCAGCGCCGTGGCGACGCGGATCAGCTTGGCGTTGGTGGAGGCATACGGCCACGCGAGATAGAGCAGCCACGCGACGAAGGCCACGGCGATGGTGAGCAGCACCCAGCCGACCGGCCCACCGACGACGGCGGCGAGGACCAGCAGGGCCACCCAGGCGGCGGTCGTGGCCCAGCCGGGAAGTCGGGACAGTGCGGTGGCGGTGGGGGTGCTGGCGCGTTCGACGGACTGACGCAGGGGGGTGGGCTCGGGCACCGGACCACCCTACCGACTAGATTTCGGCGCGTGGCTGCGCCGGACCGAGCGCCCGCCGGGGGACCTGGCGCACTTCGCGACGCGGGGCACGGCGCTGGCGTACCACTACCGCGACCCGGAGTCCGAGTGGGGCGAGCTGGAGCGCATCGTCGACCGCTCGGACGACGACCTGGCCCGGCACGCGCGCGCCTCCTGGGCGGACCTGCGCTACTACGACCAGCGGACCGGGGATTGCTACGCAGGCCATCGGGCGGCGATAGCGGCGCCAGGACGAGATCGAAACCCCCACTGCGTCACCGTGGACTCTTACACGCTGGGGGACCGGTCCGTGACCGTCCGGGACCGGGACACCATGCGCCAGGAACGCATGGGGCTGGATGCGTTGGAGGGCTACCTCGCCGAGCGGCTGGTGGGGTGCTGAGGGCACCACCGCCGGTCGTTCAATGGTCTATAAGACCTCATTCGTCCGTATTCACCACCGGACGCGGTGCGCTGTGCCATCGTTGATCCATGGCCCGACAGCTACGAGCACTGCACGACGAGGAGATGATCTCCACGTCGGCCGAGGCGCGCGCCGCTGCCCTGCAGTACGTCCGCGTCGTCACCGGTTCCGCCCGCCCGCGGCCCGAGCACCGCGAGGTCTTCGAGGAGACCGTCCTGCAGGTGGCCGTCGCCACCCAGGCGCTCATCGACCGCATGGAGTCGATCGGCGAGGCCGATGCCGCCGCCCGTCGTGAGGACGGGCATTCGTTCGACGTCGCCGGCTGACCGCACCATCGCGCCGGAGGCCCGCCCGACCACGACGTCGGGCGGGCCTTCTCGGCATACGGGAATGGAACCCGACACCCCGTCTGTTAGTATGATTGAACTTTCAACCAACAGCGTGGAGGAGGACCCCATGCAGTTCGGCGTCTTCTCGGTCGGCGACGTCACCACGGACCCGACCACCGGTCGCACCCCGACCGAGCACGAGCGCATCACGGCCATGACGCAGATCGCCCTCAAGGCCGAGGAGGTCGGCCTGGACGTCTTTGCGACCGGCGAGCACCACAACCCGCCGTTCGTGCCGTCTTCCCCGACCACGCACCTCGGCTACATCGCCGCCAAGACCGAGCGGCTGCAGCTCAGCACCGCCACGACGCTGATCACGACCAACGACCCGGTCAAGATCGCCGAGGACTACGCGATGCTGCAGCACCTGTCCGGCGGCCGCGTCGACCTCATGATGGGGCGCGGCAACACCGGCCCGGTCTACCCGTGGTTCGGCAAGGACATCCGCCAGGGCATCGCGCTCGCCGTCGAGAACTACCACCTGCTGCGCCGGCTGTGGCGCGAGGACGTCGTCGACTGGGAGGGGCGGTTCCGCACCCCGCTGCACGGCTACACCTCGACCCCGGCGCCCCTGGACGGCACCCCGCCGTTCGTGTGGCACGGGTCGATCCGCAGCGTCGAGATCGCGGAGCAGGCGGCGTACTACGGCGACGGCTTCTTCCACAACCACATCTTCTGGGGACCCGAGCACACCCGGCAGATGGTCGGGCTCTACCGCCAGCGGTTCGAGCACTACGGGCACGGGTCCGCGGACCAGGCGATCGTCGGGCTCGGCGGGCAGGCCTTCATGGCCGAGACCGAGGCCGAGGCCAAGCGCCGCTTCCGGCCCTACTTCGACGTCGCCCCGGTCTACGGCCACGGGCCCTCGCTGGAGGAGTTCACGAGCGCCACGCCGCTGACCGTCGGCACGCCCGAGATGGTCATCGAGCGCACCCTGGCCTCGGCCGACTACGCCGGTGACTACCAGCGCCAGCTCTTCCTCATGGACCACGCCGGCCTGCCCCTGGACGTCGTCCTGGAGCAGATCGAGATCCTCGGTCGCGAGGTCGTCCCCACCCTGCGCACCGAGTTCGAGCGGCGTCGCCCGGCACATGTGCCGAGCGACCCGCCCACGCACGCCTCGCTCGTGGCCGCAGGCCCCGAGTCCCCCCACCACCTCGTCATCCCCGCCGCCCCCGTCGCGGCGGCCACCTCGGAGGAGACCGTATGACGCGCCGCATCGTCGCCGTCACCGCCGGGCTCTCGCAGCCCTCGTCCACCCGCCTGCTCACCGACCAGCTGACCGCCGCCGTCACCGCCCAGGTGAGCGCGCGCGGCGAGGCCGCCACCGTCGAGGTGATCGAGGTGCGCGAGCTCGCGACCGACCTGGCCCATCTGATGACCACGGGCATGGCGAGCGCGCGCCTCGACGCGGCCCGCGAGCTCGTGTCGTCCGCCGACGGGCTCGTGCTGGTGACCCCGGTCTTCAGCGCGAGCTACTCGGGGCTGTTCAAGATGTTCGTCGACGCCCTGTCGCCGGACGCCCTCACCGGGATGCCGGTGATCGTCGCCGCCACCGCGGGCACGCCCCGGCACTCGCTGGTGCTGGACTTCGCGATGCGGCCGCTGCTGACCTACCTGCGCGCCGTGGTCATGCCGACCGGGGTCTTCGCCGCGACCGAGGACTTCGGTGGCGGGGAGGCCGGCTCCGGGCTGGCGTCCCGGGTGCGGCGCGCGGCCTCGGAGCTGGCGGCGCTCGTCGTCGCCGAGTCCGGTGCGGTGGCCGGGTTCGCGGAGGACGAGCAGGACCGTGAGCCGGTCCGTCCAGACCGGTCGTCGGGCGTCGGCCTCGGGTCCGTCACCCCGTTCGAGCAGCTGCTCGCCGGGCACCGCGGCTGAGCGTGAGACGGCAGCGGGCGTCATACGATGCTCGCCGCCGACTGCTCGGCTCCTCGGCTAGGGTCGGCGCCATGAGCGAGGTCCGGCAGCCGTGGCTGCGCGAGGTCGTCCTGCCCGGAGCGGTGATCAGCGCCGGCATCGCGGGCGTCGGGCGGGTCATCGAGGGGCCGCTGCGCGGCTGGCCCGCCGAGGACGAGCTCAACCGCTGGTTCGTGCGCCACCGCACGCCGCTGGGCAACGCCCTCACCTGGGTGCCGTCGACGTATGCCGACACGCCCGCCACCATCGCCATGTCGTTCGTCTACGGCGGGTGGCTGTGGCGCGAGACGGGCAGCGTGCGCGAGGCCATCGCGCCGCTGGCCGCCATCACGGTCGAGACGGTGTGCTTCATGAGTGCGGCTCGCGTCGTGGGTCGGGCGCGTCCGGACGTGCCGTGGCTCGACAGGCCGGCCCACACGTCGAGCTTCCCGTCCGGGCACACCGGCGCCACCACCGCCATGAGCCTGACCGTGGCACACGCCTTGGCGCGTCGGGACGTGCCTGGGTCGAGGCGGCTGGCGCATGTGGTGCGGTGGGGTGTGCCGGTGAGCGTGGCGGCGTCCCGCGTCTATCGAGGGATGCACCACCCCTCGGACGTCGTCGTCGGGTCGCTGCTGGGCGCGTGGACGGCGGGTGCCGTGCGGCGGGCCCTCGGCATACCGACGCTGTAACCGGTGATGTGTACCGCTGATCCTGCCTGACCCGCCCCTTGACCCGCGTCGTGACCCGCGTCGTGACCCGCGCGGGGCGGCGGTGCGGGAGGCGGCGGGCATGGCGTCATACGGCACGTGACACCCAGCGCGGGCTGAGACAATGGGCGGGATATGACTGCTGTCCTGCCCCCGCTCGTCATCGGCCGCCACACCTACGAGTCGCCGGTCGTGCTCGCCCCCATGGCGGGGATCACCAACCGTGCCTTCCGCCGGCTGTGCCGCGAGCACGGGGCCGCCGGGCTCGCGGCGGCGGGCACGCCCGGCGCCAAGCAGCTCTTCGTCTCCGAGATGATCACGACGCGGGCGCTGGTGGAGCGCGTGCCGCTGACGATGAAGCTCATCGAGATGGACCCGGGCGAGTCTCCCCGGGGGATCCAGCTGTATGGCGTGGACCCGGTCACCGTCGGCCAGGCCGCCCGGATCATCGCGACCGAGGACCGCGCCGATCACATCGACATGAACTTCGGCTGCCCCGTCCCCAAGGTGACCCGCAAGGGGGGCGGCTCGGCGCTGCTGTGGAAGACCGAGTGGTTCCGGGCGATCGTGCGGGCTGCTGTGAGGGAGGCCGCGCCGTACGACATCCCCGTGACCGTCAAGATGCGTGTGGGGATCGACGCCGACCACGTCACCTACCTCGAGGCGGGCCGGATCGCCGAGCAGGAGGGTGCCTCCGCCGTCGCGCTGCACGGTCGCACGGCCAACCAGCACTACTCGGGGCAGGCCGACTGGTCCACGATCGCCCGGCTCAAGGAGGCCGTGACCACGATCCCGGTGCTCGGCAACGGCGACATCTGGTCCGCCGAGGACGCCGTGCGGATGGTGCGCGAGACCGGATGCGACGGCGTCGTGGTCGGGCGTGGCTGCCTCGGGCGGCCATGGCTCTTCGCGGATCTCGCGGCTGCCTTCGCCGGGGTGACCTATCGCGCCCGGCCGACGCTGGCGGAGGTGGGCGAGACCATGCGCCGGCACGCCGGCTACCTCACGGAGTTCTACGAGGACGAGACCAAGGCCTGCCGGGACATCCGCAAGCACATCGCGTGGTATCTCAAGGGATTCCCCGCCGGCCACGACGTCCGCAACCGCCTGGCCCTGGTGGACTCCCTGGCCGCGCTGGACGAGCTGATCGCCTCCCTCGACGGCGCTCAGCCGTGGCCGGGTGACGCCGCCGAAGGGCCGCGGGGCCGGGCGGGCTCGCCCAAGGCCGTGGCCCTGCCGGACGGCTGGCTGGCGTCGCAGCAGATCGACGAGCGCCAGCAGCGGCTCATCGCCGAGGCCGAGCTGAGCGTCAGCGGCGGCTGAGCACCGGGGGCGGGGGCTGCGGCATACGGCCTGGACCGCTCAGGCGCCGGTCTCGACCGGCCGGCTCGGGTCGGTGATGTAGTCGCTCCACGATCCCGCATAGACGGCCAGGTCGTCGCTGATGCCGACCGCCGCCGCGGCCAGGGCGACGTGGCAGGCCTGCACCCCGGACCCGCAGTAGACGCCGACGGTGCTGCCGTCGTGCACGTCGCGCCGGTGGAACCTGGCGAGCAGCTCGTCGCGCGGCAGGAAGCGGCCGTCCTCGTCCACCAGCTCGAGCGCCGGGAGCGAGACGGCCCCGGGGATGTGCCCGGCCACGGGGTCGACGACCTCGTCCTCGCCCCGGAGTCGGTTGGCGGGACGCGCGTCGAGCAGCGTCCCGCTCTCGGCATAGCGCACCGCCTGGTCGGCATCCAGCACGGTCAGGGCTCCCGGACCCAGCTCGACGTCGCCCGGCTCGGGCACGACCTCGCCGGTCTCGACGGGCAGGTCCGCGGCCTGCCACGCGCCCCAGCCTCCGTCGAGGACGCTGACCTCGGCGTGGCCGGCGTGCCGCAGGAGCCACCAGGCCCGGGACGCGGCGATCGAGCGCCAGTCGTCGTAGACCACGACCGGGCGGTCCCTGCGCACACCGGCGGCGCGCAGCCCGGCCTGCAGCTGCTCCGGCCGGGGGAGCGGGTGCCGGCCACCGGCGCCGTCCGGGCGGATGTCGGCGAGGACAGTGTCCAGGTCCACGTAGGCCGCCCCCGGCACGTGGCCGGCGGCATGCTGCTCGCGCCCGTCCGAGCGACCCATGGCGTAGCGCACGTCCAGCACGACCGGCCGGTGCTCGACGGGGGCTCGCAAGGCCTCGCCGAGCTCGTGGACCGAGATCAGGGGCAGGCGGGACAACGGCATCGTGGTCATGGCACCCAGCGTAGGCCCGGCCACCGACAGACCCCGGGGTCTGTCGGTGGGTGACCCTAGAGTGCTGGCACAGGTGAGGGAGGGGTTGATCGGTATGACGCAGCAGGGACATCCGGCCTACGAGGGGTATGCCGCAGCCGACCGTGAGCGCTGGGTCGGCGAGGACCCGGCGCAGAAGTCGGGGGACCGGGACGACTTCGCGCGTGACCGGGCACGGCTCGTGCACTCCGCGTCCCTGCGGAGGCTGTCGGCCAAGACCCAGGTCGTGCGGCCCGGGACGAGCGACTTCGTCCGCAACCGGCTGACCCACTCGCTCGAGGTCGCCCAGATCGGTCGCGAGCTCGGCGGAGCGCTGGGGTGCAACGCCGACGTGGTGGACACGGCCTGCCTGGCGCACGACGTGGGCCACCCGCCCTTCGGCCACAACGGTGAGCAGGCGCTCGACGAGATCGCCCAGGACATCGGGGGGTTCGAGGGCAACGCCCAGACCTTCCGGCTGCTCGTGCGGCTCGAGGCCAAGCGCTTCCACCCCGGCAGCGACCGGTCGGCGGGTCTCAACCTCACCCGCGCCAGCCTCGACGCCTCCTGCAAGTACCCCTGGGGACGTGGCCAGGGACCGACCGTCACCCGCAAGTTCGGGGTCTACGACGACGACCTCGAGGCCTTCGACTGGGTGCGCGAAGGGTCGCCGACGAGCCATCGGTGCATCGAGGCGCAGACGATGGACTGGTCGGACGACGTCGCCTACTCCGTGCACGACGTCGAGGACGCCATCGCCTCGGGAGGCCTCGACGTCCGTGAGCTCCACCGCGGGGCGGCGGTCGAGCATGTGCTGCCGATCGCCCGCGACCGCTACGCCCGCGACGTCGAGATCGGCTCGCTGGAGGAGGCCTACTGGCGCCTGGTGGTGCCGCACCTCGTTCCCGTGACCTTCGACGGGGGTTCGCGGCGCGACCTGGCGCGGCTCAAGGACCTCACGTCTCGCCTGGTCGGACGCTTCGCCGGGGCCGCCGAGCGGGCCACGCGCGAGCGCTACGGGCAGGGCCCGCTGACCCGCTACGCCGCCAACCTCGTGGTGCCCGAGGACGTCCGCGCGGAGGTCGCCGTCCTCAAGGCCATCGCCGCGCACTACGTCATGCAGACGCGCGAGCGCGTGGACCTGATGGCGCAGGAGCGCGTCGTCGTGGCCGGTCTCGTCGAGGGCTTCCTGGCCGACCCCGAGGCCCGGCTCGACCGCGAGCTGGTCGCCGACCACCGGGCAGCCGCCTCCGACGCCGAGCGCCTCCGGGTCGTGATCGACCAGGTCGCCAGCCTCACCGACGCCCGTGCCCTGGCCCTGCACCGGGCCTGGCACGGGTGAGGGTGCCTCGTGCGCTCCGGCAAACGACCTAGACTCGACCCGACGACGACGGGGAGGTGCAGGTGGCGCTGATCAAGCCCGAGGACATCGCGCTGGTCAAGGAGCGCGCCTCGATCGAGGACGTCGTCCGCGAGCACGTCACCCTCCGCAACGCGGGCCCCGGCAGCCTCAAGGGGCTGTGCCCCTTCCACGACGAGAAGACACCGTCCTTCACGGTGCGGCCCGCGGTCGGCGCCTACCACTGCTTCGGGTGCGGGGAGGGCGGCGACGTCATCCGCTTCGTGCAGGAGGTGGACCACCTCAGCTTCGTGGAGGCGATCGAGCGGCTGGCGGCGCGGGCGGGCGTGGAGCTGCGATACGAGGACGGGGACGCTCCGCAGCGCGAGCCCGCGGGCAAGCGGCAGCGACTCGTCGAGGCCCACCGGGTCGCGTCCGAGTTCTACGCCGAGGCGCTGCTCGCGATGCCCGAGGCTCGCGCGGGGCGAGACTTCCTGCGTGCCAAGGGGTTCAGCGGCAAGGACTGCGCCGTCTTCGGTGTCGGCTACGCGCCTCGTGGGGGCGAGCTGGTCACCGACCACCTGCGCGCCAAGGGGTTCAACGACGACGAGATCGTGACCTCCGGGCTCGCCGCGCAGGGACGACGCGGCCCCTACGACCGCTTCCGTGGCCGCGTGGTGTGGCCCATCCGTGATGTCACCGGGGACACCGTGGGCTTCGGGGCGCGGCGCATCTTCGACGACGACCGGATCGAGGCCAAGTACCTCAACACGTCCGAGACCCCCATCTACAAGAAGACCTCCGTCCTCTACGGCCTGGACCTGGCCAAGCGGGCCATGGCCCGGGACCGGCAGGCCGTGATCGTCGAGGGCTACACCGACGTCATGGCCTGTCACCTCGCCGGCGTCGAGCAGGCGGTCGCGACCTGCGGCACCTCCTTCGGCGTCGACCACATCAAGACGCTGCGACGGATCCTGCGCGACGAGGCGGGGCAGTCCCCGGCCAAGGTGATCTTCACCTTCGACGGCGACGCCGCCGGGCAGAAGGCCGCCATGCGGGCCTTCGCCGAGGACCAGCGGTGGGCCTCGCAGAGCTTCGTGGCCGTGGCGCAGGCCGGTCAGGACCCCAACGAGCTGCGCCAGTCCGGCGGCGACGACGCCGTGCGGCACCTCGTCGAGGACGCGGTCCCCATGTTCGAGTTCGCGGTGCGCACCACGATTGGCCGGTTCGACCTCGAGACCGCCGAGGGCCGGGTCATGGCGATCCGGTCGGTCGCCCCGATCATCGCCGCCATCCGCGACCAGGGCCTGCGCCCTGAGTACATCCGGACCGTCGCCGGCTGGCTCGGCGTCACGGTGGAGCAGGTGGCGCACGAGGTGACGACCGCCGGTCAGGCCGCCACGCGGGTGCCCGTCTCGCCGCCACCGCACGCCCCGGCGCGGGAGGGGACGACCGACCCGCGCAGCACCGCCCTGCCGCGGCCCGACCTGCGCGACCCGGTGGTCTTTGCCGAGCACCAGCTGCTGCAGTGCCTGCTGCAGTACCCCTCCTTGTTCGACCCCGCGGAGGTCGACGCGCTCGCCCCCGAGGCGATGGTCGCCCCGGCCTACCAGCTCGTGCTCCGTGCGGTGCACGACGCCGGCGGGCTGTCGACCGCGGTCGCGGTGTCGGGCCAGGCCTGGACCACCGCCGTCAGCGAGCACGCCGACGAGGAGGTGCGCCCGTTGCTGCACGAGCTGGCCGTGGCTCCCGTTCCCACCCGTCTCGACCCGTCGACCGGCATCCCCAGCCGTCGCTACACCGACGAGCTCCTCCGCCGCGTGCGCGAGGTGACCTTGCGCCGCCGGATCGCCGACGCCATCAGCGCGCTGCAGCGCATGGACCCCACCCAGGCCGACGAGTCCCGCGCGCTCGGCATCCGCATCCAGGGGCTCCAGCGCGAGCTCGCCGTCCTCCGATCGGAGATGTCCTGATGGTGTCCTGGCCCCGGCGCGGCAGGCCCCGCCCCACGCCGACGCTGACGCGCCCCGACGTCGAGCGCCTCGGGCTCGCCAGGCAGGACCGGGTCCTCGCCGTGCTCGAGGCGCCTTCGTCCGACCTGCGCCTCGTGATCACCCAGCACCAGCTGGTCCTGCTCCCGGATGTGGGGACCCCGGTCGCCCGACCCTGGCACCTGGTCGACCGTGGCGCCTGGTCGCGCGAGGACGACGCTCTCACCGTCACGTGGGTCGACGGCTCGGCGGCCTGGCGGTTCGCCCTGCCCGAGCCGGACGCCACCGCGCTGGCTGCGCTGCGCGAGCGGGTGCAGGCCAGCGTCATCACCCACCACGACGTCAAGGTCCACGGGGGGCGGGGGAGCGTCCGCGTCGTCGTCCGCAACGACCTGGCGACCCGCGAGGTGCTCGTGCAGACGCTCTACGGCCAGGGCGTCGTGGCGGGCGACCCCGCCGTGGAGCGTGCTGTGGCTTCGGCCACCGCTGAGCTGCGCGACGCCGTGGGGCTCCCGCCGCAAGACTGACCGGAGTCGTGACGAGGCACAGGTGTCAGGCGGATTCGGCCGCGGGCGCACTTGCTGCTAAAGTCTCTCTCGCGCCGCACGCGGTGTGATCCCCTGTAGCTCAATTGGCAGAGCAGCCGGCTGTTAACCGGCAGGTTATTGGTTCGAGTCCAATCGGGGGAGCAGCGAGGCCCTGACCAGCAAGGATACGGTCAGGGCCGTTCTGTTGGCGGTGCCTTCGCCCGAGGCTGTCGTCCTGACCCTGCTGCCCAGCTACCCAGCCCTGCCCAGCCCAGCCCAGCCCGCTCCCGGCGCGCAGGCCGGGGCGCGGCTCCCCTCATGAGCAGCCGGTCACCGGTGAGGGCGGCGCAGGGACGCTGCCCACGACGCCTGTCTTGACCAGCTGGTCGGCATACAGCCTGGCCCACGAGCCGTCCTTGATGGATTCCTCCAGGGCGGTCTTGACCCGCCCGCACAACGCGGCGTCCTCGTCCGTGACCCGCACGTAGTAGTCGATCGTGCCCATGTCCGCCCCGACCACCCGGATGCTGCCCCGGAAGGGTGCCTCCGAGGCGTAGCCGCGCAGCGCCAGGCCCTCGTCGCTGACCGCGTCGACCGTGCCCTGCCGCAGCTCGGTGAGGCAGGTGGACAGGGTGCGGCGCAGCGCGAGCTTGGCCCCGGGGAAGGTCGTGGCCGCCGCGCGGGCCAGGTGGGTGCCGTCGACGAGGCACACCCGGCGACCGGCCAAGGACCGCGGCGTGACCTGACCCTGCTCCCCGGCTCGCACGGCGATGTCCTGCCCGCCGCGCAGGTACGGGCCCACCAGTCGCACGCCCGCCGGAGGCGTCGTCCCGGTGGGATAGGCCGCGACCAGCAGGTCGTAGGGCACGGCTCCGTTGGTCGGGGTGGCGCGGGGCTCGGGGACGTTGCTGAGGTTGACGTCCTTCTTGCCGGGGTAGCCCAACCGGGCGGCCAGGTCCCGGGCCAGCTCGCTCTCGAAGCCTGACTGGTCCCGCAGCACCCGCAGGCCCAGCCCCGGCCGGTCGTAGGACACCCCCACGACCAGGGAGTCGCGCCCGCACGCCGCGGTGACCAGGGCAGCGACCGTGGCGAGCGCCAGGCCCGCGGCGCGTCGACGACGCGGTCGTGGCGTGCGGGGCATCGCGGTCCTCTCCTCGGGGTGGTCCGTGGCCAACCTATCGGCCCTCGGGCACGATCCCGGCACGGCAGGCCGGAACGGCCCACGCCGAGGACCGGTGACGGGCATCATGTGCCCATGAGCGTGCAGAGACGCAGCGGGTCCGCCTCCGGCGACGTGAGGGACCACCTGGAGGACGTCGCCCAGGCGGCCGGCGACCACCCCGCGACGGAGGCGGCGGTGAGGACGGGCTACGCCGTCAACGGCCTGCTGCACCTGCTGATCGCCTGGATCTGCCTGCAGCTGGCCATGCTCCACGCGACGGGCGACGCCGACCAGTCCGGCGCCCTCGCGGCCCTGTCCCAGCACACGCTCGGCCGGGTCGCGCTGTGGCTGGGGGTGCTGGGCTTCCTCGGGCTCGCCCTGTGGCAGCTGACGGAGGTGGTCGTCCCCGGGCTCGGGGGCGACAGCTGGCAGTCCCGGCTCAAGGACGGCGCCAAGGCCGTGGTCTACGCGATCCTCGCCTGGTCCGCCTTCGGCTTCGCGCGCGGCACGGGCTCGTCGGGCAAGCAGCAGGTGCAGGGCTACACCGCGAGCCTGCTGGGCGCGCCGGCCGGCCGGATCCTCGTCGCGGTGGTCGGGCTCGCCATCATCGGCGTCGGCATGTACCACGTCGTCAAGGGGCTGCGCCGCCGGTTCCTCGGTGACCTCGAGGACGACCCCGGCCCGCTCGCGGTCTACGCGGGGATGCTGGGCTACCCCACCCGCGGGGTCGCCCTGGCCGTCGTCGGCGGGCTCTTCGTCGCGGCAGCTATGGCCAACTCGTCGTCGCGGACCAACGGTCTCGATGGCGCCCTGCGCTTCCTGCTCGCCCAGCCCTATGGTCGGGTGGTCGTCGCCTTCATGGCCCTGGGGTTCGCGGCCTTCGGGGTCTACTCGTTCTTTCGGGCGCGGCACGCGGACGTATGACGGGGGCCCGGCCTCAACGGCCGTAGTCCACGGGGAGCACCTCGAGGCGGTCGATGGGGAACGGCTCGTGCTGGCCGTCGCCGCTGCCGTTGAGCGACTCCCACCCGCTGTCGGCACCGAGCAGCCTCGGGTAGGGGTCGGCCGTGAACGCCGAGGCGTTCTCCGCGCGGAAGCTCACGGCCCCGCTGGTGTCCCACACCACCAGGCCGAACTCCTGGGCCGCGCGGGCGATGGTCCGGGCCGTCCGGGTCAGGCGGAGGGAGTCCAGGTCGAGATCGGCGGGAAGCCGCAGTCGCTGGCCCTGGCGCAGCACCGACAGACCGCGGGGGTTGCGGCCGTCCGAGCGCACCGCGGGCCACGAGTGGGTCGGGGCGGGAGCGGCATACGGGACGGCCACCCCCACGACATGGTCGATGTGCCCACGGCGCAGCTCCTCGGCCCGGACGAGTCCACCGGCGAAGGGAAGCCCGGTGGCCGTCGTGCCGAGGGGGAACGGAAAGACCCCGTCGCTGCGCGAGGCGCCCCGGATCGACCCCCCGCCGCACGCCGTCCACGTCCCGTCCTGCCCGCGGGACAGCCGCCACAGGTCGGTGTAGCGGTCCGTGGCGGGGTCGTGCAGCGCCGCCTCGTGGTCGCTGCCGCCCGCCGGACGCAGGTCGTCCGGGATGCGCAGACCCCGCAGCGAGGAGACGACGCGAGGGTCCAGCCGGCACCCGGGGGCCGCGCGGACGTCGTGGACCGGGTCGTTTGCGGTGGTGGTCACGAGTGGTGGCGTGTAGTCGTGCGTGTTGAGGGTGACGTTGGGCAGGCCTGGTCGGCCGTGCTCGACGGCGGCGACCCGCAGGTCGCGGACGATGGCGGCGCTGTCGGCAGCCGTGGGGGTGGACGCAGGCAGCGGGGTGTACCAGAACGAGGACGCGGCGAACACGCGCTGGGGGACGGGCGTGCGACGAGCCGCCGGCGCCGGCCCAGCGCCGGCGGATCCTGACCCCTCCGTCGTCGTGGGGCCGGACGAGCATGCGCCGAGCGGTGCGCAGAGCAGCGCCGCGAGGGTCAGGCCGACGGTGAGGGCTGCGCGCGGCGGCATACGGCTCCCGTCTGGCCAGTCTTGGGCCACCGAGGTGAGGCCACGGACCACCCTGCGTCGAGTGGCCCGCCCCGAGCTGGTGGGCGGCGGGCCCGGGAGCGAGCGCTCCCGGGCCGTGCTCGCCAGGCGTAGGCCGGGTCGGGCTTGAACCGACGACCGACGGATTATGAGTCCGCTGCTCTGACCGACTGAGCTACCGGCCCTGGGTCCGACGAGGGACCCCTCACCCTACCGTCACCGTCGGTGCGACCCCGCGTCGGGACAAGCGTCACCCACCATGGCTCGACCCAACCCCCATCATCGGCAGGCTTACGCTAAGTCAGCGAAGATCGTTCAGGGATTGGGCTGTGAGGGTGATAAGCCCCGCACTTCTGGTCATTCATGGCTACAGAATGTGTACTCCCTCTCGCTCACGAAGGTGGTCGCATGCCTGCCTCCCCCCTCCTCACCAGGCTCATCTCGGGGTCGACCGGTCCCACCCCTCCTCCCCGGCCGGCGCCTCGGCCGACCACCACGCCCAAGGTCGTGAACCCGGACCCACGTCTCGTCCACACCGTCCCGGCGGTCGCGACGTCCGTGCACGCCCCCACGCTGCCGCTGCGCACGACCCCCGCGTGGCACCTCGCGCGCCGCGCGGCCCAGGCCCCCACAGCGGCCATCGTCGCCGACATCGAGCGGCTGGGCACGAGGGCGTGGATCAACCAGCAGCTCGACCCGGCGTCGATCCCCGACACGACGTGGGACGGCCTCGTCCAGCGCTGCTTCCCGTGGCTCAACCTGACCAACAAGCAGGTGCAGGACCTGACGGGAGGCGGCTTCCGTGGCAGCCCCGTCATGGCCCACGCCAACGCCGCGCGGCCGTTGTTCACCCACCGGGTTCTCTGGGAGAACGTCGTCACGATGTGGGGCGACCTGCTCTACGTCCCCTACCGCAGCAAGGCGGACAGCTTCACCCTCGAGTACGACTGGAAGGTCCTGCGTCGCCACGCCTTCGGGCGGTATGCCGACCTCCTGCACGCCGCCGTCACGCATCCCGCGATCCTCAACAACCTCGACAACGACGTCAGCTCCAGGGACAACCCCAACGAGAACCTCGGCCGGGAGATCCTCGAGCTCTACACGGTCGGGGTCGGGACCTACACGGAGACCGATGTCCGGCAGTCCGCCCTGATGCTGACGGGACACTCGGTCGACTGGGGCACCCGCGACTACGTGTACCACCCCGGGGCCCACCACGTGGGGCCGATCACGGTCATGGGCTTCAGCCACGCCAACGCCACGTCCGCCGGCGGACCGACGGCGCTGCGCGCCTACACGGACTACCTGGCGCGTCACCCGGCGACCGCGCGTCGCCTCGCCCGCGTGATCGCCACGAGGTTCGTGTCGGACACGCCGAGCGACGCCCTGGTGCAGACCCTCGCCTCGACCTACCTGGCGTCGGACACGGCGATCGTGCCGGTGCTCCGGCGCCTCTTCGACCACCCTGAGTTCTGGGCGTCGGTCGGCCACAAGTGGTCCCGGCCGGCCGAGCTCGCCGCCAAGGCCGTGCGTGCCTCCAAGCCCACCGGGTACTCCTTCGCGCAGCCCATCACCGCGAACCCGTGGGCCATGAGCAACTACTTCTGGTTCCTCTACCAGTGCGGTCACGCACCGCGCGACTGGCCGCGCGTGGACGGCTACCCGGACGACGCCGACGCGTGGCGCAGCACCATCGCCACGCTGTCGTCCTGGAATGTCATGCACGCCCTGGCCTGGGGATGGGGCGACGGGCCGACCTACCCGGACGAGCCGGACCAGGACCCCGGCCAGGGCCTCCCGCACTGGCACACCGCCCTCGGCGTCAAGGAGGGCGACAACGTCCTGGCGACGGCGCGGCGCATCACCTTCGCCCTGACGGGCTACGTCTGGCGGGACGAGGACATCGCCCCCATCGCGTCCTGGCTGTGCAGCTACGGCGAGCGGCCGGCCACGGCGGGGGACACGCTGCCGGACTACGCGGCCCGCGGCTGGCTGCGCGAGGCCGTGCGCCTGATCCTCGCCAGCCCCTACTCCTTCCTGCGCTGATCGGAGAGCACCGTGAGCACCCCCCGCAGCACGTCGACGGTCGCGGCCGACCGTCACGCACCCCTGGTCCATGAGGACCTGGTCACCCCGATGCACCATCACGACGAGTCACGCAATCACCTCGTGGTGCGCACCGAGGACGGGCCTCGGGTCATGTCGGCGGCCGACGCGGCGTCATACATCGCCCACGTCCGTCCCCCAGCCTGTCCGCACGAGGTGACCGAGGCAGCCGGCTGGCGCGGGCCGGTGCGGCGCCGCACCGTCCTGCAGGGCGCGGCCCTCGGCCTCGGGGCGCTGCTGGCGGAGTCCGCCGTGCCGCGCTACGCCTTCGCCGAGACGGCGACCCAGCGCGACCTGCTCGTGGTCATCTTCATCCGTGGTGGGGCCGACGGGCTCTCGCTCGTCCCGCCCGTCCAGGACAGCGCCTACCTCGCGGCCCGACCGACCATCCGGGTCACCGCGTCCCAGGCCCTGCCGCTGGGCGGCGCGGTGGGGCTCAACCCCGCGATGACGGGCCTCAAGGCGCTCTACGACGCGGGGGACCTCGCGGTCGTGCTCGGCGCGGGCAACCCGGCGGTGCGGCGTTCTCACTTCGAGGACATGAACGCCATGGAGTGGGCGGCCCCCGCCAACATGCGTTCGGGGTGGCTCGCCCGGCACCTCACCAGCAGCGGACCCACGACCGGGACCATCCGGGCGATCACCCGGGGGTCCCAGGTCGCCCTGTCGCTCAGCGCCCCCAGCATGGAGACCCCCGCAGTCGCCGAGCTGGCGAGCTTCGGGCTGCAGCCGACCTACACCAAGGACGGCGTCACCCGGGAGCGCATCACCGCCATCGTCGACCAGATGTATGCCCGCGCCGGCGGCGGTGCCGCCCTCACCGCGCGCTCCACGCTCGACGCCGTCGCCCGCCTCGCGGACCAGCGCGCGATCGCCGCCGAGGGCAAGTACGTGCCGGCCAACGGCGCCGCCTACCCCGACACGACCTTCGGCAAGGGCATGCGCGACGTCGCGCAGATCGCCAAGGCGGGCAAGGGGCTGGAGGTCGCCTGCATCGATAACGACGACTGGGACATGCACCGCAACCTCGGCGTCGCGCAGGACACCAACGGGTGGATGTGGCGTCGCGCCGCCGACCTGTCGGCCGGGATCACCGCCCTGCGCGCCGACCTCGGTGACCTCTGGCAGCGCACGACCGTGGTCACGATGAGCGAGTTCGGCCGCCGCGTCCAGGAGAACGGCGACCAGGGCCTGGACCACGGGCACGGCAACGTCATGTTCGTGGCCGGCGGGGGAGTCAACGGCGGCAAGGTCTACGGCACGATGCCCTCGCTCGCTCCGGCCAACCTCGTGCAGGGCGACGTCCCCATCACCACGGACTACCGGCAGGTGCTCAGCGAGGTCGTCGGGGGGCGACTGCTCAACGGCGGCAACCTCGCGACGATCTTTCCGGGCTTCACCCCCAGCGCGACCCCGCTCGGCGTCGTCTGAGGTGCTCGCACGGTGTGTCGTTCACCCGGAAGGCCTGGCGTCTCCAGGAATGATGGGGCATGATTGACGACGCAGCGTGACCAAAGCTCTCCTGGGTCCCGAGGTCGTTGGGGAAGACGTCCCTCGCACACAGGAGGTCCGGATGTCCGTTGCAGCCGATCTGCACAGGGGCGGCGACGCCACCCCGACGACGCGAGGCGTGGTGTTCATCCACAGCGCCTCTACTGCGATGTGCCCGCACGTGGCCTGGGCGCTCGAGGGTGTCCTCGGCACCGCGGTGACCCTCGACTGGACGAGCCAGCCTGCTGACGCGCGCCTCCGGCGCACCGAGGTCAACTGGGTCGGGCCGGCGGGCACCGGTGCCGCCCTCGCCAGCGCGCTCCGCGGCTGGGACTCGTTGCGCTACGAGGTGACCGAGGACCCGAGCCCCGGGTGCGACGGCTCCCGGTGGGCGCACACGCCCGACCTCGGCCTGCACCACACATGGATCTGCGCCAGCGGCGACGCCGTCGTCAACGAGGACCGGCTGCGCCACGCGCTGGCCCAGGCGCAGGGCGACCCCCGCGTGCTGGCGGAGATCGTCGACCAGATCCTCGGGGCCCCGTGGGACGCCGAGCTCGAGGCCTACCGCGAGGCCGGCGACGGTGCGCCCGTCCGCTGGTTGCACAAGGTCGGCTGACCGGAGCGTCACCTGGGCGGTGTGCGCGCCCGGGTGACCGAGACCGTATGCCGAGGGCCCGGCCGCTCCCGTGGTGGGAGGGGCCGGGCCCTCGCTGCTGCCACCCCGCGGTCACGGTCACGGTCACGGTCGCGGCGGCGCCACGAGTGCTCAGCCGTGGCTCTTGATCACGAGTGCGACATTGGCCCCGCCGAACCCGAAGGAGTTGTTGAGCGCGGCCAGGTCGCCCTCCGGCAGGGTGCGCGCCGTGCCGGTGACGACGTCCAGGTCGATCTCGGGGTCCTGGGACTCCAGGTTGATCGTCGCCGGGATCGTGCGGTCCCGCAGCGCCAGCACGGTCAGGATCGTCTCCAGGGCGCCGGCGGCGCCGAGGAGGTGGCCGGTCATGGACTTGGTGGCCGTGACGGCGATATCGGCGGTGTGCTCCCCGAACGCCCGGTGGATGGCCCGGGTCTCGGCGACGTCGCCGACCGGGGTCGAGGTGGCGTGCGCGTTGACGTGCACGATGTCCGTGGTGGTCAGGCCCGCGTCCTCGATGGCCTCGACCATGGCGCGGGCGGCGCCGCGTCCCTCGGGCTCCCCGGCCGTGATGTGGTAGGCGTCGGCCGAGGCGCCCGCGCCGGCGATCTCGCCGTAGATGCGGGCGCCACGAGCGGCGGCGTGCTCCTCGGACTCCAGGACCAGCAGTGCGGCGCCCTCGCCGAGCACGAACCCGTCGCGGTCCTTGTCGTAGGGACGCGAGGCGCGCTCGGGCTCGTCGTTGCGGGTCGACAGGGCTTGCATCGCGGCGAACCCGGCGACCGGGAGGGGGTGGATGGCGGCCTCGGTGCCGCCGGCGACGACGACGTCGGCCTTGCCGCTGCGGATGAGGGTGAGGGCCTGGGCGATGCCCTCGGCGCCGGACGCGCAGGCGCTCACCGGCGTGTGGGCGCCTGCGCGGGCGGTCAGCTCGAGCGAGACCGCGGCGGCGGGGCCGTTGGCCATGAGCATCGGGACCGCGAGAGGGAAGACGCGGCGGGGTCCCTTGTCGCGCAGCACGTCCCACTGGTCCAGGAGGGTCTGCACGCCACCGATCCCCGTGCCGAGGCAGACCGCGAGACGCTCGGGCTCGACCTCGGGGGACCCCGCGTCGGCCCAGGCCTCACGCACGGCCACGAGGGCGGCCTGGGTGCTGGGGTCGTTACGACGGACCTCGACCTTGCTGAGGACGTCAGCCGTGGGGACGGCCAGGGTCGCGGCGAAGGTGACCGGCAGCTGGTGCTGCGCGACCCAGTCGTACGGCATGGGGCGGGCGCCGGAACGGCCCGCGAGGATCGCGTCCCAGGTGTCCTGGACGTTACCGCCGACGGGCGTCGTGGCACCGAGACCGGTCACGACGACGCGGCGGCTGCTCGAGGTGGTCATCTCGCTGCTCCTTGGTCGGTGAGGTGGGGGCCGGACGGGGCGGGCCGGGCGTCCAGCCGCGGCTCGCCCCGTCCGGAGGCGGGTGCGCCTCGGGTCAGCCCTGGGCCCCGTTGATGTAGGACACGGCGTCGCGCACCGTCTTGAGGTTCTTGACCTCGTCGTCGGGGATGCGGACGCCGAACTTCTCCTCGGCGTTGACCACGATGGTCATCATCGACAGGGAGTCGATGTCGAGGTCCTCGGTGAAGGACTTGTCCATCTGGACCTCGGCCGCGTCCAGGCCGGTCTCCTCGTTGACGATCTCGGCCAGGCCCTGGAGGATCTCGTTCTCGTTCATGGCCATCTCAGGCTCCTTACTCGGTTGCTCCGACCGTGCGGTGCGGAGGGTGGGATGGTGCGGGCTGACCCGATGGGTCCCGTCGGGCCGCGGGGTACTGGGGGAGGCGCCGGGCGCCACGGTCACGGCAGGACGACGACCTGCGCGGCATAGACCAGACCGGCGCCGAAGCCGATCTGCAGCGCCAGCCCACCGTGCGGTGCCTGGCCCTCGGTCAGCATGCGGTCGGTCGCCAGCGGGATCGAGGCGGAGGAGGTGTTGCCCTGGTGCCGGATGTCGTCCGCGACGGGGACGTGCTCCGGCAGCTTGAGCTGCTTGACCAGCGCGTCGACGATGCGGATGTTGGCCTGATGGGGGATGAAGGCGTCCAGGTCGCCGGCCGTGATCCCGGCCGCGTCCAGGGCCTCCCGGCAGACGGGAGCCATCGCGTAGACCGCCCACCGGAACACGCTCTGGCCCGCCATCGTGAGGTAGGACCACGGCATCGCGTCGCGGGGGCTCTGCTCCTCGAGGCTGCCGACGTGCGCGTGGTCGCGCAGGTCCACCCAGGAGTACTTGTTGCGGATGACGTCCCAGTCCTCGCCCTTGGAGCCCCACACGGTGGGTCCGATGCCCGGGAAGTCCGACGGCCCCACGACGGCGGCGCCGGCGCCGTCGCCGAAGATGAAGGCCGTGCCGCGGTCGTGCTTGTCGGTGAAGTCCGAGAGCTTCTCCACCCCGATGACGAGGACGAACTCGGCAGTGCCGCCGCGGACCATGTCGTTGGCCAGGCCGATGCCGTGGCAGTAGCCCGCGCAGGCCGCCGACAGGTCGAAGGCCGCCGCGGGCGTCGCGCCGATGCGGTGGGCCACGGCCGCGGCGGCGCTCGGCGTCTGGAAGGGGTGCGTCACGTTGGCGACGATGACGGCACCGAGCTGGTCGGCGCCGACGCCGGCCTTGGTGAGCGCGTCCTCGGCTGCGGCGCAGCTCATGTCGATCACGGACTCGTCCTCGCGGGCCCAGCGACGCTCCTCGATCCCCGACCGGCTGCGGATCCACTCGTCGGACGAGTCGATCCACTGGCAGACCTCGTCGTTGGTGACGACACGCTCGGGGCGATAGCCCCCGACGCCCCAGATGCGGGCGTGGGCGGCGCCGGAGCGCTCGGTGATGGTGGGCCTGGTCATGCGCTCGCTCCTTGGGTCGCCGCCTCGCCGTGCTCGCGGATCATCCGGTGCGCGGCCTCGAGGTCGTCGGGCGACTTCAGCGCCAGCAGCTCCACGCCGGGCATGGACCGCTTGGCCAGACCCACGAGGGTGCCGGCCGGGGGGATCTCGATGAGCCCGGTCACGCCCTGCTCGACCATCGTCTGCATGCACAGGTCCCAACGGACCGGGCTCGCGACCTGGCTGACCAGCCGCTGCAGCACCTCGCGACCGTCCCGCACGATCTGGCCGTCCTTGTTGGAGACGATCGGCACCCTGGCGTCATGGCTGGTCACGCCACGGGCGAGGACCTCGAGGCGAGCCTGCGCAGGAGCCATGTGCTCGGTGTGGAAGGCCCCGGCGACGGGCAGGGGGATGACCCGGGCCTTGGCCGGCGGGTCCGCCTTGAGGGCCTCGAGCTGCTCCAGGGTGCCCGCCGCGACGGTCTGCCCACCGCCGTTGACGTTGGCCGGCGTCAGCCCGTGACGCTCGAGGGTGGTCCGCACCTCGTCCGCCTCGCCCCCCAGGACCGCGGTCATGCCGGTGGGGGAGACGGCAGCGGCCTTCGCCATACCGGCTCCGCGCTCGCGCACGAAGACCAGGGCCTGCTCGGCGGTCAGGACGCCGGCGGCGCAGGCCGCGGTGATCTCACCGACCGAGTGGCCGCTGCCCAGTCCGATGGCCGGGTAGCTGGCCGAGGGGTGCTCGAAGAGCGCCAGGAGGCTCAGCAGGCCGGCGCCGACGATGAGCGGCTGCGCGACGTCGGTCTCGGTGATGGTGGGCTTGTCCGACTCGGTGCCGTGGGTGACCAGGTCGGTGCCGGCGACCGCGGAGAACCACTCCAACCGGTTGCGGAATCCGGAGAGCTCCAGCCAGGGGGCGAGGAAACCGGGGGACTGGGAGCCCTGTCCAGGGCACACGATCGCTAGCACCCGACCACTCTCCCCCGAAGCGGCCACCGGCGCCGTGCCGGAACGGCACGAGAATCGGTCTGGTTCCTTGGAGGATTCCTACAAAGCAGGGTCGTATGCCGGAACCTCCCGCGGGAGGGGCCTGCGCTCGCTCATCGCCAGGACTGCGGCGCCGCAGCGCCCAGCCGACCGAGCGCCAGCGCCAGCCGGACCGTGAAGGCGTCCCGGGACGAGGTGAGGTCCTGGCCCGTCACCTGCGCGATCCGCCCGAGGCGGTAACGGACCGTGTTGGGGTGGACGAACAGCACCCGGGCGGTCGCCTCGAGGCTCGCCTCGTCGAGGTACGCCGCTGCCGTCTCGAGCAGGCCGCCCCCGCTGTCGACGAGGGGGCGGTGGATGCGCTCGAGCAGCGCCCGGCGGGCGTGGTCGTCCCCCGCGAGCACGCGTTCGGGGAGCAGGTCCGAGGCGGCGACGGGGCGCGGCGCGTCCGGCCAGGCCCGGGCCGCGGCCAGGCCGGACAGGGCGGCCCTCGCCGAACGTCCGGAGGCGAACAGGTGCGGGACGGTGGGCCCGAGCACCACCGGCCCGTCGCCGAAGTAGGCCAGGAGCCGGCCGGCCGCGTCGGCGACGTCGCCGGTGCCACCCAGGATGACCACGAGGTGGCGCCCCTGGACCGCGCTCAGCGCCTCGACGTGCAGACGTCCGGCCGCTCGCCGCACCGCGTCGATCACCGCCGCGGTGTCCTCGTGCGGGCTCAGCCCCGCCACGACCGTCACGTGCCGGATCGACCCCCACCCGAGCGCGGTGGCGCGCGAGCGCAGCGAGTTGTCGGCCTCACCACGGATGACGGCGTCCACCACCAGGGACTCCAGCCGGGCGTCCCAGGCACCCCGCGACTCGGCGGCCTCGGCATACACCTGGGCGGCGGCGAAGGCCACCTCCCGGCTGTAGCGCAGCACCGCCTCGCGCAGGGCGGGCTCGTCGCCGGCGACAGCCAGTCCCTCGACCTCCTCCTCGACCACCCCCACGACCGACCGGACCAGGTCCAGGGTCTGGGCGAGCGAGACCGACCGCGTCAGCTCGCGCGGTGCCGTGCCGAAGACATCCGCGGTGACCATCGGGGGCGCCGTGGGGTCGCGCAGCCAGCCCAGGAAGCTGCCGATGCCGGCCTGGGCGACCAGCCCGACCCAGCTGCGGTCCTCCGCGCTGAGCGAGCGGTACCACTCGTGCTGCGCCTCGATGCGGGTCGTGGCGGCGGTCGCCAGGCGTCCGGCGCTGTCCTGGACCCGCTGCAGGGTGGCGGGTGAGGGGGCCGGGCGGGGGGAGGGCACGACGGCAGCCTAGTTGTATGACGCCGACAAGCCGTCACGCGGACGGCGGGCGTTCACCCGGTGGCCGGGCGACGGTCGCCTGCCAGGGCTAGCGTGCACGCCCATGAAGCGAACCACCACCCTCGCGGCCGTCGTCCTCGCGGCGGCCCTGCTGCCCGTCAGCGCCTCGATGTCCTCCGCCAGCCCGGCCGGGTCCGGTGCCGCGCGCCCGTCGGCCGATGACGACTCGCGCTCGGCGGACCATCGCGGCAAGGACCACGGCGGCAAGGACCGCCGCTACACCGACGCCAAGGGCATGCCGTCGCCGCTCGTGGTCGCGCACCGCGGCGCGTCCGGCTACCGGCCCGAGCACACGATCGCCGCCTATGAGCTGGCGGTCGCGATGGGCGCCGACTACATCGAGCCCGACCTGGTGATGACCAAGGACGGTCAGCTGGTCGACCGGCACGAGCCCGAGATCTCCGGCACCACCGACGTCGCCGCGCACCCCGAGTTCGCGTCCCGCAAGACCACCAAGAAGCTCGACGGCGTCGACGTCACCGGTTGGTTCACCGAGGACTTCACGCTGGCCGAGCTGCGCACCCTGCGCGCCAAGGAGCGTCTGGCCACCGTGCGTCAGCGCAACACGATCTACGACGGGATGTACCAGATCCCGACCTACGAGGAGGTGCTCCAGCTGCGCGAGCGCCTGTCGCGCCAGTACAACCGCACCATCGGCATCATCCCCGAGATCAAGCACTCCACGTACTTCCACGCCAAGGGCCTCAACCCCGAGCCGGTGGTCGTGCAGCTCACCGAGAGGTACGGCCTCAACAAGCGCAACGCGCCCATGTGGATCCAGTCCTTCGAGATCACCAACCTCAAGGACCTGCGCTTCCGCCACGGCTACAAGGCGAATTCGACCTTTCTCGCATGGACCGGGACCGGCCCGCTGGACGGCCCCTACGACCTGGTGTCGCGCGGCGACAAGCGGCTCTACCAGGACTGGATGACGCCGAAGGGCCTCAAGGAGATCTCCCGCTTCGCCAACGGCATCGGGCCGGAGAAGTTCTTCGTCATCCCCAAGAAGGCCGACGGCACCCTCGGCCAGCCCACGTCCTTGGTCGGCGACGCCCACCGGCTCGGGCTTAAGGTCATCCCCTGGACCTTCCGCAACGAGAACCAGTTCATGGCCAAGGACTTCCAGAACGGCACCAACCCGGCCGACTACGGCAAGGCGGTCCAGGAGCAGGTGACCTATCTGCGCACCGGGCTCGACGGGCTGTTCACGGACAACCCCGACACCGGCGTCGTCGCGCGCGACGTCCTCTGGGGTCGTCTCTAGCCGCCACCTCCGACAGCCCGCGGCCGGCGCCGAGTGGCCGGCCGCGCCGAGGGGTCGCAGAGTCACGCGACACGCCGTGAGACGCGGATCTGCGCCCCCTCGGCGGGACACCGCAGCAGACGTGAGGGCCTGGTCCACGTGGACCAGGCCCTCACGATCTCGGGGCGGGGAGGGGGCGGGGGGCGCCCGTCAGGCGTCGCCGCCCGCGTTGCCGCTGGTGCCCGCCGTGACGTCCGTCAGGCGGTACTTGTCCATCGCCTCCTGGGCGACCGAGCGCTCCACCACACCCTGCTTCGCGAGCGCCGCGAGGGTCTGCACGACGATGGACGGGCCGTCGATGTGCAGGTGGCGACGAGCCGCGGCCCGCGTGTCGGAGAAGCCGAAGCCGTCGGCACCCAGCGTGAAGTAGTCGCCCGGCACCCACGCGCGGATCTGATCCTGCACCGCGCGCATGTAGTCGGACACCGCCACGACCGGGCCCGGACGACCCTTGAGCGCCGTCGTGACATAGGCCTCGGGAGCGTCCTGCGAGGGGTTGAGGAAGGCCTGCTTGTCGACCGCCAAGCCGTCCCGGCGCAGCTCGTTCCACGAGGTCACCGACCACACGTCGGCGGCCACGCCCCAGTCCTTGGCGAGCAGCTCCTGCGCCTCGAGGGCCCACGGGACCCCGACGCCCGACGCGAGCAGCTGGGCCCGCTTGTCGCCCGCGTCACCGGCGTCCTCGGCCTCCTTGAGGAGGTACATGCCCTTGAGCAGGCCCTCGACGTCCAGACCCTCGGGCTCGGCCGGCATGACGATCGGCTCGTTGTAGACCGTCAGGTAGTAGATGACGTCCTCGGCGTTCTCGCCGTACATCCGGCGCAGACCGTCCTGCATGATGTGCGCGATCTCGTAGGAGTAGGCCGGGTCGTAGTGCACGACCGCCTCGTTGGTCGAGGCCAGCAGCGGGGAGTGCCCGTCCATGTGCTGCGTGCCCTCGCCGGTGAGCGTCGTCTTGCCGGCCGTGGCGCCGATCAGGAAGCCGCGGGTGAGCTGGTCCGCGGCGGCCCAGATGGAGTCACCGGTGCGCTGGAAGCCGAACATCGAGTAGAAGACGTACATCGGCACCATGGGCTCGCCGTGCGTCGCGTATGACGTGCCCGCCGCCGTGAACGCCGCCAGCGACCCGGCCTCGTTGATGCCGAGGTGCAGGATCTGACCGTTCTTGGCCTCGCGGTAGGCCAGCATCAGCTCGTGGTCGACGGGGGTGTAGTTCTGCCCGTGCGGGTTGTAGATCTTGATCGTCGGGAAGAACGAGTCCATGCCGAAGGTGCGGGCCTCGTCGGGGATGATCGGCACGACGCGTTGGCCGAACTCCTTGTCGCGCATGAGGTCCTTGAGCAGCCGGACCCACGCCATGGTCGTGGCGATGGTCTGCTTGCCCGAGCCCTTCTTGACCGTCGCGTAGGCCTTGTCCTCCGGCAGCTTGAGGGCCTTGCCGGGGTCGCGTCGCGACGGCAGACCGCCACCCAGCTCCTTGCGCCGCGTCCTCATGTAGGCGATGCGGTCGTCGTCCATGCCGGGGTGGTAGTACGGCGGCTGGTAGGGGTCGTCCTCGAGCACCTTGTCGGCGACGGGGATCTCGAGCCGGTCGCGCAGGTCCTTGAGGTCGTCGAGAGCGAACTTCTTCATCTGGTGCGTCGCGTTGCGGCCTGCGAAGTGCTGCCCGAGGAAGTAGCCCTTGATCGTGTGGGCGAGGATGACGGTCGGCACGCCGGTGGTCTCGGTCGCGGCCTTGTAGGCGGCGTAGACCTTCGTGTAGTCGTGGCCGCCACGGGTGAGACGCCATACCTCGTCGTCCGACCAGCCCTCGACCATCTTGGCCGTGCGCGGGTCGCGACCGAAGAAGTGCTCCCGGACGTAGGCGCCGTCGTTGGCCTTGAAGGTCTGGAAGTCGCCGTCCGAGGTGGTGTTCATGAGGTTGACCAGGGCGCCGTCGCGGTCGGCCGCGAGCAGCGGGTCCCAGCCGCGGCCCCAGACCACCTTGATGACATTCCACCCGGCCCCGCGGAAGAAGCTCTCGAGCTCCTGCATGATCTTGCCGTTGCCGCGGACGGGGCCGTCGAGGCGCTGCAGGTTGCAGTTGACGACGAAGGTGAGGTTGTCGAGCTCCTCGTTGGCCGCCCACTGCAGCGCACCGCGGGACTCCACCTCGTCCATCTCGCCGTCGCCGAGGAAGGCCCACACGTGCTGCTGCGAGGTGTCCTTGATGCCGCGGTTGTGCAGGTAGCGGTTGAACTGCGCCTGGTAGATCGCGTTCATCGGACCGATGCCCATGGACACCGTCGGGAACTCCCAGAAGTCGGGCATCTGGCGGGGGTGCGGGTAGGACGGGATCCCCCGGACCGTGCCGTCCACGACGTGCGAGTGCTCCTGGCGGAAGCCGTCGAGCTGGGCCTCGTCGAGGCGCCCCTCGAGATAGGCGCGGGCGTACATGCCGGGGGAGGCGTGGCCCTGGAAGAAGATCTGGTCACCGCCGCCGGGGTGGTCCTTGCCGCGCCAGAAGTGGTTCATCCCGACCTCGTAGAGCGTCGCGGCGGATGCGTAGGTCGAGATGTGGCCGCCCACGCCGATGCCGGGGCGCTGGGCACGGTGCACCATCATCGCGGCATTCCACCGCAGCAGGCGGCGGTAGCCGCGCTCCGTGGTCTCGTCGCCCGGGTACCAGGGCTCACGCTCGGGCGGGATGGTGTTGACGTAGTCCGTGGACGTCAGCGAGGGGACGCCGACCTGGCGCTGGCGGGCCCGCTCCAGGAGCTTGAGCATGACGTAGCGGGCACGCTGCCGACCGCCCTCGTCGATGATCCCGTCGAGCGACTCGATCCACTCCTGCGTCTCCTCCGCGTCGATGTCGGGGAGCTGGTTCGGCAGTCCGTTGATGATCGGACCGACACCATCGCGTGCCACCACGCCTGTGTCCTTTCCTAGAGGAACCTCCCGGCGCACCTCGGATCTGGGCGCCGGGCGGGACGATCGCCCCCATCCTCCACCCAAGATGGGGTGCAGGTCACACCGTGGGCCGTTTGCCGGAAGGGCGAGCCCATTTGGCGGGGATCGGGCCGTGCAAAATCAGGCCGCCGTCGTCTCGTCGATCCGGTCGGGACGGCTGTATGCCGTGAACCGGGGCGGCCGGACGAAGGCCGCGAGGGTGACCCCCACGTCCCTGGCGAGGTCGACCGCCAGGGACGAGGGCGCCGACACGGCCGAGAGCACGGGGACCCCCGCCATGGCGGCCTTCTGCGTCAGCTCGAAGCTCGCCCGCCCGCTGACCTGCAGCACGTGACCGGTCAGGGGGAGCAGACCCTCGCGCGCCGCGGCCCCCAGGACCTTGTCGACCGCGTTGTGCCGCCCTACGTCCTCGCGGACGAGCAGCGCCTCGCCCCCGGGGGTGAACAGGCCCGCGGCGTGGACGCCGCCCGTCCTGTCGAAGGCCCCCTGGTGCTCGCGCAGCCTGTCCGGCATACGGACCAGGTCCGTCGCCCGGACGCGGACCGGGTCCGCGGCCACGTCGTGGGGGAGGCGGGTGCGGATGGCGTCGATCCCGGCCTTGCCGCAGACCCCGCAGGAGCTGGTGGTGTAGGTGCTCCGCGTCGCGCTGGTCAGCGCCTCGGCGGACCCGGCCCCGTCGCGCAGCGTCACGTCGACGACGTTGTAGGTCGGGGAGCCGTCCTCGCCCTCGTCCAGGCAGTGCATGAGCCCCAGGACGTCGTCGGCCGCCGCGATGACCCCCTCGGTGACCAGGAAGCCGATCGTCAGGTCGAAGTCGTCCCCGGGCGTACGCATCGTGACCGCGACGACCTCGCCGTGGACCCGGATCTCGAGCGGCTCCTCGACGGCGAGCGTGTCGGGGCGCGGTCGCACCGACACGCCCGGGCCGTCCGTCCCGGCCTGGCCGTCCTGCCCGCCCTCGTCCACCACGAAGCGGGTCGCCGGCACCCTCGTCGTCACGCGTCCCATGCCTGCCAGCGTACGCCGCAGCCGCCCCCGCCTGGCGAGCGTCCTTGCCATGCGGCCTCCGATTGGGTGGACTAGGCCTCACGACCTCATCGTGGGGCCGTGATCGGAGCGTCCCCCCGGACGCGCCGGATCCGGACGGAAGGACCAGGACGACAGTGACGACGACCGCGGAAGCGGCCGCTGCGGCAGCCCATCTGACCAAGCTGGGGCTCGTCGAGGGCGCGGTGGTGCAGGAGCTCGGCTTCGATGACGACGTCGACCTCGACCTGCGCGACCGCATCATGGACCACATCGGTGCTGACCTCGCCGACGAGGATCACGGCGACGTGGTCGACGCGGTGCTCTTCTGGCACCGCGACGGCGACGGGGACCTCGTCGACGCGATCGTGGACGGCCTGACCGACCTCGACGACCAGGGCTTCATCGTGCTGATGACCCCGCGGGCCGGCCGGGGCGGGCACGTCGACCCGGCCGAGATCGCCGAGGCTGCGACCACCGCTGGCCTGCACGTCTCCGGCGCGCTCACCGGCTCGGCGGACTGGACCGGCACCCGCCTGGTCCCGCCGCGCGCCAAGAAGAAGTAGCCCCGCCGCGCGCCGGGGCGGTCGACGTACGGCACCGTCCCGTCGCTGAGTTGCGCTCGGGGCACGGGTTGACAGACTGGGGCCATGAGCGACTCCCAGACCGCACCGTCGGTGGGCTCCGAGGCCCCCGACTTCACCCTCAAGAACCAGTTCGGCGAGGACGTGACCCTGTCCTCCTTCCGCGGCTCCAAGAACGTCGTGGTCGTCTTCTACCCCTTCGCCTTCTCCGGGATCTGCACCGGCGAGCTCTGCGAGATCCGCGACAACATCGCCGGCTTCCAGGGCGAGGACGTGCAGGTCCTCGCCGTCTCGTGCGACCCGATGTTCACGCTGCGGGCGTGGGCCGAGGACCAGGGCTACGACTTCCCGCTGCTGTCCGACTTCTGGCCGCACGGCAAGGTCGCCCAGGACTACGGCGTCTTCCTCGAGGGCGGTGGCCTGGCCAAGCGCGGCACCTTCCTCGTGGACCAGGACGGCAAGGTCGCCTGGACGCTGGTCAACGAGCCGGGCGAGGCGCGCGACTTCAGCGGCTACCACGAGGCGCTGGAGGCCCTCCGCACCCGCTGACCTACCGGGGGTAGGGGCATCGACCGGCCTTCGTCCCCCAGGTCGATGATCCCGCCGGGGGCAGGGGCATCAGCCGGGCTTCGTCCCCCAGGTCGATGATCCCGCCCCCGGTAGGCCGCGAGCCGTGGCGCGTCCGCACTCCTCGGCCCTGGCACAATGGGCGACCGCGACGGCCGACGGGTCGTCGCGACGGGGCCTGTAGCTCAGCTGGTAGAGCACTGCGTTTACACCGCAGCCGTCGTCGGTTCGAACCCGGCCGGGCCCACATGGACAGCGCCGCGACCGACGGCCACCGCACCCCCTCGCTCGCCGAGGTCCTCGAGGTGCTGCGTGGCCTCTACCCAGAGGACACCGCCCAGTCGTGGGACCAGGTGGGGCTGGTGACCGGCGACCCCGACCAGCCCGTCAGGTCGGTCCTCCTGGCCGTGGATCCCACGCTCGACGTCGTCGACGAGGCCCGCGACCTGGGTGCCGACCTACTGGTCACGCACCACCCCCTGCTGCTGCGGGGCGTGCACAGCGTGGCCACCACGACGGCCAAGGGCGCCGCGATCACCCGGCTCGTCGTCGCGGACGTCGCGCTCTACTGCGCCCACACCAGCGCGGACGTCGCCGACGCCGGCGTCTCGCCGGCCCTGGCCGACGCGCTCGGCCTGCTCGACGTGGAGCCGCTGGCCGTCGAGGAGGGCCAGCGGCTCGGACGCGTCGGACGGTTGGCCCGGCCGACGACGCTGAGGTCGCTGACCGAGCACTTGGCGCACGCGCTGCCGCCGACCCCCGTCGGCATCCGGGTCTCGGGCCCGGCCGACGCCCAGGTGGCTCGCGTGGCGGTGCTTGGCGGTGCCGGCGACAGCCTGTTCGACGAGGTCCGCGCGAGCGGGGCCGACGTCTACGTCACCTCGGACCTCAGGCACCACCCGGCCCTGGAGATGCGCGAGGAGGCCCGGGGCGGTGCGCCATACCTCGTGGACGCCGGCCACTTCGCGACGGAGTGGCTGTGGCTCGACGTGGCGCGAGAGGCGCTGCTCCAGGGTCTGTCGGCGCGCGGGGCTACGGTGGAGGCCACGGTGTCGACACGCACGACCGACCCGTGGACCTTCCTCGTCCCCACCGACGGCGGCTGCGACAGCGCCGATCACACCCGCACCCAGGGCGCCGGCCCTGCCCGACCCAAGGAGGACGCCGGTGAAGGCTGAACCCGCACGCCAGTGGCGCCTGCTCGACCTCGCCGAGCTCGACACCCGCCTGGACCAGATCGCCCACCGCCTCCGTTCCTCCGACGAGCAGCGAGCGGTCGACGCCGCCACCCAGCGGCGGCAGGCCCTGGACACCGAGCTCGTGCTCGCCCGCACCGCGGTGAGCGACGTCCAGCGCGAGATCACGCGGGCGGAGGACGAGGTCCAGATGGTCCGCGACCGGATGACCCGCAACCAGGGCCGTCTCGACTCCGGGCAGGGCACGGCCAAGGACCTGCAGGCGCTCCAGCACGAGCTCGAGTCGCTGCGCCGCCGCCAGGGCACCCTGGAGGACCTCGAGCTCGAGGTCATGGAGCGGGCCGAGGAGCACCAGGCCACGCTGGACCGGCTGGAGGCCCGGGCGGCCACGCTCCAGCAGGAGCTCGACGAGGCGACGGCTGCCCGCGACGAGCTGGTCCGCACCCTCGAGGCCGAGCGGGAGCAGGTGACCGGCCGTCGCGAGGGCGTCGCGGCCGGTGTCGGGGATGACCTGCTGGGTCTCTACACCAAGGTGCGGGACCAGGTCGGGGGCGTCGGGGCGGCGGCGCTGCGCCAGCGTCGCTGCGAGGGCTGCCACATGGAGCTCAACAACGTCGACCTCGGCCGCATCCGGGCAGCCGCCGAGGACGAGGTCCTCCGCTGCGAGGAGTGCCGCCGGATCCTCGTGCGCACGGCCGAGTCGGGTCTGTGACGCGGCTCGTCGTCGAGGCCGACGGGGGATCCCGGGGCAACCCGGGGGTCGCGGGCTACGGCGCGTTGGTGCGTGACGGCGCCACCGGCCGGGTGCTCGCCGAGCGCGCGGCGCCGCTGGGCAAGCAGAGCAACAACGTCGCGGAGTACTCCGGCCTCATCGCCGGACTCGAGGCGGCGGCGCGCATCGACCTGGCCGCCGACGTCGAGGTCCGCATGGACTCCAAGCTCGTCGTCGAGCAGATGTCCGGCCGGTGGAAGGTCAAGCACGAGGACATGCGCCGACTGGCCCTCGAG
The DNA here is from genome assembly GCF_009707125.1 of Arsenicicoccus cauae. GTDB lineage: Bacteria > Actinomycetota > Actinomycetes > Actinomycetales > Dermatophilaceae > Arsenicicoccus > Arsenicicoccus cauae. The sequence continues at coordinate 90,664 of NZ_WLVL01000040.1, forward strand.
GCGCGCGAGCTGTGCCGCGCGCGGTCGGCTGCCGGCGGGTCGGTGCGCTTCACCTGGATCCCGCGGGCCGACAACACGGCGGCCGACAAGCTGTCCAACGACGGCATGGACGGCCTCACGATCGACAGGTCGTATGCCGAGGGCCCCGGCGCGTCGACCAACGACGGGACCCGGCCGGACGCCGTGATCGACCGCGCCCCCGGGCAGGCACCCGTCATCGAGGAGGAGTCGGCGGACCGTGAGGAGGGCGCCGAGGGGGAGCCCCTGACCGGCCGTGAGGTCACCGACCCGGTGCCTGGCGCGGCCCCCGATCTCGGGGTGCCCACCCGCGTCCTGCTGGTGCGCCACGGCCTCACCGACTTCACCGTGCGTGGGTGGCTCGACGGGCGCGGGGGAGAGGACCCAGGGCTCAACCAGGACGGCGTCGCCCAGGCGCAGGCCTGCGCGGACGCCGTGCGGCGGCTCGTCGGGCCGGATGCCCGTGTGCTCACCAGCGGGTTGTACCGCGCCCGCCAGACTGGTGCGGCGATCGCCGCGGCCCTCGGCGTCGAGGCCACCGAGGACGACCGGTTCGACGAGCAGGGCCTGGGGGACTGGGACGGGAAGTCCATGGGCCAGGTCGCCGCGCGGTGGCCGGACGAGCTGGCGGCCCTGCGGACCGACCCCGCCTACGCACGCCCCGGGGGAGAGAGCCATGACGAGCTGCGCGAGCGCGTCCTCGCCGGGTGGCGGGAGGTCGTGGCCGCCGGAGGGGCCACCGTGCTGGTCGGGCACCGCAAACCCTTCCTCGTGGTGCTGGCCGAGGTGCTCGGGATCCCGCACGACCGCTTCTGGCGGCTGGCGCTCGCGCCCGGCTCGCTGACCGGCGTCGAGGTGTGGGCCGACGGCAACGCCTCCGTGTCGTTCGTCAACCGGACCTCCCACCTCTGACCCTCTGCCAGGCGTCGACCCGGGCCCATTCGTCACCAATGACGTCTTCGCGGGAGACCATGAACGATCCACTCCCGCCAGAGGTGACCACTCGACGAGCGAGGGGCCCCGCCAGAGGTGACCACTCGACGGGGGAACGGAGGCAGAGGTCGGGCGGTGTGCCTAGCGCGGGGACGTGTCGAGGACGAAGGGGCGTCCGACCCGGGCTGGCGGCTCCAGCGTCACGTCGAAGGTCGCCGAGAGCGCGTCGGCCAGCGCCCGCGGGGTGCGAGGCGTCGTGCCCAGCTCGCAGATCGCCCGCGTGACGAGCCCACGTGTGTGCTTGGCCATGTGGGTGGCGCCGGGCACCCGCACCTGCACCCAGCGCCGTGCGAGCTCCCCCGCGGGAGGCCAGGCTGCGGCATACGTGCTGGACCGGCAGTCCACGACCAGGCCGCTCCCGGCGGCACCGGCGAGCAGCGGCTCGACCCGCGGCCGCCACCACGTCGCCAACGGCCCCAGCGCGCCGAGCCGCACGCCCATCGACAGCCGGTACGGCGCCACACGGTCGGAGAGGCGCAGCGCGCCGTGCAGCGCGGACTGGACCACGACGAACCTCCGGGCCCGGCGCAGCCCCGCGGCGTCCAGGGACGCGAGGTCGAGCGCGTCGTACAGCACGCCGGCGTAGAGCTCGGACACCGGCACGGCGGGGGCGGTGTCCAGGTGCAGGTTCCGGGCGATCTCGTCGGCGAGCCCCCTCGACACGCCGAGCGTCGCGGGGGCGTCCTCGCGGGCGGACACCCGCTCGAGCTCCCGCGCCACCGCGAGCCGGGAGGGGGTCAGCTCCGGCCACGACAACGACTCGGGGCGCCAGGCCCGGCCCCGGGGGCGGGACGACTTCGACTCCGACGGGGGCAGCAGGATCAGCACCGGGACAGCCTAGGGCCCCCTAGAGTGACGCCCATGGCTGCGACCCGCACGATCCTGACCTCCGCCCCGGGGGGCGACGAGCTTCATCGCGCGTTCGACGCGATCCGCGCCGAGCTCGACGTGCCAGGCGAGTTCCCCGCCGAGGCGCTGGCCGAGGCGGAGCAGGCGGCTGCCCGCGCGGTGCGGGTCGGCGCCGACCTGACCGACCTGCCGTTCATCACCATCGACCCGGCGGGGGCCATGGACCTCGACCAGGCCATGCACCTGGAGCGGGACGGCGCCGGCGGCGTGCGGGTCCGCTACGCCATCGCCGACGTGCCGGCGTTCGTGAGCCCGGACGGCCCGATCGACGCGGAGGCGCGCCGCCGCGGCCAGACCATCTATGCCCCGGACCGGCGCACGCCGCTGCACCCGACGCGGCTCAGCGAGGACGCCGCGAGCCTGCTGCCCGGGGTGGAGCGTCCCGCGTTCGTGTGGGACCTGCGGGTCGACGCGGACGGCGCCGTGCGGCTGGAGTCCCTCGACCGCGCCATGGTGCGCTCCAGCGCGAGGCTCGACTACGAGCAGGTGCAGCGCGACCTCGACGCCGGCACCGCCGACCCGATGCTGGGGCTGCTCCGGCAGGTCGGCCTGGCGCGGCAGGCCCAGGAGCGCGCCCGCGGAGGGGCGAGCCTGCCGATGCCCGAGCAGGAGGTCGAGGGTGACGCCGAGCACGGCTACCGCCTCGTGCTGCGGCCGCTCGCCCCCGTCGAGGACTGGAACGCCCAGATCTCGCTCATGACCGGCATGGCGGCGGCCGAGGTGATGCTCGGCGCCGGCGTCGGGATCCTGCGCACCATGCCGCCGGCCGACGAGCGCGACGTCGCCCGGCTGCGGCGCCAGTGCGCCGCCCTCGGCGTCGCCTGGGGCCCGGACCAGCCGTATGGCGAGATGCTGCAGTCGCTGGACCGCACCGACCCGCGTCACCTCGCGGTGATCCACGCCGCCACGAGCCTGTTCCGGGGCGCGTCCTACACGCCGTTCGACGGCGCCGCGCCGGAGCAGACCCGCCACGCCGCCCTGGCCGCGAGCTATGCCCACGTCACGGCGCCCCTGCGGCGGCTCGTCGACCGGTTCGGCCTCGTGGTCTGCGAGGCTGCTGCGGCGGGCCGCGAGGTGCCGGGCTGGGCCCGGGCCGCTCTCCCGGCTCTGCCCGAGCTCATGCGCTCCTCAGACCGGCGGGCCAAGGCCGTCGAGCGCGCCTGCACCGACGCCGTGGAGGCGTCGGTGCTGGCGCCCCGCGTCGGAGAGACCTTCGCCGCCAGCGTCGTCGACCGGTCGGACAAGGGGCCCGCGCTCGTCCAGCTCGTCGACGTGCCCGTCCTGGCCCCCTGCTCCGGCGATGACCTCGAGCTGGGCAGCACCCTCGAGGTGAGACTGGTCGAGGCCTCGGTCGAGCGCCGCCGGGTGGCCTTCGAGGCGGTGGGCTCCCCGGCATACGGCCGCTAGACTGGCCCCGGGATGAGTCGGTCGGGCGATCGCGTCACCGTCATGGTGCCGAGGAACGTCCGGGCTTCGAAGGGCAAGGTGGTGGCTAACGGCCACCCGGGGCGACCCGCGGGACAGTGCCACAGAGAACAGACCGCCACCCGGCTCCGGCCGTGGTGGTAAGGGTGAAACGGTGGTGCAAGAGACCACCAGCGTCGTGGGTGACCACGGCGGCTAGGTAAACCCCACCTGAAGCAAGCTCAGACAGTGCGCGTCCGAGGGCTGCCCGCCCGAGCGCACGGGTGGAGCGCTCGAGGTGGTCGGCAACGGCCACCCTAGATGGATGATCGCCCATCCCCGGGAGACCGGGGTGGACAGAACCCGGCGTACAGACCGACTCATCCCGCCCACGGGCGAGTCACCGGATCACTACACTGCGTAGTCCAGGGTCTGCGGCGCCCCGCCGCCCCCCGAAAGCGAGGTATCGGTGGGACGTTGGTCGACCTCCCTCGGCCTGGGCTGCTTCTATCTCCTGCTGGCCGTCGTGGACCTGGTCCCCTCGCGGACCGGGTGGGGCCTCGACCCCGCTCGGACGGTGCGGTTCGCGACGTATGCCGCGGCCTACCTCGTGCTGATGGGCTCCATCGCCTGGGCCCTGCGCCGGCACCCGTCGCGCCGCAACGCGTTCACGTACGCCCTGCTCGTGGCCTTTGGTGTGTACACCGTCGGGGACTACGTCAGCGACCTCACGGTCGACCTCGTCTACGGCCACGACCGGCAGCTGGCCGACCCCGGGGACGCCCTCATGCTCGGTGCCTACACCATCGCCCTCACCGGCTATGTGCGGCTGGTGGCGAGGGCGCGCGAGCGGGTCAGCCTCGCCCGCACCCTGGACACGATGATCCTGACCGTGGCTCTCGGCACGCTCGCGTGGATCACCCTCGTGGTTCCCGGGCTGCGGTCCCCGCTGTTCCAGGGGCACCCGTCCTCGGCCATCGTCTGCGCGCTCTTCCCCGTCCTGGACCTCGTGCTCCTGGCGGTCGGGGCGATCCGCGTGATGTCACGGCTCCCCGTCAGCTGGGGCGCGATCATCGGGCTGGCCTGCCCGGCCCTGCTGCTGGTGGGCGACTGCCTCGACTTCGCCAACCTGATCCGTGACCGCCAGGCGCCGGACGCCGCGCACGTCGCGTGGCTGCTCGCCTACGGGGCCGTGGCCGTCGCCGTCAACGCCCCCGCCGGCGCCAACCTGGGGACCGGCGCCCGGGAGCTGGATGCGCGGCTGACCGCGCGCCACCACGTCCCCTGGCTGTTCGGCATGGGGATGCTGCCCGTCGGCGTCTACGGCTGGCAGCTGGTCCACGCGCCGAGCGGCGGCTCCGTGCCGGACGGGTCTGCGCTGTCGGTGTCGATGCTGCTGATGTTCGCGCTGGTCGTGGCCAGGGCCGCCGGCATGCTCCGCACCTCCGACCAGCAGTCCGAGGTCCTCGAGGTGCTGGCCCGCAACGACCACCTCACCGGGCTGCCCAACCGGCGCACCGGTGACGCCGAGCTGGGCCGGGCGCTTCTGCGGGTGGAGCAGACGGGGGAGCCCCTCAGCGTGACCATCATCGACCTGGACCGGTTCAAGGCCTTCAACGACAGCTTCGGGCACCACGCGGGCGACGAGCTGCTCGTCGGGTGCGCCCACCGCTGGAGCGACCTGCTCGGCCCGGCCGAGGTGCTGGCGCGCTACGGAGGAGAGGAGTTCGTCCTCGTGACCGTGGGGCTGCCCACCTCGGCGGTCCTGGACCTGCTGGACCGGCTCCGAGCAGCGACCCCCCGGCAGCAGACCTTCTCCGCCGGGGTTGCCCAGTGGCAGCGCGACGACTCCGCCGCAGACCTGGTGGCCCGCGCCGACGAGGCGCTCTACGCCGCCAAGGCCAACGGGCGTGCGCGCACCTACCTGTGGGAGACGCGCGATCGTGCCGTCGACGCCGCAGGTGGCGCGAGCGGCGCGCGGCACGGGTCGGGTGGCAGGTCGCGGTGAAGGAGCGCCAGCTGGTCTTTCGCCTGGCGGCGACCATCGCCGCGGGCGTCCTCGTGACCTACCTGTGGGTGCCGGTCGAGGAACGACTCGACCTGGCCCGGGTGGCGATCGCAGTCGTGCCCCTCACCTTCCTCGCCGGCATCCTCCTCTATCGCCCGCCCGGCCGTGCCATCTGGTGGTGCCTGCTGGTCGGGACGGGAGCCTGGGGCCTGCTCACCCTCCCGCTGCCGGCGATGCGCGCGGAGGTCCTCCCGGGGGTGCTGGTGAGCGACCTGCTGTCCATCGTCGGTTATGTCGTGGTCATCGCGGGGGTCGTGTCGGCGTCCGGTCGCGTCACCAGCGAGGCCGCGCGCAGCGTGGCGCTGGACGGCACGATCTTCGGTCTCGGGTGCGCAGCCGTCATCTGGTCCTTCGCTGCAGAGACGCAGGTCGCCACCTCGGCGAGCACCTTCAGCACCGTCACGTCACCGTTGCTCGACCTGCTCGTGATCATCGCCGCGTCCCGGATCGTGCTGACGTCCGGCGGGGCGCCCTCCCCGGTCCTGCTCGTGCTCGGGCTGAGCGCCAAGACGGTCGGCGACGTCCTGCAGGTGGTCGACCCCATCCGCGTCCAGGGTGGCTACTCGAGCGCCATGTTCTGGTATGTCCTCAGCGCGCTCGTCTCCGGCCTGGGGGCCCTCCATCCGTCCATGGCGCGGTTCGCCGTGCGGTCGCACAAGCCGTCCGCCGGGCTCGAGCGGATCCATCTCAGCGTCCTGGCCGTCGCCGCAGTGATGCCGCCGCTGATGCTCCTGCGCCAGCACGACCGGCCCCAGGGGCTGAGCGCCTGGCCCCTGCTGGTCATGACGGCTGTCGTCTTCGGCCTGGTCATGCTTCGGCTGGGCCGGATGATGCGCCTGGTGGACCAGCAGCGCGACCAGCTGCAGTCGCTGGCCCGGACCGATCACCTGACCTCCTTGCCCAACCGGCGCACGGGGGAGGCGGAGATGCACCGGATGGTGGCGGAGGCCATCGAGCAGGACGTCCCGCTGGTGGTGGCCCTGCTCGACCTCGACCACTTCAAGGCCTACAACGACCTGCACGGCCACCCGGCGGGCGACCGGCTCCTCGAGACGACCGCGTCGGCCTGGCGCCGGAGCCTCCCGCCGGACGTCTTCCTCAGCCGGCATGGCGGCGAGGAGTTCCTTATGCTCGCCAAGGGGCGGCACCCGGACAACGTCCGGCTTCTGCTGGAGGGGCTGCGGGGCGCCGCGCGGACCGGCCAGACCTTCTCGGGCGGCGTCGCCGTGTGGGACGGCATCGAGAGCGTCGCGGCGATGGTGGCCCGCGCCGACGTGGCCCTGTATGCCGCCAAGGCCGGGGGCCGTGACGCCGTGCGGTTCTCCCAGACGCGCCCCGTGGTGCTGGACAGGGCCGACGCCTAGGGTTGAGGCATGCGTCTGACACATCTCGGTCATGCCTGCCTGCTGGTGGAGATCGCCGACCAGCGCGTCCTCATCGACCCCGGCACCCTCGCCGCAGGGTGGGAGGACCTGCGCGACCTCGACGCCGTCGTGGTGACCCACCAGCATCCGGACCACCTGGACCCCGAGCGGGTGCCCGAGCTGGTGCGGGGCAACCCGGACGCCGCGTGGTACGTCGAGGCCCAGGCCCGCGAGCTGGTCGAGGTGCCCGGCTCGGTAGCCTTGGTGGGGGGCGACGAGGTGAGCGTGGGCGACGTCACGCTCCGCGGTGTGGGCGAGCAGCACGCGGTGATCAACGAGCACGTCCCGCGGATCGGCAACACCGGCGTGGTGCTGAGCGTCGACGGCGAGCCGACGGTCTTCCACCCCGGGGACGCCTACGACGCCGAGCCGGGAGAGGTGGACGTGCTGGCACTCCCGCTCAACGCCCCGTGGTGCGCCAGCAAGGAGACGATCGCCTTCGTCCGGCGGATCGGACCGAGGTATGCCGTCCCGGTGCACGACGCCCTGCTGTCACCTGCGGGGCGAGGCATCTACCTCGGGCATGCCAGAGACTTCAGCCTTGACCGGACCGAGGTCGTCGACCTCGCCGGCGGGGATGCCCGCACCTTCTCCTGAGCCGCGGCAAGGCATACCTACCGGGGGCCGGATCATCGACCTGGCGGACGAAGCCGGGCTGATGCCCTTACCCCCGGCGGGATCATCGACCTGGGGGACCAAGCCCGGCTGATGCCCCTACCCCCGGCGGGATCATCGACCTGGGGGACCAAGCCCGGCTGATGCCCCTACCGGGGGCGGGATCATCGACCTGGCGGACGAAGCCCGGCTGATGCCCCTACCCCCGGTAGGTCAGTGGCGGCGGGCGGCCTCGTCCGCCGCCAGCGCCGCAGCACCCACGATCCCCGCGCTGTTGAGCAGGGTCGCCGGGATGATCGGCGTGCGCAGGTCGAGCAGCGGCAGGAACTTCTTGGACTTCTTGGACACGCCGCCCCCGACCACGAACAGGTCGGGCCACAGGAGGTTCTCGAGGTGGGAGTAGTAGCGCTGGAGCCGCTCTGCCCACTCCTCCCAGGAGAGCTCCTTCGCCTCGCGCACGCCGTTGGACGCGCGGGTCTCGGCGTCGCGGCCGTCCAGCTCCAGGTGGCCGAGCTCCGCGTTGGGGATCAGGACGCCGTCGTGGATGAGGGCGATGCCGATCCCCGTGCCGAGGGTCGTGAGGATGACGAAGCCGTCCTTGCCGCGGGCCGCGCCGTAGCGCACCTCGGCCACGCCCGCCGCGTCGGCGTCGTTGACCACGTGGACGTCTCGCCCGAGCCGCTCGGTGAAGAGCTTGTCGGCGTCGCGGTCCAGCCACCGCTTGTCGATGTTGGCGGCCGAGCGCACCACACCGTGGGTGACGACGCCCGGCACCGTGATGCCCACCGGCGCGTCCGGCCCCACTTCGTCGAGCTCGTCGATGATCTGGGCGATCACGTCGGCGACGGCCTCGGGCGTGGACTCCTCGGGGGTGGGGATGCGCACCCGCTCGGCGGCAAACTCGCCGGTCTCGAGGTCGACGGGGGCACCCTTGATCCCGCTGCCCCCGACGTCGATGCCGAGGGGGAGACTCTTGCTGCGTGAGGTCATGTGGTCCAGCGTATGTCGACTCACGCCGCCGTCAGGATCTGCGCACCGTCGTCGGTGACGACGATGGTGTGCTCGAACTGTGCGGACCGGCTCAGGTCGGCGGTCACGACGGTCCAGCCGTCGTCCCACAGGTCCCAGTCGCTGCCGCCACCGAGCGTCAGCATCGGCTCGACGGTGAAGGTCATGCCGGGCTCGATGACGGTGTCGTAGGCCGGTGCCGAGTCGTAGTGCGGGATGATCAGTCCGCTGTGGAACTCGGTGCCGATCCCGTGCCCGGTGTAGTCCCGCACCACGCCGTAGCCGAACCGCCGGGCATAGGACTCGATGACGCGGCCGATGACGTTGACCTCGCGGCCCGGCCGAGCGGCCCGGATGCCGCGCATCATGGCCTCGTGCGTGCGCTCGACGAGCAGGCGGGACTCCTCGTCCACGTCCCCGACGAGATAGGTCGCGTCGGTGTCGCCGTGCACGCCGCCGAGGTAGACGGTGACGTCGAGGTTGACGATGTCGCCGTCCTCGAGGGGCCGGGAGTCGGGGATGCCGTGGCAGATGACCTCGTTGACGCTGGTGCACAGCGACTTGGGGAAGGCCTTGTAGCCGAGGGGCGAGGGATAGGCGCCGGCGTCGCAGATGAACTCGTGCACCACGCGGTCGATCTCGTCGGTCGTCACGCCGGGGGCGACCAGCGCCGCGCCGACTGCCATGGCCTGAGCGGCGATCCGTCCCGCGACGCGCATGCGCTCGATCGTCTCGGCGTCCTTGACCAGCCGGTCGCCGTCCTCGCGGATGTCCTGGCCCCGGTCGACGTAGTGCGGCCGCTCGATCTGGGAGGGGACGGCGCGCCGTGCGGAGACGCGGCCGGGGGCGACGGTGGGAGGGCTGATCGACATAGGCTGCAGTCTAGGGAGCCGCGCGCCCGGCTCCCCAATCACGACGGCACGACCGCCGGCTCACGGCACGACCGCAAGCTCGAGGAGGAGACCGACGATGGCCTACTGGTACAACGTGAGGACGAACCAGGTGGAGACCGATCAGGATCGTTCGCGCGACGATGACGTCATGGGGCCCTACGGCTCCGAGGCCGAGGCCCGTGCGGCGCTGTCGACCGCTCGCTCGCGCACGGAGGCGTGGGACGAGGAGGACGAGCGTCGGGCCCGCGAGGACGGCGACGAGCCGGATGCCCCGGGGCCGCTGGGTCTGTGAGTCGGCTCCGACACACCTGAGGACGGACCTGACGTATGCCGGAGCCGGTCACCCCCAGCAGGGGTGACCGGCTCCGGGCGTGCTTCTCGCTGGCGGGGAGGGTCTGTCAGAGGGCGTCCTGGTCGATGCGCTCGAGGGCGGCCTCCCACCGGGCCTTGAGGGCGTCGCGGTCGGCGTCGGCGTGCAGGTTGCTGTGGGTGACGTCCAGGCGGGTGCTGGACTCGCCGTCCTTGACGAGGTCCAGCTCGACCACGGAGGCAGGGGAGTCGGGTGTGTCGTCGGGGTGCCAGGAGAACCTGATCTGCTCGAGGGGGTGGAAGCTGCGGGCGACACCGTGCGAGCCGTCCGTGGCGCGCCAGGGCTCACCCTTGCTGCCGAGCTCGCCGCCCTCACCGAGGAGGGCCTCCGCGCCGTGCGGCTTCATGAGGACGTTCCACACGCTGTCGATGGGGTGGGACACCACGCGGCTCACGCTCACGGTGGTGTCCACGGCCTTGTCGACCGACTCGCTGCTCTGCTCTGTCATGGCGGACCTCGATCCGTTTCCGATCCTCGTCGACCGGTCCGGGGTGAACCGGCGTGCTGTCACCCTACTCCCGGCCGTGGCCGTCGGCGGGCCCGGGGGTGCCGGGTCACGGGCGGGGCACGAGCGCCGTCGCAGCGCGGTCCCGGGCGCTCGCGCCGGCGCTCGCGGCACGGGTCGGCGACACGCCAGCGCGTCCGTAACGCGGGCGAAACAACTGTGGGGGAGGCTGGGGTTATGAATCGCCAGGAGGAGTTCGTCCTGCGCTCCATCGAGGAGCGCGACATCCGGTTCGTACGCCTATGGTTCACAGACGTGCTCGGGACGCTGAAGTCGGTGGCGATCTCGCCCGCGGAGCTGGAGACGGCGTTCTCCGAGGGCATCGGCTTCGACGGGTCCGTGATCGAGGGGCTGGCCCGGGTCAACGAGGCCGACATGCTGGCCAAGCCCGACCCCACGACCTTCCAGGTCCTGCCGTGGCGCGGCGAGTCGCCGGGCACCGCCCGGATGTTCTGCGACCTGCACTCCACCGACGGGCAGCCGTCGCTGGCGGACCCGCGGCACGTCCTGCACCGCACGCTGACCAAGGCGGCGGACATGGGCTTCACGTTCTACGTCCACCCGGAGATCGAGTTCTTCCTCTTCGAGCAGGACGGCGACGGCTCCCGACGCGTGAGCAACCCGCCGCGCCCGATCGACCAGGGCGGTTACTTCGACCACCTGCCCCAGGGCACCGCCCACGACTTCCGCCGCGCCGCGATCACCATGCTGGAGTCGATGGGCATCTCGGTGGAGTTCAGCCACCACGAGGGTGCCCCCGGCCAGAACGAGATCGACCTGCGCTACGCCGACGCGATGAGCATGGCCGACAACATCATGACCTTCCGCACGGTCATCAAGGAGGTGGCGCTGGAGCACGGCGTCTACGCCTCGTTCATGCCCAAGCCGCTGGCGGACCACCCGGGGTCGGGCATGCACACCCACGTCTCGCTGTTCGAGGGCGACAACAACGCGTTCTACGAGCCCGGGTCCCGCTACCAGCTGTCCAAGGTGGGTCGGCAGTTCGTCGCCGGGATGCTGCGCCACGCACCGGAGCTCACGGCCGTGACCAACCAGTGGGTCAACTCTTACAAGCGGCTGTGGGGCGGTGGCGAGGCGCCGGCCTACGTCTGCTGGGGGCGCGCCAACCGCAGCGCGATGGTCCGCATCCCGCTCTACAAGCCCAACAAGGGCCAGGCGACACGCGTCGAGATCCGCACGATCGACACCGCCGCCAACCCCTACCTCGCCTACTCCGTGCTCCTTGCTGCCGGGCTCAAGGGGATCGAGGAGGGATACGAGCTGCCGGAGGAGGCCGAGGACGACGTGTGGGCGCTCACCGACGCCGAGCGCCGCGCCCTCGGGATCGAGGCGCTGCCGCGGTCCCTGGGTCGGGCGATCGATGCCATGGAGCGATCGAACCTGGTCGCCGAGACGCTCGGCGAGCACGTCTTCGAGTTCTTCCTCCGCAACAAGCGCCAGGAGTGGGAGGAGTACCGCTCCCAGGTCACCCCCTTCGAGCTCGAGCGCCTGCTCCCGCGGCTCTGACCGGTCGTATGACGAGCGACCAGCCCTCGCCCCGGACCGCCGCTTCGTCGCGGACGGTCTCGGCCACGGGCGCGCTCGCGCGGCAGGGCTTCCACGACCCGACCCGTGCCCAGTCCCTGCTCGACGACCCGGCGCTCACAGGCCTGGTGGGAGATGCCCGCGACGACCTGGTCGCCGCCCTGCGGCCCACCGCGGACCCCGACCTGGCGCTGCTGTCCCTGGTCCGGCTGGCCGAGTCCGTGGCGGGTGACGGCCGCGACCCCGCCCCGTCGCAGGAGCTCGGCCGGTCGCTGCGCGAGGACCCCCTGGGCCGCGACCGGCTGCTGCACGTGCTGGGCGCCTCGTCGGCGCTCGGGGACCACCTCGTGTCCCACCCGCAGGACTGGCGGCGAGCGGCCGGTGCCTCTCGGCATACGGCCGAGGAGCTCGTCGCCGTCCTGACCGACGCGGTGCGAGACCTCCCGACGGACCGGGCGCACGACGCCCTGCGGGCGACCTATCGCCGGGAGCTGCTCGCGATCGCGGCCCTGGACCTGACCAGCGACGACCCGCTCATGACCCTGCCCGACACGGCCCGGTCGCTCGCCGACCTGGCCGCGGCGGCGCTCGAGGCGGCACACGTCGTGGCCTGCGCCGAGACCGACGGTGCGCAGGGGGTGCGGCTGGCGGTCATCGGGATGGGCAAGTGCGGCGGACGCGAGCTCAACTACGTCAGCGACGTCGACGTGATCTTCGTGTGCGAGCCGGCTGACCCGGCCGTCGAGCCCGGCAGCCCCGAGGAGATGGCGGCGATGCGGGTCGGCACCCAGGTCGCCGGCGCCCTGATGCGGGCCTGCGCGGCCTCGACCGCCGAGGGATCCCTGTGGCCCGTCGACGCCGCGCTGCGTCCCGAGGGCAAGAACGGCCCTCTGGTCCGCACCGTCGCGAGTCACCTGCACTACTACCAGCGGTGGGCCAAGACCTGGGAGTTCCAGGCGCTGCTCAAGGCGCGTCACGTGGCGGGCGACGCCGAGCTGTCCGCCCGCTACCTCGAGGCGGTCACCCCGCTCGTGTGGGAGGCGTCGTCGCGCGACCACTTCGTCGAGGACGTCCAGGCGATGCGCCGACGCGTGGAGCAGCACGTCCCCGCCAAGGAGGCCGACCGGCAGCTCAAGCTCGGACCCGGCGGGCTGCGCGACGTCGAGTTCAGCGTGCAGCTCCTGCAGCTCGTCCATGGTCGGCTGGACCCGAGCCTGCGCTCCGGCACCACCCTCGAGGCCTTGGCGACCCTGGCTCGTGGCGGCTACGTCGGCCGCGACGACGCGGCCGTCCTCGACGAGGCCTATCGCATGCTGCGGTCGCTCGAGCACCGGATCCAGCTCTACCGGCTGCGGCGGACCCATCTCATGCCGACCGCCGAGGCGGAGCTGCGCCGGCTCGGCCGGTCTCTGCACCTCGACGGCGACCCGGCGACGGTGGTCGTCAAGGAGTGGCAGCGCCGGGCCCACGAGGTGCGCCGCCTGCACGAGCGGCTCTTCTACCGCCCCCTGTTGTCCGCCGTCGCCCGGCTGTCCGCCAGCGAGGGCCGGCTGACGCCGGAGGCCGCCGGCGATCGGCTGGCCGCGCTGGGCTTCCGGGACCCCCGCGGCGCGCTGCGTCACCTGGAGGCCTTGACCGAGGGCATCTCGCGCCGCGCGGCGATCCAGCGGACGCTGCTGCCCGTGATGCTCGGGTGGTTCGCCGACGGCGCCGACCCGGACGCGGGCCTGCTGTCCTTCCGCAAGGTCAGCGAGGAGCTCGGCACCACGCACTGGTACCTCAAGATGCTCCGCGACGAGGGCAGCGCCGCCCAGCGGCTCGCTCACGTCCTGTCGTCCAGCCGGTTCGCCTCGGAGCTGCTCGAACGCACCCCCCACGCCGTCGCGGTCCTCGGCGACGACGTCGGGCTCACCCCCCGGTCCCTGGAGTCCCTGCGCTCGGTGATGCGGTCCGCCGCGCAGCGCAAGGACAGCTCGGAGGACGCGATGCTCGCGGTGCGCGGGGTGCGGCGACAGGAGCTCTTCCGGGTGGCCGTCGCAGACCTCGTCGGGCTGCTCCCGCTGGACGAGGTCGGGCGGGCCCTGACCGCCGTGACGGCCGCCACGCTCGAGATCGCGCTCGAGACGGCCGTCCACAAGGTGGAGATGGAGCTGCGCGAGCCGCTCGGCACGCGGCTGCTGGTCGTGGGGATGGGGCGGCTCGGCGGCGGGGAGCTCGGCTACGCCAGCGACGCCGACGTGATGTTCGTCCACGAGCCCGAGGAGGGCGCGGCTCACGACGAGGTCGAGCTGCAGCGACGGGCGACCGCGGTCGTGCAGGAGCTGCGGCGCCTGACCGCCTGGGGCGGTCCCGAGCCGGCCGTCGGCGTCGACGCGGACCTGCGCCCCGAGGGCAAGAACGGACCCCTCGTGCGGTCGCTGGAGTCCTACCGCACCTACTACGAGCGGTGGGCCCTCACGTGGGAGCGCCAGGCGCTGCTGCGGGCCCGTCCGGTCGCGGGTGACGCCGGGCTGGGGGAGCGCTTCGTCGCCCTCGTCGACCCCTACCGCTATCCCGACGGCGGGCTCGGCGCGTCGCAGCTGCGCGACATACGCAGGCTCAAGGCCCGGATGGAGAGCGAGCGGCTGCCGCGGGGAGCCGACCGGCGGACCCACCTCAAGCTCGGGACCGGCGGGCTGAGCGACGTGGAGTGGACGATCCAGGTCATCCAGCTGCAGCACGGCCACGACGTGGCCGGGCTGCGGACCACGGGGACCCTGCCCGCCATCGAGGCCGCGCGGGCCGCCGGGCTGCTCGCCGACGACGAGGCGAACCTCCTGACCGAGGCCTGGGGGTCGGCCTCGCACCTGCGCAACGCCGGCATGCTGTGGCGCGGGCGGCCGGTCGAGAGCGTGTCCACCGACGCCCGCGACGCCGACGGGATCGCCCGCATCATCGGGCGAGGACCCGGCGAGGGGGGACTGCACGTCGACACCTACCTGCGGATCGCCCGCCAGGCCAGGGTCGTCGTCGACCGCCGGTTCTACGGCCACGAGGGGTGAGCGGTCACGCACCGTGAGGGCGGGTCACACCGGCCCGGCCCCTTTCACGGAGCGTTCACCTGGCATCCATCTGCGGGCCCTGACCGGGGCTGGCGGGGCTGGCTAGGTTCGGCCCGAACGTCCGACCCCCGCGTCGGCGTCGCCCCCTCCACCTCGCACCGATCCGGGAGATCACCGTGACCCACGAGCGCACCCTGCTGCCCATGGCCGGCATCACGCACGCCAACCGCAGCGCCGTCACCTGCCACCTCCGCTGCGGCGACGCCTGCTCCAGGCCCACCCCCAACGAGTCCACGCACGAGACCTTCGCCGAGGTCGCCTCCGCGGCGCTGTCCCGCCGTTCCGTCCTCGGTGGCGCGGGCGCCCTGGCCCTGGCCTTCGGTGCCGTCTCGACCGCCGTGGCCGAGCCGGCCGCCGCGCTGGTCGGCGCCAAGGACGACGGTCGCGGTCGCGGCCACGCGGGGCGTCGCGTCTCCGGCCTGTCCTTCATCGGCATCGCCCCGGTCGCCGACGACGTCGACCGGCTCACGGTCCCGGGCGGGTTCACCTACGCCCCGATCATCCGGTGGGGCGACCCGGTCCTCAAGGGCGCCCCGATGTTCGACCCCGAGCACCAGAGCGCCGAGGCCCAGTCGATGCAGTTCGGCTACAACAACGACTACACCGACATCATCGTGACCGACAAGCACGGCAAGAAGGCGCTGCTGGTCTGCAACCACGAGTACACCAACGAGAGCATCATGTTCCCGCCGACCATGGACCCGACCGAGGCGATCCGCACCGCCTGGGCCGCGCACGGCATGTCGGTGGTCGAGCTCACCCGCCCGGCCCGCGGCGAGCGGTGGACCTACCGCCGCGGTGGTCGCCTCAACCGGCGCATCACCCTGGACACCCCCTTCGCGGTCGACGGCCCTGCCGCCGGCAGCCCGCTGCTGCGCACCAAGGAGGACCCGACCGGACGCACGGTCCGCGGCACGATGAACAACTGCTCCGGCGGCACGACGCCATGGGGCACGGTGCTCTCGGGCGAGGAGAACTTCAACCAGTACTTCAAGGCCGAGGGCACCTCCAAGCAGGAGAAGCGCTACGGCCTGTCCCCGACGCAGGACACGCGCGGCTGGTCCAAGGTCGACCCGCGGTGGGACGCCCGTTCCGCCGACTTCCGCAACGAGCCCAACCGCTTCGGCTGGATCGTCGAGATCGACCCGATGGACCCGACCTCCACGCCGGTCAAGCACACCGCGATGGGCCGCTTCAAGCACGAGGGCGCCAACGTGATCGTGGCCGATGACGGCCGCGTCGTCGCGTACATGGGCGACGACGAGAGGTTCGACTACATCTACAAGTTCGTCTCCAGGCGCCGCTACGACGCGCGCCCCGGCAACGCCGCGCGCCAGCACAACCTGCGGCTGCTCTCCGAGGGCGACCTGTATGTCGCGCAGTTCACCGGCGACGGCATGGAGGACAAGGTCAACGACGGGTCCGGCGAGTGGATCGCCCTGACCCAGGGCGGCCGGTCCATGGTCAACGGCTTCACCCTCGAGGAGGTCCTCGTCTACACCCGCCTGGCCGCTGACGCTGCGGTGGGCTCCAACGGCAAGGGCCCCACCAAGATGGACCGTCCCGAGGACGTCCAGCCCAACCTCGTCACCGGTCGCATCTACGCCGCCTGCACCAACAACTCCGACCGCGGCAAGGAGGGCAAGGCCGGCACCGACGAGGCCAACCCGCGGCCGCTCAACAAGGACGGCCACATCGTCGAGATCACCGAGGTGGGCGGCGACCACACCGGCCGCCGGTTCACCTGGGACCTGGTCCTGATCTGCGGCGACCCCAAGACCGCCGGCACCTACTTCGGCGGCTACACCGGGCCCGTCGCCCCGATCTCGTGCCCGGACAACGTGGCCTTCGACAGCCGCGGCGACCTGTGGATCGCCACGGACGGCATGCCGAGCTCGCTGAAGTACAACGACGGGTTGTTCCACGTCGAGCTGGGCGGGCCCGAGCGCGGACGCGTGACCCAGTTCCTGGCCGTGCCGGCCGAGGCAGAGACCTGCGGGCCGGTCATCCACGACCGCGACGGCTCGGTCTTCGTGGCAGTGCAGCACCCGGGCGAGGACGGGACCTGGGCGGACCAGCACTCCTTCTTCCCGGACTACGTCAAGCAGTCCGGTCGGGGTCGCTTCGCCGGTCCGCGGCCCACGGTCGTGCAGGTCACTCGCATCGGCTGACGACGCCCCGGTCGTATGCCGACCGCCCCGGCGCCCCGTCGGATCCCCGTGATCCGGCGGGGCGCCGCCGTGCAGTGCCGTGGCTGTCGGTGTCGGTGCCGGTGTCGGTGTCGGTGCCGGTGCCGGTGCCGTCAGCGGCGCGGAACCAGCAGCCTCACGGCACGGGGGAGGACCCGGATCGTGCAGGGCGTCGTGCCGACGCGCTCCCCGTCGGCGTAGACCGGCATCGGCCGAGGTGTCTCCAGCCGCAGGGACGCCACACGCTGGTGCTGCACCGAGCGGTCGCGCAGCGGACGGCGCAGGAGGGTCGCGACCAGACCGACGACGAAGCGCCACCAGGTCCGCGCGTCGTGGCACACCACGTCGAGCAGGCCGTCGTCGGCGACGGCCCCGGGGGCGACCTGGATGCCACCGCCCTGGCTGCTCGTGCTGGCGACGCAGACCATCCAGGCGTCGAGGGTCGTGCGGGTCCCGTCCGCGACGTGGGTGATGGCCGTCGGCCGCACGAGAGGCAGCAGCGCCACCGCTGCCGCGACATAGATGAACGGGCCCCGTCGGTGGACTCGGTTGGCCTGCTCGTTGATCGCGGCGGTGAAGCCCAGGGTGGCGATCGTGAGGAAGGGCTGTCCGTCGACGTCCCCGAGATCCATCCGCTGCTCGGTCCAGGACGGCAGCGCGGCCGCGGCGCGCAGCGGGTCCAGGGAGATGCGCAGGTGACGGCACAGATCGTTACCGCTGCCGCCGGGCAGGGGAGCGAGGACGGCGCCGGACCTGGCCACGCCCGTCGCGGCCGCCCGCAGCGTGCCGTCGCCGCCCAGCACGACCAGCACGTCGTCGACCGCGGCGCCGGCCGCGACGGCGGTGACGTCCTCGAGGGACTCGCTCGCGACGACGGTGGCGTCGGCATACGGCCCGGTCAGAGCCTGTCGCGCCTCGTCCGGCAGCGCGGGGCGGCGACGCACCGCCCGGCAGGCCGGGTTGACCAGCAGGATGACGGTCATGCGCGGCCTCGGGGTGAGTGGTGGGTCCGGTCTGCGTCAGCCTAGTCGGCGCCGCTCGGCAGGTGCGCGAGGAAGTGGGTGACCGCGAGGAGGTCGGCGCACCCCCCTGGGCTGAGCCCTCGACGGGTGAGGTCGACGTCGAGCCGGTGCAGCCGGGTCAGGGCGTCCGGGGCCCGGACGCCGCCCGCGCCCAGGAGGTCCCGCGCGCTGCGCTGCACGTGCCGCAGGCCGTCGAGGGAGCCGTCCTTGACGAGGGTGGTGTCGTCGGTCGTGGCCATCAGCACGAGCAACGCCTGCAGCATCGCGCCCCGGCCGTCCCCCGTCGCCTCCAGCACCGCCCGGTAGGCCGGGAGGGCGTGCCGCCGCACGGACGCATAACCGCCGGCGGCCTCGCCCCGCGCGCCGGCCAGCCGGTGCTCGACGAAGGCCGCCTCGCCGTAGGTGCCCGGGCACTCCACGGCCGGGAGCTCGACCTCCACGAGGGGCCGTGCCATCCGTGCGGCCAGGTCCGTGAGGGAGCGCGCGGTGACGGGCAGCCCGCCGGCGGCCAGCCGCCCCGCGCAGCCGAGCAGCAGCCCGAAGGCGAAGACCGCCCCCTTGTGCGTGTTGACCCCGCGGGTGGCGGCGAACATCGCGTCCTCGCACCCCATCCCGGGCCTGCGCAGCCGCTGCAGGAACCGCGACGGTGCGTCGCGGTGCCCGGCGCGGCCCGTCTCGTGCAGCACCGGGAACCACGGCGCGATCGCGGTGATGCTCGCCCGGAAGGTCTCGGCGTCCATGTCGTCGTGCGCCCCGCACGACACCGGGTCGACGAGCCCGGGCTTGGGGCTCAGCTCGACCTCGGCGAGCAGGGCCTGCGTGGCGAGCCGGGACAGCCGGCCGGCCTGACCCCGGTCGTGCAGCGCGATCACGGTGGCCCGTGGCGGAGCGTCGCCGGTGGGGGTGGGGGTGGGTTCAGCGGTGGGCAGCACGGAGCACCTCCACGGCGCGCGCCAGGTCCGAGGCGTCGTGGGCCCGCGAGCGGGCGCAGGCGTGCGCCGGGCCGTCGCCCACCAGGCACCGTCGAGGGGGCGGCCCGAGCGACGTCCGCGACAGGGGGTGGTCGCCGTCGTGGACGTCGAGCACCCGCCACCGCTCCCCCTCGACCCCTGCCCGGACCGCGGCGACCGCCTCGTCCCTCGTCCGCACGAGGTCAGGGGAGGTCTTGACGGCGCCGGGCACCAGGAGCGTCACCCCGACGACCTCGCCACCCACCTCGATCGGTCGGGGCACACCGGTGATCGACACCGCCCGCTCGTAGAGCTCGAGGATTGTGGTCAGGGGCAGGCCTGCGGCGCGCAGGCGTTCCTCGACGTCGGGGCGGCACGGGTTGGCCGTGATCCCGTGGTCGGTGACGAGCACGCAGATGATGTCGAGGTCGTCCTCCACACTCGGGACACTACGGCCCGGGGCTCGCGGCTCCTCCGGCGGGGTGGCCGTATGCCGACCGCCCGTCGCCCCCGTGGGTCACCGAGATCGGGCGTGGGCGAGCGCTCGCTGGACCGCCGGGTCGTGCTGCGGGTCGTCCTCGCGCCGAGGCCGGACGAGATCGATCAGGACCTTGCCACCGGCGACCCACTCGCGGGCCACGCCGTAGGCCCAGACGTTGCGGTCGGCGACCATCAGCGGCGTCCGGACCGACCAGTCGGCCACACCCACGGCGTCCAGCCCGGCAGCCCGCGCGATCGCCAGGGCCCGTGGCAGGTGATAGGCCTGGCTGACCAGCGCGATCCGGCGCAGCCCGTAGACGCGGCGGGCGCGCCGGCAGGTGGCGTAGGTGTCGACGCCCTCGCGGTCCTCCACGATCAGCGCCGGGTCGACGCCGTGGTCCTCGAGGTAGCGGCGCATGACCCCCGGCTCGTCGGTGCCGGGCAGGTCGGCGCCGGACACGACGACGACCTCGACGCGCCTCAGCCGCAGGAGCTCCAGCGCGCGGTCCAGCCGGGCAGCCAGGTAGCGGCTCGGCCGCCCGTCGGGCAGCACCCCCGCCCCCAGCACGACCGCCGCCTCGACGGTGGGCGAACCGCCGGGGGAGTGGATCCGGTCGCGGGCGGACGTCAGGGCCCACGCCCGGGTGCCCGCGACGGCGGCCGCGGCGGCGACACCGCCGGCGAGGGCCGTGAGCGAACCCCAGCGCAGGACGGCGGCGGGGGAGGCGGGGGGCTTCGGCATACGGCTGATCCTGCCACCCGCCCACGCCGAAGGCGCCCCCTGCGGTCGGCAGGTGGGCGCCTTGGGCGTGACGGCTCAGATGGAGAAGTACATCTCGAACTCGTCTCGCATGAATGGTAGGTGTTGGCCATGTTGGCTATCCCTTCCTGACCTGCCGAAACGCGATTGGCGACGTTGGCTAACGATGGTCCCGGCTGGACGTCTTGCGGACTATTTGCGGACTCAGCCCGTGACGAGCTTGATCGGGATCGTCAGGTGGTGGGGCGTGCCGCCACGCATACGGATCAGCGGCTGCCCGTTCGCCTGGTAGAGGGTGCCGCGCCAGCGCACGCGGTGCTTGGCGGCGTCGAACCCGACAACGGGGACGATGACCCGCAGTTCCTGGGACAGCATGAAGTCGCCGCCCCCGTCGTTGAGCGCGGTCGACAGGTACGTGACCTGTGCCGGGAGCGTCCACACGAGGGTGGGATGCGCCCAGTCGTATTGCACTTCCCCGAATCCGTCCTCCCACGTCCTCGCGGTGACGATCTCGATCTGGTCTGAGAGCTTCACCGCGCCCGCCTCCGGTACCGGTTGAGGGTGACCAGCTCGGGGAGCGTGAAGCCGGCGAACGTGGCGAAGGACTCGCTGTAGTCCCCCACGGTCACGGTCCGGGATTGCTCGGGGTTGGTGACGAGCCGGGCCGTGGCGGACACGATGACGGCGGCGAGGGCATCGTTCGGGACGCCCGCCGTGTCGAAACCCTCGTCTCGCGTGTATGCGCGCACGAACTGCGCCACGACGGGGAGGGACTGCTCGGCAAGGGCGAGCGCGGAGGGGTCGTCGCCCTTGCCGAGGTACTGGGCGACCTTGGCGGCGGTGGGCGCCAGGGCCGGGTTGGACACGCGCACGACGTAGGGCGTGACGGCGTGGTGACCGGTCGTGTCGGCCCAGAAGATTATGAGCTGGTAGTCACCGGACGCGGCCGGGTCGATCAGGCCGTGCACGCGGTCCCACTGGACGGTGACGCCGGGCGGGACAGCGGACGCGGTCATATCCACCTCCCAGACCTGACCGGCGGGCAGGGTGAGGCGCAGCTCGGCGGCGACGTCGGCCGCCGTCAGGTACAGCACCTGGCCCGCCTGCGCGGTGCGGTTCGGGGTCATCGTCAGCGCGTGATGCCCGTGAGCGTGACGATGGCCTCGGGGTTGAGGGGCGCGGCGTCCATGCGGGTAACCACCTTGACGCCGACCTGGTCGTACGCGGCGAACAGCTCGGGCAGGATCTGGACCGAGGGGGCCACGTCGCGGGCGACGGCGACCTGGGACATGTCGGCCAGCGCGGCGCGGCCGGTCGGGGTGGCGCCGGTGGTGTTGGGGATGCGCGCCGAGACGACCACGGGGGCGCCCCAGACGCGGAACACGCCGTCGGCGGTGGGGTCAGCCTGCAGCAGGTAGCGGCCGGAGCTGTCCTTGATCTTGCGGAGCGCGACGAAGTCGCCGGGGGTCATGAACCACTTGAGCGAGGCCATGTTCACGTTCGCCGCCAGGGCCAGGCCCCACGCGGTGAGCAGGTGGTCCAGGGTGAGTGCGCCGCCCACGTTGACGTTCTGCGTGCCCGCCCAGGCGAACATGCCACGCGGGGTGGCGATGCCGTCGCCGGAGGCGGAGAGGAACTGCGCGTCGATCTTGGCGGCGACGTCGCGGACCAGTCGCTCACGGATCGCCGCGTCCAGGTTGATGACGGACTGACGGACGAGCTCGTTAGACGTGCGCGTGATGACCTTGACCGACTTCATGGTCGAGGGCAGCAGGTGCAGCTCGTCGAAGTCGACGTCGCGCTCGGGGATGAGCTCGTTCTCGCCGGTCCAGCCGGGGTCAGCGATCGGGCCGCCGTTCTTGGGGAGGCGCAGCGGTCCGGCGGTGTCGAAGATGCGGGGGCCGGAGGCGAGGAACACGGACTGTGCCTGCAGCGGCTGCACGAGGATCGTGGAGACCTGCTCGGCGGTCAGCTCGGGAACGGCGGTGCTGCCAGCGGCGGCGGTGGTGGTCTGGGTGGCAAGGGCCATGGTGAGTCTCCTACAGACAGAACGGATTTCAAGGGGGGTTCACGTTCGGTCACCAGGGCCGTGCGTAGGGTGAGCGCCAGGCTCACCACAAGTATACCCCAGGGGGGTATGCTAGAGGTGCCTCCGGAGAGGGAGGCGGGTTGGCGCCCGGGACAGGCGTCGTAGAAGCGAGGCCCCCCACGATCCAGTCGGACTGTGGGGGGCCTCTCAGCTGTCTGGGCCTACTGGGACCGCAGACTCTCGTCCTCCTGCCGGGAGTTGATCTGCTCCAGCGACAGGGCGATGGACACCTGTGCCCATGCCTTGGCCAGCTCGATGCGCCGGTCGTCCGTCAGGCCGGACTCACGGACGTCGGCGAGTACCGCCTGCGCGTGGGTTCCGTAGCTCATGGTGATTCCTCTCGTTGGGTTAGGTCCGCGCCCGCATCAGGCCGAGCAGCGAGACCGGCTCGGCGGCCGTCATGGCCCCCTGCCCGACCGATCCTGCCGGACGACGGCTCGCGAGGTGGGGCTTGCGGGCCAGAAGCGCGTCCACAGCGGCCGTCAGCGCGGCCTCGTCCTCGAGGTGCGCCTCGTCGTAGGGAAGGTCCGTCGGGTCGGCCAGGCGGCCCGTCGCCGTCACGAGCGCGAGGTGCAGGCGCTCGGCCAGGTCGTCCCTGTCCTTGGCACGCACGCGGGCGTCGGCGGCCTCCTTGCGCAGGCGCTCGACGTAGTCGCGGGGGAAGCTCTCGGGGTCGTCACCACCCTTTTCGGTGGCGTCGCCAGAAAGGTCATCGGGGGTCGGTTCGGGCTCGACGGCGTCGGGGGTCTCGTCGGTCTCGGTGGTGGTGGTCTCGTCGGTCATGAGTTGGTCCTCTCGGTGGTAGTGACGGGGATGGGGTGGCAGCGGTCGCCGGGGTGCAGGTGCATGGGCTGCTCGGCCCGGTAGACGTGGCCCTCCCTGTAGAGCCACTGGCACAGCTGGCAGGCGTCGGCGGTGAGGCCGCGCCTGTAGCCGGTGACGTGGGGTGACCGGGCGATGCCGTCGTTGAACGCGCGCCCGGCGGCGTCGATCGGCTCGTTGCGGCCGAGTCGTTCGGTGCGCATCCGGGCTGTCTCGCGGGCGGCGTCGTCGGTCAGGTCACCGTCGGTCAGGATCGTGTCGACGGCCTTGCGGAGCCGGTCGAGGTCGTCGGCGGCAGGCGCGAGGCCGAGGACGGGGACGGGGTGCCCGGTCTGCTCGGTCAGCGTCGCCGCCAGCGCCACGTCGGCGAGAGCCGTGCCGTGCCCGTTGGCGCGGGCGATGGTCGCGGCGATGGCCGTCAGGGCTTCCTCGAACGACAGCAGCCCGTCGAGGAACGCAGCCAGCAGGGCCAGGGCTTGACGGCTGGTCCCGTCGCCCAGGGCCGCGAGCAGCTTCTGGTAGGGGGTCTCGTCGATCACTGCGCCACCACCCGGGACAGGTCGAGGTTCGCGACGGCGTCACGGGACCGGTCGGCCCGGATCGCGTCCACCTCGTCCGCGGTGTAGCCGAGGCGCCGCAGCGCATAGCTCGCGGGCAGCAGCCCGGCCGCAAACAGCTTCACGACAGCGTCGGCCTCCTGCGCGGCCGACCGGGTCGACGGGTCGGCCCACTGCACGGTGACGTCCACGCTGGCGGGGTCGACGCCGTGACGGACCGCGGTCATGAGCTGCGCGACGTGCTGCCAGGCCTGCCCGAAGGTGCCCTGACGCGCCTCGGCGCGGGCCGTGAGTGCGGCCTCGCTGGCACGGATCGCGTCGGCGCTGGTGGGGTTGTCGCCGCCGATCCCGAGCAGGTGCTCCGGCAGCCCGGTGACGGCACTGATGGATCGCATGATGACGCCGATCGCGGCCTCGTAGCCGGCGAGGTCGGCTCCGGCGAGCTGGCCGAACCGGGCTTCGGCCGCCTCGGTGACCATCATGCGGTCACCCTCCGGGAAGGGGTTGGTGACGTTGCCGTCGGCGTCCTCGACCAGCTCGACGCCGGACGCCCAGCGGCGGGGCCGGGCGGCGTACTCCGAAGCAGTCATGAGGTCGACGTGCAGCTTGGTGAGGCAGTCCGTGAGGCTGAGGACGTCCTGCATCTCGCTGACGCCGGTCTGCACGAGCCGGTCCCCGTTGCGCAGCCACACGACGGGCACGACGCCGAGCGGGTTGGCGATGGTCTCGACCTTGCGGTAGCCGGTGGTCGCTGCGCCACGGGCAGGACTGTGCCAGCGGGTGATGCGGTCGGGCTCGAACCACACGACATGGGTGCCGTCCTCGGCCCCCCACCGCTTGATCGCCGAGGACACCTCCCGCGTCGCGGGGTCGGTGGTGACGGCCACCTGGGTGGCCGACTCGACGGTGACGAGCGGGGAGCCGTCCGGACGCGCCCAGACGACGACGAACGAGTCGCCGAGCAGCAGCGCCTCGCGGTGCGCGACCCGGTGCTGGGTGTCCAGGCCGTTGCGCCGCCAGTCCTCCCACGTGTCCGGGCGGGACAGGCCGGTGACGCGCAGCCGCTCGCCGATGGTGTCGACCAGGAGTCGGGGAATGTTCACGGACACGGCGCTGAGCCGGTTGTTGAGGGCGAGTCGGGACTCGGGCGACAGGAACGTGAGGGGCTGCGCGCCGTCGTAGTAGCGGGTGAGCGTCGAGTAGACGGCCGCCCGCTCGTCGATGCGCTGCAGGATGCGGCCGAGGGTGTCGAGGTCGGTCATGGGGTCTCCTATCGGAACGATGCCGCGCGCCGTCGCGGCTGGTTGTTGGTGTGGAACGCGGCGCGGTCGAGGGCGACGATCGACGCCACGGCGGCGTCGATCTTGCGGGGGGAGTTGCGTTTGTCCTTGACGATTAGGTCGCCGAGCGTGGTGGGCTTGGCGACCGCGTGGGCGACGTGCGCCGCCAGCCGGGGGTCGCCGTCGTGGGTGACGGCCTGCGTCACCACGGCCTGGTAGAGGCGGTCGGTGGCGGGGGCCATGCGTTGCGCGGCGGCGGTGTTCCACTCGATGACGCGCCGCTCCCCTTGCCGGGTCGCCCACGCCTCGATCTCCGAACGCCACCCCCACGGGTCCGCCGCGAGCTCGACCACGTCCCAGCGGTCGAACGCCAGCGCCACGGCGTTGTCCACGTCCTCGCGCGGTACGCGCCAGCCGCGGTCGCCGGGGTTCTCCCATAGGCCCGCGACGAACAGGTGCGGGTCTGGGCCGACCGTGCAGCCCACCAGCGCGGTGGAGTCACCCGACGCGGAGCCGTCGAACGCTAGGACCACCTTGGACCCGTCCGGGGGCGTCCCGAGGTCAGGTGCCGCGCAGGCGTCCCACGCACCGAACGGCAACCACGCCTCCGAGCCGGACACCCATTGCCCGAGGCGCAGCTGCCGAAACACGGGCTCACGCAACGTGCGGCGCGCAGCCTCCAGGCCATCCTCGGCCAGGAAGTCACCCAGGGCCGGGTTGCCGATCTTCCACGCCGCACGATCGTCTGTTGCGCACCCGTCCGGGGCCGCGAACTCCCGCAAAAAGAAAGCCGGGTCGGTGCCCTCCCGGCCGTGCTCGACAAGCCGGAACATCACGCAATCCGGCGAGGTCGATGGGGTGCTGATCGCCAGCGTCAGCGACTCCGGCCGCTTGCCCGACATGCTGGTCACGGCTTCCCAAACGGGTTCAGTGACGACGTGCAACTCGTCAACGACAAGCAATGAGGGGTCCCAGCCGTGCAGCGCGCCCGGGTCGGCCGGGAGCGCCATCATCGTGGCGTCGTTCTCCGGGACGACGATCCTGTCGGCATAGATCATGGCCCGCTCGGCCAAGTCGGGGTTGAGCTCGATCATGCGCTTGGCCATGCGCAGCGCGATGTTCGCCTGCCGCTGGTCGGAGGCCACGACCAGCACCTCGGCGGACGGGGGGCCGACGAAAAGCTCGGCGACCGCCAGCGCGGCAGCAAGCGCGGTCTTGCCGTTCGCGCGCGGCAGGCTGACCAGCGCGGTCCGGATGCCGGGAGCGAACGCGCCCGTGACGATCTCCCGCTGCCAAGGCCGGACCTTGAACGGCTTGAGCGCACCCTCGCCCTTGGGCGTGAGGATGTAGTCGCGGATGAACCGCAGCCGACGAGCAGCCCGAGCCCGGGGCCAGCCGGTCAGGTCCAGGGGCTCGGCCGTGACCTGAGCCTTCGGCCCGGCCTTCGTGCCGCTCAACTCGAACACCCGTGCGAAGTGAGACCCAGATTTTGCCTGCACGGGAGGGGCGAGGACGACCCGGCAGGGGGGTCACCCCCCAGGGTCTCGCGAGTTCCCTTGCGGCTGTTGCACTTTCGGCACAGCACTTGAAGGTTGTCGATCCTGTAGGCCAGGTCGGGTCGGGCGGCGAGGGGCACGACGTGGTCGACGGTCAGGTCGTCGCGGCTGCCGCAGGCGGTGCAGAACGGCTGCATCCGGCGGAGGCGGGCGGACAGCCGGGCCCAGCGGGCGGTGCGTCGTTCCCCGGTGCGCTTGCGCGTGTCGGGCAGTTGGTGGTCGGGGCAGCGGCTGGCCGGTGTCGGCTCGCCGCAGACGAGACAGGGCTTCATCATCGTCCGCCTCCCTTCACGACACGGAGGGCGGCAGCGTTGAGCAGGCCGCATCCGGGATGGGTGGTGGTGCCGGGCTCGACGTAGGACATCGGCTCACCGCAGCCCGTGCAGGTGGGTGTCCCATCTGTCCCGTTGTCCCATTCAGCGGGGGTCTCGGTGTCCCCATTGGGACACTGGGACACTTGGGACAGGGGGACACAGGGGGCGTAGCGACCACGCTCGGGCTTGGACAGCCGCCGGGCCTCGGCGAGCCGTGCAAGGTATCGGCGGGCATCCGTTATGCCGAGGGCACCCTCTACCTGCTTTGCGGACACCGGCTCGGCTTGGGCGTTGACGTACGCGATGATCTCGGCAGAGCGGTCCCCAAGACCGTCACTCACCTTGACCTCGGCTGCCTTGCGGGCGGCGTCAGCCAGGGCGGCACCGTCGATCAACCACCTGCCGCTATCGGACGTGACGGCGTACTCGCCTTCGACTACGTCGCGGCCGGTGACGCGCAGGATTCCCGTGACCTCGTTGCGCTGGCGGGACAGGTTCACCGTGAAGTCGGCAGCACCGTTCAGTCCGTTGGTCCCGGACGTGGAGTCCATCCAGTCCGCGTCCCCGGTCCGCTTGTTGACGTGGTGGACCACGAGCAGGGTCGAGCCGGGGTGCGTGTCGACTAGTCGCTTGAGGGTTGACCCGATGCGGTAGTCACGCTGATATGCGCCCTCACCCGGTAGCGCAGCGGGCATGACCTTGCCGAGCGTGTCGAGGACGACGAGGGGTCGCTGGTGCCCGTGCTTGCCGAGCCATGCCCGGATGAGCTGAACGACGTCCTTGGGGGCCGTGTCGGTTGCGAAGTCCAGCCGTTCGGGGATTCCCACGCCGTCACCGAGCAGGCGGCGGCAGCGACCCTGTAGGCGTCGACTGCCGTCTTCCAGGGCGAGCAGCAGCACGGGCCGGGGGCGGCCGGTGTCGATCTTGCCGAGCGCGGGCGTGCCAGCTGCGACGGCGAGGGCGATGCCGAGGGCGGCCCAGGACTTGCCTGCCTTCGGGGGGCCGGTGAACAGGCCGAAGCCCTCGGGGATGAGCCCGTGGACCGCCCAGGACAGGGCCGGGAAGGTCTGGGCGTCCAGCCACGCACCGGACTTGAGACCTGCGAGCAGGTCAACCTCTTCGGGGTCGTCAAGCGGAGGCGCGTCGGAGGGGGCGGGCGCGTAGGTCACAGGCGACCGCCCGTCGCCATGGCGAGGAGACGGCGCGCGGCTGCCTCGTCTACGGCCATGCGCAGCCCGTAGAGGAATCCGAGATCCCAGCCGCAGGACCACGCCTGGTGGATCGTTTCCAGTTGCGGTGCTGGGGCTAGGGGCTGCTCGAGGTCAGCGAGCACGGCGTCTATGAACGCGGTACGATCGGGGGTAGAGATGGCTGCAAGCTTCTCGTTGCCCTCGCCGGAGTTGCCGCTCCGAGCGGGGGCGTTCTCGTGTCCGGGTCGAGTCATGCCGACCGCCCGGCGGATGCGTACTGCGCGTCCAGCCACCCGGTGACGTCCTCGCGCTTGTAGACGACGCGGCGGCCCAGCTTGAACCACCGCGGCCCCTTGTCTCCAACGTGCCGCCAATAGCGGAGCGTGCCGACAGGAGTGCGGGTCCACTCCGACACCTCGGCCTCGGTGAGCAGATCTGACATGACTGATCCTTTCCATGTTGGAACACTGGGGCGCGTTCCGATACATGGAGTATTGGACGCGGGGACGTTGATGTCAAACAGCAGGGATTGACGTGCGCCGTAATGTTCCGGCATGGTTGGCACATGACGACAGCGGACGAACGTTTCGGGCGTGAGGTGCAGCGGAGGCGCGAACAGAAGGGCTGGTCGATGACGAGGTTCGCGTCCCTGCTCACCGAGGCAGGGGTCGACAACTTCCACTCCACGACGGTCGGACGCATAGAACGGGGGGAGCGGCCCGTACGCCTGAGCGAGGCCGTGGCAGTGGCTCAGGTGCTCGACGTGCCGCTCGAATCCCTGATCCCCACGGACGCACAGACTCTGACGGATGCAGAACGGGCAGTGAGGCTGTATTCCGAGACCAAGCGGGCGATCAGGGTTCTGGCGCGCCTACTGGCCGACCGGCTGGCAGGACTTCCCGCCGTGCGTGAGGACCTAGTGGAGGTGCTGGAGTCCGGCGACCTGGACGAGGCCGGGATCAAGCAGGCTCGGAAATGGTTGGGGATCGTTGACATGAACTTGGCGGAAGGCTGGCGGCTTCCCACCGAACAGGAAGTCCGCGACATGACGCCGGTGCAGATGGGCCGGGCTCGTGCTTCAGTGCTCTGGATGGGGGACGACCTGTGGCAAGCCGAAGCGTAAAGAAGCGCCAGGACGGCGTCTGGCGCGCCCGGTATCGCGACGAAGCGGGCAAGGAGCACGCCCGGCACTTCAAGCGCAAGGTCGACGCACAGCGATGGCTGGACAGCGTCACGGCGTCGGTGGTCCGCGGGGACTACGTCGACCCCAAGACTGCCCGCCTCACGGTGGGGGAGTGGTGCGACCTGTGGCTCGTCGGCTACGCGACCCGGCGGCCGTCAACGGTCCGTCAGGCCAAGGTGCACGTGAACGTCATCCGAGACGGGCTGGGTGACAAGCGGCTGTCCGACGTCAAGCCGTCGCACGTGAAGGCGTGGACGGTCCAGCTGCAAGGCAAGTACGCGCCGAGCACGACGTACGCGATCTATCGGCGGCTGGCACAGATCATGAGCGACGCCGTCCACGACGGCATCATCCCCAAGTCGCCATGCTCGCGGCGCACGTCGCCGGGGCAGGCGAAGCAACGGCCGTACGTCGCCACCACGCATCAGGTGTGGGCGCTGCACGACGCGATGCCGGAGCATCTGCGGGCGGCCGTCCTGCTCGGCGCGTTCGTGGGCCTGCGTGTCTCCGAGGCGGTGGCGCTGCGTGTCTCCGACGTCGACTTCATGCGCGGCATCGTGCGGCCCGAGGTGCAGTACCCCGACGAGCCCTTGAAGACGGAGACGAGCCGGACGCCGATTCCGATCCCGCACGAGCTGGCGCTGGCACTGTCCGCGAACGTGGAGCGCTACGGCGGGCCGACGATCGTCACGAACCAGCTGGGGCGTCCCGTAGGTCCGGCGGCAGTCGAGCACGCCGTGCGGGCCGTGCGGGGGACCGTCGAGGGCTTGCCTGAGGGGTTCCGGTTCCACGATCTGCGGCACTACCTTGCGTCGCTGCTCATCTCGCAGGGGCTCGACGTCAAGGTGGTGCAGACGCGGATGCGGCACGCGAACGCGACGACGACGCTCAACGTCTACGGGCACATGTTCCCGGACACGGACGAGTCCGCACGGGCGGCGGTGGCTGTTGCCTTCGCTTCCCGTGCGGACTCGTTGCGGACTGAGGCGGGGTCTTAAGCCTCTGACCTGCGGCGTTGCTCAGATGGAGAAGTACATCTCGAACTCGTAGGGGTGGGGGCGCAGACGCAGCGGCGCGACCTCGTTCTCGGTCTTCCAGTCGATCCAGGTGCGGATCAGGTCCTCGGTGAAGACGTCGCCCTCGAGCAGGAACTCGTGGTCCTTCTCCAGCGCCGTGAGGACCTCCTCGAGGGTGCAGGGCACCTGCTCGATCTGCTCGTGCTCCTCCGGGGGCAGCTCGTAGAGGTCCTTGTCGATCGGCTCCGGCGGCTCGATGCGGTTCTTGATGCCGTCCAGGCCGGCCATCAGCTGCGCGGCGAAAGCCAGGTAGGGGTTGGCCGAGGGGTCCGGGATGCGGAACTCGATGCGCTTGGCCTTGGGGCTCGTGCCGGCGATCGGGATGCGGATGCAGGCCGAGCGGTTGCGGGCAGAGTAGACCAGGTTGACCGGGGCCTCGAAGCCGGGCACCAGGCGGTGGTAGGAGTTGGCGCTGGGGTTGGTGAACGCCAGCAGGGCCGGGGCGTGCTTGAGCAGACCACCGATGTACCACCGGGCGATGTCGGACAGGCCGCCGTAGCCCTGCTCGTCGTAGAACAGCGGCTTGCCGTCCTTCCACAGGGACTGGTGCGTGTGCATGCCGGAGCCGTTGTCGCCGAAGATCGGCTTGGGCATGAAGGTGGCGGTCTTGCCCTCCTCCCACACGGTGTTCTTCACGACGTACTTGAACTTCATGATGTCGTCGCCGGAGTGGAGCAGGGTGTTGAACTTGTAGTTGATCTCCTGCTGACCGGCGGTGCCCACCTCGTGGTGGCTGCGCTCGACCTCCAGCCCGACCCGGTCCAGGTTGAGGCAGATCCTGTCGCGGGTGTCGGCGAAGTGGTCCACCGGCGGCACCGGGAAGTAGCCGCCCTTGAACGCCGTCTTGTAGCCGCGGTTGCCGCCCTCCTCCTCGCGACCGGAGTTCCAGGCCGCCTCGACCGAGTCGATCGCGTAGAACGAGGTCTGGGCGTTGTTGGCGTAACGGATGTCGTCGAAGACGTAGAACTCCGCCTCGGCACCGAAGTAGGCGGTGTCGGCGATGCCCGTGGACCTGAGGTAAGCCTCGGCCTTGATGGCGATGTTGCGGGGGTCGCGGCTGTACGGCTCGTCGGTGAACGGGTCGACGATCGAGAAGTTCATGATCAGCGTCTTCTCGGCGCGGAAGGGGTCGAGGTAGGCCGTCTTGACGTCCGGCAGAAGCTTCATGTCGGACTCGTGGATCGCCTGGAAGCCGCGGATCGAGGAGCCGTCGAAGGCCTGGCCCTCCGTGAAGAAGTCCTCGTCGAGCGACTTGGCCGGCACGTTGAAGTGCTGCATCACGCCCGGCAGGTCACAGAACCGGATGTCGACGAACTTGACGTCCTCGTCCTTGATGAAAGTCAGGACCTCTTCAGGGGTGCTGAACACATCGTCCTCCTGTGTGTCGTCGGCCCGACTGGCCGACCCGTTGCCCACCAACCTAGGGGCAGGCCGTTACCCGACCATGACTCCGATGTTTCCCGCGTGTTACACGCTGTCCAGCCGGACCCCTCCCGCCGGGTAGCCTGAGGAGGTGGTGGATCGCAGGGACGTCGGTGGGTGGCTCGAGGGGCCGGGTCGGCTGACCCAGCAGGGTGCGTATGCCGGGGAGCGGCTGGGTCTGCCTGCGTCGGGTCCTGGCGCGATGGCCCCGCTCGGACGCCGCGTCCTGGCCCTGCTCGTCGACTGGCTGCTGTGCTGCGCCATCGCGATCGGGTTGTTGCGCATGCCGGTCGGCGCCACGGGCCTCGACTCGTTCATCCCGCTCGCGGTGTTCGCCGTCGAGAACGTCCTGCTCGTCGGCACGGCGGGGTGCACCATCGGGCACCGCCTGCTAGGGCTGCAGGTCCGGCGCGTGGCGGGGGGACCGCTGGGGGTCGTGGGGGCCGCGCTGCGGACCCTCCTGCTCCTGCTGGTCATCCCGCCCGTGGTCTGGGACAGCGACGGCCGGGGCTTGCACGACAAGGCCGCCGGCAGCGTCATCGTCCGCACCCGCTGACACGCTCGGTCCCGCGTCCCCCGTCTCGGCTCGCGTCCCCCGTCTCGGGCTGCAGCACGAGACGGGGGACGGCCGCCGAGACCCACGAGGCCGGCCCGGGCGTGATCCTCGTTCCTCGCCCAGGGCCCCCGACCTCCGCATACGCGCTTCGTCAGCGACCGCGCATGCCCTTGCGGTCCACCCGCGTCCGCGTCGGGTCCATCCCCGCCGGGATGCCCGCGCCGGCGCGCATGCCGTTCATGGCCTTGAGGCGCTTGTTGACCACGCCGACCTCCTCCTTGGTCAGCACCGGCTTGAGGCGCTGCACCTTGGAGGCGAGCTTGCGCACAGGCACCACCTCGACGTCCCCGCTCTGCCCCTCGGACTCGGCGTCGCCCACCCGCATGAGGTGGACGGGGGAGCCGGAGGCCAGACGCTCGACCTTGCGGCGCTCCTCGACGAGCAGCTTCTTGGCGCGAGCGGAGGGGCCCTCTGCGACAAGCACGACACCAGGGCGACCCACGGCGCGGTACAGGGTCGCGACGTTGGTGTAGTCCTGCCCCTTGGGTCGCCCGTCGGCGGCGATGGGCTGCTGCTCGATGAACCAGCCGCCCCGGCGGATGGAGGACAGTGCGGCCATGGTGGCGCCGGGCTTGCCCTCGATCATCGAGTAGGCACCGCGGTCGGTGCGTCGGCTCATCACGATCATCGCGGCGAGCGCGGCGAGCGGGATGCCGAGGATGAGGAAGTACCACGGGTGGCCGACGAGGAAGCCGATGGCGACCATCACCAGCAGCGTCAGGAGCGCGGCGCCGACCATCCACCGGGTGATCGTGGGGTCCACCTGCTTGGCGAAGCCGTACGCCTGCTTCATCTGGGCGACGCGGCCCGGCTTGTTGGGGTCCTTGGGCGGCTTGGGCGCCTTGGCGCGCCCGAACCGCGACGCCTTCGTGCTGCCGGATGCTTCTCGTGCCATGGGGCGGATCTTACCGTTCTGTGGTGGTGGGGCCCGGGGGCGTCAGCGCTGGGCGAGCAGCGAGGACGCCTCCTGGCGGGTGGTCTGGTCGGCGGCGTCCGCGAGGTGCGACAGGTGCTCGGGCAGCGGGCGGCCGAACTCGCGCATCGCCTGGCTGTAGAGCTTGCCCGAGCGGTAGGACGAGCGGACCAGGGGCCCCGCCATGACCGCCTTCATCCCGCGGCCGAGCGCGAGGTCGCGCCAGTGCACGAACTCCTCGGGCTTGACCCACCGGTCGATGGGGTGGTGCAGCTTGGACGGCCGGAGGTACTGCGTGATCGTCAGGATGTGGCAGCCCGCGTCGACGAGGTCGCCGACGGCCTGCTCGATCTCGGCCTCCCCCTCGCCCATGCCGAGGATCAGGTTGGACTTGGTGATGAGCCCGGCGTCCTGCGCCATCGACAGGACGCGCAGCGACTTGTCGTAGGTGAAGGCAGGCCGGATCCGCTTGAAGATCCGGGGCACGGTCTCGAGGTTGTGCGCGAACACCTCGGGGCGGGCGTCGAAGACCTGCCCGACGAGCTCGGGCCTGGCACCGAAGTCCGGCGGCAGGATCTCGACCCCCGTGGTGGGGTTGAGCCGGTGGATCTCGCGGATCGTCTCGGCATACAGCCAGGCCGCCCCGTCGGGCTGGTCGTCCCGCGCGACGCCGGTCACGGTCGCGTAGCGCAGCTGCATCGTCGCGATGCTCTCCGCCACCTTGGTCGGCTCGCCGCGGTCCAGCGCGGTGGGGCGCCCGGTCGCGATGTCGCAGAAGTCGCAGCGGCGGGTGCAGACGTCACCGCCGATGAGGAAGGTCGCCTCGCGGTCCTCCCAGCACTCGAAGATGTTGGGGCAGGACGCCTCCTGGCACACCGTGTGCAGGCCCTGGCCCTTGACGCGCGACTGCATCTCGGAGTACTCCGGGCCCATCCTGGCCGTCGTCCGGATCCAGCTCGGCTTGCGCTCGATGGGGGTCTCCGCGTTGCGCGCCTCGACGCGCAGCATGCGACGACCCTCGGGTGCGACGGTCATGGTGCTCCTTGCGATCGTGTGCGTCAGGCCGTATGCCGACCCCTAGCAACCGGCCGAGTCCCGGGGGGCGGGGGCGACCGTTCCCTCAGGGTACGCCGCTGCACCGACACACCCCGAATGCGCCCGTGCGGGCTCGCCGGGGTCCCAGGAGCCCGGCATGGCCGCCAGGTCTACCGTGGTCTCATGCAGACCCGGCCCTCCGACCCGCGCCCCGACCTCGTCGAGGCCTTCTGGACCGAGGCGCGGCTGCGCTCCGGCCTTGTCGGGGAGGAGATCTATCAGGGCTTCTCCTCGTCCGCGGCCCTGCGGCCACCGGCCTGGTCCTTCGGTGACACGAGGGACATGGCCGACGAGCTGTGCGAGCTGGTGCTGGACGGCCGCAAGACGGCGACCTCGTCGCCGAGGTGGGCCTACGAGGAAGCGGACGGAGGCACCGACGGCACCGACGACGCCGGTGAGCCCCTACCCACGGTCGGGTCGGTCACCATCCTCTGCGACGGGTCCGGCGCGCCGCGGGCGTTGCTGCGCACGACCCGCGTCCGGGTGGTGGCGTTCGACGAGGTGGCGGCCGACCACGCGCGCGCCGAGGGTGAGGGTGACCGGTCCTTGGAGGCCTGGCGCCGAGAGCACCAGGCGTTCTTGGAACGTGTCGGCGACGGCGAGCAGCCGTTCAGCCCCACCATGGAGGTCGTGCTGGAGGAGTTCGAGGTGCTCGCCCGCGCGTGACGGCGGTCCGGTCCGCAGGGGGCGGACGGCATACGCCGTATGCCGGGGGTCAGTGCAGCAGATCGGGCAGGACCGTGGTCCCGGTCACGGTGCCGCGCAGCCGCGCGGCCTCGACCGCCTCGTCCGTGCTCATGTCGAAGACCCTCACCAGGTGGTGCTCGGCGAGGGGGAGGATCTCCTGGACCGTGACGTCCCGGCCCAGCTCGTGCGACAGGGACGTCACGCCGGCATCGGCGATCCCGCACGGCACGATGACCTGGGCCCAGGACAGGTCGCAGTTGCCGTTGAGCGCAAAGCCGTGCATGGTCACGTCGCGGCTGACCCGGATCCCGATCGCCCCGATCTTGCGATCGCCGCCGCGTGCGTCCGCCATCACCCACACGCCGCTGCGGCCGGCCACGCGGGCGGTCTCGACGCCGAGGTCGGCGCAGACGCCCATCATCATGTCCTCGAGCCGCCGCACGTGGGCCACGACGTCGCGGTTGCTGGGCAGGTGCACGATCGGGTAGCCGACGAGCTGACCCGGGCCGTGCCAGGTGATCTTGCCGCCGCGGTCCACGTCGACCACCGGGGTGCCGTCCCACGGCCGTTCGTGCGGCTCGGTGCGCTTGCCGGCGGTGTAGACGCGCTGGTGCTCCAGCAGCAGCGTCGTGTCGGGGATCTCACGGGCCACCACCTGCGCGTGGATCTCCCGTTGGTGGTCCCAGGCCTGCTGGTAGTCGACCAGGTCCGGCGCGAAGCCCAGGTGCTCGAAACGCATGCCACCACGATACGACCGGGGCAGGGATGCTCCGTCCACAGCCTTTGAACGTTCATGACCCCACCTGTGGATGACGGAGCGACCCGGACCGCGACAGGCGGCATGGTGGTGGACGAGGGGGACCGGCCTCCTCCCGGCAGGCAGGAGGGCAGCCATGGCCAGGCCCGCGGTTCCCGGGTATGACGTCCAGGCCGTCCTCGGTGGCGGCGCCGCGAGCGTGGTGTGGCGCGCGGAGCGACTGTCCGACCGACGCGCCGTCGCGCTCAAGGTGTCGCGCGAGCCCCTACGGCTGGACGACCCCTGGCAGGCCAAGGGCTGGTCCACGGCACCGCGGGACGCCGAGAGCGTGCTGCGTGAGCTCGACTGGTTGCGGCAGGTCCACCACCCCGGCGTCGTGGAGCTGCTCGACGCCCTGGTCCTCGACGACCAGCGGGTCGTCGTCGTGCTGACTCTCGCGGAGGGCGGCTCGTTGTCCGACCTCGTCCGGTCGCGGGGTCACCTCACACCGTCGGAGGTGGTCTCGGTCCTGCTCGGGCTCGCCACCACGATCCGCGACCTGCACGGGGCCCGTCTGGTGCACGGGGACCTGTCGCCGGGCAACGTCCTGCTCGACGCGGCCGGGCGGCCCCTGGTGGGCGATCTGGGGACCCTCAGCGCCTTCGACGAGGCGGTCGAGGACCCCTGGGGGACGACGGGTTTCGTCGCTCCGGACGTCGTGGCGGGCGGCGAGCCGAGAGCGGCGTCCGATGTCTACTCCCTCGGAGCGCTCGCGTGGTATGCGCTCGTCGGGGAGGCCCGCCCGGCGGCCACCGACCCGCGCGAGCTCGACGCCAGGGTCCCCGACACGCCCGCCGAGCTGCTGGACGTCGTTCGGGCCTGCCTGGCGCCCCGCCCGGACGACCGCCCGGAGGTGGGCGACCTCGTCGACTCCCTGGCCGCGCTCGGCTCGGCCCCCGTGGAGGTCAGCCCGGCCGATCGCCCGGAGGACGTGACCCGGCGGGTGCGCGAGCAGGCCGCCGAGCAGGAGCGTGCGCTCACGCGCGCCCGGGTGCGGGCCCAGCACCTCGAGGAGGCGAGGCGCCGGGCCGCCCGTCCTCGGCTGCTGCTGTCCCGTCGCGCCCTGGCCCTGTCGATCGTCGTGGGGCTGGCCCTCGGCGTGCTGGGCGGCCGCTGGTGGCTGGACCGGCGTGATGCGCAGGCGGCTGCGGCGGCCGCCGCGCGCCCCGCAGCGGTGACAAGCCGCCAAGGGGCGGTCGCGAGCGCCCCGGCGGCGACCAGCGCTGGGACCCGGTCGGGCTCGGCGCCCGCGCCGAGCGCACCGACGTCCACGGGTCAGGGACAGCCTCAGGGACAGGGACACGGACAGGGACAGGGACAGGGACAGGGACAGGGACAGGGTCAGGGGCCGCGACCGGGTCAGGGGCAGGGGCAGGACCCGGTCAGGCCATCGAGTCGGTCCGACGGGGTGCAGACGGATGCTCGCGCCGTGCTCCAAGACCTGTTCGACGCCCGCGCGGCCGCCCTCATGGCCAAGGACGCGGCAGCACTCGGGACCGCCGACGCCGACGGCTCGTGGGCCCGCACGCACGACGACGAGACGATCGGTGAGCTACGACGCCGGGGCCAGAGCCAGCGGGGGCTGCGGTTCGTCGTGCAGCAGGCGCAGGCCGTCTCCAGCGCTGCTGGGTCCGCCACGGTGCGGGCGTCGGTCCGGCTGGGCGACTACACCTGGACGGAGGCCGGTGCCCCACCTCGGACCGCGGCCGGGCACGGGGGGCGCAGCGCCGACTACCACCTGCGGTGGACGGCGCACGGCTGGCGGCTCGACCGTGTCGACGAGCCGGGAGCAGGCGGCCAGAGCGTGGCGTCCGCGTCGCCCCGCACCGGGCCGTGAGCCTGCGAGCTCACGCGTGGCAACCGTGCCGGGCCTGCGGTGGGGGAGATGCGCAACAACGAGCCTGGGGGAGCCATGAGAGTGGCACGCGCCGCGTCCTTCGTCGCCGTCGGAGCCCTGGTCGGGGCGCTGTGGTCGTCCCGGGGGTTCGACGGCCGACATCCGACCTGTCTCAACCTCGTGGGGCCGTTGCTCATGGCCCGCGGCACCGGCGCCGGGCTGTCGCTGGTGGCGGCGATCGCCGCCGTGGCGGGACGCCGCAGCCGGCCCGGGACCGTGGCCCCGCTGACGCGTCCTCGTCAGGGGCGCACCGTCAGGTCGTGCCAGGGGCTCGCCACCTGCCGCACGGCGTCCTCGAGCCGCGCGTGGCGCCATACGAAGCTGGTCTGCTCGAGCACGGCCGGGCGCACCAGCTGGCTGCCGAGGACGTCGTCCGCCAGCTCGCCGAGGGCGAGCCGGAGTGCCGCGGCGGGGGTGGGGACCACAGCCGGACGGTGCAGCGCACGTCCGAGGGCGCGGGCGACCTCGATCTGCCGAGCGCTGCCGGGCGAGACGAGGTTGACGGGGCCGTGGACATCCTCGTCGACGAGGTGCAGGAGGGCTCGCACCTCGTCCTCCATCGAGATCCACGGCCACCACTGACGCCCGCTCCCGATGGGGCCACCCAGGCCCAGGCGAGCCAGCGGGAGGAGCGGGCCGAGCGCGCCGCCGTCCGAGGTCAGCACCAGCCCCGTGCGGGCGAGGGCGACGCGCCGACCCCCGTCCTGCGCGGCGCAGGCCTCGAGCTCCCAGGCCTTGACCACGTCGGCGAGAAAGGTGTGCCCGGGGTCGCTGGCCTCGGTCAGCTCCTCCTCGCCCCGGTCGCTGCCATAGACGCCGACGGCCGACGCATTGATGAGGGGCACCCGCTCGCCGAGCCGGTCGAGGTGCTGGACCAGCGTTCGGGTGGTGTGGACGCGGCTCTCGAGGAGCTCGCGCTTGTATCGCGGCGTCCACCGACGCCCCACCGGCGCCCCGGACAGGTTGACGACCGCGTCGACGGGCTCGACCTGCCCCACGTCCACGTGTCCGGCGGTCGGGTCCCACCGGATCTCGTCGGCGCCCGAGGGCGGGCGACGCACCAGCCGGACCACCTGGTCGCCACGGGCGGCCAGCGCGCTGCGCAGCGCGGTGCCGATCAGGCCACTGGCGCCGCTGACCAGGATTCGTCGTGCCACGGGTGCCTCCCAGGTGCGTCGTGCGGAGATGGCCGCGGGCCGTGACCACCGGTGGTGACCACGGCCCGCAGACCGGATGGCTCAGAGCCCGAGCGAGGACTCGAACCTGCCCTCCTCCAGGCGCGCCTTGAGCGCCGAGAGGAACTTGCCGGCCAGCGCACCGTCGACCGCTCGGTGGTCGTAGGTGAGCACGAGGTACATCATCGACCGCACGGCGATCGCGTCGTTGCCCTCGGCGTCGGTGACGACGGCAGGCCGCTTGACGATCGCGCCCGTGCCGAGGATGCCGACGTTGGGCTGGTTGATGATCGGCGTGTCCAGCAGCGATCCGTTGCTGCCGATGTTGGTGATCGTGAAGGTCGCGCCACCCAGCTCGTCCGGCCCGACCTTGTTGGTGCGGGTGCGGTCGGCGAGGTCGGCGATCTTGCGGGACAGGCCGGCGATGTTGAGGTCGCCGGCGTCCTTGATGACCGGGACGAGCAGGCCGCGCTCGGTGTCGACCGCGATGCCCATGTGCTCGGCGCCGTGGTAGACGAGGCTGTCGCCGTCGATGCTGGAGTTGAGCTGCGGGAACGCCTTGAGAGCCTCGACCGCGGCAAGAGTGATGAACGGCAGGTAGGTGAGCTTGACGCCCTCCCGCTGCTGGAACTCGCCCTTGGCACGGGCCCGCAGCGCCACGACGCGGGTCATGTCGACCTCGACGGTCGCGGTCAGCTGCGCCGAGACGGACAGCGACTCCACCATGCGCTGCGCGATGACCTTGCGTAGGCGCGGCATCTTTTCGGTGGTGCCCCGCTTGGCCGCCGACGCAGGGTCGGCCGTCGGCACCGCCGTGGGCGCGCCACCGCCGGCGGGAGCCGCCGCGGCTGCAGGAGCCGCGGGCGCTGCAGCGGGGGCCGCCTCCGGCTCGGAGGCCTTCTTGGCGGCGTCGAGGACGTCCTGCTTGCGGATCCGGCCACCGACGCCGGTGCCCTTGAGGCTGGACAGGTCGACCCCGTTGTCGGCGGCCAGCTTGCGGACCAGGGGAGTGACGTATGCCGACGCATCCGCATCTCCCGTGGACTCGGCACGAGGCGCTGCGGCCTTCGGCTCGGACGCCTGCTGCGGGGCCACCTGCTGCTTGGACTCCTCCTTGGGAGCCTCCTGCTTGGGCTCCTCCTTGGGAGCCTCCTGCTTGGGTGCCTGCTCCTTCGGCTCCTCGGACGCGGGCTCCTCCTGATTGGCGTCGTCACCGCCGGGGTCCGTGCCGCCCCCGGAAGCCTCGCCACCGATGACCGCCAGCTCGGCGCCGACCTCGGCGGTCTCGTCCTCCTGGACGAGGATCTTGGTGAGCGTGCCGGCGAACGGGGAAGGGATCTCGGTGTCGACCTTGTCCGTGGAGACCTCGAGGAGCGGCTCGTCCACCTCGACGTCGTCGCCCTCGGCCTTGAGCCACCGGGTGATGGTGCCCTCGGTGACGGACTCGCCGAGCGCGGGCATCGTGACCTTGTCACCGCCGGAGACCGAGCCGCCGGAGGCCCCTGCGGAGCCGCCCTGGCCGGAGCCCGAGGTATCGGCGTCGCTCTCGTCCGCCGGCTCCTCCTGCTCGGTGGAGGGAGCCGCCTGGGCGGTCTCCTCGACCGTCTCCTCGGTCTCGGGCTGGGAGGAGTCGGACTGCTTGGCCTGCTCCGCGGCGGAGGTGTCCTCGTCGCCGGAGTCGTCCTTGGCGGGGGCGTCGCCGTCGCCGATCACCGCGAGGTCGGCGCCGACCTCGACCGTCTCGTCCTCCTCCACCAGGATCTCCTGGAGGGTGCCCGCGGCGGGGGAGGGGATCTCGGTGTCGACCTTGTCGGTCGAGACCTCGAGCAGGGGCTCGTCAACCTCGACCGAGTCACCCACGGACTTGAGCCAGCGGGTCACGGTGCCCTCGGTCACCGACTCGCCAAGGGCGGGCATCGTCACGCGTTCAGACATGTGTGAGTTTCTCCTTCGGTGAGCCGTTGACGTTCGATAGCCACCCTACTGCGACAGGGCGCTAGGAGTGCGCGTGGAGCGGCTTGCCGGCGAGAGCCAGGTGGGCCTCGCCGAGCGCCTCGTTCTGGGTGGGGTGCGCGTGGACGAGGGAGGCCACGTCCTCGGGCAGCGCCTCCCAGCCGTAGATCAGCTGGGCCTCACCGACCTGCTCGCCCATGCGGGCGCCGATCATGTGCAGCCCCACGACCGGACCGTCCTTGCGTCGCACGAGCTTGACGAAGCCTTGCGTCCCGAGGATCTGGGACTTGCCGTTGCCGCCGAGGTTGTACTCGGAGCTCTCGACCTCGCCGAAGGCCTCCTCAGCCTGCTCCTCGGTGTAGCCGACGGACGCGATCTCGGGGTCGCAGTAGGTGACGCGCGGGATGCCGCGCTCGTCGATTCGGGCGGGCTCCAGCCCGGCGATCGCCTCGGCGACGTAGATGCCCTGGGCGAACCCGCGGTGCGCC
This sequence comes from Arsenicicoccus cauae, assembly GCF_009707125.1. GTDB lineage: Bacteria > Actinomycetota > Actinomycetes > Actinomycetales > Dermatophilaceae > Arsenicicoccus > Arsenicicoccus cauae. Next base: position 132,027 of record NZ_WLVL01000040.1, read on the forward strand.
AGCTGCAGGCCCGGCACGATGTCGCCGACCGCCCAGACCCCCGGGACGGACGTGCGGCAGTCCTCGGCCAGCACGTAGCCGCGGTCCGTGGCCACACCGATCTCCTCGTAGCCGAGCCCCTCGGTGACCGGGCCGCGGCCGACGGCCACCAGCAGCAGCTCGGCCTGCAGCTGCTCCCCGCCCTCGAGGGTGACGGTGACCTGGGCGTCCTCCTGCGCGGCGGACTCGAAGCGGGCGCCCGGGCGGACGGCGATCTTGCGCTTGCGGAAGGACCGCTCCAGCTGCTTGGAGATGGCGGGGTCCTCGGCGGCGACGAGACGGGGCAGCGCCTCGACGATCGTCACCTCGGAGCCGAAGCTGCGCAGCGCCGAGGCGAGCTCGACCCCGATGACGCCGCCGCCGAGCACGATGGTGCGCGCCGGCACCTCCTCCAGCCGCAGCGCCTGCTCGCTGGTCATGATCCGGCCACCGATGTCGAGCCCGGGCAGCGACTTGGCGTAGGACCCGGTGGCGAGCACGAGGTTGCGGCCGGTGAGGCGACGTCCGTCCACCTCGACGGTGTCCGGAGCGACGACCCGCCCGGTCCCCTCGACATAGGTGAGCCCGGCCGCCTTGACGAGGCCCTGCAGCCCCTTGTACAGGCGGTTGACCACGCCGTCCTTGTAGGCGTGGACGGCGGGCAGGTCGATCGACTCGAACGTGGCCCGGACCCCGAACTGGGCGCTCTCGCGCGCGGTGTCGGCCACCTCGGCGGCGTGCAGCAGCGCCTTGGTGGGGATGCAGCCGAGGTGCAGACAGGTGCCGCCCAGCTTGGACCTCTCGACCAGGGCCACCGACAGGCCCAGCTCCGCGGCGCGCAGCGCGCAGGCGTAGCCGCCGCTGCCCCCTCCGAGGATGACGATGTCGTAGGTGTCCTGCTGCTGGTCAGCCATGGTGCGCTCCCTTGCGTCTCGGCCGTCGGTGCTCGCGATGGCACCGGGGCGCTCGTGACGCCGCCGAAGCCGCGGTCATCCTCTCACCCGCGCGGCACGCCGGCGCAAGCCCGCCCAGGCTCAGCCGCCGTCGGGCCACGCCCCGCCGCGCCGCCGGCCGCCCACGCTCAGCCGCGGGTCACGAGCCCTCGCCACGGGCCGCAGACGCCGGGGTCCAACCGCCCCGCCCGTGCCTCGGCCTCGAGGAAGGCGCGCTTGGCCATCCCCGCCGTGGACGCGCCCTCGACGGGCGCGGTGCGCGAGGTGCCGTAGAGGCACCAGTACGCGTAGCTCTCGGCGAAGTCCTCGGTGGGGTGGCTTGCCGCGTAGGTCGACACGAACGCCTCGGGGGCGGTGGCGTGGAAGGACCGGAGCTCCTCGGGGAAGGGCCGGCGGTCGGCATACAGGCCTGAGATCCGGCTGCGCTGGGCCGGCGTGTAGGTGCCGGCGTAGAACGCCACGAGGGGGCTCGACGGGTCGGCGCAGGTGCCGGCGTCGTCGATCACCCATGGGCAGCGGGGGTCGCGGGACGGGTGAGTCCGGTCCGGGTAGAGGCTGACGACGTGCCCGACCTCGTGGGCCATGGTGAGCAGCTGCTCGCTCGGCGCGAGGACGGTCGCGAGCGCGAGGCGGTAGCGCCGCGGGTCGGCCGGGTTGGGCTCGAAGAAGCCGGTACGAACCCCACCCTGGCGGGAGGGGTCCTGGAGCACCTCGGGCGGGTAGTCGTACAGGACGACCTGGTCGAGGGCGGCGAGGTGGGCCGCGGGTATGCCGGAGCGCAGGACCTCCCACCGCCACCGGTCGCACCCGTCTGCCGGACCGGCGCCGTCGAGCGCCTGCAACCGCCCCGCTCGCACGGCGTAGACGCGGCGCAGGCGGGCGCCCTGGCCGAGGCTCGCGGGGTCGTCGGTGTATCCCGTCCCGCTCGGCAGGCGCGCGGCGCGTCGTGCTCCTGAGGCGCCCTCGCCCCCGTCCTCGCACGAGGCCGGCAGGGGCCAGGTGAGGTGGCGGACGGCCTGGCCGTCCGCGGCGGTGACCGCGCTCCCCGACCTCGTCGGGCGGACCGGGCCGACCAGGCCGGGCGCCACGACGGGCGCCACGACGGGCGCGACGGCGGGCACGTCCCGAGGGATGTCCGTGCGGCTCCGCCGGGAGGCCACCGGGCCCGGCCGGTCGTCGGCGTGCTGTGTGAGCGCCGCGAGCGTCGGCAGCACCAGGGTCGCCAGCGCGAGGAGTGCCGTTGCCGCGCCCAGGGTGAGGTCACGACGGGCCCGAGGGGCGCGTCGTGGCTGGTGGGAGCGGTGGGGCACAACGGCATCTCACCCCAGCGCAGCCCTCCGTGGCGGGGCCTCGACGGAGCTCGGCACCCGTCCTGCCGATCACTATCGCGCACAGGGACGGCGCCCGTCACGAGAGTGATCGGGCGCCGTCCCTTTGGGTGATGGGGCGCGTCAGCGCCCGTGGAGTCGTCCTCAGTCGGCGCTGAGCACCTCGGCGAGACGGACCAGCGTGGCGACGCCGAAGCCGGTGCCGCCCTTGGGCGCGACCCCGCGAGGGGCCTGCTCGTTGAAGGACGGGCCCGCGATGTCGACGTGCGCCCACGGGATGGGGTGTCCGTCTGCCTGGGGGACGAACTCCTTGAGGAACAGCCCGGCGGTCAGCATGCCTCCGGCCGGACCCGCCTTGTGGGCGATGTCGGCCACCTCGGTCTCGAGCCCCTTGCGGTAGGCCGCGGGCAGGGGCATGGGCCACAGGTCCTCGCCCATGTCGTCGCCGGCGCTGCACACGCGGGTGCGGAAGTCGTCGTCGTTGCCCATGACGGCGGCCACCTCGTGCCCGAGGGCGACGACCTGGGCGCCGGTGAGGGTTGCGATGTCGACGATCGTGTCCGGCCCCTCCTCACCGGCCGCGCACATCGCGTCACCAAGGACCATGCGTCCCTCGGCGTCGGTGTTGAGGATCTCGACGGTCATGCCGTTGCGCATGGTCACGACGTCGGAGGCGCGCTGGGCGGTGCCCGACGGCATGTTCTCGGCGAGGCCGAGCCAGCCGGTGACCTGAATCGGCAGGCCCAGCTCCGCGATCGCGAGGACGGCGCCGGCGACGGCGGCCGCGCCCGCCATGTCGGACTTCATGGTGGCCATGTTGTTGGCGGGCTTGATGTCGAGACCGCCGGAGTCGAAGGTCATGCCCTTGCCGACGAGGGCCAGGTGGTGCGTGGCCTTGGCCGGCTTGTAGGACATCGACACGAGCCGGGGCGCGTGCGCCGAGCCCTGGCCGACGCCCAGGATCCCGCCGAAACCGCCCTTGGCGAGGGCCTTCTCGTCGAGCACCTTGATCTTGACCTTCGAGGCGGTGGCGCGCTCGCGCACGCTGTCGACGAAGGTCTGCGGGTAGAGCAGGTTGGGGGCGGTGTTGACGAGGTCGCGGGCGTAGCCCACGGCCTCGGCGACCGCGGCGGCCCGCTTCACGGCGGCCTTGACGGCGGAGTCGCGCCCACGGTCGGTCACGACGGTCACGGTCTCGACGACGGTGGGCGGGGTGGACGTGCCGCGCTGGGCCGTGAACCGGTAGGCCCCGAGGGCAGCGCCCTCGGCGACGGCGCCGACGGCCGTGGCAGAGCTGCCCGGGAACGCGACGGCCACCGTGCCGGCGTCCTTGATGGCGCGGGTGGCGGTCGCGGCCGCACGGCGCAGGGCGTTCTCGTCGACGAGCTTCTTCTTGGCGGGCTCGGGGCCGAGGCCCGCGAGCACCACGCGGGGTGCCTTGACCCCGGGCACGGCGGGCAGCACCACCGTGGAGTCGGCGGCGCCGGTGAAGCCCAGGGTGGGCAGGGCCCCGGCGAGGTAGGTCGTCGTGGCCTCGGGGAGGCCGGACGGGAGGACGGGTGACGCGTCGCCGCCGAAGGCGCCGACGACGAGGACGTCGACGGCGAGGTCTGCGGCGGAGCGCGCGGTGACGGTGAGCGAGGTCACGACAGCTCCTGGGTGGCGGAAGTGCGGATGGCGGTTGGTGCGGCCCGGGGAGGCCTTCCGGACAACCTAGCCTCCCGGCGCGATGCGTGCCCAGCGGCCCCTTGTAGTGTCGGCCCCATGACGGAAACTTCAATGAGGAAGTCCCCCCTCCACGAGAGGCATGTCGCGCTCGGCGCCAAGATGGCCGACTTCGGCGGCTGGGAGATGCCGATCGAGTACCCCGGCGGCGGCGTGATCCGCGAGCACACCGCGGTCCGCGAACGCGTCGGCATCTTTGACGTCTCGCACCTGGGCAAGGCCAGGGTCTCCGGCAAGGGCGCCGCCGACTTCTGCAACGCCTGCTTCACCAACGACCTGCGCAAGGTCGAGCCGCCCAAGGCGCAGTACACCATGTGCTGCGACGAGCAGACCGGTGGCGTCGTCGACGACCTGATCCAGTACGTCAAGAGCGACGACGAGGTCTTCCTCATCCCCAACGCCGCCAACACGACCGAGGTCGTGCGCCGCATGCGGGACAGGCTGCCCGACGGCCTGGAGCTGACCAACCTGCATGAGGAGTACGGCGTGATCGCGGTCCAGGGCCCGCGCTCCGAGGACGTGGTCAAGACCTTGGGGCTGCCGACCGACCTGGAGTACATGTCCTTCGCCGAGGCGGAGTGGAACGGCCGCCCGGTCATCGTGTGCCGCACCGGCTACACGGGGGAGAAGGGCTACGAGCTGCTGCCGACCTGGGACAACACCCCGGCCGTGTGGGACGCGCTCGTCGAGGCGATGCAGCCCTACGACGGCCTGCCGTGCGGGCTCGGTGCGCGGGACACGCTGCGCACGGAGATGGGCTATGCGCTGCACGGTCACGAGCTGTCGATGGACATCACCCCCAACATGGCCCGCGCGGGGTGGGCGGTCGGCTGGGGCAAGGAGGAGTTCTGGGGCAAGGAGGTGCTCGCGGCGCAGAAGGCCGCCAAGGAGTGCCGCCTGTCCTGGGGCCTGCTGGTCACCGGCAAGGGGATCCCGCGCAAGGACTGCGTGATCAAGGACGCGGACGGTCGCGAGATCGGTGTCGTCACCTCCGGGACCATGTCGCCGACCCTCAAGCGGGGCATCGCGCTGTGCCTGCTGGACCGTGGCGCTGCGGAGGGCGACGAGGTCGTCGTCGACGTGCGCGGCCGCGCGGTGGCGGCCACCGTCACCAAGCCGCCCTTCGTCCAGGGTGGTGCCGCGAGCTGATCGGCATACGGCACCTGAGAGGGTCTCCTGCCGTATGGCGACAGGCCCTCGCAGCGTGTCGCCGCGCGGTGCCCCGGCCGGACCGTCGCGCAGGCACCCGCCGCGGTCGTTAGCGTGGCGGCGTGCTGCGTGGCTACCTGCTCGTCCTGATCTCCGCCGTCGGCTTCGGGGTCAATCCGCTGCTCGCGACGGCGGCATACCGCGCGGGCGTCGGCGTGCCGACGGTCCTGCTCTACCGCTTCGCCGTGGCGGCGGCGGTGCTGTGGGCCCTGTGCGCGAGCCGGGGGGTGGTGCGTCCGCTCAGCCGCTGCGCCGTCGCCGGGCTGACCATCGCCGCACTCGCGTACGTCCTGCAGGCCGCGACCTACTTCTACGCGGTCCAGCAGATCTCGGCGGGACTAGCGGCCCTGCTGCTCTACCTCTACCCCTGCCTCGTGGCGCTGGTGACGGCGCTGGTCGCCCGCGTGTTCCCGTCGCGCGCCGTGGTGCTGTCGCTGGTGCTGTCCTTCGCCGGGATCGGTCTCGCGCTCGGGCGCGTGAGCGGTGCGGGCAGCCTCCCGGGGGTGCTGGCGGGGGTGGCGACGGCCCTGTGCTACACGGCCTACGTGCTGCTGACCGACCACCTTGGTGCCACCGTCCCGCCGCTGCCGGCCAGCGCCTGGGTGTGCACCCTCGCGACCGGGTTCGTCATGGTGGTGACGTCCGTGACCGGGACCTTTGACCCCGCGCAGGCTCTGCGAGCACCCTGGGCGGTAGCCGGGGTGGGCCTCGCCGGTGGGGCTCTGGCGATCGCGACCTTCTTTGCCGGGGTGGCCGTGGTGGGCGCGACGCAGGCGTCGATCGTGTCCACCGTCGAGCCGATCATCTCGGTGGTGGGCTCGGCGCTGCTGCTGGGCGCGGCGATGACGGGGTCGCAGTGGGTCGGCGCGGCGACGGTGCTCGCGGGGTCAGCGGTCGCGGTGCTCGCCCATGCCCGGCAGGACGACGTGGTGGAGGAGGTTGCCATGGAGGGCACGCAGGTGCACGGGCGGCCACGCCGCGCACCGCAGGGGTGAGGCCGGGTCAGACCAGCAGCGAGGCCGCCACCAGCGACAGGGTGAGCGACACCTCGATCGCCGCTCCGAGGACGTCGCCGGTGATGCCCCCGAGGCGCCGCACGGCACGCTCCACCACGAGCCAGCAGCCCACGAGTCCTGCTGCGGCACAAGGGACGACGTGCCACCAGCCCGCCGGCGTGGCGGCCGCGCCCAGCAGGCCCGCCCCCGCCAGCAGCACCGCCAGGGCCGCCCCTGCCTGCCACGGCGCGACGCTGCCGGCGACCATGGCCCCGAGCCCGCCCGGGCGGGCGCTCGGCACGCCCCGCAGGCAGCCCCAGGCGAGCACGTGCCGACTCACGACGAGGGCGACGGCACCGAGCGCGACGCCGTGCCAGGACGAGGCGAGCGCCCCGAGGCTCGCGGCCTGCAGCAGCAGGCACAGCGCGATGGCGGTGGCCCCGGAGGGGCCGACGTCGCCGGTCCGCATCACCGCGAGGGCGCGGTCGCGGTCATAGCTCGACGACAGCCCGTCGGCGTAGTCCGCGAGCCCGTCCTGGTGCATCGCCCGCGTGAGCAGCACGAGCAGGGCCACCGCGACGGCCCCGGTGACCAGGGGCGGCGCGGCCGCCCATCGCGCCACGAGAGCGCAGCCGACCCACGCCGCGAGCAGGGGCAGCGTGGCGAGCGGGGCGAGGAGCATGGCGACGCCGGCGACGGGTCGGTCGACGCGACGAGGTGGCGGCACAGGCACCGCGGAGAGCATCCCCCAGGCGAGGCGCAAACCGTCGGCCCACCGGCCCGAGCCGGTCCCGCCCACGGCAGGGGGGTCGCCGTCCGTCCCGCCCACGGCAGGGGCGTCGCCGTCTGTCCCGCTCACGGCACCACCGGCGCCGTCGACAGGTCGAGGACCCGCCCGGCGACCACGAGCGCGACCCGGTCCGCGACGGCCGACACGTCGGCGTTGACGCGCCCCAGCTCGTCGCGGAACATCCGTCCCGAGGCGTGCTCGGGCACGACGCCCCACCCGACCTCGTTGGTGACGAGGACGACGTCGACCCGGGCGGCGCAGAGAGCGCCGACGAGTCCTTCGCGCGCCCGGCCCACCTCCTCGGCCGCGGCCACCGGGTCGTCCCAGGCGCCGGCGTCGTCCACGAGCCGGGTCACCCAGGTGCCGAGGCAGTCGATCAGCACCGGCGAGCTCGACGAGCACACGACGGCGGCGAGGTCGGACGACTCGACCGTGGCCCAGCAACCAGGCCGACGCTCCCGGTGCGCGGCGACCCGCCGTGCCCACTCGCCGTCGCCGCCGAGGGGCACGAGGCCGGGGGCCACGTAGGCGGCGGGCCGGGAGGCGGGGACGAGGCTCTCGGCATACCGGCTCTTGCCGGACCGGACCCCGCCGGTGACGAGGGTGATCATGCTGCCTCCTGCGGGACGCTGACGTCCCTGTCGACGAAGGTGGGCGACGCGTCGAAGCGGGCGCGCCGGACCGCCCGCCGCAGGACGCGGTCGACGGCGGGCCCGGCCCACCACACGAGCACGGCGGTGAGCAGGCCGCGGGGCAGGTCCCAGCCGAGCGAGGTGAGGACGTAGAAGGTGGCGTAGTGCGCCGCATTGGTCGCGAGGTCCCCGCCCGGCACGAAGCCGGCGCCCTCGGGGGCCATGGAGGTCGCGAGGAAGGGCCAGAACCAGAGGTTCATGACGAGGCCGTAGCCCAGGCCGGCCAGCAGGCCGTAGACCGCGAGCAGGCCCCGGCGGCCGAGCCTCCCCAGCCGGGCCGTCGGCAGCAGCCCCGCGCCCAGCGCGACCCAGCCCGCCGTGATCATCTGGAACGGCACCCAGGGACCGATCGTGCCGGTGAGCAGGCCGCCGGTGAGCAGCGCGAGCGCCCCGACGACGAAGCCGGCGCCCGGGCCGAGCACCGCGCCGGCCATGACCAGCAGGAAGAACATCGGCTCCAGCCCGGCCGTGCCCGCGGAGAGGACCCGGAGTCCGCCCCCGGCGGCGCACAGGACCCCCATGACCGCCACCGTCTTGGCGTCGAGGCCGTCGGCGGTGACCTCGGCCAGGCAGACCAGCGCGAGCAGCCCGAGGAGGGCGGCAAAGACCCAGGGCGCGTCGTGCGCGTGCGCGAGCACTGCAGGCGAGGTGGTGACGAACGGCCACAGGAAGGCCGCGGCGCACACGAGGCTGACGAGCAGCAGCGTGAGGGCCGAGGTGGGGCGCATCCGCAGGTTCATGGGCGGCCTCGTACGACGCCCGCGCGGGTCACCAGGTCCGTGGCCGCCGGGACCGTGAGCACCGGCAGGGGGTGCAGGACCTTGGCCACCTGCGGCGCGAACGCCGTGGAGGCCGAGAGCACCTCGTCGGCGGGACCGTCGGCCACGACCTCGCCCTCCGCGAGCAGCACGACGCGGTCGGCGACGTCCGCGGCGAGCTCCACGTCGTGGGTGGCGAGGACGACGGCGCGCCCCTCGGCGGCCAGCTGGTCCAGGACGTCGACGAGGCGGGCCTTGGCCGTGTAGTCCAGCCCGCGGGTCGGCTCGTCCAGCAGGACGACCCGGGGTGCGCCGGTGAGCACCACGGCGAGGGCGAGCAGCAGGCGCTGCCCCTCGGACAGGTCACGCGGGTGGCGGCCGTCCAGGTCGGCGGGCCCGGTCGGCCCCAGCAGGCGTGACAGCAGGGCCCGGCAGGTCCCCACGACCACCCCGAAGTCGTCGTCGGCCGCGTGGCACTCCCGCGCGACGGTGTCGGCGTGCAGGAGGGAGCCCGCGTCCTGGGGGACCAGACCGACGTGGCACACGAGCTCGCGCGCCCGGGTGGAGCCCGGGTCGACGCCGTCCACGCGGACCTGGCCACGCGACGGCCGCAGGGTGCCGGTGAGCACGCGGAGCAGTGTGGACTTGCCGACACCGTTGCGACCCATGAGGGCGACCACCTGGCCTGCGCGGGCGTCGAGGTCGACGCCCCCGAGCACCGGCTGGCCGTCCCGGACGACGGCGAGGCCGTCGACGGCGACGCAGGGCGCGCCGGGCTCCCGACGACCGGTGCCGGCGCGGCGCGCCGTGACAGGGCGCGCCGCGACAGGGGGCGCCGCGGCGAGTCGGTCGCGCAGCGGCCGCACGGCACGACGGGCGTCACGCACCGACAGGGGCAGCGGCGACCAGCCGAGGGCCCGGCCCAGCCCGACGACGGGCGGGTGCACGGTGGAGCGGGCCATCGCCGCCGCGGGGGGCAGCACGTCAGAGCAGGTCGCCCCCTGCAGGAGCACGATGCCGTCGGCGTGGTGCACGACCCGCTCGAGGCGGTGCTCGGCGACCACGACGGTCATGCCGACGTCGTGCACCAGCCGGGTGATCGACGACAGGACGTCCTCGGCGGCCACGGGGTCGAGCGCGGAGGTGGGCTCGTCGAGTACCAGGATGCGGGGGCCGGCCGCCAGCACGGCGCCGATGGCGACGCGTTGCTGCTGCCCGCCGGACAGGCTGCGCAGCCCTCGGTCGCGCAGGTCGGCGAGGCCGAGCAGGTCGAGGGTCTCCTCGACGCGGCGCCGCATCGCGGTGGGCGACAGCCCGATGGCCTCCATGCCGTAGGCCAGCTCGTCCTCCACCGTGTCGGTGACGAAGGACGCGGCGGGGTCCTGGACCACCATCGCGACGACGTCGGCGAGGTCGCGTGGCCGGTGGGTGCGGGTGTCGCGTCCGGCGACCTGCACCCGCCCGGAGACTGCCCCGCCGCTGAAGTGGGGGACCAGTCCGTCGAGGCTGCGCAGGAGCGTCGACTTGCCGGACCCCGTCTCGCCGACGACGAGCACCAGCTCACCCTCGTCGACGTGCAGGTCGGCGTCCTGCAGCGCCGGTCGGGCCGCTCCGTCGTAGGTCACCGTCCAGCCCTCGACCTGGATCACGCCGCGACCTCCCGTCGCTGTCGCTGCGCCGTTCGCCGCGCGGCGGCGGCGTCCCGGGCGGCCGGGCGAGGCAGGGGAGGGGCGGCGACGGCGGCGAGCGCCGCGCCGACGATGGCGACGAGCGCCGGGACGACGAGCGGCGGAGGGGTGAGCGGGACGGCCTGCAGGGTGAGCCCCGGCACCTGCCGGGCCGCGAGCGTCACCAGGGTCAGGGCCGGTATGCCGCCCGCCAGCGTCACGCCCCACTCGGGCCATCCCCAGGGGTCGCGGCGGTAGCGGGTGCGGGTGTCGTGGCGGGCTCCGAGGACCAGGGCGAGGGTGCTGACCAGCACGCCGAGGACGAGCAGCGGCCACCCGAGGGGCGACCCGGCGGAGCCGTCCAGGAGGGCGTACACCCCGGCGACCAGGCCGAGCAGGCCCGCGACGGTGACGGCGCCGGACCAGCGCCGTGCCCCGCCCTCGCGGGGGTGGCGGCCGTAGCCGCGGGCCTCCATCGACGCGGCCAGGTCGAGCGAGCGGTCGAAGGCCGCCTCCAGGACGGGCACCAGGGTGCGGGCCAGCTCGCGCGGGCCGCGCCCGTCGTGGCCCCGCAGGCGGCGGGCGGTGCGCACGGCGCGGGCGTCGACGACCATGCGCGGGGTGAAGGACAGGGCGACGACCACGGCGGTCCCGACGTCGTAGAGGGTGGCCGGGACGTAGCGCAGGAGGCGCCGCGGGGAGGCCAGGGCGTTGGCGGCTCCGATGGCGGCCAGCATCGCGGCGAGCTGCAGGCCCTGCCAGAGCGCGGCCAGGACGCCCTCGAGCGTCACCGGGCCGCCGAGACGCAGGCTGCCCGCCGCCTCGGGGAGCGGCACGCGGGGCAGGGTGACGAGCACGACCTGGCCCGTCGCGCCCCCGCCCACGAGGATCGACAGGCCGACCCGCAGCGCGACGGCGACCAGCCCCAGGGCGAGGAACATCGTCAGGGGTGCGTCCGCGTGCGGGTCCTCGCGCAGCGCGACGACGAGGATCGCGACCGCGACGACGGCGAGCAGCAGCAGCGGGTTGTCGGTCCGGGACGCGGCCGTCGCGAGCCCCAGGGCCCACAGCCACCACGCCACGGGATGGACCCGTCGCGGCACGCGTGCTCGACCGGACGTCACGAGGTCCGTCAGCGCCCGTCCGTGCGGCGGCGTCGGGCCATGGCCCAGGCCGCGGCGGCGAGCAGTGCTAGGACGGCGAGTACGCCGACGACATACGCGGTCGTGCTGGAGGACGAGCTCGAGGACGAGGCTGCGGCGGCGGAGGAGGAGGCGGCCGCGCCCGAGGTGGCGGCTGAGGACGAGGCCGAGCGGACGTCGATGGTCACCGGCTGGTCAGCGGCCCTGGCGGCGGCCGGCACGTCCGCGACGGTGTCGCTGCAGCCGCTCGCCGGGTAGCCGTCGATGCCGCACACCATGGCCTTGTCCACGCGGGGCTTGGCCGCCGCCGCCAGGACCTGCGCACCCGTGGCCGCCGTGGGGACGCTCACGCAGGTGGCGTAGGGGGGCGGCACAGCGGTGCCGGGCTCCCGCGCGTCGGCCTCGCGCCCGAAGTCCACGACCACGCCCACGCGCTTGCTCCCGGAGACGGCCGGGGTCGAGCCGCAGGCCTGGTCGAAGGTCACGACCGCGCGCGGCAGCCGCGGGGTGCTCGTGTCGCCCAGGGCGAAGCGGTAGCCCTCGACCGACCCGTCGGCCGGCGTCGTGCCGTCGGGCCCCTTGGTCGCGAAGCCCCACGTGCCGTTCGTCAGCTGGTAGTAGCCCCAGAAGCGGTAGGCGTCCGCCGCGTGGGCGGGCGCCGCGAGGGCGATCGTCGACACGAACGCCGACAACAGCGTCGCCAGGAACAGGGCGAGCACCGCGGTGATCGGCGTGACGACGTTCCCATCCGCCCTGCGGGGACGGCCAGCACGAGAGATGGAGCGGGACGTGGAGGACACGGGCGACCTTCCTTGGCGGGCGTGGGCCGCCTCGGAACTGCCCGGGACGAGCTCCACCCGCATGCCACGGCGGATAGACGGAGCCGACGCGCAGGACGGGCGGTCCGGCTGCTCCAGGCCACGGATGGCGCCAGGAGGTCACGGTTGCGGGTCAGCGCCGGAGTCTCACCGGCTTCCCCGCCCTGCGGTGTTCGGTGCCCGCAGCCTACCAACGGGAACCCTGGCCCGGCCCCGGGGGTTGGTAGGGGTGGACCGGCAACGACCAGGGTCGCGACAGGGTGGACCCTGGTCGGATCGGGCTCCGCCGGCCCGGATCGGCGAGTAGGTTCGAGTCAGTGGCCGGCCCGCCAGGGCCGCCGACACCAGGATCCAGGGGGACACCAGGATGGACACGCGCAGCAGGATCATCGCCGGCCTCGTCGCCGCGCCGCTCGCGATCGGGACGCTCGCCGCCTGCGGGGCAGGCACGACCGGCAGCGACGCCAAGGCGGCCGCGGCGGTCGGGTCGGACGCCAAGGGAGCGTTCTTCTCCGCCTACGACAAGACCGGTGACAGCAAGCGCCAGCGCGTCACGACCAAGCTCGAGGCGAGCCCGGACACGATCATCAAGCTCGCGTCGAGCATGGGCAGCGGCAGCGGCAGCGGGGGCTCCACCAGGACGCCGAGCGTCTCGCCCAAGATCGCCCAGCTGATCTCCGGGTCGTCCATCGTCGTCGACATGCAGTCGACGGGGGCGGCGCTCAAGGACGAGACCGACCCGACCAAGATCAACACCTCGATGTCCTGGAAGACGGACTCGGACCTGTTCAACCTCAGGACCGCCGCGCAGGACACCTTCGTCAAGCTCGACCTGGCCAAGATCGCCGACCAGACCGGCGCGTTCTCCATGGCCGACGTGCAGGGCGCGCTCGGGCAGGCGCCGAGCTGGATCAAGGACGCCGTCAACGGCAAGTGGGTGGGCTTCGACAAGGGCACCGTGGAGCAGCTGGCGAAGTCCAGCGGCGGCGCCGCCGCCACGACCAACCCGACCCAGCTCACGCCGGACCAGACCAAGCAGCTGACCGCCGCCGTCAAGAGCAACCTCGACACCAACGGCACGTTCACGAGCGAGGGCGACACGGTCAAGGTGCAGGTCAAGATCCAGCCGTTCCTGACCCAGATGTTCCAGGACGGCAAGCGGATCGCGCCCAAGCAGTTCACCGACCAGATGGTCAAGGACGCCACCAAGAGCCTCGCCGAGCTCAAGGCCGGCTCGGTCCTGGCCTTCGACGCCACGATCGCCGACGGTCGCTTCACCGCCGTCAAGGGCGACGTGATGCAGGTCCTGAGCTGGTTCGACGAGACCAAGGCCGAGGACGCCAAGAGCAAGAAGGAGCTGCAGGACCTCAAGGCCAAGAACCTGCACCTGACCCTGGTGTCCCAGATCTCCGAGCTCGACCGTGACCTGACCAAGCCCGAGGGCGCCCGCATGGTCACCAAGGCCGAGCTGGAGCAGCTCGGTGGCATGGGTGGCTCGATGGGGAAGCCCTCGTCCGGCTCGGGCTCGGGCTCGGCGGTGCCCTCGGCCCAGCCCGCCGGCTGACCAGGTCCACGCCTCACAGACCGCAGCAAGCACCGCAGCACCAGTGCGAGAGCCCGTCCCCGGCCAGGGGCGGGCTCTCGGCATACCCGCCCGTCCGGTCGGGAGGACGACCTGGGCACGGTGGCAGGATCGCGCCCATGAGTGAACTGATCCTGGGGGTGGGCACCCGGTCCGGCGCCCCCGTCGACGAGCTCGTCGCGCTGGTCGACGGGCTGGTCGAGGACCAGCAGGTCGACGGGCTGGTCGAGGGGCTCGACGAAGGACGGTTCGACGAGCAGGTCGACGGTCCCGCCGACGGCGACGCGGTCGTCCCCCGCGACACGGTGGCCGCCGTCGTGACCTCCACCCGCAAGCGGACGGAGCCTGCCGTCGTCGAGCTGGCGAGGCATCTCGGCGTGCCCCTGCAGACCTACGACGACGAGACGCTCGCGTCCCAGCAGGTCGCGGCGCCCAGCGAGGTCGTGCGTCGCCACGTGGGCGTGCCCAGCGTCGCCGAGGCGGCGGTGCTGGCGGCCGGCGGCGCGGTCGTCGCCCGGGCCCGGTCGGCGACCGCGACGGTGGTCCTCGGACGCCTGCCCGGAGCCGCCCTGACGCCCTGAGCGACTCCCCTGGCCAGTGGCCCGGGCAGCCTCACGAGGTGGATAGGGTGTGCGGGTGCAGTGGCTGGAGCGTGTCGGACCGCGGGCGGGGGGCCTGGTCCTGGGGTATGCCGCAGACCTCGTCCTCGCCGACCCACGCCGGGCCCACCCGGTGGCGGCCTTCGGCGGGGCGGCGGCCCGGCTGGAGCGCCTGACCTATCGGGAGGCCCGCTCGGCGGGGACCCTGCACGTCGCCCTGCTCGTCGGCGCGGTGACGGGCGCGGGGGGCCTGGTGGAGCGCGGCCTGCGTGACCGGCCGCTGGCCCGGACGGCGGCCACCGCGGTCGCCACCTGGGTCGTCCTCGGCGGCACCAGCCTGGCGCGCGAGGGCGACGCCATGGCGCGGCTCCTCGACGCCGACGACCTGCCCGGTGCGCGAGACCGCCTGAGCCACCTCTGCTCCCGCGACCCGGACGGCCTGGCCGCGGACGAGCTGGCCCGGGCCGCCACCGAGTCCTTGGCCGAGAACACCTCCGACGCCGTCGTCGCCCCGCTGCTGTGGGGCGGGCTGCTGGGCGTGCCGGGCCTGCTCGGCTACCGCGCGATCAACACCCTCGACGCGATGATCGGCTACCGCAACCGGCGCTATCGCGAGTTCGGCTGGGCCGCAGCCAGGCTCGACGACCTCGTCAACCTGGCGCCGGCCCGCGCGTGCGCCGCGCTGACCGTGGCGCTGGCCCCGCGGCACGGCGGCGACCGGGCCGAGGCCCTGCGCGCGTGGCGCGAGGACGCCCCCCACCACCCGAGCCCCAACGCCGGTCCCGTCGAGGCGACCTTCGCCGGGGCCCTGGACGTGCGGCTCGGGGGGGCCAATCGCTACGACGACGAGGTGGAGGACCGCGGCACGCTGGGTCGCGGACGTGCGGTCGTCACCGCGGACCTGGCTCGGGCCGTGCGTCTCTCGCGGACCATCGGCGCGGCGGCCCTGGCCGTGGCGGCGATCGTCGGAGCGGTGGCGGACGGCATACGACCGGCCCGAGGACCCGTCGGCCCGGCGCACCGCCTCGCCGAGCGCGGGGACGGGACCACCACGACAACGGCGACAACAACGACGACGACAATGACAACAACGACGACAACGACGACGACGACGGGCGGGCAGGCATGACCAGGGGGCTGCTCGTCGCCGGGACGACGTCCGACGCGGGCAAGTCGCTCGTCACCGCGGGCATCTGCCGCTGGCTGGCCCGCGAGGGGGTGCGCGTCGCGCCGTTCAAGGCGCAGAACATGTCCAACAACTCGATGGTCTGCCCCGACGGCGCCGAGATCGGGCGGGCCCAGTGGGTGCAGGCCCTCGCGTGCGGCGTCACGCCCGAGGCCGCGATGAATCCCGTGCTCCTCAAGCCCGGCTCGGACCGCCGCAGCCACGTCGTGCTGCTCGGGCAGCCGTGGGGCGAGCTGCAGGCGGGGGAGTGGGCGACCGGCCGGCGGGCCCTGGCGGACGCCGCGTTCGAGGCCTACCGCGACCTCGCGTCGCGCCACGACGTCGTCATCGCCGAGGGTGCCGGGTCGCCCGCCGAGATCAACCTGCGGTCCGGGGACTACGTCAACCTCGGGCTCGCGCGCGCCGTCGGCCTGCCCGTCGTGGTGGTCGGGGACATCGACCGCGGCGGCGTGCTGGCCGCGTTCTACGGCACCCTCGGGATCCTGGACCCGGAGGACCAGGCGTGCATCAAGGCCTGGATCGTCAACAAGTTCCGCGGCGACCTCGGGCTGCTCGAGCCCGGCCTGCGCATGCTCGAGGAGCGCACCGGAGGCCGGCCCGTGCTGGGCGTCGTCCCCTACCTGCGGGACGTGTGGCTCGACTCCGAGGACGCCCTGGCCATCTCCGGCTGGTCACGCGCCGACGCCGTCTCGTCCGCCGAGCCGCGAGAACCCTTGAGGGTGGCGGTGATCCGGCTCCCCCGCGTCAGCAACGCCACGGACGTGGACGCCCTGGCCATCGAGCCCGGCGTGCAGGTCGAGGTGACCACGGACCCGGCGGTCGTGGCCGCCGCCGACCTCACGGTCCTGCCGGGCTCGCGCGCCACACAGAGCGACCTCGCCTGGCTGCGCTCGCGCGGGCTCGACCGCGCCGTCGTCGAGCGCGCCCGGGCCGGGCGTCCGGTTCTCGGGATCTGCGGTGGCTACCAGATGCTCGCCGAGCAGGTGCACGACCCGTATGCCGTCGAGAGCCCCGCTGCCGCAACGGTGCCCGGGCTCGGGCTGCTGCCGACGCGGGTGACCTTCGCGCGGGAGAAGCGCCTCGGGACGCCGACCGGGCAGTGGCACGGGCACCGGGTGACGGCCTACCTCATCCACCACGGCGTGAGCGAGCGCACCGACGCGCCGGCGTCCGAGCGGTATGCCCAGACCGTCCCCTTCCTCGACGGGTGGCAGCGCGGCTCGGTGTGGGGGACCACCTGGCACGGAGCCTTCGAGAACGACGGCTTCCGGCGCGGCTTCCTGCAGGTGGTGGCCGAGCGGACCCGGCCGGCGTGGCGGCCCGAGCCCGGCGCATCGGCCTTCGCCGAGCAGAGGACCGCGATGCTCGACCGGTTGGCCGACGCCGTCGCCGACCACCTGGACACCCGCGCGCTGAAGGAGCTGATCGGACTGTGAGCGCACCCGTGGTGGTCGTCGGCATCGGCGCGGACGGGTGGGCCGGCCTTGCCGACCGCGCCCGCGCCGCCGTCAGCGGCGCCGACGTCCTCGTGGGCAGCCCGCGCCAGACCGACCTCGTCGTCGGCCACCACCGAGCGCGGGTCGAGCCGTTGCCGGTGCCCCTGCGCGAGGGCCTGCGCCCGCTGCTCGACGGGCTGGGCGACGACGTCCGGGTCGTGGTGCTCGCGAGCGGAGACCCCATGCACCATGGCATCGGGCGCACCCTGGCCGAGCTGCTGGGCCCCGACAGGGTCGACGTGATCGGGGCGCCGTCATCGTTGTCCCTGGCCTGCGCCCGCCTCGGCTGGGGTCTCGAGGACGTCGACGTGGTGTCCGCCGTGGGCCGCCCCCTCGAGCGCCTCGCCGTGGTGGCGCACCCGGGCCGCCGCGTCCTCGTGCTGTCCCGAGATGCCTTGACCCCCAAGGCCGTCGCCACGTTGCTGACCGAGCACGGCCTGGGGGACAGCCTGCTGTGGGTGCTCTCGGACCTCGGCGGCCCGGCCGAGCGGGTCGTCGAGGGCGTCGCCGCGTCGTGGGACGCCGACCCCGGCAGCCCGCTCAACATCGTGGCGGTGCAGTGCCTCTCGTCATACGACTCGTCGGTGGGGCTCGTGCCGGGGCTCGCCGACGAGCTCTACGAGACCGACGGGCAGCTCACCAAGCAGCACGTGCGCGCCGCCACTCTGGCGGCGCTGCGCCCGGCGCCGGGGGAGCTCCTGTGGGACATCGGTGGTGGGTCCGGCAGCATCGGCATCGAGTGGCTGCGGGCGCACCCGACGTGCCGCGCCGTCACGGTCGAGCCCCGCCCCGACCGGGTCAAGCGGATCCGCCGCAACGCCGAGCGGCTCGGCGTGCCCGGCCTGCAGGTCGTCGAGGGTCTGGCGCCTGGCGCGCTGGCCGGGCTGTCGCGGCCGGACGCCGTCTTCGTCGGGGGCGGGCTGACCGCCGACGGTCTCGTGCCGGCCGTCCTGGACGCCCTGCGCCCGGGTGGCCGACTCGTCGCCAACACCGTGACCTTGGACTCGGAGGCGTTGCTGTTCACCATGTTTCGTCGGTATGGCGGCTCGCTCACCCGCCTCGAGGTGTCGCACGCCGACGCGGTGGGGGGCTTCACGTCGTGGAGCCCCGCGCGCCCGGTCACGCAGTGGTCCGTCGTCCGACCCGAGGAGCTGCCCGCATGACCGTCCACTTCATCGGCGCTGGTCCCGGGGCGGCCGACCTGATCACCGTGCGCGGTCTGCGGCTGCTGCAGGCGTGCCCCGTCGTGCTCTACGCCGGGGCGCTGGTCCCGGACGAGCTGCTCGCCGAGTGCCGCGCCGACGCCCGCCTGGTCGACACCGCGCACCTGGACCTCGACCAGATCATGGCCGAGATCGTCGCCGCCCACGAGGCGGGCCACGACGTGGCGCGGCTGCAGTCGGGGGACCTGTCGGTCTTCTCGGCGGTCGCGGAGCAGGTGCGCCGGCTGGAGGCGGCGGGGATCGACTACGTCCTGGTGCCGGGGGTGCCGGCCTTCGCCGCCGCGGCGGCCGCTCTGGGCCGCGAGCTCACCGTCCCCACCGTCGGGCAGACGATCATCCTGACGCGCCTGGCCCGCAACGCCTCCGCGATGCCCGAGCACGAGACCATCGCCACCCTCGGCCGGTCCCGTGCCCTGATGGCCCTGCACCTCGCCACGCATCTCGCGGACGAGGTGGTGGCCGAGCTGGCCCCGCACTACGGGCTCGACTGTCCCGCAGCGGTGGTCGCGATGGCGAGCCGGCCCGAGCAGGTCGTGTGGCGCGGTACCCTCGGCGAGCTCGGTGACGCGGTGCGCGACCACGGGCTGCGACGGACCGCCATCATCCTGGTCGGGCAGGTGCTCGCGGCGTCGGAGTTCCGCGACTCGCACCTCTACTCTCGCGAGCGGGACCGGCACGACTGCGCCCTGCCCCCGCCCATCGCCCCCCGCTGAGCGCCGGGGCGGCAGGTCAGGCGGGGTCGACGCGCCCCACGATCGTGCCCGCCCGGTCGATGCACACCACGTCGACCAGGACCGGCGCGCCCTGCAGCACCTCGAGGGCGCTCTGGCGGGCGGCATACGCGACCTCGTCCCCGAGGGGCACCCCCGCCTCCCGGCACAGGGTGAGGGCCTCGAGCCCCGTGTTGACCCCGTGCAGGCGGCCGACGAGATCGGCTGGGGCGCCGGCCTGCTCGGCGAGCGCGGCCAGGTGCGCCTTGTCGACCTGGGAGCGCCCCGAGTGCAGGTCGAGGTGGCCGTTGGCGAGCTTGGACAGTTTGGCGAAACCCCCGCAGATCGTCAGCCGCGGGCGGGGGTGCTGGCGCAGGTACTTGAGCACCGCACCGACGAAGTCGCCCATGTCGAGCAGCGCCGGCGTCGGCAGGTCGTAGAGCTCGGTCACGACGCGTTCCGAGGTCGAGCCGGTGCACCCCGCGACGTGCGGCAGGCCGAGCGCCTCCGAGACGTCGATGCCGCGGCGGATGGAGTCGATCCACGCCGCGCAGGAGTAGGGGACGACGACCCCGGTCGTGCCGAGGATGGACAGGCCGCCGACGATGCCGATGCGGGGGTTCCAGGTGTGCGGGGCCATCTCGACGCCCTGGTCGACGCTGATCTCGATGTCCACGTCGGGGTCGGGCGCCCCCTCTGCCATCCCGACGGCTTCGCGCACGGCCTGGCGCATCAGCTGACGCGGGACCGGGTTGATGGCCGGCTCACCGACGTCGAGGGGCAGGCCCGGCAGCGTCACCCGCCCGACCCCGTGGCCGCCGCGGAACACCACCCCCGTGCCTGGCGCGCCGTGCCGCACGCGGGCCCGCACGACGGCGCCGTGGGTCACGTCCGGGTCGTCGCCCGCGTCCTTGGTGACCGCGGCCTCGGCCCAGCCGTCGCCGTGGGCCTCCGCGGTCAGCGCGAACGCCGGTGTGCGGCCCTTGGGCAGCGTGATGGTGACCGGGTCCGGGAAGTCCCCGGTCAGCAGCGCCGTCCACGCCGCCTTGGTCGCGGCGGTCGCGCACGCCCCCGTCGTCCATCCCGGCCGCAGCCCCGTGTGCTCCAGCTGCGCCTCGCGACCGCCCGTGACCTGCGCCATGGCGGCATTGTCGCACTGTGATGAGATGGGTCCCGTGACCCGTCACGTGCTCGTCCTCGGCGGCACCACCGAGGCCCGTCAGCTGGCAGCGCTCCTCGCGGAGCGCCCCGAGTCGTATGCCGTCCGCTACTCCCTCGCCGGGGTGACGTCCGCGCCGCGGGTCCCCGACGTCGAGGTCCGGGTCGGGGGCTTCGGTGGCGTGGCCGGGCTGACGGCATACCTCCGCGCGGAGCGCGTCGACGTGGTCGTCGACGCCACCCACCCCTATGCCGCCCGGATGAGCGAGCATGCGGCGCAGGCCTGCTCGCAGGTCGGCGTGCCCCTGGTGGCGCTGCGCCGGCCGGGGTGGGAGGAGCAGGACGGCGACGACTGGCACCGTGTGCCGACGCTCGCGGACGCCGCCCACATCGGGGCCTACCTGGGGCGGCGGCTGTTCCTGACGATCGGGCGCCAGGAGGTGGGGGAGTTCGCGTTCCTGCACGACACCTTCTGCCTGGTGCGGTCGGTGGACCCGCCTGCGGTGGTCCCGCCGTATGCCGAGGTCGTGCTGGCTCGAGGGCCGTTCCGCGTCGAGGGGGAGCTGGCGTTGTTGCGCGAGCACGCGATCGACGTGGTGGTGACCAAGGACAGTGGGGGCACGGCCACGGCCGCCAAGCTCGAGGCGGCGCGGCGACTCGGGCTGCCCGTCGTGATGGTCGACCGCCCGGACGTGTCGGACGTGCCGACCGTCGACGACCCCGAGGCCGCCGTGGCGTGGCTGGAGGCGCGGCGATGAGGATCATCTCGGCCGACGAGGCGCGATCGGCCTGCGCAGGCTCGGCACACGGGGAACGTTCCGCGTCCGCCAAGGTGGGGCGACCGCCCTGGCCGTCCTGGTGGGGCTGACACTCCTCGCAGACCTGCGCCAGAGGCAGGTCGGCGTCCGGTGGTGGATCCAGCTCGTGCTCGTCCTCCTGCTGGTCTGCACGACGGTCCGCGCCGTGCTGGAGTGGCGCTCACGGGCCCGACTTGCCCGCGCCCCAGGCGATCTCACTGCGATGACCGTGGCTCCTGAGGTGCACACCACCCACCACCGCCTCGCCGCGGGCCCGCAGCCGGCAGGCACCGAGCACGACGACGACGACGTCGGGGGCGATCGTGTCGATCGACTCGAGGATGTGGCGGAGCATCCCCTGCAGCGCCCGGATCGGCTGGCCCTGGCGGTCGGTCAGCCGCGTGTGCGCCCGCGCGTGGTGGTTGCGGTGCAGCAGCGACGGCGCGTCGACGACGAGCAGCAGTCGGCGGGCACGAGACCCGAGTGCATGCTCCCACGCGGGTCGCGACGAGGTCAGGTCGTGCGGGGGACGTGGATGTCGTAGTGCGCGATCTTGCGGTAGACCGTGGCCCGGCTCATGCCGAGCTCCTCGCCCGCCTCCTTCATCGAGATGCCGGGCCGGGTCAGCACCCGGACGATCTCGTCGCGCTCGAACGTCTCGATCCTCGTCAGGCGTCGGGAGGCGCCCGAGACCACGTCGGCCGGGAGGTGGCGTACGTCGATGGTGTCACTGCGGCGGGCCGCCTGGGTGACCACCTCGACCAGCCGGCGCGCGTTTCCGGGCCACCCGCAGTCGCGCAGCGCCGCCTCGGCGGCGTGGGTGAAGGTGACCTCGCGACCGCGTGCGCGTCGGGCCGCCAGACGCGCGAGCGGGAGCACGTCCTCGGTACGCTCGCGCAGCGGCGGCACCGCCACGATGGTGTCGACGAGCGGTGTCAGGGCCGGCGGGAGCGCGTCGAAGCGACTCGCGGTCATCGCGAACGGGACGTGGTCGCCGCCGTGCGCCCGGACCCGCGCCTGCACGACGAGGTCGCGCACGTGCTCGGCCACCCACTCCGGCAGCAGGTCGACGTCGCGGACGAGGATGCTGGTCCCGGGCTTGCCGAGCTCCGGGATCCAGAGCCCCAGCCACGCCTCGCTGTCCTGGGGTGCCGGAGGTGAGGCGGCAAGGATCCGGTCGCGCGGGAAGGCCTGCCGCAGCGCCTGGGCCAGGACGGTCGCCCGCCCGGCGCCCTCCTCGCCGACGGCCAGCACGATCCGCTCGTCGCGGATCGCCGTGCCTGCCCGGCCCAGCACGTCGGCCCAGGCCGGTCCGAGGTCCGCCAGGCTTCCGGTGCCCGGCTCCAGCCGCGAGGTCTCGACCCGGAACACCTCGCCGCGCTGCGGGACCCGCGCCTTCTGGCCGCGCGAGCGCGCCAGCATCATCGCGGAGGTGTTGCTCGCCGCCGACTGGGCGAGCGCGAGCAGGAGGTTGCTCGACTGGGTCGACCACGTGGTGAGGTTGACGCAGCCCTCGAGGTGACCGCTGATCGGGTCGAGCACGGGCACGGCCGCGCACGTGTAGGTGCAGAGGCTGAGGGCGTAGTGCTCGTCGGCGCGGACGACCGTTGGCGCACGGTCTGCGATGGCGAGCCCGAGGCCGTTGGTCCCGACGGCGCGCTCGGCGTACGCGAAGCCGGGCGCGAGGTGGACGGCGTCAAGGGCGCGGAGCAGCGAGGTGTCGCCGCTCATCCGGTTGAGGACGAGGCCGTCGGCATCGGTGAGCATGAGGGAGACCGGCTCGTTGATGAGGGTCTGGTGCAGGCTGGCGAGCACCTCGCGGCCGCACTCGAAGAAGAGCGACTCATCGTTGAGCGTGCCGGTGAAGGACGGCTCGACCGCCTCCAACGAGACGCCGTAGTCCTGGCTGCGCTGCCACGAGGCGACGAGGCGAACGGACATCTGTGAGCCGAGGGCGGGGATGGCGCCGAGCGAGCGCCGCACCTCACGGTGACGACGGGCCCGCTCGGACACGGCCTGGTCGTCCACCGGGACCACCTGCCTCTCCTGCTCGCCTCCTGTGACGGACGTTACATCCTCGACGGCGACACGACCTCAGGGATGCGTTTCAAATTGAGACGCCCGCGGATCTCAGATTGAGACGTCGTCGCAGTGCGACGGCCCGTCGCGACGACCTAGCCTGCGGAGGGTCGCGTGATCAGCGTCACATCATGGCCCGAGCAGGAGGACGCACATGTACACCAAGGACGGCGAGTCCTACTTCATCGTCGACGCCCACATCGCCCTGTGGGACGCGCGCCCGGAGAACCAGCGCAACATCCACGGCAAGCAGTTCATCGACTGCTTCTACGACTACCACCGCAACCTCTCCCCGGAGGATCAGGCCTGGGAGTACGACGAGTTCCTCTACCAGGGAGGCGAGCGCCTCATGCGCGACGTCTTCGACGCCGGGATCGTCGACCATGCGATCTTCCAGCCGGCTCACCTCGGTGAGTTCTACGCGAAGGGCTTCGCGCAGGCCGAGGAGTCGTTCGAGCTCGCGCGGGCCAACCCCGGCAAGCTGACGTACAACCACCACTTCGATCCCCGCAACGGCGAGGCCGGTCTCGACCAGCTTCGGGCCGACCACGAGGCCATGAAGTTCCGCGGGGTCAAGCTCTACACCGCCGAGTGGCACGGGCAGTCGCGGGGCTGGAAGCTGAGCGACCCGTGGGCCTACCGCTACTTCGAGGTGTGCCGCGAGCTGGGCATCACGAACGTCCACATCCACAAGGGCCCGACGATTCGCCCACTCGACCGCGACGCGTTCGACGTCGCCGACGTGGACCACGTCGCCAGCGACTTCACCGACCTCAACTTCGTCGTCGAGCACGTCGGCCTGCCGAGGCTGGAGGACTTCTGCTGGATCGCGACGCAGGAGCCCAACGTGCATGGCGGCCTGGCCGTCGCGATGCCGTTCATCCACACGCGTCCGCGATACTTCGCGCAGATCATCGGCGAGCTCATCTACTGGATCGGCGAGGACCGCATCCAGTTCTCCAGTGACTACGCGATCTGGACGCCGCGTTGGCTCGTGGAGCGGTTCGTCGACTTCCAGATCCCCGACGACATGAGCGAGTACTCCCCGATCACGACAGCGCAGAAGAAGAAGATTCTCGGGCTCAACGCCGCCAAGATGTACGACATCGAGGTGCCGGCCGAGCTCCGTCTGCCCACGGCGGGGGAGACCGCGACCGGGCCCCGCGAACCGGAGCGCGCCGACCTGGCGGCGGTGTGACGATGACGCTCGCACCAGCCCCGACGTCGTACGGCGACGAGGTCCGCGTGGCGCTCTCGGCGGTCCTCGACCCGGAGCTCGACGAGCCGATCACCGACCTCGGGTTCGTCCGGTCGGTCGCGGTCGACGATGCCGGGGGAGTGGAGCTGCACCTGCGGCTGCCGACATCGTTCTGCTCGCCGAACTTCGCCTACCTGATGGCCTCCGACAGCAAGGACGTGCTCACGGCGCTTGCGTGGACCGGGCAGGTCGTGGTCGAGCTCGACGACCATCACGACTCCGACAAGATCAACGCCGGGCTCGCGGCCGACGCCGGCTACCGCGGCACCTTCGCCCACGAGGCGGAGGAGTCGCTCGACGAGCTGCGCACCACGTTCCGACGCAAAGCGCACACGGCCGCCATGGAGCGGTGCCTGACCGCCCTGCTGCGCGCCGACCCCGACCGCGATGTCGAGTCGCTGGGCTCGGTGACCCTGGCCGAGCTCCCGGCCGGACCGCACACCGACGCGCTCCTGAGGCGCCGGGACACCGTCGGACTGCCCCTCGACCCGGATGCCCTGGTCCTCGTCGACCACGACGGGGTGCCGCCGGACGACGTACCCCTCGCCGTGCGGCGGGCCCGGTCCACGCGCATCTCGATCGACGGCAACGCGCACTTCTGCCGCGGCCTCCTCCGGACCCGCTACCCCGGGTCCGAGGACGACCAGGTCCACCGCCCGGACGGCGCGGAGCGCGCCGACGAGGCGTACGACCCCACCTTCATCCCCCTCACCTCCCTACGGAAGGACCCCCTGTCATGAGCACGATGCGAGCCGTCCAGGTCATCGGCTACCACCAGGACCTCGAGATGCGCGAGGTCGACGTCCCCGAGGTCTCGGGACCGTTCGACGTCATCGTGCGGATCGGCGGCGCTGGCGTATGTCGCACTGACCTCCACATCCTCGAAGGACAGTGGGCGGAGAAGACCGGCGTCGCGCTGCCCTACACGATCGGTCACGAGAACGCCGGCTGGGTGCACGCCGTCGGCTCCGCGGTGACGAACGTCCGCGAGGGCGACAAGGTGATCGTGCACCCGCACATCACCTGCGGCCTGTGCCGCGCCTGCCGCACCGGAGACGACGTCCACTGCGAGAACAGCCAGTTCCCCGGCGTCGACACGAACGGAGGGTACGCCGAGTACCTCCGCACGTCGGCGCGCAGCGTCGTGCCCATCGACGACGACCTCGAGCCGGCCGACGTCGCCGCCCTGGCCGACGCCGGGCTGACGGCGTACCACGCAGCGGCGAAGGCGGCGAGGCGGCTGACGCCCCGGGACACCTGCGTCGTGATCGGCGCCGGAGGCCTCGGCCACATCGGCATTCAGGTCATGAAGGCGCTGTCGCCCGCGCAGCTGGTGGTGGTCGACCGAAACCCGGAGGCCCTCAAGCTCGCGCTGGACCTCGGCGCCGACCACGGAGTGGTGGCCGCGGGCAGCCAGGTCGAGGAAGTCCTCGAGATCACCCGGGGCACAGGGGCGGAGGTGGTGCTCGACTTCGTCGGCGAGGGCGGCTCGACCAGCGAGGGCATCGCGATGACACGCCAGGCCGGCGACTACCACGTCGTGGGCTATGGCGAGAACGTCGACGTCCCCACGATCGACCTGATCTCGGCGGAGAAGAACGTGATCGGCAACCTCGTCGGGTCGTACAACGACCTGTGCGACCTCATGGCCCTCGCCGCTCGAGGCGCGGTCACCCTGCACACGCAGAAGTACGCCCTGGACGACTTCCAGACGGCGATCTCGGACCTCGACGCCGGCCGCGTGCGCGGTCGCGCGATCCTCACCCCCTGACAAGGAGAACGAGCCTGAAGTCGTCCGGCGCGCTCCAGGGCTCGGTGATGAGCCGGGGCCTCGGACGTGAGCGCCTCGGCCCTCGCGCTCGCCGTGGTGGTCACGATCGTGGGCTTTGCGCTGTGAGTGGAGGCGGCGCTGCCGCTGCCGTCGATCATCACGGGCGGGTTCGGCGGCGCGGCCGTCTTCTTCGACACCGGCTGCGACCTCGGCGGCGCGCTCCTGGCGATCGCCGTCGGGACGGTGTTCGGTATCGTGTCGGAGGAGGTCGGCGGGCTCATCCAGTCGTCGATCGGCTCCGCGCAGACCGCCACGACGCGCGTCGCCACCCCCACAACCTGAGGAGACACACCTTGATCTTCATCACCGCCAAGTTCCCCGTCCGTCCTGAGCATGCCGACGCCTGGCCCGAGATCTCCCGTGCCTTCACCGAGGCCACGCGCGCCGAGGAGGGCTGCCTGTGGTTCGAGTGGTCGCGCAGCCTGGACGACAGCAATGAGTACGTCCTCGTCGAGGCGTTCCGCGACGGCGATGCCGGTGGCGCGCACGTCAACAGCGACCACTTCAAGGCTGCCCAGGCCGAGCTGCCGCAGTACCTCTCCGCGACGCCGAAGGTCGTCAGCCAGTCCGTCGACCAGGACGACTGGAGCGAGCTCGGCGAGATGCAGGTCGACTGACCCTCGGCGCGCCGGTGCGCGATCGTGAGCAGCCACGACAGCGCCTTGCCGCTGGCCGCGTCGAACCGAGCACTGGTGCGCCACACCTCGCCGCCTCGTCACCGTCAAGGCCGCGGTCGAGCGGTTGCGCGCCTGACCGGCCCGGCGGCGAACGGGCTGCTGGTCCGGGTCGACCGGATCAGTAGCCCGTCCGGCCGTCGACGGCCTCGCGGAGCAGGTCCATGTGGCCGAGGTGGCGGGCATATTCCTCGACGAGGTGCACCAGGATCCACCTCAGGTTGAGCTGCTCGCCGTGGCGGAGCCCGCGGACGGGCGCGTCCAGGTCGGACCAGGCCGCAGCGGTGGCCCGGGCGGTGACCAGCACCTGCTCGTATGCCGCGACGTCCGCCACCGCAGTCGCCGGCGACCCGTCCTCGAAGTCCCCGTCTGGGCGGTCGGGGGTGCAGTAGCGGTCGGGCACGTCCTCGTCGAGGAGGACCGCGCGCAGCCAGTACTCCTCGACCTCGGTCAGGTGGCGGATGACGCCCAGCAGGCTCAGGCTCGACGGCGGGACCGCGCGTCGGGCCAGATGCTCCGCGTCCAGGCCCGCGACCTTGAGCAGCACCGTCTCGCGGTAGAGCTCGAGCCAGGTGTCGAGGCTCTCGCGGTCACCCGCGAGCTTGGGTGGGTCGATGCGCTCGTCGGCGCGCTCGGGGACGACGTGGTGAGTGGGCATGCGGGCACGCTAGCGCAGCAGCCCGATCCTCATGCAGTCACCCCGTTGCGCGCCGAGGTGGGGAGACGTGCCGGGTGTCGGTGGGGTGATGACCGTGAGCACCCCGTCCGGGTCGAGGTGCCGGGTGAACCCGGGGGCCTCCATCGCGTAGTTGTGCGCCTCGCACAGGCCGACCGCGTTGTCGGCGCTGGCGGGTCCGCCCCGCGCGTAGGGCCGGGCGGGTCCTCGTGGCGGATGGGCGCGTCGCAGTAGGGGACCCGACAGGTCCCGTCCCGCCAGACGACCAGGCGCCGCACGATCCCGGTGAAGGATCGGCGCTTCGCGTCCATGGACGCCAGCTCGCCGGTGTCGGGGTCCGCGAAGAGACGGCGAAGCCACGATGTCGGGGCAGCTCGCCCGCCAGCTCCCGGTCGGCGCGCAGCTGCGCCGAGCCCGCCGCGTGGCGGATCCGCTCGAGCAGAGTGAGCTGCTGGACGGCGTCGGCCGCGTCGTCGCCATCCAACTTTCAATCCGGATAGCGGCGCGGGGTCCACGCCACGACCTGCGCCGCGCCACCGGGGCGGCGCGTCACCATCTGCGTCTGCGACGACCCGACGAGCAGCAGGGTGCGCATGTCCACCTCGTCGCACGGCAGGTCCGCCAGCCGTATGACGCGCACCCGCTCCTCGGGGCCGCCCACGTCGCGGGCGATCACCACGGGCGTGTGGGGGCCGCGCAGCGACAGGGCCAGCGCCTTCAGCTCCACGACCTGCTCGCGGCGCGAGCGCGAGGCGGGGTTGTAGATCGCGACGACGAGGTCGGCCTCCAGGGCTGCCCGCACCCGCGCCGAGACGACCGACCACGGCTTGAGCCGGTCCGACAGCGAGATCGTGGCGTAGTCGTGCCCGAGGGGCGCACCAGCCCGCGCGGCGGCCGCGTGCGCCGCCGTCATGCCCGGGCACACGCGCACCGGGATGTCCTGGTAGCCAGGCTCGCTCGCGACCTCCAGCACCGCGGTCGCCATGGCGAAGACGCCCGGGTCCCCGGAGGAGACGACGGCCACGTGGCGCCCCCGACGGGCCAGGTCCAGCGCGAAGGCCGCGCGCTCGGACTCCACCTTGTTGTCCGACTCATGGCGGATCTGCCACGGCCGCACCGGGACTCGTCTGACATAGGTGGTGTAGCCCACGAGATCCGTTGCGGCGGCGAGGACTCCGCGAGCCTCGGGGGTGAGCCACTCGGCGCCCGCGGGTCCCGTCCCGACCACGGTGACCGACCCGAGCGGCACCGAGGCACCGACGGCGGGCAGGGGAGCGGGCTTGCGCGGCATACGGCTCGGCAGCAGCACGACGGAGAAGTAGGGGACCTCGGACGGGTCCACGTCGCGGGCTGGCAGGGCGCGTTCGCCGGACATGGTGGCCCGCTCGACATAGATGGCGTCGTCGAGCCGACCGGCGCGCTCCAGGGCGGAGCGGACGCCGGCGAAGGTGCGTCCCAGCTTCATGATCACGGCGCTGTCGGTCGACTGGAGGGCCGCGACGAGCTCGTCCGCGGGCAGCGTGCCGGGGACCACCGTCAGCAGCTCGGTGTCCTCCACCAGGGGCGTGCCCGCGACGGCGGCGGCGGCCGTGATCGAGGTGACCCCGGGGATCACGGTGGTGTCGTATGCCGCAGCCAGCCGCTGGTGCAGGTGCTGGTAGGAGCTGTAGGTGAGGGGGTCGCCGAGGGACAGCACGGCCACGGTGCGGCCGGCGTCGAGGTGGGTCGCGAGGCGGGCCCGGCACTGCTCGTAGAAGGCGGCGAGCTGGTCGTCGTAGTCGTCGCACTCCTCCGTCGTGACGGGGTAGACGAGCTGCTCCTCGATCACCCCCTCGCGCAGGTGGGGATCGGCGATCAGCCGGGCGGTGGAGCGGCCGTGCCGGGCGGAGTGGTAGACGACGACATCGGCCTCCTCGATGGCGCGAACCGCCTTGAGCGTCAGCAGCTCCGGGTCGCCGGGGCCCAGCCCGACGCCGATCAGCCGGCCGGGCCTCGGGTGGTCGTCCTCGGCGGCCATCACTCGACCTCGGAGGCGATGGCGTTGAGCGCCCCGCACGTGATCGCCGAGCCGCCACGCCGGCCGTGCACGACGAGGTAGTCCAGACCCAGGTCGTTGGCGGCCAGCGCCTCCTTGGACTCGACCGCGCCGATGAACCCGACGGGGATCCCGACCACCGCCGCCGGGCGAGCCTCGGTGTGCCGCAGCAGGTCCAGCAGGTGGAAGAGCGCGGTCGGGGCGTTGCCGATGGCGACGACGGCGCCGTCGAGCCGGTCGCCCCACAGCTCGAGCGCGGCGGCCGAGCGGGTCGTGCCGAGCTGGCGGGCCAGGTCCGGCACCCGCGGGTCGTTGAGCAGGCAGATCACCTCGTTGTCGGCAGGCAGCCGCTTGCGCGTGACCCCGGACGCCACCATCTGCGCGTCGCACAGGATCGGAGCTCCGGCCTGCAGGGCGGCCCGGGCGCGTTGGATCACGCTGGGGGAGTAGGCGATGTCGTCGACGAGGTCGACCTGGCCGCTGGCGTGGATCATCCGCACCGCGACGTAGGCGACATCCTCGGGCAGGTGGTCCAGCCGCGCCTCGCGCCGGATCGTCGCGAAGGACCGGCGGTAGATCTCGGCGCCGTCCTTGATGTAGTCGTGCGTCACGCAATGCTCCCAGCGGTCGTCAGCAGGGCGATGGCCTGGCCGGAGGAGACTCTCTCACGGCTCGGGCCCTGCTGCGGCGCGTGGGAGCCGTCATGCAGGAACATCTCGAACTCGTCGGTGCCGGTCGCCACGAGGGCGTGGTGGGCGGTCGCGGGGTGGCCGCACTGGCGGGCGCATCCGGACCACATGACCGGCAGGCCGTCCAGCGGCTCGGTGCCCAAGGAGTCGACGAGGTCCTGGGCGCGGGCCTGCACGTCAGCGTGGGACCGCGCGCACAGCGGCAGGCCGGTGCAGGCGTGCACGTCGAGCCAGGGGTCGGCCGGGTCGGTGGCCCACCCGGTCCGGGCGAGCGTCTCCCGCAGGGCGGCGGCCTGGTCAGCGGGGACAGCTCGTATGACGACCGCGTGCCACGGCGTCACGCGCAGCTGCCCATCCCCCTGCTCGGCCACGTCGCAGGCGGCGCGCCACCCGGCGCTGCTGATGGTGGCCATCGGCGCCTTCGCCAGCACCGCCACGCGCCCGTCCCCGTCGGGGACCGTCCCCGCGAGGCGGGGCTGCTCCGTGGCGCGGCGCACCGCCTGGTCGGCGGGCTGCAGGGACGCGCCGACCCGGTCGTGCAGGTCGTCGCGGGCGGCGGGGGACAGGTCGTCGACGTTCCAGACCTCCTCGGCGTGGTCCGCACGCACGGCGAGCCAGACCCGGCAGACGTCGGCCAGGGTGGCCGCCACGGCGGCGGGGTCGGCGAGCGGGCCCACGGCACAAGTGTCCTCGTCTCGGCCTGAGCCCAGGGCGAGGACCAGCTGGTCGTGGTGCACCTGGGCGGTCAGGTCGAGCGGCAGGGAGGCGACGTCGCCGGAGCCGTCGTCGAGACCGATGAGGAATCGTCCCGCGAGACCGGTCAGCTCCGGCGCCGCGCAGATGGCCCGGTCCAGCGCCTGGGCGACCGGGATGACATCGGCTCGCCCGTCGATCCCCGTCAGGGGGCTGACGACGGCGTTGCGCGTGCGCTCGTGGGTGCGGGAGGGCAGCAGGCCGGCGGCCTCGACCCGCTCCGGGAACTGCGCGGCGTCGTCCTCGCTCAGGCCGCGCAGCTGCACGTTGGCCCGGGTGGTGAAGAGCACGTGTCCGTCGCCGAGCTCGTCGGCGAGGTCGCCCAGGAGCCGGGCCTGGGCGACGGTCATGGGCGACCCGGCGAGGCGGACGCGCGCGATCTTGCCGTCCGAGGCCTCGAACATGCGCAGCGCCCCGGGGCACTTGTCGGGCACGGCGTGGCGCTCGAGGACGGGCGGGACAGCAGAGGCAGAAGTCACCATGTTCGCCGAGCATAGTGAGGTGCCGGGGAAGCAGATGGGGCGGGGCCAGGTCGCTCGGTGCCCAGGCACCGCAGCACACGTTTCTTGTCGACCAAAGCAGGGGTGTGCCTGCGTCGGGCGGCGACATACGGGCTGCTAGGCTCCCGACCAGCCGGGGTGACCGCCCCGGCGCATACCGCTGACGGCAGCAGCGGAGGAATCCGGTGCAACTCCGGAGCGGTCCCGCCACTGTGAGCGGCCCGGGCGCAGCCCGAGGTCGCGAGCCAGGAACTCCCGCCGTCGACGCCACCCACGGGCGAGGACACCCGGGATAGGACCTGCATGCTGACACTGCTGTCCACGTCGGACACCGACCTGCGCAGCGCACGAGCGGCCGACGGCCCCGTGACCTGGCGCTATGCCAACCCCAACCGCGTCTCCATGGACGAGCTCGACGAGCTGCTGGACGGCACCGACCTCATCGTCGTGCGTCTCCTCGGCGGACGGCGTGCCTGGGAGGAGGGGCTGGACCACCTGCTGGCGGGCGCGCGGCCCGTCGTCGTCCTGACGGGGGAGCAGGCCCCCGACGCCGAGCTGATGTCCGCCTCCACCGTGCCCGCGGGCGTGGCCGCGCAGGCCCACGCCTACCTGGCGCACGGTGGCGCTGACAACCTCGCCGAGCTGGCGTCCTTCCTGTCCGACACGGTGCTGCTGACCGGGCACGGCTTCGCCCAGCCGCAGGCCGCGCCGTCCTGGGGCCCGCTCGACGACACCGTCGCGCTGACCTGCCCCGACGGTGACGAGCGACCCTGCGTCGCCGTCCTCTACTACCGCGCCCACCAAATGAGCGGCAACACGGCCTTCGTGCGTGACCTGGCCGACGCGCTCGAGGCTGCGGGCTCGCGAGCGCTGCCGCTCTATGTCGCGTCGCTGCGCACCCCCGAGCCCGAGCTGATGGCCACCCTGGCCCAGGCCGACGCCGTCATCACCACCGTGCTCGCCGCCGGTGGCACCACCCCCGCCGCCGCGCAGGCCGGTGGCGAGGACGACGCGTGGGACGCCGGCGCCCTCGCCGACCTCGACGTACCCGTCATCCAGGCGCTGTCGCTGACCTCCTCGCGTGAGGAGTGGCTGGCCAACGACGACGGCACCACCCCGCTGGACGCCGCCACCCAGGTCGCGGTGCCCGAGTTCGACGGGCGCCTCATCTCGGTTCCCTTCTCCTTCAAGGAGATCGACGAGGACGGCCTGCCCGTCTATGTCACCGACCCCGAGCGCTGCCGCCGCGCCGCCGGGATCGCCCACGCCCACGCCCGGCTGCGCCGTGTGCCCCCGGCGGAGCGGCGCATCGCGATCGTGTTGTCCGCCTACCCGACCAAGCACGCGCGCATCGGCAACGCCGTCGGCCTCGACACCCCCGCCTCCACGCTGGACCTGCTGCGGGCCCTGCACGCGCGCGGCTATGACATCGGCCCGCTGACCGGCGAGGGCGCCCTGCCGGGCCTGGAGTCCGGCAACGGCGACGACCTGATCAAGGCGATCATCGCCCGGGGCGGCTACGACCAGGCCTGGCTGACCGAGGACGAGCTGGCGGCAAACCCGTTGCGCGTCAAGGCCTCCGACTACGCACGGTGGTTCGCCGACCTGCACGAGGACTTCCGCGCCGAGATCGTCCAGGGCTGGGGCGAGGCCCCCGGCGAGATGTACCTCGACACCTCCCGCGCCGGTCGCGGCGAGGCCGGCGACCTGGTCTATGCGGGTCTGACCGCCGGCAACGTCGTCGTGCTCGTCCAGCCGCCGCGCGGCTTCGGGGAGAACCCGATCGCGATCTACCACGACCCCGACCTCGCGCCCTCGCACCACTACGTCGCGGCCTACCGCTGGCTGGAGGCGGACCAGGCCGACGGCGGCTACGGCGCCCACGCGATCGTGCACGTCGGCAAGCACGGCAACCTCGAGTGGCTCCCCGGCAAGGGTGCCGCCCTCGCCGGTGACTGCGCCCCCGACGCGGTGCTCGGCAACCTGCCCTTCATCTATCCCTTCCTCGTCAACGACCCGGGCGAGGGCACCCAGGCCAAGCGCCGCTCGCACGCCACCCTGGTCGACCACCTGGTCCCGCCCATGACCCGGGCCGACTCGTATGGCGACATCGCCCGCCTCGAGCAGCTCCTCGACGAGTACGCCACCGTCTCGGCGATGGACCCCGCCAAGGCGCCCGCCGTCCGGCAGCAGATCTGGACGCTCATCCAGGCCGCGCGCCTCGACCACGACCTCGGGCTGACGGATCGGCCCGAGCTCGACGACGCCGACGCCTTCGACGAGTTCGTGCTGCACGTCGACGGCTGGCTGTGCGAGATCAAGGACGTCCAGATCCGTGGCGGACTGCACGTGCTCGGGCAGGAGCCGACCGGCGAGGCCCGCGTCTCGCTGGTGCTGGCGATGCTGCAGGCCACCCAGATCTGGGGCGGCGACCGGGCTCTGCCGGGCCTGCGCACCGCCCTCGGCCTGGACGAGTCGGCCAAGAAGCGCGGCGAGACCGACGCCGTCGAGGCCGCCGCGCGTGCGTTGGTGGAGGGCATGGAGGCTCGCGGCTGGGACGGCGACGCCATCGACGCCGTGCTCGCGGAGATGCCGGAGCGCCCGGGGGTGGACCCCGCCGGCATACGAGCCGTGCTGCAGTTTGCCGTGGACGAGGTCGTGCCGCGCCTCGCGGGCACCGGCGGCGAGATCGACGCGGTGCTGCACGCCCTGGACGGCGGCTTCGTCCCGAGCGGACCGTCCGGGTCGCCGCTGCGCGGGCTGGTCAACGTGCTGCCCACCGGGCGCAACTTCTACTCCGTGGACCCACGCGCCATCCCCAGCCGTCTCGCCTACGAGACCGGGGTGAGCCTCGCCGAGTCCCTGGTGCACCGCTACCGCGAGGACAAGGGGGAGTGGCCCGACTCGGTCGGCCTGTCGCTATGGGGCACCTCGGCGATGCGCACCGCCGGCGACGACATCGGAGAAGCACTGGCGCTCATGGGGATCCGCCCCATCTGGGACGGCGCGTCCCGGCGCGTCACCAGCCTGGAGCCGATCCCGCTGACCGAGCTCGGGCGTCCGCGGGTCGACGTGACGCTGCGGATCTCCGGCTTCTTCCGCGACGCCTTCCCGCATGCCGTGGGCCTGCTCGACGACGCCGTGCAGCTCGCCGCCTCGCTGGACGAGCCGGCCGGCGACAACTTCGTGCGCGCGCACGTGCAGGCCGACCTGGCGCAGGGGACCGAGCAGCGCAAGGCCACCACCCGCATCTTCGGCTCCCGCCCCGGCACGTATGGCGCCGGCCTGCTGCAGCTGATCGACTCGCGGGACTGGCGCACCGACGCCGACCTCGCCGAGGTCTACGAGGTGTGGGGCGGCTACGCCTACGGCCGCGACCTGGAGGGGGTGCCCGCCCGCGACGAGATGCGCTCGGCCTACCGCCGCATCCGCGTCGCCGCCAAGAACGTCGACACCCGCGAGCACGACATCGCCGACAGCGACGACTACTTCCAGTTCCACGGCGGGATGGTCGCGCACGTCCGGTCGATCACGGGGGAGAGCCCCGAGGCCTACATCGGGGACTCCACCCGCCCCGAGCACGTCGCCACCCGCACCCTGGTCGAGGAGACCAGCCGCGTCTTCCGCGCCCGCGTCGTCAACCCCAAGTGGATGTCCGCGATGCGCCAGCACGGCTACAAGGGCGCCTTCGAGATGGCCGCGACCGTCGACTACCTCTTCGGGTATGACGCCACGACCGGCGTGGTCGCCGACTGGATGTACGACCGGCTCACCCAGGAGTACGTCCTCGACGAGACCAACCGCGAGTTCCTCGCCGAGGCCAACCCCTGGGCGCTGCACGGCATGGCCGAGCGGCTGCTCGAGGCCGTCGAGCGGGGCCTGTGGGAGTCGCCGGACCCGGACGTCCTGGCCGAGCTGCGCGCCGCCTACCTCGACGCCGAGGGTGAGCTCGAGGGGGCGGACGAGCGATGAGCACCGTTACGGCGCAGACGTTCCCGTTCTCCGCGGTCGTGGGGATGGACGACATGGGGCTGGCGCTGTGCCTGTCCGCGGTGTCCCCGGCCATCGGCGGCGTCCTCGTGCGCGGTGAGAAGGGCACCGCCAAGTCCACCATGGTGCGCGCTCTCGCGTCGGTGCTCCCGCCGGTCAGCGTCGTGGCGGGAGACAGGTTCTCGTGCGACCCGGGGGCGCCGGACCCGGACTGCCCGGACGCCGCCCGGCACGGTGACGGGTCGGTGACGCGGCCCGTACGCCTCGTCGAGCTGCCCGTCGGGGCGTCCGAGGACCGCGTCGTCGGCTCGCTGCACCTGGACCGGCTGCTGTCCTCGGGGCAGGTCGCCTTCGACCCCGGCCTGCTCGCGCAGGCGCACCGCGGCGTGCTCTACGTCGACGAGGTCAACCTGCTGCCCGACCACCTGGTCGACACGTTGCTGGACTCCGCGGCGATGGGGCGCGCCCGCATCGAGCGGGAGGGCGTATCCGTCACGCACGCAGCCCGGTTCGTGCTGGTCGGGACGATGAACCCCGAGGAGGGGGAGCTGCGCCCGCAGCTGCTCGACCGGTTCGGCCTCGCCGTCGACGTCACCGCGTCGCGCGACCCCCGCGTGCGCGTCGAGGTCGTCCGGCGCCGGATGGCCTACGAGGACTCCCCGGCCACCTTCCAGAGCGCGTATGCCGACGCGGAAGCCGCCCTGGCCAGTCAGATCGTCGCCGCCCAGTCGTTGCTTGGGCGGGTCCGGTTCGGTGACGACGCGATCGAGCGGATCGCCGCGATCTGCGCGGCCTTCGACGTGGACGGGATGCGCGGCGACCTGGTCACCGCCCGGACCGCCGTTGCCCACGCCGCCTGGTGTGGGCGGGACGCGGTGTCGGACGAGGACATTCGTGTCGCGGCCCGGCTGGCGCTGCCGCACCGCAAGCGCCGCAACCCCTTCGACGACGGCGCGGAGCACGACCTCGAGGACATCCTGGACGACACCCTGCCTGAGCAGCCTGACCAGTCTGAGCGGCCCGAGCCGCCGGAGGACCCGGAGGACCCGGAGCCGACCGACCCGGAGCCGACAGACCCCGACGGCGGCCCGTCCGGCGACGGGGGCAGCACCCCGCCGACTGGTCAGCCCCCGACGGACACCACCCCGCCGACCGGTCAGTCCCCGACGGACGCCAGCACCGAGGCCGAGGACCCGCAGGGGGACAACCACACGTCCGGAGCCCCGGCGCTGCCCGGTGGTACGGCGGGGGAGCGGGCCGGATCGGCATACAAGGCACGGCTGCTCACCCTGCCTACCGCGGGCACCGGTGTGGCGGGCCGGCGTTCGACGGCGGACACCGCGACCGGGCGCCACGTGCGCGCCGTCGCCCCGGACGACCCACGAGGACAAGGGATCTCGCTCACCGGCACCGTCCTGCGCGCCGCCTCGCGCGTGGTGTCGGGACGTGCCGCCGGTGACCCGCTGGGGGTGCACCCCGGCGACCTGTGCCGCAGCGTGAGGCGGGGCAAGGAGGGCAACCTCGTCGTCTTCGTCGTCGACACGTCCGGCTCGATGGGCGCCCGGCAGCGCATCCGCGAGGTCAAGACCGCCTGCGTGTCGCTGCTGCTCGACGCCTACCAGCGGCGGGACAAGGTCGCGGTGCTGACCTTTGCGGGGCAGCGGGCCGACCTGGTGCTGCCGCCGACGACCAGCGTCGAGCTGGCCGAGCGGCTGCTCGCCCGCGTGCCCACCGGCGGCCGGACCCCGCTCGCCGAGGGGCTCACCGCCGCCTACGAGCTCGTCCGCCGCGAGCGCGCCAAGGACCCGCACCGCCGCGCGCTGCTCGTCGTGCTGACCGACGGCCGCGCGAGCTCTGGTGGGCGGCAGGCGATCCCGCGCGCCCACCGGGTCGCCGCGGGCATCGCCCACACCGGCATCGCCAGCGTGGTGGTGGACTGCGAGGAGGCCCGCGCCGGCTTCCGCCTCGGCCTGGCCCGCGACCTCGCGCGCCACCTCCGGGCTGAGCACCTCGAGCTGAGACAGCTCGCGGCGGAGCAGCTGTCGGGCGCCATACGGCAGCGAACCGGCGCCGGCAGCGCCGAGACTCGCACCCCCAGGAGCGTGGCCTGATGCCCAAGGGAGTCCCCACCACCGTCCCGACCGACGGGCTCACGACGCGCCAGCGCCGCAACCGGCCCCTCGTCGTCGTCCACACGGGTGAGATGAAGGGCAAGTCCACCGCCGCCTTCGGGCTCGCGCTGCGCGGCTGGAACCAGGGCTGGCGCATCGGCGTGTTCCAGTTCGTCAAGAGCGCCAAGTGGAAGGTCGGCGAGGAGAACGCCCTCAAGGCGCTCGGCCGCCTGCACGAGCAGACCGGCGAGGGCGGACCCGTCGAGTGGCACAAGATGGGCGAGGGCTGGTCCTGGGCCCGCAAGGCCGGCACCGACGAGGACCACGCCCAGGCTGCGCTCGAGGGCTGGCGCGAGATCCAGCGCCGCCTCGCCGCCGAGGCCCACGACGTCTACGTCCTCGACGAGTTCACCTATCCCATGAAGTGGGGCTGGGTCGACGTCGACGAGGTCGTCACCACGCTGCGCGACCGCCCCGGGCACCAGCACGTCATCGTCACGGGTCGCGACGCGGACCCCCGGCTCGTCGAGGCCGCCGACCTGGTCACCGAGATGACCAAGGTCAAGCACCCCATGGACGCCGGGCAGAAGGGCCAGCGAGGCATCGAGTGGTAGAGATGGCTCGGGCGGCAGCGCCGTTGACGCGGCTGCCCCGCGTGGTGATCGCCGCCCCCGGGTCGGGCAGCGGCAAGACCATGCTGACCACCGGGATCCTGGCGGCGCTCACCCGCCGCGGTGTTGTCGTGTCGCCGCACAAGGTGGGGCCGGACTACATCGACCCCGGCTACCACGCGGCGGCATGCGGGCGGGTCGGCCGCAACCTCGACGCGCACCTGCAGGGCGTCGAGCGGATCGTGCCGCTGCTGCTGCACGGCGCGCTGACCCCCGAGCCGGCCGACGTGGCCGTCATCGAGGGCGTCATGGGGCTCTTCGACGGGCAGCTGGGCGGACGCGGCTTCGCCTCGACGGCCCATGTGGCGCAGCTGACCTCGTCGCCGGTCGTCCTCGTCGTGGACGGCGCGCACACCTCGCGCTCGGTGGGCGCGACGGTCCTGGGCTTCTCCCGCTACGACCCCGGGGTGCGGATCGACGGCGTCATCCTCAACAACATCGCCTCCGCGCGGCACGAGGCGGAGGCGCGAGACGGCATCGAGGAGACCGGGATCCCGGTCATCGGCTGCGTCCCGCGGGTGCCCGAGGTCGTCGTGCCGTCGCGTCACCTGGGGCTCGTCCCCGCCGCCGAACGCTCGCCCGAGGCCGCCGCCGCCGTGGACGCCCTCGCCGACATGGTCAGCGCCCACGTCGACCTGGATGCGTTGCTCGAGGTCGCCGGTGCCGCAACGGATCTGGCAGGGGAGCCTTGGTCGCCGTCCGCGGCGCTGGGCGCCCTCGCAGCCCCCGCCGGATCGCGCGGTGGGGTCGCCGTCGCCGGGGGTCGAGCCTTCACCTTCGGGTATGCCGAGACCACCGAGCTCCTCGCCGCCGCCGGGCTGTCCGTCGAGGTCTTCGACCCGCTGGTGGACACCGAGCTCCCCTCTGGTGTCTCAGGACTCGTGGTCGGGGGCGGCTTCCCCGAGGTGCACGCCGTCGACCTCGCCGCCAACCGCTCTCTGCTGCAGTCGATCCGGTCGCTGGCGGCGGGCGGGGCCCCGGTCTCGGCCGAGTGCGCCGGGTTGCTCTACCTCGGGCAGACGCTGGACGGGCACGCGATGGCCGGGGTGCTGCCCACGCGCGCTGAGTTCGGGCGCCGGCTCACCCTCGGCTACCGCTCCGCCGTGGCGCTGACCGACTCGGTGCTCGCGCCCGCCGGGACCCGGGTGACCGGGCACGAGTTCCACCGCACCCAGGTCGTGGCGGCCGACGGGGACGCGCAACCCGCCTGGGCGTGGGCCGACCGCGACGGCGGATCTCGCGTCGAGGGTGTCGTCCAGGGCACCGTCCACGCGAGCTACCTGCACGTCCACTGGGCCGGGCAGCCCCACCTCGCCCGGCGGTTCGTGGAGGCGGTGGTCTCGTGACCGGAGCGGGCGACCCGGGGCACCACGGGGACGTGGAGGCGCGAGGCGCGCGGCTGGACCTCGCGGTCAACGTCGCGGTGGCGCAGCCGCCGGCGTTCGTCGCCGAGGCCATCGTCCGCGAGGTCCCACGCCTAGCCGCCTACCCCGACCCCACCGCAGCCACCGAGACCCTGGCCGCCGAGCTCGGTGTCCCCGCCGGGTGCGTCCTGCTGACCAACGGGTCCGCCGAGGCCTTCACCCTCGTCGCCCGCCTCCGCCCCTGGCGCGAACCCCTCGTCGTGGAGCCGCAGTTCACCGAGCCGGCGGAGGCGCTGCGGCACGCCGGCACGCCTGCCACCGCGCACCTCCTCGACCCGGCCACCGGGTGGGCGGTGGACGGCGCGTCCGTCCCCGCCGCGGCCGACCTCGTGGTCGTCGGCAACCCGACCAACCCCACCTCCCGACTGCACCCCCGCGAGCAGATCCTGCGGCTCGTGGACACCGCCACCACCCCCGACGACCGGGTGCTGCTCGTCGACGAGGCCTTCCTCGACGTCTCGACCGACCCCGCCCAGACGGTCGTGCCCGACGCCGCCTGCCGCACCGCGGGCGACCGCACCATCCTCGTCACCGGCAGCCTCACCAAGACCTTTGGCCTGGCGGGCCTGCGTGCCGGCTACGTCGTGGGGCCGGAGCGCGAGATCGACCGGCTCCGACGCCTCCAGCCGCACTGGTCGGTCAACGCGCTGGCCCTCGCTGCCGTCCTCACGGTCTGCACCCCGCGGGGCCGCGACTTCCGCGACGAGCAGCGAGCCCGCTTGCGCGCCAACGCGTCCCACCTCGCCGCCACCCTGCGCGCGTGTGGCCTGCACGTCCCCGTCGATCCTGACGGGCCCTTCGTCCTGGCCCAGCACCCCCGCGCGGCCAGCCTGCGAGAGGGCCTGCGCGCCACCGGGATCGCCGTCCGCCGGGCCGACACCTTCTGGGGCCTGGACGACACCTGGTTGCGGTTCGCCGCGCGAGACAGCGGCCCGGTCGACGAGCTGGCGGCCGGCATACGACAGATCGAGGAGGAGATCCGATGAGCTCCAACGCCTTTGACCGGGCCGGCCGTGAGGCTGTCTATGACGTCATCCGCGAGCGGCGCGACATCCGCTCCACCTTCACGATGGACCCGATCGACGACGCCACGCTGACCCGCGTCCTCACCGCCGCGCACATGGCGCCGAGCGTGGGGTTCAGCCAGCCGTGGGACTTCGTGCTGATCCGCGACGAGGAGCGGCGCCGGCGCGTCCAGCGGCTGGCGCAGCGGCAGCGGGACGAGTTCGCCGCGAGCCTGCCGAGCGATCGTCAGCGGATGTTCGACGGGCTCAAGATCGAGGCCATCTGCTCCACGCCCCTCAACGTCGTCGTCACCTGCGACCCGACCCGCGGCGGTCCGCACACCATCGGCCGGCACGCCGACCCGCGGATGACGAGCTTCTCCACGGCCACCGCCGTGCAGAACCTCTGGCTCGCCGCCCGCGCCGAGGGCCTCGGCGTCGGCTGGGTCAGCTTCTTCGACCCGCACGAGCTGGCCCGCGAGCTGGCGCTGCCCGAGCACCTCGAGGTCGTCGCCTACCTGTGCGTCGGGCACGTCAGCGCGTTCCCGCCCGCCCCCGAGCTGCAGACGACGGGCTGGGCCCGCCGTCGGCCCCTCGCGTGGGCCGTGCATGATGAGACCTGGTCCACCCGCACCCTGCCCGGAGGAGTCCCCGTGTCGCTGCTCGACGAGACCATCGCCGCCATCACCCCCGCCGACGCGACGGTCCTCGAGCAGGCGCAGGCGCGGCAGGCCCAGCTGACCAAGCCACCGGGCGCCATGGGCCTGCTCGAGTCCACGGGGGAGCGCGTCGCCGCCGCGACCGGGGAGTGGCCACCGCACATCCCCTCGCCGGTCGCGCTGGCGGTCTTCGCCGGCGACCACGGGGTGCAGGCGCACGGCGTCTCCCCGTGGCCGCAGGAGGTGTCGGTGCAGATGGCGGTCAACATCGCGACGGGTGGCGCCGTGTGCAACGCCGCCGCCCGCCAGGTCGGCGCCGAGGTCGACGTCGTCGACGTGGGCCTGGCCGCGGACCTGCCCGCCATGCCGCACCTGCTCGTCCGCAAGGTCGCGCGCGGCACGGCCGACCTGTCCGAGGGCCCGGCCATGACCGCCGAGCAGGTCCACCAGGCCATCGAGGTGGGCATCGACGTCGCCCGCGACCTGGTCGCGCAGGGCAACCGCCTCCTGCTGGCCGGCGAGGTCGGCATCGGCAACACGACGCCCGCGGCCGCCCTCGTCTCGGTCTTCACCGGTCGCGCCCCCGAGGAGGTCACCGGCCGCGGGGCAGGACTGGACGAGGCCGGTCGCGCCGCCAAGGTCGCCGTCGTCGAGCGTGCCATCGCCACCAACGGTGCCACCCGCGAGGACCCGCTCGCGGCCCTCGCCGCCGTCGGAGGCCTGGAGCACGCCGCCATCGTCGGCTTCCTGCTCGCGGCCGCCGCCGAGCGCACCCCCGTCGTCCTCGACGGCGTCATCGTCTGCTCGGCCGCGCTGGTGGCCCAGGCCCTCGCACCCGACTGCGTCGACTACTTCGTCGCCGGGCACGCCGGCGTCGAGCCCGGCATCCTCGCGGCGCTGT
The DNA here is from genome assembly GCF_009707125.1 of Arsenicicoccus cauae. GTDB lineage: Bacteria > Actinomycetota > Actinomycetes > Actinomycetales > Dermatophilaceae > Arsenicicoccus > Arsenicicoccus cauae. Next base: position 174,128 of record NZ_WLVL01000040.1, read on the forward strand.
CGACCCTCGGTCTGGAGGCGCTGGTCGACCTGGACCTGCGCCTCGGCGAAGGCAGCGGCGCCGCCCTCGCCGTCCCGCACGTGCAGCTGGCCGTGCGCATGCTGACCGAGGTCGCGACCTTCGAGTCGGCCGGGGTGAGCGGCAAGGACGCCGAGGCGCACGCATGACGGCACCGACCTGGCGGCTCGCCGGCGTCCCCGTCCTGGTGGCCGGCGGTGGGCCCGGCGCCCTCGTCGAGGTGGTGCGGCTGCGCGAGCGGGGGGCCGACGTCACGGTCGTCGCGCACGAGCTCGTCCCCGCGCTGGAGGACCTCGTGGACCGTGGTCTGGTCGCGCGGGGCGCTGACGTGACGGAGGCCGACCTCGTGCGCGCCTCGCGCCTGGTCGTCGACGCCCGCGACCGGACGGAGCAGGGCGAGGGACCCGACGTCCTGGCCCTCGCCGCGGAGGCGGGCGTCCCGGCATACGGCCTCCAGGGGACCGACCAGGTGACGGGCGCGCAGGGCCCGGCCGGCACGGGCTCGGTCGTCCTGGTCGGTGGCGGCCCCGGGGACCCCGGTCTGCTCACCAGGCGGGGGTATGACGCCCTGCGGGCGGCCGACGTCGTCGTCACGGACCGTCTGGCGCCGGTGAGCCTGCTGTCCGAGCTGGCGGCCCACGTCGAGGTGATCGACGTGTCCAAGATCCCGCGAGGCCGGTTCACCCCGCAGGAGGAGATCAATCGTGTGATCGTCGAGCAGGCCCTGCGGGGGCGCCGCGTCGTGCGGTTCAAGGGCGGGGACTCGTTCGTGTTCGGGCGCGGCTACGAGGAGGTGCTGGCCTGCCGGGAGGCGGGCGTGCCGGTGGAGGTCGTCCCGGGCGTCACCTCGGCGGTGTCCGTCCCCGAGCTGGCCGGCATCCCGGTCACCAATCGCGGCACGGTGCAGGGCTTCACCGTCGTCAGCGGCCACGCGGCGCCGGACGACCCCCGCAGCTCCGTCGACTGGGACGCCCTGGCGCGGGCCGGCACGACGATCGTCGTGCTCATGGGCGTCGAGACCCTGCCACGGATCGCCGGGGCCCTGCTGGCGGCCGGCCGCGAGCCCCGGACGCCCGTCGCCTGCGTCATGGACGGCGGGCTTCCCTCGATGCGCACCGTCCGCACGACCCTGGGCGCCCTGCGCGACGAGGGGGTGCCGGAGGGCCTGGTGCCCCCGGCAGTGACGGTCGTGGGCGAAGTCGCCGCGCTGTCGTGACCCGCGGCGCGCGCCGTCAGCCGGACTACCTCTCCCGACTAGGGTTGGCGGCATGAGCACCGACGCCTACACCTGGTCCTACCTCGACGCCGACGGCCGCCCGACGACCTCCGACGCGCTGCCGGCGCTGACCTTCCCCAGCCAGGGCGAGGCCGAGGCGTGGTTCGCAGAGGAGTGGGAGGAGGTCAGGGCCGCCGGCGTCGACGCGGTGGCCCTGCTGCGCGGCGAGGACGTCGTCTACGGCCCCATGTCGCTGCAGGCGATGGGGGAGTGACGGTGCCTGACCTGCTGCCTGCCGACCTCGCCCGCACCCTGCAGCACCTGGTGGGCACCGCGCAGCTCGAGTGGCGCAGCCCCGGCGTGAGCGCGGGCGTGGTGCGCGACGGGCGGCTCGTCTGGTCCACCCACGTGGGCTCTGCCCGCCTGGACGTCGACGCCGGCACCCCCGGCCCCAGCGCCCACGACGACACGCAGTTCCTCATCGGCTCGGTCACCAAGACCTTCAGCGCCGTCACGATCATGGCCCTGCGCGACCGGGGTCGGCTGTCGGTGGAGGACACGCTGGAGGACCTGCTGCCCGGGACGCCGTTCGGCGACCTGACGATCCGGTCGCTGCTCGCCCACGCGTCGGGCCTGCAGCGCGAGCCGGTCGGCCACCTGTGGGAGTCCTTCGAGGCGCCCGACGAGGACGCCCTCTTGAGTGACCTGGTCCGGGCCGAGCGCGTGCTGCCGCCCCAGCGGGCGTTCCACTACTCCAACCTCGCCTACGCCCTGCTCGGGCAGGTCATCTCCCGGGTCGAGGAGCGCCCCTGGGAGGACGTGGTGCGAGAGGTGGTGCTCGAGCCGCTCGGTATGACGCGCACCGGCCTCGTCCCGGACGAGCAGGACCGGGCGCACGGCTACCAGATCCACCCGCACGCCCGCACCGCCACCCTCGAGCCGGTCATCGACCTGCGCGCCACCGCGCCGCTCGGGGGCCTCTGGTCGACCGTGGCCGACCTCGGCCGCTACGCCGCGTTCTGCTCCGACGCGGGGCGGTTCGACGTCCTGGCTCCGGAGACGATCGCCGAGATGTGTAGCCCGGTGATCATGGCCGACCCCGAGGACTGGACCACCGGCCAGGGCCTCGGCTTCGGACTCTTCCGCCGGGGCGAGCGCGTGCTCGCCGGCCACGGGGGCGCCATGCCCGGCTTCCTCACCGGCCTGCGCTTCCGGCCCCGTGACCGGGTGGGGGCCGTGGTCTTCGCCAATGCGACGTCCGGCCCCTCGCCGCTGGTCCTGGCCACCGACCTGCTGTGCGCCCTGCTGGACCACGAGCCCACCACGCCCGGCGTCTGGACGCCCTCACCGCGGGACGACGAGCGCGACGCCCTGCTGGGTCGCTGGTGGTGCGAGGGATCGCCCCTCGACTTCGAGGTGCGGGGCGACGCCCTGTGGTCCACGATGCCAGGCTCGCGCGGGATGCTCGACGACACGCGTTACGAGCAGGTGGACCGGGACCTCTACCGCGCGGTCGAGGGGCGCGAGCGCGGCGAGCTGCTGGAGGTCGTCCGCGCCGACGACGGGCGGATCCGCAAGCTCTACTTCGCGACCTACGCCGTCACCCGCGAGCCGCTCGCCTTCGCCGACCTGGAGGCGTGACCGGTCACAGGACGGGGCCGCGGCCCTCCCCGCGCCGACCCACGAGGTGCATCAACGTGCCCGCCCGCCGGTAGGGCTCGGTGCGGCCGAGGCGCTCCTCCATGTCGAGGATCGCGGCCAGCTCGGCCGGGTCCGCGGGCACCGGGGTGTCGATGGCGACGCCGTCGCTGAACGTCCGTATGCCGTACCAGTACTCCAGCGAGCACCGGATCCCGCCGAAGAACGCCCCGAGGCGCTCCAGGGAGTCCGCCCGGCACTCGACCCCGAGCTCGTTGGTGTAGCGCGGGTCGCGGCGCTCCCAGGCCGACCGCTCGACCTCGTCGAGCAGGGCGGTGGCGCGGGCGAAGTCCCCCCGCTGCACGTGCCGCCAGGCCATGGCGCCGGCGTTGCGTGCGACGACCGACACGATGCCGTCGACGTGGACGCGGCGTCCGAGCGCGCGCAGAGCGGGGTTGGGGTCCTCGACATACATCAGGACGCCGTGGCAGAGCACGGCGTCGAAGGTGCGGCCCTCCAGGCCGGGGACGGCGTCCAGCGTCTCCAGGGAGCCGTCCAGCACCCGCAGCCGCGCACGGACGCTCGAGGGCTCCTGGGCCAGAGCGGTCCCGCAGACCGCCCGCATCTCGGGGTCGGGCTCCACGGCCACGACCTCGTAGCCGTCGCGCGCCAGCTGGATCGCCTGCGTCCCCTGGCCCGCCCCGACGTCGAGGACGGTGGCGGGGGGCAGGGTCAGGTGCACCGCGAGCTGCCGCCGGACGAGCTCCTGGCGCACCACGTTGCGCAGCAGGCCCTGCCGGTCGAGCCAGTGCCCGCGACCCCGGCCGAAGCCCGCTCCGGTCACCGGGGGTGCTGGCCCCGCTTGACCTGGGGGCGCGGGACGCGCGTGGGGCGCAGCTGGAAGGCCCGCATGCCGGAGTAGAAGCCGGCTCGGGGAGGCCAGATCTCGCCCGGGTGGGTGGCCGCGAACTTCCGCTTCATCGCGTAGTGCACGATCGTCTGCTCGACGATCCCCAGCAGGATGACGCCGTAGGTCAGGACCATCACCGCGGTGATCAGGGCCGGGTTCTTGAACTGCCCGACCAGCAGCGACAGGACCATCGCCACGATGAGCGCGGGCATCGTGAACTCCGCGATGTTCCATCGCGCGTCGACGTAGTCGCGCATGTAGCGACGCGCCACGCCCCGGTCGCGGGGGAGCAGCGCCCACTCCTCGCCGCGCATCATGGCCTGCTGCTGCTTGGCGCGCTCCTCGCGCGACGCGGCCCGGTCGCGCTGGGCCGCGGCCTTGCGGTCGGTCTCGATCAGCGGGCGCCGCCGGGCGGCCTCGGCCTCGCGCCGCTTGGGCGTGGGGCGGTTCTTGGCCCCGGGGCGGTCCTGGTGGGCCTGCTCCTCGAGCTGCTCGAGGGTCGCTGCCTCGGTCTTCTTGCGTCCTAGCACGAGGGTCAGCCTATCCGCCCGCACCTCCGCTGGGCCTCACGGCTCACAGGCGCTCGCTCGTCCGACGGTAGGCTCGGGCTGCCGACCGCCCCGCTGAATGGAGTCCTCGCATGTCCGTCCGTCCCGTCGTCATCTACGGCGAGCCCGTGCTGCACCGTCGCGCGGAGGCGGTGACCGAGTTCGACGACGCCCTCCGGGGACTGGTCGAGGACATGTACGCGACGATGGACGCGGCCAACGGCGTGGGCCTCGCGGCCCCCCAGATCGGTGTGGGGCTGCGGATCTTCACCTACGAGATGGACAACGAGGACGGGGTGCCTCGGCGCGGGGTGGTGGTCAACCCCGTGGTCACGACCTCCGGCAAGCCGTCCGACGACCCGGATCCGCACGACGACGCGGAGGGCTGCCTGTCGGTCCCCGGCGAGTCCTTCCCCCTGGTCCGGCCCCAGCGCGCGCACGTCATCGGCCAGGACCTCGACGGCAACCGGGTCGAGTGGGACGCGACCGGCTGGTTCGCCCGATGCATGCAGCACGAGTACGACCACCTCAACGGCACCCTGTACGTCGACCGGCTCGAGGGCCGCTGGGCCCGCAAGGGCAAGCGCATGCTCAAGGCCAACGGCTGGAACGTCCCCGGCCTGACCTGGATGCCGGGGGTCGACGCGGATCCCTTCGGCCACGACGCCCCGGGTGCCGTCGGCGACGGTGACGGCGACGCCGACGGTCATGGTGGTGTCGAGGGGGACCAGCCGGCCGAGGGGACGACCGTCGCGGAGGGCGGGGGGACCGGGCGGCCGTGAGGGTCCTCGTCGCCCCCAGCGCCTACCGCGGCACCCTGACCGCCGCCCAGGCCGCCGACGCGATCGCCGAGGGCTGGCGGCGGGCCGCGCCCCACGACGAGGTGCTGGCCCTCCCGCTGTCGGACGGCGGGGAGGGTTTCGTCGACGTGCTGAGCGCGCTCGCCGGTGCTCGCCCCCTGGCCACCACGGTGCGCGGGCCCCTCGGCGACCAGGTCCCCGGGGTCGTGCTGCTGCTCGAGGGCCCGTCGGGGACGATCGCGTATGTCGAGGCCGCCCAGGCCTGCGGTCCCGCCCTCCTGCCGGCCGACCGGCGCGACCCGCGACGCGCCTCGTCGTACGGCGTCGGCCAGCTCGTACGCGAGTCGGTCGCCGCGGGGGCCTCGCGGGTGGTCATCGGCGTGCGCGACCTGCTGTGCAACGACGGCGGCTACGGCTTCTGGTCCGCGCTGGCCGGGCGACCGGCTCCAGGGACCCAGGAAGACGCTCTACCTGACGTCGAGGTCGAGGACTGGGGCTGGCTGCACCAGCTGCGTCGATCCCTGGTCGAGGTGCAGCTCGTCGTGGCAACGCCCGACGAGCTGCCCCTGCTGGGTCTACAGGGCACCTCGGCGCAGCAGAGCCCTGCTCGCGGGGCCACGCCCGAGCAGGCCCAGGCGTTGGAGGGGAGGCTCGGGGCCCTCGTCGACGCCGTGGGTCGCGTCCTCCCCGGCCCCACCGATCTGCTGACCGGCCGTAGGCGCCGCCTCGACAAGCTCACGGGCGCGGGCGCCGGAGGGGGCCTCGGCTACGGCGTGCTGGTGCTCGGCGGCTCCATCCAGCCGGTGGGCGAGACCCTCGCCGCGGCGCTGGACCTGGACGGCGCCGTCGCGGCCTGCGACCTGGTCGTCACGGGGGAGGGTCGACTGGACTGGGCGAGCCTGCGGGGCCGGGTGGCGGCGGTGGTCGGCGAGACGGCGCTGCGCCACGCGCGTCCCGCGATCGTCATACCCGGTCAGAGCCTCGTCGGTCGGCGCGAGTGCGCAGCGATCGGCGTGACCGGCATCTATCCCGTCGCCGACACGCTGACGGCCGTGCCGCGGTCGATGGCCGACCCCGCGGGCACCCTCTCGGCCAGGGCCACACGCGTCGCGCGCACCTGGTCACCGGCCCCACCGTCACCGGCGACGGGCTGACGTCGTCGTCCGTGCCCGCCCGGGGAGCGGCCCTGGTCGATGCGCACGGCGCGCCCGGGAAGTTTCCGGGAACACGATCCGGTGTGCGAAGGTTGTTGTTCGTATCCCGCCGACCTGTGCGGGGGATCCCGAACCATGGAGGAGACTGCTCATGAGTCTTCAGGACGACACCCAGACGCGCGCGGACTCGGTCACCGCTGCCACGCACGGGGTGCAGCTCACCGACGTCGCCGCCGTCAAGGTCAAGAGCCTGCTCGAGCAGGAGGGGCGCGACGACCTCCGGCTGCGCGTGGGCGTGCAGCCCGGCGGCTGCTCCGGCCTCATCTACCAGCTGTACTTCGACGAGCGCACCCTCGACGGTGACCTCGTGCGCGACTTCGACGGTGTCGAGGTCGTCGTGGACCGGATGAGCGCTCCGTACCTCGACGGCGCCTCGATCGACTTCGCCGACACGATCGAGAAGCAGGGCTTCACGATCGACAACCCCAACGCCGGTAGCAGCTGCGCGTGCGGGGACTCGTTCAGCTGATCGGTCCCGTCGGCAGCGTCCGGCGACCACGAGGGGGCGGCACCGCATCGCGCGGCGCCGCCCCCTCGTCGCGTGCGGGGTAGGGTCTGCCCGTGCAGATCGTCGTCACCGGGTCCATCGCGACCGACCACCTCATGACCTTCCAGGGCCGATTCGCGGACTCGCTCCTGGTCGAGCAGCTGGACAAGATCTCGGTCTCCTTCCTCGCCGACAGCCTCGACGTGCGACGGGGAGGGGTGGGGGCCAACATCTCCTTCGGCCTGGCGGCCCTCGGGCAGCGCCCGGTCCTCGTGGACGCCGTCGGCAAGGACTTCGAGGACTACCGGACGTGGCTGGTCGACCACGGGGTGGACTGCGACCACGTCCACCGTTCGCACGACCAGCACACCGCCCGGTTCGTGTGCACCACCGACCGAGACCTGGCCCAGATGGCGACCTTCTACGCGGGCGCGATGAACGAAGGCAGCCGCATCGACCTGGCGCAGGTCGTGGCGGCGCTCGGGACCGTCGACCTGGTGGTGATCGCCCCCAGCGACCCGGAGCGGATGACCCGACATACCCAGCAGTGCCGCGAGCTCGACATCCCCTTCGCCGCCGACCCCTCCCAGCAGCTGGCCTTCATGGACGGCCCGGCCATCCGCGAGCTGATCGACGGGGCGCACTACCTGTTCACCAACGAGTACGAGCTGCACCTGGCGGCGCAGAAGACCGGCTGGACCGTCGACGAGATCACCGACCGGGTGCGGGTGCGCGTCACCACCAGGGGCAAGGACGGCGCCGAGATCATCGCCCGCGGGCAGGAGCCCGTGCGCGTGCCGGCCGCGCTCACCGAGCAGGTGGTGGACCCCACGGGCGTCGGAGACGCCTTCCGGGCCGGCTTCCTCGCCGGCGTCGCGGCGGGGCTCGGCCACGAGCGGTCCGCCCAGCTGGGGTCCATGCTCGCGACCCACGTCCTCGAGACGACGGGCACGCAGGAGTACCACCTCGACCACGACGGCTTCTACGCCCGCCTGGCCGGCGTCTACGGCCAGGAGGCGGCGGACGAGCTGGCCGGGGCCGTCACGGTGCGGTGACACCTCCGGTCGAGCCGCCGCCGAGCCCCTGGCGCCTTACCCTGGAGGGCGCCGAGCCGGGCGAGGACGTCGTGGGCGTGGGCGCGGACCTGGGGCCCGGCACGCTGCTGGCGGCCTACCGGGCAGGGATGTTCCCCATGGGGCTGGGGGACGGCGGTCGCGGCCCGCTGGGCTGGTGGTCGCCCGACCCGCGAGGCGTGCTCGAGGTGACGGACCTGCGCGTCACCCGCTCCCTGCGTCGTTCCTGCCGCCGGCTGCAGGTGCGGGTTGACACGGCGTTCGACGACGTAGTGGCGGGGTGTGCGGACCCGTCCCGCTCCGGGCGGTGGATCACCCCGGCCGTCGCCCGGGCCTACGCCGAGCTGCACCGTCTCGGCTGGGCGCACAGCGTCGAGGCGTGGGACGGCGACCAGCTCGTGGGCGGGTTGTACGGCATCGCCGTCGGGGGCCTGTTCGCGGGGGAGTCGATGTTCCACCGCAGCACGGACGCCTCCAAGGTCGCGCTCGTCGGTCTCGTCGAGCTCCTCGGCGCGGACCTGCCGGACGTGCGGGCGGCCGGCGGCGACCGTCTGGTGGACGTGCAGTGGAGCACCCCGCACCTCGCCGGGCTGGGGGTCAAGGAGGTCTCACGGGCGGACTACCTGGCCCGGCTGCCCCGGCTCCTACGGAGCCGGCTGCCGGACGTATGGCGCTGAGCCGCCGGGGCGTCCGGGGCTGCGGACCGGTGCGGCGAGACTCACATCACGACTCGCCCGACAACGGTTCCGTCCGGCGTGCGGGGAGGCGATCAAGGCCATTCACAGGGTAGTGTTCGGGTGTCGTTCCACCTGTAGGAGTGCTTCACATGTCGGAAGGTGCGTCTGTTGCGCAGGCACAATGACTCATCGCGAGGAACCAAGCGCTCCCGTCTGCTGACGGGCGGCCTGGGGCTTGCGGTCCTGACCACGTTGGTGAGCGGCTGCAGCGAGGCCGCGCAGCGCGGCTTCCTGCCTCAGGGGGCGACCGTCTCCACCGAGCGCATCGAGAACCTCTGGGTCTGGTCGTGGATCGCCGCGTTGGTCGTGGGGTGCATCGTCTGGGGACTCACCATCTACTGCATGGTCGCCTTCCGCCGCAAGAAGTCCGACACGGGCTACCCCGCGCAGCTGCGCTACAACGTCCCGGTCGAGATCTTCTACACCGTGGTGCCGATCCTCATGGTGGGCGTGCTGTTCTACTACACCGCCCGCGACGAGGCCGCCCTCCTGGACACGTCCGAGAAGCCGGACGTCACCGTCAACGTCGTGGGCAAGCAGTGGAGCTGGGACTTCAACTACGTCGAGGCCAACACCTACGAGGCGGGCAAGCAGGCCGCGCTCGACGGCAAGCCCGGCGCCGAGGCGGCTCTGCCCACCCTGGTCCTGCCCGTCGACAAGCGCGTGGAGTTCGTGCTCACGAGCCGCGACGTCATCCACTCCTTCTGGGTGCCGGCCTTCCAGCAAAAGCTGGACATGATCCCGGGGCGGGTCAACAAGTTCCAGGTGGTCCCCGACCGGATCGGCGACTACAAGGGCAAGTGCGCCGAGCTCTGCGGCGCCTACCACTCGGAGATGCTGTTCAACGTCAAGGTCGTCTCACAGGCGGACTACGACAAGCACATCGCCGACCTCAAGGCCTCGGGGCGCACCGGGCAGCTCCCCAACGGCCTCAACCGCGAGAAGCTCGAGCCGACTGAGCAGGCCAAGATCCCGACCACGCAGGGGAGCAGCAACTGATGGCCACCGCAACGACGAGCCGAGCGCCGCACACGCCTCGAGAGATCCGGAGCGAGCGGCGCAAGAAATCCATCGGGACGCAGATCGCCAACATCCTCACGACGACCGACCACAAGCTCATCGGCAACATGTACTTCGTGACCTCGGTCGCGTTCTTCATGCTCGGTGGTCTGCTCGCCCTGCTGATCCGCCTCGAGCTCTTCGGGCCCGGTCTGCAGATCGTGGACAACAAGGAGCAGTTCAACCAGCTGTTCACGATGCACGGCACGATCATGCTGCTGCTGTTCGCGACCCCGCTGTTCGCCGGCTTCGCCAACGCGCTCATCCCGCTCCAGATCGGTGCCCCGGACGTCGCGTTCCCGCGGCTCAATGCGCTGGCCTACTGGATGTACCTCTTCGGCGGCCTCGTCGCCGCCTTCGGCTTCCTGACCCCCAACGGCGCCGCCTCGTTCGGCTGGTTCGCCTACGCGCCGCTGTCCGACGCGAGCTACAGCCCCGGCCTCGGCGGCGACCTGTGGGTCTTCGGCCTTGCCCTCACCGGCTTCGGCACGATCCTCGGTGCGGTCAACTTCATCACGACGATCCTGTGCATGCGCGCGCCGGGCATGACGATGTTCCGCATGTCCGTCTTCACGTGGACCGTCCTGGTGACCTCGCTGCTGGTCATCATGGTCTTCCCGGTCCTGGCCGCGGCGTTGTTCGCCCTGGGTGCCGACCGCAAGTTCGGGTCCTTCATCTTCTCGCCGGAAAACGGCGGCCCCGTCCTGTGGCAGCACCTGTTCTGGTTCTTCGGCCACCCCGAGGTCTACGTCATCGCGCTGCCGTTCTTCGGCATCATCAGCGAGGTCATCCCGGTCTTCTCCCGCAAGCCGATCTTCGGCTACAAGACCCTGGTCTTCGCGACCGTGGCCATCGCCGCGCTGTCGATGTCGGTGTGGGCGCACCACATGTACGTCACGGGCCAGGTGCTGCTGCCCTTCTTCTCCGTCATGACCATGCTCATCGCCGTCCCCACGGGCGTGAAGTTCTTCAACTGGATCGGCACGATGTGGGGAGGGTCCCTGACGTTCGAGACGCCCATGATCTGGGCGATCGGCTTCATCGTGACCTTCTGCTTCGGCGGCCTGACCGGCGTCATCCTGGCCAGCCCGGCCATGGACTTCCACCTGTCCGACTCCTACTTCGTCGTGGCGCACTTCCACTACACGGTGTTCGGCACCGTCGTCTTCGCGATGTTCGCGGGCTTCTACTTCTGGTGGCCCAAGTTCACCGGCAAGATGCTCGACGAGCGACTCGGCAAGATCCACTTCTGGATGCTCTTCGTCGGCTTCCACGGCACCTTCCTCATCCAGCACTGGCTGGGTGTCGAGGGCATGCCGCGCCGCTACGCCGACTACATGCCCGAGGACGGGTTCACGCTCTTCAACCAGATCTCGACCTACTTCGCCGTGATCCTCAGCCTGTCGATGCTGCCCTTCCTCTACAACGTCTGGCACACCGCCCGCACCGCCCCCACGGTGCTGGTCGACGACCCGTGGGGCTACGGCGCGTCGCTGGAGTGGGCGACGTCGTGCCCGCCCCCGCGGCACAACTTCCACAGCATCCCGCGGATCCGTTCCGAGCGCCCCGCCTGGGACCTGCACCACCCGGACGCGGAGGGTGCCCACCCCGAGGCCGACCCGGCCACCATGGAGCGCCTGGGCGCAGACGCTTCGCAGCGTGGGCGAGCCACCGCGACCGCCGCGCACCGAGAGGACCGTCACTGATGCGCACCGCCGTCAAGCTGTTCACGATCCTCGGCTTCTTCTTCCTGCCGGTCGGGATCATCTACGGCTTCGTGACTAGCTGGTCCGAGCCCGTCGGCGTCGTGGCGCTGCTGCTGCTGGTCCCCGAGATGTGGATGTCGGCCTTCTACATCAACGCCACGGCCAAGCGCCTCCCCGGGGTCGGCCCCGAGGACAACCCGCGCGGGGAGATCGCCGACGCCGAGGGGGACTACGGCTTCTTCGCGCCCCGGTCCTGGTGGCCGATCCTGCTGGCGGGTGCCGCGGCCCTGATGTTCATGGGGTTCGCCGTCGGCTGGTGGTTCTTCATCCTGGCTACGGGCCTGGGCATCATCGGGCTGATCGGTTGGGTGTTCGAGTTCTTCCACGGGGAGCACGCGGTCTGACGCCGCCGGTGCAACCTGGCGGGCCCCGGGGACGTCCTGTCCCCGGGGCCCGTTCGCGCACCCCGGCAACCGGCCACCGGCCACCGGCAGGCGGCCTCCCGGCCGAGCGCCGGGCTGCGCGGACACGCCACAGCTCGACCATGATCCAGGCAGCCCGATCGGTCCTGGAGGAGGACCCAGGGCGCTCACGCAGGGGGGGGAACGCTTGACCCGAACGACGCAGACCAGCAGGACCGCCACGCTGGCGGTGAGCCTGGCAGTGATGACGGGGGCCACGACGGCCCTGGCGGGCTGCTCCCGCGCCCAGTCGGGGGCGGGGGAGGCCCGCAGGACGGACGGCAGCCCCGAGCGCCTCACGGAGCGCTGTGGCCCCCTCCACGACCACGCCCGCCGGGGTTGCCCCGGTCAAGGTGACGGTGACCCCCGCGGACGGCGCCCGCGGGGTCGAGCCCGCCGCCTCCGTGACCGTCTCCGCCACCGGCGGTCAGGTCCGGGACGTCGTCGTGACCGACCGGTCCGGGGCTCACGTCCCGGGGACGGTCAAGGACGGCGCCTGGACCCCGCAGCGTCGTCTGGGGCTCGACTCGACCTATTCGGTGCGCTCGGTCGTCAGCCTCTCCGACGGGACCTCTCAAACGGCGTCGTCGTCCTTCCGGACGCTCAAGCCGGCGACCACCGCGAAGTACACGCTCCTGCCCTCCGACGACACGGTGGGAGTCGGCATGCCGGCGATCGTGCAGCTCGCCTCCGCCGTCAAGACCCCGCAGCAGCGCGCCGAGGTCGAGCGCAACGTGGAGATCACCACCGTGCCGGCCGTGGAGGGGTCCTGGGGCTGGCTCGACGACCGCCAGCTGATGTGGCGCCCCAAGGACTACTAGAAGCCGGGCACGCGAGTCACCGTCAACGCCCGGCTCGCGGGCGTGCAGACCGGGGCGGGCAAGTACCTCGTCCGGGACGACACCCGCTCGTTCACCATCGGCCGGTCGCAGGTCAGCACCGTCGACATGAGGACGCACCACATGGCCGTCGTCCGGGACGGCGAGCAGATCAACAACATCCCGGTGACGACCGGCAAGCCGGGGTTCACCACCCGCTCGGGCACCAAGGTGATCATGGAGAAGGTCGGCGCGATGACCATGGACTCCGAGACGGTCGGCATCCCCAAGGGCAGCCCCGAGTACTACAAGCTCGACACGAGGTGGAACATGCGGATCACGTGGACCGGGGAGTTCCTCCACGCCGCACCCTGGTCGCAGTGGGCCCAGGGCAGGCGCAACGTCTCGCACGGCTGCACCAACATGGGCCTCGACGATGCCCGCTGGATGTTCGAGAGCTCCATGGTCGGCGACGTCGTGCGGTTCACGGGCTCGGACCGACCCTTCGAGCCCACAGAGGGCATCGGGGTGTGGCAGTACTCCTGGCCGCAGTGGCAGCAGCAGAGCGCCCTTCGCTGACGACCGGGAGCGGGGGCGCTCAGCCCCACCCCATCGCGTGCAGCCGTTCGTCGTCGATCCCGAAGTGGTGAGCGATCTCGTGCACCACGGTGACGGTCACCTCGTTGCGCAGGTGGTCCAGGTCGTCGCACATGCGGCTCAGGGGACCGCGATAGAGGTAGATGCGGTCCGGCAGCAGCGCCTCGGCGCCCCAGCCGCGCTCGGTGAGGGGAGTCCCCTCGTAGAGCCCCAGTAGGTCGCCGAGCTCCTCGGGGGGTTCGTCCTCCACGAGGAAGACCACGTTGTCCAGCAGGTCCATCAGGGCCACGGGCACCTCGTCGAGGGCAGCTCCGACGGCGTCGTCGAAGGTCGCGTCGTCCACGAGAACCGGCATGCCCCCAGCCTGCCACGTCGGCCCGGACAGGGCAGGAACGCGGCACGGGCGCCCTCCCGAGAGGGGAGACGCCCGTGCCGCGGCGGAGCCGAGGAAGGTCAGCTGCGCTCGACCTCGACGGGCCGGTGACCATCGATCGCCTCGTGGCCATGGCCGTCGTGGTGCGCGGCAGCGAGGTCGCGCGGGGTGACGGGCGGGATGTCGTCCTCGAAGAAGAAGCGCGACAGCCGAGCACGACGCTTGTCCGAGGTCGTCCCCGGTCGCGGCACGCCGTTGGCGTCGGTCGCGTCCCCCAGCTCGAGCGGACGGGCCGCCTCGTACTCGACGAGGTTCCACCGGGTGTACTCGTCGATGTCCTCGTGCTTCTCCGAGAAGGCGCCGTCCGCGGTGCGCATGATGCGACCCGTCTCACGGCCATGCAGCACCAGGTCGCGGTCGCGGCGCTGCAGGGAGATGCAGACGCGCTTGGTAGCCCAGAAGGCCACGAGCGGCAGCACGAAGAAGCCGATGCGCAGGAACCACGTGATGTCGTTGATGGACAGGTGCAGATGCGTGGCGATCAGGTCGTTGCCCGCGGCGGCCCACAGCACGGTGTAGGCCGTGATGGCGGCCAGACCGATGGCCGTGCGCGTCGGGGCGTTGCGAGGACGCTGGAGCAGGTGGTGCTCACGGTCGTCACCGGTGATCCAGCGCTCGAAGAAGGGGTAGGCCCCGAGCAGGACGTAGACGAGGGGGAGCAGGAGCAGCGACCCGATGAGGACACCGTAGGTGAGCGTGAAACCGCCGAACGAGACCTCGGTCCAGCCGGGCATCAGGCGCAGGGCACCGTCGGCGAAGCCCATGTACCAGTCGGGCTGCGACCCCGCCGTCACCTGCGTCGGGTCGTAGGGGCCGTAGTTCCAGATCGCGTTGATCGAGAAGAGGCCAGCGATGAGGGCCGTGATCCCGAAGACGATGAAGAAGAAGCCGCCCGCCTTCGCCGTGTAGACCGGCATGAGGGGGTAGCCAACGACGTTCTCGTTGGTACGGCCGGGCCCGGGATACTGCGTGTGCTTGTGGACCATCACCAGGATCAGGTGGGCGGCCAGCAGCCCGACCAGGATCGCGGGCAGCAGCAGCACGTGCGCGGCGAAGAGTCGCGGGATGATCGCCTCGCCGGGGAAGCCCCCGCCGAAGAGGAAGTACACGAAGTAGGAGCCGATGACCGGGATCGTCAGCATGAAGCCCTGGGCGGCGCGCAGGCCCGTGCCCGACAGGAGGTCGTCGGGCAGGGAGTAACCGGCGAAGCCTTCGACCAGCGCGAGCATGGCCATGAGGGCACCGATGACCCAGTTGATCTCACGCGGCTTGCGGAAGGCCCCGGTGAAGAACACACGGAACATGTGCACGACCAGCGCGACGACGAAGATGAGGGCCGCCCAGTGGTGGATCTGCCGGATGAGCAGACCACCGCGCACGTCGAAGGAGATGTCCAGCGTCGAGCGGTAGGCCTCGGACATGTGGATGCCCTTGAGCGGGACGTAGGAGCCGTCGTACTCGACGTGGCCGGCGCTCGGGACGAACCACATGGTCAGGAAGACCCCGGTGATCAGACAGATGATCATGGAGTACATCGCGACCTCGCCGAGCATGAACGACCAGTGGTCCGGGAAGACCTTGCTCATCATGTAGCGGACGCCCTTGGCGGCACCGGTGCGGTCGTCGACCCACCCGCCGACGCCCGCCACTCCACCGGGCTTGCGTGCCGGGCGGACCTCGCGGATGTCGTCGGCCCGCAGGTCGTTGGTCGAACGGGTGGTGGTGCTCATCAGCCACGCTCCCAGAAGCTCGGGCCGACTGCCTCGGCGAATCCTGAATCGGCGACGAGGTAGCCCTCGTCGTCCACCGTGATCTTGAGCTGCGGCAGCGGACGGTGTGCTGGGCCGAATATTACCTTGCAATCCTGCGTCACGTCGAAGGTCGACTGGTGGCAGGGGCACAGCAGGTGGTGCGTCTGCTGCTCGTAGAGGCCAACTGGGCACCCGACGTGCGTGCAGATCTTGGAGTACGCGACGATGCCCTGGTAGCCCCAGTCACGCTCCTTCTTGACCTTGATGTCGTCCGGGTCAAGACGCATGAGCAGGACCGCGGCCTTGCCCTTCTCGTTGAGCGGGTGCTCCGACTTCTCGATGCCCTCGGGCAGGACGTGGTAGACGGAGCCGATCGTGACCTCGTCCGCCCGGATCGGGAGGTTCTGCGGGTCCCGCATGAGACGAGGACGACGGCCCTTCGGCCAGTGCTTCTCGTCCCAGAAGGTCGTCGACAGGTCGTTGCCCGGCAGCGGACCCAGCCCCCCGACCACCGGCAGGACCAGCGGGATGGCGAACAGGCCGAGCGCGCCGCCCAGCGTGGCCTTGATGAGCGGACGACGGTTGAGCTGGGCCGCCTCGCCGCCCTCGCCGAGCGCCGCGGCGAAGGCAGCCCGCTCGTCGGGCGAGCTGCGGAGCTCATGACGCTCCTCGACGACCTCGTGGTCGGGCATGAGCGTCTTGGCCCAGTGCACCGCCCCGGCGCCGATGAAGAACAGGCTGATCGCGAGAGTCAGCCCCAGCCCGACGTGCATGGCGAGGACGTTGCCGAGGAAGGGGATGGCGACGTAGGTGTGCTGGGGGATGGCGAAGTAGAGCACGACGAACGCCAGCGTGCCGAGGATCGACAGCAGGAACATCGTGGCCACCTGGCGCTCCGCGCGACGGGCGGCGGCCGGGTCCTTGTCGGCGAGGCGCTCGACGTGCGGGGGGAGGCCGGGGTTCTGGAAGCGCTTCGGGATCCCGCCGTGGCCGACGACGTCGCCCTGGTCGAGACGAACCGCACCCTTGCCGAAGTCGTTGGAGTCAGTCATGCGCTGCGATGCCCCATCAGGAACGGAGTGGTTGGTCTGGTCGTTCATGTCCTCAGGCCGCCTTCTTGCCGAGCCACACCGCGGCGACGATCATCAGGCCGATGCCCAGCGTCCAGGCCAGCAGGCCCTCCGGCACGGGCCCGAGGTTGCCGAGGGCGGCGCCTCCGGGGTTCTTGTCCTCGTCCATGGCCTTGAGGAAGGTGATGACGTCGCGCTTGGCCTCGGGGCTGAGGTTGGCGTCGTTGAAGACGGGCATGGACTGCGGGCCGGTCTGCATCGCCTCGTAGATGTGCTTGCCCTCGACGCCCCGCAGCGTCGGCGCGAACTTGCCGCGCGTCAGGGCACCGCCCGACCCGACCGCGTTGTGGCACATGGCGCAGTTGACGCGATAGATCTCGCCGCCCTCGGCCGCATTGCCGCCGCCCTCGGTGAACTCCTCCGAGGGGACGGCGGGCCCGGCGCCCAACGTCGCCACGTAGGCGCCCATCTGACGGATCTGCTCCTCGTTGAACTTCGGCGTGTTGCGGGCCGCCTGGACTGCGGGGGCCGCCATCGGCATACGACCGGTCCCGACCTGGAAGTCGACGGCCGCCGCGCCCACGCCGGCGAGGGTCGGGGCGTCGGGACCACCCTCGGCGTTGAGGCCGTGGCAGCTGGCGCAGTTGGCGAGGAAGAGCTTCTTGCCCTCCTCGACGTCCTGGGCGCTCGAGGCGGTGGCCGTGGCTGTCGCGTCCTGCGGCTTGGCCACGGCGTAGGCCGCACCCACCACGAAGAGCATGGCCAGGAGGAGAACGAACAGTGTGGCGGGGTGCCTGCGCCGGGCGGCCAACGCGTTCACGAAAGGGTCCTGTCGTCGACGGTCATGGGGCGGGTGCTGCTGGGTGTGTCGAGCTGCGGGGAGCGGGTCTGCACTGTTACTTGAGGATGTAGATCACGGCGAAGAGCGCGATCCACACGACGTCCACGAAGTGCCAGTAGTAGGAGGTGACGATCGCTCCGGTGGCCTGGGCGTGGGTGTAGCGACGGGTCGTGAAGCTGCGGGCGATGATGAGCAGGAAGGCGATGAGCCCGCCCGTCACGTGGATGGCGTGGAAGCCGGTGGTCATGTAGAAGACCGAGCCGTAGCCGTTGGAGTTCAAGGTGATGCCCTCGCTGGACAACTTGGCGTACTCCCAGGCCTGGCCGGAGACGAAAACAGCCCCGAAGAGGTAGGTCAGGACGTACCACTCGCGCATGCCCCAGCGGCGCACGTCCAGCAACGACCCGGTGCGGGCGGGCTGGCCGGCCTCGGCCTTCCACACGCCGAGCTGGCACCAGACCGAGGAGATGACCAGGATCAGCGTGTTGACCGCGGCGAAGGCGACGTTGTGCTTGGGCGTCTCGGCGGCCCACTGCTCCGGCACGACCCCCCGGATCGTGAAGTACATCGCGAACAGGCCCGCGAAGAACATGAGCTCGCTGGAGAGCCAGACGATCGTGCCCACCGAGGCGAGGTTGGGCCGGGTCGCCGGGCCGAGCGCGGCATGGCTGGGGGAGCTGTGGTGCACAGCGGATGCAGTCGACACGCCGCCATCTTGCCCCAAAAACGCGGGACTTGCCCAACGACAGGCGATCTCCGGAGAGTCGGCCGCCCGGGACGCCCCTGAGATGCCCGTCGGGCGCCCGCGCGGGGGCCGCTAGGATCGGGCGCATGACCGCGAGCCACACTGCTTCGTCCAGCGGCGCCGACGCCCTCCGCGGGCTTCGCGTCCTGCTCTACTCCGACGACGTCACGACGCGTGACAAGGTCCGCCTGGCGGTCGGCAAGCGCCCGGCCAAGGACGTGGTGATCGAGGCCTGGCACGAGGTCGCGACAGGCGAGATGGCGCTGCGGGGCGCCGAGAACGGCCAGTTCGACCTGCTCATCCTGGACGGGGAGGCCGGCAAGGTCGGGGGGATGGGCCTGGCCCGGCAGATGAAGAACGAGATCTACGGCTGCCCACCCATCCTCGTGCTCACCGGCCGCCCCCAGGACAGCTGGCTCGCGGCCTGGTCTCAGGCCGACCTCGCCGTGCCGCACCCCCTGGACCCGCTCGCGCTGGCGACCGGCGTCTGCGAGCTGGTGCGCCGCGACCGCACCCGCGCGTGACGGAGATCATGCCGGGGCCGGGGCCATTCACCTGGCCCACGGTGCTCAGCGGCCTGATCGACGGTCGCGACCTGTCGGTGGACGAGGCGCGCTGGGCGATGGGGCAGATCATGTCGGGCGAGGCGACCCCGGTCCAGACGGCCGGCCTCCTGATGGCTCTGCGCGTCAAGGGCGAGACGGCCGACGAGCTGCGCGGTCTCGCCGACGAGATGCTCGCTCACGCCCGTCCCCTCGTCGTACCCGGGCCGTCGCTCGACATCGTCGGCACCGGCGGGGACCGAGCCAACACCGTCAACATCTCCACCATGTCGTCGCTGGTCATCGCCGGCGCGGGGGTACGGGTGGTCAAGCACGGCAACCGCGCGGCGTCCTCCAAGTCCGGCTCGGCCGACGTCCTGGAGGCCCTCGGCGTGGGTCTCACCCTGCCCCCTGAGCGCGTGGCCGAGGTGGCGGACGAGGCCGGCATCACGTTCTGCTTCGCGCGGTCGTTCCACCCCTCGATGGCGCATGCGGCCGCGGCGCGTGGAGAGCTGGGCGTCGGGACCGCCTTCAACTTCCTGGGTCCCCTGACCAACCCGGCCCGGCCCACCTATGCGGTGGTGGGGTGCGCCGACGCGCGTATGGCGCCCCTCATGGCCGGCGTCTTCGCAGGGCGGGGGAGCGACGCCGCCGTCTTTCGTGGGGACGACGGTCTGGACGAGGTCACGGTGTCCACGACCACGTCGGTGTGGTGGGTCTCGGGCGGCGAGGTCGTCGAGCGCACCCTGGACCCGCGCGCGCTGGGCTTCGAGCTGCACGACCTGTCCACGCTGGTCGGTGACGACGCCGCGCACAACGCCGGGGTGGTGCGCCGGCTGCTCGCGGGCGAGCGCGGCCCCGTGCGGGACGCGGTCCTGCTCAACGCGGGCCTGGGCCTCGCGGTCGCGGGCGCCCGGGACGCGGGCGGTGCCGCTGACCACGCGACCTTCGTGGCGCTGGTGGCCGACGGGGTCGAGCGGGCGCGCCGTGCGATCGACGAGGGCGCCGCCGCCCAGGTGCTGGAGCGGTGGGTGGCAGCGACGTCGACCTCGAGCTGAGGTCGAGGTGCTGGGGCGCCTCGCCGGGCAGGTCCCTACGCGGCGTCCGACGCGTGCGGTCTCAGCCGTCGACGCCGAGGCTGAAGGCGGCCTCGAGGTCGTGCCGCGAGTAGGTGCGGAAGGCGATGTGGGTCTGGGTCCCCACGACCCCGTCGACCTTGTTGAGCCGGTCGGCGATGACGTCGGCGAACTCGTCGTGCTCGCGCACGCGCACCATGGCGACGAGGTCGACGTCCC
Source organism: Arsenicicoccus cauae (assembly GCF_009707125.1). Taxonomy (GTDB): domain Bacteria; phylum Actinomycetota; class Actinomycetes; order Actinomycetales; family Dermatophilaceae; genus Arsenicicoccus; species Arsenicicoccus cauae. The sequence goes on from NZ_WLVL01000040.1 coordinate 194,087, forward strand.
CGGTCACCGAGTAGACCTCGGTGACGCCCTCGAGCTCGGCGATGGCCTGGGCCACCTCGGGGATGCGGTCGACGTCGGCGTTGATGAGGACGATGGCTGAGATCACAAGCCCACCCTAGTGCGCCACCAGCGAGGCCGTCCCCCTCGACCGACGGACCGGCCAGGCGTCGAAGCCGGGGTCGGTGGCCGCCGCCACCAGCGGCTCCAGCCGGGCGTGCTCGCCCTGGGCGCCGTGCACGGGGCAGCTCCACGACCCGTCGAGCTCGACCAGCCGGACGCCGTCGGTCTCGAGCCAGCGCAGGACCAGCTCGGTCTCCTCCGTGCCGACCGCGCCTCGCAGCCCCACGGAGGAGGGCTCCGGCACGTGCTCGGCGGAGGCGCGCAGGGCCTCGACGTGCGGCATCGGGTCGGCCCCGGCCGGGGTCACGACGGTCCCGGCCAGTCTGCCGTGGCGGACGCACACGACCTCCCACCCGCCGCCGGGAGCGCGACGGGCGGCGACCAGCTCGGGCGTGGCACGCAGGGGCGCGAGCCGTTGCGCCTTGCCCGCCCCCCGCACCAGGGCGAGCAGCCGGTCCCGCACGACGCCGGCCTCCTCGTAGCGGTCCTCGCCGGACAGGTCCGCCATGCGGCGGTGGAGCGCCCCCACGACCGCACGGCAGTCCCCCCTCAGCATGTCGCGCACCCGATCCGCTACCGCTGCGTAGTCCTCGACCGTCTGGTCGCCCGTGCACGGGGCGCCGCACCGCCCCATCTCCGCGAGAGCGCACGCGGTGCCGCGGGGGCGCAGACTCAGTCTGGAGGTGCACTGGCGCAGCGGCACCGCGTCGTGGACCGCCGCCACCGCCGCCTCTGCGGACAGCCGCGAGGTGTAAGGGCCGGAGTAGGTGGCGCCGTCGTCGCGCAGCTGCCGCACGAGGGACAAGCGGGGAAAGGGCTCGTCGGTCAGCTTGATCCACACGCCGCGGTCGGGGTGCCGGGACCGCCGGTTGTAGCGGGGCTGGTGGGCGGCGATCAGCCGCAGCTCGCGGACCTGGGCCTCGAGCCGGGTGCCGCACACGATAGGGGTGACGGACTCGGCGAGCGCGACCATCTCCGCCATCCGCGTGCGTCGCTCGGACGCCGTGAAGTAGGAGCGGACCCGGGACCTGATGTCGTGCGAGGTGCCGACGTAGAGCGGCCGACCCTGGGCGTCCTTGAAGACATAGACCCCGGGCCGGGACGGCAGCCCCTCGGCGAGGTGCCGCTTGCGTCGCTGGGCGGGGGACACGCGCGAGGTGAAGGTCAGGAGCTCGTCGAGGGTGTGCACCCCCTGGTTGCCGACCCGGCCGATCAGCTCGTGCAGGACGTCGACGGTGGCCTTGGCGTCGTGCAGCGCCCGGTGGTCGGGGATGGTGCGGGAGGAGAACAGCGCCGCCAGCGTGGCGAGCTTGTGGTTGGGCGCCTCGTCGCGGGGCACCAGCTGCCGGGCGAGGTGCACGGTGTCGAGGACGCGGACGGCGGGCCAGTCCAGGCCGCAGCGCTCCGCAGCGGCCCGCAGGAACCCCACGTCGAAGCGGGCGTTGTGCGCGACCAGCACGCTGCCCCGGGCGAACTCGAGGAAGGAGGGCAGCACCTGGGCGATCGACGGCGACTCGGCGACCATGGCGTCGGTGATGCCGGTGAGCACCGAGATGAAGGCCGGGATGTGCGCGTGCGGGTTGACCAGCGTCTGGAACTCGCCCAGCTCGACCCCGCCGCGGACCTTGACCGCACCGATCTCGGTGATGGCCGAGGTGGCGGGGCTGCCGCCCGTCGTCTCCAGATCCACGACGACGAAGGTGGTCTCCGCGAGGGTGGGGCCCAGCTCGTCGAAGGTGCCCTGGACGGCGTGCCCGGTGCGGAGGGTGGGGGTCGAGCTCATGGCGACGACCCTAGGGGCGGCCACCGACAGACCCCCGCGGCGGGCCGTCGACACGCTGGTGACCCGGGGTCTGTCAGTGGTGGCGCCTAGCGTCCTGGACATCGGGACCGTCCGGTCCCGCCGACGTGAGGAGTCACTCATGCTGCTGGAGTGCCGCACCTGCCCCGTCCGTGGTGACGCCTGCCGCGACTGCATGGTCAGCGCCCTCGTGGAGGGGCCCGCCGTGCCGCTGGACCCGCGCGAGCTCGCCTTCGTGGCGCAGCTCGTCGGGGCCGGGCTCGTGAGCCGTGACCACGCTCGGGAGCTGTATGCCCGCCGCCAGCCGGTGTCCGCGGGCCACGGCGACCCGCTCTCGGGCACGCGGGCCGGCTGAGCCGGTGGCTATGGTGTCGCCGTGACGAGTCCGCGCCCGAGAGCCCGCTGGTGGCCCGTAGTGCTCGGCTTCGTCCTGGCGGCGAGCCTGCTGGCGGTCGCGGTCCTCGGGTGGGGACGACTGACCGCCACCGACCTCGGGGCGGCGACCCCGGCAGGTCGCTCCACCACAACGGCCCTGGCCGGGGTCCAGGAGCTCCTGGACCGGCGGGTGGCGGCGGCACGGTCCGGGGATGCGAGCGCGTGGCTCGCCGACCTGGACCCGTCCGCGACGTCGATGCTTGACCGGCAGCGGGCCCTCTTCCGCTCCCTGCGGGCCCTCAAGGTCGAGGGGCTGACGTTGCGGGCCGAGCGCTTCCTGCCCGGCCCGGCGGTCCGCGCCGACGGCACGGTGGGCGACGGCACGGCACGGGTGGACGCCGTCGGTGCCTGGACCCTGCCGGGGGTGGACGCCCGGCCCGCGCCCTTCGCCGTGGAGCTCACCGTCCGCAGGCAGGGAGCCGGGTGGGTGCTGGTGGACGACACGGCCGTGGGGACGGTCCGTCAGGCCTTCGACCTGCCGGGGCTGCAGGTGCGCCGCACCGCGGCGGGCGTCGTGGCGGGCAACGCGTCCGCGGCGCACCTGGACGAGGTCGCCGCCGACCTGGCGGGGGCGCGCGCCCAGGTGGAGCGAGCCTGGGGCCGACTCGCCCACCTGCCGGCCGTCGTGGTGCCGAGGACGGAGGCCGAGTTCGCCTCGCTCACCCGTCGCACGGGCCAGGACACCTCCCAGGTCGCCGCCGTCACCTACGGGATGCTCGAGGAAGGCTCCACCGCCCGCGGTGATCGGGTGGTCGTCAACCCGCGGGCGTGGTCGCAGTCCACCCGGCAGGGACGACGCATCGTGCTCGCCCACGAGCTCACGCACCTGGCCGTCCGAGGGTCGACCACGCACCCCGTGCCCCAGTGGCTGAGCGAGGGTTATGCGGTGCACAGGTCCTACGCGGGGCTGCAGGTCGACCCCCGCCAGGCGGCTCCCGAGCTGCTCGACGCCGTCGCCCGGGGACGGCTGCCGACGAGCCTCCCCGCTGACGCGCGCTTCGAGGGGGCGGCCTCGGGCACGGCCTACGACGAGGCCTGGCTGCTCGTCGACTGGCTGGCCCGGACCTACGGCGAGGAGACGCTGCGCCGGGTCTACCGCGAGGCAGGGGCAGGGGGCTCCGTCGAGGAGGCGCTCGGGAGGATCGGCCTCAGCGAGACCGACCTGCTCGTGCGGTGGCAGCAGGAGCTGCGTCGGCTGGCGGGGGCGCCTCAGGAGCCGGTCCCGTGATCAGGTCGGCTGCACCGACGCCGTGATCGGGCCGGCTGTGGCGACGCCGTGACCGCTCCGGAGGACCCGCGGCGCGGTCCGCACGACCCCGCCGACGCCGTGACCGACCGCCAGGCGCCTCAGTCGTCGGAGACCGGCCCGCCGTACATCGCGTCGATCACCGGCGCGAAGTCTCGCACCACGAGGTGCCGCTTCACTTTGAGGGAGGGGGTGAGGTAGCCGTTGGCCTCGGTGAAGTCCTGGTCGAGGATGGCGAACTCGCGGATGGACTCGGCCCGCGAGACGGCCTCGTTGGCGTGCGCCACGGCCTCGTGGACCTCCCGTCGCACCCGGGGGTGCGACGGGGCGTCGGCGAAGTCCACCTCACCCAGCCCGTGACGCGCGGCCCAGCCGGGCCACATCTCCTCGTCGAGGGTGACCAGCGCACCCACGAACGGCCTCTTCTCACCGACAACGATGCACTGCGACACGACCGGGTTGGACCGCAGGCGGTCCTCCAGGACCCCGGGCACGACGTTCTTGCCGCCGGCCGTCACGATGATCTCCTTCTTGCGACCGGTGATGCGGACGTGACCGCTGTCGTCGATCGAGCCGAGGTCGCCGGTCCGGAACCACCCGTCGGTGAACGCTGCAGCCGTGGCCTCGGGGTTGCCGCGGTAGCCCCGGAAGACGTTGACGCCCCGGGTGAGCAGCTCGCCGTCGTCCGCGACCCGGCACTCCACACCAGGCATGGGCCGCCCGACCGTGCCGATCTTGAGGCCGGGCACGTCGTTGACGCTCATGGGGGCGGTCGTCTCGGTCAGGCCGTATCCCTCGAGGACCGTGACGCCGATGCCGCGGAAGAAGTGTGCCAAACGAGGACCGAGCGGGGCACCTCCCGAGACGGCGTAGCGGACCCGACCGCCCATGGCGTCCCGCAACTTGCGGTAGACGAGGCGGTCGTAGACCGCGTGCTGGAGCCGCAGCGTCACGGGGACCCGCCCTTGGTCCATGGCCCGGCTGTGCGCGATGGCGGCGCGGGCGGCGGCGTGAAAGACCTTGTGCGTGCCGGCCACCTCGGCCTTGGCCTCGGCCCCGACGTAGACCTTCTCGAGGACCCGGGGGACGACGAGCAGGAAGGTCGGCTGGAAGGACTGAAGGTCGGCCATGAGGTTCTTGATCGACGGGGTGTGTCCCATCCGCAGGCCGTAGTCCACGACGAGGACCTCGATGAGCCGACCGAAGACGTGCGCCAGCGGCAGGAACATGATGGTCGAGGCGTCGTCCGTGACGACCTCGGGGAGGTGGTGGCGGGTGTTGTCCGACAGGGTCATGAAGTTGGAGTGGGTGAGCTCGGCACCCTTGGGCCGGCCTGTCGTGCCGGACGTGTAGATGATCGTGGCCAGGTCCGAGGGGCCCGCCAGCCGCGCCCGCTCGTCGACGACCTCGTCGGCGACCGTGGACCCGGACTCGACGAGCCGGCCGAGGCCCCCGTCGTCGATGACCCACACCTCGCGGAGGTCGGGGAGCCGGTCCCGCACGTCCGCCACCGAGGCCGCGTGCTGGGGCTTCTCGACGACGACGGCCGCGGCCCCGGAGTCCTCGAGGATCCACGCGATCTGCTCCGCGGAGCTGGTCTCGTAGATCGGGACGCTCACGGCGCCCGCGGTCCACAGCGCGAAGTCGGTCAGCGTCCACTCGTAGCGGGTGCTCGAGAGGATCCCGACGCGCTCTCCGGGCTCGATCCCCGCCGCGACGAAGCCCTTGGCGAGTGCCCAGACCTCGTCCCGCCACTGGGCGGACGTGACGTCCTGCCAGGCCTCGCCAACCCGGCGCCCGAACACCACGCGGTCCGGGTGCCGCGCCGCGTTGCGCGTGACCAGCCCGGCGAGGTTCCCCTCGGTGGGTGCGGGGACGATGATGGGCGTGCTGGTGGCGTCCACGGGCTGCTCCTTGGCTCGACGTCGGACCGGATGCAGGCTACAGCCGGCGGAACCTACCGGAGAGTAACCATATTCCCGGCCCCGCGGTGTCGGATGTGGCCGGACCCACACGCTCGGGAGCGCCCGGGCGTCGTCCTGGCTAGGGTGGCACCCATGGCCCAGCGCACCGAGTCCAGCATTGTCATCCCTGCCTCTCCGGCGGCCGTCCTCGACGTGGTCGCGGACGTCGCGTCCTATCCCGAGTGGACGCCCGAGATCCGCTCGGTGGAGGTCCTGTCCGAGGACGACGGCTGGGCCGAGCAGGTGCGGTTCTCCCTGGAGGCCGGGCCCGTCAAGGACACCTACACCCTGGCCTACGACTGGGACGTGGACGAGGACGGAGCCGGCACGGTCTCCTGGCACCTCGTGGAGGGCGGCGTCCTGAAGGCCATGGACGGGTCCTACCTCCTGGAGCGCGTGGACGGCGGCACCAAGGTGACCTACGCGCTCGGCGTCGACGTGAGGCTGCCGATGCTGGGCGCCATGAAGCGGGCCGCCGAGAAGCGCATCGTGGAGGGTGCGCTGCAGGGTCTGGCCGGGCGCGTCCGCGGCTGATGGGCGCAACCCACGAGACGGCCGGGGCCGGCACGGTCGACGAGGAGTCGCGCCGGCTCAAGGATCTGCTGAGGGCGAGCCTGGGCACCCAGGCGTCCCTGCCCGACCAGCCCGACGAGCGGGACCAGCCCGACGAGCGGGACGAGCCGGAGGCGTCCGGCCACGCGGCGGGCACCTGCCCCGTTTGCCGGGCCAGCCGCCTCGCCCACGCCGTGGCCCCGGACATGATCGACGAGGTAGGACGCGGGGTGGAGGCGCTGGGGCGATCGCTCCGGGCCCTCGCGACGGCGGCCAGACGGCATACTGACGAGCACCTGCACGCACGGACGGATGAGGAGCGAGGATGACCACCATCGGTCTGGACGTGGGCGGCACCAAGATCGCCGGCGCCCTGGTGGACGAGGACGGCGCCGTCGTCGCCCGGGCCCGCCGGGAGACGGGGATCCCAAGTGCGGAGTCCGTGGCCGGCGCCTCGGCGGACCTCGTGCGTGAGCTGGCTCAGCACCACGACGTCAAGGCCGTGGGCATGGCGGTGGCCGGGTTCGTGGACAAGTCCGGCGCGCACGTCGTCTACGGCACCAACCTGGGTATGCAGGACGAGCCCATGAAGCAGCGCATGGAGTCGCTCATCGACTACCCGGTCATCCTCGACAACGACGCCAACGCGGCCGCTTGGGGCGAGTTCCGGTACGGCGCCGGCCGCGACAGCGACGACATGCTGCTGGTCACCGTGGGGACCGGCATCGGGGGCGGCATCATCCTCGACAAGCGCCTGCTGCGCGGGGCGTACGGCTTCGCCGCCGAGATCGGGCACATGCGGGTGGTGGTGGACGGTCCCCGGTGCGGCTGCGGCAACCGCGGCTGCTGGGAGATGTACGCGAGCGGCAGCGCCCTGCTGAGGTCCGCCAAGGAGCTCGTCTCCTCGGGCACCCCCCATGCGGCCCGGCTGCGCGAGGCGTGCGGTGGGCGGGCCAAGGACCTCAAGGGTCAGGCGATCACCGAGCTGGCCGCGAAGGGCGACCTCGCCAGCATCGAGCTGCTCGAGGACCTGGGGCGCTGGCTCGGCGAGGGGTGCGCCAGCATGACGGCGATCCTCGACCCGGACATGATCGTGGTCGGCGGGGGCGTCGTCGAGGCGGGCGACCTCCTGCTCGACCCGGCCCGTCATGCCTATGGACGCCACCTCACGGCGCGTGGGCACCGCCCCGTGGCACGGTTCGTGCCGGCCTCGCTCGGCAACGACGCCGGCATGATCGGCGCCGCCGCCATCGCTGCCGAGGTCTACGACGGGGCGGGGGCCGACGCGTGAGCGATCTCGCCATCGGGATCGACATCGGTGGCACCAAGGTCGCCGGGGGCGTGCTCGACCAGCAGGGGGCGATCGTGGCGCGCGCCCGCCGGGACACCCCGCACCGCAGCAAGAGCCCCGGCGTGGTCGAGGACACGATCGTCGGCGTCATCGAGGACCTGCTGGTGCAGGTGCGCCGCGAGGAGGTCCTGGCCGTGGGCGTCGGCGCGGCCGGATGGGTCTCGGCGGACCGCGCGACCGTGCTGTTCGCGCCGCACCTGTCCTGGCGCAACGAGCCGCTCCGGGAGCGGCTCTCGACCCGGGTGCCGGTCCCGGTCTACGTCGACAACGACGCCAATGCGGCGGGGTGGGCGGAGCACCGCTTCGGCGCCGGTCGCGGCGAGACCCACCTCATGATGATCACGCTCGGCACCGGCATCGGCGGCGCCCTCGTCATGGACGGGCAGGTCCAGCGCGGACGGTATGGCGTGGCGGGGGAGTACGGCCACATGATGGTGGTCCCCGGCGGCCACCGGTGCGAGTGCGGCAACCGTGGCTGCTGGGAGCAGTACGCCTCGGGCAACGCCCTGGTCCGAGAGGCGCGCAGCCTCCTGCTGGCCAACTCGCCGGTGGCCCATGACCTGCTGGAACGTCTCGGCGGCGAGGACCAGGCCCTGACCGGCCCCGTGATCACGGAGGCCGCCCAGGACGGCGACCAGACCTGCGTCGAGCTCATCGCGGACATCGGACGGTGGCTCGGCACCGGTCTGGCCAACCTCGCGGCGGCCCTCGACCCCGGCAGCTTCGTCATCGGCGGCGGCGTCAGCGCCGCCGGGGACCTGCTGCTCGGCCCGGCCCGCGAGACCTTCGCCCGTGAGCTGACCGGGCGTGGCTACCGCCCCATGGCGCGCATCCTGCAGGCCAGCCTGGGCAACGAGGCGGGGCTCATCGGCGCGGCGGACCTCGCGCGCAGCGAGGTCCTCGCGACGCCATGACGGTGCGCGTCGCGAGCTACAACACCCGCGACTTCCTGGACGACCGCAGGGCCGCCGCCCGCGTGGTGCGAGCGCTGGCGCCGGACGTCCTGCTGCTGCAGGAGGCTCCGCGGCGGTTCTGGCCCGGCCCGCTGGTGCGCAGCTTCGCCCGCGAGACCGGCCTGCGCTGGCCAGGCGGCCACCGCGGCTCGGGCGGGACGACCGTCATGCTCTCGGACCGCCTCACACTCGTCGACTGCCGGCACCACGGCCTGCCGGTGCCGCTCGGTCAACGGACCCGAGGGTATGCCGTCCTGCGCGCCCAGCTCCCCGAGGGGCCGCTGCTGACGGCGGTGAGCGTGCACCTGGGGTTGTTCGAGGGGCAGCGGCTCAGGCACACGCACCAGATCCTGCGCGACCTGCCGCGCGAGGGGCCGCTCGTGCTCGCCGGCGACCTCAACGAGGGCCCGGGCGGACCCAGCTGGCAGACCATCGCCAGGGTGCTCGACGTGCTGTCGGTGGAGGAGCCCACCTACCCGTCGTGGGCTCCGGTCGAGATGCTCGACGTGGTCTGGGGGAGGGGCCTGCGCCGGGTGGACGGCACCCCGCCGCCGTTGGACCGAGGAGGCCGGGACGTCCGGCGCGCCTCGGACCACCTGCCGGTGTGGGCGGACGTCGACCTGCTCGCGCCCTGACGGGCGGGGCGCTGGGCCTCGGCGGCCCAGAGGTGCACCTCGTCCTGCGGTCACACCCGCGCGCCGTCGTCGTCCTCGTCGTGCGTGCTGGGCAGACGCAGCACCAGCCCCGCGAAGGCCGCGACGGTGGCGAGCCCCGCCAGCCACAGGTAGATGCGCGGGGTGGTGTGGCCCGTCAGCACCAGCAGCAGCAGCACGAGCGGGCCGGCGCAGAGGCCGACGAGGATCGCCCACCAGACGGGGTCGGAGCGCCACGACGGCATCGGGGCAGGCGGCGGTGGCACGTAGCGGTCGTCGGGGTCGTCGGGGTCGACGGGAGGGCTCCAGGAGCGGTGGTCGGTCCCCATCGACAGCCCCGACGCGGGGTCGCGGTAGACCAGGCGCGGGTCCAGGGCGCGGCGCTGCTGCGGCGTCCCGGTGGGTGGCGGAGGAGGCACCGACTCGGGGGCGTGAGCGGGACCGGCAGCGGCGCCCTGGCCCGGTCGGCCCTCACCCGGGAGGTCATCTGAGGTCGATCCGTCCTCGTCGTCCCAGCGCGCGACGATCTCCTCGAAGCGGGCGTTGATGTCGTCCGGCTCGTGGGTGCCCATGGGTCAGCCTCGCCGCACGCGCTCGACGAACTCCACCGATCGGTCGTGGATCATGTGCGCGTCGTGGTCGAGGGTCGCGACGTGATAGCTGTCGGCGAGGCGCACGTGCGTGACGTCGGTGCTGGAGATGCGGCTCAGCAGGAGCTCGGAGCTGGAGGCCGGGACCACGTGATCCTCGTCGGACTGCATGAGCAGGACGGGCTGAGTGATGTCCGGCAGGTCCCGCACGGTCAGGGCCCACAGCTGCATCATCGACGACAGGGCGTGCAGGGGGGTCCGGTCGTAGGCCAGCTCGGTCACCCCGCTCGCCCGGATGTCGCTCGCGATCCCGGCGATCGACGGCGCCAGCCGGCGCATGAGGGGGAGGGCCCGCAGGCGGTGGTCGTCGCTGCGGTAGGCGGGATTGACCAGCATTAGGCCCGCCACGCTGGGCCCGTGCAGCTCAGCGAGCCGGGTCACGAGCGCGCCCCCGAGGCTCAGCCCGGCGACGAAGACGGTGTCGCACTCGTCGAGCAGGCGCAGCAGCTCGCGCTCGAGCACGGCGATCCAGTCGTGCCACTCGGTGCGGTTCAGCGCCTGCCAGGTCGTCCCGTGCCCCGGCAGGCGGGGCAGGCGTACGGCATACCCCTGGTCGGCGAGGTGCTGGGCCCAGGGCCGCACGGACTGCGGACTGCCCGTGAAGCCGTGGCTGACCAGCACGCCGACCCCGTGCCCCTCGGATCGCCCAGGGCTGCTGAACGCCTCGGCACCTGGCAACACCTGCACGTCGACCTCCTGATGGCTGAGCCGCGCGTCACGGCCGTCCCAGGGTAACCGGGGCTGGGTTAGAGTGCTGATCACGCGCGCGCAGATCGAGGTGGCTACGGTGCTCTACTGGTTCTTCAAGTCGCTGGCCCTCGGCCCGCTGCTGAAGGTGCTCTTCCGACCCTGGGTCGAGGGCTCCGAGCACGTCCCCACCCGTGGTGCGGCGATCCTCGCCAGCAACCACCTGTCCTTCTCCGACTCGTTCTTCCTGCCGCTCGTCCTGAGCCGGCGCATCACCTTCCCGGCCAAGATGGAGTACTTCACGGGTCGGGGGGTCAAGGGGCGGCTGACCGCGGCCTTCTTCCGCGGGGTCGGGCAGATCCCCATCGATCGCACGGGCGGCTCGGCGAGCGCCGCAGCCCTGCGCTCCGGTCTCGAGGTCCTGCACCGGGGCGAGCTGTTCGGCATCTACCCCGAGGGCACGCGATCCCCGGACGGTCGGCTCTACCGCGGCAAGACCGGGGTGGCGCGCCTGGCGATCGAGGCCGGGGTCCCCGTCATACCGGTCGCCATGATCGGGACCGACAAGGCCCAGCCGACCGGCAAGCTCATCCCCAAGGTCATGCGCATCGGGGTGCGCTTCGGCGAGCCGATCGACTTCTCGCGGTATGCCGGGATGGAGGGCGACCGTCACGTCCTGCGCGCCATGACGGACGAGATCATGTACGCCCTCATGGAGCTTTCCGGCCAGGAGTACGTCGACGAGTACGCCGCGACCCGCAAGCAGCGGATGGTGGAGACGGCACGGGCCAAGGCCGAGGAGGCCAGGGTGCGGGCGCGCGAGCTGCAGGACCAGACGCGCGTCAAGGCCGACGAGGCGCTGACCCGGGCCAAGGAGCTCGGGGACCCCGCGGCGCTGAAGGAGCTGGGCGACCAGACCCTGGCGCGCGCCGAGGAGGCCATCGCCAAGGCCAAGGACCGACGCACGCACAAGGACTGAGCCGATGGCTGCGCGGCGCTCGACGATGGCCGGCCTGGAGCGGGGCATCTGGCGCGGCATCGACGTGTTCCGCCTGCTGGCGCTGTGCTACGCAGCCTCGATGGTGTGGATCCACCGGGACACCATGACCCGTCCCTGGGTGGCCTGGCTGGTGCTCGTCGTCCTCGCGGCCTGGTCCTGCTGGCTCGCGACGCGTCAGGCCCGCAGCGCCGGCGCCCTGGGGGCCGACCTCGCCCTCGCCTGCGGCGCGATCCTCGCGACCATCGCGGTGCACCCGCCGGAGCTCATCGCCGGCGGTTCCACGACGATCCCGTCCATGTATGCCGCCGCGCCCGTCGCCGCCTGGGCCGTCAGCTGGGGCCTGCGGGGGGCCCTGGTGTCCGCCGGTGTCGTGACCGTGGCCAACCTCGTCGAGGTCGGCCAACCGACCGGCGCGACGATCTACAACACCTTGCTGCTCGTCGTCGTGGCCGCCTGCCTGGGCCTCTGCATGGACCTCGGCCGCCGCAGCCAGGCCGCGCTCGACGAGGGTCTGCGCCTGCAGGCGGAGGCGGCCGAGCGGGAACGAATCGCCCGCGTCGTCCACGACGGGGTCCTGCAGACGCTCGCGCTGATCCACCGCCGCGGGGCCCAGGCGGGCGGCGAGGCCGCGGCGCTCGGGGCGCTGGCAGCCGCCTCCGAGCGCGACCTCCGCTCGCTCGTGACGGCGGCCCGGCCCCGCGAGCGTCCCGGCACCGTGACCAGCATCGACGTGCGGGCCGCCCTCATGGCTCTGGCTGGGCCGGGGGTGGAGGTCGTGGCACCCGCCGAGGCCGTTCCCCTGCCGTCCCGGCGGGGTCAGGAGCTGGTCGCCGCCGTGGGTGCCCTGCTCGACAACGTCGCCCGCCACGCCGGACCCGGGGCGCGCGCCTGGGTGCTGCTCGACGACCTCGGCCCGGCGATCGAGGTCACGGTCCGTGACGACGGCTGCGGCATACCGCCCGGTCGTCTGGAGGAGGCGGAGCGCGACGGCCGGCTCGGCGTCGCGTCCTCGGTGCGCGGTCGCCTGCGGGACCTCGGGGGAGAGGCGACCGTCCGATCGACCATGGGGCGAGGCACGACCGTGCGGCTGTGCCTGCCCACCCAGGAGGAGTGATGACCCAGCGGAACGACACCGACCGCGACGGACGCCGGACCTCGGTGCTCGTCGCCGATGACCACCCCATGTGGCTGGACGCCGTGGTGCGCGACCTCGACGACGCGGGGTACGACGTCGTCGGCACCGCCACGGACGGGGAGGCGGCGGTGCGCAGGTCGCTCGCCACCCGGCCCGACGTCCTCGTCCTCGACCTCAACATGCCGGGGCTGCGGGGGCAGGAGGTCTGCGCGCGCCTCGCCGCGGCCGGCCTCGGCACGCGGGTGCTGATCCTGACGGCGAGCGGGGAGCAGCAGGACGTCCTCGACGCCATCAAGGCCGGCGCGACGGGCTACCTGCTGAAGTCCACCGGCCGCACGGAGTTCCTCTCCGCTGTGCGGGCGACGGCCGAGGGCCGCGCCAGCTTCACGCCGGGCCTGGCCGGGCTGGTCCTGGGGGAGTACCGCCGCCTGGCGTCACGGTCCGAGCGGCATCCGGAGCCGGACGCCGCTCCCGTCCCCGAGCTGACGGCGCGCGAGGTGGAGGTGCTGCGGCTGGTGGCGACGGGCATGTCCTACAAGGACATCGCCGCCGAGCTCACCATCAGCCACCGCACCGTGCAGAACCACGTCCAGAACACCCTGACCAAGCTGCAGCTGCACAACCGCGTCCAGCTGGTGCGCTATGCCATCGACCAGGGGCTCGACGGCCCGGCCTGACCGAGGCCTGACCTCCGCCTGACCATGGTCAGAAGGTCGGGAAGCGCTCGCTGGTCTGCTCCGGCGGCAGCGTCTGCTCACGCAGCACCTGCAGCACCCGCGCGTCGATGCCGTCCGGCGTCAGACGCATCTCGAGGTTCTCCATGGCGCCCCACGCGCCGAGGGCCGTGGCCACGTCGCCGGCGTAGCCCAGCCGCTCCAGCCGCTCCCGCACGTCCTCGAGCAGGGGGCCCTCCAGGGGCAGGACCTTGGTCGGGCGGCCGAAGTGGAGCTCGTTGAGGGCCACCAGCCGGTGCAGCTCCTGCACCGGCTGAGGGTGGTCGTCGACCCGCAGGTCGGCCAGCACGCCGCAGGCGTCGTAGCCCGCGCCCGGGAAGGTCGCATAGACGCCGGCGCTCTGACGTCCCCGGCGGTCCCCGCCGGCCCGGTCACCGGCGAGCAGGGTCTCGACGAGCCGGTCGACGAAGGGCAGGTGCGCGCCCTCGAGCCAGGTGCGCTCCATCGACGTGACGACCTCCTCGCCCGTGAGGATGTTGCCCTGGATCGCGTAGCCGCCGTCCGCGTCGCGACCCGCGACCCCACCGCACCACGGCACGCAGTCGGCGCCAGTGAAGGTCACCTGGCTGGTCGCCCCCACGATCCCGACCTGACGGGTAGCGGCCTGGGAGTCCTCGCCGGTGATCCGTGCCAGGGCCTCGTCGGCGGTCAGGCCCTCCTCGAGCCGGTCCAGCGCGGCGACCCGGTAGCCGGCGTTGGCGAGCGCCTGGCTGGCGACCGCCCCGACCCCCGGGCGCACCATCGCCACCGGTCCGCTGGCGGCGAGGAACCTGCTCGCGACGGCGACGCCGTAGGCGTCTCCGACGTTGGCCACGATCGAGAACGTCATGCGTCGACCCTAACGTCTGGGGGAGCCCGGGGCGCGGCGCCCGTGATGCGGACGCGTCCTGGTGCGTGCGGCGAGGGCCGTAGGCTGTGGCCGTGAGTACCCAACCCGCTCCCGAGCTCCTGACGGCCCTCGACGCGTGGCGCGACCTGCCCGCCGCCCAGCAGCCGTCGTGGCCGCAAGGGTCCGGGCTGGAGGCGGCGGTGGACACGCTCCGCTCGATGCCGCCGCTGGTGTTCGCCGGGGAGTGCGACCAGCTCACCGACCGGCTGGCCTCGGCGGCCCGCGGCGAGGCCTTCGTGCTGCAGGGCGGTGACTGCGCCGAGACCTTCGCCTACGCCACGGCGGACAACATCCGGGACCGGGTCAAGACCCTGCTGCAGATGGCGGCGGTCCTCACCTACGGCGCCAGCGTGCCGGTCGTCAAGATCGGCCGTATGGCGGGGCAGTACACCAAGCCCCGCTCCTCGGACACCGAGACGCGGGGGGAGGTCACGCTCCCGGCCTACCGCGGCGACATGGTCAACGACTTCGAGTTCACCCCCGAGTCGCGCCGGCCCGACCCGCAGCGCATGGTCCGCGGCTACCACGCCAGCGCCGCGACGCTGAACCTCGTGCGGGCGTTCACCACGGGCGGGTTCGCCGACCTGCGGCACGTCCACGCGTGGAACCGCGGGTTCTCCGCCAACGCCGAGTACGCCCGCTACGAGTCCATGGCGCGCGACATCGACAAGGCCATGCGGTTCATGCTGGCCTGCGGCGCCGACTTCGACGCGATGCGGTCGGTCGAGTTCTACGCCAGCCACGAGGCGCTGCTGCTGGAGTACGAACGCGCGCTCACCCGGATCGACCACCGCACGGGGGTCGCCTACGACACGAGCGGCCACATGGTGTGGGTCGGCGAGCGCACCCGCCAGCTCGACGGGGCCCACCTGGAGTTCGTCTCCCGCATCCACAACCCGGTCGGCGTCAAGCTGGGCCCCTCCACCACCGGCGACGACGTGATGGCGATCGTCGACAAGGTCGACCCCGAGCGTCGTCCCGGCCGACTGACCTTCATCACGCGCATGGGGGCCGGCACGATCCGACAGGCGCTGCCGCCCATCGTCGAGCGGGTGCAGCAGGAGGGAGTCCTGGTGACCTGGGTGACGGACCCCATGCACGGCAACACCCACACGAGCGCGAGCGGCTACAAGACCCGCGACTTCGACGACGTGGTCGACGAGGTGCGGGGGTTCTTCGAGGTGCACGCCGACCTCGGCACGATCCCCGGTGGCATGCACGTCGAGCTCACCGGCAACGATGTCACCGAGTGCACAGGCGGGTCGATCCGCATCGAGGACGCCGACCTGTCGGCGCGCTACGAGACGGTGTGCGACCCGCGGCTCAACCACCAGCAGAGCCTGGAGCTGGCCTTTCTCGTGGCCGAGATGCTGGCCCAGCGGTCCTGAGCCGCACCTGGGCAGATGTGAGAGAGTTCGTCGCATGCCTCGCACCGAGCCGCGCACCGTGCCCCCCGGGCAACGGCTCGTCGCGGAGCTGCCGGTGCAGCACTACGGACGGGTGCCGGTGCTCTCGCCCGAGACGTGGACGTTGTCGATCGTCGGCGAGACGGCCGGGCCGGATCGGGTCCTGACCTGGGAGGACCTGCAGGCGCTGCCGCGTGACACCCTGGTGGCTGACCAGCACTGCGTGTCCAAGCTGACCAGCCAGGACGTCGTGTGGGAGGGGGTCCTGGTGCGGCACGTCGTGGACCTCGCGCCCCCGGCCGACGGCGCGGGCCACGTGCTCGTCTCGGCGACCTACGGCTACAGCGCCAGCCTGCTGCTCGACGACCTGATCTCCCCGCGGTCGCTGCTCGCCACGCACCGCAACGGCGACCCCCTGGCCGCCGAGCGAGGAGGTCCGGTGCGCCTGGTCGTGCCGCACCTCTACGGCTACAAGGGCCCCAAGTGGGTCGGCGAGATCGCCTACCTGCGGGAGCCGGTGCGCGGCTTCTGGGAGCAGCGCGGCTATCACCTGGTGGGTGACGTATGGCGGCAGGAGCGGTACTCCTACCAGGAGTGAGCGTGAGCGCACGCCCGCCGGACCTGTCTGCACGGCCGGTCGACGCGCGGGTGGGCTCACGGCTCGTGGTGCAGCGCCTCCAGCGGAGGGTCGTCCGCCCCGCGACCACGGCGGCCCGCGAGCTCCACGACATACATCGCGGCCAGGACGAGACCGCCGCCGAGCACCATCCGCGAGGTCACCGACTCCCCGCCCAGCGTGACGGCGAAGCCGGCGGCGAAGACCGGCTCGAGCGTCATCACGATCGCTGCGCGGCTGGCGCTCAGGTGGGCCTGCGCCCAGGTCTGGGCCCAGAGCGCGCCGGCGCCGGCCACGACCGCCATGTAGACCACGGCCCACCAGGCGCCGGTGCTGGGTGGCAGACCCACGCCGTCGACCGCGGCCACGACCGAGCATCCCACCGCGAGCGCGACCATCTGGACGGTCGACAGGGCGGTGGCGAGCTCGGCGGTGGAGAAACTCGCGACGCCGAGGATGTGGATGGCGTAGACCGCGGCGCAGGCGAGAGTGAGCGCCTCGCCGAGGCCCACCGGTGAGGCCACGTCACCGAGGGACAGGACGGCGAGGCCCAGGACCGACAGCACCACGGCGACCCAGGTGGCGCGGCCGACCCGGTCGCGGAGCAGGACGGCCCCGAGCACGGGAGTGAGGACGACGTACAGGCCGGTGATGAACCCCGACCGGGAGGCCGCGGTATGGGCGAGCCCCACGGTCTGCAGGACCTGGGCGACGGCGTAGACGAGGCCGAGCAGCACGCCGGCCACGCAGGCGCGCCGGTCCAGGGTCCGCAGGCTGCGGCCGAAGAGCAGGAGCAGGCACACGGCCGCGATGGTGAACCGGACGGCCAGGAAGTCCACCGCGTCCATGGAGCCGAGCAGGTCGTGGATGAGGTAGAAGGTCGAGCCCCACACCGCCGTCACAGCGACCAGGGCCATGGTGGCGACCCCGGGGCGAGGGGTGTCGCGGTGTCTCGAGGAGGCCGCGTCCGCCACTCAGACCACCACGACGGTGACGGTGCTGCCCTTGGGGGCGCGCCCCCCGGAGGGCCGCTGCTGCGACACGAGGCCGAACACCTCGCCCAGGGGTGACGAGACGCGCACCTGGAACCCCGCGGCCCGCAGCGCGGCCACGGCGTCGTCCTTGCTGCGCCCCCTGACGGACGGCACGTCCACCATCTCAGGCCCCTTGGACAGGGTCACCGTGACCGGGTCGCCCTGGTGGAGGGTGCCACCGGCGGGGGACTGCTGGGTCACCGATCCCTCGGGCACGGTGGTGGAGTAGACCCGCTCGGGGCCCTCGGCATAGGTCAGGCCGACGGTCGTGAGGGCGCGGCGCGCCTCGGCCGCGGTGCGCCCCGTCAGGGAGGGCACCGGGATAGGGCGACGGCCCTTGCTGACGACGAGGGACACCTTGGTGAGCGGGCGCAGCGAGGTGCCCGCGGCCGGGTCCGTGGAGACCACCTGGCCCGCGGGCACCTGCTCGTCGTAGGCCTCGGTCACCGCCCCGACGGCCAGGCGGGCACCCTCGAGCGACTGCCGCGCCGCGTCGGTCGGGGTCCCCCGCACCTGGGGCACCTGGTGGCGCTCGGGGCCGCGGCTCACCACGAGGGTCACGTCGTCGGTGCGGTGCAGCCGCGTGCCCTCGCCCGGCGTGGCCTGGATGACCGAGCCCTGGGGGACCTGCTCGTCATAGGTCTCCTCGACGGACGCGTCCAGGTGCGCCGCGGCGAGCCGGGCCTGGGCCTCGGTGAGGGGGATGCCCGTGAGGGTCGGCACGGTGGTGGGGGCGCCGGGGCCCTGCGTGAGGTACCACGCCGCGCCGCCGCCCACCAGCAGCAGGAGCGCCAGCAGGGGCACCAGCAGGCGCAGCCGCCGTGGGCCACGCGGGCCGCCGACGGGTGGGGTCGCGCCGCGCGTGGCCCCGGCGGGGGCGCCCGGCTGCACCGGCGTCGGGATGGGTCGGGCCGAGCCGGCTGCGCCGGACCGGGGTATGGCGACCGTCGGGGTCGCCCTGGCGGCGGCGGCCTCCGGCTCGCGGGGCCTGGCGTCGAGCTCGTCCGGCCCGAGCGCCGACCGGACCTCGCGCAGCCGCGCCGCGAGAGCCGCCCCGTCGGCGGGGCGCTCACCGGCGTCGCGGTGGGTGGCCCAGGCGATCACCTCGTCCAGCACGGCCGGCACGCTGGGGACGGCCTCGCTGGGCGCGGGGATGCTGCCGTGCACGTGCTGGTAGGCCACGTGGATCGGGGACTCGCCCTCGTAGGCCTTCTGCCCCGTCAGCAGCTCGTAGAGGACGAGGCCGGTGGCGTAGACGTCGCTGCGGGCGTCGGCGATGCCCCGCTCGACCTGCTCGGGGGACAGGTAGGACACGGTCCCGAGGATCGTGCTGCTGGCGGCGGTGACGGTCTGGGCGGTGACGGCCCGCGCCAGACCGAAGTCCGCCACCTTGACGCGGCCGTCGTCGCGGATGATGACGTTCTCGGGCTTGACGTCCCGGTGGATGATGCCCGCCTGGTGGGCCACCCCGAGCGCCTCGG
Organism: Arsenicicoccus cauae; assembly: GCF_009707125.1. GTDB lineage: Bacteria > Actinomycetota > Actinomycetes > Actinomycetales > Dermatophilaceae > Arsenicicoccus > Arsenicicoccus cauae. The sequence continues at coordinate 212,794 of NZ_WLVL01000040.1, forward strand.
CCAGCGGCACCACGAGGTCCAGGGCCGCGCGCACCGTCAGGGGCGCCTCGGCGTGGACGACCTCGCGCAGGGTGCGCCCGGGCACGAGCTCCATGACGAGGAACATGTCGTCGTGGTCGACGCCCTGGTCGAACACCGCGACGATGCGGGGGTCGTTGAGGCGGGCCGCGGACCGGGCCTCGCGCTGGAACCTCGAGGCGAAGGACTCGTCGTCGGTCAGGCCCCTCCGCAAGATCTTGACGGCGACCTCACGGTCGAGGCGCTCGTCGAGGCCCTCCCACACGGACGCCATGCCTCCGTCGGCGATGTGCCGGACCAGGCGGTAGCGCCCGTCCAGCACCCGTCCCGGGGCGGTGAGGTCGGTGGGGCGAGGCACCGTCCGATCCTAGGCGGGGGAGCCGCCGCGGCCTCACATCCGGGACCGGTGTGCCTTGACCGAGGCGACGTAGCGCCGCGTCTCGCGGTACATCCCGCGCTGCGTCACCGAGGGGAGACCCTGGTAGTAGGCGCCGATCGCGGCGTCCTCGCTCCCGGCGGTCGCCCGCAGCTGCTTGAGGATGACCACGCCGGCCGTCACGTTGTCGCGGGCGTCGCCGAGATCGAGGCGCCGCCCCGCGAGGGCGGAGGCCCATCGGGCGTTGGCGGGCATCACCTGCATCGCGCCGCGGGCGCCGACGTGGGACGTGACGTCCTGGCGCCACCCGGACTCCTGGAGCCCCACGGCGAGGGCGAGGCGGCGGTCGACGCCGTGCTCGGCGGCCACCTGCTCGATGAGGGCGCGGACCTGGGCCTGCTGCGCGGCCCGCGAGGTGGTCGGGGCGGGCCTCGGCGTGGCTGCCGCACGGCGTGCCGCGGTCGGCGACGCCGGCGCTGCTGCCTGGACGCGCCTGATCGGCGCGCTCGTCGTCGGGGCGGCGGCCTTGGTCGCGGACGCGGCGCCGGGGACGGGGATCACGAGCCGCTGGCCCGGGTGGATGCGTCGTCCACCGGCGGGAAGGGCGTTGGCCGCGACGACGGCCTGCACCGTGGTGCCGGCACGACGGGCGATGGTGTATGTCGAGTCGCCACGGCGGACGACGTAGTCCCCCGCAGCCACGGTGCCGGCGGCGGCGGCCGGCGGGGTGGTCGAGGCGGTGCTGGGGACGACCGCGGCGGCGATCGTGACGGCGGCGATTCCGGCGATGAGGGGCATCGGGGGTCCTTGCGGTCGGTGGGTCCGGATCAGGAGGCTGCTCGGGTCGTCCCCTGCCTGCTGGGCGGCGACGGGCCGCGGCACGTTGAACGATCCATCACTCACCAGTGAAGCACGGTCACCCGGATGGCGCACCCGTGCGCGTCGACCTGAGCGCATGGCACCCTAGGGGACGTGAGTCGCTCCGCAGCCCCTGACCAGGTCCTCCTCGCCCGCCTCGACGAGCTCGTTCCCGGATGGGTCACCGTGCCCGACGTGGCCGAGACGTGCGCCGTCCCGCTGTCGACGGTCCGGTCGTGGCTCGCAGAGGGCGAGCTCGCCTCGGTGCGCCGCGGCGAGCGCAGGGTCGTCAGCGTCCCCTCGACCTTCCTGCAGGACGGCGCTCCGCTGCACCTGCTGCGCGGCACGCTCTCGGTGCTGCACGACTCCGGGCTCAGCGACGCCGAGGCGATCGCCTGGCTCCACGAGCCTGACGACACGCTGCGCACCGGCACCCCGGTCGGCGACCTGCGCGCGGGGCACCGCACCGAGATCCGCCGCCGGGCCCAGGAGCTGGCCTTCTGAGGGTGCCCCGGCGCTGCGGGCACCTCCCGGCATACGGCTGAGGACCGGCGGCCGGTCGCGACCCCGTCAGCTGGTGCGGGTCGTGGCGTAGGCCGCGAGCTCGACGAGGACCTGCCGACCCTCGTCGAGCAGGGCTGCGGTGTCGTCGAGCCGCTCCAGGCCCTGCTGCACGAGCCGGTCGATGTCGCGCTCCACGGCGTCGACCGCCCCCGCGGCGAGGATCGTCTCGCACATCCAGGCCACCGTCTCGTCGTCGACGGCGGCGTCGCCGAGATGGCGGGCGAACCTCGCCGCGCGCTCCTCGTCGAGGGCGGCCAGGGTGTGCGCCACGAGGACGGTGTGCTTGCCCTCGCGCAGGTCGTCGCCGGCGGGCTTGCCGGTCGTCACCGGGTCCCCGAAGACGCCGAGCAGGTCGTCGCGCAGCTGGAAGGCCTGCCCCACCGCCAGCCCGAACTCGCCCAGCTTCTTGAGGTCGCCCTGCTTGGCGCCCGCGGCGGCCGCCCCGATGACCAGGGGGTGCTCGATGGAGTACTTCGCGCTCTTGTAGGTGATGACGCGGTGCGCCAGCCGCAGCCGCTGCTCGGTCGTGAGGTGGTCCCAGCCGCGCGCCGCCTCGAGGACGTCCAGGAACTGCCCGCCCATGAGCTGGGTCCGCATCTCGTCGAACACCGGCCGCGCGCCCTGCAGCTCGTGCCGGCTCAGGCCGGAGCCCGCGAACATCGAGTCGGTCCAGGTCAGGCAGAGGTCGCCGGCGAGGATGGCCCCGGCCACCCCGAACCGCTCCGACAGGCCCTCCCACCGCTGCTCCGCGTGGTGCGCGGCGAGCCGACGGTGCGCGGACGGCAGGCCGCGCCGGGTGTCGCTGTCGTCCATGACGTCGTCGTGGATCAGCGCGGCGGCCTGGAAGAGCTCCATGGCGGCGGCCGCCCGCACGATGGCCTCGTTGTCATCGCCCCCGGCGGCGCGGTAGCCCCAGTAGCAGAAGGCGGCGCGCAGCCGCTTGCCCCCGCGGAGCAGGTCCGCGATCGCGTCGACGAGCAGTCGGGTGTCGCGGCCCACGGGCGCGAGCTGGGACGTGCGCAGGGCGATCTCTTCGTCGATCTCGGCCTGGACCCGGTGACGCAGCTGCGCCAGGTCGACGATCTCGGTCCCTGCGGTGGTCATCCCGGCATCCTCCGTCGGTGCGGCCCTGCGGCGCGGTGGGTACGGCGACACGGGGGTGCCCACATGTCGGTGCAGCCCGAGCCTACGCGGTCGGCTCACCTAGAGTCGCGGCCATGGCACCGGGCTCGTCCTTCCTCGCTCCTCGCGACCTCTCCGGCATCTCCATCCCGGACATGCTGCGGGCCGAGGGGACGAGCTTCAGCTTCGAGTTCTTCCCGCCCAAGGACGACGAGTCCGAGCAGGTGCTGTGGGAGGCGGTCCGCCACCTGGAGAAGAAGCGCCCGTCCTTCGTGTCGGTGACCTACGGCGCCGGGGGGTCCACCCGCGACCGCACGGTGCGGGTGACCCGGCGCATCGCGGAGGAGACGACCCTGCTGCCCATGGCGCACCTGACCTGCGTCGCCTCCTCGCGGGCCGAGCTGCGCAGCGTCGTCGGGGCGTATGCCGACGCCGGGATCCGCAACGTCATGGTGCTGCGCGGTGACCCCGCGGGCGGCCTCGGCGCCCCCTGGGTGGCCCATCCCGAGGGGCTGGACCACGCCGACCAGCTGGTGGCCCTGGTCCGTGACCTGGGCGGCTTCACGGTGGGGGTGGCGGCGTTCCCCGACAAGCATCCCGAGTCGGCCTCGCTCGAGCAGGACGCCGACGTGCTCGTCGCCAAGCAGCGGGCCGGCGCGGACTTCGCCGTGACGCAGATGGTCTTCGACGTCGACAACTACCTGCGGCTGCGGGACATGGTGACGTCCCGCGGCGGCACCCTCCCGATCATCCCCGGCCTGATGCCCATCACGTCGGCCAGGCAGGTCGCGCGCATGGCGGAGCTGTCGGGATCGGCCCTGCCCGTCGCCGTGACGTCCCGGCTGGAGGCGGTCGGTGACGACGCCGAGGCCGTGCGCGAGGTGGGGGTCGAGATCGCGACCGAGCACGCCGCCCGGCTCATGGCCGAGGGCGCTCCGGGGCTGCACTTCTACACGATGAACCGGTCGACCGCGACGCTCGAGGTCTTTGCCAACCTGGGGCACTGACCTAGGAGGGGTCTGCCCTTCCGGCGCCGGTGCCCCAGTCGTCGTACCTCCGCTTGAGCCGGGCGATGCGGCGCAGCAGCCAGACCACGGCGACGATGCCGGCGAGCAGCAGGACGCCGGCGACGGCCGCGGCGGCCCAGGGGTGCTCGGTGGCCAGGGTCATCACCCCGATGACGGCGACGTCCTCCGCCGAGGAGATCGCGACATTGCTGACCGGCTCCGGCGAGGCGTTGACCCCCGCGCGGATCCCGGCCTTGACGCCGTGGCTCGCCAGGGCGCTGAAGCCACCGGTCGCGGCGGCGAAGGCCTGCTCCAGACCCGACCCCTCGTGCCCGGCCAGGAGGTAGCCGAGGGTCGCTCCCACAGCGGGGCGCACGAAGGTGTGCACGCCGTCCCACACGGAGTCGAGGTAGGGGATCTTGTCGGCGAACATCTCCAGCAGGAACAGCACCGCGGCGGCGACCAGCACGTCCGTGCGGGTCAGCACGTGCGGGACCAGGTCGATCGAGAAGAACCGCCCGGCCAGGCCCATGACGAGCACCACCGCGTAGGCGTTGATGCCGCTCGCCCAGCCGCTGGTGAAGACCATCGGCAGCAGCTCGGTCCCCATGCGTCCTCCTGCGTGCTCGGTGCTTTGTGATGGCTCGGTGCTCGTGATTGCTCGGTGCTCGTGCGTGGTGTCGTCGGCGACGCCCCACCGTATCCGGTCCGGGTCCCGCCGGAGGGGGATTCGAACGTAGTCGGGAAGGACTGACCAGCGCCGATGCGCAAGTGGGTGACAGGGGGGGTGGGGTCTGTCGGTGGTCGGCCCTAGAGTTCTCTTCATCGAACACATGTTCGGTCAGGTGGGTCGGTTGTTCGAAGGAGGAGCGGTCATGAGGCGGTGCGAGGACACCATCGAGGTCAGGTACGAGCTCAGGCAGGAGGGCCGGCCGGTGCAGTTCATCTGGCGGGGGCGCCTCTACGACGTGCGCTCGGTCGTCGACCACTGGCGCGAGCGTCGCCCCTGGTGGCGCGAGGTGCCCGACACCCGGTCCATCACCCCCGCCGACCTCGAGGAGGAGGTCTGGCGGGTCGAGGCGGCCCCCGGCCGCTCCGGCTCCCTCGGCGTCTACGACCTGGCGGTGCGCGGCTCGCGCTGGCAGCTCGTCCGGCTCTCCGACTAAGCCCCTTCCCACCTCTGCGGCCGGCCCTCCCGGCCGGCTCTCCCCGACCAGACCGTATGACGAAAGCAGGTGCACGATGACCGCCACGATCGCCACGAGCACGCGGCCGCCGCTGACGACGGCGACGCTCGACCTGCTCGACCGCGCCTACGCCGCCCTCGCCGAGGCGACCTGCGCGGGCACGACCGCCGACCGCTACGTCGCGGCGCACCTGTCGGGCCTGCGCGCCGGCGCGGCGCTGCTCGCCGCCAGGGGACCGGTGCCGGGCCGGGGGCGGCCCCGCAGCGTGTGGGAGCTGCTGCCGGCCGCCGCACCCGAGCTGGGGGAGTGGGCCGCGTTCTACGCCGCGTCGGCGAGCCGCCGCGCGGTCGCCGAGCGGGGCGGCCACGTCTCGGCGCGCGAGGCCGACGACCTGGTCCGGGCCTCGGAGACCTTCCTCGCCCTGGTCGAGTCCGCCCTCGGGGCCCCACCGCACGCGCCGCTGCCGTCCCTGCAGGTGGTCACCGGTGGCCGATGACTTCGTCCACCTGCACGTGGCGTCCGGCTGCTCCCTGCGCTACGGCACCACTCCGCCGGCCGACCTGGTCGACCTTGCCGCGGGGCACGGGCAGGGCGCGCTGGCGCTGACCGACCGCGACGGTCTCTACGGCGCCGTGAAGTTCGCCCAGGCCTGCCTGGCCCGGGGCGTCGACCCGATCCTCGGGTCCGACCTCGCGCTGGGCGAGGTCGCCGGGCAGCGCATCCGGCCGGTGGGTCGCACCCCGGTGCGTGGCGGTGCCGTCGTGGACCCGAGGCTGCCCCGGGTCACCGTGCTCGCCCGGGGGCGATCCCGGGTCGAGCAGGGGCGCGGCTGGGCGCGGCTGTGCCGACTGGTGTCGGCGACCCACCTGGCGGGCGAGCGGGGCGAGCCGGTGACGAGCCGCGTGCTGGTGGCCGAGCACGCCGACGCCCTCACGGTGCTGGTCGGACCGGACTCCGACGTGGGCCGGGCGATCCTGCGAGGTCGGTCCGACCAGGCTCGGCAGCTGCTGGAGCGGTGGCGGCACGCGCTGCCCGGGGACGCGCTCGTCGTCGAGGTCGTCCTGCACGAGGGGCCACCGGGATCCGTGGGCAGCCGCCGCCAGGCGGCCGCTCTGCTCGCGCTCGCCGACGAGGTCGGGGTCCCCGCCGTGCTGACCGCCGCCGTGCGCCACGGCCGCCCCGACGACGCGGTGACGGCCGACGTCCTGGACGCCGCCCGCCGCCTGGTCGCCCTGGACACCCGGCACCTCGACCGAGTGACCACGCTCGGCCACCTCGCCTCCACCCCGGACATGCTCGCCCTGGCCCGCCAGGCGTGCGGCGGGGACCGGGCTCGTGCCGACGAGCTGGTGCGCGCCACGCTGCGGGTGGCCGACGACTGCCGGCTCGACGCGCGCCGCGACCTCGGGATCGGGTCCGTGCAGCTGCCCGAGCCCGGCATCCTCGGCATACGGCCCGGGCAGTCCCCCCAGGCCGTCCTGGACGAGCGCTGCCGAGGTGCGCTGCTGACCCGCTATCCCGACGCGGGCGACAGCGAGCGCAGGGCCATCGAGTCCAGGCTCGACGACGAGCTGGGGGTCGTCGCCGGCCTCGGCTATCCGACCTACTTCCTCACCGTCGCGACCGTGTGCGACCTGATCCGCGAGATGGACGGCCGGGTCGCGGCGCGCGGGTCGGGCGCCGGCAGCCTGGTCAACTACCTGCTCGGGATCAGCGGCGTCGACCCGATCCGCCACGACCTGCTGATGGAGCGCTTCTGCTCGCCGCTGCGGGCGCAGCTGCCCGACATCGACATCGACGTGGAGTCCGACCGGCGCACCGCCATCTACGAGCGCGTCCTGCAGCGCTTCGGCGGCGACCGGGTGACCTGCGTGTCGATGATGGACACCTATCGGGTGCGCCATGCCGTCCGCGACGTCGGGGGAGCGCTCGGCATGCCCCCGATCGAGGTCGACGCGATCGCCAAGGCCTTTCCCCACATCCGCGCCCGGGACGCCCGCAACGCCATCGCGGACCTGCCCGAGCTGCGGGCCAGCGGCCTGGACGCGCCACGGCTGCAGACCTTCTTCGACCTCGTGGAGCGGGTCGACGGGCTGCCCCGGCACGTCGCCCTGCACCCGTGCGGGATGGTGCTGTCCAACTCCGGGCTGCTGGACCGCACGCCGGTCGAGGCCAGCTGGCTGGGCTTCCCCATGAGCCACTTCGACAAGGACGACGTCGAGGCCATGGGACTGCTCAAGCTCGACGTCCTCGGCATCCGCATGCAGTCCTCGATGGCGCACGCCGTGGCCGAGGTCGAGCGGGTCGACGGGATCCGCATCGACCTGGACGACCAGGCCCAGGTGCCGCTGGACGACGAGGCGACCTTCCGCCTGATCCGGAGCACCCACACCCTCGGCTGCTTCCAGATCGAGTCGCCCGGGCAGCGCGAGCTCATCGGCAAGTTCGGGCCGGAGAGCTTCGACGACATCATCATCGACATCTCGCTGTTCCGTCCGGGACCGGTCAAGTCCGACATGATCACCCCCTTCCTGCGGGCCCGTCAGGGCTGGTCGGAGCCGGACCACCTGCACGAGACCCTCGTGCCCGCGTTGTGCGAGACCGCGGGCGTCGTGGTCTTTCACGAGCAGGTGCTCCGCATCGTCGCCGAGACGGCGGGCGTGACGCTCGCCGAGGCGGACGAGGTCCGCCGCGCCATGGGATCCCCTGAAGGTCAGGTCGAGGTCGAGGCCTGGTGGCGCCCGGCAGCGGCGGCACGCGGCTACTCCCCGGACGACGTCGACCGCATCTGGGCCGTCCTCAAGGCCTTCGCGTCGTTCGGCTTCTGCAAGGCGCACGCGGCGGCCTTCGCCCTGCCGACCTACCAGTCCGCGTGGCTCAAGACCCACCACCCGGCGGCCTTCCTCGCCGGGGTGCTCACCCACGACCCGGGGATGTACCCCAAGCGACTGATCCTCGACGATGCCCGCAACCTCGGCATCGCGGTCCTCGGCCTGGACGTCAACGCCTCCGACGACACCTACCGCGTCGAGAAGGTCGCGCCCTGGGAGGAGCCTCCACCGCAGATCCTCGACCAGCAGACCCGCTCCCGGCCCGTCCACCCCGACCTGCCCGACGGGCGGGCCTACGGCATCCGGCTGTCCCTGTCGGACGTCAAGGGCATCAGCGAGGCCGAGGTGCAGCGCCTGGTCGCCGGCCGGCCCTACGTCACGCTGGCCGATGTGTGGAACCGCGCCCAGCCCTCGCGTCCTGTCCTCGAGCGGCTGGTGATGGCCGGGGCGCTCGACTCGCTCTACGGCCTGTCGGGCCACCGGGCGGTCGCCGGGCTCGGCCGTCGCGGCAAGGTCACCCGCCGGGACCTGCTCCTGCACGTGGCCGAGCTCGAGCGCTACAGCCGGGCCACGGCGCGCAGGGCGCCGCGTGGTCGCCGGGGGAGCGCACCCACGGTCCCCGACCGACAGGCCGCCTACCCGCAGCGCGCCGACCTGAGGCTCGCCGCGCCGGACGTGCGCTCCGCCGCTGCGCGCCAGTCCCGGCAGCACGCTCCCGTCGTCCCGGCCGGGCAGCAACCCGTCCAGCTGTCCCTCGACCTCGGGGACGAGCCCACGCTGACCGTGGGCAGCGGTCTGCCCGAGATGACCCAGACCGAGCGGGTGCGCGCCGAGCTCGACGTGCTGGGGCTCGACGCGACCGCGCACGTCCTCGAGCCCTACGCCCCTATGCTGCAGGCCCTGGGCGTCGTGCGGTCCGCGGACCTCCTGGGGTGCCGCAGCCGTGCCGTCGTGCACGTCGCCGGTGTCAAGGTCGCCACCCAGACCCCACCGGTCCGCTCGGGGCGGCGAGTCGTCTTCCTCACGCTCGACGACACGACCGGGCCGGTCGATGCGACCTTCTTCGAGGACGTCCAGGGGCCCTACGCCGCCACCGTCTTCCACTCCTGGATGCTGCTCGTGCGGGGCGAGGTGCGCCGCACCGGTCCCCGGGGGATCTCGCTGCGGGCGACCGGCTGCTGGGAGCTCGGGGCGCTGTGGGAGGCCTGGCTGCAGGACGGGCCGCGGGGCGTGCACGACCTGCTCGCCCGCGGCGACGCCGAGGCCCGGGAGCTCGCCGCCGAGGCCGAGCGGGCCACCGGCACGGCCGGACCCCGCCCGCGTCGGGTCCTGCGCCACGCGTCGGGGTTCGAGCAGTCGCCCTATGCCGACATCCGGCCTGCGGGGGGCGACCAGGGCGAGGCCCACCGCACGCCGCCGCGCAAGCTGTGGCACTCCAGCCCGGGCAGCTCGGGGCACTAGGGTGGACGAGACGGCGCGTCCGCGCGCACCCCGCCCCGAAGGAGCCCTCCGATGCCCGACCACGCGGACCGTCCCGCGGCCCGTCGCTCCCGCGGTGCCGGGGTCGAGACCAACCTGCGCACCGCCGCGGTGTGGGAGGCCGTCCAGTCCGTCGCGGACGACCTGTCGGCCCAGCTCGACCGTCCGCTGCGGGTCCTCGACCTCGGCGGTGGGACCGGTGGCGTCGCCGTCGCGCTCGGTGGGCTCGGGCACGAGGTCACCGTCGTCGACCCCAGCCCCGACGCCCTGGCCGCCCTCGGCCGTCGCGCCCGCGAGGCCGGCGTCGCCGACCGCGTCCGTGGTGTCCAGGGTGACGCCAGCACGCTGCGGGAGGTGCACGAGGTCGGCACGGCAGACCTGGTGTGCTGCCACGGGGTCCTGGAGTTCGTCGACGACCCGAGCGACTCCCTCGCCCAGATCAGTGCCGCCCTCACCCCCCACGGCGTCCTCAGCCTGGTCGTCGCCCAGCGGCTGGCCGTCGTGCTCGCGCGCGCCATCGCGGGGCAGTTCGGGCAGGCCCAGCACGCCCTCACCACGCCCGAGGGCACCTGGGGGGCCGCCGACCCCCTGCCCCGCCGGTTCGACCTGTCCTCCGTCTCGGCCCTCGTCGAGGCCGCGGGCCTGGAGATCATCGACACCCACGGCGTCCGCATCTTCAGCGACCTCGTCCCGTCGGCCCTGGTGGACTCCGAGGCCGACCGGATGGCGCTGCTGGACCTCGAGCGCGCGGCCGCGAGCCACCCAGACTTCGCGATCCTCGCGCAGCTCGGCGCGGCGCTGCACGTCATCGCCGCACGGCACTGAGGCGGGCGCGCCGTGAGCCGGCGACAGTTCCGCCTTGACGACCCAGAGGCACAGCCCGGGGACCTGGACGACACCGGCTGCCACATCCTGCACGTCGACATGGACGCCTTCTACGCCTCCGTCACCCTGCTTGAGCACCCCGACCTCGTCGGCACGCCGGTGATCATCGGTGGGGGCACGCGCGGGGTGGTGCTGTCGGCGACCTACGAGGCGCGACGCTACGGCGTCGCGTCGGCGATGCCGATGGCCCGGGCGCGGCGGCTGTGCCCCCAGGCGACCGTCCTGCGGCCCGACCACCAGCGCTACGCGGAGGTGTCTCGGGGCGTCATGGCCGTGTTCCGTTCGGTCACGCCCCTCGTCGAGCCCCTCTCGGTCGACGAGGCCTTCCTCGACGTTTCGGGATCCCTGCGCACCCACGGTCGCCCCACGCGGATCGCCCACCAGGTCCGCGACGCCGTCACCGACGAGCAGGGCATCACCTGCTCGGTCGGCGTCGCCCCCACCAAGTTCGTCGCCAAGCTCGCCTCCGGCCTCGCCAAGCCCGACGGGCTGCGCGTCGTGCCGGTCGAGGACGTCGTGGCGACGCTGCACCAGCTGCCGGTCGCGGCCCTCTGGGGCGTCGGTGACCGGACCGAGGAGACGCTGCTGCGCCTCGGGCTGCGGTCGGTGGCCGACATCGCCCACACCCCGGTCGCGACCCTGCAGCGTGCCCTCGGCCCGGCCATGGGCGCCTCGCTCCACGAGCTGGCCTGGGGTCGTGACCCGCGCCGCGTCACCCCGGTCCACGTCGACAAGAGCGTGGGCGCCGACGAGACCTTCGGTCACGACATCGACGACCCCGTCGAGATCCACCGCCACCTGCTGGGGCTCGCCGACCGATCCACCGCCCGGCTGCGGTCCCAGGGGATGATGGCGCGCACCGTCTCGATCAAGGTCCGTTTCTCCGACTTCACCACCATCACCCGGGCCAGGACGCTGCGGGAGCACACCGACGTGAGTCAGGACGTCTACCGCACCGCGCGCGACCTGTTCGACGCGCTGGGTCTGCAACGCGCCCGGATCCGCCTCGTCGGGGTGCGGCTCGAGGGGCTCCAGGACGCCGGGCTGGTGCCGCGTCAGGGCCTGCTCGACGAGCGCGAGCACGGCTGGCGGGACGCCGAGCGGGCGGTGGACCGGGCCAGCGCGAGGTTCGGGGCGGGTGCCGTGCGGCCCGCGAGTCTGGTCCGACCTGGGGACGGATCTACCACAACCCCTCGCCGGGATCTATCCTGAAACCATCTTCGTTGAGTCAGACGGAGACCGCCGCGACGATGCTCCTCGTGCCGCCGCGACCCGGTCGCCCACGGACTCACGACCGCACGACCCCGAGGGAGGGGAGCCAGATGCCGCTCTCAGAGCGTGAGCAGGCGCTGCTCGAGCAGATGGAGCAGGCGCTGTATGCCGAGGACCCGCGCTTCGCGGCCCAGCTCGCGAGCGCCAGCTCGGCCCCCGGGCGCCGTCGGCGCTACCTCCTCGGCGCGGTCGGCGTTCTCGCCGGGCTCGGCGTCGTCCTCCTCGGCGTGACGCAGCAGCAGGTGTGGATCGGTGTGCTCGGCTTCCTGATCATGGTGGCGTCCGGGTTCTACGCCCTGGCCACGCCGAGGCGTCGGCTCGGCTCTGTGGGCGGGGACGGCACCGTCCAGCAGCACCAGGGCCGACGCTTCGGCCGTCCCGGTGGGCGGTCGACGGGCGGGCAGGCGGTCGGATCCACCAGGTCGACCCGGGCCGACCGTGCTCCCCGCGTCACGGGACGCGCCCCGCGCACCCAGAGGTCCGGGAGCTTCATGCAGCGCCTGGAGCAGCGCTGGGACGAGCGTCGACAGCGCGGGGAGCTCTGAGCCTCGCCGACCGGCGCCGCAGGCGCTAGGCCCAGACGAGCCCGGCCGCCCAGGACGCGCTGATCAGCAGACCAGTCGAGAGCTCGATGAGCATCGACAGGCCCACCGCCTTGAGCGCGTGCACGGTCGAGGGCCAGGCCGATCCCGTCGAGCCCAGCCGCTGCAGCTCCGACACGAACACCCCGAGCACGAAGCCGCCGACGGCCCCGACGACGGGGATCACGAAGAATCCCACGACGGCCACGAGCACGCCCGCGACCAGAGATCGGGTCGGGACGCCCCCGGTGCGCAGGCGTCGCCCCGGCAGGACGTACTGCAGGGCCAGGCCCGCGGCATACAGCACCGTGACGAGTACGGCGAGCCACCAGGTCTGGGTGACCACCGCCCACACCAGGACGGCACCCCAGACGAGCAGCAGGCCCGGGAGCACGGGGACCACGATCCCCAGGAGCCCGACGACGACACACAGGGCGAGCAGGACGGTCACGGTGGTGGTCACGCCCTCAGCCTAGAGGCAGCACGACGAGACCCCCGCCGTCGCCGGTCGGGGGTCTCGTCTCGCCGTCCTCGCGGACGGTCGGGATGCGCCGTCAGCTGCTCGACGACGTGTGCAGCCGGTCGGTCTGGTCGTCGATGTCAGCAGCCAGGGGGCGCAGGCGGTCCAGGTGCTCGCGCCCGTGGTGGGCGCAGAACAGCAGCTCACCTCCGGACGCGAGGCGGGCTCGGATGTAGGCCTGTGCGCCACAACGGTCGCAGCGGTCGGCTGCGGTCAGTTCGCTCGGTGCCAGTGCAGTGGTCACGATGGGCCTCTCTTTCACGTCAGTGGGGGTCGCTCCCGGACAGCTGTGGGTGCGGCCTCTACGGCGGTGACAACAGTCAAGCACGCGCATTCGTTCCCACCCGCGCATTTCTCGCTGGGCGGAGCGCCCGCGGGCGTCCCACCGCCCCGGCGAGGGCTCCGTGTGGCGAGCCTGCGAGGGGGTGTCAGACCCGGCGGGTACCCTGCCGAGCGTGTCAGACGCCACCACCCCCGCCAGCACGAGCCCCGACACCTACTCGGCGCGCCACCTCCAGGTCCTCGAGGGGCTGGAGGCCGTCCGCAAGCGGCCGGGGATGTACATCGGGTCCACGGACAGCCGCGGCCTGACGCACTGCCTGTGGGAGATCATCGACAACGCCGTGGACGAGGCGCTCGGCGGCCACTGCGGCCACATCGAGGTCGTCCTCGGGCGGGACGGCTCGGTCGTGGTGCGGGACGACGGGCGGGGCATGCCGGTCGACAAGGAGCCCCGGACGGGGCTGTCCGGGGTCGAGGTGATCTTCACCAAGCTGCACGCCGGCGGCAAGTTCGGTGGGGGATCGTATGCCGCGTCCGGCGGCCTGCACGGCGTCGGCGCGAGCGTCGTCAACGCCTTGTCCAGCCGCCTAGACGTCCAGGTGGACCGGGGGGGCAAGACCTACCAGATGAGCTTCCGGCGGGGAGAGCCCGGCACCTTCGAGGACGGCGCGGCCCCGGGCCCCGACAACGCCTTCACGCCGTTCGAGCAGACCTCGGAGCTGCAGGTCGTCGGCAAGACCAGGCGCGGGGTGACGGGGAGCCGGGTGCGCTACTGGGCCGACCACCAGATCTTCGTCAAGAACGCCTCGCTCGACCGCTCCGACCTGGTGGCCCGGGCCCGGCAGACGGCCTTCCTCGTGCCCGGGCTCGCGATCGCCGTGCGCGACGAGCGGGACCTCGACGGCGAGGGCGTCTACGAGGAGACCTTCCAGAACGACGGCGGGATCAGCGAGTTCGCGGAGTTCCTCGCCTCCGACCCGGCCCTGACCGACGTCTGGCGCCTGCAGGGCAGCGGCGAGTTCACCGAGACGGTGCCGCAGCTGGACGCCCGCGGCCACATGGTGAGCACCGAGATGACGCGCGAGTGCACCGTGGACGTCGCGGTGCGCTGGGGGACCGGTTACGAGACGCGGACCGAGGCCTTCGTCAACATCATCCACACCCACAAGGGCGGCACCCACGTCAGCGGCTTCGAGCAGGCCCTCATGAAGGTCTTTCGCAAGCAGCTCGAGGTCAACGCCCGCCGCCTCAAGGTCGGCACGGACAAGGTCGACAAGGACGACATCCTCGCAGGGCTCACGGCGGTCGTGACGGTGCGCCTGGCGGAGCCGCAGTTCGAGGGGCAGACCAAGGAGGTGCTCGGCACCAGCGCGGTGCGCGCGATCGTGGCGCGCGTGGTCGAGCGCGAGCTGACGGCCCTGCTGACCTCCTCCAAGCGGGGGGAGAAGGCCCAGGCCGCCTTGCTGCTGGAGAAGGTCGTCTCCGAGATGAAGTCGCGGATCTCGGCGCGGCAGCACAAGGAGACCCAGCGCCGCAAGAACGCCCTCGAGACCAGCACCCTGCCCAGCAAGCTGGCCGACTGCCGCAGCAGCGACGTCGACCGCTCCGAGCTGTTCATCGTCGAGGGTGACAGCGCGCTCGGCACCGCCAAGCTGGCCCGCGACTCGGACCACCAGGCCCTGCTGCCGATCCGCGGCAAGATCCTCAACGTCCAGAAGGCCTCCGTGGGCGACATGCTCAAGAATGCCGAGTGCGCGGCCATCATCCAGGTCATCGGCGCCGGCAGCGGGCGCAGCTTCGACCTCGACGCCGCGCGCTACGGCAAGGTGATCGTGATGACGGACGCCGACGTCGACGGCGCCCACATCCGGACCCTCCTGCTGACCTTGTTCTTCCGTTACATGCGCCCCCTCGTCGAGGCGGGCCGGGTGTACGCCGCCGTCCCCCCGCTGCACCGGATCGAGGTCGTCGGTGCGGGCTCGCGCAAGAACGAGCTCATCTACACCTACAACGAGCAGCAGATGCGCACCACGGTCCGGCAGCTGGAGCGCAAGGGCCGCCGGATCAAGCAGCCGATGCAGCGCTACAAGGGCCTCGGCGAGATGGACGCCGACCAGCTGGCCGAGACGACGATGGACCCACGCCAGCGCACGCTGCGGCGGGTGACGCTCGCCGACGCCGAGGCGGCCGAGCGCGTCTTCGAGCTCCTCATGGGCAACGAGGTGGCCCCCCGCAAGGACTTCATCGTCGACTCCGCCCATTCCCTCGACGCGGAGCGCATCGACGCCTGAGCCGCCCGACGGTCACGATCTGGGCGCCGATCTGCCCGCGTCGGGCCCTCCGGGGTGGACGAAACCGTCTCCGTCGGTGATCGTCTCAGCCATGAGTGACAACGACACCTCGCCGATGACCGGCACGGCGGAGCCCAGCGCCGGCGACGGCAAGCCCGAGCTGCACCGGGCGATCGGACCCGGCCTCCTGCTGCTGTTCATCGTCGGTGACATCCTCGGCACCGGCGTCTACGCGTTGACGGGCAAGGTGGCCAAGGAGGTCGGCGGCGCGGTCTGGCTGCCGTTCCTGTGCGCCTTCGTCGTCGCGATGCTCACCGCCTTCAGCTATCTCGAGCTGGTGACGAAGTACCCCCGGGCGGGTGGGGCGGCGGTCTACACCCACAAGGCCTTCGGGGTGCACTTCCTCACCTTCCTGGTCTGCTTCACCGTCATGTGCTCGGGCCTGACCTCCGCCTCCAGCGCCGCGCAGGCCTTCGCCGGCAACCTCAACAAGGCGGCGCACCTCGGGTGGCAGTCCGGGGGCACCATGCTCCTGATCGCTGCCCTCGGCTTCATGACCCTCGTGGCCATGATCAACCTGCGCGGCGTGGGCGAGAGCGTCAAGGTCAACGTCGTGCTGACCCTGGTCGAGCTGTCCGGCCTGCTCATCATCATCGCCATCGGCCTGTGGGCGATCATGCAGGGCAAGGGCGACGCCGCGACCCTCACGCAGTTCAACGTCAAGGAGGGCTCCAACGTCTTCACGGCGGTGGCCTCCGCGACGGCGCTGGCGTTCTTCGCGATGGTGGGCTTCGAGGACTCGGTCAACATGGCCGAGGAGACCAAGGACCCCGTCAAGTCCTTCCCCAAGATGATGCTGATCGGCCTGACCGTCACCGGCATCATCTACGTCCTGGTGGCCATCGCCTCGGTCACCCTGGTCAAGCCCGCCGAGCTCGGTGAGGGCGAGACTCCCCTGCTCAAGGTCGTGCAGGCCGGTGCCCCGGCCTTCCCCATCGCGATCTTCGCGGTCATCACGATGTTTGCCGTGGCGAACTCGGCCCTGATCAACATGCTGATGGCCTCGCGCCTGCTCTACGGCATGGCGCACGAGGGCGTCCTGCCCGTGACCCTCGGCAAGATCCTCCCCAACCGGCGCACACCCTGGGTGGCCATCCTGTTCACCACCGTCCTGGCCTTCGGCCTGATCTGGTTCGCCGACCTCAAGGCGCTGGGAGGGACGACCTCCTTCCTGCTCCTCGTCGTCTTCACCATCACCAACATCGCCGTCCTCGTGCTCCGCAAGGACCGCGTCGAGCACCGGCACTTCACGGCCCCGACGGTCATCCCCGTGATCGGAGCGGCCCTGTGCGCCTTCCTCGCCTCTCCGCTGTCCAAGCGGGACCCCAAGGACTACCAGGTCGCCGCCGTCCTGCTGGTCGTCGGCGTCGCGCTGTGGATCCTGCACTGGCTGTCCACCAGGTTCATCGGGACCGGTCGCACCAACCGGCCCGAGCGCGTCGAGGAGCTCGGTGCCTACCACGAGGACCTCAACAAGCAGCGCGAGGGCCACCCCTGGACCTGACCGCCGCCGACAACGATGCACACGCTCGGCTACGGCAGCGTCGCCGCTCGTGCTGGCGGGGTGACGACGGCGGGGTCACGACGGCGGGGTCACGACGGTTCGAGGACGCCCGGCATAGGGTGGGCGGGTGACCTCAGAGCGCCCTGACCCGACCTCCAAGCTGCCGGAGACGGCCTGCTCGCTGTCCTGGGAGGGGGCCGGGCACCCGGTGGGCGGGACCGCCGCGATGGCGGACTTCTGGATCGCCCTCGAGCAGCCCGGCCCGTGGGGCAGGGATGCGTTCACCGAGTCCTGGCTCGACCCCGCGCTGGGGGACCGGCTGGAGGGTGCCTGTGCCCGGGCCGGTGGGCGTCTGGTGCTCATCCGCTCGGTGTCCGACCGCCGGTCCCAGGCCGACGGGGCACCGCGCCAGGTCTACGTCGCCGGTGACCTGCGGGGCGCGTCCGGCGGCCCGTGGCTGCTCGCCGGGGCGATCGTCGACCCCGCCGACCTGCTCGGCCTGGACCTCGGTGCCCTGGTCGACCGGGGACCGGACGCGGTGCTGCAGGCCCTGCCCGGGCTGCACCGCACCGACGCCGGGATCCTCCTGGTCTGCACCAACGGCAAGCGGGACGTGTGCTGCGCCGTGCGGGGCAGGCCGGTGGTGCTCGAGGGTGCGCGGCACCGCCCCGGCCAGGTGTGGGAGTGCACCCACACCGGCGGCCACCGGTTCGCCGCCACCGGCATCGCGCTGCCCAGCGGACACACGATCGCCCGGCTGACCGGCGAGCTCGCCGTCCAGGTCGTCGACGCCGAGGCGCGGCGCGAGCTGTGCCTCGCCGCCCTCGACGCCGCGCACGACCGTGGCCGCAGCCACCTCGACCTGCCCGCCCAGGCCGCCGAGGCCTGGGTCCGGGCGCGCACCCAGGAGACGTCGCTGAGGGCCCTGACGAGCCGGATCGAGAGCGGCGACGAGTGGGACGCGCAGGTCAGGGTCACGCACGAGGACGGTCGCGCGTGGCGGCTGCGGGTCCACAAGGAGCCCACGGGCGAGCGCCTCTACGACTCCTGCGGCAACGACCCCGCCCCGGCGCACCGGTTCTACGTCGACGAGCAGGACTGACCGAGGTCACTGCGTCGAGGTCTGCACCACGTCGTCGAGGCTGTCCGGGTCGTAGTCGTCGCGGTCCACGACCACCCGCTCGCGCGTCGGTCCGGTGTTGGGCGGCAGGTCGAAGAGCCCCTCGCCCTGGGCCGTCCCGGCGGCGTCGGAGGACGTCGGCGAGGAGGAGGCCGCCGCCCCGGCGCTCACGGGTGAGCCCGTGGGCAGCGGACCGCCGATCCCCGCGATGGGGCCCTTGGCGGGCACGCCGGAGCCGTCCCGCTTGCCGGTCGCCTCGGGCAGCGGGACCGCCACGCCGTTGGGCCCGCAGGCCCGGGCGGGCAGGTCACCGACCCAGGCCAGGATCAGCTGGTCCTGCCCGTGCAGGAAGCGCTGGCACCGGACCCCGCCCGTGGCCCGGCCCTTGACGGGGTACTCGCCGAGCGGGGTGACCTTGATCGAGGGGGTCTGCGTGCCCGGGAGCGCTCCGGCCGTCCCTGCCCCGGTCACGACGACCGAGTCCGCGGACGGCTCGACGGCGCCGAACCACAGGGCAGAGGCCTTGGCGGAGAGGCGGATTCCCGCCATACCTCCTGCGGTGCGGCCCTGGGGCCGGACCGCCGAGGCGGGGAAGTGCAGCAGCTGCGCGTCCGTCGTCACGAAGCACAGGTGCTCGTCGCCGGTGCGCAGCTCGACCGCGCCGACCACCCGGTCGCCCGGCTTGAGCGAGATCGCCTCCCACTCCCTGCGGTTGCCGGGGTAGTCCGTCGTCACCCGCTTGACGACGCCCTGCGCCGTCCCCAGCGCGAGGCCGCGGGACTGCGGGGCGAGAGACTTGAGCGTCAGCGGCACCTCGTCCTTGCCCAGCTCGACATAGGCCGTGAGTGGCGCGCCGCCGGACAGTGAGGGGGCGCCGTTGGTCGGTGGGAGTGTCGGCAGCTCCAGCGCAGACAGCCGGACCACCCGCCCGCTCGAGGTGACCAGGCCGACCTCGCCCCGTGCCGTCGTCGCCACGGCGGCGACCACCGCGTCGTGCTTGGACCGGCCGCCCTCGTTGGACAGGGCGCTGCCGTCGGCCGTGCGGGCCAGCAGCCCGGTGGAGGACATCAGCACGTGGCAGGGGTCGTCGGCCACCTCCAGCGGCGTCGCCGAGGTCGCGGGGGTGCCTGCGGACTCGAGCAGGACCGTGCGGCGCGGGGTGCCGTGCTGCTTGGCGACCTCGCCGAGCTCGGTGGACACGAGCCGCAGCAGCAGGCCCTCGTCGGCCAGGAGCTCGCGCAGCTCGGCGATCTCGCGCTGCAGCTCGTCGCGCTCGTTCTCCAGCTCGATGCGGGAGAACTTGGTGAGGCGCCGCAGCTGCAGGTCCAGGATGTAGGTCGCCTGCGCCTCGGAGAGCTCGAACACGTCCATCAGGCGCGCCCGGGCGATCCCCGCGTCGTCGGAGGTGCGGATGACCTGGATGACCTCGTCGATGTCGAGGATCGCGACGAGCAGGCCCTCGACGAGGTGGAGGCGGTCCTCCTTCTTGCCGAGGCGGAACTGCGAGCGGCGGCGCACCACGTCGGTGCGGAAGTCGACGTAGACGCGCAGCAGGTCCTTGAGCCCCAGGGTCTGCGGCTGGCCCTTCACGAGCGCGACGTTGTTGATGCCGAAGGAGTCCTCCATCGGCGTCAGCTTGTAGAGCTGCTCGAGGACCGCGTCCGGGTTGAAGCCGTTCTTGATCTCGATGACGAGGCGCAGCCCGTGCTTGCGGTCGGTGAGGTCCTTGAAGTCGCTGATGCCCTGGAGCTTCTTGGACTGCACGAGGTCCTTGATCTTGTCGCGGACCTTCTCCGGACCGACCAGGTAGGGCAGCTCGGTGACGACGATGCCCTTCTTGCGGGCGGTGATGCTCTCGACGCGGCAGGTGGCGCGGGTCCTGAAGGTGCCGCGGCCGGTGAGGTAGGCGTCACGGATGCCCTCCAGACCGATGATCCGGCCGCCGCAGGGCAGATCCGGGCCTGGCACGAACTTCATCAGGTCGTCGAGCGAGCAGTCCGGATGAGCGATGAGGTGGCGCGCAGCGCCGATGACCTCCACCAGGTTGTGCGGCGGCATCTGCGTCGCCATACCGACCGCGATGCCCGAGGCGCCGTTGACGAGGAGGTTGGGGAAGGCCGCCGGCAGGACCCCCGGCTGGGTGAGCTGCTCGTCGTAGTTGGGGACGAAGTCGACGGTGTCCTCGTCAAGACTGCCCAGCATGGCCAGGGCGGCGGGTGCCATCCGGGCCTCGGTGTAGCGGCTCGCGGCCGGCCCGTCGTCGAGGGAGCCGAAGTTGCCGTGCCCGTCGACCAGGGGCAGACGCATGGTGAACGGCTGCGCCTGACGGACGAGGGCGTCGTAGATCGCGGTGTCGCCGTGGGGGTGGTACTTGCCCATGACCTCGCCGACGATGCGGGAGGACTTGACGTGGCCGCGGTCGGGGCGCAGACCCAGCTCGTGCATGCCGTAGAGGATGCGCCGCTGCACCGGCTTGAGGCCGTCGCGGGCGTCCGGCAGCGCGCGGCTGAAGATCACCGAGTAGGAGTACTCCAGGAAGGCCTGCTGCATCTCGTCGGAGACGTCGATGTCGATGATGTTCTCGACGAAGTCGTCGTCCAGGGTGGGAGCGGTGGTGCGGCGCGCCATGCGGGTGCAGTCTCCTTCGTGGGTGGATCCGCTCCATCCTGCCTGTCGGGCACCCCATCAGGCCGTATGGCGCGCCGGGGCCACCGCCTGACGGGGAGACGCACGAGGCCCGGTGCGCCAAGGGGGTAGCGCACCGGGCCTCACGCCGGCTGGGCCGGCCGATCAGACCGTCAGAGCAGGTCGAGCATGATCGGGTCGGCCAGGTCGAGGACGGCCTGGCGGGCCTTGCGGGCGGAGCGGGCCTTGAGGGCCGCCGTGGCCATCCGCTGGCAGGCCCCGAGCTCGTGCAGGCTGAGCGCGGTGCGCACGGCCGCCAGCTTGGGGGTCGCCATCGACAGGGAGGAGACACCGAGACCGACCAGCACGAGCGCGAGGAGCGGGTCACCGCCGGCCTCGCCGCACACGCCGATCGGCTTGCCCGTCGCCCGGCCGCCCTCGCAGGCCATCTTGACCAGGTCGAGCAGCGGCGGCTGCCACGGGCTCAGCAGGGGCGCCAGCGCGCCCTGCATGCGGTCCGCGGCCATGGTGTACTGCGACAGGTCGTTGGTCCCGAGCGACGCGAAGTCGCACACCTCGAGGATGTCCTTGGCGCGGATCGCCGCCCCCGGGACCTCGATCATGGTGCCGCCCTTGGGTAGTCCCACGGCCTTGACCTGCTGGGCGAACCAGCGGGCCTCCTCGCGGGTGGCCACCATCGGGGCCATGACGCGCACGTCGGCGCCCGTCGCCTGGTAGGCCGCGGCCAGGGCCTGGAGCTGGGTGTCCAGCAGGTCCTGACGCTCGCGCTGGAGCCGCAGGCCGCGCACTCCGAGGGCGGGGTTCTCCTCCTCGCCGAGGTCGGCGAAGGCCAGCGGCTTGTCGGCCCCGGCGTCGAGGGTGCGGACGACCACGCGACGCTCGGGGAAGGCGCGGAAGACCCGGGTGTAGGTCTCCGTCTGCTCCTCCAGCGTGGGCGCGTCCTCGCGGTCGAGGAAGAGGAACTCCGTGCGGAAAAGCCCCACGCCCTCGCAGTCCAGCTTGCCGGCCTTCTCGGCGTCCTCGGCGGTGCCGATGTTGGCCAGGAGGGCGACCTTGGTGCCGTCGCGGGTGACGCCGACCCCGCTGACGTTGGACAGGGCGGCGGCCCGGCGGCGGGACCGCTCGGCGAGCTGCTCCTGCTCGTCCTCGGTGGGGTTGACGATGACCTCGCCGACGCCGCCGTCCAGCGCCACGACCGTGCCGGCCGGGATCTCCAGGGCGCCCTGGACCCGCACGACCGCGGGGATGCCCAACTGGGCGGCGAGGATGGCGGTGTGGCTGGTCGGTCCGCCGGCCTCGGTGACGATCCCGCGCACCTTGTCGATGTCCAGGGTCGCGGTCTCGGCGGGCGCCAGGTCGTTGGCGACCAGGACGCTCGGCTCGTCGAAGTCGGGGACCCCCGGCTCGGGCTCACCCAGCAGGCGGGCGACCGTGCGGTCCCGGACGTCGCGCAGGTCGGTGACGCGCTCGGCCATGTAGCCGCCGAGCGACTCGAACATCGTGCAGAACTCCTCGACGGCCGCGGTGACGGCGGTCGCGGGACCCTTGCCGGCGTCGAGCTGGGTGTCGATCCCCCCGGCGAGCCCGGGGTCGCGGGCCATCATGACGGTGGCCTGCAGGATCGTGGCGGCCTTGGGGTCGGCCTTGGCGGCCCGCGCCTCGAGGCCGGCGGCAACCTGCTCCATCGTCTCGCGGACGTGGGCCTTGGCCGCCGCCGCGTCGGGGGCGGCGGGCTCGTGGGCTGGTGCCGTGGGAGCCGGCCGGACCTGCACGACAGGTCCGGCCGACGTGCCCACGCTCACACCGATGCCGCTCAGCTGACGGTGCGGGGCGTCGGTCATCGCCGGGTCACTCGTTGTCGAGGTCGCGCTCGAGCAGGGCGACGAGCTCTCCGAGCTTGTCCTCGGCGCCGTCGCCCTCGGCGGAGAGCGTGACGACGTCGCCGTGCTTGGCGCCCAGGGCCATGACGGCCAGGATGCTGCGGGCGTCGACCGGGGTCTGGCCCTCCTTGGCGATCGTGACGGGCAGGCCCGTGGCCGTGGCGGCCTGGACGAACATCGAGGCCGGACGGGCATGCAGGCCGACGGACGACGCGATGGTGACGTTGCGAGAAGCCATGAGGATCAGTCCTTCTGGGTGTGCGGTGGTCGGTCGTGGGACTCACCGTATGCCGGGGACGTGGTCCCCGTCATACCGGGCTGGTGCAGGTGGTGCTGTGCTGTGCTGTGCTGGGTCAGGCGGTGACGGCGTCCTGCGCCGCCGACGTGGACGCCACGACCCGGCGGCTCTCGTCGGCGCCCTTGAGCGCGACGACGAGGAGCCCGGTGATGACGGATCCGACGATGACGGACAGGAGGAACATCAGCGGGTTGGTGATCAGCGGCGTGACCCACAGACCGCCGTGCGGGGCGCGGCTGCCGGAGCCGAAGGCCATGATCAGCGCGCCGGCGACGCCGGAGCCGACCATGGACGACAGGATGACGCGCCACGGGTCGGCGGCGGCGAACGGGATGGCGCCCTCAGAGATGAAGGACGCCCCGAGCAGCCAGGAGGCCTTGCCGTTCTCCTGCTCGGCCTTGGTGAAGAGCTTGGGCCGCAGGGCGGTGGCGAGGGCCATGCCCCAAGGGGCGACCATGCCGGCGCCCATGACGGCCGCCATGATCTTGAGCTGGGGAGCGTCGGTGGCGCCCGCCGCCACAGCAGACAGGCCGGTGGTGCCGAAGGTGTAGGCCACCTTGTTGACGGGACCGCCCAGGTCGAAGCCCATCATGAGCCCGAGGATGAGCCCGAGCAGCACCGCGTTGGAGCCGGACATGCTCGTCAGGCCGCTGCTCAGGGCGTCCATCAGACCCTTGATCGGTCGGCCGAGCAGCAGGATCATCGCGCCCGCGGTGATCAGCGTCGACAGCAGCGGGATGACGACGACGGGCATGACGCCGCGGACGCCCTTGTGGACCTTCCAGCCGGAGATCCAGCGGGCCATGAAACCGGCGAGGAAACCGGTCACGATGCCGCCGAGGAAGCCGGCGCCCATGGTGTTGGCGATGAACCCGCCGACGATGCCCGGCACCAGGCCCGGCCGGTCGGCGATGCCGTAGGCGATGAACCCGGACAGGATCGGGACGAGGAAGCCGAAGGCGGCCGCGCCGATGAGGAAGAGCAGCGCCGCCCAGTGCATCCCGGCGCCGGGGTTGAAGGCGTTCTGCAGGACGGTGACCTTGTCGGTGGCTCCCGCCGGGTTGAGGGTGTACATCGACGTGACGTCGATGGCGCCCTGCTTGCCGCCGAAGAGCTGGGCGAGCATGAACCCGAGCGCGATCATGATGCCGCCGGCCGCGACGAACGGGATCATGTAGGACACGCCGGTCATCAGCCACTGGCGGATCTTGGTGCCGGTGCCGACGCGCTCCCCCTCGCGGGCCGGGGTGGCCCCCGCGGCGGCGGTCGTCGTCGCGGCAGCCGCTGCCGGCGCGGTCGAGCCCGCCTGGCCGCGCTCGGCGACCAGGCGCTCGATCTCGGCGATGAGTGCAGGGGAGTCGGACACGGCCCGCTTCACGCCCACGTCCACCGTGGGCTTGCCCGCGAACCGCCCGACGTCCTTGACCTCGAGGTCGTGGGCGAAGATCACGCCGTCGGCCGCGTCGATGACCGACTGGTCGAGCGGCTCGGATCCGGCCGACCCCTGGGTCTCCACGACCATGGTGTGGCCGGCGTCCTTGGCGGCCTGCTCGAGGCCCTCGGCGGCCATGTACGTGTGCGCGATGCCGGTCGGGCAGCTCGTGACGCCGACCAGGGTGAGGGAGCGGGCACCACCGGCGGCGTCGCCCGAGGCAGCACCGGCCGACCCGGCGGGCGACGGCGTACGAGCCTGCTCCGCTGCCTCGACCGCCTGGGCCACCAGCGTCGGGGCGTCGGAGACGGCCCGCTTGACGCCGACGTCGACGGTCGGCTTGCCGGCGAACCGGCCGGCGTCCCTGACCTCGAGGTCGTGGGCGAAGATCACGGCGTCCGCGGCGTCGATGACCGACTGGTCCAGCGGCTCGGAGCCCGCGGACCCCTGGGTCTCGACGACCATCTCGTGCCCGGCCTCGCGCGCCGCCTGCTCGAGGGCCTCGGCGGCCATGTAGGTGTGCGCGATCCCCGTCGGGCAGCTCGTGACCCCGACCAGCCTCACTGCTCGACCTCGGACCGGACGATCTGAACGACCTCGGCCGGGGTGACGGCGTTGCGCAGGGACTCCTTGAACTCGGCGCGCATGAGCTTGCGGGCGAGCATGGCCAGGATCTTGAGGTGGTCCTCGCCGCCGCCCTCGGGCGCCGCGATGAGGAAGATGAGGGTGGCCGGGCCGTCCTCGGACCCCCAGTCGATGCCCTCGCGGGACCGCCCGAAGACCAGCGACGGCTCCGTCACGTGCGTGGACCGGCAGTGGGGGATGCCGATGCCGCCGGGCAGCCCGGTCGCCATCTGCTCCTCGCGCTTGCGCACGTCGTCGAGGAAGCCCTCGAGGTCGGTGACCCGGCCCTCCGACGCCAGGGTCTGGCCGAGGGTCCGGGTGGCCTCGGTGCGGTCCGTGGCACGGAGGTCCAGCACGACCTGCTTCTCGGTGATGAGGGACATGATCTCTCCTTGATGGGGTGGGGTCTGGTGGGCGGCGTCTCAGAGAGACAGGGTGAGGTCGACCGGGTCGCTGACCCTGACGTCGATCCTCGCAACATCCTCGGGAGTCGGCACCTCGGTGCCCGGCAGGCACACCGCGGCGGACCCGAAGGCGACGGCGGTGCGCAGCGCGACCGACGGGGCGTCGCCCCGGCTGAGCGCGTGGAGGTAGCCCGCGAGCAGGGAGTCGCCGGCGCCGACGGTGGACAGCGGGTGGGTGATCGTCGCGGCGGCGTGGGCGACCTCGTCCGGGGTCACCAGCAGGGCGCCCTTGCTGCCGAGGCTGACCACGACGCTGCCGACGCCGCCGGCGATCAGGGTGCGGCAGGCGTCGACCACGTCGCCGAGCGTCGCGAGCGGACGGCCGACGAGCTCCTCCAGCTCCTCGTCGTTGGGCTTGATGAGGTCGGGCGAGGCGCCGACCGCCGCCGCCATGGGTGCTCCGCTGGAGTCGATGGCGACCTTGGCGCCCGCCTCGTGGCCGCGGCGCACGAGGTCGACGTAGAACGCGGGGTCCAGTCCCGGGGGCAGGGAGCCGCACCCGACGAGCCAGGCCAGGCCCTGGTCGGCGGCGCGGTCGACAGCCGCGAGCAGCGCCGCGACCTCGTCCTCGGACAGGGCCGGGCCCAGCTCGTTGACCTTGGTGGTGGTGCCGTCCGGCTCGACGATCCCGACGTTGGCGCGGATGCTGCCCGAGATCTCGACAGCCTCCACGGGCAGGGCGATCTCCCGCAGGAGGGTCTGCATGATCTGGCCCTGCGGGCCCCCCACCGGCAGCACCGCGACCGTGTCGGTGCCGTTGACGGCGAGGGCGCGGGAGACGTTGATGCCCTTGCCGCCCGGGTCGAGGCGCGAGTCGGTGGCCCGCTGCACGGCGCCACGCTGCAGCGTCGTCACCGCGATCGTGCGGTCGACGCTGGGGTTGGGTGTCAGGGTCAGGATCACGCGCGGACCACCTCCGGGCCGTGGGCTTCGAGCTCTGCGGCGGTCTCGGGGTCGAGGCCGCTGTCGGTGACGATGGTGTCGACGTCGCTCAGCCGCCCGAACCTCGAGAAGTGGGCGACGCCGATCTTGCTGTGGTCGGCCAGGACCACTACACGCTGGGCGACGGTGACCATGGCGCGCTTGACGGAGGCCTCCGACGGGTCCGGGGTGGTGAGGCCCTCGTCCAGGGTCAGGCCGTTGGTGCCGATGAAGGCGACGTCGACGTGGATGTCGCGCAGGGCGTCCACCGACCAGGAGCCCACGGAGGCGAGGGTCTTGGCCCGTACCCGCCCGCCGAGCAGGTACAGCGCGACGTCCTCGCGGGTGCTGACCACCTGGGCGATGGACAGGGAGTTGGTGACGACGGTCAGCTCGCCCCCCGTCGGCAGCAGGTGAGCGAGGGCCAGCGTCGAGGTGCCGGCGTCGAGCAGGATGCTGCCGTCGACAGGCACCAGCTCACGGGCGCGCTGGGCGATGGCGGACTTCTCGGCGGTCCGCTGCTCGGAGCGCATCTGGGTGGTGGGCTCGAAGGCGAGCTTCTCGATGGCGATCGCCCCGCCGTGGACCCGCCGGACCAGGCCGTGGCGCTCCAGCACCGTCAGGTCGCGCCGGATGGTCTCGGGCGTGACGTCGAGCTCGGCCGCGAGCGCGGCGACCTCGACGCGGGACTGCGAGCGGGATCGCTCGACGATCAGCTGGTGACGCTCGTGCTGGTGCACAGCGACCTCTCCTTCATCGGGCCTGGCCCGCCCGTCGTCGACGACGGGCGAGCTCCGCGGCCCCGCCAGACGGCGACGGCTCCCGGATGCCGCAACGGTAAACCCGGTTGTGTTTGTTATGCCAGAGATGACGCGAACAGACATGGCGAGGTGACGCGTTCTGGCGCGTTCACGCCCGTGGTGCATGTCCGAGCAGACGTGACGGATGTCCGATTCCTACAACGGTGGCGCCGCGCGACGGTGCGCTCGTCTCGTCATACGGGGTTGTCGCCGCCGCTGCGGTCCGCCGCGCTCGGCCCGGCAGGGAACGGTCGCCCGAACGCACCGTCGTGGGCCACCTCCGCCAACGGGCGCCGGCGTCGCGAGGCGCTGCCCGGCGCCCCGCGGTCGCCGCCCGGGTCGGGATGACCCAGGGCCAGCGTCGCCACCAGGCGCCGGTCGGCCGGTATGCCGAAGGCCTCGCGTACGGCGTCGTGACGCCCCCGCGGCACCCCGAAGAACAACCCGCCGAGACCCTCGTCGTGGACCGCGAGCAGCGCCAGCAGGGCCGCCATGCCCGCGTCGACGTCCCAGTAGGGGATGGGCCACCGCTCGGTCGAACGGTCGCCCCACCTCTTGTCGGGCTCGGCGTAGCGGTCCAGGTAGCGCTCCGGGTCGCTGCACACCAGCACCAGGCAGGGAGCCGTCAGCAGGCCGCGCAGCCAGGCGTCCGGCGGCCCGGGGCGGCGGGTCGCCTCCCAGTAGCGGTCGACGTCCGGCCGTCGCGAGAGGACCACGAAGTCCCAGCCCTGGGACCAGCCGGCGCTCGGCGCGTGGGTCGCGTGGGTCAGCGCCCGCACCAGCACGTCCCGCGGCACCGGCCGGTCGGGGTCGAACCGGCGGTGCATCCGGCGGGTGGTGACGAGAGTGCCGTGATCCATCACCAGAGCGTGACACAGTGACCGCGTTGGATCGGCACCCAGCCCATGAGCGGACTGGGACGTCGAAGGGGCATGACCACAGCGACGATCGTCCTCGACGTCTCGGCAGCCACGACGGCATGTCGTGGAGCAAGGTGCAGGTCGCCGGCGCACCCTGAGGCGGGACGTGGGATCCTGACGGCATGAGCGCGCAGCGTGGCAGCCACGGACCTGGCCGGCTCGGTGTCTCCGACCCCAGCTCGTGGGAGGCGGACGTCGTCCTGCGGGACGGGTCGGTGTGCCACCTGCGCCCGATCCGTCCGGACGACCGGGAGCGGGTCCAGGCCTTCCACTCCCGCCAGTCGCCTGAGTCGATCTACCTGCGGTTCTTCGCCCCGATCAAGGAGATCAGCGCCAAGGACCTGACCAGGTTCACCGAGGTCGACCAGGTCGAGCGGGTCGCCCTCGTGGCGACCGTGCGCGACGACATCATCGGGATCGGCCGCTACGACACGATCCGACCCGGCGTGGCCGAGGTGGCCTTCAACATCTCCGACCACTACCAGGGCAAGGGCATCGGCTCGGTGCTGCTGGAGCACCTGGCGGCCATCGGCCAGGAGCTGGGCGTGGAGGAGTTCGTGGCCGACGTCCTCCCGCAGAACCGCAAGATGATGAAGGTCTTCACCGACGCGGGCTACGAGGTCAAGCACTACTTCGACGACGGCGTCATCGCCGTCACCTTCCAGATCCGGCCCACCGTGCGTTCCGAGCTCGTGCGGCTGTCGCGCGAGCACCGCTCCGAGGCGGCCAGCATCCGCACCGTCGTCGAGCCCGCCTCGGTGGTCGTCGTGGGCGCCAGCCCCCGGGTCGAGGCGCTCGGTCACCTGATCCTCGACAACCTGCTGCGGGGCGGCTACACCGGGGGGCTGCACGCCGTCCACCCGACGGCGTCCGAGGTCCTCGGCGTGCCCTGCCACCCCTCCGTGAGCGCCATCGGCGAGCACGTCGATCTGGCCGTGGTGGCCGTCCCGGCGTCGGAGGTGCTGGGCGTCGTCGATGACTGCGCCGCCGCGGGCGTCAAGTCCCTCGTCGTGGCGTCCTCCGGCTTCGCGGAGTCCGGTCCGGAGGGGCGCGAGCGGCAGCAGGAGCTCCTGCAGCACGCCCACGCCAATGGGCTGCGGGTCGTCGGCCCCAACACCATCGGCGTCGCCAACAACGCCCTGCACCTCAACGCCACCGTCGCGCCCCGGCTCCCCAGGCCGGGCACGCTCGGCCTCTTCGCGCAGAGCGGGGCCCTCGGCGTGGCCGTCCTGGACGCCGCGTCACGGCGCAACCTCGGGGTCTCGGTGTTCGCCTCCGCCGGCAACCGCGCCGACGTGTCGGGCAACGACCTCATGCAGTACTTCATCGACGACCCGGGCACCGAGGCGGTGGGCATGCACCTCGAGTCGGTCGGCAACCCCCGCAAGTTCTCCCGTATCGCGCGGCAGCTCGCGGCCTCCAAGCCGGTCATCGTGGTCAAGTCCGGCTACTCCGGCTACTCGGTCCCGCCGGGGCACCCGGTGCGCCCCACCCGCGTGCCCCGGGAGGCCTTCGACGCGATGATGACGCAGGCCGGGGTCATGCGCGTCGAGAACGTCCACCAGCTCTTCGACGTCGCCGCCCTCGTCACCTCCCAGCCGCTGCCCCGCGGTCCGCGGGTGGCGATCGTCGGCAACGCCCACGCCCTCGGGGCACTCACCGCCGACGCGTGCCTGAACCGCGGCCTCCAGGTCACCCACGGGCCGGTCTCGCTGGCCCCCGAGGCGACCGCTGAGGCCTTCGCCGAGGCCCTGCGGGCCGCGCTCGACGACGCGGCCGTCGACGCCGTCCTCACGTGCTTCATCCCCCCGCTCATCACCGCCGACGAGTCGATCGTCAGCACCGTCGCCCAGGTGGCCGACGGCAGCGACAAGCCCGTCCTCGGCACCTTCCTCGGCATGCGCGGGGTCGCGGACCCCCGCACCGGTGAGGGACCCGGCCACGTGGGGGCGGTCCCGGCCTACCCGATGCCCGAGGACGCCGTGCTGGCGCTCGACCAGGCCGTCCGCTACGCCGCCTGGCGCGAGGCCGACAACGGCGAGCGGGTGACCTACGACGACATCGACCGGCACGCCGCCTTCGCCGTCATCGACCACGTGCTGCAGGACGCCCCGCAGGGCCGCGTGCTCACCGACGACGAGGCGCAGGATCTCCTCGAGGCCTACGGGGTGCCCGTATGGCGCCGCGTGCGGGTCTCGTCGCCGGACGAGGCAGCCGCGGCCGCCGCGGTGGTGGGCTACCCCGCGATGATCAAGTCCGTGTCCCAGGTGCTGCGGCACTCGCCGGGGCTCGGGGCGCTCCGGCCCGACCTCGACGACGAGAAGGAGGTCCGCGAGGCCTACGCCCACCTGGTGTCGAGGTTCGGGTCGTTCGGGGACCTCGCCCTGGTCGTGCAGGCCATGGCCGGGCCCGGGGTGGCCTGCGTCGTCCGGTCCACAGAGGACGCGTTGTTCGGACCCGTCGTGAGCTTCTCCGTCGCGGGCGCGCCGACCGAGCTCCTCGGGGACGTCAGCCACCGCATCCCCCCGCTCACCGACCGTGACGTCACCGACCTCGTGACGACGGTCAAGGCCTTCCCGATGCTCGACGGGCACCGCGGCGCGCAGCCCGTGGACCTGGCGGCGCTGCACGACGTCATCGGGCGGGTCTCCGTGCTCGCCGACGACTTCCCCGAGGTCGCCGCGCTGGAGCTCAACCCCGTGAACGCCCGCCCCGGCGGGGTCGACGTGCTCGGCGCCGAGATCACCGTCGCCCGGCCCGGGCTGCGCACCGATGCCGACCGCCGGGCGATGACGGGCTGACGCGCGTGACGGGTCGGTCGCCCGCAGGTGCCACAATGGCGGCCATGCCTCGCGCCTCGCAGACCCCGGCCGACCTGCTCCCGCACCCCTTGCGGCGTGACATCGAGAGGGCCGGCTACTACCCGGCCCTCGTGGCGGACGTCGTCGCCGAGGCCGCCTGCGGCGAGGAGGTCGTCGAGCACCTGGTCCACCAGGAGACGACCTTCGACCACGACGGCATCCTGCGCCACGTGACCGTGCTGGTGCTGACCCCCTCCCGGCTCGTGGTGGGGCACGTCGACGACCACGTCGACGCCGCCGCGTCCGCCGGGGTGCCCCGCACCGGCCGGGCGGCCGACCGTCCCGTCGACACGGTCGTGACGGCGACCTCGGAGTCCGTGCCGCTGTCCTCCGTCCGCGGCGTCATGCTCACCCACGTCGTGGCGTCGGCGGCGTCGTACCGGCCCGGGAGCCTCGGGGGAGAGGTGACGGTCTCGCTCGGGTGGGGAGCCGTCAACCGAGTCGACCTGATGCCGGCCACCTGCGACAACCCGGACTGCGACGCCGACCACGGCTACGAGGGCACGATCTCCAGCGACGACATCTCGTTCCGGGTGAGCGCGGACGCCGACGGGCCGGAGGCCGTCGCGCAGGCCCGGGCGTTCGCGCGGGCGCTGTCCCTGGCCACGGGGCGCTGACGTGCGGCGGGAGGCGGTCGCCCGGCTGGCGGACGCCTACTCGGGCCTGGGGCTCGCCGACGTGCTCCCCGGCGTCGCGCGCTCCCTCGGGGTCGACCTCGGGCCGCGCGAGGTGGGACGGCTGACGCTGCCGCGGTCGCGGCGCGCCGTCGTCGTGCTCGTCGACGGGCTCGGTCGTCACCTGCTGGAAGCCCGTCGCGGTCACGCGCCGTTCCTGCGGGCAGCCATGTCCGGCGCGCCGGGGCTGCACGCGGGGTTCCCGTCCACCACGGCCACGAGCATGGGGACCTTCGGGACGGGGCTGCCGCCGGGTGCCCACGGCCTGGTCGGCTACCAGGTGCTCGTGCCGGGCGAGGACCGCACCTTCAACGAGCTGGCCTGGGACGAGGGCGTCGATCCCTTCGTGTGGCAGCCGCACGACACGGTCCTGCAGCGGTGTGAACGCGCCGGGGTCGCGGTGACCCGCATCGGGCCGCACTACTTCGACGGGTCCGGCCTGACCAACGCGGCCCTGCGTGGCGGCGCCTTCCTCGGCGCCAAGGACCTCGACGCGCGCGTGGAGGTGGCGGCGCGCGCCGCGGCGTCGGGTCCTCGCACCCTCACCTACCTCTACTGGGGAGAGCTCGACAAGACCGGCCACGTGCACGGCTGGCAGTCCCCGGAGTGGACCGCCGAGCTCGAGCACGTCGACGACCAGCTCGCCCGGCTGCGCCGACTGCTCCCCGACGACTGCGCCCTGCACGTCACGGCCGACCACGGCATGGTCGACGTCCCGCTGGACCGTCGGCTCGACATCGCCGCCGAGCCCGACCTCGCCGACGGCGTGCGCCACGTCGGGGGAGAGCCGCGCTCCCTGCAGCTGTATGCCGAGGACCCCGGCGCCTCGGGGGTCGCCGCCATGGTTCGGCGCTGGTCCGAGCGGCTCGGGGACGAGGCGCTCGTCAGGACGCGCGAGCAGGTCGTCGACGAGGGGTGGTTCGGCCTGGTGGAGGCCGCGGTCGTCCCCCGCATCGGCGACGTGGTGGTCGCCATGACGGGGTCGGTGGCCGTCGTGGACTCGCGCACCATGCGGCCCGAGCTGATGGGTCTGCTCGGCGTGCACGGGTCGGTGACCGAGCAGGAGACCGCCATACCCCTGCTCTCCTGGCCGGCGAGGAGGGGCTGATGATCGAGCAAGACGCGGGCCGTCCCAGCCCGGACCAGAACCCGTTGTTCGGCATCTGCCACCTCGCGCCGGCCGTGGGGCGCCTGCGCCTCCACGCCGGTCTGATGGGCGCGGGCAAGTCGGCGCTGGCGATCCAGGTGGGCTTCCACCGGCGCCAGGCGGGCCGTCCCGGCCTGATCTTCACGTCCGCGGACCGCGCGGGGTCCGGCACGCTGTCCTCCCGGCTCGGGCTGTCGGTCTCGGCCCGCGAGTTCACTGAGGACACCGACTTCGTCGCGACGATCGGTGAGGCGCTGCCGCCGCGCGGCTTCGTCATCGTGGACGAGGCGCAGTTCCTCACACCCGCCCAGGTCGACGAGCTCGCGCTGCTCGTGGACGAGATGGCCGTGGACGTGGACTGCTTCGGGCTGCTCACGGCCTTCGACTCGCACATGTTCCCCGGCTCCCAGCGGCTCGTCGAGCTCGCCGACGACATCCTCGACCTCGTCGAGGTGCTGTGCTGGTGCGGGCAGGCGGGTCGGGTCAACGCGCGCATCGAGGACGGCGCCGTCATCCGGTCCGGCTCACAGGTGGCGGTCGGCGACCTGGGCGGTGGCGCAGGCGCGACCTATCGCGTGCTGTGCCGACGGCACTGGCGCGAGGGAGAGCCCGGTCCCGGCGTCCTGTGACGCGATGTGACCTGCACCACCGACCCCCGGGTGGGGGGCCTGCGGGGTTCGGGTTAGGTTGGGGCCACCAGGGCGAGCACCGACGGCTCGTGACCAGAGGGTTGTCAAAGGGGACGATCGATGACGACGTACGTGTACGACTTCGAGCACGGTGACAAGGACCAGAAGGATCTGCTCGGGGGCAAGGGTGCCAACCTCGCCGAGATGACCAAGCTCGGTCTGCCGGTGCCGCCGGGCTTCACCATCACCACCGAGGCCTGCCGCGCCTACCTCGAGCAGGGCCAGGCCCCCGCGGAGCTGGGGGTCCAGGTCACCAAGGAGCTGCGGCTCCTCGAGCAGAAGATGGGTCGCCGGCTGGGCAACGCCGACGACCCTCTGCTCGTGTCGGTGCGGTCCGGGGCCAAGTTCTCGATGCCGGGCATGATGGAGACGGTCCTCAACATCGGTCTCAACGACGACTCCGTGGAGGGGCTCGGCCGCATCGGCGGCGACGAGCGGTTCGCCTGGGACTCCTACCGCCGGCTGATCCAGATGTTCGGCGCCACCGTCATGCACATCGAGTCGCGCCGGTTCGCCGACGCCCTCGACGCCAAGAAGGACCAGCACGGCGCCAAGACCGACCCCGAGCTCGGTGTCGAGGCGCTCCGGGAGCTGGTCGGCGAGTACAAGCAGATCGTCCGCGACGAGACCGGACGCGACTTCCCCCAGTGGCCCCGCGAGCAGCTGGACATGGCCATCATCGCCGTGTTCAAGTCCTGGAACACCGAGCGCGCCCGGCTCTACCGCCGCCGGGAGCGCATCCCGCACGACCTCGGCACCGCCGTCAACGTCTGCACCATGGTCTTCGGCAACATGGGCGACACCTCCGGCACCGGCGTGGCGTTCACCCGCGACCCCTCCACCGGCCACTCGGGCCACTACGGCGACTACCTGATCAACGCCCAGGGCGAGGACGTCGTCGCCGGCATCCGCAACACGATGTCCTTGGCGGACATGGGCACCCACCACCCCGAGCCCTTCAAGCAGCTCGAGCAGAACCTGCACCTGCTCGAGACGCACTACCGCGACCTGTGCGACGTCGAGTTCACGGTCGAGCGGGGCAAGCTGTGGATGCTGCAGACCCGCGTCGGCAAGCGGACCGCCAACGCGGCCTTCCGGATCGCCAGTCAGCTGGTCGACGAGCAGCTCATCACGATGAACGAGGCCCTCGAGCGGGTCACCGGCGAGCAGCTCGTCCAGCTGATGTTCCCGCAGCTCGACCCCGACGGGGACCGGACCCTGCTCGCCCGGGGCATGGCGGCCTCGCCCGGCGCCGCGGTCGGCACGATCGTCTTCGACTCGGCGGCCGCCGTCGCCAAGGCCGCAGAAGGGGAGCAGGTCCTGCTCGTCCGTCGCGAGACCAACCCCGACGACCTGTCGGGCATGATCGCCTCCGTGGGCGTCCTGACGGCCCGCGGCGGCAAGACCTCGCACGCGGCCGTGGTCGCCCGGGGAATGGGCCGCACCTGCGTCTGCGGGGCCGAGGAGCTCCAGATCGACGCCAACGCCAAGACCCTGGTGGTCGGGGACCAAACCTTCGGCGAGGGCGACTGGCTGTCCATCGACGGCGCCACGGGCGAGGTCTTCGACGGCCGGCTCGAGGTCGTCCCCAGCCCCGTCATGCGTTACCTCGAGCACGGGATCGAGCGCGGCGTCGAGGGGCTGGACGACGAGACCACCGAGCTCGTCAAGGCCGTCGACCGATTGCTGAGGCACGCCGACAAGGTGCGCCGCCTCGACGTCCGCACCAACGCCGACACGGCCGAGGACTCCCGGCGCGCACGCCAGCTCGGGGCCCAGGGCATCGGCCTGTGCCGGACCGAGCACATGTTCCTCGGCGATCGCCGGGTACTCATCGAGCGGATGATCCTCGCCACGTCCGACGAGGACAAGCAGTCGGCGCTCGACGCGCTCCTGCCGCTCCAGCGCCAGGACTTCGTCGAGATGCTCGAGGCCATGGACGGGCTCCCGATGACCGTGCGCCTGCTCGACCCGCCGCTGCACGAGTTCCTGCCCGACCTGACGGAGCTGTCCGTCAAGGTGGCGGTGGCCGAGGCCAAGGCCGAGACCGACCCCCACGACGTCGAGCTGCTGGCCGCCGTGCGCAAGCAGCACGAGTCCAACCCCATGCTCGGCCTGCGCGGCGTCCGCCTCGGCCTCACCGTCAAGGGCCTGTTCGCGCTGCAGGTGCGCGCGCTCGCCGAGGCCGCCGCCATCCGCAGGCAGGCGGGCGGCGACCCCCGGCCGGAAGTCATGGTCCCCCTGGTGGGCTCGATCAACGAGCTCGACCTGATCCGTGACGAGGCCGAGCGGATCATCGCCGAGGTCGCCGAGCAGCAGGGGGTGCAGCTGCAGATGCCCATCGGCACGATGATCGAGCTGCCCCGCGCGGCGCTCACGGCCGAGCGCATCGCCGAGTCCGCCGACTTCTTCTCGTTCGGGACCAACGACCTGACCCAGACGACCTGGGGCTTCTCGCGCGACGACGTCGAGGCGGCCTTCTTCACCAACTACATGGACAAGGGCGTCTTCACGGTGTCGCCCTTCGAGACGATCGACCGCACGGGCGTCGGCCGCCTCGTCCAGCTCGGTGCCGAGGGTGGCCGCGCCGGCAATCCCCGCATCCACCTCGGTGTCTGCGGCGAGCACGGTGGCGACCCCGCGTCGATCCACTTCTTCGACTCCGTCGGCCTGGACTACGTGTCCTGCTCGCCCTTCCGCGTGCCGGTCGCCCGGCTCGAGGCCGGGCGCGCGACGGTCGGGGACAGCGACGCCACCGCCTGACTCTGCGGTATGACGTGCGCGTCGGCCCCGGCACCGTCCGGGACCGGCGCGCACGTCCGTCATATCGACCCGTCCCAGCAACGCGGCTCCCATCGCCATCAGGACGCCGGACGTCCGCATCCCGTGCCAGGCTGGGCCCATGAACCTTCGTTGGTACACCCTGGTCATCGACTGCCACGACATCGCTGCGCAGGCCCGCTGGTGGGCCGAGGTGCTCGACTGGCACATCGTCTACGAGGACGAGCACGAGGTCGCCGTCGTCCCCCGCGACATGACGGACGAGCCCATCGCCGCCGATCGGTGGGCCTCCACCCCACCCGGCCTGGTGTTCGTCCCGGTGTCCGAGTCCAAGGCGGTCAAGAACCGCCTCCACATCGACCTCGCGCCCCACGTCGACGACGACCGTGAGGCGCAGATCGACCGGCTGGTGGCCCTCGGGGCTCGCCGGGTGGACGTGGGTCAGGACCGCACGGACGTGACCTGGGAGGTCCTCGCAGACCCGGAGGGCAACGAGTTCTGCGTGCTGTCCTCGCGGGACCGCTGAGCGCGACCCGTCAACCGGTCACTCGGGCTTCGCGCCGAACATGATGTCGTCCCAGCTGGGGACGGACGGTCGACCGGCCTTGCGGCCCGTCTGGGCACGCCGCTGCGAGCGGTTGCCCGGGGGTGTGGCCCCGCCCACCTGCGCAGGCTCGGTGCGGTCGGGACCTGCCTGGTCGGACGCTGCCTGGGCGGCCTCGCGCTGGTCGGGCTCCGACGTCTCGGGCTCGGCCGCCCTGGAGCTGGTCCCGCTCGTGTGGTCGGCCAGCGACCTGGACTCGTCGTCACCACCGTCCAGGTCGGGCAGGGCTACCTGACCCGGCACGCGAGGGTGCGGCCGCGGAGCGGTGTCAGGTGCCTCGGTCTCGGGCTCCTCGGCGGCGGGCTCCTCGGCATCGGGGGCGAGCTCGTCGCTGGAGCCGTCAGGTCGCAGCGCCGCGGGGCTCACGGGGCCACCCTGGGGCAGGGCGGGCTCGTCGGGCGAGGGCCGCGAGAACTCGCCCTCGCGGTCGGCGATGACTTCGTCGACGACGGCGTCCAGCTCGCCCACGGACCCCGCGGACAGGGCCGCGGCGATCTCCTCGCGGTCCAGGGGCACCGTGGCCTCGGGGGTCGCCCCAGCCTCCGACGGCGCAGCC
Organism: Arsenicicoccus cauae; assembly: GCF_009707125.1. Classification (GTDB taxonomy): domain Bacteria; phylum Actinomycetota; class Actinomycetes; order Actinomycetales; family Dermatophilaceae; genus Arsenicicoccus; species Arsenicicoccus cauae. Next base: position 250,048 of record NZ_WLVL01000040.1, read on the forward strand.
GGCGCGGACTCGGCCGGCCCCGTCTCCGGCTGCGCGGTGGACGGGGCACCGCGCCGGCGCGCACGTCCGCGTCGCGGCGCGCGCTCGACGGACGCCTGCTCAACGGGGACCTGCTCGGCGGGCGACTGGTCGGAGGCCTGCTCGACCTCCGCGGCCATCAGCGGCTCCTGCGTCGGCACCGCGCGCGCTGGCCTCGCCGGGACGCGTCGACGACGAGCGCGGCTGCGCTCCCGCATCGAGTCGACGAGGTCGCTGTCCTCGTCGTCATCGTGCTGGCGGCGGGTCCGCGCGGGCTCGGGAGCCGTGATGGGGCGCAGGTCGTCACCGCCGTCGTCGCCCTGCTGGGGGGAGTGGATCCCGCCCTCGGACTCGACGTCGTAGACGCGGGGCGTGGCGGTGCGCGGCACCAGCGGAGCCGGGCCCGTGGTGCTCGGTGCGTCATCGCCGGTCAGCCAGCGCGCCTCGTCGTCGATCGGCTCCACGGCGCGGGTGCCGAGGTCGAAGTGCCACCGCGCCTCGCGCAGCCGCCCACCGGCGGCGAACGTCAGGGCCAGCGTCCACGGCGAGTCGGCGCCGCGCCACGCGTCCCAGGACGCGCTCGTGGGGTCGACACCCCGCTCGGTCAGGCGGTCGGCCACGCGGCTCGCCAGCAAGGGGGACGGCTGGCCGCCCGGGGACCGCAGCCGCACCGACGTCGCCAGCCCGGCGACGTGCTCCCGCTCGGCGATGATCGGCCCCTCGTAACGGGCGATCCGCTCCAGGGACCATCCCGTGAGCTCGGCCACCTCGTCGGCCGAGGCACCAGCGCGGATGAGGGCCTGGACCTGGCGAGGGCCGGCGGACGGGGCTGCGTCCCCGCCCCCCGCGGGGCGGGGACGCTCGTGGCGCACGGCCGATCGCAGCGCCGAGTCGAGCGGGACCCGGTAGCGGGCGCCGTCGTCGGTCGCGAGCAGCAGATGCACGCCGTCGTCCGCGATCCCGACCAACCGCAGGTCCTGCACGCTCATGAAGTCTCCGTCCTACCGCTCGCAGGCCCGGCGCGGGGGTGCCCAGCACATGCCCAGTACACGTCGACCCTAGGTTTTCACGGAACCAGGCGTCCACCAACCGACCACGCCGACCGACGCAGCCGGCCCCACCCGCTCCTCCCCGGCGTCGTGGGCAAGGGATGCGGGGCGGGGACGGCTCGGCCACTAGGCTGCTCGGGACATGGTGACCTCCTACCCCCAAGCTCTGCTGGGCCTCGACCTCGTCGGCGTCTTCGCCTTCGCCCTGTCCGGGGGCCTCGTCGGTGTCCGCAAGGGGCTCGACATCTTCGGCGTGCTCGTGCTGGCCTGCGTGACCGCGCTGGGGGGAGGCGTGCTGCGCGACGTCGTCCTGGACGTCCGCCCGGTCGGTCTCACCGACTGGCGCCTCGTGCTGGCGGCGGTGATCGCCGGGCTGGTCGCCTTCGGCTACGCCCACGTGGTGCAGCGCCTGTCCAAGCTGGTCCTGACCTTCGACGCCTTGGGGCTCGCGACCTTTGCGATCGCCGGGACGGTCAAGGCCCTCAGCCTCGACGCGCCCGCCCTCGAGTCCGTCCTCATCGGCTTGATGACCGCGGTGGGCGGCGGCATGGTGCGCGACGTCCTCGCCGGGGTCGTGCCGGAGGTGCTGCGCACCCAGCTGTATGCCGTGCCCGCCCTCGCCGGCAGCGCCCTGCTCGTGGCCCTGACCTCCCTGGACGTGACCGGGCCGGTGCCGAGCATCGTCTGCGCAGGCTTCGTCTTCGCCGTCCGGATGGCCGCGCTGCGGTGGCACTGGTCGGCACCCCGATCCCCGAGGAGTCTCCCGTGACCACACGACCCGAGCAGGCCCGCGAGGACGTCGACCCGTCCGACGGCACCCGCGGCCCCTCCGTCCCCAGCGACCCCAGCGACCCTTATGATGCCGTGCTCGTCCTGTCCTTCGGTGGCCCCGAGCGCCCCGAGGACGTGCTGCCCTTCCTGAGGCAGGTCACGGCCGGGCGGGGCATCCCCGACGAGCGTCTGGCCGTGGTGGGGCAGCACTACTACGACCGCGGGGGACGCAGCCCCGTCAACGACCTCGGCCGCGCGCTCGTCGCCGCGCTGCACGACGAGCTGGGGCGTCGCGGCGCCGAGCTGCCCGTCGTGCTGGGCAACCGCAACTGGTCGCCCTGGCTCGACGACGCCCTGCGGTCCCTGCACGACGGCGGGGCGCGCCGGGTCGTGACGGTGGTGACGAGCGCCTTCTCGTCATACTCCTCCTGCCGGCAGTATCGCGAGAACCTGTCGGACGCCGTGGACGCCCTCGGCGCCGAGGGTCACGAGCTGGTCGTCGACAAGGTGCGCGTCTACGCCACCCACCCCGGCTTCGCCCGCACCATGGCCGGCCTCGCGGCCGACACCGCCGCCGGGCTGCCGCGCGAGGTGCTCCCCTCGACCCGCATGGTTCACGTGACGCACTCCATCCCGCTGTGGATGCAGGAGTCCTCCGGGCCGAAGGACGCGCCGGACGTGTCCTACCGCCACCAGCACGAGCAGCTCGCCGCGCTGGTCGACGCCACCGTCGAGCAGCGCCTCGGCGTCCCGCTGCCCAGCACGCTGGCCTATTGCTCGCGCTCCGGCCCGCCCTCTCAGCCATGGCTCGAGCCCGACATCAACGAGCACCTCGCGGACCTCGCCGGCGAGGGGGTCTCGGACGTGGTCGTGGCCCCGATCGGCTTCGTGTCGGACCACATGGAGGTCGTCTACGACCTCGACACGGAGGCCGCGGCCACGGCCGCCGCCCTCGGGCTGCGGCTGCACCGCGTGCCCACGGTGGGCACGCACCCGGACTTCGTGGCCGGTCTGGCCGACCTGGTGCTGGAGCGAGCGGCCGAGGCCCGTGGCGAGGTCGTCGAGCGGGCGGCGGTGCCCCCGGGCGCCTTGTGGTCGACCTGCCCGGCGGGGTGCTGCGCGGGGCGCGAGGACCGGCCGGCCCTCTGCGGGGGCTGAGCGCGGGCCGGTGCCAGAATGGGTTCATGTCGCAGACCCCGCAGCCACCCGCCGGCATCGACCTGCTCGCTCTGGAGTCGCTGGCCCTCGACGTCGCCCGCACCTGCGCCCGCCTGATCGTCGACGAACGACCCCGCGACCTGGGGGTCGCGGCCACCAAGTCCAGCCGCACCGACGTCGTCACGATCATGGACCGGCGCTCCGAGGATCTGGCCCGCGAGCTGCTCGGCCGGGCCCGTCCGGACGACGGGTTCCACGGCGAGGAGAGCAGCCGCGTGGCGACCACCTCGGGCATCACCTGGGTCGTCGACCCGATCGACGGGACGGTCAACTACCTCTACGACATACCCGCGTATGCCGTCTCCGTGGCCGCCGTGGTGGGCGACCCAGCCGTCCCCGGGGCCTGGGCCCCGGTCGCCGCGGCGGTGGTGGACGCGGCGCGCGGCGATGCCTACGTCGCGCGGCGCGGGGGCGGCGCGCGCCTGCTGCGGACCGACCCCCGGCGACCCGAGGCGGGGCACGAGGAGCAGCCGCTCGCCTGCGCGGCGACGGACGACCTCGGCGGGGCGCTGTGCGGCACGGGCTTCGGCTACGACGCGGACGTGCGGGCGGAGCAGGGGCGCGTCGTCGCGGGGGTGCTGCCGCAGGTCCGCGACGTCCGCCGCGGCGGGAGCGCGGCGCTCGACCTGTGCTGGGTCGCCGAGGGACGCCTCGACGTCTACTACGAGCAAGGGCTGCACGAGTGGGACCTCGCCGGGGCCTGGCTCGTCGTCACCGAGGCCGGGGGCCAGGTGCTGGGGCTGCGCGGCTCCGCCCCGGCAGACCCCTTCACCGTCGCGGGCCCGCCCGCGCTGACCGGCATGCTCGTGCCGGTGCTGGAGGGGCTGGTCGCGCCGTCCTGAGGCCCGCCAGAGCGCCGGTCAGGGGGGCGCCCAGAGTGCCGGTCAGGGGACCGATCAGAGTGCCGGTCAGGGGGCCGGCCCAGGCCGACCCTCTCCCGAGATGCAGCCGATCTCGATTTCGGGCACAATGCGCCGCGAGCCCGGGCACAAAACCGACCAGCGATGCGTTGGACCCGGCGCACCGTCGGGGGAGGTCCCCGCCGAGAGCTGCATGGAGAGGGCCCACATGGCAACTGACTACGACGCACCGCGCAAGACCGACGACGACCTCTCCGAGGACTCCATCGAGGAGCTCAAGGCTCGTCGCGGCGACACCGCCTCGTCGAGCGTGGACGTCGACGAGACCGAGCAGGCCGAGGGCTTCGAGCTGCCCGGGGCGGACCTGTCCGGCGAGGAGCTCTCCGTGCGTGTGCTCCCGCGCCAGGCCGACGAGTTCACCTGCAGCCGTTGTTTCCTCGTGCACCACCGCAGCCAGCTCGCCAAGGAGGTCGGCGGCCAGCCGGTCTGCCGTGAGTGCGCCTGACGAGATCGAGGTGCTGCTGCTCCGGCTCGACCCGGAGCTGGCGCCCCCGGCATACGCCCACCACGACGACGCCGGTGCCGACCTGCGCGCCCGCGAGGACCACGTCCTCGGCCCGGGCGAGCGGTGCCTCGTCCCGACCGGGGTCGCGGTCGCGATCCCGCAGGGGTATGCCGGCTTCGTCCACCCGAGGTCGGGGCTGGCCGCACGGCACGGGGTGACGATCGTCAACGCGCCCGGCACGGTGGACGCGGGCTACCGGGGCGAGATCCTCGTCAACCTGCTCAACACCGATCACGAGCACGCGGTCCGGATCAGCCGCGGTGATCGCATCGCCCAGCTCGTCCTCCAGCGCGTCTCCCGCGCCAGGTTCCGGACAGTAGACTCGCTGCCGGAGTCCGTCCGCGGAGTCACCGGGCACGGGGCCAGCGGACGCGCCTGACGACCCACGCCCCACCACCTGAAGGACACCGATCCCGTGGCTCTCTTCCGCCGAGGCAAGGCCGGCAAGGCCGACGTCGACAGCACCGCCGCCGACACCACGACGCAGGCCCCCGCCCCGCAGCCGGCCAAGGAGCAGGGTCCCTACGACCGCACCGAGGTCAGCGAGCTCGGCGAGCGGCTGGACCTCGGGTCGCTGTGGGTCCCCGGGATCACCGGCATGGAGCTGCGGCTCGAGCTCGACCAGCAGACCGGGGACGTCGTGGCGGTGAGCTGCCACCTGGCGGGCTCGGCCCTGCAGCTGCAGGCCTTCGCCGCGCCGCGGACCCTCGGCATCTGGGACGACATCCGCGACGAGATCGCGGCCGGCATCCAGGGGCAGGGCGGCGCGGCCGAGACGCGCGACGGCAGGTTCGGCACCGAGCTGGCGGTCCAGATGCCCACCGGCCCCGGCAGCTTCGCCCCGGCGCGCTTCCTCGGCGTCGACGGCTCTCGCTGGTTCCTGCGGGGGTTCCTGTCAGGCCCGGCCGCGGAGGACGACCAGCAGGCGGCCGAGCTGCTGCAGGTCTTTGCCGATGTGGTGGTGGTGCGCGGCGACCAGGCGATGGCGCCCCGGGAGCTGCTGCCCCTGACCCTGCCCGAGGGAGCCCAGCCGGGCTTCGACGAGGCCGGTCAGGACGGTCTGGACAGGCACGACGGGCACGACGACGCGCGGCACCGGTCCGCTCGTGGGACCGACGACCTCCAGCCCTTCGAGCGCGGGCCCGAGATCACCGAGATCCGCTGATGGCCACGCGCGCCGACCGCCGAGGCGGCTTCCTGCGCCGAGCGCTGCACCGGATGGTGCGACCGGCGGAGGAGATCGAGGACCACGAGCTTCGCTCGGACTCCGACCGGCTCGGCGTGACCTGCATCGCCGATCTCGTCGACCGCGAGATCGCCACGGTCTCCGGCGCGGTCCGGTCCACGACCCTGAGCCCCGAGGGCACGGTGCCCGCGCTCAAGGCCGAGATCTACGACGGCTCCCAGCCCCTCCAGCTCATCTGGCTCGGCCGGCGCCGCATCGCGGGCGTCCGTCCCGGCACCTACCTCACCGCCCACGGGCGCGTCTGCCGGGTCGAGGGCGTCCCCACCATCTACAACCCCCACTACGAGCTGCTGCCCGGGCGGGGCACGCCCACCGCCGGGGGACGGTGACCGTGTCCGCCGACGTCGAGATGGTCGAGCATCTGATTCGCGCGCGGCTGGCCACCGCCGTCGGGGGCCTGCGGGGGTCGATCGAGGCCGCGCTGCCCACGATCGCCTTCGTCGTCGTGTGGCTGGTGACGAGCGACGTACGCACCGCGGTGATCGCCTCGCTCGTCCCCGTGGCCGTCCTGCTCCTGGCGCGGCTCGTCCAGCGGCAGACGCCCCAGTACGTCCTGTCCAGCCTGGTCGCGACCGCGCTCGCGGCGTTCTTCGCGCTCCGGTCGGGGCGGGCCGAGGACGCCTTCCTGCCCGGCATGGCGCTCAGCGCCGCCTACCTCGCCGGGACGCTCCTGTCGATCCTCGGACGGGTGCCGGCCGTCGGCTTCCTCGTGGCCATCGGCGACCCGGGCTACCGCGAGGACCCGCTCGGGTGGCGGCGCAACGAGCCGCTTGTGCGGGTGAGCGCCCGCCTGACCTGGGTGCTCGTGTGCTTGTTCGCGCTCCGGCTGCTCGTGATGGTCCCGCTCTACCTCGCCGGTCAGGTCGCCGCCCTCGGCGTCGCCAAGATCGCCCTGGGGTGGCCCGCCTACCTCGCCGCGGTCGCCGTGATGGGCCTCATCCTGGTCAAGGGAGCCACCCCGGTGGAGCGCGAGGAGCTGGGGCACGAGGCGGACCGGCAGCTCTGAGCTGAGGTCCGGGTGTGTCGAGCGCGAGGCGGCGGACACCATGCGACCTGAGCCCAGTGCCGCCGACGCACCTACCCCCGGTAGTCACATCGACCGGCCTTCGTCCCCCAGGCTGATGCCCCTACCCCCGGTAGTCACATCGACCGGGGGTAGGTCAGTCCTCGTCGTCCTCGGCGTGGTCGACCTCGGCGCGGGGCTTGCGATGACCGGGGGAGAGCAGGTCCTCGAGGCGGTCCTCGACCTCCTGCACGGTCAGGAACAACAGCTCGTCCCCGGCCTCGACTGAGTCGTCCCGGGTGGGGGCGATCGGCAGCCCGTCCCGGATGATCCCCACCAGCGCCGTGTCCCGGGGCAGATCGACGTCGCCGACGCGGCTGCCGGCATACGGGCTGTCCGGGGGGAGGGTGATCTCCACCATCGTCGCCCCGCCCTTCTGGAAGGTGAAGATCTGCACGAGGTCGCCGATGCTCACGGCCTCCTCGACCAGGGCGGTCATCAGGCGCGGCGTCGAGACGGCCACGTCCACGCCCCACGACTCGTCGAACATCCACTCGTTGCGCGGGTTGTTGACGCGAGCCACGGTGCGGGGCACGCCGAACTCGGTCTTGGCGAGCAGCGACACGACCAGGTTGGCCTTGTCGTCGCCGGTCGCCGCCACCACGACGTCGCAGTCCGCGAGCCCCGCCTCGGTCAGCGAGGTGATCTCGCACGCGTCCGCCAGCAGCCAGGAGGCCTCGGGGACGCGGCTGGCCTGCACGTCGTCGGCGTCCTTGTCGACGAGCAGGACCTGGTGGCCGTTGTGGAGCAGCTCTCGGGCGATGGACCGACCCACGGACCCGGCTCCGGCGATGACGACACGCATGGACTGGCTGACCTCACTCCGTGGGCGGCGCGGCGGCAAGCACGCGCTCGATGGCTGGGATGTCCTCGGTGGTCGACAGGACCCGGACGATGTCGCCCTCCTGCAGCACCGTGTCCGGGCCCGGGAGCATCCCGACGCCGAGACGGCTGAGGTAGGCCACGCGCGCGCCGGTGGCGGACTCGACCGTAGACAGCCGCAGGCCGACCCAGCTGCGGTCGATGGCGACCTCGCTGAGGGCGACCTGGCCGCTCGGGTCGATGAACTCCGGCACGGAGCCCTGGGGCATGAGGCGGCGGACGACCCGGTCGACGGTCCACTGGACGGTGGCGACGGTCGGGATCCCGAGCCGTTGGTAGATCTCGGCGCGGCGGGGGTCGTAGATGCGGGCCACCACGTGCTCGACGCCGAACGTCTCGCGGGCCACGCGGGCGGCGAGGATGTTGGAGTTGTCGCCGTTGCTGACGGCCGCGAAGGCGTAGGCCGACTCGATGCCGGCTTCTTTGAGCGTGTCCCGGTCGAAGCCGATGCCCTTGACCCGGCGGCCCTCGAACCCGCGTCCCAGCCGGCGGAAGGCCGCGGCGTTCTGGTCCACCACGGCCACGTCGTGGCCGCGCTCCTCGAGGCTCAGCGCCAGCGTCGATCCGACTCGGCCGCAGCCCATGATCACGAAGTGCACGGTGAGAACGCTACACCGGGCGCGCCCACCGTCCTCGGCCGCGCCACCGGTGGCGCTCGCCGGGAATACAGTGGGCGTCGTGTCAGATCTAGGTCGTGCGCTCAAGCGCGTCGTCGTCGGTCCCGCCATGAGGTCGGACAAGCTGGGGGAGACCCTCCTGCCCAAGCGTCTGGCGCTCCCGATCTTCGCCAGCGACGCCCTGTCGTCGGTGGCCTACGCCCCGGACGAGATCTTTCTGACGCTCGCGCTCGCCGGCGGGGCGTTCGCCACGACCCACTCCTGGCAGATCGGTCTCGGCGTCGTCTTCGTCATGGTCGTCGTGGTGATGTCCTACCGCCAGAACGTCCATGCCTACCCGAGCGGCGGCGGGGACTACGAGGTCGCCAACGAGAACCTCGGCCCGTGGGCGGGTCTCGGCGTGGCGAGCGCCCTGCTCGTGGACTACGTCCTGACGGTGGCCGTGTCGATCTCGTCCGGCGTCCAGAACGCCACCGCCGCCATACCCGCCCTCGACGGGCACGAGATGCCGGTCGCCGTGGCCCTCATCGTCCTGCTGACGGCGATGAACCTGCGCGGGGTCCGCGAGTCCGGCAAGGCCTTCGCCATCCCCGTCTACGCCTTCATGCTGTCCATCATCGGCATGGCGGTGTGGGGCATGGTGCGCTCGGCGAGCGGGTCGCTGCCGCAGGCCGAGAGCGCGAGGTTCGAGCTGCTGCCCGAGCACGGCTACGAGGGGCTCACCGGCATCGCCCTGGTCTTCCTGCTGCTGCGGGCCTTCAGCTCCGGGTGCGCCGCCCTGACCGGCGTCGAGGCGATCTCCAACGGGGTCCCGGCGTTCGAGAAGCCCAAGTCGCGCAACGCGGCGACCACGCTGCTGCTCATGGGCGCCTTGTCGGTGACGATGCTCATGTCGATCGTCTACCTCGCCATCCAGACGGGGGTGAAGTATGCCGAGAACCCGCAGGAGCAGCTGCTCCTCGACGGCCGGCACGTGGGCCCCGGCTACGTCCAGCACACGATCATCGGTCAGCTCTCGCTCGCGGTCTTCGACAACTTCCCCCTCGGCGTCGTGGTCGTCTCGGCCGTCACCGGCCTCATCCTGGTCCTGGCCGCCAACACCGCCTTCAACGGCTTCCCGGTCCTCGGGTCGATCCTCGCCAAGGACGGCTACCTGCCCCGCCAGCTGCACAACCGGGGCGACCGGCTGGCCTACTCCAACGGCATCATGATCCTGGCGGCCGCCGCGATCGTGCTGGTGATCATCTTCGACGCCGAGGTCACCAAGCTGATCCAGCTCTACATCGTCGGGGTGTTCGTGTCCTTCACCCTGAGCCAGGTGGGGATGATCCGGCACTGGAACCGCCTGCTGCGCGACGGCGACGGCGACGCCAGGCAGCGTCGGCAGCACCGCACGAGCCGCGTCGTCAACTATGTCGGCGCGTTCATGTCCGGCTCCGTGCTCATGGTCGTCCTGGTCACCAAGTTCGCGGCCGGCGCCAAGTACGCCATCCTCGCGATGCTGGTGCTCTTCGTCATGATGAAGGCGATCCGCCGGCACTACTCGCACGTCAGCCACGAGCTCGCCGTCCCCGAGGACGACACCCTGGAGGGTCGCCTGCCCTCGCGCGTGCACGCCGTCGTGCTGGTCTCCAAGGTCCACAAGCCGACGCTGCGGGCCCTCGCCTACGCCCGTGCCTCCCGTCCCTCGACCCTCGAGGCGATCACCGTGGCCGTCGACCCCGAGGAGGGCGAGCGCCTGCAGGAGGAGTGGCTGCGCCGCGGGATCCCGGTGCCGCTCAAGGTGCTCGACTCGCCCTACCGCGAGATCACCCGCCCGGTGCTCGGCTACATCGCCTCGATCCGACGCACCTCGCCGCGCGACCTGGTCATGGTCTTCGTCCCGGAGTACGTCCTCGGCCGGTGGTGGGAGTCGATCCTGCACAACCAGAGCGCGTTCCGCATCAAGAGCCGGCTGCTGTTCATGCCCGGCGTGATGATGACCAGCGTCCCCTACCAGCTCCGCTCGTCCGACGACCTGCGCGACGAGCTCGACGCGGCGACCGCCGCCCAGGACCGCGGCCGCGGCCTGGTCCACGCCGAGGAAGGCCCCACCCCGTGAGCGGACCCCACCGCACCCCCAAGAGCTCGTCCGGTCGCCCCGGCAGGACCACCGGTCACGGTCGGGGGCGCGGACCCCGGACCTCGCCCGCCCGCGAGCGCCGCGTCAAGGGGGAGTCGCTGGTCGGCACGGAGGCCGAGCTCGAGGTCGGCAACGTCGGCCACGGTGGCTTCTGCGTCGGGCGCCTCGACGGCCGCGTCGTCTTCGTCCGACACAGCCTGCCGGGGGAGCGCGTGCGCGTCCGGATCACCGAGGGCGGCACGGGCGACCGCTTCCTGCGGGCGGACGCCGTCGAGGTGCTGGTCGCCTCGCCGCACCGGGTCGAGCCACCCTGCCCGTATGCCGGGCCCGGTCGCTGTGGCGGCTGCGACTGGCAGCACGCGTCCCTGCCGCACCAGCGCGAGCTCAAGGCCGCCGTCGTCCGCGAGCAGCTGGACCGCCTCGCCGGCCTCGACGTGGAGGGCCTGGTCGTGGAGCCGGTGGAGGGCACGGGCGCCGACGACGGGCTGGGCTGGCGCACGCGGGTCGAGTTCGCCGTCACCGCCGAGGGTCGCGCGGGGCTGCGCCGGCACCGCTCGCACGAGGTCGAGGTCGTCGACGACTGCCTGATCGCGACCCGCCCGGTCATCGACAGCGGCGTGCTCGCCACCTCGTGGGACGGCTGCTCGGGCGTCGACGTCGTGGACGCCTCGGGCCTCGAGGAGGCGGTGCTCGTGCCGCTGCACGCCGACGGGACCGCCGGCGCCGACCCGACGGCGCTCGAGCTGGTCGGCTTCGAGGACTGGGAGCACGGCTTCGAGGTCTCGGCGCGCGGCTTCTGGCAGGTCCACCCTGGCGCCGCCGCGACCTTCCTCGCAGAGGTGGTGGAGCTGCTCGACCCCGTCGAGGGCGAGCACGCGCTCGACCTCTACTGCGGCGTGGGGCTGTTCGCCGCGGGGCTCAGCGATGCGGTGGGGGAGTCGGGGCACGTCCTGGCCGTCGAGGCCGATGCCAAAGCCGTGGACCACGCGCTCGACAACCTCGCCGAGCACGCGAACGTCGAGGTGCGGCAGGGCCGCGTCGACGCGGTGCTGGGGCAGGCGGCGCGCGGCGGCATACGGGCCGACGTGGTGGTCCTGGACCCGCCACGGTCGGGGGCGGGTCGACGGGTGATGGGGCAGATCACCCAGCTGGGGCCGCGGGCCGTCGCGTACGTCGCGTGCGACCCCTCCGCCCTGGCGCGCGACCTCGCCGTCGCCGAGGAGCTCGGCTACCTCCTGACCGACCTGCGGGCCTTCGACGCGTTCCCGATGACCAGCCACGTCGAGTGCATCGCCCTGCTCGAGCCGGCCGGGGAGGCAGCGGACGCCGAGGTCGACGAGGACGCCGAGGGCGACGAGGACGCCGAGGGCGACGAGGACGCCGAGGGCGACGAGGATGAGGAGACGGCTCGCCGAGCCCCCTGACCAGCGCCCCTGGACCACCCTGCCCTCGCCCCGGCGGCGTGGGTGGGGGACAATCAGCGGGAGCACCACCCCGCGTACGACAGGTGTCTTGACGTCAAGACACCGCCGTGAGATCGTTGTCTCGACGTCGAGACAATCACCCCTCGTGGAAGGAACAGGCGTGAGCCAAGAGAGTGTGAACAGCTTCGGAGCCAAGGACACGCTGGAGGTCGGTGACGCGTCCTACGAGGTCTTTCGCCTCGACAAGGTCGAGGGCAGCCAGACGCTTCCGTACTCCCTGAAGGTGCTGCTGGAGAACCTCCTGCGCACGGAGGACGGCGCCAACATCACCGCCGATCACATCCGGGCCCTCGGCGGCTGGGACGAGAAGGCCGAGCCCGACACCGAGATCCAGTTCACGCCGGCGCGCGTGATCATGCAGGACTTCACGGGCGTGCCCTGCATCGTCGACCTCGCCACGATGCGCGAGGCCGTCGCCGACCTGGGCGGGGACCCCGCTCGCATCAACCCCCTGGCCCCCGCCGAGCTGGTCATCGACCACTCGGTGCAGATCGACTCCGCGGGCAACCCCAGGTCCTTCCAGATCAACCAGGACTTCGAGTACCAGCGCAACAACGAGCGCTACCAGTTCCTGCGCTGGGGCCAGACCGCCTTCGACGACTTCGTGGTGGTCCCCCCGGGCACCGGCATCGTGCACCAGGTCAACATCGAGCGCCTCGCCCGCGTCACGATGTCTCGCGGCGGCCAGGCCTACCCCGACACCTGCGTCGGCACCGACTCGCACACGACGATGGTCAACGGGCTCGGCGTGCTCGGCTGGGGCGTCGGCGGCATCGAGGCCGAGGCGGCCATGCTGGGTCAGCCCGTGTCGATGCTCATCCCGCGCGTCGTCGGCTTCAAGCTCACCGGGTCGATGAACGCCGGGGTCACCGCCACCGACGTCGTCCTGACCATCACCGAGATCCTGCGCAAGCACGGCGTGGTGGGCAAGTTCGTCGAGTTCTACGGCGAGGGCGTGGGCGAGCTGCCCCTTGCCAACCGCGCCACCATCGGCAACATGAGCCCCGAGTTCGGCTCCACCTGCGCGATCTTCCCGATCGACGACGTGACCTTGGACTACCTGCGCCTCACCGGTCGCGACGAGGAGCAGGTCGCCCTCGTCGAGGCCTACGCCAAGCTGCAGGGCATGTGGCTGGACCCCAGCGCGGAGGCGCGTTACAGCGAGCTCGTCGAGCTCGACCTGAGCACCGTGGTGCCGTCGATCGCCGGACCCAAGCGCCCCCAGGACCGCATCGTCCTCACCGAGGCCAAGGAGTCCTTCCGCAAGGTCCTGCCGACCTACGTCAAGAACGCCGAGGGCGGGGACGTCGAGGGCGCGTCCTTCCCGGCCTCGGACGCCCCGGCCCAGGGCAGCGACCCCGAGAGCGGCGGCGCGGCCCCGGCCACCGAGGGCAACGGCTCCTCGCGCCCCTCGCGCAAGGTCTCGGTCACGACCGACAAGGGCACCTTCGAGCTGGACCACGGCCACGTGGCGATCGCCTCGATCACCTCGTGCACCAACACCTCCAACCCGTCGGTCATGATGGCTGCGGCCATGCTGGCCAAGAACGCCAACGAGCGCGGCCTCAAGGCCAAGCCGTGGGTCAAGACCTCCATGGCGCCGGGCTCCCAGGTCGTCACCGGCTACTACGACAAGGCCGGCATGTGGCCGCACCTGGAGGCCCTGGGCTACCACCTCGTCGGCTACGGTTGCGCCACCTGCATCGGCAACTCCGGGCCGCTGGACGACGAGATCAGCCAGGCGATCAACGACAACGACCTGTCGGTGTCCGCGGTCCTGTCGGGCAACCGCAACTTCGAGGGCCGCATCAGCCCGGACGTCAAGATGAACTACCTGGCGTCCCCGCCGCTGGTCATCGCCTACGCCCTCGCCGGCACGATGGACTTCGACTTCGACGCCGAGCCGCTCGGGCAGGACTCCGAGGGCAAGGACGTCTACCTCAAGGACATCTGGCCCTCGCCGGAGGACGTCGAGCGCACGATCAGCGAGTCGATCAGCCGCGACCTCTTCGTCGCCGACTACCAGGACGTCTTCGCCGGGGACGAGCGGTGGCAGGGCCTGCAGACGCCCGAGGGCAAGACCTTCGCGTGGGACCAGGAGTCCACCTACGTTCGCAAGCCGAGCTACTTCGACGGCATGACCATGGAGCTCACCCCGGTCGAGGACATCTCGGGTGCCCGCGTGCTCGCCAAGCTGGGCGACTCGGTCACCACCGACCACATCAGCCCGGCCGGGTCGATCAAGGCCGACAGCCCCGCGGGGACCTACCTCGCGGAGCACGGGGTCGAGCGCAAGGACTTCAACTCCTACGGCTCGCGCCGCGGCAACCACGAGGTCATGGTGCGGGGCACCTTCGCCAACATCCGTCTCAAGAACCTCCTGCTGGACGGCGTCGAGGGCGGCTACACCCGCAACTTCCTCGCGGGCGGCGAGCAGACGACGATCTACGAGGCCTCCGAGGCCTACCAGGAGGCCGGCGTACCGCTGGTCATCCTCGGTGGCAAGGAGTACGGCTCCGGCTCGTCGCGCGACTGGGCGGCCAAGGGCACGCGCCTGCTGGGCGTCAAGGCGGTCATCACCGAGTCCTACGAGCGCATCCACCGCTCCAACCTCATCGGCATGGGCGTGCTGCCCCTGCAGTTCCCCCAGGGCGAGTCCGCCGACTCCCTGGGCCTGGACGGCACGGAGACCTTCGACATCAGCGGGGTCACCGAGCTCAACGAGGGCCGGACGCCCAAGACCGTGCACGTCACGGCCACCAAGGAGGGCGGCGAGACCGTGGAGTTCGACGCGGTGGTCCGCATCGACACCCCCGGCGAGCGCGACTACTACCTCAACGACGGCATCCTGCAGTACGTCCTGCGGTCCCTCGTCACCGCCTGACGACCACGTCGTCCGGCTGGTCCTGGCCCGGCCCTCCTCGCGGGGGACCGGGCCACGGTCGTATGCCGGACCGCGCCGTCATAGCGGGGGACGGCACGCCAGCCGCAGCTGCCCCAGCCCCGTCCGGGTCGCCGCGACGGCGATCCGGTCACCGGGACCGAACGCCTCGTCCGGCTCGTTCCACACCCACGCGCCGTCGGCCCGCCGCACGGCGAGCAGCCGGACCTGCCCGGCCTGGGAGAGCTGGGACGGCAGCATCCCCACGAGCCCCGCGTCCGGCTCGACCTGCAGCTCGGTCAGCAGCACCACCCGCCGCCCCACGGGGACGATCGTCGAGCGTGGCCGCCCCAGCGCCGCCGCGACGAAGGCGGGCGCCGTCAGCATCGACACCGACCGTGTGGCGCCGAGGCGCAGTCGCCGCTCGACGCGGGTCGCCAGGTCGTCGTCGTAGAGCCGGGTGACGATCCGCAGGTCCTCCCGCGCCGCCCTCGCTACCAGGGAGATCTCGAGGTTGACGGCGTCGTCGTCGGTGAGGGCCATGGCGGCGTCGCAGCGGTGGACGCCGGCCTCCTCCAGGGTCGACGGGTCGCTGGCCTCGCCGATGACGACCGGCACCTTGAGGCGGCGGACCCGGTTGACGCCGTAGGCCTCCTCGTTGCGCTCGACCGCCACCACTGGGATCCCCCGCTCCCGCAGGCCCACGACGACCGCGGTGCCGATCCGGCCGAGCCCGCACACCACCACGTGGTGCCGGGGCCGTCCGCGGACGCTTCCGGTGAGGGTGGCGAGGCGAGAGCTGGTGAGGGCATCGGTCATGACGGCGGTCAGGCCCGAGGCGAGCAGCAGGCCCATCACCTGGATGACGATCGCCGTGAAGCGCACGGTCAGCTCGGCGTCGTCCGGGTCGCCGTAGCCCGTGCCCGTCGCCGTCGTGAACGCGAGGTAGAGGGAGGTCAGCCAGTCCTTGCCCGCGGAGCTGTGGAAGTAGGCCGTGCTCGCGAGGATCACGCCCAGCAGCAGCAGGAGCACGATCCGCTGGCGCCGGTCGAGGAGCCGGGCAGCGCCACCGAGCAGCCCGCGGGTGCGCACCTGCCGGCCGGAGTGCCGGTGCTGGGTGCCGATGACCACGGCGCCCCCGCCGTCGCTCGCGGACTGCCTGCCGTCCCCCACCACGGCCTGGGCTGCCACGGCCTGGGCTGCCACGGCCGGGCCGGGCCCGGCGTCCGGGAGAGGTCCGCGCTCCGGGTCTCCGAGCCGGGCCAGCACCTGCCCCGCGACCGATGCTCTCGGACCCACCACCACGTCGCGGCCGCCGAGGCGCACCGCCTGCACCTGGCCGTCACCGAGGGCCGCGCCGATGAAGGCCGGGGCCGCCAGCTGGGCGGGGGACAGGACGGTGCAGTCGCCGAGCAGGGGGGCGAGCCGCGAGCCGAAGGCCGGGTTGACCACCTCGAGGACGATGGGCACCCCGGCGTCGGCATCCTCGACCGCCAGGGCCGTCCGCGTGGACGCGACCTCGTCACGACCGAGGACGATCACGGCGCGGGCCCGGTGCACGCCGGCCTCGCGCAGGGCCCGCTCGTCGGTGCGGGCCGCCTCGACGAGCGTCGCGCCCCCGGCCCGCAGCTCCGCCACGACCACCGGGTCGGCCGTCGGCGAGACCACGACGACGGCCGGCGTGCGCGACCGGGTCAGCTCCTCCACCACACGCACCGTCGTGGTCTCGACACCGACGACGATGACGTGCTGGTCCATGCCTCGCATCGTAGGGGCCCCGCCACAGGGTGCCCGCGCCGACAGGGGCGCGCACCGACAGGGGCGCGCACCGACAGGGGCGCGCACCGACAGGGGCTCCTGGGAACGAGCCGGACGTTTCGCCCATACGGGTGCTGACGTGACGGGCGGTTCCGGCATACGGTCACGCCACCCCCAACGAAAGGCTCCGCCATGTCCCGCAGGCTCGCGCTCCCTGGTGCCCTCGTGATCGCCGCCGCAGCGGCCATCACCGCCGGACCCGCCGCCGTCGCCTCGTCCACCCGCGCCGACCAGGGCCCGGCGAGCAGTCGGCCGACGAGCAACCCCGTGCGGACCGCCTCCCGCCCCTCTGCCGGGGTGCAGGACTGCCTCGACCTGTTCTCGGCCGCCCGCAAGAAGGACACGTCCGCCGCCGAGGAGCCGGACGTCACCCGCGGCAGCGGCGCCAGGGCCTACGGCGTCCTCAAGAGCTTCCCCCAGCTGGCCCCCGGCAGCGTCACGGTCCCCGTCGTCTTCCACGTCACGTCCGACCACCTGCTCACCGACGCCGAGCGGGCGCGCTACGAGCGGATGATCGCCGCGCAGATGGACGTCATGAACGCCTCCTACAGCGGGGCGACCGGCGGGGCCGACACCCCCTTCCGCTGGCGACTGGCGGGCATCGACTACACCGTCAACCCCGCGTGGTACACCGTCGTCCCGGGCAAGACCGAGAAGGCCATGAAGGCCGCCCTGCACACGGGCGACTCCCGCACCCTCAACGTCTACACCGGCGACATCGGCGACGGTCTGCTCGGCTGGGCGTACTTCCCCAAGGACTACAACAACGGTCGCGACTACCTCGACGGGGTCGTCATGCTCGACGAGTCCATGCCGGGCGGCACCGCGGGCAAGTACGCCCTCGGCGACACCCTCGTCCACGAGGCCGGGCACTGGCTCGCGCTGTACCACACCTTCCAGGGTGGCTGCACCTGGTCCAACGACTTCGTGGCGGACACCCCAGCCGAGGCCCACCCGCAGTTCGACTGCCCGGTCGGCGCGGACTCCTGCGACGCGCCGGGACTGGACCCGATCCACAACTTCATGGACTACACGCAGGACTCCTGCATGGACAGCTTCACGCCCGGCCAGGCCAAGCGGATGAGCGACGCCTGGCAGTACCTCCGCGACCCGGTCAAGGGCTGACCGCCGGGGGGACGACGAGGCCCGGCCGGGGGGGGGCCGTCGAGGGCTGGGTCAGCCCTTGACGGCCCCCTCGTTGGCGCCCCGGACGAGGTGGCGCTGGAAGGCGAAGAACAGGATCGCCACGGGGATGGTGGTGATCAGGGCTGTCGCCATCTTGAGCGGGAACTGCGTCCCGGACCCCAGCCCGCCCGCCGTGAGGTCGGCCAGCCCGGTGACGAGGGTCTTGTGCTCGGGGCTGCCCGTCACCACCAGGAAGTGGCTGAACTCGTTCCAGGACCCCTGGAAGGACAGGATGGTCAAGGTGATCAGGGCGGGCCGGGCCATCGGAAGGATCACCGACCAGAAGGTCCGGAAGACCGAGGCGCCGTCGAGGCGCGCAGCCTCCTCGATGGTGACCGGCACGCTGTCGAAGAACTGCTTCATGATGAAGACCCCCGCCGCGTCGACCAGCAGCGGCAGGATCATCGCGGCGTAGGTGTCGTAGATGCCGAGGTACTTGACCATGAGGAACTTGGGGATGAGCAGCGCCACCCCCGGCACGGACATGACGGCCAGCACGAGCGCGAAGACCACGCCCCGACCGCGGAAGTGGAGCCGCGACAGGGCGTAGGCGGCGAGGGAGTCGAAGAACACCCGCCCGGCCGTCACGGCCACGGTCACGACCACCGAGTTGGTCAGCCAGCGCAGGATGGGCAGCCCGCTGTCACCGCTGCCGAGCACGGCGCTCCACGCCTGGGTGGACAGGGGGTGGGGGAGCAGTGACAGGGGGCTGGCCGAGGCGTCCGGGTCGGTCTTGAGGGACGTCGCCACCTGTATGACGACGGGGTAGAGGTAGACCACGGCCGCCGCCACCAGGACGGCATACGCCAGGGTGCGTCGGAGCCTCATCGCGCCACCTCGTCCCGCTCGGTCATGACCCGCCGCTGCACCCAGGTGAGCAGCACGATGATCACGAAGATGATGAAGGCCATCGCGGCGCCGGTCCCGAACCTGCCCTGCGTGAAGGACTGCTCGTAGGACAGGTAGGCCGGGGTGAGGAGTGTCTTGCCGGGGGAGCCGCCGCCGGTCGCGTAGACCTGGTCGAAGACCTGCCAGGTGCCGATCAGGCCCAAGGTGACCACCAGGAAGAGCACCGACCGCAGCTGCGGCACCGTGACGTACCACAGCTTGCGCCAGCCCGTGGCGCCGTCCAGCGCCGCGGCCTCGTCGACGTCCTCGGGCAGGTCCTGCAGTGCCGCGAGGAACATCAGCATGAAGGTCCCGGTCGTGGTCCACACGGCGAGCAGGATCAGGACGAGCATGGCGACCGACGGACCCGACAGCCACTCCCACACGCTGCGCCCGAGGACCTGGGTCTGCACCCAGCCGGGATCGGTGACGCCCACCCGCTCGAGCAGGAGGTGCAGCACGCCCGCCGGCTCGGCCATCCAGTTGGGTCCGTCGACGCCGAACAGCCGAAGGAAGGCGTTGACGGCGCCGCTGCCGGAGAACAGGAACAAGAAGACGGTCGTGATGGCGATCGAGCTCGTGACGGACGGGAAGTAGAAGGCCGTCCGGAAGAAGCCCTTGCCCTGCAGGGTCTTGGCGTTGACGACGAGCGCGAGGCCGAGGGCCAGCACCGTCTGCAGGGGGACCACGAGCAGGACGTACCAGAAGGTGTTGCCGACCGAGGTCATGAAGTCGCGCCCCGTCAGGCCCTGGCCGGTCAGCAGCGTCGCGTAGTTGTCCAGGCCGACCAGGGGAGCGTTGCCCTGGACGAACGGGTCGCCGTTGCCGTTCCAGCGGGTGAAGGACACGTAGAGCGCCATGCCGATCGGCACGACCAGGAAGGTGCCGAGGACCAGGATCATCGGCAGGGTGAAGGCCCAGCCGGCCGCGGTCTGCCCGGCGTGGATGCCGGGCCCGGAGCGGGCCCGTCGCAGTCGGGGCCGCGTCGCCGTGGGGAGGGTCATGACCGTCCTCTCGCTGCAGGCTGCGTCAGCCCTTGAGGGCGGCCTCGGCGTTGCCCTGCATCTGGGTGAGGATGGTCTTGGGGTCGCCGGTGGCCAGGGACTCGATCTTGGCGTTGGCGTCCGCGATCACGGCGTCGAAGCCGGGTGTGGTGGGCATGCCCTTGCCGTACTCCGCGCCGGCGACGAAGGCGGCGTCCGCGGGGGTGGCCGCCTGGTACTTGGCCATGGCGGAGGTGGTGGAGGGCATGACGCCGAAGGCCTGGGCGGCGCTCAGCTGCTGGACATCCTGGCCGAGGAACTTCACGAGGTCCACCGCGGCGGCCTGGTTCTTGCTCTTGGCGGCGATGCCCCAGCAGTTGGTGAACATCAAGGTGCCCTTGCCCTTGGGGCCGGCCGGGAGCTCGGCGACCTTGACCTTGAGGTCGGGGGCGTCCTTGGCGAGGGCGCCGCGGATCCAGTTGCCCTCGATGGTCATCGCGGCCTTGCGCTTGACCAGGGCCTCGCCACCCCACCCGACGTCGACCTGCTTGGAGAACTTCATGGCGCCGCCGCGCAGGAGCTTCTGGGCCTCGGTGAGGCCGGCGAGGTTCTCCGGGGAGTCGACCGTGGCCGTCCGGGCGTCGGGGGACAGCACCCAGCCGCCCGCCTGGGTCATGAAGGCGCCCACGCGCTGGAGCTCCGGGGAGATCACCAGCCCGGTCTGCGAGCCCTGGGTCAGGCGGGCGGCGACCCGCTCCAGACCGGCCCAGTCCTGGGGGATGTCGGCGTCGGTGAGCCCGGCCTTGGCCCACAGCTCCTCGTTGATGACCAGGGCTAGGGTGGAGAAGTCCTTGGGCGCGCACTGGAGCTTGCCGTCGATCGTGAAGGTGTCCTTGAGGGACGGGACGTAGTCGAGACCGGTGAGCTGGTCGCCGTAGGCGTAGAGGTTGCCGGCCTTGGCGAAGGTGCCCACCTGGGCGGGCTCGAGGTAGAAGAGGTCGGCCGGAGAGCCCCCGGCGAAGCCTTTGGCCAGCTCCTCGGGCAGCTTGGCGGTGCCCGTCACCTGGACCGTGGTGCCGGTCTTGGCGGCCCAGGCCTCCGTGGCCTTGCGCACCGCGCCGAGCTCGACGTCGTTGGAGACCCCGACGAGCATCCGCAGGGTGGCTGGGCCGGACTGGGAGGCGGGCGCGCTGCTGCTCGGTGCGGCATCGAAGGCGCCTCCCCCACAGGCGCCGAGGGCGAGGGCGGTCGTCGCGGCGAGGCTGACGACGACGGTGGTGCGGGTGGGGAGGGGCATCGTGGGCTCCTGGGTCTGGTGGGGCGTGATCTGGGGTCCCGGTGGGGAGGTGGTGGGGTTGGATCGTTCATATCGAGGGTTGTCCCGTATGTCGACCGCCAGGGCCGCGAGGCGGGGACGGGCCGAGACGTGGGGCGGGGTGCCACGATCAGGCTCAGCGCCGTCGCGTGCTGCCGGCGTGTCGGAGGGTGGGTGCCAGGAGGGCACCCTCGGCGGGGGCCTCGCCGTCGGTGAGGAGGACGTCGATCTGGGTGAGCAGGTGCTCGACGATCTCGGCCAGGGGCTGCACCACGGTCGTCAGGTCGAACATCCCGGCGGTGCTGGTGCCGTCGAAGCCCACGAGGCCGATGTCCCGGCCGGGCTCGAGGCCGGCCGCGACGACGGCCTGCCAGGCGCCGAGGGCCACCATGTCCGAGACGCACACGACCGCGTCGCCAGGCTGCAGCGACCCCAGCAGGTCGGCCGCCGCGGCCTGGGCCCGCGGCAGGTCCTGCTCGGTGCGGGCCACCAGGGCGTCGTCGAGCACGCCGAGCTCCGACGCGGCCTCGCGCCACCCCTGGTAGCGGTCGTCGCCGACCGCCGAGCCCTCGGGCCACCCGAGGAAGGCCACCCGGCGGTAGCCCTGGTCGACGACGTGGCGGACGGCCGAGGCGGTCCCGATGCGGCCGTCGACGTCCCCCCAGGCGGTGAAGCCGGGGTCGTCCCAGACCCGGCCGAAGGTCACGAAGGGGATGCCCTGCTCGGTGAGCCACTGCGGCCGCGGGTCGCCGTGGTGGGTGCCGTAGAGCACGAAGGCGTCCACCAGGTGCGCGCGCACCATGGACTCGTAGCCCGAGGTGACGGGGGCGGGGGAGTCCGTCCCGAAGGTGACCACGTGGCAGCGGTGGCTGCGGGCCGCGAGGGAGAGCTGGCTGAGGAAGGGATAGGCGATCTCGGCGTTGGCGGCGGCACCGCCCCGCGCGTCCAGCTCGAGGCCGATCGCCCCGGCCCGCTGCTCGCGCAGGGACTTGGCGGCGGAGCTGGGGCGGTAGGCGAGCCGGTCGATCTCGAGCTGTACGCGCTGCAGGGTCTGCGGCGCGACCCGGTCCGGGCGGTTGACGGCATTGCTGACGGTCTGTCGTGAGACATTGGCCGCCCGGGCGACGTCGTTGATCGTTGCGCGGCGATGCCCCATGCTGCTCATCGTCACCATCGACTCCTTGGACAGGCTGTGCGATCGCTTCGAGGTATCATCGCCTTTGAACGATCAGAATCATCCTCACCCCGGGCAATCAGACTGTCAACAGCGGACGCTCGGGTTTCACGAGAGGTCGTCCCGTGCCTGAGCAGCGCCGCCTGACACCCGACACCCCCCGCCGGCAGCCGTGGCTGCACGAGCTGGAGCTGGCCGTTCACGGTAATGCGACGGCCCTGTCCACGCATGACGGGACGATGGGCGCCCCGGGCACGGGGGTCTTCGTCGACGACCGCCGCGTCGTGTCCCGCCTCGCGGTCCTCGCCGACGGCCAGACCGGCGACCTGGTGACGTCCTCCAGCGTTGGCCAGGAGACGCAGGTGCTCACCTCCCTGCGCCACCTCGGCACGCCCGGCCCGGACCCGACGGTCGAGCTGCGGCGCACCAGGGTGGTGCAGGACGCCGGGATGACCGAGACGCTGCGCCTGACCTCGCGCGCGGCCGAGACCGTGCGCACCCGGCTGACCGTGGAGATCGGCGGTGACGGTGCCTCCCTCGGCGCGGTCAAGTCCGGCGAGCCCGCCGGCCCGCTGCTGCCCTCGATGACCGCCGGGGCGCGGACGCCCGACGTCGTCCTCACCTGGTCGGACGACCGCCACCTCACCCACGTCACGGCCGAGCCGCGGCCCACCGTCATCGAGGCAGGCGAGGCGGGGCAGCCCTCGTGCATCGGCTTCGACCTCGAGGTGCCCCCGGGCCAGACGAGATCGGTGCGCCTGTCGGTGGGCACGCAGCGGCTGGCCTCCTCGGCGTTCGACGCCGACCCGGGTGCGGACCTGGTGGACTGGTCCGCGGTGCGGGTCCGGGCCGCCGACACCCGCCTGGACGTCGTCGTGAGCAGCGCCCTCGAGGACCTCCGCCACCTGACGATGCGGGACCCCGACGCTCCCGACGACGTCTTCGCCGGCGCCGGGTCCCCGTGGTACCTCACGTTGTTCGGTCGCGACTCGGTCTGGGCGGCCCGGCTGTCCCTGCCGTTCGGGACCGCCCTGGCGGGCGGGACGCTGCGCGCCCTGGCCCGGCGGCAGGGACGCGTGGACGACCCCGCGACCGCCGAGCAGCCCGGCAAGATCCTCCACGAGGTGCGGCGGGAGCAGTACGTCGACGACGTGACTGGCCTGGCCCTGCCGTCCACCTACTACGGCACCGTTGACGCGACGTCGCTATGGGTGTGCCTGCTGCACGACGCGTGGCGGCACGGGCTCCCCGAGGACGAGGTGCGCGCGCTGCTGCCGCCCCTGCGGGCGGCGCTCGCCTGGATCTCCCGCCAGGTGCAGGACAGCCCCGACGGGCTGCTGCGCTACGTCGACCGCACCGGCACGGGCCTGGCCAACCAGGGGTGGAAGGACAGCGGCGACTCGATGCGCCGCAGCGACGGCAGCATCGCCCCGGCGCCGATCGCGCTGCTCGAGGCACAGACCTACGCCGTCGAGGCGGCCCGCAAGGCTCGGGCCCTGCTGGCGGCGCTGGACCCCGGCCGGTCGCAGGAGGGCGAGGACCTCGACCGCCTGGCCGACGTGCTGCAGACCCGGGTCCGCCAGGCCTTCTGGGTGCGCGGTCCGCGGGGGCCGCACCTGGCCATGGCCCTGGACGCAGACGGCAGGCCCGTGGACGGCATCGGGTCCAACATGGGCCACGCCCTCGGGTCCGGTGCCCTCACCGCGGACGAGGCGGCCCTGGTCGCCGACACACTGACCGGCCCGGACCTGCTCGGCCCCTACGGCATCGCCACCCTGTCCCGCAGCAACCCCGCCTACAACCCGATCGGCTACCACACGGGCTCGGTGTGGGTCCACGACACGGCGATCGGCCTGCTCGGGCTGGTGGCCGAGGGCCGCGCGGAGCGGGCCGGCGACGTGGCTCGTGCGCTCGTCGCCTCGTCGGCCGCCTTCGGCTACCGGTGGCCGGAGCTGTATGCCGGGGACCCCGTCCTCGCCCGCCCCGCACCATATCCGGCGTCCTGCCGCCCCCAGGCATGGTCCGCCGCATCGGCCGCCGCCGTCGTGACCGCCGTCCTCGGCCTGCGGGTCGACGTGCCGGGCCGCCACGTCGAGGTGCGGCCGCTGCCGTCGCTGCCCTTCGGACCCCTCACCGTGAGCGGCCTGCGGTACGGCCCCACGGCGTTCGCCGTGTCGGTCGCGGCGGACGGGACGACCTCGGTGCAGGGCCTGCCGGACGAGGTCACGGTGTCGACCGGCTGACGGCGTACGGTCTGGTCGACCGGCCCGACCTCCCCGGGGGAGGGTCTGTCACAGGGGCGCGGCACACTGTCCCCATGACCGCGCACGTCCCGCCAGGCTGGCCCGAGGCGATCCCGCCGCCCGAGAGCCCGGGGTGGCGCGAGCACGCCGTCCCGTGGCTGCTCGACCAGTGCCCGGCCGACTTCCGGGGCTATGCCTCCTGGCGCCGTCACCCGCAGGCGCTCGCGTGGGTGGCGGTGCAGCACGTGGACGCCCAGCTCGCCGCGATGCGCCAGGCCTACCGCCAGGTCCGCGTCGCGCTCGGTGAGGAGCTGCCGCCCGAGGCGCTGCGCGAGGTCATGGAGGACCTCGAGGCCGAGGGGGTCCGTCTGCGCGGGACGGCGCGCAGCGTCCGCCTGGTGCACGAGGCCCTCCAGGGGCGCAGGTTCGTCCCCCGGCTATGAGCCGACCCGCCCCTGCGCGACCACCGGCCTGGTCTAGACTCGCAAGTCGCGTCCTCTTCCGAAGGAGTCGGATCCACTCGTGGCTCAAGGTGCTCAAGGTGTGCTCTCGACCATCACCAGCCCGACGGCGCTGCGTCGGCTGCCCGCCTCCCGCCTCCCCGCGCTGGCGGCCGAGATCCGGGAGTTCCTCGTCACCCAGGTCGCCAGGACGGGCGGCCACCTCGGCCCCAACCTCGGCGTCGTGGAGCTGACCATCGCCCTGCACCGCGTCTTCGAGTCGCCGCACGACACGATCGTCTTCGACACCGGCCACATCAGCTACGTCCACAAGCTGCTGACCGGACGCCAGGACTTCTCCCGCCTGCGGTCCCAGGGTGGCCTCTCGGGCTACCCCTCCCGCGCGGAGTCCGAGCACGACGTCGTCGAGAACTCCCACGCCTCGACCTCGCTGTCCTGGGCCGAGGGGATCGCCATCGCCCACCAGCTCAAGGGCGACCGGCAGAGGCACACCGTCGCCGTCATCGGGGACGGCGCACTGACCGGCGGCATGGCCTGGGAGGCGCTCAACAACATCGCGGCCCGCAAGGACCTGCCGCTGGTCGTCGTGGTCAACGACAACGAGCGGTCCTACGCGCCGACCACCGGCGGGCTCGCCGAGCACCTGTCCATGCTGCGGACCACGCAGGGCTACGAGCGGGTGCTGAGCCTCGGCAAGCGCGCCATCTCGGGGGCCCCCGTCGTGGGGCGCCCGGCGTTCGAGACCCTGCACGGCATCAAGAAGGGGATCAAGGACATCGTCGCCCCGCAGGGGTTGTTCGAGGACCTCGGGATCAAGTATGTCGGCCCGGTCGACGGGCACGACGAGCACGCCCTCGAGGTGGCGCTGCGCCAGGCCAAGGGCTACGGCTCGCCGGTGCTGGTGCACGTCCTCACCAAGAAGGGCAAGGGCTACCGCCCCGCGCGCCAGCACGCCGACGACCAGTTCCACGCGGTCGGGGTGATCAACCCCGAGACGGGCCTGCCCCTCGAGGTGTCGGGCCGCTCCTGGACCGACGACTTCTCCGACTCGATGGTCGCCCTCGGCCAGGAGCGCGACGACGTCGTGGCGCTGACCGCTGCCATGCTCATCCCGGTCGGGCTGCGCGACTTCTCCCTCAAGTTCCCCGAGCGGGTCATCGACGTCGGCATCGCCGAGCAGCACGCGGTGACCATGGCCGCCGGCCTGGCCTATGCCGGGCTGCACCCGGTCGTCGCGATCTACTCGACCTTCCTCAACCGCGCCTTCGACCAGCTGCTCATGGACTGCGCGCTGCACCGCGCGGGCGTGACCTTCGTGCTGGACCGCGCCGGCGTCACCGGCTCGGACGGCGCCTCGCACAACGGCATGTGGGACATGACCTTGGCCAACGTCGTGCCGGGGCTGCACCTCGCCGCCCCCCGCGACGGCGAGCAGATCGAGCTCGCGCTGCGCCGCTCGGTCGACATCACCGACGCCCCGTCGGTCATCCGCTTCGCCAAGGGCAACCCGCCTGCGCCGATCCCGGCCCTCGAGCAGCACGGCACCGTCGACGTCCTGCACGGCCCCGGCGAGGAGCACGTCGACACCCTCGTGGTGGCGGTGGGCTCCATGGTGCCGACCGCCCTCGGCGTCGCCGCCCGCCTCGAGGACGCCGGCCGCACCGTGCGGGTCGTCGACCCGGTGTGGGCGCTGCCGGTCGGCGCGGACGTGGTGCAGGAGGCCCGGCGCGCGGACCAGGTCGTCGTCATCGAGGACAACCTCGTCTCCGGAGGGGTGGGCTCCGCCATCACCCTGGCGCTGCAGCAGGCCGGGGCGACCGCCCCGGTGCGGCCGTTCGGCATCCCCAAGGAGTTCCTCGACCACGCCTCCCGCGGCCAGGTGCTCGCCGCGATCGGGCTCACGCCCGACGCGATCGCGCAGGCCCTGCTCGCCTAGCGGCCGGGCGAGGTCTACCGACCCGGCCTCCTCGGGTATGCCGACCCCATGACCCGATTCGGCTACACCCTGATGACCGAGCAGGCCGGCCCCAAGGACCTGGTCCGCTTCGCCCGCCAGGCCGAGGACGTCGGCTTCGACCTCGAGGTGGCGAGCGACCACTACTTCCCGTGGCTCAGCGCGCAGGGCCATGCCCCCTTCGTGTGGAGCGTCCTCGGGGCCGTCGCCCACGTCACCGAGCGCGTCGAGCTGATGACCTACGTCACCTGCCCGATCCTGCGCTACCACCCCGCCGTCGTGGCGCAGCAGGCGGCGACCGTCCAGATCATGGCCGACGGCCGGTTCACCCTCGGGCTGGGGGCAGGGGAGAACCTCAACGAGCACGTCGTGGGGGCGGGCTGGCCCACGGTGTCCGCGCGCCAGGACATGCTGGCCGAGGCCATGGAGATCATCCACGAGCTGCACACCGGCGAGCTGGTGACCTACGACGGGGACTACTACCGCGTCGACTCGGCCCGGATCTGGGACCTGCCCGACCAGGGCGTCGAGCTCGCCCTCGCCGCGGGCGGTCCCCATGCGCTGCAGCGGTGCGCGACCTTCGCCGACCACCTCGTCGCGACCGAGCCCGACCGCGACCTCGTCGCCGCGTGGGACGACCTGCCGGGCAAGCCCGGCATCGGCGCCGGCGCCCGCGCCATCGGGCAGATCCCCATCAGCTGGGACCCCAGCAGGGATGCCGCCGTGCAGCGCGCCCACGAGCAGTTCCGCTGGTTCGCCGGCGGCTGGGCCGTCAACGCCGACCTGCCGACCACGGCCGGGTTCGCGGCGGCCACGCAGTTCGTGCGTCCCGAGGACGTCGCCGAGGCCATCCCCTGTGGGCCGGACCTCGACGCCATCGTCGAGAGCGTGCGCCCCTACTGGGAGGCCGGGTTCACCGACGTCGCGCTCGTCCAGATCGGCGGCGACACCCAGGACGCCTTCCTGGAGGAGGCCGCCGGCCCGCTGCTCGAGCGTCTGCGGGAGGCCTCCCGTGGCTGACCTGCGACCCGGCGTCCTGTTCGACGTCGACGGCACCCTGCTCGACACCAACTACCTGCACGCCCTGGCGTGGTGGCGGGCACTGCGGGCCACCGGCCACGACCAGATCACGATGCAGCAGTGCCACTCGGCCATCGGCATCGCCAGCGAGGGTCTGGTCCGCCACCTCACCGGGGGCGAGGACGCGCAGGCCGTGGACCGGCACAGCGAGGAGTACGAGCCCCTCAAGGCCGACCTCACGGCGTTCCCCCGCGCGGCCGACCTGCTGCGCGCCTGCCACGACGCGGGGCTCCTGGTCGTCCTGGCCACCAGCGGGCAGGAGGGCGACCTGGAGTGGATGGTCCCCGCGATCGGCGTCTCGCAGGAGGTGATCGCGGGCGCGACCACCAGCGGCGACGTGGAGGAGGCCAAGCCCGAGCCGGACCTGCTGACGGTCGCCGTCAAGCGCTACGGCCTCGACCCGGAGCGGACCGTCGTGGTCGGCGACACCGTCTGGGACGTCGCGGCGGCCGAGCGGGCGGGGCTGCCCTCGATCATGGTCACCTGCGGCGGCATCGGGCGGGCCGAGCTGCTCGAGGCCGGCGCCGACGAGGTGTATGCCGACCCCGCCGACCTGCTCGCCCATCTCGACTCGTCCCTGCTGGGGCAGCTGGCGCGCCCGCTCGGCGAGGACACCGCGGGCCGGGCCTAGCGCCGCGTCACGCCAGCCCGTGCCGGTCCAGGAGGTGCTGCACGTCGGGGTCCTGCCCACGAAACCTGCGGTAGACCTCGGTGACGTCCAGGGACCCGCCGCGGGCCAGCAGCTCGCGCCGGAACCTCTCGCCGGTCTCGCGGGTCAGACCGCCGTTCGCGGCGAACCACGCCACCGTGTCGGCGTCGTAGACCTCCGACCACATGTAGGAGTAGTAGCTCGCGGCGTACCCGCTCGCGAAGACGTGCGAGAAGTAGGTCGACCGGTAGCGCGGCGGCACCAGGTCGAAGGCCATGCCGGCCCGCTCCAGCGCCTCCTGCTCGAAGGCCTCCACCTCGTCCGCCGACGAGGGGAGGCGGTCCAGCGGGGTCTGGTGCCAGGCCTGGTCGAGCAGCATCGCGGCATACGACTCGGTCATCTCGTGGCCCTGGTCGAACTCCCGGGCCTCGAGCAGCGTGGCGATCCACTCGGGGGGCATGGGCTCCCCGGTCTCGTGGTGCACGGCGTAGCGCGCGAGCAGCTGCGGGTCCCAGGCCCAGATCTCGTTGACCTGGCTCGGGAACTCCACGAAGTCCTGCGGGGTCGCGGTCCCTGAGCGCGAGGGGTAGCGCACGTCGGACAGCAGACCGTGCAGGTCGTGACCGAACTCGTGGAAGAGGGTGATCACCTCGTCCCAGGACATCAGGGTGGGGCGACCGGGGGCGGGCCGGGACAGGTTGCACGTGTTGGTGACCACCGGTCGGTGGCCGAGCAGGTGGCTCTGGTCCACCAGCGAGGTCATCCAGGCACCCCCCTGCTTGCCGGGGCGGGTCCAGGGGTCCAGGACCACGGCACCCAGCACCGAACCGTCCGGCTCGCGCACCTCCAGGACCCGGGCGTCCGCCGTGTAGCCGACGAGCCCCGGCTGCTCGTGGAAGGTGATGCCGTAGAGCGCGGTGGCCGCGGCGAAGACGCCTTCGTGCAGCACGCGCTCGAGCTCCAGGTAGGGGCGCAGGAGGCTCTCGTCCAGCGAGTAGCGCTCGCCGCGCACGAGGTTCGCGACATACGGCCAGTCCCAGGGCTCGAGCACGGCCCCCGGCTCGACCTGCTGCAGCCGCTCCTGGAGCACCTGCGCCTCGGCGCGCGCGTTGCGCACCGCGGCGGGCCCGACCCGGGTGAGGATCTGCATGACCGCCTCCGTCGACCCGGCACAGCCGTCGGAGGCGACGTACGCGGCGTAGTGCTCGTGGCCGAGCAGCGCCGCCTTCTCCGCCCGCAGGCGGGCCGTACGCACGACGAGGTCACGCGTGTCGTGCTCGCCCGAGAGCCCTCGGGAGACCGAGGCCCGGTGGAGCTCCTCGCGCAGGGTCCGGTCCTGGAGCACGGCGAGGCGCGGCTGCACGGTCGTGTTGACGAGCTCGACCAGCCAGCCGTCGAGCCCACGGGCCTGCGCTGCGGCCCGGGCGCCGTCGACCTCGGCGTCGTCGAGGCCGGCCAGCCGGTCCCGGTCGGTGACGTGCACCGCGGCGGCGTTGCGACCGGCGACGGCTCGCTCGTTGAACTCGGCCGCCAGCGTGGCGAGCTCGGCGTTGATCTCGCGCAGGCGCGCCTGGCCGGCGTCGTCGAGGGCGATCCCTCCGCGCTCGTAGGCGCGGACGGACTCGTGCAGCAGCCACGCCGTCTCCTCGTCCGGGGTCACCTCGCCGGCCTCCACCCGCGCCCGCAGGGCGAGGAGCCGGTCGTAGAGTCGCCGGTCGAGCAGGATCGTGTCGGCGTGGGACGCCAGGAGCGGTGCCAGCTCGCCGCGGATGGCGTCCCGCCGGTCGTTGGTGTCCGCCGCCGCCACGGGCCAGAAGGCGTCCATCGAGCGACGCAGGGTCTGCCCGGAGCGCTCCCAGGCCTCCAGGACGTTCTCGACGGTGGGGACCGACGCGTCGGTGGCGACGGCGTCCAGCTCGCGCAGCTGCTCGGCCATGCCCTCGAGGATCGCCTCGCGGTAGTCGTCGTCCTCGAGCTCGGAGTGCGGCGGCAGGTGGTGGGGGAGTACGGAGGGGGACAGCAGCGGGTTGGGACGCGTCATGCCCGTAGTCAATCCCATCCCCGGGGTGGGTGCCGCACCGCCGCACTGGCGTCGAGGCAGCGACGGATTGACGCCGCCTATCTCACACATGCACACAAACGATCGACTCCGGCTTTCGTTTCGGCCTCGATCCATATAGATTCTTTATCGGCAGTTCCCACCAGCACCGTAGCCAAGGAGCACGCATGAACCTCATGAACACCAAGATCCTCCCGTTCTCCACCACCGCCTTCAAGAGTGGCGAGTTCGTGGAAGTGAGCGAGAAGGACGTCCTCGGCAAGTGGGCCATCTTCTTCTTCTACCCGGCGGACTTCACCTTCGTCTGCCCGACCGAGCTGGGCGACGTCGCCGACCACTACGAGGAGCTGCAGAAGCTCGGCGTCGAGGTCTTCTCGGTGTCCACCGACACGCACTTCGTGCACAAGGCCTGGCACGACACGTCCGAGACCATCGGCAAGATCGACTACTACATGCTCGGCGACGCCAGCGGTGTCATCACCAACAACTTCCAGAACATGCGTGAGGGCGCCGGCCTCGCCGACCGCGCCACCTTCCTGGTCGACCCGGAGGGCACCATCCAGTTCATGGAGGTCACCGCCGAGGGCATCGGCCGCAACGCCGCCGAGCTGCTGCGCAAGGTCAAGGCCGCCCAGTACGTCGCCGCCCACCCGGGCGAGGTCTGCCCGGCCAAGTGGGAGGAGGGCGAGGCCATCCTCGCCCCCGGCCTGGACCTCGTCGGCAAGATCTGACGCCACCCTCGGGAGTCTCCCGAGCAGGTCGTAGGACGAGCCCACCCGCTCGTCGACGCACCACCACGTGCCGCGGCGGGTGGCCGGACCCCGGTCACCCGCCGCCGCCGTCCTCACCCTCGCCGCCCCCGTCATACCGAACCAAGGAGTGTCCCGTGCCCGTGCTCGACGCCGCCATGACCACCCAGGTCACGTCCCTGCTCGTCAACGTCAAGGAGCCGATCGAGCTGGTCGCGTCCCTCGACGACCGGCCCAAGGCCGACGACCTGCGTCAGCTCCTCGAGGAGATCGCGGCGCTGTCGGACAAGGTCAGCCTGCGCACGGACGGCACGTCGAGCCGCCGCCCGTCCTTCCGCATCGAGCGCACCGGCACCGACGTGGGCGTCGAGTTCGCGGGCATCCCGCTCGGCCACGAGTTCACCTCGCTGGTCCTGGCGCTGCTGCAGGTGGGCGGGCACCCGATCAAGGAGGACGCCGAGACCATCGAGCAGGTGGCGGCGATCGACGGCGACTTCGAGTTCGTGACCTACATGTCCCTGTCCTGCCAGAACTGCCCGACGGTGGTCCAGGCGCTCAACGCGATGTCGGTCATCAACCCCCGCATCCGGCACACCGCGGTCGAGGGCTCGCTCTTCCAGGACGAGATCGAGGAGCACGGCATCAAGGCCGTGCCCACCGTGTACGTCAACGGCGAGCTGTTCGACTCCGGCCGGATGACGATGAGCGACATCCTCGGCCGGATCGACTCCGGGGCGGCGGACCGCGCCACCGAGAAGCTCAACGGCAAGGAGCCCTACGAGGTGCTCGTCGTCGGGTCCGGCCCCGCGGGCGCGGCGGCCTCGATCTACACCGCCCGCAAGGGGATCCGGACCGGCCTGGTCGGCGAGAGGTTCGGCGGGCAGGTGCTCGACACGATGGCCATCGAGAACTTCGTGTCCGTCTCCTACACCGAGGGGCCGCGCTTCGCCGACTCCCTCAAGGAGCACGTCGGTCAGTATGACGTCGACGTGGTCACCGGCCCGGCCGCCACCGAGCTCGTGCCCGCCGACACCGAGGGCGGCTACCACACGGTGCGGTTCGGCGGGGCCGAGCTGCAGGCCCGCTCGGTCGTGCTCGCCACCGGGGCGCGCTGGCGCCACATGGGTGTGCCCGGCGAGGAGGAGTACCGCAACAAGGGCGTCACCTTCTGCCCGCACTGCGACGGACCGTTGTTCAAGGGCAAGCGCATCGCCGTCATCGGCGGCGGCAACTCCGGCGTGGAGGCCGCCATCGACCTGGCCGGCGTCGTCGGCCACGTCACCCTGATCGAGTTCCTCGACGAGATGCGCGCCGACCAGGTGCTCCAGGACAAGCTGCGCAGCCTGCCCAACGTCGACGTCATCCTGTCCGCCCGGACGACCGAGGTCGTCGGGGACGGCAAGCAGGTCACCGGCCTGCGCTACGAGGACCGCGCCTCGGGCGAGGCCCGGGAGCTGCAGCTCGAGGGGATCTTCGTCCAGATCGGGCTGCTGCCCAACACCGAGTGGCTCAAGGGTGCGGTCGAGCTGACCGACCGCGGCGAGGTCGTCGTGGACGCGATGGGGCGCACCTCGGTCCCGGGCGTCCTCGGCGCCGGGGACTGCACCACCGTCCCCTACAAGCAGATCGTCGTGGCGCAGGGTGCCGGGGCGACGGCCGCGCTGTCCGCCTTCGACCACCTGATCCGCACCTCGGCACCGTCCCCGGCGATGGCCTGACGGGCCGCTCGTGAACCTCAGGGACCTGGAGTACCTCGTCGCCCTGGCGGACCACCGGCACTTCGGCCGGGCGGCGGCTGCGGCATACGTCAGCCAGCCGACCCTGTCCACCCAGCTCAAGAAGCTCGAGTCAGAGCTGGGCGTGGACCTCGTCGAGCGCGGCACCCGCCAGGTGCTGCTGACCGCGGCGGGGGAGCGGGTGGTCGAGCGTGCCCGGTCGATCCTGGGGCAGGCGCAGGACATCCGCGACATCGCCCGCTCCGCCCGGGACCCCCGGGCGGGGCGGCTGCGGCTGGGCTTCTTCCCGACGCTCGGGCCCTACCTGCTGCCGCACGTCGTGCCCGCCCTGCGCGAGCGGCTGCCCGACGTCGAGCTGCTGCTCACCGAGGCCAAGACGGGCGAGCTGCGCGAGCAGCTGCACGCCGGGGGTCTGGACGCCGCCCTGATCGCGCTGCCCGTCATCGACGAGGCGCTGCACGTGCGCCCGTTGTTCCGCGAGGACTTCCTGCTCGCGGTGCCGCGCGACCACGAGCTGGCCGCCGACGACGGGCGCCTGGCCGCCGGTCGGCTGGCGGGCGAGGACCTGCTGCTGCTGGCCGAGGGCCACTGCTTGCGCGACCAGGCGCTGGACATCTGCCAGACGGCCGGCGCCCGGGAGCAGTCCGGCTTCCAGGCCACCAGCCTGGAGACCCTGCGGCACATGGTCGCGGCGGGGGTCGGCACCACCTTGCTGCCGCGGCTCGCCGTGTCGCCCCCGAGCCGCAACCCCGACGGCGTCGTCCTGCGCGAGTTCGGCGGCGAGGCGCCGCACCGGGACATCGCCATGGTGTGGCGGCGCAGCAGCGTGCAGGCACCCCTGCTGGACGAGGTGGCCGAGGTCCTCGGCGCGCTGCCGGCGGGGCTCGTCACCCCGCTCTGACGTGCCGGTCGTCAGCGGGCGGGGTGCTCCTCCGCGGGCTCGTCCTTGCCCCGCCTGACCAGGTGCAGGACCGTCACGACCACCGCGCCGACCGCCAGGCCCACGACCGCGGAGCAGAGCGTGTTGGTGAGCCAGCCGAGGACACCTCCCAGCGGGCCGGTGGCGTGCCGGACGGCCTCCTCCAGGTGGTGCACCAGGGCGTACGGCGGGTGCCAGCCGAGGGTGTCGACACCCACCAGCAGGATGTGACCGCCGACCCACAGCATCGCCACGGTGCCGATGATCGCCAGCCAGCGCAGCAGGACCGGCATCGCCCTGACCAGCCCGTTGCCGAGGGCCTGCGCGGCGCCGTTGCTCTGCTTGGCCAGGTGCAGGCCGATGTCGTCCATCTTGACGATGAGCGCCACGAAGCCGTAGACGCCGATGGTGATCACGATCGCCACGATGACCAGCGTCATCGCCCGGGTCCACAGGCTCTCCCTGGCCACCTCGTTGAGCGCGATGACCATGATCTCGGAGGACAGGATGAAGTCGGTGCGGATGGCGCCGGAGGTCATCGCCTCCTCGGCCTCGTCCCCGCTCATCGACGCCGTGGCGTCGCCCGCGTCGTGGCCGTGACCCGAGACCTTCTCCCAGATCTTTTCCGCGCCCTCGAAGCACAGGTAGGTGCCGCCGAGCATCAGCAGCGGGGTGAGCGCCCACGACGCGAACTGGCTGAGCAGCAGCGCCGCCGGCAGGATGAACAGCAGCTTGTTGCGCAGGGAGCCGATCGTGATCCGCTTGATCATCGGCAGCTCGCGGTCGGGCGTGAACCCCGTGACGTAGCGCGGCGTCACCGCGGTGTCGTCGACCACCACACCGGCCGCCTTGGCGCTGGCGCGGCCTGCGGCGGCACCCACGTCGTCCACGGATGCCGCGGCCAGCTTGGCCATGGTGGCGATGTCGTCGAGCAGGGCAGCGAGTCCGCCGGCCATGGAGGTCCTCCAGAGAACGGGTGGGGAGAGGAAGCGTGGGCGCCCCCAGCGGGCCCGCCCCACGATACGTGCAACGGGCCGCCGTGAGGGCGTGGTGCCGCGGTCGCGCCGCTCAGATGTCGCGGAAGGTGCTGACCCCGGCGCCGAGGGCCGTCAGACGCTCCGCAAGGTCCTCGTAGCCGCGGTTGATGACGTAGACGTTGCGCAGGACGGACGTGCCGGGAGCCGCCAGCATGGCCAGGAGCACCACGACGGCGGGGCGCAGCGCGGGCGGGCAGACCACCTCGGCCGGTCGCCAGCGCGTCGGGCCGCTGATCATCACCCGGTGCGGGTCCAGCAGCTGGACGTTGCCGCCGACCCGGGTGAGCTCGGTGAGGTAGATCGCGCGGTTCTCGTAGACCCAGTCGTGGATCATCGTGGTGCCCTCGGCCGTCGCCGCGATCAGCGCGAAGAACGGGAGGTTGTCGATGTTGAGGCCGGGGAACGGGAGCGGGTGGATCTTGTCCCGCGGGGCCGTGAGCGGGCCGGGGACGTGGGTCAGGTCGACCAGACGCGTCTTGCCGTTGGCCGAGAGGTACTCCTCGGACAGGGTGTAGCGCATCCCCATCGTCTCCAGGGTCGCGAGCTCGATCTCCATGAACTCGATCGGCACCCGCTCGATGGTGATCTCGGACCTGGTGACGACGGCGGCCGCCAGCAGCGACATCGCCTCGATCGGGTCCTCGGAGGGGGAGTACTCGACGTCGCGGTCGATCTCGCGCACGCCGCGCACCGTCAGGGTGGTCGTCCCGATGCCGTCGACCTGGACGCCCAGCTCCTGGAGGAAGAAGCACAGGTCCTGCACCATGTAGTTGGGCGACGCGTTGCGGATGACGGTCTCGCCCTCGTAGCGGGCCGCCGCCATCAGGACGTTCTCGGTGACCGTGTCGCCGCGCTCGGTCAGCACGATCGCCCGGCTCGGCCAGGTGTCGGTGGAGACCTCCGCCTGGTAGGCCCCCTGGGTCGCCTCGACTGCGAGCCCGAAGTGGCGCAGGGCGATGAGGTGGGGCTCGACCGTGCGGGTCCCCAGGTCGCAGCCTCCGGCATACGGCAGGGAGAACTCCTCGAACTCGTGCAGCAGGGGGCCGAGGAACATGATGATCGTGCGGGTGCGCTTGGCCGCGGCCTCGTCCATCGAGGCGAGGTCGATCGTGGCGGGCGGGGTGATGCGCAGGTCGTTGCCGCCGTCGATCCACTCGGTGCGGACCCCGATGCTGCTGAGGACCTCCAGGATCCGGTTGACCTCCTCGATCTTGGCGAGGTTGCGCAGGGTGGTCGTGCCCTTGTTGAGCAGCGAGGCGCACAGGGTCGCGACCGCGGCGTTCTTGGACGTCCGCACCTCGATCGAGCCGGTGAGGCGACGCCCACCCTCGATGCGCAGGTGCTGCGGCCCGGAGTGGCCCATGGAGACGAACTCGGCCTCCAGCTCCTTGCCCAGGGCGGCCAGCACGTCGAGGGACAGATCGTGCTCGCCCGCCTCGATCTGCTCGATGTCGGTGCCGGTCATCCCGACCCGCTCGGCGAGGTCCTGGGTGGTGAACCCGCGTCGGACGCGCGCCTCGCGGACGAGCGTGCCGATGCGGCGGAGGTAGCCATCAGTCATGCCTTCCATCGTAGGTCAGCCGAGACCGCGGACCCGGATTGGTCCACCTCGTCGGAGTGGCACCGGGGCGGGGCAGGCACGCCGACGGAGCGGTCCGGCCATGCTGCCTCGCAGCGTGGCCGGACCGGCGGATCCATCACTCGGTCAGCGGGTTGCCTCGGCCGTCCCCGGCGGCAGGAAGCGACGCCCGGTGACGCGCTCCGAGGTGCCCGTCCGGTCGAGCAGGGGAGTGAGCCCGCCGTTCCAGAACTGGAACCCGGCGCCCGTGATCATGGCGAGGTCCAGGTCCATGGGGGCGCTGACGACCCCCTCGTCCAGCATGATCCGGGCCTCCTCGGCGAGCCCCGCGAGGACCTGCTCGCGCACCTGCTCCGGCGTCAGGACCACCGGGTCCGTGGGCGACTCCTGCAGGGCCAGGACCTCGGGGTCCAGCACCGTGCGGCCCTCGACCTGGGTGTAGTAGCCGCGCTTGCCGGCCTCGACCACGCGCCGCAGGGCGGGGGAGACGTAGAACCGGTCGGGGAAGGCCGCCGCGAGCGACTCGTTGTTGTGCAGGGCGATGGCCGGACCGACCAGGCCCATCAGGACGAACGGCGGCATGGGCGCGATCCCCGCGAAGCCCTGGTCCGCCACGTCGATCGGTGTGCCCGCGTCGACGATCCGGGCCATGTCGGACATGAACCGGCCGAGCAGCCGGTTGACGATGAAGGACGGGGAGTCCGCGCACAGCACCGTCGTCTTCTTGAGCTGTCGCCCCACGGCGAAGGCGGTGGCCAGGGTCGCCTCGTCGGTGCGCTCGCCGGTGATCACCTCGAGCAGCGGCATGACCGCGACCGGGTTGAAGAAGTGGAGGCCGACGACCCGCTCGGGATGCTCCAGCCGGGACGCCATCTGCGTGATCGACAGCGACGAGGTGTTGCTGGCGAGGACGCACTCGGGGGAGACGACGGCCTCGACCTCGGCCCACACCTGCTGCTTGACCGACATCTCCTCGAAGACCGCCTCGATGACGAGCTCCACGTCCGCCATGCCGGCCTTGGTGGTGTCGCCGCTGATCAGCGCCTTGTAGCGGTTGACCCGGTCCTGGTCGAGTCGACCCTTGGCGGCGAGCTTGTCGATCTCGGCGTGGACATGGGCGACGCCCTTGTCGACACGCTCCTGGTCGAGGTCGGTCATGATCACCGGCACCTCCAGGCGCCGGACGAAGAGCAGCGCGAGCTGGCTGGCCATCAGGCCGGCACCGACGATCCCGACCTTGGTGACGGGCCGGGCCAGGCTCTTGTCCGGGGCTCCGGCCGGCTTCCTGGCGCGGCGCTGGACCAGGTCGAAGGCGTACAGCCCAGCGCGCAGCTCGTCGCTCATCAGCAGGTCACCGAGCGCCTCGTCCTCGGCAGCGAAGCCCTCCTCGCGGCTCGCGGCGCGGGCCGCGGACAGCAGGTCCAGGGCCCGGTATGCCGAGCGCGAGCTGCCACCGGTGCGCGCGGTCACGGCGCGTCGGGCCGCCGCGATCGCCCCCTCCCAGGCCGCCTCGTCCCGATCCACGTCAGGTCGTTCGACCGCGACCTCGCCGCGGACGACCTGCCCCGCCCAGGCCAGCGAGCGCTCCAGGAAGTCGGCCGGCTCGAGCAGCTGGTCGGCCAGCCCCAGGCGGGCGGCCTCGGCACCGCTGAGCGTCGTGTTGTTGCTGAGCGGGTTGTCGATGACGACCTTGAGGGCGCCCTCGACGCCGATGAGGTTGGGCAGCGTCCAGCACCCGCCCCAACCCGGCACGAGACCGAGGAAGACCTCGGGCAGCGCGACCGCCGGCACCGAGGCGCTGATGGTGCGGTAGTCGCACGCCAGCGCCACCTCGACACCGCCGCCCATGGCGGCGCCGTTGACGAAGGCGAAGCTAGGCACCCCGAGCTCGGGCAGCAGGGCGAAGGTCTCGTGGCCGAGCCGCCCCATGGCGACGGCCTGCTCGCGGTCGGTCACCGAGGGCACACCGGTCAGGTCGGCGCCCACCGCGAAGACGAAGGGCTTGCCGGTGATCCCGACCGCGACGATCTCCCCGGCCGTGGCCCGCTCGCGGCACCGCTCCAGGGCTGCCCGCAGCTCCAGCAGGCCCCGGGGACCGAAGGTGCTGGGCTTGGTGTGGTCGCGGCCGTTGTCGAGGGTGACCAGGGCCAGGGTCCCGCCACCACCGGGCAGCTCGACGTCGCGCACGAGCGCGTGGGTGACGACCTCGTCGTCGAAGGCCGCCAGCAGGTCCGTGTGGGTCATCGCTGCTGCTCCTGCTGCTGCTGGTGGTGGTGGTCGGTGTTGGTGTCGGTGTTGGTGTTGGTGGACGAGCGGTAGTCGGCGTGGTGCGGGTTCTCCCAGACGACGGCGCCACCCATGCCGATGCCGATGCACATGGCGGTCATGCCGTAGCGCACCTCGGGGTGCTCGGCGAAGTGCGCGGCGAGCTGGGTCATCAGGCGCACGCCCGACGAGGCGAGCGGGTGGCCGGTCGCGATCGCTCCGCCCCAGGGGTTGACGCGCGGGTCGTCGTCGGCGATGCCGAAGTGCTCGAGGAAGGCCAGCACCTGCACGGCGAAGGCCTCGTTGAGCTCGAACAGGCCGATGTCCTCGATGCGCAGGCCGGCCTGCGCGAGGGCCTTCTCGGCGGCCGGGACGGGTCCGTAGCCCATCACCTCCGGCTCGACGCCGACGAAGGAGTAGGTGACGAGCCGCATCTTGACGGGCAGCCCCAGCTCGGTCGCGGCCTCCTCGGAGGCGAGCAGGCAGGCGGTGGCCCCGTCGTTGAGCCCGGCAGCGTTGCCGGCGGTGACCCGGCCGTGGGGACGGAACGGCGTCGAGAGAGAGGCGAGGTCCGCCATCGTGACGCCGGGGCGGGGCGGCTCGTCGGCGGTGGCGAGTCCCCAGCCCTTCTCCACGGAACGGACGGCGACCGGGACCAGGTCGGGCTGCACCTTGCCCGCGGCGTAGGCCTCGGACAGCTTGCGCTGGGAGCCCACGGCGAACGCGTCGCAGCGCTCCTTGGTGAGGCTCGGGTAGCGGTCGTGGAGGTTCTCGGCGGTCTTGCCCATGACCAGGGCGGACTCGTCGACGAGCCGCTCGGAGACGATCCGGGGGTTGGGGTCGACGCCCTCGCCCATGGGGTGGCGACCCATGTGCTCCACGCCCCCGGCGACCACGACGTCGGCGGCGCCCATCGCGATGGACCCGGCGGACGTGGTGACCGCCGTCATGGCCCCGGCGCACATGCGGTCGATCGAGTAGCCGGGGACGGTGCTGGGCAGGCCCGACAGCAGCGCCGCCATCCGGCCGAGGGTGAGGCCCTGGTCGCCGATCTGGGTGGTGGCCGCGACGGCGACCTCCCCGATGCGCTCGGGTGGCAGGGACGGGTTGCGGCGGACGAGCTCACGGATGCAGGCGATGACCAGGTCGTCGGCGCGGGTCTGGGCATAGATGCCCTTGTCCCCGGCGCGGCCGAACGGCGTGCGGACGCCGTCGACGAAGACGACCTCGTGCAGGGTGCGGGGCACGGTGGCCTCCCAGGTCGAGGGGATGGGTACCCGTCGGATGCTACTTGCGGGTAATCCCGATGTCAGCACCAGCGCGCCGCGACGTGACCGGCCCCACGTCCACGTCCCCGTCTCCGTCCCCGTCGTGTGGGCCGCGGGTGCCGCCGTCGGCGCGACTCCTAGACTCGCGGGGGATAGGGGTGGTCGGACGCCGCCTCGGCCAGCAGGGGCGACACGAGCCCCGCCTGCCACGGCCGGGCACCCAGGTCGAGGAGGATCTCGCGGAAGCCCTGGGCCGACTCGTCCACCGGAGGGGCCCAGACCACCCGCCGCAGGGTGTCAGGGGTCAGGAGGTTCTCCGCGGGGACGGCCACGCTCGCGCTCAGACCGGCCACGAGTTCCTTGACGGCGCCGAGCCGGGCGGCGGCGACCGGGTCCTTGTCGGCCCAGGCACGTTGCGGAGGTGGGCCGTCGCTCGGGAGGTGGTATGCCGGGAGCTCGTCCTCCGGCAGGAGCATCGCGCGGTCCACGGCGGCCAGCCAGACCTGCGGGTTGCGCTGCACGGCGCGCGGGGTCCGGCGGGTGCCGTCGGCGCCGGAGGGCAGGGCGAGCTCGACGATCGCGGCGTCGCCGAGCACGCGTCCGGGGCTGCAGTCACGATCCTGGGCCAGGCGGTCGCGGGTCTCCCACAGCTCGCGGACCACGGCGAGCCCGCGCCGGGTGCGCACCTTGTGCAGGCCGGAGGTCTTGCGCCACGGGTCGACCTTGGGCGCCGGGCCGCGGAAGTGGGTGAGCGCCTCGAACTCCTCGGCGGCCCAGCCCGACTTGCCCTGGGAGCGCAGGTCCTCGTCCACGGCGTCGCGCAGGTCCACGAGGACCTCCACGTCGAGCGCGGCGTAGACGAGCCACGGCTCGGGCAGGGGGCGGGTGGACCAGTCCTGGGCGCTGTGCTCCTTGGCGAGCGTGATCCCGAGGTAGTGCTCCATGGCGGCCGCCAGCCCCACGCGGGGCCGGCCCGCGAGCCGGGACCCCAGCTCGGTGTCGAACAGGCGGGTGGGGTGCAGCCCCAGGTCGGCGAGGCAGGGCAGGTCCTGGGTGGCCGCGTGCAGCACCCACTCGACGTCGCCGACCACGTCCTGGAGCTCGGACAGGTCGGGGCACATCACGGGGTCGACGAGCCAGGTGCCGGCCCCGGCCCGGCGCAGCTGCACGAGGTAGGCCTTCTGCCCGTAGCGGAAGCCCGACGCCCGCTCGGCGTCGATGGCGATGGGGCCGTGCCCGTCGGCCACGGAGGCGACCAGCTCGCGCAGCCGACGCTCGTCCTCGACCACGGGGCGCAGGGCCTCTGCGGGCGCCGACACCAGGCGCGGCTCGGGGGTGTCCGCGGGGGCGTCCGCCGTCTGGTCGTCTGGCGAGGTCAGGTCCGTCACGCCCTCCAACCTAACCCGCCGCGCGGGCCGTCCCACGGCGACGTCCCGGCGGTCGTCAGGTGATCAGGCCCCGGCGCAGCGCGGTGTAGGTCATCGCGGCCCGGTCACCGGTGCCGAGCTTGCGGGCGATGCGGGCGAGGTGGCTCTTGACCGTGAGGGCCGACAGACCGAGGGAGGCGCCGACCTCCTTGTTGGTCTTGCCCTGGGACACGAGCTGCAGGACCTCGACCTCGCGGGCCGAGAACTGCTCGTTGCCGGCTCCCCGGGTGCCCGGCCCGGCCGGGGGCTGCCCGCCCGTCCGGATGTAGGCGCGGACGCCGGTCTTGAGGGCGCCGCGGACGTAGATCGGGTCCTCGGAGTCCGAGAGCACGATCGTGCGGCGCCAGCCACGGGCCCGCATCTCGTGCAGCAGGGGGATGCCGGAGCCGTCGGGGAGGGTCAGGTCGGCGATGCAGAACTCGCCGGCGGGGACCTCGCGGGCCACGACCCGGGCGCGCTCGATCGTCTGGGCCTCGATGATGTGCCCCTCCGTGATGCGCCCCAGGGCGCGGCGCACCATGGCGCCCGTGTGCGGCCCCGCCGAGATGACCATGGCGCTGATGGGCTGCGGGCGCGCCATCCGGGCGTTCTTGGTGATCACGCTCACGGTGCCCCTCCCTGTCTGCGTGCACGACGCTGGTGATGTTGAAGATTCTAGAACGGGACTAGTGCCGAACGGGTGAGATTGGCCGAACTTTCGTGACTGCCCGTGGTCACCGACGGGAGGTCAGCAGAGCGACGCCCTCGGGCAGCGGGGGCAGGCCGCCGAGGGTGCACAGCAGCTGGGTCCAGGCCTCGAGGTGCGGGGCGAGGTCCTCGTCGAGCGGGCTCCAGGACGCCCGGACCTCCATCTCCACGGTCGTGGCCTCGCCCGCCAGCTCGCCGAACCGCTCGCTCACCACGTGGGTGACGGTGCCGGCAAGGGCGCTCGCCCGGGCCCCGGCATCCGCGAGGGCGTCCTCGAGCCAGGCCCACCCGACCGCACCCAGGGCAGGATCACCGGCCAGCTCCGTCTCCAGCCGGGCCTTGGCGAAGGTGACGACCCGCCACTGCCCCTCCCACTGGTCGGGGGCGGAGGGGTCGTGCAGGACCACGAACCGCCCCGAGGCCACGTCCTCGTCCGTGCGCCGATCGGGAACGACGTCGGCGGCCAGCGCGACCGAGTACGGCGCGAGCCGCCCCGGCGCAGGCACCTCCTCGACCAGCACCTCGGGGCGGCGGCGGGCGTCGCGCAGCCGGGCGAGCACCGCGTCGAACCGGCGCGCGCTCTCGTCCGTCAGGGGTCGGTCGGGCACCTCCCGAGGCTATGCGGGGGGCCGCCCGGGGACGCGGCGGCGCGCCGACCGACCGGTCCGCCGTGCGAGGATCGTCCGCGTGGACACCCCTGCAGCCAGCCCGGTCCCCCCGGTCGCCCGGGAGAGCCTCCTCGTGCGCGCCGCCCGCCGCCGCCCCGTGCCCCGCCCGCCGGTGTGGTTCATGCGCCAGGCCGGCCGCTCCCTGCCCGAGTACCGCGCGGTCCGCGAGGGCACGACGATGTTCGAGGCCTGCCGCAACCCCGACCTCACCACCGAGATCACCCTGCAGCCCGTGCGCCGCCACCACGTCGATGCGGCGATCTTCTTCAGCGACATCGTCGTGCCGCTGGCGGCGGTCGGGGTCGACGTGGACCTCGTCGCCGGCGTCGGTCCGGTCATGGCCGAGCCTTTCCGCGGCCGGGCCGACCTGGACCGCGTCCCGGAGCTCGACCCCGAGATGGTGCCCTACGTCACCCAGGCGGTCCGCC
Source organism: Arsenicicoccus cauae (assembly GCF_009707125.1). Lineage (GTDB taxonomy): Bacteria > Actinomycetota > Actinomycetes > Actinomycetales > Dermatophilaceae > Arsenicicoccus > Arsenicicoccus cauae. The sequence continues at coordinate 293,396 of NZ_WLVL01000040.1, forward strand.
AGACCGTCGCGGCGCTCGGCGAGACCCCGCTCATCGGCTTCGCCGGTGCACCGTTCACGCTGGCGTCATACCTCGTCGAGGGCGGGCCGTCCAAGAACCACGAGCGCACCAAGGCGCTGATGCACGCCGACCCCCGGCTGTGGCACGACCTGTGCGCCCGCCTCGCGCAGATCTCCGGCACCTTCCTGCGGGTCCAGGCCGAGGCGGGAGCCTCCGCGATCCAGCTGTTCGACTCCTGGGTGGGGGCGCTGCCGCGCCGCACCTACGAGGCCCAGGTGCAGGAGCACTCGGCCGCGGCGCTGCACATGGTGGCCGAGGCCACGGACGTGCCACGCATCCACTTCGGCGTGGGGACCGGCGAGCTCCTCCCGGCCATGGGCGCAGCCGGGGCGGACGTCGTGGGCGTGGACTACCGCGTCAACCTCCTCGACGCCGTGGAGCGGCTCGGGCCGGGCTACGCCGTTCAGGGCAACCTCGACCCGGCCCTGCTCTTCGCCCCCTGGGAGGCCCTCGAGGCCGAGGTGCGCCGCATCGTCGACGAGGGACGCCAGGCTCCGGGTCACATCTTCAACCTCGGCCACGGTGTGCTGCCCAGCACGGATCCCACCGTCATCACCCGCGTCGTCGAGCTGGTCCACGAGCTGGGCCGGTAGCATGGGGGCTCGCGCCAGGCCCCACCGGCCGCCGCTCACGACCCGTCCCACCCGACGGCCCCCCACCGGGCCGCCCCGACAGATGGTTGCCGCATGACCGTAGTCAAGATCGTCCTCGAGGTGCTGCTCGTCCTGGGCGGCCTCTTCCTGACCCTGCTGATCCTGCTTCACAAGGGCAAGGGCGGCGGCATGTCCGACATGTTCGGGGGTGGGGTGTCCAACACCCTCGGCGGGTCCAGCGTGGCCGAGCGCAACCTCGACCGCTTCACGATCGCCGTCGCCGTCGTGTGGTTCTCGTGCGTCGTCGCGCTGGGGCTGATCCAGCGTTTCAGCGGCTGACGCAGCCGCTCACCGGAGCAGGCGGCCCGAGGGGGGAGCCGCCCTCCCACCCACTTGCGGGCACCTGGGCCCGCCCCGGTCCTGCAACCAGTCGGGACCGGTAGCTCGAGGAGAAACCATGTCGGGTGGTAACGCCATCAGGGGCAGCCGCATCGGAGCGGGCCCCATGGGAGAGGCGGAGCGCGGGGAGTCCGCACCGCGCCTGGCCATCAGCTACTACTGCGCCCGCGGACACGAGACCCGCCCGGCGTTCTCGCAGGAGGCCGGGGCCGACGTCCCCGCCGAGTGGGACTGCCAGCGGTGCGGGCTCCCCGCGGGGCTCGATCCCGACGACCCGCCCGCACCACCGCGCACGGAGCCTTACAAGACCCACCTCGCCTACGTCAAGGAGCGACGCAGCGACGCCGACGGCCAGGCCCTGCTGGACGAGGCGCTCGCGGGCCTGCGGCAGCGCGGGCTGATCCAGTAGGGACCGCCCGACCGGTTCCCCCGACCTGCCCCGTCGCGGTCACGTCAGGGCAGGTCGCCGGCCGCCGCCTCGTCGACCAGCCACAGCGTGCGGCGCCGCCCGCGGACACCGGCTGCCGGGGCCTCGTGCACGTCCGCGCCGCCGGTGGCCGCGGCCACGGCCTCGGCCTTGTCCTCACCCGCGACCAGCAGCCACACCTCGTCGGCGGTGCACAGCGCGGGCATGGTCAGCGACAGGCGCGCCGGCGGCGGCTTGGGGGAGTCCGTCTCGGGCACGACCGTGCGGTCGGTCACGTCCAGCGTCGCCTTGCCCGGAAACAGGCTGGCGACGTGCGCGTCCGGGCCGACGCCCAGCATGACGACGTCAAAGGCCGGCACGTCCACGCCGTGCGGTCCCCGCCGCGCGGACCCGGCGGCCACCCGCGCCAGCTCGGCGGCATAGCGCTCCGCCGCGGCGGCGATGTCGTCGCCCTCGGCGTCGTCGGTGGCGGGCAGCTCGTGGACGTTGGCAGGGTCGAGCCCGAGGGCGGCCATGCGCCCCAGGCCCGCCTCGCGCGCCTGCGTGGCGTTGCGGTCCGCGGACTCGCGCTCGACATACCGCTCGTCCCCCCACCACAGGTGCACGAGCTCCCAGGCGACCGCGGGCGCGGCGGGGGAGTCGACGAGCGCCTCCACGAGAGCGTTGCCCATCGACCCGCCCGTGAGGACGACGTGCGCCTCGCCGTGCTCCGCCTGGACGTCCGTGATGGTGGTGACGAGGCGGGCGGCGACGGCGGCCGCGAGGGTCGTCTTGTCGCGGTGGACGATCACCTGCGCGCTCATGAGGATGCCTTCTCGGCGGCGGACCTCGTCGTGCCGGTCCGCTTCTTGGTGGAGGACTTCTTGGTGGAGGACTTCTTGGTGGAGGACTTCTCGGCCCACTGCTGCGCGGTCGCAGCCCTGTCCGCACCCGGGTCGCCCTGACCAACGGTCGGCCCGTCGGAGACCCGGCTGCCGACACGCTTCTGCCTCTCGGCGCGACGCCCGACCTCGCCATCCGGTGCCTTGTCCGTGGCCACCACCTCGTCGCGATCGGTGTCGACGGTCACCATGTCGCGGGACGTCTGGCGGGACCGCTCGCCCGCACGACGCGCCATCAGCCGGGACTCGTCGGGCGAGGGTGCCTTGCCGGCCCGGACCAGGGCGCTGGCCAGCGAGGACCGGTCGGTGACGCGTCGCAGCCCCTCGACCAGGGCGAGCTCGTAGACCTCGTCGGGGTCGAGCCGTCGCAGCTCGTCGGTCAGGCACTCGGCGTCGGACCGACGCGTGAGCCCCACCCGGCGGACGGGCTGCTCGGGGTGGGAGAGCGTGGCGATCGTGGTCCCCTCGGGACGGACCAGGTCCAGCGGCCCGGAGGGCCGATCGAGGCGGACGCTGATCAGGCCCGACCCCTGGGGGCTACGGCCGCGGGTGACCGGCACGTCGAGCGCCCCGGCCAGCCAGCCCGCGAGCAGGTCGGTGGCCGAGGAGTCGATGCCACCGACCACGACCGCGCTGGTCACCGGCTCGTAGGGCTGCTGGTCGAGGGCCGCCGCCAGCAGGGCGCGCCACAAGGTGATCCGGGACCACGCGAGGTCCGTGTCGCCCGGCGCGTAGTTCTTGGCCCGCCTCTTCAGCTCGGCGTGGGGGTTCTTGGCGACGGCGGAGTCGTTGATGCGCCGCTGGCACATCGCGCCGACGGGGTCGCTCGCGAGGTCGACGGGCGCGTCGCCCGGCCACCAGCCGACCACGGGGGAGTCCGGCAGCAGCAGCGGCAGCACCAGCGCGGCGCCGTGGTCGTTGACCTCGCCGTACAGCCGCATCACGACCACCTCGGAGGCGCCCGCGTCGCCCCCGACCCGGATCTGTCCGTCGACGCGGCTCGACCCCCGGCGGTTGCCGTGGACGAGCGCGACCACGCGACAGGGGTGCATGTGCGAGGACTCCACGGCGGCCTCGATGGCCTCCTCGGCGCGATCCTCGTCGACCACGATGATCAGCGTGAGCACCCGGCCGAGGGCCATGGCGCCGCTGTCGTTGCGGATCTGGACAAGCTTCTTGGTCAGGGCCGAGGTCGAAGTCTTGGGCAGGTCGATGATCACGGCATCCTCCACTCGCGGCCGTCACGGGCCATCATCTCGTCGGCGCTGGCGGGGCCCCAGGTCCCGCTGGGGTACGGATCGGGGCGGCCGTTCGCGGCCCAGTACTCCTCGACCGGGTCGAGGATGCGCCACGACAGCTCGACCTCCTCGTTGCGGGGGAACATCGACGGCGCCCCCAGCAGCACGTCCAGGATCAGCCGCTCGTAGGCCTCGGGCGACTTCTCCGTGAAGGAGTTGCCGTAGGTGAAGTCCATCGTGACGTCGCGGACCTCCATCTGCGCGCCCGGCACCTTGGACCCGAAGCGGAGGGTGATGCCCTCGTCCGGCTGGACGCGGATGACGATGGCGTTCTGCCCCAGCTCCTCGGTCTCGGTGTCGTCGAACGGCAGGTGGGGGGCCTTCTTGAAGACCACGGCGATCTCGGTGACCCGCTTGCCGAGCCGCTTGCCGGTGCGCAGGTAGAAGGGAACGCCGGCCCAGCGGCGCGTGTCCACCTCGACCTTCATGGCCGCGTAGGTCTCGGTCGTCGAGCCGGGCTTCATGCCCTCCTCGTCCAGGAAGCCCACGACCTTCTCGCTGCCCTGCCAGCCCTCGGCGTACTGCCCGCGGGCCGTCGAGGCGGCGAGGTCGTCGGGCAGCCGCACCGACGCAAGGACCTTCTCCTTCTCGGCCCGCAGGTGCTGGGCCGTGAACGCGGTGGGCTCCTCCATCGCCGTCAGCGCGAGCAGCTGCAGCAGGTGGTTCTGGATGACGTCGCGGGCCGCGCCGATCCCGTCGTAGTAGCTCGCCCGACCGGCCACGCCGATGTCCTCGGCCATCGTGATCTGCACGTGGTCGATGTGGTGGGAGTTCCAGACCGGCTCGAACAGCTCGTTGGCGAAGCGCAGGGCCAGGAGGTTCTGGACGGTCTCCTTGCCGAGATAGTGGTCGATGCGAAAGACCGAGTCGGGGGCGAACACGCCCTCGACGATGTCGTTGAGCTCGCGCGCCGACTCCAGGTCGTGCCCGAAGGGCTTCTCGATGACGACGCGGCGCCACTGACCGGGCTCGGCCGTCGCGAGCCCGCTGCGCTCGAGCTGCTGGCAGACCTGGCCGAAGAAGCCCGGCGGGATCGACAGGTAGAACGCGGTGTTGCCGCCGGTGCCGCGGTCGCGCTCGAGCTGGTGCACCGTCTCGGCGAGCAGGTCGAAGGCCTCGTCGTCGTCGAAGGTGCCGGGCACGAACCGGATCCCCTCGGCGAGCGACTTCCACGTGGACTCGCGGAAGGGGGTGCGCGCGTGCTCCTTGACGGCGTCGTGCACGATCTGGCCGAAGTCCTGGTCGGCCCAGTCCCGCCGCGCGAAGCCGATGAGCGAGAAGCCCGGGGGCAGCAGCCCGCGGTTGGCGAGGTCGTAGATCGCCGGCATGACCTTCTTGCGGGACAGGTCGCCGGTCACGCCGAACAGCACCAGGGCGCAGGGGCCGGCGATGTTGGGCAGGCGCTTGTCCCGGACGTCCCTGAGCGGGTTGTGGTCGGCGGTCACTGGGGTGGGGCTCAACTGGTCTCTCCCGTCGGCTGGGTGCGTGCGGCCGTATGTCGTGGCCGACCCGCCGCCTCGTGGGTGGAGGCGGCGGGCCGCGTCACGGTCAGTGCTTGTCGAGCTCTGCCTGGACCGTCTCGAGGAGCTCGGTCCAGGACTTCTCGAACTTCTCGACGCCCTCGCGCTCGAGCTGCTCGACCACCTCGACGTACGAGATGCCTTGCCGCTCCAGGGCGTCCATCACCGCGTCGGACTCGTCGTAGGTGCCGGTGATGGTGTCGCCGGTGATCTCGCCGTGGTCCGCCGCCGCGTCGAGCGTCTTCTCCGGCATGGTGTTGACGGTCTGCGGGGCGACGAGCTCGTCGACATACATCGTGTCCTGGTAGGCCGGGTCCTTGACCCCGGTGGAGGCCCAGAGCGGGCGCTGGACGTGCGCCCCGTCGTCCGCGAGGTTGGCCCAGCGCGGCGTGCCGAACTGCTCCTGCCAGGCCTGGTAGGCCAGGCGGGCGTTGGCCAGGCCGGCCTTGCCCTTGAGGGCGGTGGCCTCGTCCGTGCCGACCTCGTCGAGGCGCTTGTCCACCTCGGTGTCCACGCGGGACACGAAGAAGGACGCCACCGAGTGGATCTGCGACAGGTCCTTGCCCGCCTCGCGCGCCTGCTCGACACCGGTCATGAAGGCGTTCATCACGGCGCGGTAGCGGTCGAGGCTGAAGATGAGCGTCACGTTGACCGAGATCCCCTCGGCCAGGACCCGGCTGATGGCCGGCAGGCCCTCGACCGTGGCGGGGATCTTGATCATGACGTTGGGGCGGTCGACCGCGGCAGACAGCTCCTTGGCCACCTGCACGGTGCGCTCGGTGTCGTGCGCCAGCCGGGGGTCGACCTCGATGGAGACCCGTCCATCGACGCCGTCGGTCCGGTCGTAGACCGGGCGCATGATGTCGCACGCGTCCCGCACGTCCGTGGTGGTGAGGGCAAAGACCGCGCGCTCGACATCGGCGCCCTCGGCCTTGAGCTCCGTGACCTGCGGGGTGTACTTCTCACCCTTGGCCAGGGCCGACGCAAAGATCGAGGGGTTCGTGGTGACTCCCACGACGCCCTTGGTGTCGACGACCTCCTGGAGGTTGCCGGTGGAGATGCGCTCGCGTGACAGGTCGTCCAGCCAGATGGAGACGCCTGCGGCCGCGAGGGCCTCGAGGTTCTTGCTCGTCATGCGATCACTTGCCTTCCTGGCGCTCGGCCGGGGCGGAGGACTCGAAGCCCGGGTCCTTGGAGGCGTAACCGGGTGCGGTGTCGCCGGGGGTGGGGTCGCCGGACTCGGCGACCGACGCCTTGGCGGCCTCGACGACGGCCTCCGGCGTGAAGCCGAACTCGCTGAACAGCGTCTTGGCGTCCGCCGACGCGCCGAAGTGGTCGATCCCGATGATCCGGCCGGCGTCGCCGACGTAGTCGCGCCAGCCCATCGTGGAGCCGGCCTCGATGCTGACGCGGGCCCGGACGGCCTTGGGCAGCACCTGCTCGCGGTAGGCCTCGTCCTGCTGGGCGAACCACTCCTGGCAAGGCATCGACACGACGCGCGTGGCGACGCCCTGGGCCTCGAGCAGCTCGGCGCCGGCCATGGCGACCGAGACCTCGGAGCCCGTCGCCATCACGATGACGTCGGGTGTCTGCTTGCTGGCCTCGACCAGGACGTAGGCCCCCCTGGCCACCTGCTCGACCGAGGTCGAGGCGGGGTCGAGGATCGGCAGCGCCTGGCGCGACAGGGCGATACCCGTCGGGTTGCCGTGGCGGGTCAGGATCGTCTGCCACGCGTGGGCGGTCTCGTTGGCGTCGGCGGGACGGACGACGTCCAGGCCCGGGATCGCGCGCAGCGAGGCGAGGTGCTCGATCGGCTGGTGGGTGGGTCCGTCCTCGCCGAGACCGATGGAGTCGTGCGTCCACACAAAGATCGAGTCGGCCTCCTGGATCGCCGCCAGACGCACCGCCGGGCGCATGTAGTCCGAGAACACGAGGAAGGTGCCGCCGTAGGGCCGGGTGAGCCCCTCGAGGGCGATGCCGTTGACGATCATGCCCATGGCGTTCTCGCGGACCCCGAAGTGCAGGGTGCGCCCGTAGGGGCCGCCCTGCCACTCGGAGGTCTGGCGGTCCTCCGGCACGAAGGAGGGCTGCCCGCCCATCGTCGTGTTGTTGGACTCGGCGAGGTCGGCGGAGCCGCCCCACAGCTCGGGGAGGACGTCGGCGAGGGCGGTGAGCACCTTGCCGGACGCGGCGCGCGTCGCCAGCCCCTTGTCGTCCGGCTCGAAGGTCGGGAAGGCCTCGGCGTAGCCGTCGGGGACCTCGTGGGCCCGGACGCGGTCGAGGAGCGCGGCGCCCTCGGGGTTGGCCGAGCGCCACGCCTCGTAGCGCTCGTCCCAGCCCTTGCGCAGCTCGGCGCCACGGTCGCGCACCGAGCGCACGTGGGCGAGGACCTCGTCGGAGACGTCAAAGGTCTTGTCGGGGTCGAACCCGAGCAAGGACTTCATCCCCTTGATCTCGTCGTCGCCGAGCGCGGAGCCGTGAGACTTGCCGGTGCCCTGCTTGGTGGGGGCGGGCCAGGCGATCACGGTGCGCAGCACGATGAAGGTCGGCTTGTCGAGGACGGTGCGGCCCTGCTCGATCGCGGCATAGAGCGCGTCGACGTCCTCGACGTAGTCCTCGTCGCGCACGCCGTGCTTGGTGCGCCACTCGACCACGCGCACGTCCCAGCCGTAGGCCTCGTAGCGCGCCGCTACGTCCTCGGAGAAGGACACGTCGGTGTCGTCCTCGATGGAGATCTGGTTCTGGTCGTAGATCAGCGTGAGGTTGCCGAGCCGCTGGGTGGCCGCGAGGGAGCTGGCCTCGCTGGCGACGCCCTCCATCATGCAGCCGTCGCCGGCGATGCAGTAGACGTCGTGGTCGAAGACGCTCTCGCCCGGGGCGGCCGCGGGGTCGAAGAGCCCGCGCTGGCGTCGTTGCGCCATCGCCATACCGACCGCGGTCGCGACCCCCGACCCCAGCGGGCCGGTGGTGAGGTCGACGCCCTCGGTGTGGTGGACCTCGGGGTGGCCGGGGGTCTTGGACCCCCATGTGCGCAGCGCCTCGATGTCCTCGAGCTCGAGGAGCCCGGAGTAGTAGAGCTGGATGTACTGCGTCAGGCTCGAGTGCCCCGCCGACAGGACGAAGCGGTCGCGACCCAACCAGTGCGGGTCCGAGGGGTCATGACGCATGACCTTCTGGTAGAGCAGGTACGCCGCGGGGGCGAGGCTGATCGCGGTCCCGGGGTGCCCGTTGCCGGTCTTCTGCACGGCGTCCGCCGCCAGGGTGCGGACGGTGTCGACGGCGCGGACGTCCACGTCGCTCCAGCCGACCTGCTCGGCGACGGGGTCGGACACCTGTCGGCCGTGGGCCTTGGGGGTGATGCTCACGTGGTCACACTTCCTTCGTGGTCGGAGTCACATCGAGCCTATCGACTTCTACCCACCCCTCGTCACCTTGATCCGGCGCGGGCACCATCCCGGGCGAGGCGTGGGGGAGGTCATACCGGGAGCACCGGCGTGCCGCGTCGCACGGCGTCGCCGGCCCACGCGGGACGGGATAGGATCGGGAGGCCTGTCCGCAAACCCCGCCGATGGCGAGCCCGCTCGACCACCCACCGGCCCGGTCCGGACCCCGCCCGACGACCGAAGGACACCGTGACAGCCTCGCAGCCGCGCACCGCGCCTGATCGGACCGGTGCCCCGTCGTCGCGCTTCAGCTACACCGTCAAGAACTACATGGCGCTGACGAAGCCGCGGATCATCGAGCTGCTCCTCGTCACGACCTTCCCCGTCATGTTCCTCGCGCAGCGCGGTCTGCCGGACTTCTGGCTGGTGGTCAGCACCCTGGTCGGCGGCTCGCTGTCCGCCGGCGCGGCCAACACGCTCAACTGCTACCTCGACCGGGACATCGACCGCCTCATGGCGCGCACGCAGAACCGCCCGCTCGTGACGGGCGAGATCTCGCCGTCGGCGGCGATGCGCTTCGGGATCGTCCTCACCGTCGTGTCGACGTTGTGGCTCGGGTTCTTCGTCAACTGGCTCTCGGCCGTCCTGTCGGTCAGCGCGATCCTGCTCTACGTCGTCTTCTACACCCTCGTGCTCAAGCGCCGGACCTCGCAGAACATCGTCTGGGGCGGCGTCGCCGGGTGCATGCCGGTCCTCATCGGGTGGGCGGCCGTCACGGAGTCGATCTCGTGGACGCCGGTCGTGCTCTTCCTGTGGATCTTCTTCTGGACGCCGCCGCACTACTGGCCGCTGTCGATGCGGTTCAAGGACCAGTACGCCGCGGCGGGCATCCCCATGCTCCCCGTGCTCAAGCAGGACACCTCGGTCGCTCGCCAGATCGTCGCGTACGCCTGGGCGACCGCGCTCATCTCACTGGTGCTGGTGCCGGTGGCCGGCATGGGCTGGATCTACCTGGTCACCGCCATCCTCTCGGGCGGGCTCTTCCTCCTCGAGGCCTACAGGCTGCTGGGTCGCGCCCAGGACCCCGCCAACGCCACGACGGCCTCGCTCAAGCCCATGCGTCTGTTTCACTACTCGATCACCTACGTGACGCTGCTGTTCATGGCCGTGGCGATCGACCCCCTCTTGCACCTCCCCCTCTGACCTACCGGGGGTAAGTGCATCAGCCGGGCCTCGTCCCCCAGGTCGATGATCCCGCCCCCGGTAGGGGCATCAGCCGGGCATCGTTCCCCAGGTCGATGATCCCGCCCCCGGTAGGAGCATCAGCCGGGCCTCGTCCGCCAGGTCGATGATCCCGCCCCCGGCGAGTCTGCAGGCCGTATGCCGACCGCCCGCCGTCAGGATGCCGCGCTGCTCGGGCTCGGCGAGCAGGTCCGGTGCGCGAGCGCCCGTCAGCGGCGGCGCGCGGTGAGCACGCCCTGCGTCAGCAGGACGGTGAAGAGCGCCGAGAGCAGCAGGTGGACGGCCACCACCGCGATGGGCCGACCGGTGAAGTACTGCACATAACCCACCAGGCCCTGCAGCAGCGAGAGCGCCAGCGTCCAGTCCCAGGCGCGGCGGAAGGGGGCGGGCACCTCGATCAGGCGGGATGCCACGACCAGCGCGACGGCCAGGCCGAGGAAGAGCATCACGGAGTCGGCGTGCAGCCAGCTCGTGGCGTGAGGGTCGAAGCCGAAGCGGACGTTCTCGTCCTTGTCACCGCTGTGGGGGCCGGAGCCGGTGACGGCGGTGCCCAGCACGCAGACGACGCCACCCACGGCCGCGGCGGCCCACGCCAGACGCTGGACCACCGTCGGCACGGCGCGCTGGGGGGCGTCGTCCCCCTCGCGGTAGCGGTAGAGCAGGTAGGTCGCGTTGGCCACCAGGAACAGCGAGATCAGGAAGTGCGGGGACACGGTGCGCGGGTCCAGCCGGGCGAGGACGATGATCCCGCCCACGACCGCCTGCACCAGCACGAACAGCAGCGGCACCGCACACGCGTAGACGAACCGGCGACGGGATCGCCAGAACCGCCTCGCGGCGAGCACGAGCACCCACGCGGCGATCACGACGAGCACCGGAGACATCAGGCGGTTGCCGAACTCGATGAACTTGTGGAAACCCTCGGTCTGCTCGCCGGTGGGGACGAGCGACCCCGCCGTGCACTCAGGCCAGGTGGGGCACCCAAGACCCGACCCCGTCAGGCGGACGAGGCCACCGGTGAGGATGATCGCGACGTTGCCGACGAGGTTGGCCACGAGGGCGATCCACATCCAGTCCCGGGCCCCGCGCGGGGGCGTCACGACGTCCGCGGGGGAGTGGGTCGGTGCGCCGGGGGTGGTCGAGGTGCTCACCAGGACAGCCTAGTGCGCGCGTGCACAAGCGCGGGCACCCACCCCGGCCAGCAGCGCGGCACCAGGGCGCCAGGGCGAAAGGTCAAGACGGCACCACCGTATGACGGGGCGGCTCGGGGTGAGGTCAGTCGGACCAGCGGAAGAAGCGGGCCGCCGCGGCGCAGAGGACCGCGGCCCAGACCAGCAGGACCAGCAGGGGCTGCAGCGGCAGACCGTGGTGCTCGAACGCGGAGCGGAAGCCGTCCCCCAGGGCGGCGGACGGCAGGTAGGACACCAGGCGGGACCACGGCTCCGGCAGCGTCGAGCCGGGGATGAGGATGCCGCCCAGCCCGAGCATGAGGACCCAGACGAGGTTGGCCAGCGCCAGGGTGGCCTCGGCGCGCAGGGTGCCGGCGAACAGCAGCGCGAACCCGACGAAGGTCGCCGTCCCGAGGAGCCAGAACACGACGAAGGGCAGCACCCCCACGACGTCGGGACGCCAGCCGAGGAGCAGCCCGACCACGGACAGCACGGCGAACTGGATCACCTGCACCACCATCACCGCGATGACGCGGGCGAGGACCAGGCCGCCCTTGCCGAGCGGCGAGGCGCCGAGCAGCCGCAGCACGCCGTAGCGGCGGTCGAAGCCGGTCTGGATCGCCTGGCCGGTGAACGCGCTCGACAGCACCGCCAGGGCCAGCACGCCGGGGACGACCACGTCGACGCGCCGACCGGGCCCGAGGTCGGGCCAGGGCGCGAGGACCCCGCCGACGAGCGCGAGGGCCGGCAGGACGATCGACACGAGCGTCTGCTCGCCGTTGCGCAGGAAGGTGAGCGTGTCGAAGGTCGCCTGGGCGCGGACGCGCGCGGCGGTGGGTGCGGGGCGGCTCATCGGGCCTTCCTCGTCAGCTCGAAGTAGACGTCCTCCAAGGACCGGCCCGCGCACAGGTCGGCGGGGGCGCCCTCGCCGACGACGTGCCCGTCGCTGATCACGACGAGGTGGTCGGCGAGCCGCTCTGCCTCCTCGAAGGAGTGGGTCGTGACGACGACCCCGACCCCGCGGTCGCGCGTCTCGCGGACGAGGTCCCACACGTCGAGCCGCGCGTGCGGGTCGAGGCCCGCCGTCGGCTCGTCGAGAAAGACCACCTCGGGACTGCCGACGAGCGCCGCGGCGAGGGCCACGCGCTGCCTCTGCCCGCCCGACAGGCGGCGGACCGTCGTGCCGGCGAACCGGTCGATCCCCAGGCGCGAGACGAGGTCGTCGACGGGCGCCGGGTCGGCATACAGGCGGGACAGGTGTCGCAGCAGAGCGACCGGCCTGGCACCGTTGGGCAGCCCGCCGTCCTGGAGCATGACGCCGACGCGGGCCCGGTGCTCGGCCGAGGCGTCCCACGGGTCGGTGCCGAGCACGCGAGCCACGCCGTCGTCCGGCCGCTGGAGGCCCTCGAGGATCTCCATGGTGGTGGTCTTGCCGGCGCCGTTCGGCCCCAGGACCGCCGTCACGCGACCGAGCTCGGCGCTCCAGGTCATGTCGTCGACGGCGCGCACCGAGCCGAAGCTCCTGCGCAGCCGCTCGGTGGTCACCGCTACCGTCACGGACGGCGAGTGTACGCGCGATCCCCGGACGGCCCCGAGGCCCCCCGGCCGGCGACCGCCGGATAGGCAAGCCTTGGTAGATGCTCCCAGGGAATTAGGTAACATCGGTGTTGTGTTTATCGGACATGAGGCTGACGTGACGGGTGACCAGACCCCGCAGCGCTCCCGGACCGTCGAGGCGGTGCGGGATTCCGGCACGCGCGGCCGCGTCCAGCAGTTCGTCTCCGAGCACGGTCCGATCACCGCCGCCGCCATCGCCGAGCGGCTGGGCGTCACGACCACCGCCGTGCGTCGCCATCTGGACGCCCTCACCGACGCGGGGCTGATCGAGGAGCACGCCAGCGCCCCGGCCATGCGGGGCCGGGGGCGTCCGGCGCGCGCCTTCGTCCTGACCACGGCCGGGCACCAGGCCCTCGACAGCTCGTACGACGACGTCGCCACCTCCGCCCTGCGCTACCTGTCCGAGCAGGTGGGGGAGCATGCCGTCGAGGCCTTCGCCCACCAGCACGTCGCGTCCTTCGAGGACCGCTACCGTGCCCGGGTCGAGGCGGCCGGCGACACGCCCGAGGCGCGCTCCCGGGTCCTTGCCGAGGCGCTCACCAGGGACGGGTATGCCGCGTCGAGCCGCCCCCTCACGCTGGCGGACGGCTCGACGACGCTGGGCGTCCAGCTGTGCCAGGGCCACTGTCCCGTCCAGCAGGTCGCGTCCGCGTTCCCGCAGTTCTGCGAGGCGGAGCAGCAGGCCTTCTCGCGGCTGCTCGGCGTCCACGTCCAGCGCCTGGCGACGCTGGCGCACGGCGAGCACGTGTGCACGACCTTCGTGCCCCTCAGCGCACTCACCAGCGACGCACTCACCAACGACGCACTCACCGACGACCACCCCACCCACCCCGACGAAAGGTCCGAGCGATGACCACCAACATCGAGGAGCTGAACCCCGGCCTGCAGGGTCTCGGCCGGTACGAGTACGGCTGGGCCGACAGCGACGTCGCGGGCGCGACCGCCAAGCGCGGCCTCAACCCCGGCGTGGTGCAGGACATCTCGTCGCGCAAGAACGAGCCGCAGTGGATGACCGACCTGCGGATGAAGTCGCTGCGACTGTTCGACAAGAAGCCCATGCCGAGCTGGGGCAGCGACCTCACGGGCATCGACTTCCAGAACATCAAGTACTTCGTGAAGTCCACGGAGAAGCAGGCGACCACCTGGGACGAGCTGCCCGAGGACATCAAGGCCACCTACGACAGGCTCGGCATCCCCGAGGCCGAGAAGCAGCGCCTCATCGCGGGCGTGGCGGCGCAGTACGAGTCCGAGGTCGTCTACCACCAGATCCGCGAGGACCTGGAGGAGAAGGGCGTCATCTTCGTCGACACCGACACGGGTCTGCGTGAGCACGAAGACATCTTCAAGGAGTACTTCGCCAGCGTGATCCCCGCCGGCGACAACAAGTTCGCGGCGCTCAACACCGCGGTCTGGTCGGGCGGGTCGTTCATCTACGTCCCGCCGGGCGTCCACGTGGACATCCCGCTGCAGGCCTACTTCCGCATCAACACCGAGAACATGGGCCAGTTCGAGCGGACGCTGATCATCGCGGACGAGGGCTCCTACGTGCACTACGTCGAGGGCTGCACGGCGCCGATCTACAAGTCGGACTCGCTGCACAGCGCCGTCGTGGAGATCGTCGTGAAGAAGAACGCCCGCGTGCGCTACACGACCATCCAGAACTGGTCCAACAACGTCTACAACCTCGTCACCAAGCGCGCCACCTGCGAGGCCGGCGCCACCATGGAGTGGGTCGACGGCAACATCGGCTCCAAGGTGACGATGAAGTACCCCGCCGTCTTCCTGCTCGGCGAGCACGCCCGGGGCGAGACGCTGTCGATCGCCTTCGCGGGCGAGGGCCAGCACCAGGACGCCGGGGCCAAGATGGTCCACGCCGCGCCGCACACCTCCAGCTCCATCGTCTCCAAGTCGGTGGCGCGTGGCGGCGGGCGGACGTCATACCGCGGTCTGGTCCAGGTCGCGGAGGGTGCGCACGGCTCCCGGAGCAACGTGCGCTGCGACGCCCTCCTCGTCGACGACATCTCCCGCTCGGACACCTACCCGTACGTCGACGTCCGCGAGGACGACGTGCAGATGGGCCACGAGGCGACGGTGTCCAAGGTGAGCGACGACCAGCTGTTCTACCTCATGTCCCGCGGGATGTCCGAGGAGGAGGCCATGGCCATGATCGTGCGCGGGTTCGTCGAGCCCATCGCGCGCGAGCTGCCCATGGAGTACGCCCTCGAGCTGAACCGCCTGATCGAGCTGCAGATGGAAGGAGCCGTCGGCTGATGCCGGTCGAGCTGAAGTCACCCCCCACCGCCCCGACCGTGGCCGGCGTGCCCGAGGCCTATGTCCCGGACCAGTCCCGCGGTGAGCGACGCACGTCCTTCGACCTGGCGGACTTCCCGGTCCCCCACGGCCGCGAGGAGGAGTGGCGCTTCACCCCCGTCGACCGCCTGCAGGAGCTGTTCGAGCAGGCGCCGTCCGACGTCGCCGGGATCAAGACCGACATCCAGGTGCCGGCGGGCATCAAGGTGTCCGAGGTCCCGGCCGGCGACCCCCGGCTCGGCACGGTCCTCACGCCTGCCGACCGCGCCTCGGCCGCCGCCTGGACCTCCTTCGCGGACGGCCACGTGGTGCAGATCCCCCAGGGTCGTGAGTTCGGCGAGGCCGCCCGCCTCACCGTCCGCGGGTCCGACCAGGCGCGCATCAACGGTCACCTGGTCATCGACGCCGGAGCGCACTCCAGCGCCACCGTGTTGCTGTCGCACCAGGGCTCGGCGCGGTGCACCGCCAACGTCGAGATCCGCGTCGGCGACGGCGCGCACCTCACGGTCGTCACGGTGCAGGAGTGGGACGACGACGCGATCCACCTGGCTCAGCACGACGTGCTCGTCGGTCGGGACGCGACCCTCAAGCACATCGCGGTCACTCTCGGCGGCGAGATCGTGCGGGTGTCCACCAACGTGCGGTATGCCGGCCCCGGCGGCAGCGCCGAGTGCCTCGGCGTCTACTTCACCGACGAGGCGCAGCACCAGGAGCACCGGCTGTTCGTCGACCACGAGGCGCCGCACTGCACCTCGAACGTCGAGTACCGCGGTGCCCTGCGCGGCGACACCGCCCACTCCGTGTGGGTCGGCGACGTCCTCATCCGCGCGGCGGCCGAGGGCACCGACACCTACGAGCTCAACCGCAACCTCGTGCTGTCCGAAGGCGCCCGCGCGGACTCGGTCCCCAACCTCGAGATCGAGACCGGCAACATCGTCGGCGCCGGTCACGCGGCCGCGACGGGCCGGTTCGACGACGAGCAGCTGTTCTACCTCCAGGCGCGCGGCATCCCCGAGCGCGAGGCGCGCCGCCTGGTGGTGCACGGCTTCTTCGCCGACATCATCAACCGGATCGGCGTGACCGACACCCAGGCCCGCCTGATGGAGGTCATCGACCGCGAGCTCGCGGACTCCGTGGACACGGCCTTCGAGAGCGCCCCGCGCGCGGCCGAGGGGGTCGGCGCGTGAGCTACGAGGTCGTCTGCCAGGTCGAGGACATCCAGGTGGGCCGCGTGGCGGCCGCCGTGGTGGACGGCGTGACCATCGCGCTCGCCCGCACGGGCGACCGTGAGTTCCACGCGGTCAACGACACCTGCACGCACGCCAACGTGTCGCTCTCGGAGGGCGAGCTCGACGGCTGCCAGCTCGAGTGCTGGCTGCACGGCAGCTCGTTCGACCTGCGCACCGGCGAGCCCAACACCCTGCCCGCGACCGTGCCGGTCGCGGTCTACCCCGTCACGCTCGACGGCGACGACGTCCTCGTGGACGTCCACGGATCCGTCGAGCAGCGCGTCAGCGCCCAGCCCGCCAGCAAGGAGAACTGAACCCATGGCCACTCTGCAGATCACCGACCTGCACGTCTCGGTCGACACCGAGCAGGGCTCCAAGGAGATCCTCAAGGGCGTCGACCTCACGGTCCGCTCGGGGGAGACGCACGCGATCATGGGACCCAACGGGTCCGGCAAGTCCACCCTCGCCTACGCGATCGCCGGCCACCCCAAGTACACCGTCACGAGCGGCTCGGTCACCCTGGACGGCGAGGACGTCCTCGCGATGAGCGTCGACGAGCGGGCCCGCGCCGGCCTCTTCCTCGCGATGCAGTACCCCGTCGAGGTGCCCGGCGTCACGGTCTCCAACTTCCTGCGCACCGCCAAGACCGCGGTCGCCGGCGAGGCCCCCAAGCTGCGCACCTGGATCAAGGACGTCAAGAACGCCATGGCCGACCTCAAGATGGACCCGGCGTTCGCCGAGCGCAACGTCAACGAGGGCTTCTCCGGCGGAGAGAAGAAGCGCCACGAGATCCTCCAGATGGAGCTGCTCAAGCCGTCCTTCGCGGTCCTCGACGAGACCGACTCCGGCCTCGACGTCGACGCGCTCAAGATCGTCTCGGAGGGCGTCAACCGGGTGCGCTCCGGCGGTGACATGGGCGTCCTGCTCATCACGCACTACACGCGCATCCTGCGCTACATCCAGCCCGACTTCGTCCACGTCTTCGTCGACGGCAAGGTCGTCGAGGAGGGTGGCCCCGAGCTCGCCGACCGGCTCGAGGACGAGGGCTACGACCGTTTCGTCAACGCCCCGGCGCCGGCGGTCGCGCCCGCCGGGGCCGCGCAGGTCTGATGAGCACGCCCTTCACCCCGCAGGAGTCGGCCCGCATCCGGGCCGACTTCCCGATCCTCGCGCGCACCGTGCGCGGCGGCAACCCGCTCGTCTACCTCGACAGCGGAGCCACCTCGCACAAGCCGTCGCCGGTGGTCGAGGCGGAGCGGCGCTACTACGAGACGGTCAACGCCGGCGCCCACCGCGGCGCGCACCTGCTCTCGGAGGAGGCGACCGACGCCTACGAGGGCGCCCGCGCCACCGTCGCGCGATTCGTCGGGGCGCCGACGCCGGACGAGATCGTCTTCACCAAGAACGCCACCGAGTCGCTCAACCTGGTGGCCTACGCCTTCAGCAACGCCGGCTTCGACGGCGCCATGGACGGCGTGGATCCCGCTGTGGCGCAGCGGTTCTCGATAGGTCCCGGTGACGAGATCTGCATCACCGAGATGGAGCACCACGCCAACCTGGTGCCCTGGCAGGAGCTCGCCCGCCGCACCGGAGCCACCCTGCGCTGGCTCGGCGTGACCGACGACGGGCGGCTGGACCTCGGCGACCTCGACGAGGTCGTCAACGAGCGCACCAAGGTCCTGGCGTTCACCCACGTGTCCAACGTGCTCGGCACCATCAACCCGGTGCAGATCCTCGTCGCCCGCGCCCGGGAGGTCGGCGCCCTCACCGTCCTGGACGCGTGCCAGAGCGTCCCGCATCTCGGGGTCGACGTCCAGGAGCTCGGGGTCGACTTCGCGGCCTTCAGCGGACACAAGATGCTCGGCCCCACCGGGGTCGGGGTTCTGTGGGGGCGCAGGGAGCTGCTCGCCGCGATGCCGCCGTTCATCACCGGAGGCTCGATGATCGCCGTGGTGCGCATGGAGCAGACCACGTACGCCGCTCCGCCGCTGCGGTTCGAGGCCGGCTCGATGAACGTCGCGCAGGCGGTCGGTCTGGCCGCGGCGTGCGACTACCTCCACCAGCTCGGCCTGGACCGCGTCCACGCCCACGAGTCGATGCTGGCCGAGCGGCTCCTCGCCGGTCTGGCGCGGCGTCCGTGGGTGCGGGTCGTCGGCCCGACCACCATGGAGGACCGCGGCTCGTCGGTGGCCTTCGTCGTCGAGGGGGCGCACGCCCACGACGTCGGGCAGGTCCTGGACGACCAGGGCGTCGAGGTGCGCGTCGGGCACCACTGCGCGTGGCCGCTGCACCGGCGGATGCGCGTGGCGGCGACCACGCGGGCGAGCTTCGCGCCGTACAACACCGCGGAGGAGGTCGACGCCCTGCTCGCGGCCCTCGACAAGGTCCCCGCGATCTTCGGGCTGGACGTCGCGCAGGAGCAGGAGGCGAGCTGATGGACCTCTATCAGGAGCTCATCCTCGACCACTCCAAGCGACCCCGGCACCCCGGGCTGCGCGAGCCCTACGAGGCCGAGGTGCACCACGTCAACCCGACGTGCGGCGACGAGGTGACGCTGCGCGTCCACGTCGACCACGCCGACGGCGCGCCGGCCCAGATCACCCTCCAGGACGTGTCCTACGATGCGCTCGGGTGCTCGATCTCGATGGCCAGCACCTCGGTGCTCGCCGAGGAGTGCATCGGTCGCCCGCTGTCGGAGGTGTTCGAGACCTACGGCGCCATGCGGCACATGCTGACCAGCAAGGGCGCCGACCCGGGCGACGAGGAGGTCCTCGGCGACGGGGTGGCCTTCGCCGGCGTCGCGCAGTACCCCGCCCGCGTCAAGTGCGCCCTCCTCGGATGGACCGCCATGGTCGACGCCCTCGCCCAGGCCGGCGTCGACATCTCCAGCACCAGCCAGACCAGCAAGGAGTCCTGAACATGAGCGACCAGACCAGCACCATGCCCCCCAACGTCGCGGACGTCGAGGAGGCCATGCGCGACGTCGTCGACCCCGAGCTCGGCATCAACGTCGTCGACCTCGGCCTCGTCTACGGCATCACCGTCGACCAGCAGGCGGGCGCGATCATCGACATGACGCTGACCTCCGCGGCATGCCCGCTGACCGACGTCATCGAGGACCAGACGGCCCAGGCCCTCGAGGGCCTGGTCGCCGACCACCGCATCAACTGGGTGTGGATGCCGCCGTGGGGCCCCGACAAGATCACCCCGGACGGTCGCGAGCAGCTGCGCGCGCTCGGCTTCAACGTCTGAGACCACCCGCGAGGCCCCCTCGCCCCACGCCGAGCGTGGGGCGAGGGGGCCTCGTGCGCTTCAATGGGCCCTATGACGACGCCCCCCGCCGACCGCGAGGTCCTCACCGACGCCTGGATCGACTTCCCCTGGTCGGTCGAGCCCTCCGTCACCAGGGCCTGAGCCGGGCTCGTGGCCCCCGGCTGCGCCCCCGGGCGTGTCCTCGACGTCGACCCCGACCGACTGACGGCCTGGGTCGGGGGCTTCCTCGACCGCCACGGCCCGGCGCGGTGGAGCCACGACGGCGCGACGGTCATCGTGCGGGCCGGCGACGGGGCGGTGGCCCGCCTGGACGCCCTCGACCCGGCGGGCAGCGAGCGCGTCTCGTCCCTGCGCACCCTGGTCGGGTGGCCGGGTCCGCCACCGCGGCTCGCCCTGGTCCTCGTGCGCCGGGGCCGGTATGCCGTGGGGCTCGCCGACGGCGAGGGCCTGCTGGCGCACACGGCGGGGAGCCGCTACGTGCAGTCCCGCACGGCGGCGGGCGGGTGGTCGCAGCAGCGCTACCAGCGGCGGCGCGGCAACCAGGCGGACGCGCTGGTGCGCCACGTGGCGGACGAGATCGTGCGCCTCGCGGAGCCCCTCGGACCCGGCTGGGCCCGCGCGGTCGTCCTCGGCGGAGACCGCGGGCTGGCCGAGCAGGTGCTGCACGACCCGCGCCTCGCCACCTGGCGGGGACTGCCGAGGCAGGGGGCGTTCGGCATACCGGACCCGACGCACGCGATCCTGCGCGCGGAGCTGAGGCGGGCGCGCGGGGTGCGCGTCACCGTCGTGGAGCCGAGCGGCAGGGCCCCGTCCGGCGGTGGCATGGTGGAGGGCATGACCGGAGAGACGATGTCCCATGCCCGTGAGCTGATCCCCGCCGCCGCGGCCGCGGTGACCGACCTCGTGGAGCGGATTCCCGCCGACGCGTGGGACCGCCAGAGCCCCTGCGAGGACTGGACCGTCCGCGACGTCCTGGGCCACCTGACCAGCGAGCACCTGTGGGCGCCACGGCTGCTCGGGGGCGAGACGGTGGAGCAGGTCGGCGACGCCTACGACGGCGACCTGCTCGGCGACGACCCTGCGGAGGCCTGGCGGACGGCGCAGACGCGCTCGGTGCTGGCCTTCGGCGCGGTCGAGGACGACGACCAGGAGGTGTCGGTGAGCTCGGGCTCGATCCCCGTGCAGGAGTATGCCTCCCAGATGCTCGTCGACCTCACGGTGCACGCCTGGGACCTCGCCCGCGGCGCCGGGGTCGACGTCACGCTGGTGCCCGCGGCCGTGGACGAGTGCCTCGCCTACGCCAACCGCACGACCTCGGGCGGGGGCGTCGAGGGGACCTTCGACGCGCCGGTGTCCACGAGCTCGCGCGACCGCACCGACCAGCTCGTGGCGCTGCTCGGGCGCGACCCCGGCTGGCGCGGCTGAGGACGGCGGCGTCCTGGCCGAGATCGTCTGGGTGACCGCGTTCGTCGACGTGCCGGCGAGCCGGATGACCATGGCGGCCGACTCCTGGTGCGCCGTGACGGGCACGAGTCGTGGCACGTGATGCGGGACCCCGCGGGCCTGACCTGCTGCCTCACCCGCCGGGACCCCGTCACGGGCCGGGGCCAGGGGCGGCTAGGTGAGCGGGCGGCGACCCCGCGGAGAGAGCTCGCGCAGCGTGGAGGCGGTCGCGACGGCCGCGGTCGCCGCCTCGTGGCCCTTGTCCTCGCGCGACCCGGGCAGCCCCGCGCGGTCGATCGCCTGGGCGTCGTCGTCGCAGGTCAGCAGCCCGAACCCGATGGGGATGCCGCTCGTCACGGCGACCCGCGTGAGGCCATCGGTCGCCGCGCTGCACACGTAGTCGAAGTGTGGCGTGCCCCCGCGGACCACGACGCCGAGGGCGACCAGGGCGTCATACGAGGGTGCCAGGCGCGCGCAGGCCACCGGCAGCTCGAAGGAGCCCGGGACCCGGACGAGATCCACGTCGGTGACGCCGGCCTCCTCCAGGGCTCGGCGGGCGCCGTCGAGCAGACCGTCCATGACCGTGTCGTGCCAGGACGACGCGACGATCGCGACGCGCAGCCCGGCGCCGTCGACGGTGAGCGAGGGGGAGCCGTGGCCGGCCATGTCATGCCTCCTGGGCGAGCTGGTGGGTGGGGGAGGTCGCTCGGCGCAGGTGCCGGACCAGCGCGGCGATGGTGACGACCGGCAGGTCGTGCGCGGCACCGAGGGCGACGACGTCGGGGGTCCGCATCATCTCGCCGGTGTCGTGGACGAGCTCGGCGATGGCACCGACGGGGGACAGACCGGCGAGCCGGCACAGGTCGACGGCGGCCTCGGTGTGCCCCGGTCGCGCGAGGACGCCACCGTCACGCGCGCGCAGCGGCACGACGTGGCCGGGCCGGATCAGGTCGGTGGGCAGCGAGCCGGGGTCGGCCAGCGTGCGCACGGTGGCGGCGCGGTCGGCGGCGCTGATGCCGGTGGTGACCCCCGCCGCGGCGTCGACCGTCACGGTGTAGGCCGTCCGCAGGCTGTCCTCGTTGCGCTCCACCATGAGCGGCAGCTCGAGCCGGTCGGCCCAGTCGTCGGGCATCGGCGCGCAGACGTAGCCGGACGTGTGCCGGATCGTCCACGCCAGCCACTCGATGGTCAGGGTCTGCGCGGCGAGGACGACGTCGCCCTCGTTCTCCCGGTCGACGTCGTCGAGGACCAGGACCGGACGTCCCCCGCGCAGCGCCCGCAGGGCGTCCTGGATGGGTGACTCGACGAACATCACTGTCCTCCTGGGTGATCGAGGTGATCGAGGTGATCGAGGTGATCACGGTGGTCGAGGTGATCGACGGGCTCGAGGGTGATGCGGACGTCTCCGTCGAGGACGGCCACGTCGGTGGTCGCGAGCCGGTGGGCGTCCGCGATGGTGGCGACCCCGAGGTCACCCACGGCGGCCGCGCCCGAGCCGAGCAGCGCGGGTGCGACATACGCCACCACGCGGTCGACCACACCGGCGCGCAGCCAGGCCGCCGCCGTGGTGGGTCCGCCCTCGAGCCACACGTGACGCACGTCGAGCTCGTGCAGGGTCGCGAGGACCAGGTGCGGGTCGCGCTCGCGGACGAGCAGGCTCGAGGCGCCGTCGTCGAGCACGCGGGCGGTGGGCGGTATGTCGCGCCGGCCCACCACCACGCGCAGGGGCTGACGCTCGTGGTGGGACCCGTCGGCGTCGCGCACCGTCAGGCGCGGGTCGTCGGCGAGGACGGTGCCGGTGCCGACCACGATCGCCCCGGCGGTGGCGCGCAGCCGGTGCACGTCGGCGCGGGCCGCGGGGCCGGTGATCCACTGGCTGCTGCCGTCGCGCGCCGCCGAACGGCCGTCGATGGTGGCGGCGAGCTTCCAGGTCACGAAGGGCCGCCCGTGGGTCATCGCGTGCGCGAACGCCTCGACCAGCGCGTCCGCCCCCTCGACCGGCACCAGGTCGCACCGGATGCCGGCCGACCGCAGCGTCTGCGCGCCCCCGACGGCCACGGGGTTGGGGTCCGGCAGGGCGTAGGCGACGCGCCGGATCCCCGCCCCGACCAGGGCCTCGGCGCACGGACCGGTCCTGCCGGTGTGGTTGCACGGCTCCAGCGACACGTAGGCCGTGCCCCCGCGCGTGTCGTGCCCCGCCGCACGCGCCTCGGCGAGAGCGACGAGCTCGGCGTGCGGGGTGCCGGCGCCGCGGTGCCAGCCCTCGCCGATCACCTCGCCGTCACCGCCCAGCAGGACGCAGCCCACCCGCGGGTTGGGGTCGGCTGCGGGGCCGTTGGCGGCCAGCGCCACGGCTCGGCGCATCAGCACGAGGTCCCGCTCGGCGTCGTCGTGGTGACGCGTCTGCGGATCGCCCCGGTCGTCGGCGGCGGTCTGGCCGCTCATCTCGTCCCTCTCGCTCGCTGCTGGTGCGCGCGCTCCGGGGGATGACGCTGACGGGCGACCACGGCGGCCCGCCGGCATACGGCCTGCCGCAGGATGCCCTGCGTCGAGGCACCCTCGCGGGGCACCTCTCGTGCTGCCTCCCATCCGGACTTTCACCGTCGGTCCTGGAGTTCCACCAGGTCAACCGCCCACCTCTGGGAGGTGGTCGGGTCGCGGACTGTCACCGCCGGCTCGGAATTGCACCGACCCCGGAGCACGTGCCCCAAGTCTGCCACAGGCACCCATGAGGACCTGGGTCACCGCAGGTGCGAGGGTGTCGGTGCCGGTGCCGCGGAGGTCCTCGGTGCGCCCGGCGGGCAGCACCTCATGGCGGGCTGGCACCGCGCTGACCTGTCGCCGGTCTCGTCCGGCGGCGTCGCCGCGGGAGTTCCTGGGGGCCGAGCTGAGCGCGCTGACCAGTCGGTCGAGTCGGTCCAGACGGTCGGGCTGACCGGGCAGACCGGGCAGACCGGTCACTCCAGCAGCCGCCCGATCGTGGTCGGCAGGTCGGCGAGCGAGGCGATCACTGCGCCGGCCCCGGCCTCTCGCAGCGCCCGCGTGTCGTGCGCTCCCGACACGACGGCGATGCCGGTCGCGCCGGCGAGGGACGCGGCGTGCATGTCAGCCACGTGGTCACCGACGTAGAACGCCGCGTCCTCCTCGCGCAGCGGGATCGCCTTCTGCTCACCGAAGTGGTCTCCGTAGTACGCGTCCACGAGGTCACCCAGGCCGGCGTCGACCAGGGCCACGTCGACGACGGGGTGGTGCTTCGCGGACACGACGACGACCCGGAAGGCGTTGTCGCGCAGCCACTCCAGCGCCTCGCGTGCGCCGGGCATGGGCCCCGCCTCGCCCGGCCGCTCCTCGTCGTACGCGCGCCGGTAGAACGGCACGAACTCGGCGGGGTCGGTCCCGGGTGCCACGCGCTGCAGGATCTCCTCCAGCGGGTAGCCGAACCACGGCGTGAACGCAGCGGCCTGGACGTCGGGGATCCGCATGGCGCGGAAGGCCGATCGGAAGGACTCCACGATGCGTTCGGTGGAGTCCACAAGGGTCTGGTCGAGGTCGAAGCCGACGGTGCGGGTCGTCATACGCTGATCCTCTCTCACCGGCCGACGGAGGACGCATGCTGCAGACCGACCTGCCCCGTGACTGGTGGAAGTCCGTCGTCGTCTACCAGATCTATCCGCGGTCCTTCCAGGACAGCGACGGCGACGGCGTCGGTGACCTGCGCGGGATCATCGGTCGCCTGGACCATCTGCAGCACCTCGGCGTCGACGTGCTCTGGCTCAGCCCCGTCTACCGATCGCCGATGGACGACAACGGCTATGACATCAGCGACTACCAGGACGTCGACCCGGTGTTCGGGACGCTCGCGGACCTGGACGAGCTCATCGCGGCGGCGCACGAGCGCGGCATACGGCTGGTGATGGACCTGGTGGTCAACCACACGAGCGACGAGCACGCGTGGTTCGTCGAGAGTCGCGCATCCCTCGACAGCGACAAGCGCGACTGGTACCTCTGGCGCGACGAGCCCAACAACTGGGAGTCCTTCTTCTCCGGGTCGGCCTGGGAGCTGGACGAGGCGACGGGGCAGTACTACCTGCACCTGTTCAGCCGCAAGCAGCCCGACCTCAACTGGGAGAACCCGCAGGTCCGCCAGGCGGTGCACGCGATGATGCGCTGGTGGCTGGACCGCGGGGTCGACGGCTTCCGGATGGACGTCATCAACCTCATCAGCAAGACCCCCGGCCTCCCCGACGGCGAGCAGGCACCCGGCGCGGCCTTCGGCAACGGCTTCCCCCTCGTCGCGTGCGGCCCTCGCCTGGAGGAGTTCCTGCAGGAGATGCACCGTGAGGTGTTCGCCGACCATCCGCACGCCTATCTGACCGTGGGGGAGATGCCGGGCGTGACGGTTGAGCAGGCCCGGCGCTACACCGACCCCGCCAACGGGGAGGTCGACATGGTCTTCCAGTTCGAGCACGTGGACCTCGACGGCGGGCCGGGCGGCAAGTTCGACGTGCAGCCCCTCGACATGCCGCGCCTGCGGGAGTCGCTCATGCGCTGGCAGGTCGGCCTCGCGGAGACCGGCTGGAACTCGCTCTACTGGGACAACCACGATCAGCCGCGCGCCGTGTCCCGCTTCGGGGACGACGACCCCGTCTGGCGGGAGCGGTCCGCCAAGACGCTGGCCACCGTCCTGCACCTGCTGCGGGGCACCCCCTACGTCTACCAGGGCGAGGAGCTCGGCATGACCAACAGCCACTTCGCCACGATCGCGGACTTCCGCGACATCGAGTCGCTCAACTACTTCGAGGCGCGCCAGCACGGCCACGCGGACCCCGAGGCGCTGCTCGAGGGGCTCCGCGACAAGGGGCGCGACAACGCCCGCACCCCCATGCAGTGGGACGACTCGCCGCACGCCGGCTTCACGACCGGCACGCCGTGGATCGAGGCCAACCCTGACCACACCGAGATCAACGCGGCGGCCCAGGTCGAGGACCCCACCTCGGTCTTCACGCACTACCAGCGCCTGATCGCCCTGCGCCACGCCGACCCGGTGGTCGCGCACGGGTCGATCCAGCCGCTGGCCATGGACCACCCCGACCTGTGGGCCTACTCGCGGTCGTATGACGGCGCGCAGCTGCTCGTCCTGTCCTCCTTCACGCGCGCGCCGCTCCCGGTGCCGGACGAGCTGCTCGAGGGCTGGGGCGACGCCGAGGCCGTCCTGACGACCAGCGACGAGGCCCTCGTCCGAAGTCCCGACGGAGCCGCCACCCTGGCCGGGTGGGAGTCCGTGGTCCTGCGCCGCGTGGTGCGCTGAGGACGCCCCGAAGGCCCCGACCCCGGAAGGGGGCGGGGCCTTCGGCATACGGCGTGGCGACCCTGGGAGGGTCGGCCGGGTCACTCCACCCGGTCGACCGCGAAGGTGTTGCAGGCCTGCAGGCTGCCCTTGGTGTAGCCGGTGATGAACCAGCGCTGACGGGCCTCGGAGGACCCGTGGGTCCAGGACTCGGGGTTGACCTGGCCGGAGCCCATCTTGGACTGGATGTTGTCGTCACCGACGGACTTGGCCGCGGACAGAGCCGAGTTGATGTCCTGCTGGGTCAGCGGCTCGAGGAAGGGCTGGCCGGACTTGTCGGGGACGGTCGAGGCGTCCTTGGCCCACATGCCGGCGAGGCAGTCGGCCATGAGCTCGACCCGGACGCCGCCGGACTGCGGGCCCTGCGGGTCCTGCTGGGCCCGCTGGAGCAGGCCGAGCTGGTTCTGGATGTGGTGGCCGTACTCGTGGGCCACGACGTACTCCTGCGCCAGGGCGCCGCTGTCGGCGCCGAAGTCGCGGGTGAGGGTGTTGAAGAACGAGGCGTCGATGTAGACCTTGCGGTCCGACGGGCAGTAGAAGGGCCCGACCTGGTTGGAGGCCGTGCCGCAGGCGGACTGGGTGCGACCGGTGTAGAGACTCATGTTGGCGGTCGTGTAGTTGCGGCCGGCCTGCTCGGGGAGGGTCTTCTTCCAGTACGCCTCGACGGAGTTCTTGGTGCCGATCACGCGGCACTGCACGTCGTTGTTGGCGTCGGCGCCGGTCTTGCACTTGGCGAAGGCGTCCTCGCTGCCCGACCGCTGGGTCTGCTGCGGGCCGGGCTGCATACCCATCGAGCCGGGGTCGATGTTGCCGCCACCGCACATGTTGAGCAGCAGCACGACGACCAGGCCGAGCAGGCCGAGGCCTCCGCCACCGCCGATGATCATGCCACCCGGGCTCATGCCCCCGCCGCCGCTGCCCGAGTCGACGCCGGAGGTGTCGAGCTGGGATCCCTCGTTGAAGCTCATCCTTGCTCCTGACTCGTGATCGTCCGCCGCCCTGACGTGGGGGATCGCGTGGGGGGCGGGCCGAAACCTGCCCGTAGACTAACCCGGTTGCCCCGCCGAGACGGGGCGATCCGGGGCGGCCCACCGCCGACCGGATACCCGCCGCCGCACCATCTATCCCGAGGGGCCCTGCCACGTGATCGCCGCGACCGACATCGAGCTGCGGGCCGGGGCTCGCATCCTCATCGAGAGCGCCTCGTTCCGCGTGGGTGCCGGCGACCGGATCGGTCTGGTCGGGCGCAACGGCGCCGGCAAGACCACGCTCACCAAGGTGCTGGCGGGGGAGGGGCAGCCCGCCGGTGGCTCGGTGACCCGGTCCGGCACGGTCGGCTACCTGCCGCAGGACCCCCGCACCGGCGACCTCACCGTGCTGGCCCGCGACCGCATCCTGTCCGCGCGCGGTCTCGACGTGATCGTGCGCAAGCTGCGCGAGACCGAGGGGGCGATGGCCAGCGCAGACGTCGAGACCCACGAGGCGGCGATGGAGCGCTACCCCAAGCTGCAGGCCCGCTTCGAGGCTGCCGGGGGGTATGCCGCGGAGTCCGAGGCCGCCACCATCGCCTCGGCCCTGGGTCTGGACCAGCGCATCCTCGGCCAGCCCCTGTCGACCCTGTCCGGTGGTCAGCGACGCCGCGTGGAGCTGTCGCGGATCCTGTTCTCCGGCAACGAGACCCTGCTCCTCGACGAGCCGACCAACCACCTCGACGCCGACTCCATCGTCTGGCTGCGCGACTACCTCAAGGCCTACAAGGGCGGGCTGATCGTCATCAGCCACGACGTCGACCTGCTCGACCAGGTGGTCAACAAGGTCTTTCACCTCGACGCCAACCGCGCGGCCATCGACCAGTACTCCCTGGGCTGGAAGGCTTATCTCGCCCAGCGCGAGACCGACGAGAAGCGTCGCAAGCGCGAGCGCGCCAACGCGGAGAAGAAGGCCTCCACCCTGCTCGCCCAGGCGGCCAAGATGGGCGCCAAGGCCACCAAGGCCACCGCCGCGCACAACATGGCCCGCCGCGCCGAGCGCATGCTGAGCGGCCTGGAGGGGGAGCGGCAGCAGGACAAGGTGGCGCACCTGCGCTTCCCGGACCCGGCGCCGTGCGGCAAGACCCCTCTCATGGCCCGCGGCCTGTCGCGCAGCTATGGCTCGCTCGAGGTCTTCACCGACGTGGACCTGGCCGTCGACCGCGGCTCCAAGGTCGTCGTCCTCGGTCTCAACGGCGCCGGCAAGACAACCCTGCTGCGCATGCTCGCGGGCGTCGACGAGCCCGACACCGGCGAGGTCCTTCCCGGTCACGGGCTCAAGATCGGCTACTACGCCCAGGAGCACGAGAACCTCGACACCGCCCGCACCGTGCTGGACAACATGAAGTCCGCCGCCCCCGACCTCGGCGAGACGGACGTCCGCAAGGTCCTCGGGTCCTTCCTGTTCAGCGGCGAGGACGTGGACAAGCCCGCGGGCGTCCTCTCCGGTGGGGAGAAGACGCGCTTGTCGCTAGCGCTGCTCGTCGTGTCCAGCGCCAACGTGCTGCTGCTCGACGAGCCCACCAACAACCTCGACCCCGCCTCGCGCGAGGAGATCCTCGGTGCGCTGCGGACCTTCACGGGCGCGGTCGTCCTGGTCTCCCACGACGAGGGTGCCGTCGAGGCCCTCGAGCCGGAGCGGGTCCTCGTCCTGCCCGACGGGGTCGAGGACCTGTGGGGCCCGGAGTACCTCGAGCTCATCTCCCTGGCCTGACCTTAAGGCGGGCGGCGGCTCGCGCGGCCGGGCCGGGTCCGTGCGCTAGACAGCCCTGGCTGGGACCATCGACGTATGCGTTCCTACTGCGCCCTGTACGTCGACGTCGGCTATCTCCTGTGCTCCAGCGCCACGCGCGTCACCGGCACCTCGCTGCGGGGAGGCGTCCGGGTCGACCACCAGGCGCTCATCCAGCGGCTCCTCGCGCAGGTCGAGGCGGACAGCGGGCTGCCGCTGCTCCGCGTGAACTGGTACGACTCCGGCGGCAACGTCAACGGGGCGCCCAACACCTCGCAGCTGGCCATCGGGATGCTGCCGCGGGTCAAGCTGCGGCTCGGCCGCCTGTCCCCGGCCGGCGAGCAGAAGGGCGTCGACCTGCGGCTCGGACTGGACCTGGTGAGGCACGCCCGCAACCGCATCGTCGACGTCCTGTACCTCCTGTGCGGGGACGACGACCTGACCGAGGCCGTCGAGGAGGCCCAAGGACACGGCGCGCAGGTCATCCTCGTCGGCGTCCCGGACGCCGAGGGGCGCCCCCACGCGGTGGCCCGGCACCTGCAGCGGGAGGCCGACGGGCTGATCCTGGTCGACGCCGCAGCGATCGACGAGACCGTCCACCGGGCGCCCATGTCCGAGCCCCGCACCGCCTCCGCGACCGTCCCAGCTGCCGGACCGGCCACCGGACCTGCCTCCGGACCTGCCACCGGCCCGGTCCCCTCGCCCGCGGACCTCGCCTCGCGCCCCCGACCCGCCATACCGGCCGGCCACCCAGCGCCCGCCGCTCCCACCGCGCGTGTCCCACCCGCCGCCTTCGATCGGCCCTCGCTGGTCTACTCCTCGACCACGGGGCGCCCCTCGGAGCTGCATGGCCCCGCGCCCCTGGTCGCGACGCCGGAGCAGATCGACGAGGTGTGCCGCAGCGTCATCAGCACCTGGAGCGCGTCCGCCGACGAGGCCCAGCAGCAGGCGTTGTTCGCGGGGCGACCCACGATCCCCTCCGAGGTCGACCGTGCGCTGCTCATGGACCTGTCCGCCCGGCTGGGCGTCTACGAGATCAGCGAGTCCGACCGGCTCACGCTGCGTCACCGCTTCTGGGACGTGGCCGAGGAGCTGGTCGGCAGGCCGACGTCGTGACACCGACCCAGCGCTAGGGTCTGGGCATGACCGATCACCCCCACCTGCGCGTCACCGTCGACGACGAGCGGCAGGTCCTCACCGTCACCCTCGCCAACCCCGAGGAGCGCAACGCCCAGACGCCGTCGCTGTGGTACGCCCTGGCGGCGGTGGGGGAGGCCGTGGGCGACGACATACGGGTCGTCGTGCTGCGGGCCGAGGGGGCGAGCTTCTCCGCGGGGCTGCACCGCGGGATGCTCTCGCCGGGCGGTATGCCGGGCGAGCCGCACCTCGTGGCCCAGGCCACGAGCGCTGCCGCCGACACGGCGGAGCTGATCGCCGGGTTCCAGCGGGCGTTCCGGGTGTGGCAGGAGATGCCTCAGGTCGTCGTCGCCGCCGTGCAGGGACACGCCATCGGGGCGGGCTTCCAGCTCGCGCTGGCCGCCGACCTGCGGGTGTGCGCCGACGACGTGCAGCTCGCCATGCGCGAGACCAGCCTCGGCCTGGTGCCGGACCTCGCGGGCACGCGACCGCTGGTGGCCTGCGTCGGCTACGCTCGGGCGCTGGAGATCTGCGCCACCGGGCGGTTCGTGGGGGCGGCGGAGGCGACCGCGATCGGCCTGGCCACCGTGGCCGTGCCGCGCGCCGAGCTCGACGCCACGACCGACGACCTCGTCCAGGCCCTGCTCGACGCACCGGCCGGGGCGCTGCGCGAGCTCAAACCGCTGCTGCGCTCGGCGACCGACACCTCGGCGGACGAGCAGCTGCGGCGCGAGCGCGAGGCGCAGGTCCGGCGGCTGGCGGCGCTGGCCCGAGGCGATGGCTGACGCGACGAGGAGCATGACATGAGCGGACCCGGCATGGGCAACTGGCAGATGATGCGGTCCCTCACCAAGGACTCCTCGGTCAAGGACCGTCGCCTGGCGCCCGGCACGGCCCGCCGCGTCCTCGGCTACGCCGACCGCTACCGCGGCCAGATCGCCGTCTTCCTCGTCCTCATCCTGGTCGATGCCGCGCTGGTGGTCGCGACCCCGCTGCTGCTGGGCAAGGTCGTCGACGACGGCGTCATCCCGGGCAACCGGTCGGTCGTCGTCACGATCGCGGTGGTCCTGGCCGGTCTCGCCCTGGTCGACGCCGCGCTCGCGCTGGTGCAGCGGTGGTACTCCGCCCGCATCGGCGAGGGCCTGATCTACGACCTGCGCACCCAGGTCTTCTCGCACGTCCTGGACCAGCCGATCGCGTTCTTCACCCGGGCCCAGACCGGCGCCCTGGTGACCCGGCTCAACTCCGACGTCATCGGCGCCCAGTCGGCGTTCACCTCGATCCTGTCGACCACCGTGAGCAACCTCGTGTCGGTCGTCTTCATCGTCGCCGCCATGGCCTCGAAGTCCTGGGTCCTCACCCTCGCCTCCCTCGCTCTGCTGCCGGTCTTCATGCTGCCCGCCCGGGTGATGGGGCGTCGGCTGGCGGGGCTGCAGCACGAGTCGATGGGGCTCAACGCCGAGCTCGGGACCCGCATGACCGAGCGGTTCAACGTCGCGGGGGCCTTGCTGGTCAAGCTGTTCGGTCGCCCACGGGACGAGTCGCAGCAGTACGCCGACCGCGCCGCCAAGGTCCGCGACATCGGCATCCGGATCGCCCTCAACCGGACGTTCTTCTTCACCGGGCTGACCTTCGTGGCGGCGCTCGCGACGGCCGTGGTCTATGGCGTCGGCGGGCTGATGGCCATCGACGGGTCGCTGTCCGTCGGCGCCCTGCTCGCACTGGCGGCGCTGCTGAGCCGGCTCTACGGGCCGCTCACCGCCCTGTCCAACGTGCGGGTCGACGTGATGACGGCGCTGGTCAGCTTCGAGCGCGTCTTCGAGGTGCTGGACCTGCGGCCGCTGGTGCGCGAGGTCGAGCACCCGCGTGCGATCCCGGCCGAGGCCGTCTCGGTGGAGCTCGAGGACGTCGTCTTCGCCTACCCCTCCCCCGACGAGATCTCGCTGGAGTCCCTCGAGCAGGGCAGCGCGACGGGGGACCGCGCGGGCGGTGGTCCGGTGCTGCGAGGCGTCTCGTTCCGGGTCGAGCCGGGCCAGCTCGTCGCCCTCGTCGGGCCGAGCGGCGCAGGCAAGACCACCATCACCTCCCTGGTGGCCCGCCTCTACGACCCCACCTCGGGGAGGGTGCGCGTCGGCGGCGTCGACCTGCGGGAGGCGTCCTTCGACTCCCTGCACGAGGTCGTCGGCATGGTCACCCAGGAGGCGCACCTCTTCCACGACACCATCCGCGCCAACCTCGACTACGCCCGCCCCGGCGTCACCGACGAGGCCGTATGGCAGGCCCTGCGGGCCGCCCAGGTCGCCTCGCTCGTGGAGTCCCTGCCGGAGGGTCTGGACACCGTGGTCGGCGACCGGGGCCACCGTCTCTCCGGCGGCGAGAAGCAGCGCCTCGCCATCGCCCGGCTGCTGCTCAAGGGCCCCGGCCTGGTGATCCTCGATGAGGCGACGGCACACCTGGACAGCGAGTCCGAGGCCGCCGTCCAGCGGGCCCTCGACTCGGCCCTGCACGGCCGGACAGCGATGGTGATCGCCCACCGCCTGTCTACGGTGCGCGGCGCTGACCTGATCCTCGTGGTCGACGGCGGGCGGGTCGTCCAGCAGGGCACCCACGCCGAGCTGCTCGAGCGGGGCGGCCTCTACGCCGAGCTCTACCGCACGCAGTTCACCGACTGACGCCCGCCCTCGCGGAAGGTCGCGCCGAGCCGCCCCCGCACCGCGCCGACGTAGTCCCGTCCGACGTGGTCACGTTCGGCACCGCCCTCGGCGCCGCGCCGCTCGATGGCCTCGTCGCTCACTCGTCCTCCTCGTCCCAGATCCGGACCTTCTTGGGCCTCGGTGGTCTGGTCGCCGTGGCGCGACCGCGCCGAGCGGACGCGCCGGGCGTCCCTCCCGCCGCGACCCCCGGGCCCGCTGCCGCCGAGCCGGTCTCCTCCAGGTGCTCGCGGCGGGCGGCATACAGCACCATCGCGATCGCCACGAGGCCGAAGAGCCACCACTGCCCGAAGTAGGACACGTTGTTCCAGCCCTCGTCGCGGTCCGGGCCGCCCGGCGCGGCGAGCCCGGTGGACGGGTCGCCGGCCTTGACCGAGCCCTCGGAGCCGAGCACCAGGTAGGCGTGGTTGACCGTCCCGCCGATCTCCCGCTGCGCGACGGTGTAGTTGATGGAGGCGAGCTGCCCCTT
Source organism: Arsenicicoccus cauae (assembly GCF_009707125.1). Lineage (GTDB taxonomy): Bacteria > Actinomycetota > Actinomycetes > Actinomycetales > Dermatophilaceae > Arsenicicoccus > Arsenicicoccus cauae. The sequence continues at coordinate 326,664 of NZ_WLVL01000040.1, forward strand.
GGCCGGTGGCCGGTCGAGGTCCTGCTCGCCCCAGCGCAGCCACCCGGTCACCGTCACCTCGCCCTTGGGCGCCGGGGGGACCGTGGGCAGGTCGGCCGCCGCGCCGCTGCCGGCCGAGATCCAGCCACGGTCCACGAGCAGCGTCGAGCCGTCCGGCAGGCGCAGCGGCCAGACGACCTCGTAGCCGCGGTCCCCGTCGCGGGGGCGGTTCCGCACGAGGAGGGGGGACGCGCCGTCATACGTGCCGGTCGTCGTCACCGACCGCCACAGGGTGGCCTCGGTGACACCGCTCGTGGGGGTCGGCAGGATGGTCCGCAGCGGCACCGGCTCCGCGGCGTAGTTGCGGTCGATCGCCCGCACCGTCGCCTGCTTGTGCTCGTAGCGACCGAGCTGCCACTGCCCGAGCCAGACGCAGGCGAGCATGAACGCGAAGGCTGCGGCCAGGGCCTTGAGCCAGCGCGGCTTGCGCAGGGTCTGGATCACTGAATACTTCCCGTGGAAATTCCGTGGCGGCACGTCGGACGCATAGTGTTGAGCCTATGACGACTCTCCCGGATCCCCGCGTGCGCCCGGCGCTCGTCGACGGATTCGGCCGGGTGGCACGGGATCTGCGCGTCTCTGTCACCGACCGGTGCAACCTGCGCTGCACCTACTGCATGCCCGCCGAGGGGCTGCCGTGGATGCCGAGGCCCGAGATGCTCACCGACGACGAGCTGGTCCAGCTGGTGCGGGTGTTCGTGGAGCTGGGGGTCACCAAGGTCCGGCTGACCGGGGGCGAGCCGCTGCTGCGCCGCTCGATCGTGGACGTGGTGCGCCGCATCGCCACCCTCGAGCCGCACCCGCAGATCGCCATGACCACCAACGGGGTCGGCCTCGCGCGCGTCGCCAAGGACCTCGCCGAGGCCGGCCTGGACCGGGTCAACGTCAGCCTCGACACGATCGACGAGCAGGTCTTTCGCGACCTCACCCGGCGCGACCGGCTGGCCGACGTCGAGGCCGGTATGACGGCCGCGGCCGCGGCGGGCCTCACGCCCGTCAAGGTCAACGCCGTCGCCATGCGGGGCATCAACGACGAGGGCGTCGCGGACGTGCTGGGCTGGTGCCTGGACCGGGGCTACGCGCTGCGGTTCATCGAGCAGATGCCGCTGGACGCCCAGCACGGCTGGGAGCGGGCGCAGATGGTGACGGCCGACGAGTTGCTGGCCCGGCTGTCCGAGCGGTTCGAGCTGCGGGCCCGACCCGAGTCGGCGCGGGGGAGCGCGCCCGCCGAGCTCTACGACGTCGTCGGCCACCAGGACCTCGAGGGCCGGCAGGCCACCGTCGGGATCATCGCCAGCGTCACGCGGCCGTTCTGCGGCGACTGCGACCGCACCCGGCTCACCGCCGACGGCCAGGTCCGCAACTGCCTCTTCTCCCGCACCGAGACCGACCTGCGGACACCGCTGCGCGACGGTGCCACCGACGACGAGCTCAAGGCCCTGATCACGGGGGAGATGTGGGTCAAGCGGCGCGGCCACGGCATCGGCGACCCCGACTTCGAGCAGCCCGACCGCCCGATGTCCGCGATCGGCGGCTGACCCACCTGCGCCGACTGGTCACTTCCCGTGCGGCTCGACCTCGCGCAGGAACCCCCGCATCGACAGGAACTGCGACAACGACGCCTTGTGCTCCTCGCAGGCCAGCCACACCTTGCGGCGGTCAGGGGTGTGCAGGGACGGGTTGTTCCAGCGCAGCTGCCAGGTCCCGTCGGCGCGGCAGCCCTTCGCCGAGCACCGGTCTCCCGTCACCCGGCACCGTCCTGCGACCGGTCCTCAGACCGGTCCTCAGACCGCACCTGCGGCCGGTCCTCGACCGAGCCCTCGATGGCGTCCTGCGACCAGGTGCCGGGCGGCAGGGCGCGCTGCTGGTGGTCCACGACCTGGATCTGGCCCTCACCGCTGCGGTCGACGGCGTTGGCCAGGACCACCGCGACATACGGCAGGAAGACCGCGCCCACGACGAACGCCCACCGCAAGGGGTGGTCGACCACGACGAACAGCACGAAGCACACGGTGCGGATCGACATCGAGATGAGGTAGCGGCGGGTGCGCTCGGCCCGGTCCTGCGCGGGGGACTTCCGCGCCGAGGTGACGGTGTGCACCGTCGAGTGGGAGGGGGAGGAGCTGGCCACCGATCAAGCCTACGCTCGTTCGCCGGACAGGCCGTCCGTGCGCCTCGACGAGCATCCCGACCGACCGCACCGACCGCCCCGACCCAGCCCCCCTTCGATGAGCGCTACCGCGCGGTAGTCCGCTAGCGTCGGCGGGAACCCGCAGGCCCCACTGGTGAGGAGCACCATGACCACCGACCGTCCCGAGCCACGCACCGTCCTGGTCACCGGAGGCAACCGCGGCATCGGCCTCGCGATCGCGCGGGCCTTCGTGGCGCAGGGCGACAAGGTGGTCGTCACGAGCCGGTCCGGCGAGGCCCCCGACGGGCTGCAGGCCGTGCAGGGCGACGTCACCAGCACCGAGTCGGTCGACGCGGCGTTCACGGCGGCCGAGGAGCTGCTGGGCGGACCGATCGAGGTCGTGGTCGCCAACGCCGGCGTCACCAAGGACACGCTGCTCATGCGCATGAGCGACGAGGACTTCGACCAGGTCGTCGACACCAACCTCGCCGGCGCCTTCCGGTGCGCCCGTCGCGCCTCCAAGGGCATGATCAGGCTCCGCCGCGGTCGCCTGATCTTCGTCTCCAGCGTGGTCGGGCTCTACGGCAGCCCGGGGCAGGCCAACTACGCCGCCTCCAAGTCCGGGCTCGTCGGCCTCGCGCGGTCCATCACGCGCGAGCTCGGCGGCCGAGGCATCACCGCCAACGTCGTCGCCCCCGGCTTCGTCGAGACCGACATGACGGCCGTGCTCCCCGAGGACACGGTCGCGGGCTACAAGAAGGCCATCCCCGCCGGCCGCCTCGGCTCCGCCGACGAGATCGCCTCCGCCGTCACCTTCCTCGCCTCGCCGGGCGCGTCCTACATCTCCGGCGCCGTGATCCCGGTCGACGGTGGCCTCGGCATGGGCCACTGAGCACCCCCGCGAGACCCGACCCCGCGAGACCCGACCCCGCATCCGTCATACGAAAGGACCTGTCCCATGGGCATGCTCGACGGCAAGAAGTTTCTCGTCACCGGCGTCCTGATGGACTCCTCCATCGCCTTCCACGTGGCGCGCATCGCGCAGCAGGAGGGCGCGGAGGTCATCCTCACCAGCTTCGGCCGCACGATGAAGATCACCCAGACGATCGCCAAGCGCCTCCCGCAGACCCCGCCGGTCATCGAGCTAGACGTGGCCGACCAGGAGCATCTCGACACGCTCGCGGAGCGGTTGGGCGAGCACACCGACCGGCTCGATGGCGTGCTGCACTCCATCGGCTTCGCGCCCCAGGGTGCCTTCAGCTTCCTCGACGCGACGTGGGAGGACGTGTCGACGGCGCTGCAGATCTCGGCCTACTCCCTCAAGTCGTTGGCCGTCGCGTGCGAGCCGCTCATGACCGACGGCGGCTCGATCGTCGGGCTCACCTTCGACGCGAAGTTCGCCTGGCCGGTCTACGACTGGATGGGCGTCGCCAAGGCTGCCTTCGAGTCGACCAACCGCTACCTCGCGCGTGACCTGGGCCCCAAGGGGATCCGCTGCAACCTGGTGGCCGCCGGCCCGATCCGCACGACCGCGGCCAAGTCGATCCCGGGCTTCGAGCAGTTCGAGCGCGTGTGGGACGACCGCGCGCCCCTCGGCTGGGACGTGAAGGACCCCGAGCCTGCGGCCAAGGCCTGCGCCGTGCTGCTGTCCGACTGGTTCCCCGCGACGACGGGCGAGATCGTCCACGTCGACGGCGGCGTCCACGCGATGGGTCAGTGACTCAGGCCGTATGACGCAGCGCCTGCCGCCTCGCGGGGAGCCCCCTCGATACGGGCGGGTGACCGTGCGTTCTACCGGTCTGCGGGCGGTCCCGGACCGTGCGGCGAGGGCCCTGGTCAGCCCCTAGGATCGGGCGCATGACTGACGCGGACGTGGCGCCCATCACGGTGACCGAGGTGCGAGTGCTGGAGGGACCCAACCTCTACTTCACGCGTCCGGCCATGAAGGTCGTGCTCGAGGTGCCCGGGATCCTCGAGCTGCGTCGCCCCCAGGCGCGCCGCCTCGCGGCACGTCTCGGCCTGCGGCAGGCCGACCCCGGCGGCGCCCACACCCTGGAGCGTCAGGCCATGGCGCTGCGCCTCGCGCGTCGCCTGGTCCGGCGGCTCGCGGCGGGCGCCGGCATACGAGGCCTGTCGACCAAGACACGGGCAGGCAACCGTCCCGAGGAGATCGTCGTCGCGTTCCCGTGGAGCCGGCGTGGCCGCGGGGTCGCGATGGCCGAGGCGCTGGGGCCGGTGCTGTCGGCCCTGCTCACCGGCGACGACGACGAGGCCCGGCAGGCCATGGACGACGCGACCCGGCAGATCGCCACCGCCCCCGCCGGCGCCCGCCCGACCACGATCACCCCCAAGATCCCCGTCGCCTCCATCACCGGCACCAACGGCAAGACCACCACCACCCGCCTCGTCGCCCACATCGCCATGACGGCGGGGCTGCAGACCGCGTGGTCGAGCACTTCGGGCGTCTACGCCCAGGGCGAGGAGGTCGAGGAGGGGGACTACTCGGGTCCCGCGGGCGCGGCCGCCGTGCTGCACCACCCCGGCGTGCAGGTCGGCATCCTCGAGACCGCGCGCGGAGGCATGCTGCTCAAGGGCATGGGCGTGACCCACAACGACGTCTCCGTGGTCACCAACGTCACAGCCGACCACCTCGGCATGCAGGGCGTCGACACGGTCGACCAGCTCTCCGAGGTCAAGGCCATCGTGACCAAGGTCACCCGGCCCGACGGGTGGGCCGTGCTCAACGGTGACGACCCCCGCGTCTGGGCGATGCGGTCGAGCACCGAGGCGCGCCCGTGGGCGTTCAGCACCGACCCGTCCTCGCCCGCGCTGCGCGAGGCCGTCGACGACGGTGGTCGGGGCATCACCGTGCTCGACGACGCCATCGCTGTCCTGGAGCGCGACGGCGAGGTGGACCGGCTGCTCCCCCTGGCCGAGGTGCCGATGACCATGGCCGGGCTGTCGCGGCACAACACCGCCAACGCGCTCGCGGCCGCCGCCACGTCCCTCGGACTCGGCCTGCCGCGCGACGCCGTCGTCGAGGGGCTGCGGACCTTCGCCCCCGACGGGGAGCACAACCCCGGCCGGCTCAACACCTACACCGTGCGGGTGGACTCCGGTGGCACCGCGACCGTCATCCTCGACATGGCGCACAACGAGGACGGCCTCCAGGCGCTGATCGAGGTCGCCCGGGGGCTCACCAGGCCCGGCGCACGCTTCCACCTCGGCGTGGGCACCGGCGGCGACCGCACCGACGAGATCCTGGAGTCCATGGGCGCGATGGCCGGGTCCAGCGCCGACGTCGTGCACGTCGTGCACAAGGACCGCTACCTGCGAGGCCGCACCCGCGAGGACCTCGAGGCGCACCTGCGGATCGGGCTGTCCCGCGTCGGCGTCGCCGAGGTCGACTCCTATCCCACCGAGCTCGACGGCCTGCAGGGCATCCTGCGGCAGACCGGCAACGGCGACGTCGTCGCCGTCATGGTGCACGCCGACTGGCCGCAGCTCAACGCCTGGCTGCTCGAGCAGGGCGCCCGCCCCGACTCCGCCACCTCCATCCGGGCCAAGGTCAAGCGCGCCCGCGGCGAGCACGAGCACGAGGAGACCCTCCGCGCCCTGCGCGCCGACGCGACGGTCTCCCTGGCCGACCGCGTGGCCACCATCGAGCAACTCCTCGCCGAGTCCCCGTCGGACGGCCGGCTGCTCTTCGAGCTCGCGGCCTATCGCAACCGCGGCGACGAGGAGGAGGCCGCCATCGAGCTGTTCCAGCGAGCGCGCGAGGCCGGGCTGGACGAGCCCTGGCGCACCCGCTCCCTGATCAGCGAGGCCTCGGCCGTGCGCCGCCAGGGGCGACCCGCCGAGGCGCTCGCGCTGCTCGAGTCCGTGGACGCGCGGCGCCAGGACAGCGGCGCGTATGTCGCCTTCCGCGCGCTCGCGCAGATCGACGCGGGGCACGCGCAGGAGGCCGTGGCCTCGTTGATCGACACGCTGCTCCGCCGTGCGGCGACGACCGACGACGACTACTACCGCGACGGCCTGCACCGCCGCGTCGAGCTCATGCGCGGGACGTCCCCCGCCGACACGGACTGAGCTCCTAGCTCACCAACGCACGCCCCCAGCCCCTCCAGACGACCCAACCTGAGCTCCCAGCTGACACAACGCAGCGAGCGCGCCGCCCCGCGATCGGGGTGGCGCGCTCGCCGCGCACCGCGTGGCGACTCAGGCGGTCTCGGCCTGCGCGGCCTGGTCCATCACGAAGTCCGGGTCGTACGCCCGGCCGTCCTGCTCGTTGTCGCCGCGCGGGGTCGCGACCTTGGTCCGCTGCTCGAGGCGTTCCATGACCTGCGCGTGCTTGTCCACGCACAGCACCACCAGGTCGCCGGGCTCGGCGATCTCCAGCGCGCGGTCGGTCGCCTGGAGCTCGTCGAGCACGATCTCGACGTCGGTGCACCGGGCTCGCCCGGCCTCCTGCGCCTGCCGTATGCCGCGCGCCACGTGCTCGGCCTGCTCGCCCGGGGCGCGCCCGCGCAGGTGGGCGTCGTCGCGCACGACGATGGTGTCGAAGTACTCCGCGGCCACGGCGCCGAGCTCGGCCATGTCGTCGTCCCGGCGGTCGCCCGCGGTCGCGACCAGTCCGATGCGCCGCACCGTGCCGCCGGCCCCGCGTTCCTCCTGACGGTCGGCATACCGCTGGGCGAAGTCACCCAGCATGCGCATCCCGGCCGCGTTGTGGCAGTAGTCGACGATGATCTGCCGGCCGGCGACGGTGAGCAGGTTCATGCGGCCGGGGGAGAGGTAGTAGCTGGTGGTGAAGGTGCGCAGTCCCTGGCGGATGTCCTGCAGCGGCGCCCCCAGCGCGAACGCGGCGCCGGCGGCGGCGAGGGCGTTGGCGACGTTCATGCGCGCGGTGCCCTCGAAGGTCGACGGCAGCAGGTGGGTGAACGCCAGCTGCATCGAGCGGCGGCCCTGGCGGATCACGATCATCTCGCCTCGCTCGGTCTCCTCGAGCACGACGGCGCGGCCGCCGCGGCGGCAGTGCTCGTCGATCATGGCGCGCTCCTCGGAGCCGGGCGCCTTGAGGGAGAACCACACGACCGAGCCGGAGCAGCGGCGGCGCATCGCCCGCACGTGCTCGTCGTCGGCGTTGAGCACGGCATACCCGGAGCGGGGGACCGCCTCGACCACGACGCGCTTGACCGCGGCGAGCTGCTCGAGCGTGTCGATCCCCTTGAGCCCCAGGTGATCTGCGGCGACGTTGGTGACGACGGCGACGTCGTTGCGGTCGTAGCCGAGGCCCTCGCGGATGATGCCGCCGCGGGCGACCTCCATCACGGCGAGGTCGACGCGGGGGTTCTGCAGGACCATGCGCGCCGAGCGCGGGCCGGACGCGTCGGCCTTGATGACGAGGCGCTCGTCGATGACGACGCCGTCAGTGGAGGTCATGCCGACCTTGCGCCCGAGACCCTTGAAGATGTGGGAGATCATCCGGCTGGTGGTGGTCTTGCCGTTGGTGCCGGTCACGGCGATGATCGGCACGCGCGACGGCGCCCCGGGGGGAAACAGCAGGTCGACGACGGGCTTGGCGATGAACTGCGGCTCGCCCTCGGTGGGGTGCGTGTGCATCCGGAAGCCGGGGGCCGCGTTGACCTCGCAGATCGCGCCGCCGGTCTCGCGGACCGGCTCGGTGATGTCGGGGCAGATGAAGTCGATGCCCGCGACGTCAAGCCCGATGAGCCGCGCCGCCTCCTCGGCCACGTCGACGTTGTCGGGGTGGGCGTCCCAGGTGCGGTCGATGGAGATGCCGCCGGTGGACATGTTGGCGGTGAGGGCCAGCTTGACCATCTCGCCGCGCGGGACGACCGCGTCCATGGCGTGGCCCTGCGACCGGACGAGCTCCACCGCGGCCTCGTCGACCTTGATCTTGGTGAGGACCTTCTCGTGGCCGACGCCGCGGCGGGGGTCGGCGTTGGTGATGTCGACGAGCTCGGCCACCGTGTGGGTGCCGTCCCCCACGACGTGCGCGGGGACGCGCTCGGCGATGGCCTGCATGCGGCCGCCGATGATCAGGCAGCGGTAGTCCTTGCCGGTGACGAAGGACTCGACCATCACCGACCCGCGCCGGGACTGCTCCTGCGCGATCGGGAAGGACTCGCGGACGGCCTGCTCGTCGCGCAGGTCGAGGCAGACGCCGCGGCCGTGGTTGCCGTCGAGCGGCTTGACGACGACGGGGTAGCCGATCCGGCGGGCCGCGGCGGCGGCACCCTCGACGTCGCGCACGAGCTCGCTGCGCGGGACGGGCAGGCCGGCCGAGGCGAGCAGCTGCGTGGTGAGGTCCTTGTCGGAGGCGATGTCGACGGCCAGCGCCCCGGTCAGCGAGGTCATGGTGGCGCGGAAGCGCTTGGCGTGGACGCCCTGCCCGAGCTGGACCAGCGAGCCGCGGTTGAGGCGCTGCCAGGGGATGTCGCGGCTGACGGCCTCCTCGAGGATCGCCATCGTGGACGGTCCGAAGGCCTGACGCTGCGCGAACCGCAGGAAGGTGGCCAGCTCCGCCTCGAAGTCGAAGGCCTCGTCGTGCTCCACCAGGTCGTTGACGAGGCGGACGGCGAGCTCGCACGCGGCCAGCGCGACGGCCTCGTCCAGGTAGCCGACGATGACGTTGTACTGCCCGACCTTGCCGCGCACCGAGCGGGTCTTGCCGCGGCGCAGGTCGTGCCCCGCCTCCTGCTGCAGCTGCAGCGCGACGTGCTCGGCGACGTGACCTAGCCACGTGCCGTCCTGCATCCGCTGGATGAAGCCGCCCGCCGTCCCGACCGAGCAGGTGTGACGCTCCAGGCCCGGCAGCAGCTCGACCAGGCGCTCGGTGAAGCCCGGGAGCAGGTCGGTCGGGTACTCCTCCAGGATCCCGAGGTCCACGACGAGGTGGACGGCCTGGTCGTAGGACCAGACGTTCGGCCCGCGGTAGACCCGCTGGGACAGGACCCGCAGGTCGGGTCGGGCCGGCCCGCAGGGGCGGGGGCGTGGGGTGTCCATGGAGACCTCCTGGCTGGGGGACGCGGGCCCCAGGCTAGCGGCCCCGGACGGTGCTGTCCCTCTGGTCCGTCGGGGGGCGGGGCGGGGACCGATGCCGTATGCCGGGACCGCCGCCACCGGGGGTCACCGGCTCGCTCAGACGACGGGCGCGGACCCGTCCGGGTGCTCGCGCTCGGAGCGGCGCATGTCGACGTCGGGGTGCATCTCGGAGAAGCTCATGAGCGTGGCGGTCTGCAGGTCGAAGGTCGACCCGGCGGGCAGCGTGTGGACGACCGCCCCGCTCACGAGCAGCGGCGCGTCCTCGGCCGCCTCGTAGGCGTCGGTCACCGCGCGGCGGGCGTCCGCGATGAACACGCCGCCGTCGCCGATGACCGTGAGCACACGCCCGTCGGTGATCTCGGCGGCCGTGTCCTCGTCGACGCCCATACCGAGCAGGGCGGGGGAGCCGGCCACGAGGGACAGCAGCCGTCCGTAGCGCGTGCGCTGCGCGAAGTGCTGGTCGACGATCACGTCCGGGAGCAGGTCCAGACCCGCCGTCAGCTGGCTGGACCGCTGGCGCGGGGTGATGCCCTCGTCGCCCATCGAGATCATGAACCGGCTCATGATCGAGGCCCCCGCCGAGGTGCCGGCGATGACGGCGCCGCGCTCGTAGGCCCGGTGGATGGCGCGCCCGACCTCGGTGCCGCCGATGAGCTGGGCGAGCTTGAGCTGGTTGCCCCCGGTCATGAAGACACCGGTGGCCTCGTCGATGGCAGCGGCGCCGCACCCCGCGTCGGTGCGGTCGGCCTCGGCGCGGCTCTGGATGTCGACCGTGACCGTCCGGTCCGCCCCGAGCCGGGCGAAGACATCGGCATAGACCTCCGCCGCCTCGTCCGCGAACGCCGACGCGGACGGGATGACCACCATGCGGGCCCGCTCGCCGCCGGCCAGCCGCACGAAGCGTCGCAGCACCGTCGCCCGACCCATCTTGTCCTCGGCGCCGCCGATGATGAGCAGCGAACGATGGATGGTCGGCTCCGGCTGGGCGGACATGTGCGGATCAACTCCCGGTGTCATGGCAGCGCACGGACCGCGGTGCGCTGCCCGTTACCCTAGGCCGCTGCCCGCGGGCCCCCGGGTCGCCGCGCCGCAGAGCGAGACGAACCCGTCCACGCCCGCACCCGCCCGTCCTGCCCCCGCCCGCCACCGCCCGTCCCGCCCCCGCACGCGACCGCCCCGCCGCGCCTCACCGGGCTGCGCGGGGGAGCCCCAGCAGCTCGACCAGGTCGTCGAGCCGGGGGCCGGGCAGGCACACGTCGGCGCGGTCGGCCAGCGCGGGCTTGGCGGCGAAGGCCACCCCGAGCCCGGCCGCCTGCAGCATGTCGAGGTCGTTGGCGCCGTCGCCCACGGCGATCGTGCGCTCCGGCGGTATGCCGTGCCGCTCGGCCAGCTCGCGCAGGACGCGGGCCTTGACGGCGCGGTCCACGACCTCGCCGGACACGCGCCCGGTGAGCCGACCGTCGGTGACCTCCAGGGCGTTGGCGACCGCGTGGTGGATCCGCAGGGTCTGCGCGAGCGGGCCCACCACCTCCACGAACCCGCCCGACACCACGCCCACGACGCCGCCCGCCGCGGTGACCGCGTCGACGAGCTCCTGCGCCCCGGGGGTCACCCTCACCGCGGCCCGCACCGCGTCGATCACCGTCACAGGCAGCCCCTCGAGCACGGCGACCCGCGCGTGCAGGCTCTGCGCGAAGTCGAGCTCGCCCCGCATGGCCGCCTCGGTCACCGCCCGCACCTCGTCCTCCTTGCCGGCGTGCGCGGCGAGCAGCTCGATGACCTCGTCCTCGATGAGCGTGGAGTCGACGTCGGTGAGCAGCAGGGGTGGACCCTCGGCCAGCGCGGCACGGGTGCGCTCGAGCACCTCGGGGCGGCGGACCAGGGGAGCGGCGGGGGTGTCGGGCACGGGCCCCAGCCTAGAGACGGCGACGTCGTATGCCGGTGGGCTGTCCGGCATACGACGTCGTGGTCATCGAGCCGGTCAGTGCACGATCTGGACTCCCTTGCCCACCACCGTGATCCCGGAGTCGGTCACGTAGTAGCCGCGGGCCCGGTCGTGCTCCTTGTCGACGCCGACCATCGCGCCCTCGGGGACGTCGACCCCCTTGTCGAGGACGGCCTTGTGCACGGTCGCGTTGCGGTGGACGACCACGTCGTCAAAGAGCACGGAGCCCTCGACGGTGGAGTAGGAGTTGAGCTTGACGCGCGGGGACAGCACCGACGTGCTGACCTCGGCGCCGGACACGACGACGCCCGGGCAGACGGTGGAGTTGGTGACCTTGGCGGCGCGCGAGGCCATGCCCGTGACGAACTTGGCCGGCGGCAGCGACTCCATCTGCGTGAAGATCGGCCACTCCATGTTGTAGAGGTTGAACACCGGGTTGAGGGACACGAGCTCCATGTGCGCGTCGTAATAGGAGTCCATGGTGCCGACGTCGCGCCAGTAGCCGTGGTCGCGCTCGGTCTCGCCGGGCACCACGTTGTCCCTGAAGTCGTAGACGTAGGCGTCGCCAGCGTCGACGAAGGCCGGCACGATGTCGCCGCCCATGTCGTGCTTGGTGTCGTCGCGGGCATTGTCGCTCTCGAGCGCCGCGACCAGGGCGTCCTTGGTGAAGACGTAGTTGCCCATGGACGCGAGGATCTCCTCGGGGGAGTCCGGCAGGCCCTCGGGGTCGGTGGGCTTCTCGAGGAACTCGCGGATCTTGGCCGGGTTGCTCGGCTCGACGTCGATCACGCCGAACTGGTCGGCCATGGACCGCGGCTGACGGATCGCGGCGACGGTGCATGCGGCCCCGGTGTCGACGTGCTGGGCGACCATCTGCGAGAAGTCCATGCGGTAGACGTGGTCCGCACCCACGACGACGACGATGTCCGGGTCCTCGTCGCGGATGAGGTTCATGGACTGGTAGATCGCGTCGGCGGACCCGCGGTACCACTCCTTGCCGATGCGCTGCTGCGCCGGCACGTTGGTGACGTAGTTGCCGAGCATCTGCGACATGCGCCAGGTGCGCGACACGTGCCGGTCGAGGCTGTGCGACTTGTACTGCGTTAGCACGACGACCTTGAGGAAGCCGCTGTTGACGACGTTGGACAGGGCGAAGTCGATCAGACGGTAGTTGCCGCCGAACGGGACGGCCGGCTTGGCGCGGTCAGCGGTGAGGGGCATGAGTCGTTTGCCCTCCCCGCCGGCGAGGACGATGGCGAGGACCTTCTTGTGGCCGCGGCGGTTGTACATGCCCTCACCTTAAGGTCGCGGCGATCCGCCTGCCACGGGAGGGGATCCGCCGTGAGCGGCGAATCGTGGCGGGCCCGGATTCGCCGCCGCCGACCGTCTCGTCGGGGCTGGGCGGGCGGGCGGGCCCGACCCCGGATAGGTTGCTCCCGTGCGAGTCGACATCGTGAGCAAGGAGTACCCGCCCCAGGTCTACGGCGGCGCGGGTGTGCACGTCACCGAGCTCGTCCGGGCCCTGCGGGCCCGCGGCGACATCGACGTCCGGGTCCGCTGCTTCGGCGGCCCCCGGGACGAGGAGGGCACGACCGGGTATGCCGACCTGCCCGAGCTCGAGGGGTCCAACGCGGCGCTGGTGACGATGGGCACCGACCTGCGCATCGCGGCCGACGTGGGAGGCGCCGACCTGGTGCACTCGCACACGTGGTACGCCAACTTCGGCGGTCACGTGGCGTCGCTGCTCAACGGCATCCCGCACGTGATCTCGGCCCACTCGCTCGAGCCGCTGCGGCCCTGGAAGGCCGAGCAGCTCGGCGGCGGCTACGCGCTCTCGTCGTTCGTGGAGCGGTCGGCCTACGAGGCCGCGGCCGGGATCATCGCTGTCTCGGCGGGGATGCGCGAGGACATCCTGCGCTGCTACCCCGCGCTCGACCCGGCGCGGGTCCACGTGGTGCACAACGGGATCGACTCCGAGGACTGGGGGCCCGGCCCCGACCCGGAGGTGCTCGACAAGTACGGCATCGACCCCGACCGGCCGTTCGTGTGCTTCGTCGGGCGGATCACCCGGCAGAAGGGGCTGCCCTATCTCATCAAGGCCGCCGCCCGGCTGCCCGAGGGCGTGCAGCTCGTGCTGGCCGCCGGCGCGCCCGACACTCCCGAGATCAAGGCCGAGGTCAAGGCGCTGATCGACGACCTCAAGTCCCGCCGCGACGGCGTCGTCTGGATCGCCGAGCACCTGCCCCGCCACGAGATCGTGGCGCTCGAGTCGGCGTGCACGGTGTTCGCGTGCCCCTCGATCTACGAGCCGCTCGGGATCGTCAACCTCGAGGCGATGGCCTGCGAGGCGGCCGTGGTCGCCACGGCGACCGGCGGCATCCCGGAGGTCGTGGTGCACGGCGAGACGGGGTGGCTGGTCCCGATCGAGCAGGTGCAGGACGGGTCGGGCACGCCGCTGGACGAGGAGCGGTTCGTCGCCGACCTGGCGGCGGCGCTGACAGATGCCGTGTCGGACGTCGAGCGCGCGCGGGCCATGGGGCGAGCGGGACGGCAGCGCGCCGTCGAGCACTTCTCGTGGGCGGCGATCGGCGACAAGACCCTCGAGGTCTATCGCACCGTCCTCGACGCCTGATCCCGCACCTCGCACCTCGCATCCCGCATCCCGCATCCCGCATCCCGCAGGATCGTGAGCGTCTCGTCCAAGAATGTCGGGCAAGACCCTCACGATCTCCGGAGGGGGAGGGTGAAAGGGGGAAGGGGCGGTCGCGCGGTCAGGGGAGGCGGTCGGCGGGGAGGTAGCCCGCGATCGCCAGCGCCGCCACGTTGGTGGCCGTCTCCAGCGCCTCGTCCGCCGCCCGCTGCAGCCGTTGCAGCGTCGCCGACCGGCGCCCCGCCTCGCCCGCCACCAGCGACGGGTCGGCGGCCTCGAGCCCCAGGTCGGCGATGCGCCCGACCGTCGCGGCCAGGGTGATCACGGACACCGCGCGGGCGGGCAGGTCGGGTGGCAGCCCCCAGCGCCCTGAGCCCAGCGCGGCGTCGGCGGCGTCGCGCGCGGCCGCGCCCCAGACCGCGCCCAGCGACGTGAGCTCCTCGGTGGCCGAGGCGATCTCGGCCCGCAGGACCCGCTCCGCCTCGCGTAGCGACAGCATCTCCAGGCGGTGGCTCGGCACCGGGTCGCCGTCGTATGCCGTCAACCGCGCCGCCCACCCGACGTCGCCCGCGGGCCCGAACTCCGCCACGGCCGGGACCAGCGCCACGCCCAGCGCGGGGGAGTAGCAGCACTCGCCCGCCTCGGCCGCCGCCCCGACGAGGTCGGGGTTGCCGCGCGGCACCGAGACGGTGGCTCCGGCGCGGGGCAGCGCCACCGCCACGACGCGTTCGCCCAGCGAGCCCCAGTCCTGCACCCGCTCGACCCCAGAGACGTGGTCCAGCTCGGCCGCCGCCGCGACCAGCGCCCGCTCCAGGGGCAGGCGGCCGGCATACGCGCTGGTCACCCACAGGGCCAGGCGACACGACAGGGGCAGCTCGGACATCCCGGCCATCCTAGGCGCGCGGGGTGCCATAGGGTCGGAGCATGAGCGACGTCCTCGAGTTCGACGATGTCACGGTGCGCCGTGGCGCCACCACGCTGGTCGAGGGGATCGACTGGGAGGTCGAGGAGGGTCAGCGCTGGGTCGTGCTGGGCCCCAACGGAGCCGGCAAGTCGACGCTGCTGCAGCTGGCCGCCGCGCGGATGCACCCGACGAGCGGGACCGCCAGCGTCCTCGGCGAGACCCTCGGGGCGGTCGACGTGTTCGAGCTGCGGCCTCGCATCGGGATCGCCAGCGCCGCCACCGCCGAGCGCGTCCCCCTGTCGGAGCGGGTGCGCGATGTCGTGCTGACCGCGTCCTACGCCGTGATCGGGCGATGGCGCGAGAGCTATGACGAGCTCGACGAGCAGCGGGCCGACGAGCTGCTCGGCACCCTCGGCGTCGCGCACCTCGCCGAGCGGACCTTCGGGACGCTGAGCGAGGGGGAGCGCAAGCGCGTCCAGATCGCCCGGGCCCTGATGGCCGACCCCGAGCTGATGCTGCTCGACGAGCCCGCCGCCGGCCTGGACCTCGGTGGTCGCGAGGACCTCGTGCGTCGCCTCGGCGAGCTCGCCCAGGACGTCATGTCGCCCGCCCTGGTCCTGGTGACCCACCACGTCGAGGAGATCCCGCCGGGCTTCACCGACGTGCTGCTCCTGCGCGACGGGATGGTCGTGGCCGCCGGACCGCTCGAGCTCACCCTCACCGAGGACAACCTGTCCGAGACCTTCGGCCTGCCGCTGGTCCTGGAGCAGCACGGCGAGCGGTATGCCGCCCGCGCCCGCCCCGACGCGGGCTGAGGCCTGCGCGGGAACCCGCACGGCCCGGGACACGTCACACAGGTGTCCGCGCCGCAGCCGCACCCCCCAGGTGCCCGACGTGCTGGAGACGAGGAGAGTGGGACGTCATGGAGTGGTTCGCTGACAACGGCTGGCTGGCCTGGGTGGGACTGGCCCTGATCCTGGGGGCGATCGAGGCGGCCAGCGTCGACTTCTTCTGGCTGATGCTCGCGGGAGGCTCCCTGGCGGGGGCGATCGCGTCGGCCCTGGGTGCCGGGTTCGCGGTGCAGGTGGTCGTCGCCGTGGTCGTGGCGCTGCTGCTCGTCCTGCTGGTGCGGCCCATGGTCAAGCGGCGGTTCACCGTCGCGCCGGACACCAGCATCGGCGCCGGCGCCAACATCGGGCGCGCAGCCCTGGTCACCGAGACGGTGACCACCACGAGCGGGCTGATCAAGCTCGCGGGGGAGACGTGGACCGCGCGCACCCAGGCGGGGCAACCCGCCATACCCCCGGGCCAGGAGGTCCGGGTGGTGTCCATCGAGGGGGCTACCGCCGTCGTCGCCGACGCCGCGGACAGCCGGGAAGGCATCTGATCCATGGAGACCCTGATCGTCCTCGGCATCCTGGTGCTCTTCGCGGTCATCGTGATCGCCAAGACCATCAAGATCGTGCCGCAGCAGACGGCGCTCATCATCGAGCGGCTCGGCAGCTACTCACGGACCCTGACGGCGGGCCTGCACCTGCTGGTCCCGTTCTTCGACAAGGTCCGCGCCAACATCGACCTGCGCGAGCAGGTGGTGTCCTTCCCGCCCCAGCCCGTGATCACGAGCGACAACCTGGTCGTCTCCATCGACACGGTCATCTACTACTCGGTGATCGACGCCAAGTCGGCCGTCTACGAGATCGCCAACTTCATCCAGGGCATCGAGCAGCTCACCGTCACCACCCTGCGCAACGTCATCGGATCCCTCGACCTCGAGCAGACGTTGACCTCGCGCGACCAGATCAACGCCCAGCTGCGCGGCGTCCTCGACGAGGCCACCGGCAAGTGGGGCATCCGTGTCAACCGCGTCGAGCTCAAGGCCATCGACCCGCCGCACTCCGTGCAGGACTCGATGGAGAAGCAGATGCGCGCCGAGCGTGACCGTCGCGCCGCGATCCTGACCGCCGAGGGCGTCAAGCAGTCCCAGATCCTCACCGCCGAGGGCGAGAAGCAGTCGCAGATCCTGCGCGCCGAGGGCTCCGCCCAGGCCCGCATCCTCGAGGCGCAGGGTCAGTCCCGCGCCATCACCCAGGTCTTCGACGCGATCCACCGCGGCAAGCCCGACCAGAAGCTCCTCGCCTACCAGTACCTCCAGGTGCTCCCCCAGCTCGCCCGAGGCGACGCCAACAAGCTGTGGGTCATCCCGTCCGAGCTCACCGAGGCGCTCAAGGGCATCGGCTCCGCGCTCGGAGGCAACACCGGCACCGACGGCAAGGGCGGCTGGGGCAGCGACCCGTCCGACCCCTACACCCCCGAGGACTCCGAGCTGTCCCGCGCGGCGTTCGACGACGTGCAGCTGCAGGACCCCGCCGAGGCGCTCCGTGAGGCCCGCAGCCAGGCCCAGGCCACCGAGCGCGAGGCCGAGGACCACGCCCAGGAGCGACGCCCCTCCGGTATGCCGACTGCGCCGACCCAGGCCATGCCCGCCGCAGAGCCGCACGTCGACCCGCCCCACGTGGAGCCGCCCGCCGGCCCCACGCCCCCGCCGCCTGGCGCGAGCCCCGCTGACAGAGAGCCGCGCTGACCCGCGAACCCCGCTGAGGGCGGGCGGACGGCATACGTCCCGACCACCATCCGCCCCTCTGGGCACGGACACCCGGTCACCACCTATGGTGGCCGGGTGTCGCTGTGGGAAGCCCTGGTCATCGTCCTCGCCGGTCTCGGCGCCGGGACCATCAACACCGTCGTCGGGTCGGGGACGCTGATCACGTTCCCGACGCTGCTGCTGCTCGGGATCCCGCCGGTCTCGGCCAACATCTCCAACAGCCTCGGGCTGTGCGCGGCGGCCGTCACGAGCATCCCGGGCTTCCGGTCGCTCATGGTGGGCATGGGCGACCTGGTGCGCCGATTCGTGCCCGCCGCGTTGGTCGGCGCGGTCGCGGGCGCCGTCCTGCTGCTGGTCCTGCCCGCGGAGGCCTTCCGCGTGGTCGTGCCGGTCCTGATCGCGCTGGCCCTGGTCCTCGTCGTCCTGGGCCCGCGGATCAGCCGGTGGACCACGACCCACCACCAGGAGGCGATCAGCCCGACCCGGATGCGCCTCGCCATCGCCTCCGTGGGGCTCACCGCCGTCTACGGCGGCTACTTCGGGGCGGCGCAGGGGATCATCCTCGTGTCCCTGCTGGGCCTGCTCCTGCCGCACCCCCTCCCGCAGATCAACGCCATCAAGAACATCACCGCCAGCCTCACGAACTTCGTGGCGGCGCTCGTCTTCATCGTGGTGGCGCGCGACCAGATGCGTTGGGACGTGGCCGCGCTCATCGGCCTCGGCGCCCTCGGCGGCGGCTGGGTCGGTGCCCGGATCGGGACGCGCATCTCGGCGTCCGCGCTGCGCGTCATCATCGTGGTGGTGGGCGTGGCGGCGATCGTCAAGCTGGTCGCCTTCCCGTGACTAGGCTTGCGCGGTGCCCATCTGGATCGATGACCCCGCCGACCCCGCGCTGCTCGACTACGTCGGCCTGACCGACGTCGCGCTGCGGCGGCGCACCGAGCCGGAGCGCGGGCTCTACATCGCCGAGAGCGACAAGGTCATCCGCCGCGCGCTGGCGGCCGGGCACCGGCCGCGGTCCTTCCTGATGGCGGAGCGCTGGCTGACGGACCTCGCCGACCTGGTCTCCTGGGCCGAGTCGTCCGGCATACCGGTATATGTCGGGACCCACCGCATCATCGAGGACCTCACGGGCTTCCACCTGCACCGTGGGGCGCTGGCGTCGATGCAGCGGCCCGAGCTGCCTGCGGTGGGGTCGGTGCTGGAGGCGGCGCGCCGGGTCGTCGTGCTCGAGGACATCGTCGACCACACCAACGTCGGCGCCATCTTTCGCTCGGCGGCCGCGCTCGGGGTCGACGCGGTGCTGGTCACCCCACGCTGCGCGGACCCCCTCTACCGCCGGTCGATCCGGGTGTCGATGGGCACGGTGTTCCAGGTCCCGTGGACCCGCATCGACCCCTGGCCGGGCGGAGTCGAGCTGCTGCGGGACAACGGTTTCCACGTCGCCGCGATGGCGCTGAGCGACGACTCCGTGTCGCTCGACGAGCTCGCCGCCGCGCCGCCGGAGCGTCTCGCGGTGGTCATGGGCACCGAGGGCGACGGCCTGTCCACCCGCACCGTTGCGTCGGCGGACTCGGTGGTGCGCATCCCGATGGCCGGGGGAGTGGACTCGCTCAACGTCGCCGCGGCCTCGGCAGTCGCGATGTGGGCGCTGCGGGCGCGCGCCTCAGGGACTGGCTGACGGGGCGGGCTGACGGGGCTGGCTGACGCGACGCCGCCGGTCGGTTGGTCTCGCTCGGGTCACGATCGCCGAAACCGCGCCCCTGCACCATTTTTCGGGGCGCGATGCGCGGGTCTCGGGGGCAGGATCGTGCGCCATGAAGCCACTCGTCCTGCGCAGCGCCCTCGTCGCGTCGCTCGGTGGTCTGATCTTCGGATTCGACACCGCCGTCATCTCCGGCACCACCGAGGCCCTCAAGGCCCAGTTCTCGTTGTCGGACTCCGCGCTGGGCTGGGCCGTCGGGGTCGCCCTGCTCGGCACCATCCTCGGCGCGCTGACGGCGGGTCAGCCCGCGGACCGGTTCGGCCGCAAGAAGGTCCTGTTCGTCATCGGCATCCTCTACGTCCTCGGCGCCCTCGGCACGGCCTTCGCACCCAACATCCTGGTCCTGTCGATCTTCCGCTTCCTCGGCGGCATCGGCGTCGGCGCGGCCTCGGTGTGCGCCCCGATCTACACCGCCGAGATCGCCCCGGCCAAGGTCCGCGGTCGCCTCGTCGGGCTGGTGCAGTTCAACATCGTGCTCGGCATCCTGCTGGCCTACCTGTCCAACTACCTCATCCGGATCATCATCAACGACGAGGCCACCGACTGGCGCTGGATGTTCGGCGTGATGGCGGTGCCCGCCGCGATCTTCCTCGCCATGCTGATGACCGTCCCCGAGACTCCCCGCTGGCTCATGGCCAACGGCCGCGACGAGGAGGGCCGGGAGGTCATCGGCCGGCTGACCCAGACGCGGGAGGAGGCCGACCTGCAGATCCAGGAGATCGACGCCTCGCTGGCGTCCGCGGCCAACGCGCCGTCCGTGCCGTTCTTCGTCAAGGAGCACCGCAAGGTCATCCTGCTCGCGTTCACCATCGCGATGTTCAACCAGATGTCCGGCATCAACGCGATCCTCTACTACGCCCCCGAGGTGATGAAGAAGGCCGGCGCCTCCACCGACGCGGCCTTCCTGATGTCGGTGGCCGTCGGCTTCATGAACCTCGTCGCCACCATGACCGCCCTCACCGTCATCGACAAGATCGGGCGCAAGCGGCTGATGACCATCGGCTCCATCGGCTACCTGATCAGCCTCGGCTTCCTGTCGGGCCTGATGTTCTACTACGAGAAGGGCAAGGGTGGGGCCTTCGACTCCACCTCCAGCATCCTCGTGCTGATCGGGCTGCTGGTCTTCATCGCCGCCCACGCCTTCGGCCAGGGCGCCGTCATCTGGGTGTTCATCTCCGAGATCTTCCCCAACCGCATCCGCGGCCGCGGCCAGTCCCTCGGCTCGCTCACCCACTGGGTGTTCGCGTGGCTCACGTCGACCTTCTTCCCGCCGATCATCGGTGCGCTCGGCGGCGGGGTGGCCTTCGCGATCTTCTTCGTCTTCATGATCGGCCAGCTCTTCTGGGTGCTGCGCGTCATGCCGGAGACCAAGGGCGTGCCGCTGGAGGAGATGGAGGCCAAGCTCGGACTCACCCACGACCCGCGGGACACCGGCGGTGGCCCCACCCCGGTGATGCACTGACGGTCGTATGCCGGACCGCCCGCCATCCACACCCGCCGCCTCGGGCTCAGGACCAGGACTGGTGCAGGGGCCGCCCCTCGGCGTAGCCGGACGAGCTCTGGATGCCGACCACCGCGCGGTCGTGGAACTCCGCGATCGAGCGGGCGCCGGCATACGTGCAGGAGGAGCGCACCCCCGAGATGATCTCGTCGATCAGGTCCTCGACCGAGGGGCGGGCCGGGTCGACGTACATGCGCGCGGCCGAGATGCCCTCCTCGAACAGCGCCTTGCGGGCCCGGTCATAGCTGGACTCGCCGGCCGTGCGGTTGGCCACGGCGCGCTTGGACGCCATCCCGAAGGACTCCTTGTAGGCACGGCCGTCGCTGTCGCGCTGCAGGTCTCCTGGCGACTCCAAGGTCCCCGCGAACCACGACCCGATCATGACGTTGGACGCCCCGGCGGCCAGCGCCAGCGCGACGTCGCGGGGGTGGCGCACCCCGCCGTCGGCCCAGACGTGCTTGCCGAGCTCGCGGGCCGCGGCGGCGCACTCCAGCACGGCGCCGAGCTGCGGGCGCCCCACGCCGGTCTGCATGCGCGTGGTGCACATGGCGCCGGGCCCGACGCCGACCTTGATGATGTCGGCGCCCGCCTCGACCAGGTCGCGCACGCCGTCGGCGGAGACGACGTTGCCGGCCACCACGGGCACGTCGACGCCGGCGGAGCGCACCGCGCGCAGCGCGTCGATCATCTTGTCCTGGTGGCCGTGGGCCGTGTCGACCACGAGCAGGTCGGCGCCGGCGTCGACGAGGGCGCGTGCCTTGGCGGCGACGTCGCCGTTGATGCCGACGGCGGCGGCGATGCGCAGACGACCCTGGGCGTCGGTGGCGGGGGTGTAGAGCGAGGCGCGCAGCGCCCCCTGCCGCGTGACCAGGCCCACCAGGTGGCCGTCGGCGTCCACGACGGGCGCGAGCTTGCGGTGGCGGTCGTGCAGCAGCGCGAACGCGTCGCGCGGGCTAGTGCCCTCGGGGATGGTGAGCAGCTCGGTGCTCATCACCTCCGACAGCTGGGTGAACCGGTCGACGCCGACCAGATCCGCCTCGGTGACGATGCCGACGGGCCGGTCGTCGACCTGCACGATCGCGGCGCCGTGCGCGCGCTTGGGCAGCAGGCCGAGCGCATAGCCGCAGGTGTGGTGCGGCTTGACCGAGATGGGGGTGTCGTAGACCAGGTGGCGCGACTTCACATCGGCGATCACCTCGGCGACGATGTCGACGGGGATGTCCTGCGGTATGACGACCAGCCCGCCTCGACGCGCCACCGTCTCGGCCATGCGACGCCCGGCGATGGCGGTCATGTTGGCGACCACCAGGGGGATGGTCGTGCCGCTGCCGTCGGTCGTGGACAGGTCCACGTCGAGGCGGGAGGTGACGGACGACCGCGACGGGACCATGAAGACGTCGTCGTAGGTCAGGTCGAAGCTCGGCTCCAGGCCGTTGAGGAAGCGCACTCGTCCGAGCCTACTGCTCGGGCACCTCACACATCCCCGTGATGACGGCGCGGGCGAGGGTGTGCGCCCCGATCGTGAAGCCGGTCGCCGCGCCGCTCGCGGTGTCGTCGAGCCCCAGGTCGTCGGTGTCGAGCGCGTGCACGGCGAAGATGTAGCGGTGCGGACGGTCGCCCGCGGGCGGCGCCGCTCCACCGAAGGCCTTGAGGCCGTAGTCGTTCGCCATCATGAACGCGCCCTTGGGCAGGTGCTTGCCCCGCTCGGCGCCCGCGCCCTCGGGCAGCGAGGTGCAGTCGGCGGGCAGACCGACGAGCAGCCAGTGCCAGAAGCCGCTGGGGGTGGGTGCGTCCGGGTCGAAGCAGGTGACGGCATAGCCGCGCGTCTCGGTGGGCGCACCGCTCCAGGAGAGCTGCGGGGAGCGGTTGTCGCCGGTCATGCCCCACGAGTCGAAGAGCTGGGCGTCCGGTAGGTCCGCGCCGTCGTCGAAGGACTCGCTGGTGACGGTGAAGGAGCCCACCTGGGGGAGCAGCTCGTAGGGGTCCGGGGCCGTGGGTCGGTCGAGGGTGCTCATGCTCCGACCCTATGCCGCAGGATCTGCGCCCGCACCCCTGTGGCGCCGTATATCCGTGGTGGCCGGGCCGCACGCTCGCGTAGCATCCATCGCCGTGACTGTGTCCGGCCGCCCCGCTCATCCCGCCGACCACCCGACCGCTGACCACCGGACCGTGACCTGGCGGCGCCTCGCGACCCCGACGGCCGCGGCCGCGCTGGTGGCGCTCACGATCGGCGCCGTGGGGACGGCGCTCGGGACGGTGGTGGCGGGTCGACTCGCCGACCAGGTGTCCTGGCGGCTGGTCGGGGTCCTCGCCCTGTGCGTGGTCGGCGGCGCGGCGGTCGACACCGTCGGTCGGTGGTTGTGGGCCGGCGTCTCCGACCGAGCGGAGGGCCGGCTGCGGGACGACCTGCTCGACGCCGCACTGAGCCAGCCGCTCCCCGCCCTGTCGGAGCAGCCCGTGGGGGAGATCCTCGACCGGGTCGACGACGACACCCGCGAGGTCGGGTCGCTCGTGCGGATGCAGCTGTGGATGATGCTGCGCGCCGTCGTCTCGATCGTGCCGATGCTCGTCGTCGCGGGATTCACGTGGTGGCCGTCGGTGCTGCTGTTCCCGGTGTTCGCCGTCGCGGCCGTCCTGTCGGTGCGCGGCCTGCTCGGCGAGATCGCCCGCCGCAAGGTCGTCGAGGAGGCCGCGTGGACCGACCACGCCGCCGCGCTCGAGGAGGGCATCGCCGCCCAGGACGACCTGCGCACGAGCCTCGGTCAGGCCTTCGCGATCCGCCGCGTGGCGGCGTTGTCCGCCGAGGTGCACCGGCGATTCCACGAGGTGCTGCGGCTCGAGGGGGCCGTCACCCTGCGCACCGGGGTCATCCTGCACGCGCTCCTGGCGGCCGTCGCCGTCGCCGGGGTCCTGCTCGCCACGGCGGACCGGCTGTCCGTGCCCCAGCTCGTCACGCTGTTCCTCATCACCGCGACCTTCGTGGGCTACATCGGGCGGGTCGCCGACCAGCTCCCCGACCTGCAGGCCGGCCTCGGCGCGGTGATGCGCCTGCGCCAGCTGATGGCGGTCGAGCCGGAGCCCGAGGGCGGCCGGGAGCTGCCGCCCGGGCCCGTGAGCCTGGAGTTCCGGCACGCCTGCTTCGCGTATGCCGAGGGGGCGTTCGCCCTGCGCGACGTCGACCTGACGGTGCCGGCGGGCCAGACGCTGGCCCTCGTCGGGCGCACGGGGTCGGGCAAGTCGACGCTCGCCTCGCTCGTCTCGCGGGCCGTCGACCCCCGCCCCGGCGAGGTCCTCCTCGAGGGGATCGACGTCCTCGACCTCGACCTGCGCGCGCTGCGCCAGACCGTCGGCGTGGTCACGCAGCGCACCGAGATCCTGGCGGGCACCCTCGGCGACAACATCTCGTTGTTCACCGACGCGCCGCGCGAGCGCATCGAGGCCGTCCTGGCCGAGCTCGGTCTCTCGGACTGGGTCAGCGGCCTCGACGACGGGATCGACACCCTGCTCGGTCCCGGCGGCACGGTCCTGTCCGCCGGGGAGGAGCAGCTGCTCGCCTTCGCCCGGCTGCTGATGCGCGACGTCCAGGTCGTCGTCCTCGACGAGGCCACAGCGCGGATGGACCCGCTCACCGAGGCCCGCGTCGTCGCCGCCTCCGAACGGCTCCTGCGTGGCCGCACCGGCATCCTCATCGCGCACCGGCTGTCGACGATCGCCCGCGCGGACCTCGTCGCCGTCCTGGCCGGTGGCCAGGTCGTGCAGGCGGGGGAGCGGGCGCGCCTGGCTGCCGAGCCCGGCGCCTTCCGGACGCTGCTGGAGGCCGCCCGAGAGACCGGCGGTGACCACGGGGCGGCCGGGACGTCATACCCTCGTCCCTCGGACCGTCCGGACGCGGCCGCCCCCTCGGGCAGCACCGCCGTCACCGCCCTGGGGACCGTCCGTCGCCGCGGCGAGCCCCCGGCGTCCCGCGACCCGGGCGACGGGTCCTCGCTCGCCCGCGGCATCCTCAACGTCCTTGCCGTGCGCCCGGCCTGGGGCCTGCTGGCGGTGGCGCTCTTTCTCGCTCACTCCCTCGGCGGGGCCGTCGGCGCTCTCACGGGCTACGCGTGGGGGCACGCCGTCCAGGCACTGCAAGGCGGCACCTCACCGTGGTGGTGGCTCGCGCTCGTGGTGGCGGTGTCGCTGCTCGGCCCGGTGGCTCTGGCGGCCGCGGTGGTGCGCTATCCCCGCTGGTGGGTCGAGGTCCTGCTCCGCGTGCGCCTGTCCGTGCTCGTCGGCCAGACCGCGCAGCGGCGCCTCGAGCGGGTCCCGGCCGGCGAGGTGGTGGCCCGGGCGATGGACTCCGACCGCTACGCGCGCTACGCCGACCGCTGGGTCGACTTCGTCAACGGCCTGCTGATCTGCCTGGTCACCGCGCTCGTCGCGGGCACCTGGCTCGCCGGTCTCGTGCTGCTCGTCGTCATGGCCGCCTCGGCCGTCGCCTCGGCGGTGGGCCGTCCCGTCGCCGGGCGGTCCGCGGCCCAGGCCTCGGCGACCCGGGCGCGCTTCGGCCGGGTCCTCGTGTCAGTCCTCGAGTCGGCTCGCACGGTCAAGCTCGCAGGCCGCATGCCGGAGGTGCGCCGCCACCTGCGCCAGGTCGACGCCGGCCGGGTCCAGGCGGCCGTCCGCGAGCACCGGGTCCAGGCCTTCCTCGACGGCGTCCCCACCGTGATGGTGCAGGCCGGCGCCGTGGCGGCCTGGGTGGGCGTGCTCACGGGGCGGTGGGGTCTGGCCACCGCCCTGCTGGTGGTCAACGCGGTCAACGGCTTCGACTGGTTCGGCCGGGTCGCCGGGGCGGTCGTCACCGAGGCTCCCGGCACGCGCGCCTGGCAGGTGGCGACCAGCCGGATGGCGGGTGGCGCGGACCTGGTCGCCCTGCCCGCCGACGTCGACCTCGTCACCGGGGACGCCCCCGAGCCGGCGGCCACCCCGCGCGTGCCCCTGGAGCGCCTGTCGCTGCGTCGCCTGTCCGCCGTGCACGAGGACGGCACGGTCGGCGTCGAGGACGTCGACCTGGACATCGAACGGGGCGAGCTCGTGCTGCTGCTCGGCCAGGTCGGGGCCGGCAAGTCCAGCCTGCTGCGGGCCGTCGCGGGCCTCGCCGACCACCGGGGCTCGCTGCGGTGGAACGGTCAGGAGGTCACCGACCCCGAGGTCTTCCTGCGCCCCGGTCAGGTGGCCTACGTCGGCCAGGTGCCCCGGGTCCTGTCGGGCACCTTCGACGAGAACGTCCGTCTCGGCTTCGACCGCGCCTTCGACAGCCCGATCGGGGTGGCGCGGCTCGAGCCCGACGTCGAGCAGGCGGGCGGCGCGCACTCGCTCGTCGGGCACCGCGGCGTCCGCCTGTCCGGCGGGCAGGTCCAGCGCCTCGCCCTGGCCCGCGCGGTCGCCGCCGACGCCGAGCTGCTGCTGGCCGACGACGTGTCGTCCGCGCTGGACGCCCGCACGGAGATCGAGCTGTGGCAGGCGCTGCGCTCTCGGTCGATGACGGTGGTCGGGGCGACGTCCAAGCGGGCGGCCCTGGCGCAGGCGGACCGCGTCGTCGTCGTCGTGGACGGCCGCGTCGCCGAGGTCGGCCCCTGGTCCGACCTCGCCGGACGCTGGGGACACCTCGCCGGGTGAGCCAGGCCAGGTTGCGGGGTATGCAGACCACGGTGCTCACCACTGACCGAGTCCGACTGACCACCTCGTGTCCCATGACTAGGTCTCGTCGTCGCCTCGCCACCGCTCTTGGCACCGTCGTCGCGACGCTTTTGCTCTCAGCGCGCGAGACGGGCTCGTGGAGCAGCCGGTGCGACAGCAGCGGCAGCTGCCGCCTCGAGATCTCAGGCACCGAGTTCCACGACCTGCCGCGCTCGCTGAACTCGCAGGGCCGATTCAGGAGGGTGCGGGAGAAGATCAGGCTGGCCGAGGCCACCCAGGGCGGCACCACCTCGATCCCTGTCTGCCGGTTCGAGGCTGGCGGTCCAGCAGGGTGGTCAGCTCGCCCCCGCGGCGGCCCCGCCACGGCATACGGCCCGCAGTGTCCCGAACCCGTCGCCCAGCGCGTCGACGTGCATGGCGTCGAAGAAGCCCGCGTCCTGGTTGTGGGGCACGACCCCGCCGTGTGTCTATTGGACGAGCTCGTGAGCCCAACGAGCACTGACGGGAACGTGATCGACATGGCGAAGACGCTCGACGACTTCCTCGTATCTGACAGTCCGACTGGACCTAAGCCTCGATCCACCGATGGGCGGATGCGTGGCGTTGATCGTCGTCTCGGGCGGAGGAGGCGAGGAGGGGCGCGGGTGATCGCCCGACCTCGCTGTCGGGGTGTTCCACGTCGGTGTTTCTCGGGTCGCGCCGCCTGCGGCTGGGTGGTCAGGACTAGGCGATGGCGGGCGGGTCGGCGACGCGGTCGAACAGTCGGGTCCACGGCTGCTGCCAGGGCCACGCTTGGGGCAGGTGCAGGGTGATCCGGCGGGCGGAGGACGCGACTCGTGCCGGGACGTGGATCAGCTTGCGACGGACGGTCGCGGTGGTCGCCTTGGCCAGGTCCGAGCATCCGGTCGGGCCGGTGGCGGCGATGACGGCGGCGGCGCGGGTGAGGTTGAACGCGATGACGGCGAGCACGAGCCAGGCGCTGTTGGCGGTGAACTTCCCGGAGGGCAGGTGCGCCAGCGCGGAGGCCTTCAGGTCGGCGTGGACCTGTTCGATGATGGCGTGCCCGCGGTGGGCCTGGTCCGCGGCGACGGTGTCGAGCTGCTGGGCGGGGGCGGTGGTGAAGAAGGCGTGGAAGCGCCACACGTCGAACAGGGTGCCCTGCCCGTTCGTCTTCTTCTTGTCGGTGTGCACGTCCGGGATCCGGCGCACGACCAGCCGGCCGGGGACCCGGTCGGCCGTTTTCTTGGAGGTGAACGCCGTGTACGGGACCTCGGCGACCTCCGCTTTCGAGATCCACGTGCCGGTGGTCTCGTCGAAGATCGCGTCCGGGTACTTGATCGTCGTCCACGCGCCCTGGTCGATGCCGGCGATCGCGGCCTTGACCGCCGGGTCCATCCGGACGGTGACCGACACGTGGGCGCCGCCGGTGATCGCCGCGTGGACGGCGTCGCGGCCGTAGTAGGCCGAGTCCATCCGGACCAGGACCGGCGCCTTCGCGCCGAGCAGGCGGCGGGCCTGTTTGACGGCGTCGCCGACCAGGCGTTTCGCGCCGCGGGGCGAGCCGCAGGCGCCCTTGCGCAGCCGCTGCGCGAGGACCAGCGGCGCACAGCGGTCCGTGGTGAGGGTGGCGATCAACGCGTTCAGGCCGCGGACCCGGGTGTAGCCGAACCCGGCGCCCTGCTTGGCGTGGCCGTGGACCTCGATGATCGTGTCGTCCACGTCGACGAAGGCGTACCCGCCGCCGGCTCCCGCCTCGTCGCCAGCGGGCAATGGTGCCGGGACCGGTGGGGTCAGCCCGGCGAGCCGGGCCAGCGAGAGCAGGAACCGTGCGGCGACCGCGTCGAGCTGGCGGACGTGCCCGAAGGTGAACGTCCGCAGGAACGAGCCCAGCGTCGACGGCGCGTACACCCGGGCGAAGACCCGGCCCATCCCGCCGTGGCGCAGCAGCGCCATGTCATCGATGCTGTCGGCGCCGGCGAGCATCCCCGCCACGAGCGAGGCCACCTTCAGGCCGGCGTTCGCGCCCTTGTCCGTCGGCACGCTCATATGCTCATCGGCCAGCTTCCGCAGGCCCGCCCGGTCCGCCAGCGCCAGCAGCGGGACCAGGCCGGCCGGCGACACGAGATTCGGGTCGTCGAACACCGCCGACGTGCGGGTCAGGGTGTGAGAGAGTTTCACCTACGAGATGCCCCTCGTGCGAGACGGAGATGAAGCCTGAAGAACTCCAACTCTGTTTCAGCACAGGGGCATTCTCATGCTACGACGCGCCGGATCAGCTCACCGCGCCAAGTCTATCGGTGGATCGAGCTAAGTGCGTCATGGGATGCTGAGTCAACTCTCTGAGATGGCGATTCGCTCAGCAGAACGACTTGTCTCACCCGAGCACCGCAGGCTGAGGTAGGCAATAGCTCGCTCGACCGATGTGTCGATAGTGTCGTCATCCAGCAGCCGCACGTGAGGTGACCAATTAGCTACCTCACACAGGACCCCCTCGTCCCCCCAAGACACTTCCACCAAATACGCGCCAGCGGGCGCGGCACTCGGCGCTACGGCGTCAACCCTAGTTTGTACCGAGGATTCACCCCCAAAGTGTCCCAGCACCAAGTCGGAGAATGCGCGGCCAGCATTAATCCTCCACTTCTGATCCATTCGAACGCGCTCCCACTCTTTGTGTTCAGGCACCAACACCAGACACCTGCTCATCGCCAGGGCCCATGCCACAGATCGAAATGATACCCAAAGAGCTTCAGCCGGAATACTGTACGGGCCCGCCGCTTGCCGTTGACGAGCGCAGCTCGCTTCCCGCTCCAACCTAGCGCAAAGTTCTTTTTTCTCATGAAAAGACCAGCACTACCAGCACCTGAATGCGTGTCGCCAAAGAGGCGACTAGTTGCCCCGAATCGCTTCGACCGGTACATCCATGAACCAAATCGCGAGGCTCCCAGTACGGCGCGGTCTGTGCGTAGTGCCCATCCAGCGTATCGAAGGGCGCGGACACGGACGTTGGTCGTCGAGCCATTCCGGTGGTCAGGCGTCAGGGTCGGAGCGTGCGTCGGGCTTGGGACGTCCGCTCATGCCGATGGCAGCGCGCTTCACCTATCGGTCCTGAACGCTTGTTACATGTAACGTGGTGGGCATGAAGGTGAAGCATCGAGTCAGTGAGTACCGGCGCAGGATGCGTGCACGCGGCCTTCGGCCGGTGCAGATCTGGGTCCCTGACGTGCGCAGCGAGCGATTTGCGCGGGAGGCGCACCGTCAGGCAGGGATCGTCGCAGGCTCGGACGAGCTGGCCGATGACCAGCCGTTCGTCGAGGCGATCACCGCTTCCTGGGACGAGGAGTGAGGCGCGGCGAGCTGTGGACAGTGGCTGGGGGCGTGTACGCGTCCAAGCCCAGGCCTGCGCTGATCGTGCAGGACGACCTGTTCGCCGGTACCGCCTCGGTGACGGTCATGCCGCTGACGACGACCTTGGTCGATGCTCCTCTGCTGCGCGTTCGCGTCGTCGCGGACGACTTCACCGGCCTGCAGCACGAGAGCCACGTCATGATCGACAAGATCACCACCGTTCGCCGCGAGAACGTCGGTTCTCGTGTGGGTCGGCTGACTCCCGAAGGCCTCGTAGAGGTCGAACGGGCCCTGATGGCGTTCCTCGGTCTGGCCAGATAGTCCACCCAGCAGACCCGACGTCATCCGCTCTTGCCGCGCGTCGGACGTCAGAGGTTCCAGGCGGAGCGGGACAGCTCGTGCTCGACGGCTCGGCGGATCCACGCCGAGACCGAGCGGTCGTCGGCCTCCGCCGCTCGCTTGACGTCCTCGAGCAGCCCCCCCATGCAAGCCAGGTGCCCATGGGCCCCAGTCTCGCGCCCGACGACCAGACGACCAAGCGCGAGGCCGAACCTGTGAGACGCTGACGCGGTGGGCCACTCCTCGGACGTGCACGATGAGATCGTGCTGGCGGCGGTGCTCGCCGACCCTGTGTGTGCCGCGGTCCTGGACCGCCTCCCATCATTGGGCCTGACGGAATGGTGGCTGACGGCGGGTGCGGTCTTTCAGAACGTCTGGAACTCCGTCGAGGGCAAGCCCGCCGGGTACGGCATCAAGGACTACGACGTCTTCTACCACGACGACTCCGACCTGAGCTGGGAGGCCGAGGACGTCGTCACCCGCGCCGCCGACGAGCTCATGGCGGACGTCCCAGCACCGCTCGAGGTCCGGAACCAGGCACGCGTCCACCTCTGGTACGAAAAGAAGTTCGGGAAGCCCTGCCCTCCCTTCAGCAGCGCCACCGACGCCATCCGGGCCTTCGCCTCAACGGCCTGCTGCGTCGGCGTCACCAGGGGCGAGTCCGGGCTACGGCTCTATGCACCGTTCGGCCTCGACGATGTCCTCGGCATGCACCTCCGCCCGCACCGTCGCCTCGCGCCCAAGCAGGTCTATGACGCCAAAGCGTGCGACTATGCCGCTCGGTGGCCCAGCCTCACCGTCGAGCCCTGGTAGCGACCAGAGTTCATGACAGCCCCTCGCACGGACGTCGGTCCGACCAGGGGGCGCCCCGCGGGTCTCGCTCGCTCCACAGCTCGCGGAGGACCGGCGACTCGCTCGGTCGCCACGGCCGCAGCACCAGCCGAGGGGTTCCCAGCCTCGGCTCCCGAGGAGTGTGGTCTGCGTTGCCATCCCTGCCCGGGCTCGGGACACTGACGGCATGAGCCGATCCTCCCGCGCCATCTCGCTGGCCTCGGCAGCCGCGTTCGGCGTCGCCGGTGTCCTCTTCCTGGTCGACTCCGACCCCTCGGCCTACCTCGCCATGGCGGTGGGCTTCATCCTCCTTGGGCTGAGCCGAGGCCGCTGGTGGACGGCGATCGTCGGGCTCGTTCCCGCACTCGGGTGCCTGTTCGTCTGGGACCTCGCGGTGCAGTACCCCTACTCCACCGTCTACAACCTGAACGACGGTCTGGGTACGATCGCTGACCTGGTCTGGCCCTTGATGGGTTTCGCGTGGGTGACCGCGCTGATGGCGCCCGACCTCGCCCAGGACACCGCGACACCCATAGATCACGTGATGTCGACTGTCGCCTGGAGCGCACTCCTCATCGGTCCGTGGCACCTGGCCTCGTTCAACGTCTCGATCGGCGAGACTGGCGGCCCCTACGGGCCGGCGCAGTATGTCGTCGCGGGCACCCTCTTGGTGGCGGCCGCGGCCATGACAGCTCGAGACTTCCACGCCCGGCGCAATTCTCGGCGGGCGCGCCCCGCCGCGACCTGATCCTGGTCGGAGGACCGCAGCGGGACGAGGCGTCACACGCACCGCGTCCTCTGGCCACTTCACGGATCTCCTCTCTCGGGAGGCGGCGTCGGGCCGCTACGGCTCCGCCAGCGCGGTCATCCGCACCGCCCTGCAGCTCCTGCGGAAGGCCACCCATGACGGTGGAGGAATCCACCCGTTGGCCACGACCGAGCGCCGGCAGGGCCCCGCGCCCTTGCTCGTAGCTAGCGGACGAGGCGGTCGAGCAGGCTCGTCAGCTCGGCCGCGGGGTCGCGCGTCAGCCCGCCGTGCGGCCGTGACGGCTGGATCACCGTGCTGCGCGGCGCCTCGAGCCACCCGAACCTCCGCCACGCCCGCGCGTCGGCGGGCAGCCCGGCCGCAGCCTCGCCGCGGCATACGGCACGCACCGTCTCGAGCCCGCCACCCAGCGCGTCGAGGTCCACGTCCGCGCACAGAGCCCGCAGCCGCGCCGGGTCGACGTGCACGGCCGCGTCGAGATAGCCCGCGTCCTGGCTGTAGAGCACGACACCGACGTTGACGAACTCCTCGCGCTCGACGCGGGGGACGGCGCGCAGCACGAGGTACTGGTAGGCGAACCACGGGGAGCGCTCGGCGTCGGAGCTCGGGACGTAGCGCCGGGTCGGCTCGCTCATCGGGTCCACCGCCGGCGGGCCTCCTGGGACCGCGCGAGGTCCTCCGGTCCTTCGCTGGGCGGCCCCGCGGGCGGGCCTGGCAACCAGGCCGAGCGGTCGGCCAGCCGGGCGAGCAGGCAGTCGACGTATGCCGCACGCACGGCCTCGGGGGAGTCCAGGCCGGCCAGCCCCTCGACGGGGTGCAGCCACTCGGCGGGCACCGACTCCACGGCCGCCCGCACCACGTCCGGCGTCAGCAGCGCCGCGCACGCCTCGTCGAGGTCGCCCTCCGCCGCCGAGCCTGCGAGCGAGCCCGCCACGCCGCGCAGGATGTGCCGCTCCGCGTCGTACGGCTGCGCCGCGAACCGCGCCGGGTCGACGCCGCGCGACGGCCACGCGTGGTGGAAGTACAGCGCGGCGCCGTGGTCGATCGCCCAC
Organism: Arsenicicoccus cauae; assembly: GCF_009707125.1. GTDB lineage: Bacteria > Actinomycetota > Actinomycetes > Actinomycetales > Dermatophilaceae > Arsenicicoccus > Arsenicicoccus cauae. Next base: position 359,281 of record NZ_WLVL01000040.1, read on the forward strand.
GTCCGCCCGTGCCAGACCAGCAGGTTGGGGTTGCTCCACGTGCGGTCCACGTTGGCGGTGAGGGCGTCCAGCCACAGGATCCGCCCGGCGAGACCCGCCGAGGGCGGCCGCGACCCGTCATACCCGAACGCGCCGGGCAGGTAGTCGACCCCGAGGTTGGGCCCGAGGCTGGCGGACAGGACGTCCTGCACCTCCTCGTCGGGCTCGAACCGCGCGATCGGCTCCTGCAGGTCCAGCACGACGAGCTCGGGCGTCGGGATCTCCAGCGCCCGCGCCAGCCCGGCGACGATGACCTCGGCCACGAGCACGCGCGGCCCCTGGCCGGCGCCGGTCAGCTTCATGACATAGGTGCCGTCGTCGGACGCCTCCACCAGGCCGGGCAGCGAGCCGCCCTCACGCAGCGGCAGGACGTAGCGTGTCGCCGTCACCCGCGCGAGGGCGGTGGGCAGGGTCATCGGCGGGCGACCGTCATACGCGCCCGGCCTCCTTGGCGACCGCGTAGGTCTGGCGGGCGATCTCGCCCTCCTCGTCGGTCGGGATGACGAAGACGCGCACCCGCGAGTCGGCGGTGGCGATGTCGTGGGCCTGCTTGGAGCGGGCGGCGTTGAGCTCGGGGTCGACCTCGATGCCGAGGATGCCGAGGCCCTCGGTCGCCATGCGCCGCACGACGACGGAGTTCTCACCGATGCCGCCGGTGAAGGCGATGGCGTCGAGCGACCCCATGGCGGCGGCGTAGGCGCCGATGTACTTCTTGAGCCGGTAGGACGACACCTCCTGCGCGAGGCGGGCGCGGTCGTCGCCGGAGGCGCGCAGGTCCTCGACGTCGCGGCTGTCGCTGTGCCCGGTCAGGCCCTTGAGCCCCGACTCCTTGTAGAGCGCGTGGTCGACCTCCTCCATGGTCAGGCCGGCGGCGCGGACCATGTGCATCGGGATCGCGGGGTCGATGTCGCCGCTGCGGGTGCCCATGACCAGGCCCTCGAGCGGGGTGAGGCCCATCGACGTGTCGATGCTGACGCCGCCCTTGACGGCGGTGACGGAGGCACCGTTGCCGAGGTGCAGGACGATGACGCTGACCTCGCTCGGGTCCTTGCCGAGCATCCGCGCGGCCTCCTGCGAGACGTAGAGGTGCGAGGTGCCGTGGAAGCCGTAGCGCCGCACGCCGTGCTGCTCGCGCCACGCGTGCGGGACGGCGTAGGTGTAGGCGTAGTCCGGCATCGTCTGGTGGAAGGCGGTGTCGAAGACGCCCACCTGCGGCAGGTCGGGAAAGAGCTCGAGCGCGGCGCGCAGCCCGACGAGGTTGGCGGGGTTGTGCAGCGGCGCCAGCGGCGTCAGGTCGTCGAGCGTGTCCAGCAGCTCGTCGGTGACGAGGACGGCGTCGCTGAACTTCTCGCCGCCGTGGACGACGCGGTGGCCGACGGCGACGAGCTCGGCGTCGGCGAGCCGCGGCCCGACCCGGTCGAACATCTTGATCGCGGCGGCGATGGCGGCCTTGTGGTCGGGGCAGTCGATGGTCTTGGCGACCTTGTCGCCGCCGGTGTGGGTGATCTTGGCGCTCGGCAGCCCGATCGCCTCGACCAGCCCGACAGCGAGCACGTCACGCGTGCCGACCTGGAGGAGCTGGTACTTCAGCGAGGAGGACCCGGCGTTGAGGACGAGGACGGACGGCATGGGAGGCTCTCTGGCTCGGCGGGTCAGTCGGCCGACTGGGCGGCCGGCGCGGGCAGGGTGGACTGGATGGCGGTGATCGCCACCGTGTTGACGATGTCGCGCAGGGTGGCGCCGCGGGACAGGTCGTTGACCGGCTTGCGCAGGCCCTGCAGCACCGGGCCGATCGCCACGGCGCCGGCGGTCCGCTGGACGGCCTTGTAGGTGTTGTTGCCGGTGTTGAGGTCGGGGAAGATCAGCACGGTCGCCTGCCCGGCGACGGCGGAGCCGGGCGCCTTGCTCGACCCGACCGCAGGGTCCACGGCGGCGTCGAACTGGATCGGTCCCTCGACGAGCAGCTCCGGCGCGCGGCGGCGCACGATCTCGGTCGCCGCGCGGACCTTGTCGACGTCAGCGCCGGACCCGGACGTGCCGGTTGAGTAGGACAGCATCGCCACGCGCGGCTCGATCCCGAACGCCGTGGCGGTCTGCGCCGAGGAGATGGCGATGTCGGCGAGCTGCTCGGCGTCGGGGTCGGGGTTGACGGCGCAGTCGCCATACACCGTCACGTGGTCCTTGAGGCACATGAGGAAACTCGAGCTGACCACGGAGACACCGGGATTGGTCTTGACGACCTCCAGCGCCGGGCGGATCGTGTGGGCGGTGGTGTTGACCGCGCCGGAGACCATGCCGTCGGCCTCGCCCATCAGCACCATCATGGTGCCGAAGTAGGACGGGTCGACGACGACCTCGCGCGCCTGCTCGACGGTCATGCCCTTGTGGGCCCGCAGCTCGGCGTAGCGCGCCGCGAACCGCTCGACGTGGTCGGGGTCGTGCGGGTCGATGATCTGCGCGCCGGTCAGGTCGACGCCGATCTCGCGGGCGCGCGCCTGCAGCTCGTCGGCGACGCCGAGCAGGGTGATCCGCACGGTCCTGCGGCTGAGCAGGATCTCGGTGGCGCGCAGGATGCGGTCGTCCTGGCCCTCCGGGAGCACGATGTGGCGGTCGGCGGCGCGCGCCTGCTCGAGCAGCCGGTGCTCGAACATCAGGGGCGTGACGACCGAGGGGTGCGGCTCGCGCAGGTGACCGAGGAGCGCGTCGGTGTCGACGTGCTCGGCGAACAGCTCGACGGCGGTGGCGATCTTGCGGGTGGAGGCGGGCGTCATCCGGCCGCGGACGCCGCTCAGCGCCATGACGGTGTCGTGGGTGCCACCCTGGGTGGTCATGATCGGCAGGCTGCTGCCGAGGCCGTCGATGAGCCGGCGCACCTGCGGGGGCAGCTCGAAGCCGCCGTTGAGCATCACGCCGGCGATGCTCGGGAAGGTGCTGGACTGGTGCGCGAGCAGGACGCTCAGCAGCACGTCGGCGCGGTCGCCGGGGGTGAGCACGAGGGACTCCTCGAGCAGCCGGTCGAGGACGTTGGGCATGGTCATCGCGGCGGTGACGAAGGCGAGCACCTCGCGGTCGAGCAGCGACGCGTCCCCGGAGATCAGCTGGCCGTCGGTGGCCTTGAGCAGGTCGCGGACGGTGGGCGCCGACAGGACCCGGGAGGCCGGGATGACGTATGTCGGGAGGCCGGCGTCTCCCGCGAGGCCCGCCGTCACGCCCCGGACCGCCCGCTCGAGGTCGTCCGCACCCGCGTCGGCGCGGTTGACGACGACGGCCAGGGGGGTGGCGGAGTTGGTGCGCAGCTCGGTGAGGGCCATCTCGACGACGGTGGCGACGTCCTCGGTCTCGCGGTCGTGCGCGCCGATGACGAGCAGCACCGGGGCGCCGAGGTTGGCGGCGATGCGGGCGTTGTAGGAGAACTCGGTGGGGCTCGTGACGTCGGTGAAGTCGGAGCCGAGCACGAGCACCACGTCGGCGTCGTGCTGGATCTCGTGGTAGCGCTCGACGATGCGGGACAAGGCGCCGTCGGGGTCCTGGTGGACGTCGTCATAGGACACACCCACCGCCTCGGCGGGCGACAGGGGCACCGAGCTGCGCGACAGGACGGTCGCGAGGACCGTGTCGTCCTCGGGCACCCCCTCGGTCACGGGTCGATAGACCGCCACCCGGGCGTAGCGCCGGGTCAGGGACTCGAGCAGCCCGAGGGCCACGGCGGACTTGCCGCTGTGGCCCTCGGCGGACGCGACATACACGCTGGTCTCCACAGGCACGAGGGTAACCGGCATCGTGACCTGGCCGTCGGGTGGGGTCAGCGGGCGAGGGCGAAGACGCGTCCGGAGACCTCGTCGAGGTCCACGAGCACGAAGACCTCCTTGCGGGTGTCCACCCACGGGTGCAGGCCCAGCTCCTCGAGCCGGTCGGCCTCGTCCATGTTGTGCACGACGTGCGCGTCGCCCTTGCCGATGACGCTCCACGCGGTGTCGGCGGTGACGTCGTCGATCTCGATGGCGACGCGCGAGGCCACGACCAGGGAGGCGAGCTTGCTGCCCTCGGCGGTGCGGAACACGAGGCGCCCCTCGTGGACGACGTAGTTGATGGGGGTGATCTGCACGTCGCCGACGGCGGCGGTGGCGAGTCTGCCGAAGGTGGTGGACCTCAGCCGCTCCCAGCACTGCTCCTCGGTCATCTGCTGCACGGGTTCGTTGACGTCGCTCATGGGTCAATCCAAGACCCGCCCCCGGGGGCTGTCGACCGGAGGGTCGTGTCTGCTTGCTCACGCGCCGGGGGCCCGGCGTGCGCGCGGGGTTGAGGCCCCGGGGGAGCGGGGTACCCCACCTGCCATGAGCTACCCCCCGCAGCCCGGTCCCGGCCCCTACGACCCCCGCCCCGGCGACGCCTACGACCCGCGCCCCGGTGACGCCTACGCCAGCCGCCCGACCGACGCCTACGGCAACCCGACGGACGCCTACGGCCCGCAGGGTGGTCAGCTCGGCGAGCAGACCGGGTCGTATGGCGACCGCCCCGGCGAGTACCAGGCGCAGGGATCCGGCGGGTCCGGCCCCCGGCTCTTCCCCTTTCCGCACTGGTCGACCCGCACGCGCAACGGCACCTCGGTGACGGTCGGTGGCTGCTGCCTGCCGCTGCCCATCGGGTGCCTCGCGACGACGCTGACGGTGGGCGCGATCGCGGCCACCCGCGTCTATCGGCACGTGCGCGGCTGACGACGCTGCGCCGGCTGACCAGACCTGCTCCACCGATGACGTAGGGTTGGGGGCAGCGGTCCGCCCTGTCTTGCCTCGGGCTGCTGGTGTCACGACCGGTGTCCTCACCCCGGTCACGCTCGTCGGCTCGTGCCGGCGCGCCAGGTGCACTACGTCGACGCGACGCGTCGCTCGTGCCCGGCGAGACGCTCAGCGTCATACGGAGATCCTTTGACCACCAATGCTTTTGCGCGCCTCGGCGTGCCCACGTCCCTGTCCTCCGTCCTGGAGGGCCAGGGCATCACCGAGCCGACGCCCATCCAGGCCGTCACCCTGCCGGACTCGCTCGCCGGCCGAGACGTGCTCGGCCGGGGTCGCACCGGCTCCGGCAAGACGTACGCGTTCCTGCTGCCGCTGGTGACCCGCCTCGCGGCGTCGCGCACCCGCCGCACGCCGAGCCGCCCCCGTGCGCTGATCCTCGCGCCGACGCGTGAGCTCGCCACGCAGATCGAGGCGTCCGCGGCGCCGCTCGTGGCAGCCGAGGGGCTGCGCACGCTCACCGTCTTTGGCGGGGTGGGCCAGGGCCCGCAGGTGTCCGCGCTCAAGCGGGGCGTCGACATCCTCATCGCCTGCCCCGGCCGGCTGCAGGACCTCGTCCAGCAGGGGCTGTGCGACCTTGGGGGGATCGAGATCACGATCCTCGACGAGGCCGACCACATGGCCGACCTGGGCTTCCTGCCCACCGTCAAGCGTCTGCTGGACCGCACGCCCGAGCGCGGGCAGCGCATGCTCTTCTCCGCGACGCTGGACGCCGGGGTCGACGTGCTCGCCAAGCGCTACCTGCATGACCCGGTCACCCACCACGCCGACTCGGCGCAGTCGCCGGTGTCCGCGATGGAGCACCACGTGCTGCACGTGCACTCCGACGACCGCCTCCCGGTGCTGGTCGACCTGACCGCCGGGCCCGGCCGCACGGTCGTGTTCACCCGCACCAAGTACGGCGCCAAGAAGCTCACCAAGCAGCTCAACCGCTCCGGCGTCCCCGCCGTCGAGCTGCACGGCAACCTCGGGCAGGGCGCGCGCACCCGCAACCTCGACGCGTTCCACTCCGGCACGGTCCAGACGCTCGTCGCCACCGACATCGCCGCCCGCGGCATCCACGTCGATGACGTCGCGCTGGTCATCCACGCCGACCCGCCGGTCGAGCACAAGGCCTATCTGCACCGCTCGGGCCGCACCGCGCGCGCCGGCGCCGCCGGCACCGTCGTCACGATGATGCTCGACGAGCAGGTCAAGGACGTCCGCGACCTGACCCGCGCCGCCGGCATCAAGCCGACCACCACGCGCGTCGGCCCGGACCACGCGCTCCTGCGCCGTCTCGTCCCGGGGGAGCGGACGTATGCCGTCCCCACCGACGCCACGGTCGTGTCCCCGGACGCCCAGCAGGGCCAGGGCCGTCGAGGCGGTCGCTCCGGCGGGGGCGCTCGTCAGGGTGGCGGCAGCCGCTCCGGCCAGTCGCAGGGCCGCCGTCAGGGCTCCGGCTCCGGCGCGTCTCAGGGCAGTGGCTCCGGCGCCCGACAGGGCGGCCAGCAGCGCCAGCAGGGCACCGGCCAGCCCCGCCAGGGAGCGGCCCGCGGCGGCTCCCGTCCGGCCCGCACCGGCGGCGCCGCGGCCTTCTCGGCCGGCTCGTCGGCAGGCCGTCGCAGCCGCTGATCGACCGCGCCTCGCGATTCGGTGATCGGTGCTGCGTCTGCTAGAGTTTCACGTCGTTGCCCCGGTGTTTCCCACCAGGCGCAGCACCACCTGTCCGGGTGGCGGAATGGCAGACGCGCTAGCTTGAGGTGCTAGTGTCCTTTATCGGACGTGGGGGTTCAAGTCCCCCCTCGGACACCACGAAAGTAGTTCCCATAGCTACACTTTCGCTTTGCTGAAGCTCCCGGCCGGATCCCATCTGGCCGGGAGCTTCGTCGTTGTGAGGCCGACACCCGCATGGTGGGTGTGCCCAGCGCGGCTGGCCTCCCAGGCGTCGGTGGCTCTGCGTCGGCCTCTGGTCCCTGTGGCCTGCGCATACCGGCGGCAACCGAGGCGTCGCAAAGTACGAGCAGAAGAACGTCGAGTACCGATGCGTCAGCAGTGAGCAGACGGGGTGGACTGGCACCACTGCTGGCACTATTGTTTACGCTGGTAAGACCTACTATGCGCGCGTGTACTTCGATGAACGGTCACTTGCGTGCGGTGGTTAAGGGGGGACCTTGAGGCGCGGTAGCTTTGCTCGGCGGCACACCACCGTTGACGATGTCCACGTCGTCTACGGCCGCGTCGCTCCTGGTCGTGACGAGCCAGTCATCGCCGTGGTGCGTCGCGAGGAGGACGCTCGCGCCCTTGAAGCGAAGGTGCTGGGGGAGTACCCCGAGGCGCGCGTGATGTGGGAGACCCTTCCGATCAGTCAGGTCTGCGACACCGTGCACATTGTGTTTCAGACCAGCGGCGAGCGCGACGCTCTCGACGTGGCGAATCCCGTCGGCGTTGGCGCCTTCGCAGATCGCACGACCGCCGAACGGGAGCGTGAGGCTCTCGCTTCCGACGGTCGGCACTACATCGTCGGGTCGTTCCCGCTCGGGTGGCGTCGTGCAGGCTGGCCCCGTGCCGCCGATTGACTGAGCCGGCGCCCACGATAGGGCCGTGGGGTCGAGGGTGAGCCCGGAGATGAGGTCATCGGAGGCGGCGCCCGACCCAACCGACTGGGGGTCTGTCGGTGGTGGCCACTAACGTCTCGACCTGTCACGATGGACGTACGAGGAGGCCGCCGTGGGATCCTGAAGGCGGTCCGTGCGGGGACCGCCTCACCAAGCTCGCGGCGTTCTGACCCCCGTCCACGGCACGAGTCCACTCAGTCAGCCGCGGTGGAGCTCGTCAACGATGGCCAGTCGGCGCGGCTCTGGTCCCGGGGCCGGGGTCACGTCCCTTGCGGCTCGCGGAGATCACCAGTGTTCGTCGGTGCGGGTTATTCGTCCTGTGCGGAAGTCCGGGTCGCGGGCGAGGTCTGCCAGTGGGGAGGGATGCGTTCGTGTCGGATGGTCACGGGCCGACCCAGGTGCTGCTCGACGAGGTGGCACAGCTCGGGGCCTTCGATGGCCTGAAGGCGGGGATTGGCATCGATAATCCGCCGACCGGCCGGAGCGACCCAGGCAGTCGTGACCAGGATGGCTCGGGTGGCATGCTTCTCTCCCATCACGCCGAGGAGCTCGTGGACGGTGGCACGCTCGACCGCCTTGCTATACCGCTTTGCCTGCACGATGACTTCGCCACCGGTCCACTCGCCGGGGTCGACGACCACCGCATCGACGCCGGCGTCGTTGGAGCTGGTCGTGTGCCACCCACGAAGCCCCATCGCGAGGAAGAGGTCGCGCACGAGGTACTCGAAGTCTGTGGGACGCATCTCCAGCAGGTCGGTCCGGGAGTCGAAGGCGAATGACTCTTCCTGGTCCCCTGGGATGTTGAACATGCAGAGCTCATGACTGGTGAAGGGGGCCACCGGCTCGACCTCGTACGCGTTGCGACTCGCATGCGACCGCAGGACAGTCTCGACGCAGGCCCCCGGATCAAGTTCGGGGGCGTCGAGGTTGATCGAGTCCATGAGCGCCCGGTCAACCTTGGAGGTCACCATCGGGCGTCGTCCGCGCTGACCGGTGGCGGGGTCGACGGCATTGACGTCGACGCTGATCCACACCTGGTCCAGCAGGCCGGGCTCGACGGCGTCGAAAGTCTCGCGGAGGGCGCGCAGGGCGAGACGGGCGAGGTAGTTGCGATACAGCTGGCGGCGTTCACGGTCAGGACGATTCACGGGAGCGATGCCCCCGGCTCGGCGGACCTTGTAGGTCGAGTGCTCAGGGACCACGTCAGTCGGGCCGGGTGCCAAGACCACAACCAGAAGGCGGCGATTGGCGTCATCAGCCAGCACTTCGTATGACGTGCCCGGCTCCGCGGCCGTGTCCATCAGGGCCATGAGTCCAGGGAGGGAGTCCGATAGCGACATCGCAGAAATTGCTCCCACGACTCGGCGCTGAAGCACCCCCTCCAGCCGGTACACCCGGTCCTGGACGTGCTCGGTCATCATCTCCGCGTGTCGTCGGTCCTGCTCCTTCCTCGCGGCCTCGTGGTCAGCTGCGGCGCGTCTAGCCTCTTGCTGTGCTTCCCGCACGGCGCGCAGCCTTTCTCGTTCGGCCGAAGCTTCAGCGCGCTCCCTCTCTCGGGTCCTCGCCTGCACCTCACGCTCGATACGTCGCGCCTCGACCTCGGCCGCGCGAGCCTTCGCCTCTATGGCCTTCTGGACAGCCCTGGCTTCGCGTTCCTGTGCCCGCCGTCGACGCTCTGCCTCAGCGTCATCGACCGCACGCTGTCTGTTCCGCCGCTGCTGCTCGCGCTCGAGCTCCTTCTCCGCCGCGGCACGCGCTCGTGCGTTGGCGACCTCTCGGCGGTCGCGTTCCCGCGACGCCTCGCGATGGACTGCGGCTATCTGTTGAAGAAAGCCCTTGCGCCTCGCCATGGGAGAGCCTCCACGGATCAGGGGCCTTACCGCGACTCGGTCGCCGCAGCAGGAACAGCCCATTTCGGTGGCAGGGTACTGCCGTCAAAGCCGGCCAGCAGGTCGAGACGCCTTGTTGAGCAGCGCGCACACGTCGGTGCCGAGGCGGATGGCTGCCAGAATCAGCACGCGCAACCTCACACGTCAGGGGCGTTGGGCGGCGAGGAGCGCGTCGCGTAGCTCGCGGTCGACGGCATACAGGTAGAGCCCCCGGACACCGCGGGTGAGCAGGACGTTGAGCTCGTTGCGCAGCAAATCCTCGGCCACGGTTGCTTTACAGCCGTTGGCGAGGGTTCGCCGCTGCGTGGCGTTGCGGTTGGCGCTGGCCAATTGGTCAAAGACGATCCGCCCGTCGCGATAGGTCACGGACGGCCCGATGATGACGCCGGCGTAGTCCAGGTCGAAGCCTTGGACGGTGAAGGTCGACCCGATCTCGTCGATCGACCGGGGCCGCTCGGCCCACGATCGTCCCCGGAGGTCGCGGCGTTCAGCCGCGCTGTAGTCCAGCTGGAGGTTCCAGGGCACGCGGAAGGTGTCGATCTCGACATCCCACGTCTTCCCGTTGTTCCGCCGCTTCTCGACGAACTCCCAGTCGAAGGTCGCCGTCAGGCGAGACAGCCCGTGGCCCTCGTCCTCGGCCTTCTCCCGGATCGCGGCGTACAGCGCGTGGGGATCGTCGAAGACCTTGACCTCGTAGTTGGGGTCCTGGGGGATGTCGGACACCTGCCGCAGGTCCACGAGGTCCCGCACCCAGCGATAGGTCGCCTCAGACGACGTCATACGCATCTGCTCGTCGAGCTCGATGACCTGGGAAGCGCTGGCGCGGAGCTGACGGAGCTCGTCGGGCTCCCAGTACTGGTCGGTGGCCACCATCTGCTGCTGGTCGAAGATCGCCACGACCACCCGGGCTCGGGTGCGTAGGTCGGCGAGCTGGTTGGACCCGCGGTAGGACTGCTTGCCCTGCGTCCACAGGAGGTGGGCCTCGTCGACCAGAACCACGTCGACCGGATCCCGACCCTCGTCCCGGCTGTTGATGAACCTCGTCGGCTTGCTCACCCGGTCACCCGCGCGGCGCGACAAGCCGAGCTTGAGCGCGATCTGCTCGTAGACGGTGAGCTGCTGGTCGTGGTTGACCAGCAACCAGGCGTCGAGGTTCTCCAAGCCCGCCATCACGTCGCGGGCCACGTCCTCCATGAACAGGTCGTAGAACAGACTGCTGAGAAGGACCGTCTTGCCGGTGCCCGCAGACCCCTCGACGAGGATCAGGGGTCTATCGCGTTAACGGTGTAAGTGGCCCTTGCGCCCCGGTTGGGGCAGGAGGGTCGTCATGACCGAGACACTGGTGGCTGTGAGTCCACCTTCACCGAAGAAGAGCCAGGACCCGGGCGATCCGGGCGGTCCACCGCCCGGGGAGGCGTTCGGGCCG
>NZ_WLVL01000041.1 GCF_009707125.1 Arsenicicoccus cauae
CACCTCGTTGCGCTCGTCCGTGCCGGCGCGGAGTTCAGCAACGGCAAGCTCGTCGAACGACCCGACGAATCAGGAGGTCACGCTCACGCCGCCTGACACATCAATCCACAGGTCTTGACTATTCCTCTCGCCCACCGTCAGAAACGCGTGACGTTGACGAGGCTCCAGTCCCCAGGCCGTGTGCACCAGCAACAACCGAGCACCATGTCAACGACGGCCGAAAAGTGAGCAGGAATCGACGCCTGAAAACTGAGCAGGTCCGGGCGCCGTCCGACTGAGATCACAGGCCAAAAGCGCCTCCTTGGACAAGGATCACGACGCCCAAGATGATCAGGACGAGTGGGAACAGGATGTGTTCGGACTTCTCGAGGGACTCGTCGATGCCCGGCCGGGTGGCCACGAACTTCGCAATGGCCACGAGGACTGCGACGAACAGCAGGAAGACTGCGCTGTAGGTCAGGATGCTGGCTGGACTGACACTGAGGAAGACGGGGACGTAGACACCGATGTTGTCCCCGCCATTGGCGAAGGTCACAGCCGCGACGGTCAACGGCGCGACCTTCTTGCGGTCATCGAGCTCGTCATCGTCCTCGCCCTGCCATGCCTCCCACGCGGCGCGAAGCCCCAAGAGCAGGGGGATCAAACCGAAGTAGGGGATGGCGGATTCCGGCAGGGCCAGGCTCGCGCCCCAAGTAGTCAGGAGAGCCGCGCCAAGGATGCCCAGGAATCCCAGGTACTGACCCACGACGATGCGTCGCGTGGTTCCTGCGCGGCCAGCGCCACGAGCGAAGAACAGCGACAACACGATGACGTCGTCGATGTTGGTCGCGACGAACAGGCCGACGGCCTGGATCATGGTGGCCAACATCAGCGGACCTCCTGGCAGGCGCTATCGCTGCAGGCCGGATCGGGACAGGGTGCGGCGTCGTTCACGGCCAGTGTCACCTCGACCAGCGAAGTGAGAGCGTCGCGCAGGTGATGATCGGCGATGTTGTAGCGGACCTTGCGCCCCTGCATCTCGGCCACGACAATGCCGCAGTCACGCAGGCAGGCCAGATGGTTCGACACGTTCGACCGGGTCAGGTCCAGACTCTGGGCGAGTTCGGCGGGATACGAGGGCGCATCCAGCAGGCTCAACAGGATGCGCGCTCTGGTGGGGTCAGCCAGGGCCCGTCCGATGCGGTTCAGGGCGTCAAGACGCGAAGCAATGGTCAGCATGTGCTGAATAGTACAGCAGCAGCTGACGTGTTGATGGGTGAGCCCTGGCGCGAGGTGGGGTGCCCCCCAGCCACGCATCTTCTTCTCTGCCCCTAGTTGTTGCGGTCTTTGGTGAGGAGTTCTCGGCGGGCGCGGGTGCGGTAGGACTCGCCTGAGAGGGCGAGGACTTCGGCGTGGTGGACGAGGCGGTCGATCATGGCGGCGGCGATGACGTCGTCGGAGAAGGTTTCGCCCCAGCGGCCGAAGGGCAGGTTGCTGGTGACGATGATGGAGCCTTGTTCGTAGCGGGACGCGACGAGTTGGAAGAACAGGTTGGCTGCGTCGGCGTCGAAGGGCAGGTAGCCGACCTCGTCGACGATGACCAGGCGGTACCGCTTGATCTTCTTGAGTTCGGCGTCGAGTTGCCCTGCCTGATGGGCGGTCTGGAGTCGGCTGATCCAGGCGCTGGCGGTGTCGAACAGGACGCTGTGGCCGTTTTGCGCGGCCTTGATCCCCAGGCCGATCGCGAGGTGGGTCTTGCCGATGCCGGGCGGCCCGAGCAGGACCACGTTCTCGGCCTTCGACACGTAGGTGGAGGTGGCGAGGTGGGCGAGCAGGTCGCGGCGTAGGGACGGGAGGTGGTCGTAGTTGAAGTCCTCGAGGGTCTTCATGGCTGGGAAGTGGGCGGTGCGGATCCGCATCATGGTGCCGGCGGCTTCCCGGTCGGCGGCTTGGCGTTCGAGGACGGCGGCGAGGTATTGCTCGTGGGACCAGCCCAGGTCGCGGGCCTGGTCGGCGATCTCGGACCAGGTCTTGGCGATGGTGGGCATCTTGAGCACGCGGGTGAGGAAGGCGAGCTGGGAGGCGATCCGTTCCCCGTCCTGACTGGTAGACGCTGTGAAGCCCGTGGTGGTGGTGGTGGGCTGGGTGTTCGGGGCGGTGGTCTTGCTGGTCATGAGGCTCCTTGGTGGGTGTGGAAGTCGACGCCGAACAGGGCGTCGTAGTCGGGCAGGGCGCGGATCGCGACGACGTGTCCGTCGTCGTGGGCGCGGGTGGTCGGGGTGTGGCGGGCGCGCTGGTTGTAGGCGTGGCGCAGGTCGTGGGCGATGCGCTGGTGGGCGGGGTCGGTGATCGTCTGGCCGGTCGCCCAGCAGCGGGTGTGGAGCCCGACCAGGGCGTCGTCACACAGGATCCGGACCTGGTCGCCGGTGGTGGTCGCGGTCACGAACCGGCCGATCGCGCGCGGGTCCGCGGAGTAGTCGTTGCCGTCGACACGGATGTAGTAGTCGCGGGCGAGGCGGACTCGGTGGTGCAGACCCACGACGGGCGGCAAGGGTGGCAGGTCGAGCATCGCGGCCCGATCCGTGGTCCAGCGTTCGGTGGGGCTGGCCCCGAGGGCGCGGATACGGCGCTGGTTGGCGTGGGTGGCCAGCCAGTCGGTGATCTGGGTGTTGAAGTCGGCGGGGCTGGTGAAGACCCGGCCGGGCAGGAAGGACGTTTCGAGGTAGCCGTTGCGGCGTTCGACCAGGCCCTTGAACTCCGGGTCGCGGGGCTGGGCGAGGTGGAGGCGGACACCCAGCGTGCCGGTGAACGCGGCGGCCTCGGCCGAGGGTTTGCCGGTGCCGCCGATCGCGGCTTCCCGATCCCACACCAGCGTTCGCGGGACGCGCCCCCACTGGGTGAGGATGTGCCACATGCCGGCCAGGATGTCGCCGGCCTTGCGGGAACAGATCATCACCGCGCTGGTGTGGCGGGAGTAGCCGCAGGTCATGGTCAGCACCGGCAGGATCCGTTCGGTGCCGTGGCCGACGGGGATGGGTGTGGCGGGGAACCACAGGTCGCACTGGGCGAGTTCGCCGGGCTGGTAGGTGATCCGGTCGGTGGGGTCTGGTGGCTGGAAGTACGGGCGCAGGATGCGGATGCGGTCCTTGAGGATGGTCATGGAGTGGCCCCAGCCGATGCGTTCGGCGATCACGGTCGCGGGCATCGTCGGGTACTGCGCGAGGAGTTGGCGGATCTGTGTCTCGAACGGGTCGACCAGCGACCCGGACGGTGGGCGGTGGTACTGGGGTGGCCGGTCGGACTTGAGCGCGGCGGCGACGGTGTTGCGGGAGATGCCCAGATGGCGGGCGATGGCGGCCTTCGAGAGGCCCTCAGCACGGTGCAGCCGACGGATCTCGGCCCAGTCCTCCACAGTGATCACCCCTGACAGGTTCCTCCGGGCTGCTCAGTTTTCGCCCGTCGTTTCCTGCATAGGTTTCACCCGTCGTCGACACACCATGTACGGCGGCGACGTATGTGGTGACGGGTGTAGCGCCGGCTTTCCGTGAGGGGGGCGACGCGACCAGGTCGGCAGTGGAGCGGGTGGCGACTGCACGGATGGTGCAAGCGGGGTGGACGGCCCCGCAGGCGTGGGCGGTCATTCAGAGCTCACACGCCGGGCGGTCGCACGCGAGACCGTGCCTGCACTGCCGGAGCCGGGGGCACACGGTGCTGGACCGGATGGAGCGCGCGGGGGTTTTGCAGGTCCCCGTCCCGGAGCGGGACCTGGTCGCTGACACCGGGATCGCTGACCGCCGCACGATCCGTGTGCAGCTGGGCCGGCTGCACGGGGCGGTTGGGCTTTTGCACACCGAGACCTTCACCCCGGCAAACCCACGGTCCTCCTACGAGTTTGAGATGAAGCGCCCCAGGTTCTGCGCCGCTCCTATACGGGTTGCGGCTCTCGGATGAGGGCCGCGTAGTGGGCTTGCTCGTACTCCACTGGGGTCATCATGGGACTGTCCGGCTAACGGTGTAAGTGGCGTTTGCATGGTCAGCGGTCCTCCGCCGCGGGCATGCGGTCGGCGAAGGTGATGGCGAACGCGTTCAGTGCTGGCTTCCACCTAGTGACCCATCTTCT
>NZ_WLVL01000042.1 GCF_009707125.1 Arsenicicoccus cauae
CATCAGCCAGCCGGTCACGCACCAACCGGACCGACCTGTCACGAATCTCATCGGGATACTTCCTCGGAGCGGGCATGTCTGCATCCTCTCGGCAGATCAGACCCTCCACCACACCCGGGGCGACTCATACAACTCGACTCGATTCACTGCCGGCATCCGCGATGGCGGCTTCAGTGGGTGCTGGCCGAAATTGTCGCGAGAAGCCGCTGCATCGTCGCTACGGTCCGCGTCGTGACCGGCACGGACAGCAGTTGCTCGAGGCACCCGGTGACGTTGCCTGCGGTCTGGCGCGGCTTCCAGCAGACGCTGTGGGCGCAGTCGGGCCCCATGGCGCGGATCTCTACGAGGCCATCTGGGCTTCGGAACGGTAAGCGGACAGTCGGGAACTGGCGCACGTCAAAGAACGAGATCATCGAGCGATAGACACCTTCCCCGGGATCTACCGGAGGCACATCCTCTACCGCGCGCCGAATTTGCTCCAGCGCCCGGATGACAACAGTTGGCTGATACCCGGTGGCCCGCAATCTGATGATCGCCGCGGCCGAGGCATTCTCCGGATCCATGGCCTCGAAAACGACCGTGCCGTTGCTTTGGAAGCTGCGGGCGACCGCCGGGCCGCCGAACGCCTCGACGAGTTCATCACCAGTGGGACTGCCTGGGTGGCCGAGGTTGACGTTGCGGAACAAGGCGACGGTGATCATGATGTGGCCAGCTCCATGGTGACGCACGCTGTCTCCGCCGGGTGGGTGATCATCGGCCAGTGGCCGGCGTCGAGCGTGCGGTAGCTCCATCCGAGCTTCTCCGCTGACACCTCGGCGACTGGAGGACTGGTCCGGAGGCAGCGAACGTACGCTACGGGCACGCCGGCTGCGCTCAGTGGCTCGTTGATCGCAGGTTGCGTGTAGGTGCCGATCGGCTGCGCGGTCAGATGCTGCTGCATCCACGCGAAGTCGGCGTCACCGATCCCGTTGTCCGGGTAGAGCTGGTCGAGCTGATCCCGGGAGAACCACGGGATCGCCCCGTCGTTGGCCAGGCTCGTCATGAACCCGGCGACCTCGGCCCCCATCACGTCGAACCACGACCTGCCCGGCTGCGGCAGAACGGCATCGATGAAGATGAGTCGGCGGATGCTCTGTGGTCGTCTTTCGAGCACTCCTGCCGCGACGTAGCCGGCGAATGAGTGAGCGACGAGAGTGGCATCCGCTTGGTCGCTGAGGGCTTCGTCGATGTCCTCGATCCAGTTATCCAGACTGACGGCGTTCGCGGGCGTCGCGTCATCGCCCGTCGTGCGTAGTTGCGGCGTTATGGTGTGGAATCCGTGGTCGTGCAGGATCGGTCTGACGCGTTCCCAGGCCCAAGGGCCAAGGCCGCTACCTCCGATGAGGACGATGGGGCTGCTTGCGGTCATGTGTCTGCTCCTATGCGGTTCATGAAGTCGGTCAGGTCGTCGACGAGCTCGGCGGGCGAATCGAGTGAGGCGACGTGGCCACCGCTGTCGTGTGAGTACCAGGCCACGAGGTTGTTCGCTCGGGACGACACCGAGCGGGCGGCGAAGTCGCCATGACCGAAAACGCTCACTGCGGTCGGCACGCCCCCGGCCGCGGCATCCACGTCCGGAGCGTCCATCGAATAGATCCGCATGCTGGTGCCGGCACTCGCTGTCAGCCAGTAGAGAGTCGCGTTGGCCACGATGAAGTCGGTTCCTAGGCCGAAGTCGTCCCCCAGTGGGGCCTGCCAAAGCTGGTACTTGTCAAGCTGCCAGGCGAGCAGCCCTACGGGAGAGTCCGACAACGCGAATGCCAGCGAGTCCGGTCGGCGACTCTGCAGCTGAAGGTATCCGCCGCCGTCGACGGCGAACCTCTGCAGCCTGCTCCAAGCAGGCTCGTCGTCCGCGCTCTCGGCCATGAAGCCTCGTAGCCCTGCGCTCACGTGGACACCGATAACCCGCTCGGGTTCGACTGCGGCGATGGCTCGAGCGACGACGGACCCCCAGTCCTGTCCATGGACGAGGAACCGGTGGTGGCCCATCGCCCGCATGGCATCAGCCAGTGCGCGCGCTGAGTCGGTGATCGACCAGGAACCTGGTGGCAAAGTCGAGGTGCCGAACCCGGGAAGGGAAGCAAGCACGATCTCGGAGGCGAGAGTCCGGAGAGGCTCGATCACACGGTGGAAGGCGAGGAAAGAGGTGGGCCAGCCGTGCAGAAGCAACATTGGCACGCACCCTGATCCGCGGACCCTGACGGCATGGACGCGGGTGCCCGCGATCCTGAAGTCGACGTGCTCACCCAATCCGTCGTGGCTCTTCTGCTGAAGCCAGTGGTCCCACTCAGTCGCATAGTGCTCCACGATCGACGGCGCAAGACCGCGCGCCCCCTCGCCCAACGATGGCAGCACCGGCCACCGCGTCTGACTCAAGCGGCTACGGAGCGACTCGAAACCCGCATCGGCCCCGAGTGCACCCACGAGAAGTTGGTAGCATGCTGTCACATTGCCAACCCTAGGCACATGACAGTCTGCTGTCAAAGGAGAGTTGCGTGAACCCCGACGCCGACGCGGCACTGCATGCCATCTTCGAGGTCAACCGGCTCCTGCGCGACGCCGGGGAGCGAGTGTCCGCGGCGGCAAGTCAAACACATTCCCGGCGCATGGTCCTCCAAGCCGGCGATCGCGCCACCGTCCCGGACATCGCCCGCCGGCTCGGGCTCCAGCGGCAGAGCGTTCAGCGCGTCGCCGACGAACTCGTAGCAGACGGTCTTGCGCGCTACGAGGACAACCCACGCCACCAGCGGTCCCGACTCCTCGTCACGACGGCAGCCGGAAAGAGCGCACTCGCGGCGATCCAGAGCGCTCACCGCGCGTGGGTCGCGGAAGTGGTAGCCACAGTCGGCGAGCTCGACTGGGAACGCCTCAACGGTGACCTTGGCCGCATCGCGCAGGCCGTTGGGCACCACGCACGGCAGCCTGGCTAAGTCACGGCATGCACGGCCAAGCATATGTGCTGGCGTCTGGTGGTGTCGACTCTCGCCAACATGCTGACCCGATGGATCCTCGTCGGTGCTCGAACTCGCCTACAACTGGTGTCGAACGGAACCTCCCAAGCCAGACCACGTCAGCCGGCCCGCAGTCGAGCTCCCCGAGCACGGCTGCAAGGTCGTCGGCGTGGGATTCGATGCTGATGTCGGCCGCGAGCTCTGACCGACCGGCGCCGGCGCTGTCGACACGGATGACCGTGTGGTTGTCCTGCAGCGCGTCGGCCTGCACCTGGTAGAAGTTCGAGGTGCCACCCAGACCATGGACCATGAGAACGGCCGGTCCGCTGCCGCTGATCTCGACAGCCAGTTCGTGTCCGTTGATGTTCATTGTGTTCCAGCTCCTTCGGGTTGGGGCATGTCTGAGGGCTCAGGCCACGCTGTTGCGCTGGGAGCCAAGCCCGGTGATGGAGGCCTCGACGACGTCGCCGCTGGTCATGAACTTTGGTGGCTCGAAACCGATCCCGACCCCGGCCGGCGTGCCGGTCGCGATGATGTCTCCCGGTTGGAGGGTGATGCCCGCCGAGATCGTCTCGATGAGGGTGGGGATGTCGAAGATGAGGTCAGCCACGGTGGCGGACTGCCGCATCTCACCATTGACGAAGCTCTCCACGCGGAGGGTGGTCGGGTCCGGGATCTCGTCTGCGGTCACCGCCAGTGGCCCCATGGGGCAGTGGGTGTCAAGGGACTTCCCGATCAACCACTGCTTGTGCTTGCGCTGCAGGTCGCGGGCGGTGAAGTCGTCGATGATCGTGTAACCCCACACGTGCTCCGCTGCTTGCTCTCGCGAGATGCCGCGTCCGCCCACGCCGATGATGACGCCCAGCTCAGCCTCGTAGTCCAGCTCTGAGGTGACCCCGGGGTGGGGGTCGATGTCGTCGTAGGGTCCGGTGACCGAGCTGGGAGCCTTGGAGAACACCACCGGAAATTCGGGGATGGCCTCGGAACGGTCGGGGGAGTCGTAGCCAGATCGTCCGAACTCGACCACGTGCTCCCGGTAGTTCTTGCCGACGCAGAAGATGTTTCGCCGGGGCACCGGGATGGGTGCGAGCACCCGGACCGACGAGACGGCTGTCGAGGGCAGGTCTGCCGGTTGGGCGAGCTGCGGGGCCAGCGTCGACCAGTGCTCGATGAGGTCGACGAGATCGGCTCCCCCCGGCAGCGTGTCGGTGAGGTCATGGACGACGGCGGTGTCACCCTCCCCCGTGACCAGACCGACTCGACGGACCGAGTCCCCGTGGGTGAAGGTCATGAACTTCATGCTGCTCCAATCGAGACCATTACGACCAATATAGACCATCTCCAGAGTAGGCGGCTCGTCCTCTGCCGTCTACCCCTGGATCCACGCGGGTATCGTCACGACCGCGCTGGCCTATTGGTCTGAATTGGTTCATCGGGTTAGACTTGGGCATGCTCAGCCCGGATCGCGCGTTGCGTGCCCTCGTCGAGGACGGGATCTCCCGTGGTGAGCTGGCGCCTGGTTCCAAGCTGCCGACGGAGCGTGAGCTCGTTGCGACGCTGCAGCTGCCGCGAAGTGCTGTCCGCCGTGCGCTGTCCCGCCTCGAGCAGGAGGGGATGGTGGTGCGCGAGGTGGGCCGGGGGACCTTCTTGCGGGAGGGCTACGTGGCGGAGGGGGTGGCCAGGGACGCCAGTCCGGCGGACATCATGCAGGCGCGCATGGTCCTCGAGCCCTCCGTCGCAGTCCTCGCGGCGCATGCGGCGACCCAGGCGGACCTGGCCCGCATCGCCAGCTTCGCCGATCAAGGAGGCAGGTCGGCGGACTTCGACAGCTTCGAGACGTGGGACAGCAAGTTTCATCGGGCGATCGGCGAGGCGACGCACAACGGTCTGGTCCTGGCCATGTTCGACGTCATCAACGCTGGTCGCGCGCTCCCCGTGTGGGGAAGCCTCAAACGGCGCACCTCCACACCGGAGCGACGACGCTGCTATCACCAGCAGCACGTCAGCATCCTCGAGGCCCTCAACGACCGTGACCCTGCTGGGGCCGAGCGCGCGATGCGCGCTCACCTGAAGTCCGTCACGGACAACCTGATCGGCAACGCCTGACCGCGGTCGCGCGGTGATGCGTTCAGGGCCCCGTCGGGACTTCCACCGGCACACTGGAAGCATCCACCCCGACTCGAGGAGCCTGCGTGAGTCAACGCGTCGATTTCACGAACGTGTCCGCCCAGGGCCTGGAGTCCTCCGCGGTCAGCGATGCGCTCGCCGGGCTGAGGGCGAACGAGGCGCGTTACTTCCACACGAAGTACGGGCACGAGTTCACGGTCAGCGAGGCCGACGACGCCCCCGACACCGTCGCGTGGGTGGCAGGCATCCTCGAGGATGAGCGCGGCATCGTCATCGCCTCGCGCCCGCTGCAGGTGGCCGTCTGCGACGTCGACGGATCCACTGGGCGCATGTCTTCTACGAGTCCGTGCTCTGGACCGTCGAGCCGGGCGGGAAGCGCGCGGTGGGCTTCAAGCTGTCGATTCCTGACGAGTGTCAGGGTTGGATGCGCCCAAAGACCGTCCTCTCCCTGGCCATCGCGACTACGGTCAGCGAGGGTGGGACACGCCTGCACGGACGGGGGAGCACATGGATCACGAGATCGACCTGGTGAGCGACGGCGATGGCGTGGCAGTCATCGGAGATGAGGCTGCCGTCGAGCGCTTCTTGGCCGCGGAAGGTCTGGAGTCCAGGGACCTCGGGCTGCCGCGGCTCACGAGCGCCCTCGCAACCGGGGGAGCTGCCAGTCAGATGACCTCCGTCATCGCCGCCAATTCCGGGCGTTGGGTGAAGCTGACGCCAGACTCCGCCAAGGCGCTGCACACCTTCGAGGCCATGCGGGGCTCTAGCGCTGGCGTTAGTCGAGCCGTTCTCACACAAGAGGGCAAGATCAAGCAGATCTTGGAGTTCACGACGGGCCCCGGAGCACTGCTGGCCAACCCGGCTGTGCTGGCGGGAGCCGCCGGCATCATGGCCCAGCTGGCGATGCAGCAGACCATGGACGAGATCACTGACTACCTCGCGACGATCGACGAAAAGGTCGATGACATCCTGCGCGGGCAGACGGACGCGGTTGTGGCGCGCATGATCGGCGCCGGCCTCGTGATCCAGGAAGCCATGACGATCCGGGAGCACGGTGGTCGCGTCAACGAGGTCACGTGGTCCAAGGTGCAGGCCGTGCCGGGCACGATCGCCGAGACCCAGGCTTACGCCTTGCGCCAGCTGGATGGGATCGCTGAAAGGCTGGAGCGCAAGAAGGCCGTTGGCGACCTGGCCAAGACGGCGCGCGACGCCGAGTCGGCCGTGCGCGAGTGGCTCGCCGTGCTGGCCCGGTGCTTCCAGCTGCAAGACGCGATCTCCGTCCTCGAGCTGGATCGAGTGCTCGCAGCAGCCCCGGACGACCTGGAGGCACACCGACTCGGCATTCACGCAGCACGTGAAGACCGGCGCACGCTCATCGCCCAGAGCACCGAGCGACTGATCGCACGCATGGACATGGCCGCAAACCTGGCCAACAGCAAGGTCCTCTTGCACCCGGCGGCCTCAGGTGCCGTGGTTCGGTCGAGCAATGCGGTCGCCGCCACGGTCAACGACTTTCACGAGCTGCTCGGCGTCCAGGGGGACAGGCAATCCCTTGAGGCCAGGCGATGGAGCGACGCTGCATCGCAGGTACGTGACCGGGCACTCGAGTCAGGTGCGGAAGGCGTCGATGCCGCCCGGCGCCGCGGTGACGAGGCGTTCACTCGAGCGCGGCTGATCGGCGGCCGGGTCTCGCGCGCGGTTGTCGAGCGCGCACCCCGCCGGCGCGACGCCGACAAGGATGCCGATGACAAGTCCTGAGCGGTGGGCACCCTCGGCGGCGCACAAACCGCTAGACGGTGGGGCCCATCGGCCCCTGCTCGGCCGCCTCGCCGGGCTGGGATGGTTCACCCAGATGGGAGAACCCGCAGCGACCCAGGCCGTGTGGATGCTGCTCGACGATCCCCTCCTGCGACAGGCGATGGTCGAGTACCTGGGGCGACGAACCCAGGTCGATCTCACTGGCGTCGAGTGGTTCGTGCCGGAGGTTGTGCATCTGGATCGTGCTCGCCCGGATCTGGAGGGGATGCAGGTGGTCGAGGGCGAAGCCGTTCCCCGGGTAGTCGTCGAGATGAAGTTCGGAGCGGGTCTCGGCACCGAGCAGATCGTGGCCTATCTGCGCAACCAAGACGCCCGGCTTGGGAGCTCCCCTGGCGCCATCGTCCTTCTGGTTCCGCGACAGAGACGCGCCGAGGCGGAGCGTGTGCTCGCCGCCAGCCTCGACCTGTGGAAGGGCGGTCTCGTCGACAGGGACGTGGGCCATGCGGTGGTGACCTGGGACGAGTGGCTCGATGTCTGGGACGACGCTGCTGCGACAGTGCCCTGGGGACCGCAGTCGATAGCCGCTGACGTGGCCCAGCTACGTGCCATGTGCGCCAGCCTGTCCGGCAATTTCATCGCCCCTTTCTCTGGTCCCGATCTCGTGGGTTGGCGCGAGCGCGAGGGCGACCTGCAACAGTTGGTGAGGGAGGTCACCAGGGGCTTGACGGATCCCAGCTCGCGTCTCTTGCCCGCGCGGGACATGGGCGCATTCTGGGGGAGATATGTCTATGTCTGGCCGGGCCGCGATAGTTACTACGCTGTGGCCGTCGTTCCGAGGCTTGCCGCCGTGGGTGGTACACCCCTCTGGGTCTTGTTCCACCAACAAACGGATCTGTTCCACCTCATCCGCGCTCGGATCCTGAGCAGCGTCGCTGGGAGTAATGCTCGGCAAGATGACGGATCTCTGTGGCTCCCTCTGACCGTGCCTGAAGGTGTGGCTGGGGTCGAGCTGATCGAGTCAGTGACAGCGCAGGTCAGAGAGATCGTCGCCGTCGCGACCCAGCCTGACGACGACGTGGGATAGCACTGGCCACAGGTGGCCTGGGTCCTGCGCGCCCGATGATTGACGCGACCCACGTTGTCAGGCCGGGCCGGCTGAACCCGTCCACCGGATCTCGCCGTCGATCATCACGTCCGTGGGAACGAGACCGAGGTGTGTGGCGACACGTGAAGATGCCTCGTGGTCGGGGTGGATGTGGGCGACGAGGTGGTGCACGCCGCGCCGTGCCAGCTCCTTGACCATGAGGCGGGCGGCGCCGGTGGCGTGGCCGCGGCCTTGCCAGGGCGTCCCGATCACCCAGGAGATCTCGGCGGTGTCGCCGTCGACCGGCACCGTCGCCTGCACGTAGCCCACCGGCCGTTGGTCGGGGCCTGCCAGCACGATCCAGTTGAGCCACTGCTCGGAGCCGTCCGCCGAGCGTCCTACGACCTGCCGGGAATAGCGGGCGGCCAGCTCCTCGCGGGTGGGCGGCTCGCCGCCCGTGAACAGATGGAGCGACGGGTCCGCGAGGACCTCGACCGTGGCGTCGGCGTCCGCGACGCGCAGCGACCGCAGGGACAGGGCGGGCGGCATACGGCCAGTTGATCGGCACCCCGCGAGGTCCGCAACCCCGATCCCCGCCGGACACAGTCTCTCGGCCGATCGTCAGGAGCCTGGACCGATCCCGTCAACGCGCCTGACGCTACGAAAATCGATGGCCCGACGCCACGCTCACGCACCGCTCCCACCCCTCACGCCTCGCGACCACGGACGCCGTGCGACAGCACGTCGGCGCCCCGACCCCCGAGAGGAGGGTCGGGGCGCCGCACGGAGCGGTCAGCGCGTCGCGACGGGGTGGCTGACGACCGTCGAGGGCCCGGGGTTCGTGGCGTCGACCGGGGCGCCGACGCCGTTGACCACGGAGTCGATACCGCCGTCGCCGTCGAGCCACCTCGTGAGCAGGTGGTTGAGGCGCACGCCCGGCCTGGTCGGCGCGACGAAGGCCGTGCTCAGGTGGATGCCCTGGTGCTGGTTGAAGAAGCTGTAGCTGCCCATGCCCCAGCCCTCGAAGGACCGCACGTCGGACGTGACCTGGAACGCGGGGTAGCCCTTGAAGGTGGGGGTCATCATCCAGGCCGACTGGGAGGGCACGTCGTACGGCTTCTCGTTCTGGAAGAAGTAGACGCGACCGCGATCGCCGTTCCAGACCACCTCCGTGCGCAGGAAGTGCTCGACGAACAGGCCGTATGCCGTGACGTCGTCCCCGTTGACGACGACGCCGTGGTCAGCGGGGTTGACCGTCCAGCCGACACCCTCGCCGTGGTCGGCGCGCCAGGCCCAGATGTTGTCGAGGATGACGTTGGAGGCGTCGACGGTCATCGCCGTCGTCGTGGACCCGGCCGCCGCGCCACCCACGCGCAGGAACACGTCCGACACGAGGGTCGGTGTGTCCCCGGACCCGCCGGACCGGCGCGTGGAGCCCGCGTCGCCGTGCGCGTCACCGACCTGGAGGATGGTCTTCGAGCGCTTCGCGCCCGCGTCGAGCATGACTCCGCTGATCGTCACCCCCGGCACGGAGGCGGTCGCGAGCACCGGCTGCCCGGTCCGCTGCGACAGGGCGGGCAGGCCCAGGCCCAGCACGACCGTGCCGGGGCGACTCACCCTGATGGTCTGCTGCAGGAAGTAGGTGCCCGGGGTGAGCAGCAGGTGCTTCCCTTCGCGCAGTGCCTTGTTGATGGCGGGCACCGTCGAGGACGGGGTCGCGATGACGAACTGGTCCAGCGGGATCACTCGTCCCGAGGTCGCGGACGGGCCGGCGCTGTCCGTGCGGACGCCCGGCACGAGGACGCCGCGGGTGCCGTCCGGCTGGGTCACCAGCCGCGGGGTCTCTCGCACGACGGGGGTGCGGTCGATCGTCGTGTAGGGGCCGGGGGCGGTGCTCGGGAAGGTCGACGCGGGCGCGCCGGGCGACCCGACGAACATCTGGTTCCAGACGCCGTTGCTCCACCCCGGCAGCGCGGTGTTGCGGACGAAGAACTGCTGCTGGGAGCCGTTGACGACGGGCGGGCCGGTCAGGGTCGAGTTCGCGATGAAGCCGCCGCTCGCGTACTGCGGCCCGGCGGTGCAGTAGTCCATGAGCGTGGTGCGGCCGTTGATGACGACGTCGCGCATCGGCGCGGCCTGCGAGACCGCCCAGAACTCGGTGTCCTTGCGGCAGCCCTCGCCGCCGGCGACGTCGATCGTGAGGTTGGACAGGGAGCGCCAGAAGTTGTTGAGCGCGATGCACCCGTTGACGTCGCACTGGTTGTAGACGTTGATCGAGCCGTGGACGACGACCTCTGCGGGAGTGCGCCCCAGCCCGGCGACCTGCGTGCCATAGCCGACCTGGACGACGAGCGGGTTCGCGGCGGAGCCGTAGGTGCCGGGCTCGAAGACGATGGCGTACCGCTGCGGCCCGAAGTGGTTGGGGACCTGTCGCTGCGCCACCGTGTCGAACACGCTCCGGATCTGCTCGACGCTCATCGTCGGCTTCATCACGAGCACGTTCGGCCCGAGCTGCGGGTCGGCGTAGGCGCGCAGGTCGACGGCCGCAGCCGCCAGCGCGGCCGGGGCTGCGCCAGTCAGCTGGGCGGGGACGCTGGAGCGGTGGGCGGGGTTCGCGGCATACGTGATCGCACCCGCAGGCGCGGTCACCGCCCCCGAGAGGGCGATGGTCACGGCGGCTGCGCCGATCGCTCGACGGGCTCGGGGACGGGTGGTGGGGGTTCGCATCATGACTCCTTCGTGATGAGGCGGGGGGGGGGACGTGCGTGCGCCCATTCCCTCACGAAGCGCTCCCCGGTGGGGCGATGGGCGCGGACGGGCCCCTGCCTCGCCGTGGTGCTCGCCCCGCTCGCGAGGATGCGGTGGTGGCCATGACGGGGACGTTGTTCGTGCGTCTCGCCGCCTGCTCGGACCTGACGGGGTCGACGACCGGTTGCGTTTGGACGAGCCGTGCCCGGGGCGGGTCGGTCAGGAGACCGTGACGGTGATGGTGTGGTGGCCGGTCGCGCCGTTCGGCGCCGGCGGGGCGAGCTCTGCGGTCTGCGGCTGCCCGGTCGCGTCGATCGCTCGTATGCCGATCGTGTGCCGCCCCGACGTGGCCGGCCACTCGTAGACCCACTGGCGCCAGGCGTCGGACGTGGCGTCCGCGCCGAGCCGGGCGTCGACCCAGGGGCCGCCGTCGACCTGCACCTGCACGCCCGCGATCCCGCGGTGCTGCGCCCACGCGACGCCCGCCACGGCGACGGTGCCGGCGGCCACGGTCGCCCCGTCGCGGGGGACGTCGATGCGGGACTGGGTCTTGACCGGACCGAGCGCCGACCAGCCGCGTGGTGTCCAGTAGCCCTGGTCCGCCGCGAAGGTCGTGACCTTGAGCTCGGTCACCCACTTCGTAGCGCTGACGTAGCCGTAGAGGCCAGGCACGACCAGGCGCACGGGGAAGCCGTGCTCGGGCAGCAGGGGCTGGCCGTTCTGCGCGACGACGAGCAGGGCGTTCCGGTCGTCGGTCAGGGCCTCCAGCGGGGTGCCGGCGGTGAAACCGTCGACGCTGGTGGACAGCACCATGTCAGCGCCGTCGCGAACCCCGGCCTCGCGCAACAGCTCTCGCACGGGCCACCCCGTCCAGACGGCGTTGCCGTTGAGGGTGCCACCCACCTCGTTGGAGACGCACATCAGCGTGACCATCGACTCCTGCATGGGCTTGGCCAGCAGGGTCGGCCAGTCGAGGGTGATCTCGCGGTCGACCAGGCCGGTCACGCGTAGGGACCAGGTGGCGGGGTCGACCTGCGGGACGACCAGCGCCGTGTCGATGCGGTAGAAGTCGGCGTTGGGCACGACGAACGGCGTGACGCCGGCGATGCCCAGGTCAGCGCCCGCCGGCACGACCACCGGCGTGGCGACCCTCGGCACGACGAACGCCGCCCGGGCCGCCGCCCCGGCTCGCGCGCTGCCCGCCACGAGGCGACCGACGGCCACCGCCGCGGCCCCTCCGACGATGGCGGCGATGCCCGAGCCCACCAGGACCCGACGCGAGACCGTGCCCGGCGTGGTCCCGGTCCGGGAGGCGGAGCCGGCGACCCCCGTGCCGACGACGCCGGTGCCGACGCCGCCTGCCGACCATCGCGAGAGCGCCCACATCCCGGCAAGGCCGCCGAGCAGCAGCGGGACCAGGTCGGTGACGGCGGCGTGCGGGCGGGACAGCACGGCCGCCAGGGCGACGCCCACGAGCAGCGCGAGGGCGACCAGGGCGCCCCGCACGGTGCGGACCGCCACGAGCCCGACGCCGCAGGCGAGCACGACGAGGGTGACCACGATCCCGGCATACAGCACGATCTTGTCGCTCGTGCCGAAGGTCGTCACCGCGAAGTCTTTGAGCCACGGGGGAGTCCGGTCGACGAAGGCACCCCCCACCGCGTCGATCGGGGACGGCGTCCCGCCCGTCCAGGCGGCTCGCTGGGCGACGCCGGCCAGCACCTCGGCGACGCCGACGGTCACCGCCCCTGCGGCCAGCCCGACGAGCGCCCCACGGGCGGCCGGGCCGACCCGGTCGCCCGGCCGGTCCGGTGCCGCACCGCGGTTCAGGCTCACCCTGACGACGGTACGCCCCCGGCTGTGGTCCTGGGCGGCACGGACGACGGCGGCTAGCATCGCCCCATGAGGAACGAGGGTTCTCGCGACAGCCCTCAGCGAGTGCGGTTCTGCCGATCGTCCGACGGGTCGACGATCGCCTACGCCGTCCACGGCGCGGGGCCACCGCTGGTCCTCGACAGCTGCTGGCTGAGCCACCTCGAGTTCGACTGGCAGTCGCCCGTATGGCGCCACTACCTCGTCGAGCTGGGGCGCACGCGCACGGTGGTGCGGTTCGACGAGCGCGGGCACGGGTTGTCCGACCGCGAGGTCACCGACTTCGGGCTCGAGCGGCGCATCGAGGACCTCGTCGCGGTGGTGGAGGATGCGGGGCTGGAGCGGTTCGCGCTGATGGCGATGGCGCAGGGCGGCCCGGTGGCGCTGCACTACGCGGCGCGGCATCCCGAGCGAGTGACGCACCTGGTGTGCGCCAGCACCTACGCCGGCGCCCTGCGCCACGTCACCGACGACGACCGCGAGCTGGAGGCGGCCTTCGAGGCGATGATCCGCGCGGGCTGGGACCGCCGCGACCCCGTCTTTCGCCGGGTCTTCACGTCGATGATGATCCCGGACGCGACCGAGGAGCAGATGCGCTGGCTCGACGACCTGCAACGCCGCGCGGTGAGCGCGCGCACGGCCTACGAGTCCCGCCGGCAGCGGGGTCAGGCCGATGCGACCGACCTGCTGGCGACCCTCGCCGTCCCGACCCTGGTGGTGCACTCGCGGCACGAGCGGATGAACGACGTCGAGCACTCGCGGATCCTCGCCCGCGGGATCCCGGGCGCCCGACTGGTGCTGCTCGACAGCCGCAACCACATCCTGCTCGAGGACGAGCCGGCCTGGCCGGTGTTCCTCCGCGAGGTGTCGGCCTTTCTCGCGGAGGGCGCGGACGGTGGTGTCGCGCCGGCGGTCTCGGCGCGCGAGCTGCTCACCCCGCGCGAGGGCGAGGTGCTGGCGCTCGCGGCGCAGGGGCTCGACAACGCCGGCATCGGCGCCACCCTGTCGCTCAGCGTCCGCACCGTCGAGCGGCACCTCCAGAACGCCTATGCCCGCCTCGGCGTCGGCGGCCCCACGGCACGCGCGGCCGCCGTGGCGCAGTGGGTCCGCGAGGGCTGAGCGAGCACGAGCGGGCGGGGCGGGCGGGGGCGACTACGCGCGGGCTGGGCGCGCGGCCTCGCGTTGGGTGGCGGCACCGATGCGATCCCGTGGCGTGCCGGCCTAGCGTCGGCTTGTCGGGCCGAGCAGCGGCCCCACCACGAGGAGCGCACCATGAGCAAGGCAGCCATCAGCCTGACCACCGGCCTGGAGGACCCGGAGCGCGTCACCGTCGCGTTCCTCGTCGCCGTCGGCGCCGCGGAGTCGGGCCGAGAGACCACGATGTTCCTCACCAAGGAGGCCGTGCGCCTCGCCGTCGACGGGGTCGCCCGGGGGGTCGCCTGCGACGGGTGCCCGCCCCTGCCGACCCTGCTCTCGCGGTATGCCGCCGCGGGCGGCACCATGATCGTCTGCGGGATCTGCGTGGACGCCAAGGGGCTCGACCCGTCGACCTTCCTCGACAACGCCCGCAAGGGTGGGTCCGTCCAGCTGTGGGAGTGGATCGGCGACGAGGGGGCCACGACCTTCAGCTACTGAGACTCGGGGCGGCAGGCGCCGTCGCGCGGGACATCACCCGCGATCCGCCCGATGACCGGGGGGTGAGCGGCCCGTCCGCGGGACTCGCTGATCACGCTCGCCGACGCTCGCTTCTCCGTGAGCGACATCTCCCACCTCGAGTCGGGTCGGCCCTCATCGCCGCCCTCGCGGCCCGCCACCCGGCCGTCGAGCAGCTGACCGCGGACCTGGAGGCTGGCCTCGCCCGGCTCCACGACCCCGCCATGGAGGGGCCGGCCGCCTGGACCCTCGGCAACATGGCCTTCGCCCGCGGCCGCGTCGTGCGGGCGGTTCGTCATCCCGGGTCCGCCCTCGCACCCGCATGCTGCCGCCACCCTCGACGGGCCGTCCTGCACGTGCCAGCCTGGACGCCATGCAGCACGACCGGCGGGTGCACCCCGCTCTGGCGGGCCTGGTCCACCGGATGTCGGGCTATGACCTGCGCCTCGACCCGCGCGCGGTGCACCACGGTGTGCCCGGCCCGAGCGCGACCGTCATCATCAGCTTCGACGAGCCGCTCGACGTGACCTGGTGCGACCAGCCCGACGCGCGTTCGCGGCAGTGGCTGCTCGCCTCCGGGCTCCACACCCGCCCGGCGCTGATCCGCACCCACGGCGTGCAGCACGGCATCCAGCTGGACCTCACGCCGGCCGGCTGCCGTGCGCTGCTGGGGGTGCCGGCCGCGGCGATCGCCCGCGGTCTCGTCGCCCACGCCGACCTGCCCACGGGCATCCCCCACGACCTGCACGAGCGGCTGGCGGGGCTGGATCGGTGGGGGTGGGACGCGCGGTTCGCCCTGCTCGAGGAGCATCTGCTGCAGGTTGCCGCACGTGAACGGTCCGTCGTGCCAGACGATCTCGCGCACGCGTGGCGGCTGCTCGACCGCCGGGGCGGGCGGGTGACGGTGTCCGGCCTCGCGTCCGAGGTGGGCTGGTCGCGGCGCCACCTGGTCACCCGCTTCACCGGCGAGTTCGGGCTGCCGCCGCAGGAGGTCCGGCAGCTCCACAGGTTCGGTGCGGCGATGCGCCTCGCGCGCGCCGGGCAGCCGTGGGTCGAGGTCGCCGCCCGCGCGGGGTATGCCGACCAGGCCCACCTCAGCCGCGAGTTCCGTGCACTCGCCGGGCAGACGCCCACGCAGTGGCGGTCCGAGGTGTTCCCCATCGTTCAAGACGATCCGGCGTGAGCCGCAGGAGGCTGGAGCCATGACCACACCAACCCTGTTCCACAGCATCCACTTCGACGACGCCGACGCGGGCCTGACCTTCCTGCGGGCGCTGGGCTTCGACGAGCGCGCGGTCCACCGCGACCCCGACGACCCGAGCACGGTCGCGCACGCCGAGCTCGCCTGGGGCGCTGCCGGTGGCGTCATGTGCGGCTCCGCGGGGCGGGCCGTCCCATCCGGCAGCGACTACCAGCGGCGCGTCGGCGTCGCCACCTGCTATCTTGTCGTCCCCACCGACGAGCAGGTCGACGAGGTCCACGAGCGCGCGCTCGCGGCGGGCGGCACCTCGATCATGGCGCCGTCGGACCAGGACTACGGCGGCCGATCGGCCTCGGTCGCCGACCCCGAGGGCAACCAGTACTCCATCGGGTCCTACGCGGGGGCGTGAGGGCGGGCCGGGGCCGTGCAGCCGTGCCAGGCCCGGGCGCGTCAGCGGCGGGGATCGATGATCGTGATGCCGGCGGGCGCGGCCGTGTCCATCGCGGGCAGCAGCCGCGCCGCGTCCGCCAGGCCGACGACCCGCTCGACCAGGTCCTGCGGTCGCAGCGCACCGCCCTCGATCAGCGCCAGCATCCCGGGGTAGTCCGCGGCCGCCATGCCGTGGCTGCCGAGCAGGTCGAGCTCCCAGGCGATCACGCGGTCCATGGGGAGGCGCGGATGGCCGTCCACGGGCGGCAGCAGACCGACCTGCACGTGTCGCCCGCGTCGGCGCAGGCTGAGCACGGCGCTCGCGGCGGTCTGCTCGCTGCCCACCGCGTCGACGCTGACGTGCGCCCCGCCGGTCAGGGCCTGCACCTCGGCGGGGACGTCCACCCCGGTCTCGCTGAGGACCGTGCTGGTCGCGCCCATCGCGGCGGCGCGCTCGAGCGCCCCGACCGACCGGTCCACCGCGACGACCCGCGCCCCGAGCGCGCTCGCGACCATGACCGCGCTGAGCCCGACGCCCCCGGCCCCAACGACGCACACCCACTCGCCGGGCTGCACGTCGGCACGAGCGGTGAGGGCGCGGTAGGCCGTCGCGAACCGGCAGCCCAGGCTGGCCGCCGCCTCGGTCGTGACGCCGTCGGGGATGGCGACGAGATTGGTGTCGGCGGCGTGCAGCACCACCCGCTCGGCAAAGGATCCCCAGTGCGTGAATCCGGGCTGCTCCTGCGCGGGGCACACCTGCGCCTGACCGGTGAGGCACCAGTCGCAGCGTCCGCACCCGCACACGAAGGGCACCGTCACGCGATCGCCGACCCGCCAGCGCGAGACGCCCGTGCCGACGACGCTGACCACGCCGGCCAGCTCGTGCCCTGGCACGTGGGGCAGCGCGACGTCGTCGTGCCCGGCCCAGGCGTGCCAGTCGCTGCGGCACAGTCCCGTGGCGTGCACGTCGACGATCACCCCGCCCGCGGGCGGCGCGGGGTCGGCCACCTCCCGCACCTGCAGCGGCCCGGCCAGCTCGTCCATCACGACAGCACGCACGCTCGCTCCTCTCGACTGCCCGCGAGTCTAGGTGCCCGCCCGTCGAGCCCGCCCTCCCGCCTCCCAACGGGTGGGTGGGCGCCTCTCGACGGGGTGGGCGGGGGCGTCTCGGCGGGTGGTGGGGGAGGATGGCGTCATGAGCACCTGGATCGGCTTCCTGCGGGCGATCAACCTCGCCGGCAAGCGGACGTTCTCGCCCCAGCAGATCGTCGCGTGCCTGGAGGCGGCGGGGTTCACCGACGTCGCCACCCACATCAACACCGGCAACGTGCGCCTCACCACGACGACGCGCTCGCGCGACAAGGTCGTCGCCGCGATGGAGCGAGCATTCCTGGACGACCGGGGATTCGAGGTGCCGGTGGCGCTGCTGACGCCGGCGGAGGTCCGCGCGGTGGCAGACGAGCTGGACGAGGTCGGCGAGGGGCACGAGGGCAGGCACTACGTGTCCTTCCTGCCGCAGGAGCCGTCCGCGGAGGTGGTCACTGCGCTGCACGCCCTCGAGGCTCCCGGCGAGCGGGTCGTGCCCCGTGGGCGGGCCGTGCACCTGCTGCTCGGCCCCGACTACCACCGGTCGCGACTCACCAACACGGCCGTCGAGCGCGTCGCAGGGATGGCCACCAACCGCAACCGCACCGTGGTCGAGGCCATCGCGGCCAAGTGGTGCTGAGACGGGTCCCCGGATGGGGCAGCTACTTCGCGCCGGAGTGCGAGGGCGCCGCCGCCCTGTGGGCCCAGGGCGCCAACGGCTGGTCCGAGGTGTGGAGCGGCCAGGACACGCCGACCTGCGCGACCCTGCGGTCCAGGGCGCCGGGCATGCCCACCTCGATCGTCGACAGGTGCGTGGGTGACGCAGGCAAGGCAGAGCCCTGGCGTCCGACGCGCTGATCGGCTCGAGCCGGGGCGGGGCGCGGCTGCGGAATCGCCCGGCCCGCCCCGGTGTTGGGGAGGGCATGAACGTGAGCGAGATCCTCCCCCCCGGCGTCGCCCTGCCGCCGGCCGGCACCATCACGATGTTCTCCACCACCTGGTGCGGCTACTGCCGCCGCCTCAAGGGCGACCTCGACCGCGCCGGGATCGGCTACACGGAGGTCAACATCGAGGACTCGTCCGCCAGCGCCGAGCTGGTCGAGACCATCAACCACGGCAACCAGACGGTGCCGACCGTGCTCTTTCCCGACGGCAGCTCGGCCACCAATCCCTCGTTGGCCGAGGTCCGTTCGCGGCTCGGCTGAGTCTGCCGTGACGTCGACCTCGCCGTGGTCAGCCGTCTGACGCGGCTGCTGGTGGTCGCGGACACGCACGCGCCCCGGCGCTGGAAGTCCGTGCCGCCCAGGCTCGTTCCCCTGCTGGAGGGGGCGGACGTCGTGCTGCACGCGGGTGACGTGTGCGTGCCGGCGGTGCTCGACGAGCTGTCGGCGTTCGCGCCCGTCCGGGTCGTCCTCGGCAACAACGACGGCCCGGAGGTCGCCTCGTGGGGAGGCGGTGTCCCGGAGACGCTGTCGCTCGAGGTCGACGGCGTCCGCCTCGCGATGATCCACGACGCCGGTCCCCGGCAGGGGCGAGGGCGGCGGATGCGGCGGCGGTTCCCGGAGGCCGACGTGGTCGTCTACGGCCACTCCCACATCCCCATGGACCTCGTGGAGGACGGGACGCATCTGTTCAACCCCGGGTCGCCGACCGACAAGAGGCGGCAGCCGCGGCACACGGCCGGGATCCTCGAGATCGCCGCAGGCGAGCTCGTCCGCCACGAGATCGTGGCCCTCTGAGGCTGAGGCGTCATTGCGCTTGGCGCGCGTCATCGGGTGAGTCCGCTGCTCGTCGACGAGCAGCAGACTCACCCGATCCGGGTCAGACGGTGAGGCCGAGCCCGGTCAGCAGGGCGCGGTAGCCCTCGCGATAGGTCGGGTGCTGCAGCGTGAAGCCGGTCGACCGTAGACGCGCGTTGGACAGGCAGCGACCCTCGGCCACGGATCGACCAGGTGTGCTGACCGACCACGAGATCCCCAGCAACGCAGCGACATACGCGCTCAGCTCGCCGCTGGTGCAGGGCTCGTCGTCGGTGACGACGTAGAGCGGGTCCGGCGCCTCGGGGCGGGTCAGGAGGTGGACGACGGCGGCCGCCGCGTCGTGCCGGTGCAGCCGGTTGGTCCACCGGTGCGGGTGCGGGTCCTCGCCGCGGCGCACCTGCGCGACGATGCGGGGCTCGCGGTCGCCGTACAGGCCGCTGAGCCGGGCCACCGTGCCGTGCGGCACCGCCTCCCGGAACGCCGACTCAGCCTCGAGCAGCACCCGCGACGTCGCGCGTGACGGCTCCGGCGTGGTGGCCTCGTCCACAAGACCGGTGGCGTCGCCATACACCCCGGTCGAGGACACGAGCACCGCCCGGCGAGGTGACCGGCCCGCCCGGCAGGCTGCCTCGAGGGCACGGGACATCCCCTCGACGTAGGTGCGCCGGTAGCCGGCCTCGTCGCGCTCGTCCGCGGTCAGGCAGACCACGAGCAGGTCGGCGGACAGGTCCGGCAGGGGAGCCCGGGGGTCGGTGATGTCGGCGGAGAGGCCGGTCAGCGGAGGCGGCACCAGGTCGGCGTGGCGACGCACCGCGCGCACGTCGACGCCGGCCGACGCGAGGCGCAGCCCGATCCGGGACCCGAGGTCGCCGCACCCGACGAGCGTGGCGGTCGCCCGCGCGCCCCCGTCGGGGGCGTCACCCATCGAGCGAGCTGGTGTCGTCCGGCACGTCGACGGCGTAGCCGCGCAGCACCTCCAGCGGCACGATCCCCAGCACCGCCTGGTTGGTCGCGGCGAGCCGCACCGGCGCCGCCGCGCCCGCCTCGTGCGCCATCAGCCAGTTGCGCGCCGTCACGCACCAGGTGTCGCCCGGCCGCAGCCCCGAGAAGCCGTACTGCGGGCGTGGCGTCGACAGGTCGTTGCCGATCGACCGCTGGTGCGCCAGGAACTCGACGGTGACGACCGCGCAGATCGAGTGGTGCCCCAGGTCCTCGGGGCCGATGGTGCAGGTCGCGTCGCGATAGAACCCGGTCACGGGGTCCTGCCCGCACTCGTCGAGCGGACCGCCGAGGACGTTGAGCTGGGTCATGGGGCCAGTATGCCGGGGCCCGACGGTCGGTGGGGCCTGGGCCCGACGCCGGGTCACCGTCAGGAGGGGTTCCCGGGCGCGGGGTCCTCTGCCACCCTGGTCACGGGAGGCGAGGGCCTGACGGAGGACGACCCGACCTGGTCGACACACCCGTTGACGCCCGCGCGGTTCGAGGACTTCGCTTCCTGCACCTCCGCAAGGGATAGCGCACTCAGCGCCCCGCAAACCCTCACGATCCTCGGGGGTGCCCGGGAGGTATGGCGCGCCCCGAGGGCACGGCGGGGCGCGTCAGGAGTTGAGCGGCCAGTCGTCGCGCACCGGGGCGCCGCCCTCGACCACGTCCTCCGGCTCGTCGGTGCGCTCGGTCCACGAGTCCTGCGGCCGGTAGCCGAGCTCGAGCATCGTGTTGGTGAGGTCCCAGCGACGGTTGGGGTTGTCCGAGATCGCGTAGTAGAGCCCGAACCTCACCTCGGCCTCGATCGCGCGGCGGAAGACCTGCTCGCAGTCGTCCTCGCTGAGCCACATGGCGTGGAGCACGTCCTCGTCCGCCTCGAACGGGTCCTCGGACATCCAGCCGATCCGCAACGCGATGACGTCGAGGCCGTGCTCGTCGTGGTAGAAGCGCCCGAGCGTCTCGCCGAACACCTTGGACACGCCGTAGAGCGAGTCGGGGCGCGGCAGCTGGTGGGGGTAGACGGGCCACTGCTCGAGCCGGTCGTACATCCCCATCGCGTGGTTGGACGACGCGTAGACCACGCGGCGCACCCCGGCCTGGCGGGCGGCCTCCAGCACGTTGCGGTAGCCCACGATGTTGGCGGCGAGCACGTCGTCCCAGTCGGACTCGGGGGAAGCCGAACCCGCGAGGTGCAGGACGGTGTCGACGCCCTGCATGAGGGGCAGGACCTCGTCGAGGTCCTCGAGGTCGGCGCGCTGCAGCACGCGCTCCTGCTCGTCGTTCCTG
Organism: Arsenicicoccus cauae; assembly: GCF_009707125.1. GTDB lineage: Bacteria > Actinomycetota > Actinomycetes > Actinomycetales > Dermatophilaceae > Arsenicicoccus > Arsenicicoccus cauae. The sequence continues at coordinate 20,980 of NZ_WLVL01000042.1, forward strand.
GGGGTGCGGCCGTGCTGCACGACCTCGTAGTCGTCGCGCAGGCGGTCGGCCAGCAGCAGCCCGATGCCACCGGTCGCGCCGGTGATGAGGATCCGTCGTTTGGTCTGGGTGGTGTCGGTGTCGGTGTCGGTCATGGCTCCATCATCGCCCGCAGGTCGGCCCGCATGGCGGGAAAGGCGGTCACGCAGAAGCCTGCTCGTTCGTAGAGCTGCCGCCCGTCAGCGGTCGCCATCAGCTCCGCGCGGGCCACGCCGGTCTCGCGGGCCCAGGCCATCACCGCGTCGAACGCCGCGCTGCCGTGCCCCTGTCCGCGGGCGTCCGGCAGCGTGCAGACGTTGCTGACCAGCACGTCCCCGCCGTCCGGCACCCCCGGTGACGGGGCGGCGTCGCGTCGCGCCCCCATCGCGCACGCCACGACGCCGCCCCGCACCTCCACCACCACGATCCGGTATGCCGGATCGGCCAGCCGCTCGACGAACCACCGTCTCGCGGCCGCCCGCCACCGCGGGTCGTCCGCGGCCACCCCCATGGCCTCGAACATGCTCCCGCGCAGCGTCACGAGAGCCTCGACGTCCGCCGCGGCGGCAGGGCGCACCAGGCGGTCGGTCGTGGGCTCGGTCACGACGCTCGGTAGCGCGACTCGGTCGACGGGTCCAGCGCGCGCCGGCGCACCAGCTCCCTTATGGCGTGCAGCGCCACCCCACGCTGGTCGTAGACGACGTGCGCGACCAGCGCCAGGTGGCGCAGCTGCTCGTCGTCGAGCAGGTCGAGGCGCGTGAGGTCTCGGACGTACAGGACGTCGGCCTCGACGAGCTGGCGGGCGAGTCCCTCGTCGGCGTCGGCCCACTGCACGGGAGCCAGGGGCCAGGTCTTGGTCGACACGAATCCCTGCGGCACGAAACCCTGCTCGCGCAGCTCGAGGTCGATGTCGGCGAAGGTCGGCTGGTCGCGGTAGAGGCGGTGGAAGCCCACCTCCACCTGGATGCTCGTGGCGCGGGCCAGCGTCTCGCGGCCGCCGCGAAAGACCATGAGCTCGGCGCCCTGGACGTCGATCTTGAGGTGGTCGAGCAGCTCGATCTCCCGGACGTCGTCGAGACGGGTCGTGGTGAGCGGGATACGGTCGACCACCGTTGCCAGCCGGGGGAAGTCGACGAGCAGCTCCAGCTGGGCGGGGTCGGGCTCGTAGAGGCTGGAGAAGCCCGAGGAGGCGCACAGGTGCAGGGTGTGGGTGCCGCCGTCACCGATGGCATAGGGCAGGTAGCGCTCGTGATCGCTTGCGGCGGAACGCAGCCGGGCCAGCGCCGCGGGCTGCGGCTCGAATCCCGTGATCCGGCAGGCAGGCTCGCGCAGCAGCGCCAGGTAGGGCGGCTCGTCCTCGAGCGGGTTGGCCCCGACGTCGACGACCTCCGTGAGCCGCGCGGGCCCGAGCAGGTCTGCGAGGCGGTCGGACTCGCGTCGTGGGGGGATCGTCCCGGGCATGCTGCTCCTCGTGTCGCGCCGACGGTCCGTCGACCCTAGAGGTGGTGGCCGTCACGGTGGGGGTTGTCCCGTGAGGTGGTCGAGGGCGGCGCGCCGGCCGCGCAGGTGCTCGAGCTCGGCCTCGTTGCGGCACAAGGAGATCGCTGCATCGTATGCCGTCCTCGCCGCCGCCACGCGTCCGGCCCGGGTCAGGAGCTCGGCGCGCACGGCCTCCAGGCGGTGGCTGCTCCGGCGGGGTATGTGCTGCAGCGCAGCCAGGCCGGACTCATGACCGAACGCCTCGGCCACCGCCACGGCGCGGGCCAGCTCGACGCTCGGGCCGGGCTGCAGGCCCACCAGGAGGTCGTAGTGCGCGACGACCCGGTCCCACCGCGTGTCCTCGGCGCGGGGCGCCGACGCATGCTCGGCGGCGACCCGCGCCTGCAGGAGGTACGACAGGGCCTGCGGGGGGAGGTCGGACCGCAGCACGGGCGAGGCGAGCAGGGCCACCCCCTCGGCGATCTCGTCGTGGTGCCAGCGCCGCCGGTCCTGGTCGGCGAGCAGCACGAGGTGTCCGGCGTCATCCGTGCGGGCATCCCTGCGCGAGTGCTGGAGCAGGACGAGGGCGAGCAGGGCGGTGAGGGTGGGGTCATCGGGCTGCAGCGCCAGCACCGCACGGACGAGCTGCACCGCCTCGCCGGCCAGGTCCACGCGCAGCGGATCCGGGCCGCTGCCCGGCGCGTACCCCGCGGTGAAGGCCAGGTAGGCGGTCTGAGCCACCGTGGACAGCCGGCTCGGCAGCTCGTCGGACCCCGGCACGGCGAAGGGGATCCTGGCCGTGACGATCTTCTTCTTGGCGCGGGTCAGGCGTGCCGCCATCGTGGCCTCGGGCACGAGGAAGAGCCGGGCGATGTCGTGCGTGCTGACCCCCACCACCAGGCGCAGGGCCAAGGCGCTCGCCGCCTCCGGCGCGAGCGCCGGGTGGGTGCACATGAGGACGAGCCGCAGCCGGTCGTCCTCGACGAGGCCGCCGGGGTCGGCCATGGCGCCACCTGCGCCGGCGGTTCGCGCGACGTCGGTGGCGAGCAACGGCATACGACGGTTGTGCATGGCCTCGGCCCGCAACCGGTCCAGGACGCGGCGCGCTGCCGCGGTGTGCAGCCAGGCTGCCGGGTTGTCGGGAGCTCCGTCGGCCGGCCACCGTCTCGCCGCCGCCTCGACCGCGTCGGCGAGGGAGTCCTCGACCAGGTCGAGTCGCCGGAAGCGCGCGAGGAGCAGGGAGATCAGGCGCCCCCACTCCTCGCGCACCACGTCGGCGAGCAGCGCCGCTGCCGCCTCACCGTCCGGCGGGACGCCGCTCGCCACCACGTCAGCCGAGCTCGATGGTCGGACGGATCTCCGTGGCGTAGGACCGCGGCAGCAGAGCGACCGCCGCGATGACCGCGTCGAGGTCAGGCAGCTCGACGTCGTAGTAGCCGGCGATCATCTCCGCCGTCTCCGCGAACGGACCATCGGTCACCACGACGTGCTCGCCGTCGTGGCGGACGGTCGTGGCCGTGTCGGCGTCCGCGAGGGGCGCCGAGCTCACGCGGCGGCCGCGCGCATCGACGGCGGCCTCGAAGGCGGCGTGCGCGTCGGCATACTCCTGCTGCTCCTCCGGCGTCGCCGACGCCCAGGTCGCCGGGTCATAGGCGATGAGCACGAGATAGCGCGTCACGACGGGCGATCCGTGGGATCGACGTTCGGGCGGACCTCGATCCCGTCCCCGGTCGCGGCGATGATCTGGCAGCACTCGAGGAGCCCGTCGAGGTCGTCCGTGGCGATCTGGTAGTAACCGCCGACCTGCTCGGCCGTCTCGGCGAACGGCCCCTCGGTGACCGGGCCACCACCGGCCGGGATCGAGCGGGCCTCGGACAGGCGGGTCAGCTCGCCGCCGCCGAGGATGCGGTGGCCGCCCGCGGCCAGGGCCTCGTTGAACCTCGCGTACTGCGCGTAACCGTCCTTGCGTTGCTGCAGGCTCATCGAGGTCCACCACCGGTCGGGGTCTCCCTTGATGAGCACGGTGTAGTCAGCCATGGAACGTCCTCTCGGGTTGCGGGCCGCACGGCGCGACCTCACCACTGTGACGGCCGGGCGTGCCAGAGATCGACAGCCGTCCGGGGGGAAATCTCGCCGAGTGTCCCGTGTGAGACCCCCGCCGCTGCGGGTACGTGCACGGTCAAGCCCACCATGCCCCAGGTCGCTTCGACCTCGACATGCTCCTCGGGCGCGAACAGCGTCACGAGGCGCGCGCGTTGCCGGTCGGTGAGCAACGACTCTCCGGTCAGCAGGGTCCGCCGAGCCCGATAGAGCGGGTCGTTCTTGAGGCCGCGGTGACCGTGGAGTTCTTGCTGCACCCGGCGCCGGCACACGTCGACGGCCTCGCCGATCAATCGGACGACGTGGAAGGGGTCCATCACCGCGGTCGCGGTGGGCAGCTCCTCGGCGGCGGCGGTCTTGAAGCCGCTGAACCCGTCCATCGCCACCACCTCCACCTTCTCCCGCCACGCTGCTGGGCGGTGCGCGAGCCAGGTCTTGAACGCGGCCTTGGAGCGGCCTTCGACCATGTCCAACAGGCGTGCCGGGCCCGTGCCGTCGCGGATCGGGGTGAGATCGATGATCACGGTGACGTACTTGTCGCCACGCCGGGTGTGCCGCCACACGTGCTCGTCCACGCCGATCACGGCCGCGCCCTCGAACCGGGCCGGGTCGGCGATCAGGACCCGGCGCCCCTCGGCCAGGACGGCCTTGTTGGCGATGTTCCACGCGACGCCAAGAGCCTCGGCGCCCGGGCGACGGTCAGGTGCTGGACGACCAGGCCGGTCAGTGCCCAAGACAGACCGGACCGGGAGATCTTCGCCCGAGGGTCCGCCGCCTTGCTCGTGTCCTGGCGCCACACGTGCCCGCAGCCGCCGCACCGGTAGCAGCGCACCGTCACCAACAGCGTGGTGGGTCGCCACCCGAACGGCTCGTGCGCCAGCTCCCGGGTCACGCTGTCACGGGCAATGCCCTCGCAACCGCAGCGTCGGCACCAGCGGTCATCTTCGACAACCCGGCACGCCAGCACCGCCCGGTCGGGCGCGAGGCGTTGCTCAGTCACCACCAGCCCGAGCTCATCGAGGCGCGCGAACGTCGTCAGGTCGGGGCAATCGAAGGTAGCGTCAGCCATGTCGAGGTCCTCCGGATGGGCAGCGTGAGAACTTCCATCCTCAGGGGACCTCGACCCCTACCCGGCCACCGACTCGCCGACCTGACGTACACCCTCATTTGTGATGAGCCCGTTATGGACGGCCGACGACCCCGCGAGAGCAGGCCTTGGGATCTCGCGAGCCCCGCAACTCGCAGTCATGCCTATGAGCGCGCGCCGCACGTCTGCGCGCTCCGGACCGTGGGCAAGCCGCTTTGGCCCTCGATGCTTCTTGTGGATTGCAGGCTTGTTGGCGATGACAGTCTGATTCGGGACCACTGTGACGGTCTGATTCGGACCCACCCGGTCGTCGGCGTGGCGTCGTGACGGCTTGATCTGGACCCACTTCCGTGGCGTCGAGAGTTCCCGCATCCAGCGGGGCTCGCGGCACCGGAAGTGGGTTTCGGGATGAGGGTGCGTGTGGAAGTGTTCGCTGCGATCCGCCGGGACGCCAGGGTCGAGGGCATGTCGATCCGCGCGCTCGCGCGCAAGCACCAGGTCGGCCGGGCAACGGTCCGCCAAGCCCTTGCCTGCGCGGAGCCACCAGCTCGGAAGACCCCGGTACGCGCTTCGCCGCGGCTGGACCCGTTCAAGGCCGCGATCGACGACATGCTCCGCGCCGACCTGGACGCGCCACGCAAACAGCGGCACACCGCCCGCCGCATCCACGTCCGCCTGATCGAGGAACACGCCGCGACCGATGTCTCGTATTCGACGGTTCGGGACTACGTCCGCATCCGCCGCGCACAGATCGACCTCGAAGCCGGACGACGGGTCGAGGTCATGGTCCCCCAGGAGCACGCACCGGGTGCGGAAGCCGAGGTCGACTTCGGCGAGCTCTTCGTCATCCTCGCTGGGGTGAAGACGAAGGTCTTCCTGTTCACCTTCCGCCTCTCCTACTCGGGCAAGGCGGTGCACCGGATCTACGCCACCCAGGGCCAGGAGGCGTTCCTGGAAGGCCACATCGCCGCCTTCCAGGAGATTGGCGGCATCCCCACCCGACACATCCGCTACGACAACCTCACGAGCGCTGTCACCCGGGTGGTGAACGCGCATGGTCGGGAGCGGGTAGAGAACGACCGTTGGGTGCTGTTCCGCTCCCACTTCGGGTTCGACCCCTTCTACTGCCAGCCCGGCATCGCCGGTGCACACGAGAAGGGCGGCGTCGAAGGCGACGTCGGCCGGTTCCGTCGCCAACACCTCGTGCCGATGCCAGTCGTCGACTCCCTCGATGAGCTGAACGAGAAGGTCCGCGCCTGGGACACCTCCGACGACAAGCGCCGGATCTCCTCCCGGATCCGGACCGTCGGCGAAGACTTCGCCACCGAACAAACACATCTCGCGCCGCTCCCGGTGGAGGGGTTCGATCCCGGTTTGATGCTGCACCCGATGGTCGACCGCTCCGCCATGATCACCGTTCGGATGGCCCGCTACTCCGTCCCGGCCCGGTTCATCCACCGCCGCGTCCGCGTCTCCCTGCGCGCCAGCGAAGTGGTCGTCTTCGACGGCCGCACCCAGATCGCCCGCCACCCCCGTGTCGTGACCCGCGGCGGACAGTCGGTGAGCCTCGACCACTACCTCGAGGTGCTCAAGGGCAAGCCTGGAGCACTGCCCGGATCCACCGTCCTCGCGCAAGCCCGCGAATCTGGGGTATTCACCCCGGCCCATGAGGCGTTCTGGGCCAACGCCCGCAGGAGGCTCGGGGACGCCGCTGGCACCCGCGAACTCATCGACGTGCTCCTGCTGCACCGCTCCATGACCGCCGACGAAGTCGAAGCAGGTCTCCTCGCAGCGGTCAGCGTCGGCGCGGTCTCTGCGGACGTGGTCGCGGTCGAAGCCCGCCTGCAGGCGGTCCGCGATGCCGCGGCTGGGTCCGGGTCGGAGCGTCACCTCGTTGCTCAGGCGAGTGGTGTCGAGCAACGCGATGCCGACCAGCGCGTCGACAAGAGGCGGAAAGTCGTCTCCCTCACCGAACGGCTGCTCCTCGACCCCGAAGCCGTCATCGCCGGCCTGCCGCCGGACAACCGGCCACTGCCGTCGATGGAGAAGTACCAGCAACTCCTCGGCCGCCGCACCGGCACCGACAACCAGCCCAGTCCCAATGAGAGCGGAGCACCCCGATGAGCACAGCCACGAACGTGACCACCACCCTGCGCCGCCGACGCGGCCTAACCGAAGAAGCCGCCGCCACCGCGGTCGACCAAGCCTGCCGCCGGCTGAGGTTGCCGACCATGCGGGCCCTGCTCGGCGACGCGGTCGCCGCTGCGAACAAGGACCAGCTGACCTACACAGGGTTCCTCGCCGAGCTGTTGCTGGCCGAGTGCGACGACCGCGACCGACGCTCCACGATCCGTCGGGTCAACGGGGCCGGGTTCCCGCGACAGAAGTACATCGCGGACTTCGACTTCGACGCCAATCCGAACATCAACCCCGCCACCATCCACACCCTTGCCACTGGCGAATGGGTCAGGAAGGGCCAGCCGCTCTGTCTGATCGGGGACTCCGGGACTGGCAAATCCCACCTGCTCATCGGGCTGGGTACTGCCGCCGCGGAGAAGGGATTCCGGGTCAAGTACACCCTCGCCACCCGGTTGGTGAACGAGCTCGTCGAAGCAGCCGACGAGAAGCAGCTCGCACGCACGATCGCCCGCTACGGGCGCGTCGACCTGCTTTGCATCGACGAACTCGGGTACATGGAACTCGACCGCCGCGGCGCCGAACTCCTCTTCCAAGTGCTTACCGAACGTGAAGAGAAGAACTCCGTCGCTATCGCGAGCAATGAGGGCTTCGCCGGCTGGACCAAGACCTTCACCGACCCCCGACTCTGCGCCGCCATCGTCGACCGACTCACCTTCGGCGGCAACATCATCGAAACCGGCACCGACTCCTACCGTCTGGCCAGTCGTGCTTCGTCTTGAGCACCGGGATGGTCAGGGGTGTTCATTTGACGGTCTCATCCCTGCGCGGTGCGCGCATTCGCCTTCGCTGCAGGATGCCGAGCGCCAGCGCCAGCACGACGGCCGCAGCGGCGAGTAGGGTGAGGAGTGAGGTCTGTTCCTGAACCCAGCTTGACACGGTTGCGGAAAGTCCCGTCAGCCCGCCGGTCCGGCCGGCCGCCACGGGAGCGTCGCTGGTCGCGGCCGGAAACCAGTACCAGGCCAGATAGGCGCCGGTGAGCAGCAGGACAAGGGCGGTGATCCGTGGACCGAAGCGGGCCAGTCGCGCCACGTGGCGGGTGAGTTCCGTGCCGGCTGCGGCGGTGGCCAGCGCGAGAAGCAACAGGACGGCTGCCGAGCCGGCGGCATATACCGCGAACACCAGCAGAAGCCCGGCGTAACTGGCGGTGGCCTGGGCCTGGGCGATGACCGCGAGGATCACCCCGAAGGTGCATGACAGAGAGGCCAACGCGTAGCCGACGCCGAAGACGACCATTCGGGCGGTGGGCGGGAGCCCCGCGGTTGACCGGCCGGGGATCTGGGGCAACTTCAGGGAGATCGAGCGGCCGACCAGCATCCAAAGGCCGAGCAGCATGAGCACGATGCCGACGGCGAGGCCGAGCCGGGGCGCGGCCTGGATCAGCCCACGGGCACCGGCGCTCACCAGTAGGCCGGCAGCTGCGAGGGTGCCGGCAAACCCGACCGTTAGCGCGAGGCCGGAGCGCAGGGCGCGCAGCAACCGCACCGGAGTCGGGGAGGCGTCGCCCTCGCCGAGGGTCTGGGTGAGCCAGGCCGGCAGCAGCGCGAAACCGCAGGGGTTGACCGGGGCGACCATGCCGGCGGCGAAGGCGAGCGTGAGCAGTCCGCCCATGGGTCAGGCTCCGGCCTTCTGCAGTTCGGCGGTGATCGTCTTCGCGTCGGGGTCGGTGGCGCGGAAGGTCACCGTGCCGTCGGCGTCGACGACGATGAGGGTGGACAGCGCCGATACGCCGAATCGCCGGGACAGCGTTGCGCCCTGATCGATCGCGGCCGGGACGTGCTCGGCATCGACGTACTCCATAAAGTCGCCGATCGTCTCCTTCGACTCGCCGGGGTCCATGTCGACAGCGAGGAAGTTCGCCTCGGATCCGGCCTCGTCGGCGCTGGTGGCGGCCACGCCGAGGGACCGGACGCCGTTCACGCACTCGCCGCAGCCGACGGAGAAGAAGAACACCGCGGTCGGCTTGCCGGGGGAGGGCAGGTTGATCTGCTGACCGTTGATGCTGGTCACCGTGGTGGGCGTGCCTACCGCGGCCGACGGGTCAGTGTCGGTGCTGCCGCAGGCGGTCAGGGTCAACAGGCCGGCAAGCAGGCCGCCTGCGATCAGGAGCGGGGTACGGCGGGTGCGGGAGGTCGTCATCGGTTCTGCTCGTCCTTCGGGTCGTGTTCGGTGGTGCGCATGGGCGTGCAGCAGTCGTGGCCGGCGTTGTCGCCGCCGTTGGGGCGCCTGGTGGCCGCGACCCCGCCAAACGCCAGAAGCGCGACGCCGGCGCCGATCACCCACGGGTTGCGGAGGAATGCGCCTACACCGGCAAGGGCTCCGCCGGCGACAAGCAGGGGTAGCAGGGCGCAGCAGGCGACCATGAGGAACGCGGCTCCCGCTCCCAGAGCAGGCCGGCCCGTCCCGGCTGGTCGTCGTGGTGGGGGGTCATTGCTGTTCTGATTCCCTTCGGTGGATTAACAGCAGCAGTGGCAGTCGTCGGCCACGGCGGCATCGGTCTGGTTGAGGAAGGCGGCGGTGAGATCGGCCGCGATCCCGTAGGCCTCGGCCACGGTGACGACCTCGGCGGCTGGGTGTACAGCCAGCCATGCTGCTGCGTCCTCGGGGGCGGTGAAGTAGTGCACCTGGTTGCAGAAAGACGAGCGGATCGAGGTGATCTTCTCGGGGTTGACCAGGGACACCATGGCGGTGGCCGGCTCGACGCTGGTCACCCCTGCGGTGGGGTCGACGGTGACCCGGATCGGCTCGCCACTGGTCGGGGAGACCGACTCCACGCGTGCCGGGCGGTCAAGGAGGGCGGGAAAGATCAGGGTGTCCAAGGCGCACCAGGTGTAGAGCTCCTCGCCAGCCACGGTGAACCGGTGTGGGGTGGGGCGCAGCGTGAGCCCCTGGCCGATGATCCGGCCCTGCTCGTCGTACTCGGTGTCCGGCACCGCAGCGAGACCGCGCCGTACCTCGTCGAGGGTGCAGCCCGCGACGGCGGCGAGCTGCTCGACGGTGACGGGGTCGCCGTCGACGAGTAGCCGCAGCAGCGGAATCAGCAGGCCGGCGTCGAGGCCGGTCTCCTCAGTCCCAGTGAGTCGTTGGGAAAGTTGCGTACTGAGGTCTGACATTGCGGATGCGTTCCCTTCTTGAGTGGGGGGTCGGGACTGTCTGGGTGCGGGTCAGGCGCAGCAGGACAGCTTCGCGACGTCGGTGGTGAAGGCCTTGGCGACGATCCGGATGCCTTCGGTCATGGTCAGGTAGGGCGCCCATGCGTCGGCGACCTCGGTGAGGGTCTTGCCGAGGATGTGGACCCCGGCAGCGGCGAGCTCGCCGGCGTCTTTGGCGACCGCGGTGAGTCCGAGGATCTCGCCGGTGTCGGCATTGGCGACCATCTTGATGAACCCGCGGGTGTCGCGGTTGACCAGCGCCCTGGGCACGTAGCCCAGCGGCAGCACCCGGCAGTCGCAACGGATCCCGGCTGCAAGCACCTGGGACTCGGTCATCCCGACAGCGCCGATCGCGGGGCTGGTGAAGGTCACCCGCGGTAGCTGGGTGTAATCCACAGGCCGCTCAGCACCGGCGAACGCGTTCTCGGCGACCACATTGCCGTGGTGGGCGGCGACGTAGACGAACTCCGGGTGCCCGGTCACGTCGCCGGCCGCCCAGATCCGAGGGTTGGAGGACAGCAGCTGGTTGGTGACCACGATCTCGCCCGCGTCACCGGTCTTCACCTCCACCGCATCGAGGTTCAGCCCGTCGGTGACCGGCCGTCGACCGAGGGCGACAAGGACCTGGTCGGCGCGGAATTCCTGCTCGCCGCCGGAGATGTCAGCGGTGACAACAACCTGGCCCGTGACGGCGTCGTGGGCAACGCGAGTCGGTGCTGCGCGGCGGACCACGCGGATGCCTTCGTCGGCGAAGACCTCCTGCAGCGCCTTGGAGACCTCCGGCTCCTCCTTCGAGGCCAGCCGGGAACGAACCAGCACGGTGACCTTCGACCCGAGACGGGCGAACAACTGGGCCTGCTCCAAGGCAACGTAGCCGCCGCCGAGCACCAGCAGCGAGTCGGGGACCTCGGTCAACTCCATCGCCGTGGTCGAGGTCAGGTACCCGACCTCGTCCAGCCCGTCGATCGGCGGCGCCCAGGGGCGGGCGCCGGTGGCCACCAGGTAATGCTCAGCCGCGATGGTCTCGACGGTGCCGTCAGTCGCGGTGACTTCGAGGAGCGGTGCGTCCGGGGTGCCGGCGAACGCGGCTCTTCAATTTTGAGCGTGGTGGGGCCCTGAAGTAGGGCTCGCGGCCCTACGCCAGCATGGGTGTTGTCTAGACATCTCATGAGCGAGGACCGCGAGCGTGCACAAGCCTACGTTCGACGTCGATGCGGCGTCGATCCTGTTCAACCTGTCCGGTTACCGAGTCGTCTCGGCCACCCCTGGCGTCGGCGTTGAGCAACCGCGGCAGGTGCTGATCGAGACGACCACGAGCGAGGGCGCCTGCCCCTCCTGCGGGGTGCTGTCCTCGCGGATCCAGGCAAGACCTACCCAGCGCGTGAAGGACGTGCCGTGCGGGGGTGAGCGGCTCGACGTGCTCGTGCGCAAGCGCCGCTACGCCTGCCGTGAGTCGTTGTGCCCGCGGCGGTCGTTCACCGAGGAGACCGAGCAGCTGCCCGCGCGGGCGAGGGTCACGACCCGGCTGACCGAGCAGGTGATATCCGCCTGCCGGGCCGAGCCGCGGGCGGTGTCCCGGGTCGCGCACGAGGCGCACCTGTCCTGGCCCACGGTGATGCGGATGCTCACCACCACCCTGGACCTGGACACCGGCGTGGACCGCCGGCACGTGCGGCACCTGGGGATCGATGAGCACCGGTTCCGCACCGTGCGCTACCTGCGCGACCCGGACACGCACGCGGTGAAGCGGGTCGAGCCGTGGTCCATCGTGTTCACCGACCTGGACGACGGCGCGATCCTGGACGTCGTCGACGGCCGCCGCGGCAAGGTCGTCACCTCCTGGCTCGCGGCGCGGCCGCGGTGGTGGCGCCGGCGGGTGCAGGTCGTCGCCCTGGACATGTCGAGTGAGTTCCGGGCCGCGGTCCGCAAGGCACTACCGCGGGCGAAGGTCAGCGTGGACCACTGGCACGTGGTGCGGCTGGCCAACGAGATGGTCACCAAGGTGAGGAGGCGCCGGGTGTGGGAGCTGCGCGAGCGCCGAGGGCGGGCGACCGACACCCCGTGGAAGTACCGCAAGCTGCTCACCTGCGCCGGTGACCGGCTCACCGTCCGGCAGCGCACCAAGCTGCAGCAGATCCTGGCCGAGGACGTCGAGCTGGCCGTCGCGTGGGGCATCAAGGAACACGTCCGCCAGGTCCTCACCGCCACCGACACGCCCTCCTTCCAGCGGCACTGGGCCCGCCTTGAGAGCGCCGTGCGAGCCACCCACCTGCCCGAGCCGGCCGCGCTGTTCCGGACCCTGCTGGCCTGGCGTCGTGAGCTGCTCACCTTCTGCCGAACCAGGGTCACGAACGCTCGCACCGAGGCGGCGAACCTGACCGCCAAGACGATCAAGAGGGTCGGGCGCGGGTACCGCAACCATCGGAACTACAGATGCCGCATCATTGGCTATGCGCCCCGACCGATCGCGGCGTGAACACCCAGCACCACGCTCAAAGCTGAAGAGCCAAATTGAGTCCAATACAATATTGTTGTCACGATGTCGAGGAGGCATACCGATGAACCCCATCCGCTACCACGATGACATCGAGGTCCCCGTCGAGAACGAGGCCGAGATCTCCCAGCGAATCGTCGAACGAATGGCCGCCACCCAGGCGGAGAACGCCGACCGTCACCGCCACGCCCACCGCGACGCGCACGCCAAGAGCCACGCGATCATCACCGGGCAACTCACCGTCCACGACGACCTGCCGCACGAGCTCGCGCAGGGCATCTTCGCCACCCCCGGCACCCACGAGGTCGTCGCCCGCCTCTCGTCGGCACCCGGCGACATCCACTCCGACGAGATCCCTGCCCCGCGGGGTTTCGCGCTCAAGATCATCGGCGTGGAGGGCGAGCGCCTGTCCCCCGACCTCGGTGGCGCCAACCAGGACTTCCTCATGGTGAACTTCCCGACGCTCGCGTTCGGCACCGTGACCAAGTACGAGGACATGCTCGACATCCTCGAGAAGAACGCGAGCAACCCGGCCGCCGCGCAGAAGGCGGTCTCCGCCGCCGCCCGGGGCATCGCCTCGATCACCGAGAAACTCGGTCGCACCCCCGGCGCGACCGTCCAGGGCCTCGCGAACGACTACTCCCACATGCTCGGTGAGACCTTCTACACCCAGGCCGCGATCCGTTACGGCGACCACGTCGCCAAGATGTCCCTCGCGCCGACCGGGGAGGTCGCCGAGCTCACCGGCGTCGACGTCGGCGACGACTTCGACGCGATGCGTACCGCGGTCGTCCGCCACTTCATGACCAAGGGCGCGACGTACGAGCTGCGGGCGCAGCTGTGCACCGACCTGAAGACCATGCCCGTCGAGGACGCCGCCGTGCTCTGGGACGAGGACGAGTCTCCGTTCCGCGTGGTCGCGACGGTCCGTTTCGACCCGCAGGACGTCGGCGGACCCGCCCGTCGGGTCGCCGGTGACGACCACCTCGCGTTCAACCCGTGGAACGGAGTCGAGGCCCATCGGCCCCTCGGGTCGATCATGCGCGTGCGCAAGCTCGCCTACGAGTCGTCCTCGCGGCAGCGGCACGACCTCAACGCCGTGGCCCGCCGGGAGCCGGACTCCCTCGCCGACCTCACCGCCTGACCCCTCACCCCCTTGGAGGACCCCATGAACGAGAAGCTGACGTCCGAACAGACCCGCATCGACCCGCGCCTCTCGGAGGAGAGCCGCATGGAGGAGTTCCGCCGCGTGGTCAAGGAGGTCGCGGCCGACGCGCCGACGATCTCCCGGATCGCGATCAACTCCCTGCTCACCGACAAGAACCCGCTCCACGAGGGCACGTACGAGTCGGCCGGCCGGGCCGGTGCCCGCTCCGGCAACGTGTCCGAGCTGACCGCCATCGCCGACCTCAGGCCCGGCGGCGCCGACCGGCTGCGCCGCATCTTCGGCCTCACCGGCGGCGACTTCGACGGCGCCAAGCGCGTCTCGACGCTGCACAACATGCGGTTCGTGTTCCTCGACGACGACACGCGTGTGCTGTTCGCCACGGCCTACGACGGCGACTGGGACACCTACATCGACGACTTCGCGACGAAGATCCCCGAGCTCATGGACCTGTTGTTCGCCAACGTCGAGGGCTGGCCGGGGATCGACTCCCCGAAGGTCAAGGACTTCATCGCCGACCACCAGATCGACGCCGCCGCGTGGTTCGTCGCGAACCCGCAGGTGACGGTCGTGGACGTGCGCCGGTACCAGCGCATGGAGCAGGCCCTGGACACGTTCTTCGACGCGATGGCGGCGAACACCGCGATGGACGCGACGACCCGGGAGGCCCTGTCGGCGCTGTCGGACGCGGTGGCGACGCCGCAGGGGGTGGACTACTGATGCCGTTCGAGCACCTCAGGGAGCTGCGCAAGCGGTTCCGTCGGGAGAGCGTCACGCTGCAGCTCGACGACATCCAGTCCCTCATCCTGCGGTCGCGGCCCGAGCCCTACGTCGGGATCCACGCGGGGTTGCGGGTCGACACCCCCGAGGGGGGTCGTGCCCTGCTGGGGCGGCTCGTCGAGTACGTCCCCTCGGCGCAGGACTGGACCGCGGACATGCACGCGTGGACGGGGGTGGCGATCAGCCACGCCGGCCTCAAGGCGATGGGCCTGCCGGAGGAGTCCCTCGCGAGTTTCCCGCTGCCGTTCCGGCAGGGCATGGCGGCCCGCGCGGGCCAGCTCATGGACACGGGCGAGAACGCCCCGGAGACGTGGGAGGAGTTCTACAAGGACGACTCCCTGCACGTCGCGGTGACGATCTACGCCGACTCGGAGGAGTCCCTGGCGGACGCCGTGGAGAAGGCTCTGGGGTACCTGGAGGAGATCGACGGGGTCACCCTGCTCGGCACGCACGCGTTCGGGGCGCCGGATGCGGCCAACCCGTTCGGCTACCACGACTCGCTCAGCCAGCCGCTCGTCGCGGGCGCCGGCGTCGACGCCCTCCCGGGGCAGGAGCGGGCCATCGCCGCGGGCGAGTTCATCCTCGGGGAGGACAGCGAGACGGGTTCGCCCGTCGCCATGCCCTCGCCGGACGTGCTGGGTCGTAACGGCTCGTTCGTCGTGCTCCGCAAGTACGACAGCCGTGTCGGCGCCTGGAACGACTTCCTCCGCGAGCACGCGGAGGAGGACACGCAGGAGTCCCGCGACGCCCTCGGCGCGAAGCTCGTCGGCCGGTGGCGGTCGGGGGCGCCGCTCGTCCTCTCCCCCGAGAAGGACGACGTCGACCTCGGCATGGATCAGTCCCGCAACGACGACTTCGACTACTCCGACGACCGCCGCGGCCTCATGTGCCCCCACTCGGCGCACGTGCGCCGCATGAACCCGCGCGGCAGCGAGCTGACGATCCTCACGGACGAGAACATCCACCGGATCATCCGCCGCTCCTCGACGTTCGGCCCCGAATGGGACCCCGACCTCACCGCCGCCGACGACAAGGACGACGAGCGCGGCCTGTTCTTCATCTTCATCAGCGCCCGCGCCTACGACACGGTCGAGTTCCTCCAGCAGGAGTGGATCAACCGCGGCAACTTCGTCGACCTCGGCACCGAACGCGACCCCGTCGTCGGACTCCACGAGGAACCGGGCCGGTTCACCATCCCCGACCGCCCCGTCCGCAAGCGCGTCGACGGCGTGACCACGTTCAACCGCCTCCGCGGCGGCGAATACATGTTCATGCCCTCCCTCACCGCCCTCCGCTGGATCGCCGACGCGGGCTGGGAGAGCTGACCAGGCCGGCGGATCGAGACCGGTGCTCGCCCGGTCGTCCGCACCGGCGATGAACGAGAGGCCCCCTCCCAACCCGGGAGGGGGCCTCTCGACTTGGAACGCCGTGGCTCTGGGGCCGTCCGCGCCCTCGGACCTCACGAGGGCGAGCACGCGCTCGACGCGCTCAGCCGTGTCGATGGCCCCCCTGCCCCCTTCCTCACCCCGCATGACGTCATCGATGACGTCATCCGGGGGGCGGGGGTCAGGTGGTCGCGAGTTCCAGGACCTGGGCGGCGACCTCGCGGGCGGCGGGGACGGCGGACTCGACGAAGGAGGTGCGGGTGCGGCGTTCGACGAGGTCCTCCACCGTGAGGGCGCCCTCCGCCAGCACGCCGAAGAGCATCTCCGCACCGGTGTAGGCGACGCCCTCGGCGACGGGGCCCGCGAACCGGGGGTACCGACGGCCCAACTCCGCGACACGACCGGCCTCGGTGCCGTAACGGCGCACGAGACGGGTCGGTTCCTCGAGACGGGCCAGCACCTCCCGCGGCGCCGCGCCCACGAGCGGGAGCGTCCTCGTCCGGCACTCCCGGTCCGTCCCGAGACGACGGCAGGCGGCGTCCACGGCGTCCTCGGCCATCGTGCGATAGGTCGTGAGCTTGCCCCCGGCGATCGTCAGGGGCCGGCCAGGTTCGTCGATGAGCAGGTGCCGTCGGGACACGTCGGCGGTCGCGCCCGCCTCGACGAGTGCGCGCTCCGCGCCCTCCGACAGATCCCCCGACGCGCCGTGCTCGCGCCTCTCCCCGAACCCGTGCCTCCCGATCCGCCTCTTCGTCCCTCCCGTCGACCCGCCCGACGGAGTCGGCAGCACCAACGGCCGCAGCCCGGCGAACCGGCCCACCACGTCCTGCCTGGTCAGGGGGCGCTCCAGCGCGCGGTTGATCGTGGCGAGGAGGAAGTCCTCGTCGGATTCCGGCACCGGCGGAGCGATGCCGTCGACCCCGGGAGCGGCGTCGTCGGTGAGGCCGACGAGCACGAGGCCGTCGCTCTGTGGCAGAGCGAACACGAACCGGCCGAAGTGACCCGGCACCGGCGCGGTGAACACGGCGCTGGGACACCCGAGCGCCTCGGCCCGCACGACCAGGTGGGATCCGCGGCTCGGCGAGATCCGCAACGACGGGTCGTGTTCACCGGCCCACACGCCGGTCGCCGAGACGACCGTGCCCCGAGCCTCGACGCTCTCGCCCGTCGTCTCGTCCGTGAGGGTGAGTCGGTCCTCACGCAGGTCGGTCGCGGCGCACCGGGTGAGGACGTCCGCGCCGTGCGCCGCGGCGGTGCGGGCCAGCGCGATCACGAGGCGGGCGTCGTCCTCGAGCTGACCGTCGGTGTAGTAGACGGCACCGCGCAAGGGCCCTACCCCCGGATCTTGGACACGGGGTGTGATTACGCAGCCGTCGGCAGCGTAGCGGTGTTGCCGGTCTCGTAGAGGACCGGCGGGACGTAGCGGCACCACGAATGGCGTCGCTTGGTGTTGTAGCGGACGAGCCACCTGAAGACCTGCCGGCGGCAGACCAGTTCGTTGCTCCAGCAGGCGGCGTCTTGGAGAACCTCGCGCTTCATGGTGGCGTTGAACGACTCGGCCAACGCGTTGTCCGCGCTGGACCCGACGGCGCCCATGGACTGGGTGACGCCGAGCTTGCGACAGAGCTTGGCGTAGTCCTTCGAGCAGTAGACCGACCCGTGGTCGCTGTGAAATACGCTGCCCTTGAGGGTGCCCCGGGTTGCGGCGGCGGCCTTCAACGCGTCCTCGACGAGATCGGTACGCATGTGGTCAGCGATGGCCCACCCGACAAGCCGACGGCTGTAGCAGTCGATCACGGTCGCCAGGTAGAGGTTCGTGCCGTCGGCGATCGGCAGATAGGTGATGTCGCCGACGTAGCGCAGCCCTGGCGCCGGGGCGGTGAAGTCGCGCTTGACCAGGTCGGGGTACTTCTGGCCAGACGGTTCGGGGATCGTGGTCCGCACCCGCCGCTTCTTCACATAGCCCCGGATTCCTTGCAGCCGCATCACCCTGGCGACGCGCTTGTGGTTTACCCGCTCACCGGCAGGCGCGCTGTCGTTGAGCTCGGCGGTGATCCGTGGCGCACCCTGGGTGTTGTCCTCGGCATGGACAGCCCTGATCCGCTCTGCCAGCGCCGCGTCGTCAGCTGCCCTGGCTTCTCGGGCCGGGGCAGCCTTGAGCCAGGCGTAGTAGGACGAGCGCTCGATCTCGACGGGCTCACACAGTCGCTTCACCTCGAAGGTGGCGGAGTTGTCGGCGACGAACTGGAAGCGACTCATCAGCCCGTCTCCCCAGCGAAATACTTGGCCGCCCGCTGGAGGATCTCCCGCTCGGTGGTCAGCTTCGTCGTCTCGACCTCGAGCTCGTTGACCCGGGCCTCGAGCCGGGCGATCTTCTGCTCAGGCGTCTCACCGGCGGGACCCGTAGGGCTTGTCGGCGACGGCTTGGACTGCAGTGGGCTGGAGGTCAATGTCCCGTCAGCGGCGGTCTTCTTGCCGGTCCCGTAGACCGCGAGCCAGTGCCGCAGCGTGCCGCGCACGATGCCGAGATCCTCGGCGATGCCGCGGACCGTGGCGCCCGGGGTGGACTCGTACAAGTCGACGGCCTGACGACGGAACTCCTCGGAGTAGTTCTTCCTGGCCATGATTCCTGGATCATCTCGCTTCCCCAGCAGGTGCTGGATTCAGCGTGTCCAAGAACCGGGGTCAAGCCCCGACGTGCGCCCGATCTACACCGCCCCGACCGCGGCCGCGGCCAGGGACCGGTTCGAGGAGTTCGCCGAGAAATGGGGCAAGCCCTACCCGGCGATCGTGCGGCTGTGGGAGAACGCCTGGGCGGGAGTTCATCCCGTTCCTGGACTACGACATCGAGATCCGCAAGGTGATCTGCTCGACCAACGCGATCGAGTCCCTCAACGCCCGCTACCGCCGGGCGATCCGCGCCCGGGGCCACTTCCCCAACGAGCAGGCCGCGATGAAGACCCTGTACCTCGTCACTCGGAGTCTGGACCCCAAGGGCACCGGACAGACACGATGGACCATGCGCTGGAAGCCAGCGTTGAACGCCTTTGCTATCACCTTCGCCGACCGCATGCCGGCCGCCGAAGACCGCTGACCATGAAAACGCCACTTACACCGTTAGGCGGACAGTCCCACGAGATGGTCACCAAGGTGAGGAGGCGCCGGGTGTGGGAGCTGCGCGAGCGCCGAGGGCGGGCGACCGACACCCCGTGGAAGTACCGCAAGCTGCTCACCTGCGCCGGTGACCGGCTCACCGTCCGGCAGCGCACCAAGCTGCAGCAGATCCTGGCCGAGGACGTCGAGCTGGCCGTCGCGTGGGGCATCAAGGAACACGTCCGCCAGGTCCTCACCGCCACCGACACGCCCTCCTTCCAGCGGCACTGGGCCCGCCTTGAGAGCGCCGTGCGAGCCACCCACCTGCCCGAGCCGGCCGCGCTGTTCCGGACCCTGCTGGCCTGGCGTCGTGAGCTGCTCACCTTCTGCCGAACCAGGGTCACGAACGCTCGCACCGAGGCGGCGAACCTGACCGCCAAGACGATCAAGAGGGTCGGGCGCGGGTACCGCAACCATCGGAACTACAGATGCCGCATCATTGGCTATGCGCCCCGACCGATCGCGGCGTGAACACCCAGCACCACGCTCAAAGTTGAAGAGCCGCGAACGCAGCGTTCCCGTGTCGGATCTGCCAGCCGTAGGCATCGGCGACGTCGACGTACTTCTCGCCGCGCAGTTCCTCGACGAGGTCCTGCTTGCCGCCGATCAGAGCCGGCATGTCCACGGCGTCCGCGGTGGTGGCGATCCCCGGGAATCGGCTGCCCGCGTCGGCGGCGGTCTGGCGGGCCTCGGCAGCGGCGATGAGCGCCTTCGACGGCACACAGCCGGTGTTCACGCACGTGCCGCCGAACGTGTCGCGCTCGACCATCACCACCGACTTGCCGAGTGCGGTCGCATGGATGGCGGCGGCGAACGCGCCTCCACCGGACCCGATGATCGCGAGGTCGTACCTGCTCTGCATCCCGATTCCTCCCCGGAGTGTTGGGAAAAGCTCCTGATGCAGCAACAATGGACCTTCCAGTACAGGGGAAGGTCAAGCGAGACCTGTGACACACGGGAGGTTGGATGCGGATCGGGGAACTCGCCGAGGCGTCGGGGACGACCACGAAGACCCTGCGGTTCTACGAGGAGCAGGGGCTGCTGCCACCCACCGAGCGCACCATGTCCGGTTACCGGGACTACACCACCGAGGCCGTTAGCCGGATCGACTTCATCCACCGCGGCCAAGCCGCAGGATTGACCCTCGCCCAGATCAAGCAGATCCTCGACATCCGCGACCGCGGCCAGGCGCCGTGTGGCCACGTGCGCGACCTGCTTGATGCCCGCCTGGCCGACATCGAGGTAAGAGTCCCGTGGAGTGGTGGGGTTTGGGGAGTGGGTGTGGCTCCCTGACGTAGAGGGGTCATCGGCGAGATGCTCGGTGTGTACCGCCAAGTACTCACCAGAGGAGATCTCACCGATGACCCTT
>NZ_WLVL01000043.1 GCF_009707125.1 Arsenicicoccus cauae
ATCTGCGGTGAGGGGCGCCGTCGCGCCCGCGCCCGCGGGACGGCCGCCGGCTGCCTGCTGCACGGCGCGGGTCTGCTCGGTGACGGTCTGCGCCCATGCGCGGTGCTTCGCGACGGCGTCGGTGCGCGTGCGCTGGAGGGTCGCACGGGTGCCCGCCTCGGCGGTCCGCGCGGAGGCGACCCCCGCCTTGGCCGTGCGGGTGGCCGCGCTGTCGATGGGTCGGGCCGTGAGCAGGGCGCCCGGCACGGCGACGGGGCGCAGCAGCCGCGTCATCGTGGCGGCGGAGGGTGCTGTGCGCGCGGAGGAGCGGGACGCCTTGTCCTTGTCCCTCGATGCCGCCACCTGGGACCCCGCCACCTGCGGCGGGGCGGCGACGGCCGTGGCGCGAGGTGCAGCCTCCACGGCCGACGCCTCGGAGACCTGGCCGGGAAGGTTGGTGGTCACCACAGCGGTCGCCGCGGCGACGATGGCCGTGGCGGCGGCGATGCTGGGGGCGGAGGTGCGACGCGAGGGCGCGCGATGACGAGGGTGGTGACGCATGAGAGCCGATCGGGGAGGGGGCGACGGTCAGGTGCTGCGGTGGCACGGCGGCGCCTGGGCCACGAGGCCGGGACAAGGGGACCGCCGGGGCGCCAGCACGCACGAGATGGGCCGACGCGGGAGACGTGCGGCTCGGCCGGTCGACATGTTCCATCCCGACCGGCGGGTGAGCCAAGCACGTCTCTCTAGCATATCGCCCCGGACGGAGTGGCTCGAATCCGCGGAGCACGGCCGTGTGATCCGAGCAACACCCGTCCGGGGGTCGTGGTTGCGTCTCGTGAGACTCAGTAGCGCTGCGCGTCGTGCTCGACGGCGTGGTCGTGAGCGCCGGTGCAGCCGGTGGAGCGGTCGCGCGTGGCCCTCAGGCTCGTGACCGTCACGACGGCCAGCACCGCGACGATGAACACCAGCGACCACAGGGTCGGGACGGTCGTGACGCCCGGCCACACGCCGTGGGCCCAGTGCAGGATCAGCTTGACGGCGATGAAGCCGAGGATGATCGCCAGGCCGTGCCCGAGGTGCACGAGCCGCGACAGCGCCCCCTCGAGCACGAAGTACAGCGCCCGCAGGCCCAGCAGGGCGAACGCGTTGGTGGCGAAGACGAGGTAGGGGTCTCCGGTGATGCCGTAGACCGCGGGCACCGAGTCGATGGCGAAGATGATGTCGGTCCCGAGGACGGCGAGGGTGACCACGGCGAGCGGGGTCAGGGCGCGCCGACCAGCCGACCGGACCGTCATGCGGGTGCCGTGGTACTCCTGCGCGACGGGCCAGACGCGGTTGATCAGGCGGACTACCGGCATCTCGGCCACCGGCTGGTGGTCGGCGTCGGTCATGGCGTCGCGCGCGACCTTGACGGCGGTGACCAGCAGGATGATGCCGAAGAGCAGGAAGGCCCAGTCGAAGCTCGCGATGAGCTGTGCGCCGAGGGCGATGAAGATGCCGCGCAGTACCAGGGCGCCCGCGACACCGATGAGCAGGACGCGCTGCTGCAGCTCCTTCGGGACGGCGAACCCCGCCAGCAGCAGCATGAAGATGAACAGGTTGTCGACCGAGAGCGACTTCTCCACGAGGTAGCCCGTGAAGTACTCCATCCCGGTCTGCGAGCCGTGCTGCGCCCACACCCACCCGCCGAAGAGCAGGGGGAGCGCGATGTAGAACACCGACCAGCTGACGGCCTCGGGCATGGAGACGGCGTGCGGCTTGCGGGTCAGCAGGAAGTCGAGGGCGAACAGCGCCAGCACGGCGCCGAGGGTGGCGGCCCACAGCATGGGCGTGCCGATGGAGTCGATGGCCCCGCCGGAGGGGGCGGCCTGGGCTGCGGCGGGCGCAGCGGCATACGGCATGGACAGGGTCAGCATCAAGGTGGGGTCCTCAGATCGTCGTATGGCGGTCTGAGGTCTCCTTCACCCGCGCCAGGCGTCGGGCCCCCGTCCGAGGCGGCCGTCTGACGCGGCCGCCGGAATGACCGGATCGGGACTGGGAAGTACTCCCCTCGGCGAGCAACGCTAGCCCGACATCCTGGGCGTCGCCTGGACGCACGCTCTCCGACGCAGGGAGCTCGTGGCGCGCGGACGGGGTGTGATCTCGTCCACACCATCTGGTGAGGATGCCCTAAGTGAGGTTAGCCTTGCCGCCATGATCGTCTGCCACTGCCGCATCGTGCGCGACACCGAGATCCTCGAGGTCGCCGCGGCGGAGGGGCCCACCCTCGGGGCCGTCTGCCGGTCCACCGGCGCCGGCACGGTGTGCGGCGGGTGCGTCCCGGCGGTGCGGTCGTTGCTCCAGAGGTTCCGTGAGGACTCCTTCGAGCCGGTCGGCGCTAGGCTGACGCTCGAGCACGCGCTGGCGCCTCAGCTCGCGCGCCTGGCGACCGTCCAATCGGCCCTGGAGGATTCACATGCAGCCGCGTAGCCCCCGGATCATCGAGCTCCTCAACGAGGCGCTGACCTTCGAGCTCACCGTGGTCAACACCTACTTCCTGCACGCGCGCATGCTCGACAACTGGGGTCTGCCCAAGCTCGGCAAGGTGTTCTACGACCTGTCGATCGGCGAGATGAAGGACGCGGACGAGCTCATCGAGCGGATCCTGATGTTCGACGGCCACCCCAACGTGCAGCGGCTCAACCCGATCAGCATCGGCGAGTCCGCCGAGGAGATGCTGCGGCTCGGCCTGGCCAGCGAGGTCGCCGCCGTAGCGCAGTTCAACGCCTCCGCCGAGGAGTGCCACGCGCTCGGTGACCACGCGAGCGCCTCGATCTTCGAGGAGATGGCGCGCGACGAGGAGACCCACGCGGACTGGTTCGAGGGCCAGCTGGACGCGATCGCCCGCACGGGGATCGAGAACTACCTCGCCCTGCAGCTCGCGCCCGGCGAGGCCCCCTGACCGCTCTCGGGTCCCTCGCGGGGCGCGGCCGTCGAGACGGGGCACGGCCGCAGGCCGCGCCTCAGCGATCGTGACGGGTCAGAAGTACCACGGGAAGGGCGACCAGTCGGGGTCGCGCTTCTCCAGGAACGAGTCTCGTCCCTCCACGGCCTCGTCCGTCATGTAGGCCAGGCGCGTCGCCTCCCCGGCGAACACCTGCTGACCGACCAGACCGTCGTCGCTCAGGTTGAACGCGAACTTCAGCATCCGCTGCGCCTGGGGGCTCTTGCCCATGATCTCGGTCGCGACCTGCAGGGCCTCGCGCTCGAGGTCCGCGTGATCGGCCACGATGTTGACCGCGCCCATCCGGTGCATGTCCTCGGCGGTGTAGGACCGACCGAGGAAGAAGATCTCGCGGGCGAACTTCTGACCCACCTGCTTGGCGAGGTAGGCCGAGCCGTAGCCCGCGTCGAACGAGCCCACGTCGGCGTCGGTCTGCTTGAAGCGGGCGTTCTCGCGAGACGCGATCGTCAGGTCGCACACCACGTGCAGGCTGTGCCCGCCGCCGGCCGCCCACCCGTTGACCACGGCCACCACGACCTTGGGCATCGTGCGGATGAGGCGCTGCACCTCCAGGATGTGCAGGCGCCCGCCCGCCGCCTTGACCCGCGCCTCGTCGATGGCGGCGGCGGTCTCGTCGGTGCTGCCCTCCACGGCGTACTGATAGCCGCTGCGCCCACGGATCCGCTGGTCGCCGCCCGTGCAGAAGGCCCAGCCGCCGGTGGTCGCGGACTGGCCGGTGCGCGGCGTGGGACCGTTGCCCGTCAGCAGGACGACTCCCACGTCGGGGGTCATGCGGGCGTGGTCGAGCGCGCGGTAGAGCTCGTCGACGGTGTGTGGGCGGAAGGCGTTGAGGACCTCCGGCCGGTCGAAGGCGACCCGGACCACGCCGTTGGCGCTGCGGGACGGACCGCCCACGCGGCGGTGGTAGGTGATGTCGGTGAGGTCGAAGCCCTCCACCTCCGTCCACTCGGCGGGGTCGAAGGTCTCGCTGACGACGTCCAGGCTGCTCACGGAACCGAGGATAGCCGCGCCGCGTCGCTGCGGTGGCGCGGCGGTGGCGGCGTGCGGTCGGCATACGGTGGAGGTATGCCGATCCCCGAGTTCATCGTCGAGCTGCGCCGCCACGTGGGGCACGCGCCCCTGTGGCTCACCGGTGTCACGTCCGTCGTCCTGCGGGGGGAGGGGGACGAGCAGCAGGTGCTCCTCGTGCGGCGTGCCGACACCGACGAGTGGAGCCCCGTGACCGGCATCGTCGAGCCGGGGCAGGAGGTCCACGAGTCCGCGGTCCGCGAGGTGATGGAGGAGGCGTCCGTGGTCGCCGAGGTCGAGCGGCTGGTGTGGGTGTCGACGACCGAGCCGGTGAGGCACGCCAACGGCGACGAGGCGCAGTACGTCGACCACACCTTCCGCCTGCGGTGGGTCTCGGGTGAGCCGGCGGTCGGGGACGACGAGAACCTCGAGGCACGCTGGTGGCCGGTGCGCGGTGTGCGGGAGGGGGTGCCGTCGATGCGGGCGCACTTCGGCGACCGGGTGCGGGTCGCGCTCGACGACCCTCGCGAGGTCCTCCTCGGGCCAGCCTGATCGGACCTACCGGGACGGGCCTACCGGGACGGGCCTACCGGGACGGGCCCGTCCGGCCGGTCTCGCCCGCGATCACGAGACGGGTGCAGGCTGGTTGCTCAGCCACAGCGCCCAGAGGCTGATCGCGAGCAGCGCGGCGCAGATCGCCGCCATCACCAGGTAGGTCCGCCGCCGTCGCGCGTGCTCGGGCTCCCCGGGTCGCGCGGAGCGGGCCCGGGCGAAGCGCCCCGCGTAGTGCTGGAACCACAGGTCGTTCGGGCGGGCGGCGGCATACGCGGCCACCAGGGTCAGGATCGCCAGCACGATCACGAAGGCCATGAGCCGGTCGGCTCCTCTCGGACGGCTCGGGCCGGCGGCGGGGGATGATGGGCCGTATGCCGACCCGCGCGCTGCCAGCCCTCGACGAGCTGCTCGGACAGATGTCTGTCGTCACGATCCCCCTCCACACGCGCTTCCGCGGGGTGACACACCGTGAGGCCGTGCTGATCCACGGCCCCGCGGGATGGGGCGAGTTCGCGCCGTTCCTGGAGTACGCGCCCGACGAGGCGGCCCGCTGGCTGGCCGCCGCCGTCGAGGCGGCGTGGCTGGGCTGGCCGAAGCCCGTCCGCGAGGCCGTCCCGGTCAACGCCACCGTCCCGGCCGTCGCCGCCCACGAGGTGGCGGGGGTCGTCGCCCGCTTCGACGGCTGCCGGACGGCCAAGGTCAAGGTCGCCGAGCGCGGCCAGTCCCTCGACGACGACCTCGCCCGGGTCGCCGAGGTGCGGCGGGTCATGGGCCCGGGCGCGCGGGTGCGGGTGGACGCCAACGGCGGCTGGTCCGTCGACGACGCGCTGCGGGCGCTCGGAGCCCTGTCGCGCCACGGGCTGGAGTATGCCGAGCAGCCGTGCGCCACCGTGGAGGAGCTCGCCGCGCTGCGGATCGCCTTGGCCCGCAACGGGATCGATGTGGCTGTTGCCGCGGACGAGTCCGTCCGCAAGGCCGAGGACCCGCTGCGCGTGGCCAGGCTGGAGGCGGCCGACCTCGTGGTGGTCAAGGTGGCCCCGCTCGGCGGGGTGCGGGCGGCCCTGCGCGTCGTCGAGGCGTGCGGCCTGCCCGCCGTCGTGTCCTCCGCCCTCGACACCTCGGTGGGCATCCGCGCCGGCGTGGCCCTCGCGGCCGCCCTCCCGTCGCTCGAGCACGCCTGCGGCCTCGGCACGGTCGCGCTGCTGGAGGGCGACGTCGCCGCCGCGCCGCTGCTCCCGAGCGGCGGGGCGCTCGGCATACGACCGGTCGAGGTGCCACCCGACCGGCTCGATGCCCTCGCGGCGGCGTCGAGGCGGACGGCCTGGTGGCGGGACCGGGTCGCCGCGTGCCACGCGGTCCTCGCGTCCGGGTCTGCGAGCATCGGGGCATGAACCCCTCCCAGGCCCTGGCCGAGGTCCTCGTCGACGAGCTGGCCCGGCACGGCGTGACGGACGTGGTGCTGTGCCCCGGATCGCGTTCTGCGCCACTGGCCTACGCCGTGCACGCGGCCGACCAGGTGGGGCGGGTGCGGCTGCACGTGCGGGTCGACGAGCGGTCCGCGGGCTTCCTCGCGCTGGGGCTGGCCAAGGTGTCGCGACGGGTCGTCCCGGTCATCACGACGTCCGGCACGGCCGTCGCCAACCTGCACCCCGCCGTGCTCGAGGCGCACCACGCCGGCGTGCCGCTGCTGGTGCTGTCGTGCGACCGGCCCGCTGAGCTGCTGCGGACCGGCGCCAACCAGACCACGGTGCAGCCGGGCATGTTCGGCGAGGCGCTGCGGTGGCGGCACGAGATCCCGGCCCCCGAGCGTCGGGCCGGGCAGGTCGCCGGATGGCGCTCCGTCGTCTCCCGGGCCTGCGCCGCCGCCACGGGCGCGCTCACGGGGTGGGCGGGCCCGGTGCACCTGGACGTCGGGATGCGAGACCCGTTGACCCCCGGCGACGCTCACGACTGGCCCGAGTCCCTCGAGGGGCGACCGGGCGGCGCCCCGTGGACGTCGGCGGCGACCACGGCGCTGCAGTCGGTGACAGGGGTCGAGGACGTCCCCCGCACCGTGGTGGTGCTCGGCGACCTGCCCGAGCCGGCGATGGCCGACGAGGCGGTGGCGCTCGCGCGGGCGGCGGGGTGGCCGGTGGTGGCGGAGCCGTTCGGGCTGATGGACCGGACGTCGGTCCTGCCCCACGGCCCGCTGCTGCTCACGTGCCGCCCCTGGCTCGAGTCGAGCCTGCCCGCGCGGGTGCTCGTGGTGGGCCGACTGACGCTCACGCGTGACGTCGCCGACCTGCTGCGCCAGGTGGAGCGGGTCGACTGCGTCACGCCGGCGCCCGACTGGCCCGACCCCTCGGCCCGGGTGAGCCGCGTGCACCCGTGGGAAGCCCTGGCCGCCACCGAGATCCACGAGCGCTCCACCGATGATGAGGCCTGGACGGCCCGGTGGCGCGAGGCGGGTGAGCGGCTCGCGGCCACCCCGCTCTGGCCCGCGGACGAGCTGTCCGGGCTGACGGTCGCCTCGACCGTGCTGCGTGAGCTGGCCGAGCAGCCCCAGGGCGCAACGCTGTTCGTCGGGTCGTCGCAGTCCGCCCGCGACCTCGACTGGGCCTCAGGGGACTTCGCGGCGCCGGTGACCGTCGTCGCCTCGCGCGGGCTCGCGGGGATCGACGGATGCGTCTCCACCGCAACGGGACTCGCGCTGGCGTCGGGCGCACCGACGTGGGCGCTGATGGGCGACCTGACCTTCCTGCACGACGCCAACGGGCTGCTCGTCGGCCCCGGTGAGCCGCGACCCGACCTGACGGTCGTGGTGGTCAACGACGACGGCGGCGCGATCTTCGCGACGCTCGAGCACGGGGATCCCTCTCGCGCACGGGAGTTCGAGCGCGTCTTCGGCACGCCGACCGGCACCGAGCTCGGCGCCCTGTGCGCCGCGCACCACGTTGCCCACGAGCGGGTGACGACGACGTCGGCGCTGCGAGAGGCGCTGCGCCGCAAGGCCTCCGGCATACGGGTCGTGGAGGTGCCCCTGGCGCGCACCGGGGTCCGCGCGCTGCGGGCCCAGGTGCGCTCGGCCGTCGCGGCCGTGCTGACCTGAGCGCTGCACTCCCCGACCCCCTCCGCACGCCGACGGCGTGAGGGTTGCGTCCGACATCCTCGTCGCACCTCGCGTCGTGCATGGGCGCACCTCCGGCACCCCGCATGCCGCATGCCGCATGCCGCAAGGCAGTCTCCGGGGAAGGTCCCCAGGGCAGCGCCTGCGCGGTGGACTCAGGAGGACAGGGCGTCGCGCATCGGCACGAGCTTGGCGTCGGACTCGGCCAGCTCGGCCGCGGGGTCCGACCCCGCGACGATGCCGCACCCGGCGAACAACCGGATCTCGCGCGGGTCCTCGGGCGAGATGGCCCCCGACCGCAGCGCGATGCCCCACTCGCCGTCCCCGCCCGCGGAGAGCCAGCCCACGGGTCCGGCATACCGCCCCCGGTCCATGTGCTCGAGCTCCGTGATCAGGGCCTCCGCGGCGTCGCGGGGTGTCCCGCAGACCGCCGCCGACGGGTGCAGGGCCTCAGCCAGCGCCAGCGACGTCGAGCGGGACGACAGCACGCCGGCCACGTCCGTGGCGAGGTGCATGACATTGGGCAGGTGCAGGACGAACGGCGACTCCGGCACGTTGATCGAGTCGCAGTGCGGGGCCAGGCGATCCGCCACGGAGCGGACGGCGAACTCGTGCTCCACGAGGTCCTTGGAGGAGCGGGCCAGATGCGCGGCGAGGGACAGGTCACGCTCGTCGTCGCCCGTCCTGCGGATGGTCCCGGCGAGCACGCGCGAGGTGATGAGGCCTCGCTCGAGCCGGACCAGCATCTCCGGCGTGGCCCCGACGAGCCCGTCGACCGAGAAGGCCCAGGTGTTGGGGTAGCTCGTGCTGAGGCGCTGCAGCAGCCGCCGGGTGTCGAGCGGGGCCAGGCCGCGGGCGGTGAGGTCGCGGGCGAGGACGCACTTGTCGAGCTCGCCGGCGTTGATGCGCGACACGGCCGTCGCGACCGCGCCCATCCACTGGGTCGGCGTCTGCGAGCCGTCGCCGAAGGACACGCCCTGCGGCGACGCCGGCGCGGGGCGGGCCTCGAGGTGGACCGACGGGGTCGGCTGCCCGGCAGGCGTGCACGTCGTCACCCACGCCTCGTCACCTCGCCGTCCCACGACCACCGACGGCACGACCAGCGTGCCGCCCGCGGGCGACGACGAGGAGTAGGCCATGGAGCCGAAGGCCACGAGCCCGGAGCCGGGGCGGCGGACGTCGTCGTCGACGGACCCCTCGGCCACGAGCGCGGTCCACCACCGCGACGTCTCGGCGAAGCGGTCGGCCCCGATGGTGTCGACGCGGGCCGCCTGGCCCCACCCGACGATGCCGTCACCGCGTCGTAGCCACGAGAAGATCGCGGTGGCGGGGAGGTTCGCGGGGACCAGGCCCAGCAGGTCGCCCGGGTCGGCGATGCGGCGCGTCACGACCCGGAGGGAGGGCACGGGAGCGGGCCCGCCCGTGCCTGTGACGGACGACGTGGTCGAGATCGTCACCGTCCGGGGACCCCCGGCGACGCGGCTCCGGTGTCTGCGCCCCGCACCTCGACCTCGTCGAAACGCGTGACGGTGATCCGCATGTCGCACGCCAGCCAGTCGCCCGGGCGCACCGCGTCGCCCGAGGGGACGCTCACCATCGACACCTGCATGTGCGGGACGTCGGCGTAGGTCAGCCGGCGGCCGTCGAGCCGGAACGGTGAGGGAGCCCCACCCAGCTGCGTGGCGACGACCCGGGCGGCCTTGCGCGCCGCCAGGCGCGGCGTCATACGGGGACGAGCGGTCTCGATGCCGACGCCGTGGGCCGTGCCGCCGCCGACGACCGCCAGCCAGCCGTCCTTGCGAGCGGTCCTCTGCGAGTAGCCGATCGAGCGGCCCCTGGCGACCGGGTGCACGTCGATCACCTGGCCGTATGCCGTGAGCGCGGCGGGGTCGCCGAGCCACAGGTCGGTGCCCGTGCGGACCAGCACGGCGGTGTCGCCGGCCGAGCCCGAGAGGCGGCCGACCTCCTCGGCGGTCAGGTGCGAGGCGTAGAGCCGCGGCACCGTGACGCCCAGCTCGCCGAGCCGGTCCAGCAGCGAGGAGACGAGCTCCACCCGGTCGCCGGAGGGCGGGTTGTGCAGGGCCACGCCCTCGCAGTGCTCGTCGCGCAGGGCGTCGACGAGCGAGGGCAGGCGCGTCCACTCGATGCCGTGGCGTCCCATCGGCGAGTCCACCTCGACCACGAACCTGCGCCCGGTGCCGAGCAACTCGCGCAGCATGGTCTCGGATGCCACGGTGTGCACGAGCCGCGCGTCGCCGGGCAGCGCCCCGCCCGGCAGCGCCTCGCCGGGCAGGGTGGGAAAGAGCACGAGCACGTCGCCGTCCGTGGAGGCGAGGGCCTGCTGCGCCTCGGCCGGCGTGCCGACGGCGACGACGGGAGCCTGCACGCGGCGGCACTGCGCCAGGACCCGCTCGGCGCCGACGCCGTAGCCGTCGCCCTTGACCACGGGCACCACCCAGGGGTGCTCGGCGAGGTAGGCGTCGACGTGCGCCTCCCACCGAGGCTGGTCGATGACGAGCTTGAAGGTCATCCGCGCCGCCCGAGGTAGAGCTGGAAGGCCTTGTGCAGCAGACGGTTGATCGGCAGGTCCCACTCGCCGACCCGCTCGTGCACGTCGCAACCCACGGAGATCTTGAAGCGGACCAGCCCCGCGTGCGGGTCGTCGTTGCCGATCTCGTCGGTGATCCCGCGCATGTCGTAGACGGTGCAGCCCTCGGCGAGCGCCCGCTGGATCCCGAACCACTGGGTGCCGTTCATGGCCCGCGCCTCGCGGCGGGCGGTGGTCGAGGCCCCGTAGAGGTACCAGCAGCGGTCGGCCACGGTGATGTTGATGGTGGCGGCGAGCAGCTCGCCGTCCAGCTCGCCGAGCGCCAGCTCGAAGCGGGCGGGCGAGCCGGGGGCACCCATGAGCTCGGCCATGCGGTGGAAGTAGGACTCCGGCCGAGGGGTGAAGCCGTCGCGCTCGGCGGTCTCGACGTAGACGCGGTGGAACGCCGCGACGTCCTCGCGCAGCGTCTCGGGCGTGGCCAGGCGCACCTGCACCCCGGCCTTGGTGGCGGCCTTGATGTTGCGACGCCACTGCTGGTTCATGCCCTTGAGCAGGGACTCCTCGCTCTGCCCGGCGAGCGGGAGCCCCGCGGTGAGGCGAGGCTGCCCGGCCGCGAACCCCGGCCCGTCGTCGGCCCGGGACCACCCGCGCGCCTGGAGCCAGGACACGATGGCGGAGCCGGACGCGTCGACGGCGTCGGCGGGCACGGCATACAGGCTGGTCTGCTCCTCGTCGGCGAGGGCCGCCTTGACCGTCCCGGGCTCCCAGGTGCGCGCGGTCGACGGGCAGCCCACCCGCAGGGTGAAGGCGCCGGACCGGCGGGCGTGCTCGACGAGCGGGCCGAACCACCGCTGCGGGTCCTCGGCGACCTCGTCCCAGGGCAGCACCGGACCCTCGGGCAGGTAGGCCAGCGAGCGGCGGACCTTGGGCAGGCGGCGGTGCAGGACCAGACCGACGCCCTGCACGTCGTCATGCTCGTCGACCCAGGCGATGCGCTCACCCTCCCACTCCGACTTCAGCCTCGCCCAGGAGGAGAGCTGCAGGAAGCTGCCGGAGCGAGCCTCGACGCCCGCGTCCAGGCCCTCGACCGTGAGCGGCACGACGCGCAGGGGCGATCGGGTGGTGGTCGTCGGCTCGGTCATGGTCCTCGTCCGGGTAGGCGGTCGGTCGGGCGCAGGCGAGCCTGGCGCCGGTTCAGGCTACACCGGGGGCACGCGGCCGCCGTGTGAAGATGTCCGTCATGAGCCGAGCCACGCTGTCCAAGCAGCCGCACGAGGTCGCCTCGATGTTCGACGAGACGGCGGGTCGTTACGACCTGATGAACGACGTCATGACCTTCGGACAGATGCGGCTGTGGCGGCGCGCCGTGACGTCGGCGGTGGGCGCCGGCCCGGGCGACACGATCCTGGACATCGCCGCCGGCACCGGCATGAGCAGCCTGCCCTTCGTCGAGGCGGGGGCGCACGTCGTCCCGGCGGACTTCTCGCTGGGGATGCTGCGGGTCGGCAAGGCCCGCCGCGCGTCCCTGCCCTTCACGGCCGCGGACGCGACCCGGCTGCCCTTCGCCGACGACAGCTTCGACGTCGTCACCATGTCCTACGGGCTGCGCAACGTCGTCGACACCGACGCGGCGCTCGCGGAGTTCCTGCGGGTCACCCGCCCAGGGGGTCGCCTGGTGGTGGGGGAGTCGAGCCAGCCCACCAACCGGGCCTTCCGCACCCTCTACACCACCTATCTCATGGGGGCCCTGCCCACGGTGGCCCGGACGCTGTCCAGCAACCCCGACTCCTATGTCTACCTGGCGGAGTCGATGCGGGCCTGGCCCGACCAGCGCACGCTCGCGACCCGGATCCAGCGGGCGGGATGGTCTCAGGTGCAGTGGCGCAACCTCACGGGCGGGATCGCCGCGGTCCACCGGGCGGTCAAGCCCGTATGACCTAGGCCGCGAGCCGCGAGCCGCCCCCGCCCCCGCGTCGCGCGAGGGATCGGGCCCTCGGGTCACGATCAGGCGACGATCTTGTGAAGGCGTGCACAAGTGAGGCTTGCCTAAGGCGACATCGGTGCAGAGCCCTCCTAGACTCCCGGGGTGGTGCGCCTCCTGCCGGGGCGGACGGACCCGTCGAGGCCGACGAGCACGGCAGGCACGGACGCGGCCGACGACGGACGACTGATGCGGAGTGACTGTGACCTCTCGGACGACCCCACGCCCTGCCGGCGTGGAGAGCGCAGACGTCATCGTCGTCGGAGCCGGTCCCGGCGGCTCGGCCACCGCCACCCACCTCGCGCGCCACGGGCTCGACGTCCTCCTGCTCGACAAGGCCACCTTCCCCCGCGACAAGATCTGCGGCGACGGGCTCACCCCCCGTGCCGTCCGCGAGCTGGCGACGCTGGGCGTCTCCACGCGCGAGGAGGACGGCTGGATCCGCAACAAGGGCCTGCGGATCGTCGGGGCGGGGCAGACCTTCGAGCTGGACTGGCCGGAGAGCTCGGCCTTCCCGGGCTACGGCCTGGCCCGCGCCCGTGCGACCCTCGACGAGACCCTGGCCCGGCACGCCGTCGCGACCGGCGCCCGCCTGATGGAGGGCATGAACGTCACCGCCCCCGTCGTCGAGCGTGGCCGGGTCGTCGGCGTCCAGGCCAAGGTGATGCAGGACGGGCGCGCCACGGGCGAGGTCCGCGAGCTGCGGGCACCCGTGGTCATCGCCTCCGACGGCGTCTCCAGCCGGCTCGGGACCGCCGTGGGCCGCCAGAAGCTCGACCGCCGCCCCATGGGCGTCGCGGCGCGCACCTACTACACGAGCCCGCGCACGCACGACGACTACATGGAGTCCTGGCTCGAGCTTTGGGTGCCGGAGGACCCGTATGCCGACCCGGCCGACCCTGCTGCCAAGCGCATCCTGCTGCCCGGCTACGGCTGGATCTTCGCCCTCGGCGACGGGCGGGTGAACGTAGGCCTGGGCATGCTCGACACGTCGCCCGCCTTCGGCCAGGTCGACTACAAGGACCTGCTGCGCCGCTGGGTGGCCACGCTGCCTCCCGAGTGGGAGTGCACCCCCGAGACCATGACCGCCCCCATGCGCGGAGCAGCGCTGCCCATGGCCCTCAACCGTCAGCCGCTGTACGCCGACGGGCTGCTGCTCGTCGGCGACGCCGGGGGGATGGTCAACCCGTTCAACGGCGAGGGGATCGACTACGCCATGGAGGCCGGGCGGCACAGCGCCGAGGTCGTGGTGCAGGCCTTCGCGCGGTCGGACGACGCGGGGCGCGAGCGTGTGTTGCAGGCCTACCCACGGGTCATGAAGGACCAGCTCGGCGGCTACTACACCCTGGGCCGGGGGTTCGCCTCGCTGATCGGCCACCCCGAGGTCATGCGCCTGGCGGTGAGGTACGGCCTGCCGCGCCGGACCCTGATGAAGCTGCTGCTGAAGGTCATGGCCAACCTCGCCGACGAGCACAGCCCCGCGCTGACCGACCGGGCGATCACGGCCCTCACCCGTCTGGTGCCCTCGTCATGACCGCCCGTGAGCGAGCCCACCTGGCTGACCCTAGGATGAAGTCGCAGACCAACCGAAAGGGGTGCGTGGCGGGATGAGCATCAACCCGTATGTGCCGATCCTCTTCCTCTTCGCCCTCGGCGTGGCCTTCGCCGTGGTGTCGGTGCTCGTCTTCGGCTTCATCGGCCCCAGGCGCTACAACCGCGCGAAGCTCGACTCCTACGAGTGCGGCATCGAGCCCAGCCCGGTGGCCAAGGGCGGAGGTCGCGTCCCGGTCAAGTACTACGTGACCGCGATGCTCTTCATCATCTTCGACGTGGAGTCGCTGTTCCTGCTGCCGTTCGCGGTGGCGTTCGACCGGCTCGGGCTCTTCGCCCTGGTCGAGATGGTGCTGTTCGTGCTGACCGTCTTCATCGCGTACGCCTACGTCTGGCGTCGCGGCGGATTGGAGTGGGACTGACCCATGGGTGTAGAAGACAAGATCCCGTCGGGCATCGCCCTGACGACGCTGGAGGCG
Source organism: Arsenicicoccus cauae (assembly GCF_009707125.1). GTDB lineage: Bacteria > Actinomycetota > Actinomycetes > Actinomycetales > Dermatophilaceae > Arsenicicoccus > Arsenicicoccus cauae. The sequence goes on from NZ_WLVL01000043.1 coordinate 14,215, forward strand.
GTCGCCGGGCAGATGCTGCACCGCTCGATGTGGCCCGCGACCTTCGGCCTGGCCTGCTGCGCGATCGAGATGATGGCCTCGGGCGGCCCCGACTTCGACATCGCCCGCTACGGCATGGAGCGCTTCTCGGCGACCCCGCGTCAGGCCGACCTGATGATCGTCGCCGGCCGCTGCTCGCAGAAGTTCGCCCCGGTGGTCCGCCAGGTCTGGGACCAGATGCCCGAGCCCAAGTGGTGCATCGCCATGGGCGTGTGCGCCAGCTCGGGGGGCATGTTCAACAACTATGCGATCGTCCAGGGCGTGGACCACATCGTGCCGGTCGACGTGTACCTCCCCGGCTGCCCGCCGCGGCCGCAGATGCTGTTCAACGCCATCTTGACGCTGCACGACTACGTCAAGACGTCCCCCCAGGGCGTCAACCGCGAGGAGGCGGCCCGCGCCGCCGAGCGGGCCGCCATGGAGGCCACCCCCCTCCACCTGCAGAAGGGCCTGCTCGCATGACCGACGACATGCTCCCTGCCGAGGCGCAGGGCGAGGCCGCGCGCCGGTTGCCCGTCGAGGGCGGGTCGCTGCGTCCCGTCGAGATGGGGCGGCGCCACGGCATGTTCGGTGGCTCCCGTGGCGGTGACACCTCCGGGTACGGCGGCCTCGTCTCCCCGGTGCTCTTCCCCGGGCAGTCCGAGCGCCCCTACGGCTCGTACTTCGACCACGTCGCCGACACCCTGGAGAAGGCCCTGCTGGGCGGCTCCGCGTCGTTCGCCGAAGCCATCGACCGGGTGGTGGTCGACCGCGGCGAGATGACCCTGCACGTCCGCCGGCAGCACCTGGTGGCCGTGGCGCAGGCGCTGCGCGACCACCCCGGTCTGCGCTTCGAGATGTGCACGGGCGTGTCGGGCGTGCACTACCCCCAGGTCGAGGGTGCCGAGCTGCACGCGGTGTACCACCTGCTCTCCCTCACCCACGGGTCCCGCCGGGTCCGGCTCGAGGTCAGCTGCCCCGACGCCGACCCGCACATCCCGTCGGTGACCTCGGTGTGGCCGGGGGTCAACTGGCACGAGCGCGAGACCTGGGACTTCTTCGGGATCGTCTTCGACGACCACCCGGCGCTGACCCGCATCATGATGCCGGACGACTGGCCCGGTCATCCCCAGCGCAAGGACTACCCCCTCGGCGGTGTCCCGGTGGAGTACAAGGGTGCCACCGTCCCGCCCCCGGACCAGCGGAGGTCGTACAACTGATGAGCACCGCACGCAGCGAGTTCACGGCCACCGGCGGCGCCGGCCAGGACGAGGAGGGCTACGAGCTGACCTCGGTCGGCGGGGACTGGGACGACCTGGCCCAGGAGGCGATCGAGCACTCCGACGAGCGGATCGTGGTCAACATGGGCCCCCAGCACCCCTCCACCCACGGGGTGCTCCGCCTGGTCCTCGAGCTGGACGCCGAGACGGTCACCGACGCCCGCGTGGGCATCGGCTACCTGCACACCGGTATCGAGAAGAACATGGAGTACCGCTCCTGGACCCAGGGCGTGACCTTCTGCACGCGCATGGACTACCTCACGCCCCTCTTCCAGGAGGCCGCCTACTGCCTGGCGATCGAGAAGCTCCTCGGCATCACCGACCAGGTGCCCGAGCGCGCCAACGTCATCCGTGTCCTGATGATGGAGCTCAACCGCATCGGCTCCCACCTGGTCTGCACCGGCACCGGCGGCATGGAGCTCGGCGCCACCACGGTCATGGAGTTCGGCTTCCGTGAGCGCGAGCGCATCCTGCGATTCTTCGAGGCGGTCACCGGCCTGCGGATGAACCACGCCTACATCCGCCCCGGCGGCGTCATCCAGGACGTCCCCGCCGAGGCCATCCGTGACCTGCGCGCGGAGCTGCCGGACCTGCGCCGCGGCATCCATGAGCTGGAGCTGCTGATCAACGAGCAGCCCATCCTCAAGGGCCGCATGGAGAACGTCGGCTACCTCGACCTGACCGGATGCATGGCGCTGGGCGTCACCGGGCCCATGCTGCGCGCGACCGGCTACCCCTACGACCTGCGCAAGGCCGAGCCCTACTGCGGCTACGAGACCTACGACTTCGAGGTGGCGACCTGGGACACGTCCGACGCCTACGGACGCCTGCGCCTGCGCTTCACCGAGATGTGGGAGTCCCTCAAGATCGTCGAGCAGTGCCTCGACCGCCTGGAGGCCACCCCCGGGCCGGTCATGGTCGACGACAAGAAGATCGCCTGGCCCGCCCAGCTGGCCATCGGCGGTGACGGGATGGGCAACTCCCTCGAGCACATCCGCGAGATCATGGGCGAGTCGATGGAGTCCCTCATCCACCACTTCAAGCTGGTGACCGAGGGCTTCCGCGTCCCGGCGGGCCAGGCCTACCAGGCGGTGGAGTCGCCCAAGGGGGAGCTCGGCTGTCACCTCGTCTCGATGGGCGGCACCCGCCCGCACCGTGCGCACTTCCGGGACCCGGGATTCAACAACCTGCAGTCCGTGGCGGCGATGTGCGAGGGCGCCCAGGTGGCGGAGGTCATCGTGGCCGTCGCCTCGGTCGACCCGGTTCTCGGAGGAGTGGACCGCTGATGTCAGCTTTCGATGCCCCCAACTACGGCACCCAGCCCAACCACCTCGAGCAGCCCTGGGAGCCCGAGGTCGCGGAGCGGTTGCGCGGCGACGCGGCGGCCGTGGTCGCGCGCTACCCGCAGAAGCGCTCGGCGCTGCTGCCCCTCCTGCACCTCGTCCAGAGCGTGGACGGCTACGTCTCCACGCGCGGCATCGAGCTGGCCGCCGAGTTCGCCGGGGTGACGGCGGCCGAGGCTTCCGGCGTGGCGACCTTCTACACGCAGTACAAGCGCCACCGCAACGGCGACTACCTCGTCGGTGTCTGCACGAACTCCCTGTGCGCCGTCATGGGGGGCGACCAGATCTGGGACGACATCAGCGACTACCTCGGTGTCGGCCACGACGAGACCACGCCCGACGGCACGATCACCCTCGAGCGGCTCGAGTGCAACGCCGCCTGCGACTTCGCGCCCGTCGTGATGGCCAACTGGGAGTTCTTCGACAACATGACCCCGCGGTCCACCCGGGAGCTCGTCGACGCCCTGCGCGCCGGGCAGGCCGTCCGTCCCACGCGCGGCCCGGACCGCGTGCACACCTTCAAGGAGGTGTCCCGGGTGCTCGCCGGCTTCCTCGACGGGCATGCCGACGAGGGCCCGAGCGGCGGCGCGGCGACCATGCGCGGCCTGCGCATCGCCCGCGAGCACGGCTGGGACATGCCCTCCTCCGCCCGCGCCGGCGAGGAGGCCACCGGACCGGTCCCCGGCGCCGACGGGGCGGGGACGAGCGAGAATGGCAAGGTCGACGCGCAGCCCGGCCCGGGCGAGAAGCAGAGCTCGGCCGAGGCCGAGGCCGCCGCGGGCAAGAGCTCCGAGGCCAAGCAGCCCGCAACGTCGCCCGTCGACGACGCGGCCTCCGCCGGCAACACCTCCGACCCCAAGGGGGACACCAAGTGACCACCACCGCGCTGACCCCTGTCCTCAGCCGCACCTGGGACCAGGAGCGCTCCTGGACGCTGGCGACCTACGAGGCCAGGGCGGAGGGCTACCAGGCCCTGCGCAAGGCCCTGTCGATGGAGCCCGACGCCGTGCTGGGCGCGGTCAAGGACTCCAACATTCGCGGTCGCGGAGGCGCCGGGTTCCCCACCGGCCTCAAGTGGAGCTTCATGGCACCCCCGGACGGCGGCCCCCGCTACATCGTGGTCAACGCCGACGAGTCCGAGCCGGGCACCTGCAAGGACATCCCGCTCATGATGGCGGCCCCGCACCACCTGATCGAGGGGCTCGCCATCGCCACCCACGCCGTCCAGGGCGAGCTGGGGTTCATCTACCTGCGCGGAGAGGTCGTCCACGTCTACCGCCGCCTGCTGCGCGCCGTGGAGGAGGCTCGCGCCGCGGGATACCTCGGCGAGGACGCCATGGGCACCGGCAAGCGGCTCGACATCGTCGTGCACGCCGGCGCCGGCGCCTACATCTGCGGCGAGGAGACCGCCCTGCTCGACTCCCTCGAGGGTCGCCGCGGGCAGCCGCGCCTCAAGCCGCCGTTCCCCGGGGCCCAGGGCCTGTACGCCCGCCCCACCTCGGTCAACAACGTCGAGTCCATCGCCTCCGTGCCGGGGATCCTGCTCCACGGCCCCGAGTGGTTCAAGGGCATGGGGACCGAGAAGTCGACCGGCCACGGCATCTTCTCCGTCTCCGGGCACGTGACCAACCCGGGTCAGTTCGAGGCGCCCTTCGGCATCACCATGCGCGAGCTGATCGAGCTGTGCGGCGGCATGCGCGACGGACGCCGCCTGAAGTTCTGGACGCCGGGCGGCTCCTCGACGCCGATCTTCACCGAGGAGCACCTCGACGTGCCGCTCGACTTCGACTCGGTCGCCGCGGCCGGCTCGATGCTCGGCACCCGCGCCCTGCAGGTGTTCGACGAGACCGTGTCCGTCGTGCGGGTCGTGTCCCGGTGGACCGACTTCTACCGCCACGAGTCCTGCGGCAAGTGCACCCCCTGCCGCGAGGGCACCTGGTGGCTCAAGCAGATCATGGAGCGGCTCGAGGTGGGCCAGGGGCACGAGGGCGACATCGAGAAGCTCCTGGACATCTGCGACAACGTCCTGGGCCGGTCCTTCTGCGCCCTCGGCGACGCCGCCACCACGCCGATCTCGTCGGCCATCAAGCACTTCCGCGAGGAGTTCGAGGCCGGCATGCACACGCCCTGGTACGACCTCTTCCCGCCGGAGGCGTCCACTCTCTTCGCGAAGGAGTCGGTGTCCCGATGACCGCCCCCACCACCAGCGCCGCCGACCTGGTGACGCTGACCATCGACGGTGTCGAGGTCCGGGCGCCCAAGGGCACCCTGATCATCCGGGCCGCCGAGCAGATCGGCATCCAGATCCCGCGCTTCTGCGACCACCCGCTGCTGGACCCGGCCGGCGCCTGCCGCCAGTGCCTCGTGGAGGTCGCGACGCCGGGGCGCGACGGCAAGATCGCCCCCATGCCCAAGCCCCAGGCCGCCTGCACCATGACGATCGCGCCGGGCATGGAGGTCAAGACCCAGCTGACCTCGCCCGTGGCAGAGAAGGCCCAGGACGGCGTGATGGAGCTGCTGCTCATCAACCACCCGCTGGACTGCCCGGTCTGCGACAAGGGCGGGGAGTGCCCCCTGCAGAACCAGGCGATGACCAACGGTCGGGCGACGTCCCGCTTCGAGGACGTCAAGCGGACCTACGCCAAGCCGGTCAACATCTCCTCGCAGGTGCTGCTCGACCGCGAGCGGTGCGTCCTGTGCCAGCGGTGCACGCGCTTCTCCGAGCAGATCGCCGGCGACCCGTTCATCTCGCTGACCGAGCGCGGCGCCGCCTCGCAGATCGGCATCTACCAGGAGAAGCCCTTCCAGTCCTACTTCTCCGGCAACACGGTGCAGATCTGTCCGGTGGGCGCGCTCACAGGGGCTGCCTACCGGTTCCGCTCGCGCCCGTTCGACCTCGTCTCGACCCCCGGCACCTGCGAGCACTGCGCGTCCGGGTGCTCCATCCGCACCGACCACCGCCGCGGCGTGGTCCTGCGGCGCCTGGCCTCCAACAACCCCGAGGTCAACGAGGAGTGGAACTGCGACAAGGGTCGCTGGGCCTTCCAGTACGCCACGCAGGCCGACCGGCTGGACATGCCGCTGGTGCGGCGCGAGGACGGGGAGCTCCACGTCGCCTCCTGGCCCGAGGCGCTCGCCGTGGCCGCCGCCGGCCTCGAGCGCGCCCGCAGCTCGGGCGTGCTGGTGGGTGGCCGCGCCTCCATCCACGACGCCTACGCCTACAGCAAGTTCGCGCGTACGGTCCTCGGCACCAACTCGATCGACTTCCGCGCCCGTCCCCACTCCGTGGAGGAGGCCGAGTTCCTGGCGTCCCACGTGGCGCTCACCGCGCCCGACCACGGCGCGGTGACCTACGCCGACCTCGAGCAGGCCAAGGTCGTCCTCCTGGTGGGCCTCGAGCCCGAGGACGAGTCCCCGATCGTCTTCCTCCGGCTGCGCAAGGCGTTCCGCAAGAACCGCCTCAAGATCTTCACCGTGGCGCCCTACGCCTCCCGCGGCACGACCAAGCTCGGGGCCACCGTCCTGCAGGCCGCGCCGGGCCTCGAGGGTGAGGTGCTCTCAGCGGTGCGTGACGGCGAGGGCGCCTTCGCCGAGGCTGGCACCGCGCTGCGCGAGGCCGGCTCCGACGCCGTCATCCTGGTCGGCGAGCGGCTCGCCGCCACCTCCGGTGGCTACTACGGCGTGCTGGATCTGGCGCGCGCCACGGGCGCTCGTGTCGCGTGGATCCCCCGCCGGGCGGGGGAGCGCGGCGCGCTCGAGACCGGCTGCCTGCCGAGCCTCCTGCCTGGTGGGCGCCCCGTCACGGCTGAGGGCATCGCCTCGTTGGCCCAGACCTGGGACGCCGCGACGCTGCCCACCGAGCCAGGCCTGGACACGTCGGCGATGCTGCTCGCGGCGGCGCGCGGCGAGCTCGACGCCCTCGTGGTCGGCGGCGTCGAGGCGGACGACCTGCCCGACCCGAGGACGGCCCGTGAAGGCCTCGAGCGAGCGTTCGTCGTGTCGCTCGAGCTGCGGGAGTCGTCCGTCACCCGCCTCGCCGACGTCGTGCTGCCGGTGGCCGCCTTCTCGGAGAAGTCCGGCGCCTTCCTCGACTGGGAGGGGCGCGTGGGTCCCTTCCAGGCGGCCCTCGAGACCGAGCTGATGAGCGACTACCGGGTCCTCGACCTGCTCGCGGGCGAGCTCGGGTCGTACCTCGGGGCGCGGACCGCCAGCCAGGTGGAGAGCGAGATGCGCCGGCTCGGACCCTGGACGGGGGCCCGGCAGGGGGTCAACCCCGCTGCCCCCACGGCGCCCAGCCGCACCGGCGGCGACCGGGCGGTCCTCGCGACCTGGCACCAGCTGCTCGACGGTGGCTCGCTGCAGGACGGTGAGCCCTACCTCGCCGGCACCGCCATCGAGCCCGTGGCTCGGATGTCCGCCGTCACCGCGGAGGCCGCCGGCCTGTCCGACGCAGAGATCGTCACGGTCGGGTCCGACGCCGGGACGGTGGCCTACCCCGTCCGGATCACCGAGGACATGGCCGACCACGTGGTCTGGGTCCCCACCAGCTCGGCGGGCCAGTCGGTCCGCTCCCGCCTCGTCGTCGACAACGGCGATGTCGTCACGCTGACGAAGGGTGTTGCGCAGTGAGCACTTTCCCGACCCTCGCGGCCTCCGCCCTGGCGGGCTCCGGCCGCCTCGCGACGGAGCTCGCCCCCGGCGGGACCTACCGCGCGGACTTCAGCGACACCCCGTGGTGGCTGACCCTCGTCAAGGCGCTGCTCGTCTTCGTCTATCTGATGCTCAGCGTCGTCGTGGTGATCTGGTTCGAGCGTCGCGTCGTCGGGTTCCTGCAGCAGCGGCCCGGACCCAACCGGTTCGGCCCGGGCGGCGTCTTCCAGACCCTCGCCGACGGGTTCAAGCTCGTGTGGAAGGAAACCTTCACCCCGGCCAAGGCCGACACGTTCATGTACAACCTGGCGCCCATCATCGCTGGGTCCACGGCCTTCATCGGGTTCGCGATCATCCCGCTGGCGGGCGAGGTCAACCTCTTCGGCCACCGCACCCCCCTGCAGCTGACCGACCTACCCGTCGCCGTGCTGCTCGTGCTGGCGGCCGGCTCCATCGCCGCCTACGGTTTCGTCCTCGCCGGCTGGTCGAGCGGATCGACCTACCCCCTGCTCGGTGGCCTGCGGTCCACGGCGCAGGTGATCTCCTACGAGATCGCGATGGGCCTGTCCCTGGTCGCGGTCTTCCTGTACGCCGGGTCGATGTCCACCTCGCAGATCGTCGCCAAGCAGGCGAGCCTGTGGTTCGTGATCCCCGCGATCTTCTCGTTCATCGTCTACGTCATCTGCATGTTCGGCGAGACCAACCGCCTGCCGTTCGACCTCGCCGAGGGCGAGGGCGAGATCGTCGGCGGCTACCACACCGAGTACTCCGGCATGAAGTTCGGCATGTTCTTCCTCGGTGAGTACGTCAACATGTTCACGGTCTCGGCCCTCGCCACCACGCTGTTCCTCGGTGGCTGGCAGGCGCCGCCGCCGCTCACGCTGATCAACGACGGCATGCTCAACCACGGCTGGTGGGGCCTGCTGTGGTTCACCCTGAAGCTGTGGGGCTTCATGTTCTTCTTCGTGTGGGTCCGCGGCACGCTGCCCCGCACGCGCTACGACCACTTCATGGCGTTCGGCTGGAAGCTCCTGATCCCCCTCACCCTGGTGTGGGTCATGGCCGTGGCCTTCGTCCGGGCCGCCATGCTCGGCCACCTCGGCGAGGCCTCGGTCTCGGCCTTCGGCCGGTCTTTCTACGTCTCCCTGCTGATCATCATCGGGGTCTTCCTGCTAGGCGCAGTCGTGGCGACCTGGCTCATCGAGAGCCGCAACGAGGCCCGTCGGGAGGCGGCGCAGCCCGAGCGCCCCTCCGAGATCGACCCCTTCGCCGGCGGCCACCCCGTGCCCCCCCTGCCCGGCCAGACGCTGCGCGAGCCCACGCATGCGAGCCACCGCTCGGTGACCGCCGGCTCGGCCGCGGGCCGCAGCTCCGCGAACGACCACGAGGAGGACCACCGTGGCTGACTCCAAGCCCGAGCCCGGCAGCTCGCTCGACCCCGCCGCCCGCAGGGGAGGCGAGGTCAGCCGCGAGCACCGTGCCGAGCACGACGAGCGACCCAGGGCGGGCTTCCTGACGGAGGCCCTGGGCCCTCAGGCCGGCTTCGGCGTCAGCCTGCGGACCCTCTTCCGCAAGCGCCACACCGAGGAGTACCCCGAGGTGAAGCGTCCGACCGCGGCGCGCTTCCACGGGCGGCACCAGCTCAACCGGCACCCCGACGGGCTCGAGAAGTGCGTCGGCTGCGAGCTGTGCGCCTGGGCCTGCCCGGCCGACGCGATCCTCGTCGAGGGCGCCGACAACACCGAGGAGGCGCGGTTCTCGCCCGGCGAGCGCTACGGCCGCGTCTACCAGATCAACTACCTGCGCTGCATCTTCTGCGGCCTGTGCATCGAGGCCTGTCCGACGCGCGCCCTGACGATGACCAACTTCTACGAGCTCGCCGACCACACGCGTGGCGAGATGATCTTCGAGAAGCACCAGCTCCTCGCCCCGGTGCAGGAGGGCATGATCGCCGCGCCGCACCCCATGGTCGAGGGCATGGAGGAGCGCGACTACTTCCTCGGGCGCGTCACCACGGCGACGCCCGCCCAGCAGGCGTGGGTCGACGAGCACGGCGCGCACCCGGCCGACGGCACCGCGCCGACCGGCGACCCCGTGGAGGGCACCGACACGATCAGCTCCGGCCAGCAGGCCACCCGAGACTCGGTGAAGGGAGTCCGGCGATGACCTCCAGCGGCGAGGCCGTCTTCTTCTGGATCACGTCGATCGTCTGCGTGCTCGCGGCGCTCGGCCTGATCTTCGCCCGCAAGGCGGTCTACGCCGCCATGTGCATGGCCGTGATCATGGTCAACCTGGGGGCGATCTACCTCGCCCAGGGCGCCGACTTCCTCGGCATCGTCCAGGTGGTCGTCTACACCGGCGCTGTGATGATGCTGTTCCTGTTCGTCCTGATGATGATCGGCGTCGACTCGGCGGACTCCACGGTGGAGACCCACAAGGGCATCCGCACCTGGGGCGTGCTGCTGGGCCTGGGCCTGGGTGTCCTGCTGATCGCCGTGATCGGCCAGTCCCGGCTCCCGGCCCCCGTCGGTCTGGACAAGGCCAACGCCGCGGGCAACGTCAACGGTCTCGCCGACCTGATCTTCGGCCCCTACGTCTGGACCTTCGAGCTGACGTCCGCGCTGCTCATCACCGCTGCCCTTGCGGCGATGGTGCTCGCGCACCGCGAGCGGCTCGTCCCCAAGACCACGCAGCGGGCCTACTCGGAGCGACGCTTCAAGACCGGTCGGTTCCCGGCCGGCAAGCCGGCCCCCGGCGTGTACGCCCGGCACAACGCGGTCGACACCCCCGCACTCCTGCCGGACGGCACCCCCTCCGAGCTGTCGGTCTCGGCTGTCCTGGAGGCCCGCGGCCAGGTGGCGCGGCCCGGCCAGTTCGAGGACATCGAGCACGCCATCGAGCGTGAGATCGAGGAGGGGCGCACGCGATGAGCCTCATGAACTACATCTACCTCGCGACGATCCTGTTCAGCCTCGGAGCCGTCACGGTGCTCGTGCGGCGCAACGCGATCATCGTCTTCATGGGCGTCGAGCTCATGCTCAACGCAGCCAACCTGGCGTTCGTGACGTTCGCGCGCATGCACGGCACGCTCGAGGGCCAGGCCATCGCTCTGTTCGTGATGGTGGTGGCGGCGGCCGAGGTCGTGGTGGGCCTCGCCATCATCATGTCCATCTTCCGCGCTCGCCGGTCGGCCTCGGTCGACGACGCCAACCTGCTGAAGCTGTAAAGGAGCGACTGGCGTGACTCTGCTCAGTACCTCGGCCCTCCTCGCCGCGGAGGGCGTCGCCCCCGTGGTGGAGGCGACCGACGTCGCGTCGTGGGGGTGGCTGCTCGTCGCCCTGCCACTCCTCGGCGCCGCGCTCCTGCTCGTCGGCGGACGCAGGACCGACTCGTTCGGGCCCGGCCTGGCGACCCTGCTGTCATGGGGATCCTTCGCCGTCGGCCTGATGATCTTCCTGCAGATGCTGGGGGCCGACCCCGAGCAGCGGTCCATGACCAAGGACCTGTGGCACTGGGTGCCGGCGGGCGGCTTCGACCTCAGGGCCGGCATGCTGCTCGACCCGCTGTCCATCGCCTTCGTGCTGCTCGTGACCTTCGTCGGTTCGCTGATCCACGTGTACTCCCTGGGCTACATGGAGCACGACCCGGACAAGCGGCGGTTCTTCGCCTACCTCAACCTGTTCGTCGCGGCCATGCTCACCCTGGTCCTCGGCAACTCCTACCTCATGCTGTTCGTCGGGTGGGAGGGCGTGGGTCTCGCGTCCTACCTGCTCATCGGTTTCTGGAACTGGAACCCCCCCTACGCCTCCGCCGCCAACAAGGCCTTCATCGCCAACCGCGTCGGTGACGTCGGCATGATCGTCGCGATGATGGCGATGTTCGCCGCGTTCGGCACCGTCTCGTTCGCCGGGGTCAACGAGGGCGCTCAGCACGCGAGCCCCGCCCTGCTGACGTTCGTCGGCCTGGCCCTGCTCCTCGCGGCGTGCGGCAAGTCGGCGCAGTTCCCGCTGCAGTCCTGGCTCGGCGACGCCATGGCCGGCCCGACGCCGGTGTCCGCGCTGATCCACGCCGCGACGATGGTCACCGCCGGTGTCTACCTCGTGGTCCGGTCGCACGCGATCTTCGACGCGGCGCCGGACGCCCGGCTCGCGGTCACGATCGTGGGAGCCGTCACGCTGACCATGGGCGCGATCATCGGCTGCGCCAAGGACGACATCAAGAAGGCCCTGGCGGCGTCCACGATGTCGCAGATCGGCTACATGATGCTCGCCGCGGGCCTCGGCCCCGTGGGCTACGCCTTCGCGATCTTCCACCTGCTGACGCACGGCTTCTTCAAGGCCGGGATGTTCCTGGGGGCAGGGTCGGTCATGCACGGCATGGGGGACCGGGTGGACATGCGCACCTTCGGCCACCTCTCCGGCAAGATGCCGACGACCTGGCTGACCTTCGGCGCGGGGTGGCTCGCGATCATCGGCTTCCCGTTCCTGTCGGGCTTCTGGTCCAAGGACAAGATCATCGAGGCCGCCTTCATCGGCGACGGCTGGCGACCCTGGGTCTTCGGCTCGGTCACGATGCTCGTCGCGGGCCTGACGGCGTTCTACATGTCGCGCCTGTTCTTCATGACCTTCCACGGCCGCCGGCGCTGGCTCGTCGAGGACCACCCGCACGAGTCCCCGGCCACCATGACGGTGCCCATGATCATCCTCGCCATCGGCTCGGTCGCCCTCGGGTTCGTGCTGAACTTCCTGGGCTTCACCCACTGGCTCGAGCCCGTCGTCGGTGGTCACGGCGAGGAGCACCCGGTCCTGCCGGTGCTCGCGATCACCCTGCTGACCCAGCTGCTCATGGTGATCGGCGTCGCCGTCGCCTGGATGCGCTACTGGCGCGACGAGGTGCCCGCCGTGGCCCCCCGTGGCTCGGTCCTCACGCGCGCCGCGCGCCGGGACTTCTACCAGGACGACGTCAACGACGGCCTGTTCGTCCGACCGGGCAACGGCCTCGTGCACGGCCTGCGGTCGGCGGACGAGCACGGCGTCGACGGCGGCGTGCTGGGCCTCGGCGAGGTCGTCGAGGCCACGTCCAACGGGGTCCGCAAGCTCCAGAACGGCTTCGTCCGCTCCTACGCCCTGACGATGCTCGCCGGCGTCGTCGCGATCCTTCTTGCTCTGTGGGTGGTGCAGTGATGTCCAACGTCCCCTGGTTGACCGCGATGCTGGTGATCCCCCTCGTGGGGTCCCTGGTCGTGGCCTGCCTCCCGTCCTCTCTCGCGAGCAGGGCCAGGCAGGTCGCGCTGGGCTTCTCGCTCGTGACCCTGGCGGTCGGGATCGTTGCGGCGCTGCGCTTCGACACCGACTCGAGCGCGCTGCAGCTCACGGAGCAGCACCGGTGGATCCCGTCCTTCGGCGTCTCCTACGCCCTCGGGGTCGACGGCATCTCGCTGAGCCTGATCCTGATGTCGCTCGTCCTGGCCCCCGTGTGCATCTTGGCCGCCTGGCACGACGTCCCCGAGGGCGGCAGCCGTGAAAAGACCTACTTCGCGCTGCTGCTGTCGCTGGTGCCGTTCATGGTCGGCGTCTTCGCCGCGACCGACGTCTTCTTGTTCTACGTGTTCTTCGAGGCCATGCTCATCCCGGTCTACTTCCTCGTGGCCGGCTACGGCGGCGCCCGCCGCGGGCAGGCCGCCCTGAAGTTCCTGCTGTTCTCGCTGGCCGGCGGCCTGGTCATGCTGGTCGCCCTCATCGCGCTCTACGTCCACGGCCCCGGCGGTGCCGACGGCTTCATGATCACCCGCCTCGTGGGGCTCGAGATGAGCCCGCTGGCCGAGCGCCTGATGTTCGTCGGCTTCTTCATCGCCTTCGCGATCAAGGCGCCGATGTGGCCCGTGCACACGTGGCTGCCGGACACGGCGGAGGAGGCGACTCCGGCGACCTCGACGCTGCTCGTCGGCGTCCTGGACAAGATCGGCACCTTCGGGATGCTGCGCTTCTGCCTCCCGTTCTTTCCGGAGGCGTCCCGCTGGGCGGCCCCGGTGATCCTGGTCCTGGCGCTGGTCTCGATCTTCTACGGTGCCTTCCTGGCCATCGGGAGCAAGGACATGCTGCGCCTGATCTCCTACACCTCGATCAGCCACTTCGGCTTCATCGTCCTCGGCATCTTCGCCTTCACGACCACCGGTGGCAACGGGTCAGCCCTCTACATGGTCAACCACGGCTTCACCACCGCTGCGTTGTTCCTGATCGTCGGCATGCTGATCCGCCGTCGTGGCAGTGCCAAGATCCCGGCATACGGCGGCTGGCAGCGGGTCACCCCGGCCCTGGCCGGGTGCTTCCTGGTCGCCGGCCTGTCCGGCCTGGCCCTGCCACCCCTCGGTGCCTTCGTGTCCGAGTACCTCGTCCTCGTCGGCACCTACCAGCGCCACCACGTCATCGGCGCCATCGCCGCGCCCGCGGTGATCCTCGCCGCGCTCTACATCCTGCTGATGTACCAGCGTGTGTTCACCGGTCCGAGGCCGGAGGGCGTCGACCGGGTCCGAGACCTCACGGGCCGCGAGAAGGCCGTCGTCGTGCCGCTCATCGCGAGCTTCCTCGTGCTCGGCCTGTGGCCGAAGCCCGCGCTCGACGTCGTGAACCCGGCCATCACCAAGACCCTGCAGACGGTCGGCATCGCCGACCCGGCGCCGTCCGCCGGCGCGCAGGCCACCTCCGAGGGGAGTGCCAAGTGAGTGCGTTGGTCAGCAGCCTGGTGGCTGTGACCGGACTGTCCGGTATGCCGCAGGCTGTGCGGCCTGCCGCGGACTTCCAGGTGACGTCCATCGACTACGCGGCCGTGTCGCCCGTCCTCGTCGTGGCGATCGCCGCGCTGGTGGGTGTGCTCGTGGAGGCCTTCGTCAAGCGCGAGCTGCGCTACCGGGTGCAGACCCGCGTGGCCGTGCTCGGCCTGCTCGGCGCCTTCGCCGCGGTCGTGACGTGCGCCAGCAACAGCTGGGTCTCGACCGCCGCGGGCGCCGTCGTGGTCGACGGACCGACGCTGCTGATCCAGGGAGCGCTGCTCGTCCTCGGCGTGATGAGCGTCCTGACGATGGCAGAGCGCTTCGACTCGGCCGCGCCCGACGCCTTCACGCAGTCCGCCTCCTCCGCCCCCGGCTCCCACGGCGAGTCGCTGGCGCTGCGTGTCGGGGCGACCACTACCGAGGTCTTCCCCCTCACCATGCTGTCGATGGTCGGCATGCTGATGTTCCCCGCGGCCGGGGACCTCGTCGTGATGTTCGTGGCTCTCGAGGTGCTGTCCCTGCCGCTGTACGTCCTCGCCGGCCTGGCGCGGCGCCGGCGACTGCTCTCGCAGGAGGCCGCTCTCAAGTACTTCCTGCTGGGCGCCTTCTCGTCCGGGTTCTTCCTGTTCGGCGCCGCCCTGCTGTACGGCTACTCCGGCACCGTCCGGCTAGCGGGCATCTCCAGCGCCATCGGCACCTCGGTGGGCCTGGACGGGCTGCTCCTGCCCGGCGCGTTCTTCCTCATGGTGGGCCTGCTGTTCAAGATCGGGGCTGTCCCGTTCCACTCGTGGACCCCGGACGTCTACCAGGGCGCCCCGACGCCGGTCACGGGCTTCATGGCCGCCTGCACCAAGCTGGCGGCGTTCGGCGCCCTGCTGCGTCTGCTGTACGTCGGCCTCGCGGCCGACCGCTGGTCCTACCTGCCCGCACTGTGGGCCGTCGCGATCCTCACGATGGTGGTGGGCGCGGTCCTGACCGTCACCCAGACCGACATGAAGCGGCTGCTGGCCTACTCCTCCATCGCGCATGCGGGCTTCATCCTGGTCGGCGTGCTGTCCTTCGACCGCAGCGGCGTGGTCGGCACGATCTTCTACCTCGTCGCCTACGGCTTCATGACGATCGCCGCGTTCGCCATCGTCTCCCTGGTCCGTCGCGGCGGGTCCGAGGCCACCACCATCTCCCAGTGGTCTGGGCTGGGCCGCCGCCACCCGGTGACCGCCGCCGTGTTCAGCTTCCTGATGCTGGCCTTCGCCGGCATCCCGCTCACGTCCGGCTTCACCGCCAAGTTCGCCGCCTTCTACCCCGCGGTCGCGCACGGCGGGGGGATGGGCACCGTGCTGGCGGTCGTCGGGGTGCTGTGCTCCGTGGTCACCGCGTTCGCCTACCTGCGGGTGGTCGGTGCCCTCTGGCACGCAGACCACGACGGGTCCACGGCCGAGGTCGTCATGCCGTCCGTGGCGAGCACCGTCGCCATCGCCCTTGGCGTGACCATCACGCTGGTCCTCGGCGTCTTCCCGACCCCGCTGCTGGACCTGGCCGGACGCGCGGCGACCTTCCTGCCATGACGGGCACGTCGCTCCCGGTCGGGGCACCCCCGGAGGGCACTCCGGCCGTGGCACCGGCCACCCTGCCTGGCGCAGGACCCGAGCTGATGCGGCGGCTCACGTCGGGGCTGCTGGCGGTCGAGGCGCGCATCCGGGCCGAGGTCGACCACAAGGACCCCTTCATCGCCGGGGCCTCGGCGCACCTGCTCTCCGCGGGCAAGAGGTTCCGTCCCATCCTCACCCTGCTCGCCGCCGAGCTGGGTGGGGGCTTCAGCCGTGACGTGGAGACCGCGGCCGCGGCCGTGGAGCTGACGCACCTGGCCAGCCTCTACCACGACGACGTCATGGACGAGGCGGACCTGCGGCGCGCGGTCGTCTCGGCCAACGCGGCCTACGGCAACTCCACCGCGATCCTCGTCGGTGACCTGCTGTTCGGGACCGCGTCCAAGATGATCGCCGAGCTCGGACCCGTCGGTGTCCGCATCCAGGCCGAGACCTTCGTGCGCCTGTGCTCCGGCCAGATCCGAGACGACCACCCCTGCCCAGAGGGGACGGACCCGGTCGACTACTACCTCGGTGTTCTCGAGGACAAGACCGGGGTGCTGATCGCCACCGCCGCGCGCTACGGTGCCATGTTCTCCGGGGCGGGGGAGGAGGCGGAGCGGATCCTCGAGGCCTACGGCGAGAAGCTCGGTGTGGCCTTCCAGCTGGCCGACGACCTGCTCGACATCACCTCCGAGGACTCCGGCAAGGAGCCCGGCACCGACCTGCGGGAGGGTGTCGACACCCTGCCCGTGCTGTACGTCAAGGCGTCCACGGACCCGGCCGATGCCCGCCTGCAGGAGCTCTTGACCCGCGACCTGCGCTCGGACGCCGGGGGTCACGCCGAGGCGCTCGCCCTGCTGCGTGCACACCCGGCGCTCGACCGCGCCCAGGCCTACACCCGCCAGGTCGCCGAGGAGGCCCAGCGCCTGCTCGACCCGTTGGGTGACGGCGAGGCCGTCCGGGCGCTGCGCGCGCTGGCGGCCAGCGTGGTGGACCGCGAGGTCTAGATGTACCTCATGGTAGGGCTGTGAGGGCAATCACCCACCGGGTCGGGCCTCGGCGCCCTACAGTGCGCCCATGATCGCGCACGCACCCGCCCAGGACCGGCGGGCCGACGAGTTGCGGGATGCCCTGGCGGGCCGGGAGGCGCCGTTCGCGGTGGTCGACCTGGACGCGTGGGACGACAACGCCCGTGCGCTGCTCGACCGGGCGGGGCGGCTGCCGGTGCGGCTCGCCAGCAAGTCGGTGCGGTGCCGGGCCCTGGTGGAGCGGGCCCTGTCCCAGGGTTTCCGCGGTGTCCTCGCCTACAGCCTCGACGAGGCCCTGTGGCTCGCGGACCTCGGCGTGGACGACCTGCTCGTGGCCTATCCGCCGGTCGGGCCGGACACGCTGACGCGCCTCGCCACGCATCCGCGGCGCGACGCCGTGACGGTCATGATCGACCATCCCGACCATGTCGACCGTCTCTGCTCGGTGGTGCGGGCGACCGGGATGCACGGCCCCCTCCGCGTCTGCCTGGACCTGGACGCCTCCCTGCGCCTCGGCCCCCTGCACCTGGGGGTGCGCCGCTCGTGCCTGCGCACCCCGGAGGCCGCTGCCAGGGCGGCCCGCGTCGTCGTCGCGTGTCCCGAGCTGCGCCTGGTGGGTGTCATGTCCTACGACGCCCAGGTCGCCGGGCTGCAGGACAGCTCGGCCGCCGTCCGCCTCGTCAAGGCGGCCTCCGTCCGCGAGCTCCTGGGGCGCCGCGCAGCGGTCGTGGCCGCGGTCGAGGAGGTGCTGGGTCATCCCCTCGAGCTGGTCAACGGCGGCGGCACCGGCAGCCTGCACCTGTTCGCCGACGACGCGGTCACCACCGAGCTCGCGGCCGGGTCCGGACTGATGTCCCCGCGCCTGTTCGACGGCTACCGGGACTTCCGCCACCGCCCCGCGGCGTGGTTCGTGCTCCCCGTGGTGCGGCGACCCGCGAGGCGCGTGGCCACGTGCTTCTCCGGCGGGTATGCCGCCAGCGGGGCTGCCGGGGTCGACCGCCTGCCGACGCCCGTCTCGCCATACGGCCTGTCCCTGCTCGGGACCGAGGGCGCCGGCGAGGTCCAGACGCCGGTGCGTGGACGAGCGGCCGAGCACCTGCGCATCGGTGACCACGTGTGGTTCCGGCACGCCAAGGCCGGCGAGCTGTGCGAGCGCGTGGACCGGGTGCTGCTGGTCAGCGGCGCTGACGTGGTCGACGAGGTGCCGACCTACCGCGGCGAGGGGAAGGCCTTCGGATGAGCACGTGGACCAACTGGAGCGGCAACCAGAGCTGCCGGCCGGCCCGGGTCGCCACCCCGGTGGGGGTGGACGAGGTCGCGCAGGTCATGACCGATGCCGCGCGGGACGGGATGCGGGTCAAGCCGATCGGCGCGGGGCACTCGTTCACCGCCATCGGCCTGACCGACGGCGTCCAGGTCAGCCTCGACGCCCACAGCGGGCTGGTGGCGGTCGACCGGGCCTCCGGACGGGTGCGGGTGCGCTCCGGCACCCGACTCTTCGACCTCAACGCGCTTCTGGACGCGCAGGGCCTGGCGATGGCCAACCTCGGGGACATCGACCGGCAGTCCGTCGCCGGCGCCCTGTCGACGGGCACCCACGGCACGGGGGCCACCCTGCCCGGTCTCGCGGGCCTGGTCGAGGCGCTGGAGATCGTGACGCCGGACGGCCGGGTGCGTCGCTGCGACCGGGAGCAGGACCCGGATCTGTTCCACGCTGCCCGCGTGGGCCTCGGGGCGCTCGGCATCGTCACCGAGGTGACCCTCGCCTGCGTGCCGGCCTTCCGCATCGAGGCGCGGGAGGAGCCGGCCGTCCTGGGCGCCGTGCTCACCGACCTGGACGAGCACGTGGACGCCCACGACCACTTCGAGATGTTCTGGTTCCCCCACACCGACCGCGTCCTCACCAAGCACAACCGCCGCCTGGCCCCGGGCGACACCTCCGGGAGCGCCCTGCCCCGCTGGCGCTACCTCCTCGACGACCAGCTGCTCGCCAACGGGCTCTTCGAGCTGAGCTGTCGGCTGGCCTCCCGGGTGCCGGTCACGACGCTGCCCATCAACGCCGTCGCGAGCCGAGCCCTGTCGGCCCGCACCTACACCGACCGCTCCCACCGCGTCTTTGCCAGCCCGCGGACGGTCCGCTTCACCGAGAGCGAGTATGCCGTGCCACGGGCCGCCCTCCCGGACGTGCTGCGCGAGCTGGACCGCTTCCTCGAGCGATCCGGCGAGCGCGTCGCCTTCCCCGTCGAGATCCGCTTCGCGGCGCCCGACGACGCCTGGCTGTCCACGGGCTACGAGCGGGCCAACGCCTACGTGGCCGTGCACCACTACCGCACCGTGGACCCCCGGCGCTACTTCACCGGCTTCGAGCAGATCGTGGCGGCTCACGACGGTCGACCGCACTGGGGCAAGATGCACACGCTCGGGGTCGAGCGCCTTCGTGAGCTCTACCCCCGGCTCCCCGACGTCCTGCGCCTGCGGGACGAGCTGGACCCCGATCGGCTCCTCGGCAACGACTACCTCACCCAGGTCCTGGGGGCGTGATGCTCCGCGGTCGCCGGGTCGTGCCACGGGGCGCGGCGGCCGCGCAGGTAGTCTGAGCGCGGCGGGGCCGTCCCGTCACAAACCGCTGGAGGGCCCCGCACGCATGTCGACCGTCGAGGTGGCGCAACCCGCCGCAGCCCACGGCCGCGGCCACGGTGACCGGCCCTCGCGCCGAGGCCCGCGCGCCGCCTGGTCCCGGGCCACCCCCGAGGAGCGCGGCGTCGGCCTCGCCTCGCTGGGGCTCGTGCTCTGGTTCCTCGTCCGCGTGCGGTCCGGGGCCGACCTGTACGACGGGTCGCACGTCGTCGCGCTGGCGCAGCGGATCGCGCAGGGCGACCGGTTGTTCGTCGACGAGATGAACGCCCAGGCCGTGGGCTCCGCGGCCGGGGCGCCGTTCGTGTGGGCGTGGACGCACCTGTTCGGTCAGAACCACCTCGTCCTGGCCTACCGCTACTGCTACGTCACGGTGGCGGTCCTGGTCGGCGTGCTGTGCTATCGCGCCCTGCGCACCCGGGTACGCCCGCTGGTGGCCTTCACGGCGGTCGCCGCGGCCTCGATGGTGACGAGCTATCACGTGGTCGGGCTGTCCTACAACACCGTGCCCACGCTGGCCATGACCATTTTCGCCTGCTGCGGCCTCGCGGCGGTTCTGGGCCCTGCCTCGAGCGCTCGTCGCTGGGTGGTGCCCGTGGGGCTGACGGCTCCGCTCGGGGCGGTGAGCCTGCAGTCGCTGCTCCCGGCGGTGGGGCTGAGCCTGCTCGTCCTCGCGGTGCTCCTGTGGCGGGACGGGCGCCGCGACGCGGTGCTGTGGCTCGTGGGCACCGCTGCTGCGGTCACCGTCCCGGTGGCGGGCTACTTCCTGGGCGCGGTCGGGTGGTCGGCCATCAGCGACACCCTCGACTACACCGTGCAGTACCAACAACCGCGCTCCGGACCGCTCGAGCGCCTCGGCTTCACGTCGATCTCCTGGCTCAAGGAGCTGGTCACCCCGGTGCGCCTGCCCGCCGTGCTGCTGGGGCTCAGCGCGGCTGTGCCCGCGCTGCCCGTCCGATGGCGTCGTGAAGCGGTCATCTGGTTCCCCCTGGTGCTGGGGGCCACCAGCCTGCTCGCGCTGCTGGTCCACGACGTCAACCTGATGCGCTACGTCGGCTCGGTCCAGCTCTACACCGCCCTGGTGATGCTCCCGGTCTGCCTGTGGTGGGTGCGCTCCCGCGGCGACCGAGAGGTCGCGACCCTGCTGCTGCTCGCCGCCCCCACCGCCCTGGTCGGCCACCCGATGGTCGCGGCCACGACCTTCGCGGGCCCGTGGTACGGCGAGTTCCCGCCAGCCTCGGTGGCTCTGGCCATCGCCACGACGGTGGGTGCCTGCCGGGTGGCGGAGCGCATCACCGGCGTCGCCGACGGGGTCGCCCTCAAGCGCTGTGCCCTCGTGTCGGTGCTGGTGATCCTGGCCTCCCAGTTCGCGACGAACTTCTACGGGAACTCACCGTGGGCCGCTCGCACGCCGGCTCCCGCCGGGGCCTACAGCGGGCTCTACAGCGGCGGCCGGGAGCTCGCCCACCTGCGGATCGTGCAGGACACCACCGACACCTGGGTGCGACCGGGGGAGAGCCTGCTCGTCTACGGCGCGGTCACCGGCGCCTTCCTCACCTCGGGGGCGCGGGCCGACACCAACATCGTGTGGCTCGAGGACTTCGGCGAGCTGGGCCGCTACACCACCGACTGGGTGCGGCAGACCGGGCGGGTGCCGGACGTGGTGCTGGTCTCCACCGACGCGATCCACGGTGACGGCATCGAGGCGATGGCGCAGCGCGACCCGATCCTCGCGTCCTTCGCCGGCACCCACCGGATCGTCGCGGGCATCCGATCCTTCAGCCCGGGTCAGTTCCGCAGCGAGGCGGGACTGGTGGTGCTGCGCCGCACCGGCACCTGATCCATCAGGGGGAGCGGCCACCCGTGGCCGGACCCGCCCGGCCGCCCAGGGCTAGCCTGGAGGGGCCCACCACCCACGAAGGACACCTCGCCGATGACACCTGCCTCCCGTCCCACCTCGGTGGGGCTGGCGTCCTGGCTCGGCCTGCGAGAAGCCTCCCTGCTGCTGGCCTGCGCCCCCGCGGGTGGTCTGCTGGTCGGGACGGTCGACCTGGCCACGTCCTCCGGCTTCGCCGACCCGGGTATGGCGCTGGCCTTCGCCCTGGTGGCGGTGTTCTACGCGGCGCAGCTCGCGGTGACGCTGGCTCGACCGGCCTGGACCGACACGTGGTGGGCCCCGGTGATCCTGACGACGTCAGCGTTGTCGTCCCCGCTGTTCACCACCTTCCTGGTCGACCCTCGCCCGCCCATCGTGTGGTTCTGGTTGCTCGAGCCCGTCGTGGTGCTGGCCGCCTACCTGTGCCGACCCGCTCACGCCGCGCTCGTGACGGTGGGGTGCCTGGGGTGCGGCTGGATCTTTCTGGCGCTGAGCGGGATCGACGTGGCGGGGCACGCGCACGCCGTCGCGGCGGGGGCTGCGGCGATCGTCCTGCCCGGCGTCGTGGCGGCCCTGGTCCTCGGCCGGGTGCGACGGCGCGAGCGGTCGGTGCTCGAGCAGACCCGCCTGGACCCGGTCACCGGTGTCCTCAACCGCCGCGGTCTCGAGCACGAGCTGAGCGAGTGGTCCGAGCGGGGCCGGGGGGCCGAGCCGGTGTGCCTGGTCTCGATCCACCTGGACTCCTTCGACGAGGCCGCGTCGGCCTGGGGCGGTGCCGCGGCTGACCAGGTGATGGCCCGGGTGGCCGTGGCGCTGGAGCGCGCCTACCACCGCAGCCACCTCGTCAGCCGGTTCGTGGACCACGAGTTCATCGTCGTCAGCGACATCGACCCCGACCTGCTCGTGCCGTCCCTGCTGCGCGCGGTGCGCGTCGCGAGCCCGCAGCGGCCCGTCACGGCCAGCGCGGGCGTGGTCTCGGGCATCCCCCTGGACCTGCTGGCCGAGGGACAGCTCGTCCCCATGGTCGAGCAGGCCCGTCAGCGGGTCACCGCGGCGCAGCTGTCCGCCGCGGGGGTGGACGCGCAGGAGTTCGAGCCCGGCACCTACGTCCCGGTCCCGGTGCCGCAGCCCGTGCCGGCGGCACCTCCTCGGGAGGAGGAGGTCGAGGCTCCCGACCTGCCGGGGAGCGACGCCCGCGTGCTCGGGTGGTGGCTGGCGGGCACCGGGGTCCTGCTGAGCGCGGTGCCGAGGCGTCCCGAGCAGTCGACACCCGTGGACGTGGCCGTCTACGCCGCGTGCCTGGTGGTGGCGTGCGCGGGGATGTGGGTGGCGCAGAGCGAGAGCGGCCACCCGCGGGTGGGGCGTGCGCTGGTGGCCCTCACGCTGCCCGTGACGGTCCTGGTGGTGATGAACGTCCCGACGGTCGAGGCCCGCTACCTCGTGGTGGTGCTGGCGGCCTACCCCGCGACCATCGCCGGGGTCCTCCTCGATCGCGTGTGGGCGCAGTGGATGGTCGTGCTCCTGCCGGTGAGCTTCGTCCTCGCGACCGCCATCGGTCCGACAGCCCTGCCGCACGCGCTCAGCGTCACGATCCTCGGCGTCGGCCTGGTCGCCGTGACCGCCCTGCTGGCCGCCATGGTCCGGCGACGGCGCCTGACCTCCCTCAACCGGTTGCACGTGCTCACCCTCACCGACCCGACGACCGGTGTGCTGACGCGCGCCGGTCTGGCGCGCGAGTTCCTCGACCTCCCGCCTGCCCGGCGCACGGGGATCCTGCTGGTCTCGGTCCTGCCGCGTGGCGCGGAGGGTCAGGGCACCGCCCTCGAGGCCGACCTCGCGGTGGTGGCCACGAGCCTGCACGAGCTCGCGCGGGGGAGAGGCGTGGTGGGTCGGGTCAGCGGTCGTGACCTGGTGCTGGTCGTGCCCGGCGCGGACCGCCTGGCTCTGCTGCGGCGCCGCCTGCAGCAGGACCTCGGCGAGCGCTCCGCCGAGGTGCAGACCCTGGTGGGGCTGGCCTACACCGACGACCACAGCGAGGGTGGGCTCTGGCAGGCGGTCAACGAGGCTGACGACGCCGTCCGGCGGCAGACCAACGGCGACCAGGGCCCCTCGCACCTCGTCCCGGTCGACGCGACGCCCTGACGCCGGCCCCTGGGTCGGGTGTCCCGGAACGTTCTCGGCCCGGGCGGCGTTGTGCCTGACATGCACCGGCACTACAACGGTCTCAAGACCGCTGCGCTCTTCGGCGTCATCTGGGCGCTGCTCCTCGGCCTCGGCGCCCTCATCGGCAACGGCCGGTACATCTGGCTGTTCGCCCTGGCTGGCCTCGCCATGACCTTCTACTCCTACTGGAACTCCGACAAGCTCGCGCTGCGCGCCATGCAGGCCTACCCGGTCACCCGGGAGCAGGCACCGGCGATGTACCGCATCGTCGAGGAGCTGTCGGCCCGCGCCGGGCAGCCGATGCCGCGGCTCTACATCTCCCCGACCGAGGCGCCCAACGCCTTCGCCACCGGCCGCAACCCGCAGAACTCCGCCGTGTGCTGCACGGAGGGGATCCTGCGGCTGCTCGACGAGCGCGAGCTGCGCGGGGTGCTCGGTCATGAGCTGATGCACGTCTACAACCGCGACATCCTCACGAGCTCGGTCGCCGCGGCGATCGCCGGGGTGATCACGAGCGTCGCGCAGATGGCGATGTTCTTCGGCGGGGGCAATGACGAGGACCGTCCCAACCCGGTCGTGATGATCCTGATGGCCCTGCTCGCCCCCCTGGCCGCGAGCCTGATCCAGATGGCGATCTCCCGCACCCGGGAGTTCGACGCCGACGAGGACGGCTCGTCGCTCACCGGGGACCCGCTGGCCCTGGCCTCGGCGCTCAAGAAGCTCGAGCTCGGGGTCGCCCGCGCGCCGCTCGCGCCGCAGCCGGACGTCGTCAACGCGAGCCACATGATGATCGCCAACCCCTTCCGCGCGCAGGACGTCAGCAAGCTCTTCAGCACCCACCCCGCCACGGCCGACCGGATCGCGCGGCTCGAGCAGATGGCGGGCTACCACGGGCGCTGAGGGTGGCGGAGGCCGTCCGGCCCCGGCCCCGTATGCCGCCGGCCCACGGCATACGGCGTGGCTGCCTCCCGCCGACCCACCGGCACGACCCGGGGTGTGAAACGGTGGGGGAATGACCAGCCTGACCCGCACGGAGGCGCGAGGACGCGCCGCGACCGTGGACCGCCCCCGCTACGCCGTCGAACTCGATCTCACCCACGGCGAGACGACCTTCGCCAGCCGCACCGTGCTGACCTTCGCCGCCACCCCGGGCGAGACCACCTTCGTCGACCTCAAGGCCACCGAGCTGCTCGAGGCGACCCTCAACGGCGAGCCCCTGCCGGCCGAGGCCTTCGCG
This sequence comes from Arsenicicoccus cauae, assembly GCF_009707125.1. Classification (GTDB taxonomy): domain Bacteria; phylum Actinomycetota; class Actinomycetes; order Actinomycetales; family Dermatophilaceae; genus Arsenicicoccus; species Arsenicicoccus cauae. The sequence continues at coordinate 38,802 of NZ_WLVL01000043.1, forward strand.
CACGGACGCCTGCAGCTGACCGGCCTCGCCGCCGACAACGAGCTCGTCGTGCGCGCGACCATGAGCTTCAGCCGGGACGGCTCCGGCCTGCACCGTGCCGTCGACCCGGCCGACGGCGAGCACTACGTCTACGGCCACTCGTTCATGGACGCCGCGCCGCGGGTGTTCGCCTGCTTCGACCAGCCGGACCTCAAGGCGCCCTGCACGTTCACCGTGACCGCGCCGAGCGACTGGGTGGTGATCGGCAACGGCGCCGCGACCCGCGAGGGCGACGTGTGGCACCTGGCCGAGACCGCTCCGATCGCGACCTACTTCACGTCCATCTGCGCCGGGCCCTACGTGAGCGTCACCGACGAGCACGACGGGATCCCGCTGGGGCTGTTCGCCCGCCGGTCGGTCCAGGCGCAGCTCGAGGCCAACGCCCCTCGCGTCCTCGAGGTCACGCGGCGCAGCTTCGACTACTTCCACGAGCTGTTCGGGATCCGTTACCCCTTCGGCAAGTATGACCAGGTGTGGGTGCCGGAGTTCAACGCCGGCGCGATGGAGAACCCCGGCTGCGTGGTCCTGCGCGACGAGTACCTCTTCCGCTCCCGCGTCACCGGTGCGGAGCTGCTGTCGCGCGACAACACCGTGAGCCACGAGATGGCGCACATGTGGTTCGGCGACCTGGTGACGCTGGCGTGGTGGGACGACCTGTGGCTCAACGAGTCGTTCGCTGAGTACATGGCGAGCCGGTGCGTGGTGGGGACCGGGCTCTACCCCGACGCCTGGTCCGACCAGGGGATCGTGCGCAAGGCCTGGGGCTACTCCGCCGAGCGGTCGCCGTCGACGCACCCGGTCGCGGGCAACGGCTCGGAGGATGCCCTGGCCGCGCTGCAGAACTTCGACGGCATCTCCTACGCCAAGGGCTCGGCGGTGCTGCGGCAGCTCATCGCCTACATCGGGGACGACGCGTTCGTGGCCGGCGTGCGCGACTACCTGCAGCGGCACGCCCACGGCAACGCGCAGATGAGTGACTTCTTCGCCGCGATGGAGCGGGCGCACGGTGCCTCGCTGACGGCGTGGACCGACGCCTGGCTGAGGACCGCGGGGCTCGACGCCATCCGCGTCGACGTGGACTGGGACGACGAGTCCGACGTCGTCCGGCGGGCCGAGGTGGTCAAGGTGGCCCCAGAGGCGCACCCGGCCCAGCGCTCGCACGCGCTGGACGTGGCCGGATGGACCGACGGCGAGGAGGTCGTGCGCGCGCGGCTCACCCTCGACGAGGACCGCCGCGTGGTGCACGAGCTGCTCGACCGGCCACGGCCCGCCATCATCGTGCCGAACGCCTCGGACCTCACCTGGGCGACGGTCGTCCTGGACGAGGACACGCTGCGGCGCCTCCCCGAGCAGCTGGCCCAGGTGGACGACCTGGCCGCGCGTGTCGTCCTGTGGAACGCCCTCCGCGACGGGGTCGCCCTCGCGACGGTCGACCCCCGGCTGGTCGTCGACGTCTTCGCCGCGTCCTGGCCGCTGGAGCTGGACGACTCGGTGCTGTCGGCGGTCGGTCGCTACGTCCCCGACGTGGTGGTCGCGGTCTACCTCCCCGCCGACGAGCGGCCGCTCGCCCGGGAGCGGGTCGCGGACGCCGGAGCCGCCGCCCTGCAGGCCGCCGAGCCCGGCTCGACCCGGGCGCTCGCGGCCGCGCGGGTGGTCGCCTCCACCTCGCGCGACGAGGAGCTCCTGCGCCGGTGGTATGCCGGGCGCGAGCTCCCCGCGGGTCTGGCGGGCGACGCGGACTTCCGCTGGCTCGTGGCCACCACGCTCGCCGGTGACGGGGCGCTGTCCGTCGCCGAGCTGGAGGAGGCGCACGCGGCCGACGCCACGGTCGCGGGCACGCTGGCGTGGCTGGGTGCGCGGGCCGCGCGACCGCTGTCCGAGGACAAGGCCTGGGCCTGGGCGGAGCTGACGGAGCAGCGAGGTCGGTCCAACCACGAGATGAACGCCCTCGCCGGGGCGTTCTGGCGCAGCGGCGACACGGCGGTGCTGCGACCCTACGTGGAGCGCTACTTCGCCGACGTGCCGGCGATGTGCGCCTGGGTCGGGGACGACGCGATGGCCCGCGTGGCCAAGCTGGCCTATCCCGTGCAGCTCGCCGAGCCGGAGACGCTGCAGCGGTCGCAGGCCGCGCAGGGCCGCTCGGACCTCACGGCGGCGGTGCGGCGCGGGATCGTCGATCAGGAGTCCGTGCTGCGCCAGGTCCTCCTCTCCCGCGACACCTACCGGGGGTAGGGGCATAAGCCGGCCTTCGTCCGCCAGGTCGATGATCCCGCCCCCGGCGGATCAGCGGATCAGCGGCAGCAGGCTCACCACCAGGGCGACGACGGGCACCGCCACGACCGTCGTCACCGCCACCACGCTCGCCACCATCTCGGAGTCGCCGCGGAACTCCTCCGCCAGCAGGAACGCGTTGACCGCCGTCGGCATCGCCAGCGCCAGCACCAGCGACCGGGTGGCCAGCGTGGGCAGCGGCAGCACCATCGCCGCGTTGAAGGCGATGCTGCACTCGGTGTACTGAGTCGCCCCGGATTTCGTGGAGGGCGGGTTATGCCGTGCCGGCGGGTGCCGGGGCACGGTTGAGTGCAGCGTAGTAGGTGGCTTCGTACTCGGCGGGTGGGGTGTGGTCGCAGTGGCTGTGCAGG
>NZ_WLVL01000044.1 GCF_009707125.1 Arsenicicoccus cauae
GCCGGGTCGCCGATCCCGAACGGACAAGTCGCGCGGAAGGCACGAAGCCAGTCAGGCGAGGAGTCACGAACGAGACCGACGACCACAGCCCATCACCGCTGGGCTGCTGTCACACCCTCACAGTCAGGCGAGGATCCAGGCGCGGGTCAGCGCGGCGAGCTGCCGCTCGAAGTCGCGCGCCGAGAGCTCCTCCGGCTGGTCCGGCCACAGGGCCAGCTCGAGCGCGACGCACCCGTGGGTGGCAGCCCAGATGGCGAGCGCGGCGGCGTGGACGTCCTCCCCGACCAGCCGGCCGGCGTCGGCCACGCGCTGCACCACCCCGAGCAGAGGGGCGAGCCCGTCCTCGGCACAGTCCTCGGGCGGCGGCACCCGTCCGCCGAACATGACGGCATACAGGCTCGCGTGCTCCACCGCCCAGCGGCGGTAGGCCAGACCCAGGGCGAGGAGGTCGTCGAGGGGGTCGCGGCCGGCCACCGCCTCGAGCTGGGCTGCGACGAAGGAGGTCTGCGCCTCGGACGCCATGGCCCCGACCAGCCCGTCCTTGCCGCCGAACACGGTGTAGACGGCGTTGGTCGAGGTGCCGGCCTCCTCTGCCACCCGCCGCAGCGAGAGGCCGTCGAGCCCGCCGGCGGCGACCTGGTCGGCAGCCGTGGCGATGAGGCGACCCCGGAGGTCGTCGTCATACAGCTTGGGTCTGGGCACTTGACGACCGTAACATAACGGTGTTTTATAACGGTGTCATGATTCGTCGGTACGCTCCCAGAACCACAGGAGGCGTCATGCCCCGCATCAACCTAGGTCGCCACACCATCGACTCCGACCGCGAGATCACGGTCTTCCTCATCGGCATGGGCATCAACAGCCCGCTGCGCGTGGACCGGTGGTGGCCAGTCTTCACCGCGATGCCACGCATGCTGAAGCATCTCGAGACCGACCCCGGGTCGGGCATGCTCGGCTACGACCTGTGGGCGCTGCCCTCCCCGCTCGTCCTCATGTACTGGGAGTCGTCGGAGCAGCTGCAGGCCTTCGCGGCCGACGCGGACGCCCCGCACCTGCAGGCCTGGCGCGACTTCGCACAACTCACCAAGGACGGGCACGTCGGGGTCTGGCACGAGACCTACGTGACGACACCCGGCCGGAGGGAGGCGATCTACGTCAACATGCCCAGCCTCGGCCTGGGCAAGGCGATCGGCACCACCCCGGTCGGGCGCGGGTCGTCGACCGCGCGGCAGCGCATGAGCGTCACCGTCTCGAGCTGACCGCTCGCCCGCCTCCGGTCCGGCTCAAGCCTCGCTCGGGCCCTCGGCGGGGCCGGTCAGTCCAGCTTGCGAGCGGCGCCCTTGTCGGCGCTCTGCGCGAACCGGGCAAAGATCTGCAACGCCGTGGACACCTGCCGGTCCCGGTCGCGGGGCCGCCAGCCGAGCTCGTCCTGCTCCGCGCGCCGCCGCTCCAGCTCCTCGTCGGGGACCAGCAGGTTGACCCGGCGCTGCGGGATGTCGAACTCGATGACGTCGCCGTCGCGCACGAGGCCGATCGGCCCGCCCGACGCGGCCTCCGGGGAGACGTGGCCGACGGAGAGGCCGGACGAGCCACCGCTGAACCGGCCGTCGGTGATCAGCGCACACTTGGGGCCGAGGCCCACGCCCTTCAGATAGCTCGTGGGATAGAGCATCTCCTGCATCCCCGGCCCACCCTTCGGGCCCTCGTAGCGCACCACCACGACGTCGCCGCCCTGGATCTCGCCGTTGAGAATCTTGGAGACGGCCTCCTCCTGCGACTCGGCCACCCGCGCCGGCCCGCTGAAGGACCACTGGTGCTCGGGGACGCCGGCCGTCTTGACGATGCAGCCGTCCGGGGCGAGGTTGCCGTGCAGCACCGCGAGACCGCCCTCGGTGGTGTACGCATGCTCGACCGACCGGATGCAGCCGTTCTCGGGGTCGGTGTCCAGGGTCGCCCACCGGTTGCTCGAGGAGAACGCCTCGGTGGTGCGCACCCCGCCGGGAGCAGCGTGGAACAGCTCGATCGCCTCCGGGGTCGCGGAACCCCCACGGACGTCCCAGTCCTGCAGCCACCGCTCCAAGGACGGCGAGTGCACGCAGCGGACGTCGTCGTCGAGCATGCCGGCGCGATGCAGCTCACCGAGGATCGCGGCGATGCCGCCGGCGCGGTGCACGTCCTCCATGTAGAACTGGGTGGAGTTGGGGGCCACCTTGACCAGGCAGGGCGTGACGCGGGACAGGGCATCGATGTCGTCCTGGTCGAAGTCCACACCGGCCTCCTGCGCCGCCGCCAGCAGGTGCAGGATCGTGTTGGTCGATCCACCCATGGCGATGTCCAGGCGCATGGCGTTGGCGAAGGCGGGCTTGGTGGCGATCGACAGCGGCAGGACCGAGTCGTCGTCCTCGCCATACCACCGCTTGGCCAGCTCGACGACGAGGTGGCCGGCCCGCTCGAAGAGCGCCTTGCGCGCGCTCGCCGTGGCGAGCGTCGAGCCGTTGCCGGGCAGGGAGAGGCCGAGCGCCTCGGTGAGGCAGTTCATCGAGTTGGCGGTGAACATGCCCGAGCAGGAGCCGCACGTGGGGCAGGCGTTCTGCTCGATAGTGGTGATGTCCTCGTCGGAGACCGAGTCGTCCACGGACTTGATCATCGCGTCGATCAGGTCGAGGCGGGTCTGCGCGGTCCCGTCGGGACCGATGACGGCCTTGCCGGCCTCCATGGGCCCGCCGCTGACGAAGACCGTGGGGATGTTGAGGCGCAGCGCCGCGAGCAGCATCCCCGGGGTGATCTTGTCGCAGTTGGAGATGCAGACGAGCGCGTCGGCCTGATGCGCGTTGACCATGAACTCCACCGAGTCGGCGATGATCTCGCGGCTCGGCAGGGAGTAGAGCATGCCGCTGTGCCCCATGGCGATGCCGTCGTCGACGGCGATGGTGTTGAACTCCCGCCCCACCCCGCCCGCCTCGGCGACCGCGCCGGCGACCAGCTGGCCCATGTCCTTGAGGTGCACGTGGCCGGGCACGAACTGGGTGAACGAGTTGGCGATCGCCACGATCGGCTTGCCAAAGTCGCCCTCGGTCATGCCCGTCGCACGCCACAGGGCGCGCGCCCCGGCCATGTTGCGTCCGTGGGTGGTGGTTCGTGAGCGCAGTTCGGGCATGTCTCCAGACTAGCCAGCCGGTCCGTATGACGGGCGCGCGTCTCACGCAGCGCTGGCGCGACGGCGACGGTGCGCGGACCACCCTCCCCGGGTCGCCCACCGCGGGTGGCGCGCCGCCCGTCCCCGGACATCGCCGCCCTGGTGCGCGGCGAGGTCGTCCCCTTCGACCGCATCTACTTCCGCTGCACGCCGCGGTTGCCGTCGAGCGGTCCACGCTGGGGCTGGCTGGCGGGGCCGATCCTCCTCGGCACCGGGCGCCGAACGCCGGACGCGGTGCACCTCGACGTCTTCGTGGTCGACTGACGCCACCCGCCCAGCCAGGGCACCGTCGACAGACCGAGCGGCCCGGCAGGTCTCCCTGCCGGGCCGCTCGCGTGCAGGTCAGGACTCGTCGTCCTGCCCCGCGGGGACTACTTGGTGTAGTCGACCTTGATGTTCATCTGGTCGCCCTGCTTGGCCATGTTGTTGACCGTGATCTTGACGCCCGCGCCGGCCACCTTGGTGGAGGACCACGGGTTGGCGGCCGACCAGTAGCGGTTGGGGTCGCTGTCGTCGAAGGTCGGGATCGCCGGCTGGGACGGCACGGTGACCGCCTGGCCGTTGCGGTGGAAGGTCACCGGGTCGGTCGCCTGCAGTCCGAAGGTCGCGTCGAAGGGCTGACGACGGTTGCCGAGCAGCGCCCCGTCGGGGAAGCGGATCGGCGTGGGACGCGCGTCGACCGGGAGGACCTGGCCGCCACCGGGGTGGACCGACGTGTTGTTGTCGGTGTACTCGTTGTTGATGTACCAGACGAGCATGCCGTCCTGGTAGGGGAAGCGCTCCACCCAGTCGGGCCGCGTGTTGGCCCAGCCGAAGTTGTACGGCCCGGTCTTGAGGTAGCGGTCGTAGCCGGTGTAGGTGCGGTTCTCCGCCAGGTAGTAATGCGTGACGGCCTCGGAGGAGCTGGCCCCGACCTGGGTGAAGCCCTTGGCCGTCCAGCCCTTGGCGTCGCCCTCGACGTCGTCGGTGAACACGGTCTGCCCGTCGGCGACGAGGGTGATGTCGTCGACGAACGCGCCGAGCTTGTGGACGCCGCCGTCGGAGGCGTAGCGGAAGCGGAAGCTGATCTGCTTGCCGGCGTAGGCGGACAGGTCGTACGTCTTCTGGACGTAGCCGCCGGAGCTGCCGTCGTAGGTGGCCAGCTGCTTCCAGGTGGCGCCGCCGTCGTCCGTGACCTCGGCGTAGAAGTAGTCGTACTCCGCCTCGGTCTGGTAGTTGACCCACGCGGACAGCGACGCCGTCTTGGCGGTGGTCAGGTCGATCGGGCGGGTCAGCGTAACGTTGAGGTCGTCAGCCGCGCCGGACCACCACTGCTTGCTACCCGAGTGCGGGGCGACGAGCTGGGAGGTGCGGGTCTTGTCGGGCAGCGACACGAGCGCGGCCTGCGGCATCTTGCCCGCGAGCGAGGCGGGGCCGAGCTTGACGTTGCCGTCCTTGCCGTAGCTCACGGTCTGGTAGTCGAGCCAGCCGAGCTGGAGCTTCTCCCACGGGCCCATGTAGCCCGGCTTGGAGCCGATGTCGACGGTGCCGTCGTTGAGCCAGGAGCCGCCGCTCATCAGGGTCCAGAAGCCGGTGCCGTTGTCCCCGCCCTGGGTGTCGTAGAGGTCCGGCAGGCCGAGGTCGTGACCGAACTCGTGGGTGAAGACGCCGAGGCCGCCGTTCTCGGGCTCGGTGGTGTAGTCGCCGATCCAGATGCCTGAGGTGCCGATCTGCACACCGCCGGCCTTGTTGGTGGCGGGGCCGGTCTTGCCGGCGTTGTTGGAGTAGGCGTACCACCGGTGGGACCAGATGGCGTCCTCGCCCTGGGCGCCGCCGCCGGCCTCCTCGCCCTCACCGGCGTGGATGGCCTGGAAGTGGTCGATGTAGCCGTCCGGCTCGTTGAAGTCGCCGTCCTGGTCGTAGTCGTAGCGGTCGACCTTGTCGAAGCCCTTGAGGTAGGCGGTGATCTCGGCGTCCGTCCTGCCGGCGGCCTTCTGCGCGGCGTACCAGGCGTTGGCCGAGTCCTGCACGAACGGCCAGGCACCGGCGGCGTCGGAGATCTTGTTGCTGCCGTAGCGCGCCTCGTTGTAGGGCACCTTGACCCAGTCGGAGACGTCGCCCTTGGCGAGGAAGCGACCGTTGGACTGCTTGAGGTAGAAGTCCTTGAAGGACTCGCCGTCGCCGAACATGAGGTTCTGGTAGTGGGCGCGGTCGAAGTTCGCACGCCAGATCGTGGAGTTGTCCTGCGAGCGGTCGGGCTGCGGGATCTGGTTGTGCAGCGGACCGGCGGTGCCGCCGGTGGTCGGGTGCACCCCGTCGCCGAACTCCGCGAGGATCGTGAAGATGTCCTCCTCACGGTTTACGTCGTAGTTGACGTACTGGCCCTTGGCCACCTTGATGACCTTCTTGCCCTTCTTGTTGGTCTCGACCTTGGCCGCGCCCTTGACGACCTTGTCGACGGCCGACTTGCGCAGGGCGCGCTCCTTGTCGCCGAGCGGGTGGGACCGGTCGTCCTTCTGCGCGGCGCCGGACGGCTGGGGGTCGCGCGGTGACGTGACGGCGTGAGCGGTGGGGGCCAGCGACAGGGCGATGAGCATCGCTCCCGTGGCGCCCGCGATGGTGCGCTTCATGGTGCTCCTCATGATGGGCACGAACGACGACGGCATCATTCGTATGGGGTGGTGGAACCTTATGCGTGTCCTATTCACCCCGACAGGACCAAATGAGTGAATGCTCCCGTCTCGTTCCTGGCCCGACCCCCGGGCGAGCACAGTTCGTGGTCGGTGCGGGTCAGCCGCGGCTCAGGTCGGCCGTGGCCCGGTCGACGGAGCGTGACCGGGTGACCAGCTTGTGCCCGGCACAGAGCGCCAGGAAGAGCGGGAGACCGAGGTATGACGAGAGCACGGCCTCGAGGTCCGTGTGACCGACCAGCGCCTCGTAGTTCTGCCCGACGATGACGACCGCGCACATCGGCCAAGGCGCACGTGGGCCGCCTCATGACCAAGGTGGGGGTCCTCAGCCGGGTGCCGGCAGTCGTGCGCGGCTGCGAGCTGGGCCTGGTCAGCCCGCGGCTGCGCTGACGGCCGGGGCTCGGTGACGGCCCGGCGAGACGGTGTCCACGCTCTCGTCATACGGCCGTCACCCGGCACTCACGCCCCGTCGCCCGGTGCGAGGAGGCTCCTGCGCACCAGCTCATCCGATCCGGAGGTCCCCCATGTCCCACCCTCCTCAGCAGCCCGAGCGGCACGTCACCGCGATGGACCGTCGCCGGTTCCTGCAGGTCGCGACCCGCACCCCGCGGTGCTCCCGAGCGGCAAGGACGTGTGGCACCAGAGCGACGGGACCCGGGAGGTGCTGCCCTTCCGCCCCGACCAGGACGAGCTCGGCCACGCCTTCCTCGAGGGGCTACCGCACGGCTGGTGGGACGGCCAGATGGCCGTCAACCGCGGGCGCTACGACCGGTGGCTGCCCGCCAAGGGCACGACGACGATGGCGCACCTCGAGCGACGCGACGCGGCGTTCCACTACCAGCTGGCCGACGCGTTCACGGTGTGCGACGGCTACTACTGCTCGTTCATCGGCAACACCGACCCCAACCGCTACTACCTGTGGTCCGGGTGGGTAGGCAACGACGGCAAGGGCGGCGGCCCGGAGCTCTACAACGAGGAGCTCGGCTACGACTGGACCACCTACCCCGAGCGGCTCGAGGCGGCCGGGGTGTCGTGGAAGGTCTACCAGGACGAGGGCACCGGCCTGGACGCCGCAGGCTCGTGGGGCTGGACCCAGGACCCCTACATCGGCAACTACGGCGACACCTCGCTGCTGTACTTCAACCGCTACCGCAATGCCAAGCCCGGCGACGCGCTCTACGAGAAGGCCCGTCGGGGCACCACCGCCCGGACCGGGGACGACTACCTCCGGATCCTGCGCGAGGACGTCCGCGCCGGCCGGCTCCCCGCGGTGTCCTACATCTCGGCGCCCGAGGCCTTCTCCGAGCACAGCAACTGGCCCACCGCCTACGGGGCGTGGTACATCGCCCAGGTGCTGGACGCCCTCACCAGCAACCCCGAGGTGTGGAGCAGGACGGCGCTGTTCATCACCTACGACGAGAACGACGGCTTCTTCGACCACCTCGTCCCGCCGATGGCGACCAACCCCGACATCCCCGGCGCCTCGACGGTCTCGACCGAGTTCGAGTACTACCCCGGCAAGGCCGGCGACAAGCGCTTCCCGTCGGGGGCGTACGGCGCGGGGCCGCGTGTGCCGATGTGGGTCATCTCTCCGTGGAGCACCGGCGGCTGGGTGTGCTCGGAGGCCTTCGACCACACCTCGGTGATCCGCTTCATGGAGCGGCGCTTCGGGGTGCGCGAGCCGCAGATCACCCCCTGGCGCCGGGCCGTCTTCGGGGACCTGACCAGCGCGTTCGACTTCTCCCGCACCCCGGCGGCGCCACCGCGCCTGATGGACGTGGCCGGCTGGGCGCCCACCGACCGGCAGCGTCACCCCGACTACAAGCCGGTGCCGCCGGCGGCGGGGACGATGCCCCGCCAGGAGCCGGGGACCCGTCCGGCCCGCCCGCTCGGCTACGACCTGCGGCTCGACGAGCGGCCCACCGACCAGGGGCTCGTCCTGACCCTCACCAACCGCGGCCGGCTGGGCGCGGCGCTGCAGGCACGGCTGCTCGAGCCCGCCGCCGCCCCCCACAGCTACACCGTCGAGGCGGGACGCTCCCTCAGCGCGACGCTGCCCGCCACCGGCGCCTACCACGTCGACGTGCACGGACCCAATGGCTTCTACCGGTCGTATGCCGGCGACCGCTCCCAGGACGCGGTCACCGTCTCGCTCGAGCCGCAGGGCCACTCCGGCCGGCTGCGCCTCGTCGTGACCCGCCAGGGCCGGGAGGTCGACGTGGAGATCACCAGCGCCTACCCGGCCGCGCTGCGCGCCGGTGACGACGTAGAGGGCGGCGCGGGCGGCGTCGGCGAGGCCGCACGCGACGAGCACGACGAGCGCGGTGCGGGCAGCGCCAGCCTGCGCGACCACGGACGCGGCAAGGGCCGGTCCCGCTCGGCGGTGCGGGTCGACACGCGGCGCTCGGGCGGGTGGTACGACCTGACCGTGACCGTGCCCGGCACCTCGTTCCGCCGCGTCCTGGCGGGCCACCTGGAGACCGGCGCGCCGAGCGTGAGCGACCCACAGCTGGGCCGCTGAGCCGACCCTCGGGGCTGCTCAGGCGGTCGGGGTCGGGGCCGGGCCGTCCTGCTCCTGCTCCATCGCGGCCACGAAGTCCCGCTTGCCGGCCTGCCAGGCGTCCTCGTCCTGCCCCGTGCGCCAGTATCCCGAGATGGAGACTCGGTCCCGAGGCATCCCCTGCTCGACGAAGAGGTAGCGCCGCAGATCCTTGATCATGTCGGCGTTGCCGTGCACGAACGCCCGGACGTCCCCGCCCGGCAGCCCCGCCTCACGCACGGCCCGGGCCAGGGCCACGCCATACCGGCCGCCCGCCTCGTCGCGGTGCACCCAGGTGACCTCGATGCCCGGCGTGCTCCGGAGCGGCACGTGGGTGGTCGCGTCCGCGACCTCGAGGAAGACGCGAGCCCGAGCGTCGTGCGGCAGGGCGTCGAGGGTCGCCGCGATCGCGGGCGCCGCCGACTCGTCGCCCACCAGCAGGTGGAGGTCGGCGGCCGGGTCGGGTCCCCACCCGCCGCCTGGGCCGTGGAAGCCGATGCCGTCGCCGGGTCGCGCGGCCGCCGCCCAGGGCCCGGCCAGACCCTCGTCGCCGTGGACCACGAAGTCCAGCGCCATCCGCCCCGCCACGGGGTCCAGGCTGCGGATCGTGTAGGTGCGCGTCACCGGCCACTGCTCGCGCGGCCGCTCGTCGCGGATCCGGTCGGGGTCGAAGGGCCAGGCGTAGGCCGCACCCGCGGGCGCGAAGAGCAGCTTGACATAGCGGTCCGTATGCTCGGACGGGTCGATCGCTGTGAGGTCGGGTCCCTCGAGGTGCACGCGCACGAGGTCCCGGGTGAGTCGCTCGGTGCCTGTGACGGTGGCCGTGCGCATCACCCGGGGCCGTCGCTGCTCGCTCATGAGGGCAGCCTAACCTCAGGCGCGGGACGGGCTACTTGGCCGCTTACTTCGCAGCCTTCTTGGCCGACGCCTTCTTCGCAGCCTTCGTGGCGGTACCGCTGGCGGCCTGCGCCGAGTCCTCGGCCTGGGCCAGCTCGGCCTCGGGGTCCTCGACGTACGCCTCGGCGTCCTTGTCGACGGGCGTGATGCCGTCGGCCGCCTTCTGGGCCTGCCAGCGCAGGAAGTCCACCGCGATGTCGTGCCGCTGCTGCAGGCTCGCGTGGTCGCGGAAGTCGCGCAGGTCCTGCCGCTCCTCCTCCCCCATGTGCTCGGAGTTGACGACGTCGGCGTCCGTGACCGCCTCCCACCAGGCGTCCGAGCCGACCTCTACCTCGCCGGCCCGGCGGATGGCGTCGCGCAGCTTGTTGTGGTCCTTGATGGCGTCCTCCACCTCGCCCTCGACGGTGCCGTCGTCCGCGTCCGCGGCGCCGGTGCCCTCGTCGAGCAGGTGCGGGTAGAAGAAGCGCTCCTCGGCCTCGGCGTGCGTCTCCAGGAAGATCTGCAGTCGCTGCCACAGCGCCGTCAGTCCCTCGACGTCCTGCTTGGGCCACTCCTCCAGCTGCGCGAACGCCGCCCGCTGCTGCGCGTGCTGCTCCAGGATGATGTCGGTGATGTCCACTCGGTGCCTCCTCGATACCGCCATGTGTCGTCGAGGGTATACCCCTGACCTCGACGTCTAACCTGGGGCGGTTGCCCACAGGAAGGACCCACGTGTCGCCGTCGTCGTCCCCGCCCCGACTCGCCGCCGCCCAGCCGCACACCCTCGTGCGGGGCCTCACGACACGGCACGTGCAGTTCATCGCCCTGGGGTCCGCCATCGGCACGGGCCTCTTCTACGGCTCCGCCGGCGCGATCCAGATGGCCGGGCCGGCCGTGCTGGTCGCGTATGTCGTCGCCGGTCTCGCGGTCTTCCTGGTCATGCGGGCCCTTGGCGAGATGGCGGTGCGCGACCCCGGCGCCGGCTCGTTCGGCCGCTACGCCCGGACCTACCTCGGGCCCCTCGGCGGCTTCGTCACGGGGTGGATGTTCGTCATCGAGATGCTCGTCGTGGCCGTCGCGGACGTCACGGCCCTCACCGTCTATCTCGGTCACTGGTGGCCCGCGGTCCCTGGCTGGGTGTGGGTGGCCGGCGCCATCGCCCTCGTCACCGGGCTCAACCTCGTCCACGTGAAGGTGTTCGGCGAGACGGAGTTCTGGTTGTCGCTGGTCAAGGTCACCGCCATCATCGCCATGATCGTCGCGGGACTCGCGATCCTGGTGCTCGGCCTGCACCTCCCCGGCGGCAGCACCCCCGGCATCGAGAACCTCTGGGCGCATGACGGATTCGCGCCATACGGCCTGTGGGGGGTGCTCGTCTCGTTCACCGTCGTGGTGTTCGCGTTCGGCGGGATCGAGACCCTGGGGCTGTCCGCCGCCGAGGCGCAGGACCCCGGGCGCGCCATCCCCCGCGCGATCAACACGATCCCGTGGCGCGTGCTCCTGTTCCACGTCGGGGCCATCGGCGTCATCCTGTGCCTCGCGCCGTGGACGACGGTGGACGGGCGGTCGAGCGCGTTCGTGCAGATCTTCGACGCCGTGGGGCTCCCCGCTGCCGCGCACGTGCTCAACGCGGTCGTGATCACCGCGGCGTTCTCGGCGCTCAACGCCATCACCTTCTCCATCGGCCGGATGCTGCACGGGCTCGCGGAGCAGGGCGACGCCCCCGAGGCCCTGGCGCGCACCAACCACCGCGGGGTGCCGGTCGCCGCGGTGGGGTTCGTGGCGGCGGCGCTGACCGTGGGGCTCGTGCTCGACGTGCTGGTCCCCGAGAACGTCTTCGTGCTCGTGGCGTCGGTCGCGAGCTTCGCGACGGTCTTCGTGTGGCTGATGATCCTGCTCTCGCACCTCGCGATGAAGCGCCGGATCGCCCGCGGCGAGCTCGCGCCCGGCGCCTTCCCCGCGCCCGGATGGCCGGTCGCGGGCTGGGTCGCGGTGGCGTTCATGGTGGGGGTGCTGGCGCTGCTCGGCGCGAGCGCGCAGTCACGGCCGGCGCTGTGGACCGGCCTCGTGACCCTCGTCGTGCTGGTGGCGACGCAGCGCCTCAGCGCGGGCCGTCGGGGTAGCCGCTGACCGGGCCGTCCTGGTTGGGCTCCCACCCGAGGGCGGGCGCCACGTGCTCGGCGAAGTTGCGCAGGATCTTGACGTTGGCCTCGACGCCGAGCTGGGAGGGGATCGTCAGCATCAGCGTGTCGGCGGCCTGGACGGCGGCGTCCGCCTGCAGCTCGGTGACGAGGCGGTCGGGCTCTCCGACATACGACTTGCCGAAGGTCGAGGTGAAGCCGTCGATCGTGCCGACCTGGTCGCTGCCGCCGCCGCGCAGCTGGCCCCACATCAGGTCGCCGCTGTCCACGATCGGGAAGACGCTGCGGCTCACCGACACCCGCGGCACCCGCTCGTGGCCGGCCTCGCGGAAGGCCGTGCGGTAGCGCTCGATCTGCTCGCGCTGCAGGTCCGCGAAGGACGCGCCGGTGGCCTCGGTGAGCAGCGTCGAGCTCATGAGGTTGAGCCCGAGCCGGCCCGTCCACTCGGCGGTGTCGCGGCTGCCGGCACCCCACCAGATGCGCTCGGCGAGGCCGGGCGACTGGGGCTCGACCCGCAGCCGGCCCCCGGAACCGAACTGGTCGGGGTCGGCGTCGGCCATCCACCCGCCGGAGACGGCATCGAGGAAGGTCTCGAACTTGGCGCGGGCGATGTCCGCCCCGCGCGGGTCCTCGGACCCCGTGTAGCCAAACGCCTCCCAGCCGCGGCGTGCCGGCTCGGGGCTGCCGCGGGAGATGCCGAGGGCGATCCGGTTGCCGGCGATGAGGTCGAGCTGCGCGGCCTCCTCGGCGAGGTAGAGCGGGTTCTCGTAGCGCATGTCGATCACGCCGGTGCCGACCTCGATGCGCTGCGTCGTCGCGGCGATGGCGGCGAGCAGCGGCATCGGGCTCGCGGACTGGCGAGCGAAGTGGTGCACCCGGAAGTACGCGCCGTTGACGCCGAGCTCGTCGGCCTGGCGGGCGATCTCGATGGCGTGCAGCAGTGACTCGCGGGCACTCGGGTCGCCCGGGCCCCGCCCGTAGCCGTAGTGGCCGAAGCTGAGGAATCCGAAGGCCTTCATGCGCCCCTCAACGCGGTTCGGCGGCCGGGGATTCCGGGGCGGTCGCGGACGCACGGCCCGTGACCCGCCCGCCGGCTGCTGGTGCTGTGGGGGTGCGCCGCGTTGGGAGCTGGGCGGTGGCCACCGGGCCGCTGCGATGGGCGTGCGCGGCCAGGACCGTGGTGGCGCTGGCCTCCGCAGCGGTCGTGTGCGACGCGCAATGGGCCGACGAGCGACGTTGACGGGCGCGAGGTCACGCGGCGGTCGCGGTCGGTGGCGCTGAGCACCGGCAGCGGGGGGATGCCGTGGGCGTGAGGTCAGGAGCCTTGCCGTATGCCGTCAACCCTCATGACGGCGGGACCGGCATACGGGCAGGCAAGCCCCCGCGACCCACCGCCCGACGCACATCGGGTGAGTCCGCTGCGCGTAGACCAGCCACAGACTCACCCGATCTGCCGGGACGGCAGCCGCGCCGCCTCGGTGTCACGTCCTGGGGGCGCAGAGAGAAGCGCGGCCATCGAGGCACACGACCGAGCAGGTGCTAGACGTTGAACCTGAACTCGACCACGTCGCCGTCGTGCATGACGTAGTCCTTGCCCTCGATGCGCACCTTGCCGGCCTCCTTGGCCTTCTGCATCGACCCCGTGGCGACCAGGTCGTCATACGACACGACCTCGGCCTTGATGAAGCCGCGCTCGAAGTCGGTGTGGATCACGCCGGCCGCCTGCGGGGCGGTCCAGCCCTTGCGGATCGTCCACGCGCGGGACTCCTTGGGGCCGGCCGTCAGGTAGGTCTGCAGCCCGAGGGTGTGAAATCCCTTGTGCGCCAGCTGGTCCAGGCCAGGCTCGGTCACGCCCACGGACTCGAGCAGCTCGGCGGCCTCGTCCTCGTCGAGCTCGGCGAGGTCCATCTCGAGCTTGGCGTTGAGGAAGATCGCGTCGGCCGGCGCGACCAGCTCCTGCAGCTCGGCCTGCAGCGCGGTGTCGGTGAGCTGGTCCTCGTCGACGTTGAAGACGTAGAGGAAGGGCTTGGTCGTGAGCAGGAAGAGCTCCTTGATCGCGGCCAGGTCGACGCCGGCCGCCTCGCCGCGCGCATAGAGAGTGTGGCCCTCCTCGAGGACCTTCTGCGCCGCGAGCGCGTTGTCCAAGATCGCCTTGTCCGTCTTCTTGCCCTTGACCTCCTTCTCCAGTCGCGGGATCGCCCGCTCCAGGGTCTGCAGGTCGGCCAGGATCAGCTCGGTGTTGATGGTCTCGATGTCGCTGCTCGGAGACACCTTGCCGTCGACGTGCACCACGTCGTCGTCGTCGAAGGCGCGGATGACCTGGCAGATCGCGTCGGACTCGCGGATGTTGGCGAGGAACTTGTTACCCAGCCCCTCCCCCTCGGACGCGCCGCGCACGATCCCCGCGATGTCCACGAAGGACACGGTCGCGGGCAGGATCTTCTCCGACCCGAAGATCCCGGCCAGCACCTTCAGCCGCGGGTCGGGCAGCGGGACCACGCCCACGTTGGGCTCGATGGTCGCGAAGGGGTAGTTCGCGGCGAGCACGTTGTTCTTGGTCAGGGCGTTGAACATGGTCGACTTGCCCACGTTGGGCAGTCCCACGATCCCGATAGTCAGAGCCACGGGACGCGAGTCTATCGGCTGGGTCGCGCAGGTCCCTGCCGCCTGTCTCCGCGCGGGAGGCAGCCGTACGGCAAGGGGCCGCGCGCCCCGCGATACGACTGCCTGTCGCTCCGGTGAGGTGCGCGTGGGCTCCCACTCAGCGGGACCCCACTGAGTGGGCTGCGGGCGTGGCTCAGCACCCCATCTCCGGCGTCAGGCTCGAGGCCGTCGCCCCTTCGAGTCGCTCGACCTGACGCTGTCCCCGCGATTGAGAGTCATCGTGGATGAGAACGGACACGGGCAAGTCGCAGCTCATGGAGGCGCTCCACGCCTCCACCAAGGTGTTCAGCGACGCGGAAGCACCAAGCGCTCGGACCAAGGCGGCATTGTCGACGGCACTTGCGGACAAGCTCGTCGGTGCCTTCCGCCCCGATCGCCTGGGACGTCTGACCAACCGCGCGGTCGGCAGGCGACGCACCAGCGTCACGGTGAAGTGCGCCGGGATCGGCAACCCGCTCAACTTCAGCTTCGCGACGAACACCTCGACGGCGGTGACGATCAACCAGCACCCCACCCGAGCGTTGCAGGACGAGCCCGTCTACCTGCCGACCCGCGAACTCCTGCCGATCTACCCGTGCTTCCTCGCCCCTACGAGAACTGCGCGGTCGAGTTCGAAAAGACCTGGCGGGACACCATCGCGCTGCTCGGCCTCCCGGCGCTGCGGGGCCCGGGACGAGTCCGCGCGCCAGACCCCAGATCGTCACCCTCGGCGACGACTGGACGGTCAGCGCGCCGCACGATGCCCGGCCGGATCCGTCACGCAAGGTCAGCACCGCGACCGCTGAGGTTCGGATAGCAACGCCGCTGCTGCAGTTCGGACTCGTTGCAATTACCCACCCTTGGGCGAAACTCCGACCAGCCATATGGGCCATATTATGGCGATCACGAATAGAGCTAAGGCGGTTAGTCCTATCAGGGCGAGGCAAGCCATCCAGACATAGGGCATGAGAATCTTGCGCTCGTACCATCCCCCCACAACGGGTCGATCAATCCCCAGCACGCGTTCAAGACGGGCAATTTCGCGACGCTCTGCGCGCATATAGATATAGTGACGCTGCATGAGCAAGACAGACATGCACGAAATAATGAAAGCCAGGCACGATGAAATGCCTCTCGCCAGACGGGAGACATCTGCGCCAAGGGCGATCGTGAACAGAAATGCCTGTGCGGTCATAGCCAGGGCTGGCGCCTGCCAGAGAAGGAGATCGTGGTTGAGCGAGCGGGCCTCCATCATCTGGGCGGCATCCCAGATCTCTCGCCGATCAACTTGTGGCTTGTTGGTCGGGTCGGCCTCCGTCACAACGGCATCCATCCGACTTGCTCGATGTCGAGAGGACTTGGCAACTCTCCGCCTGCCAGTGAACCACATTTCAACCCCCTGCCAATCGATACGCCGCAACTGACATTATCTGCAGCGCGGCACTTCTCGTCGGGCAAAGCCACACCGGAAACGAATCAGCCTCCCTGAGCCTGCACCTGAGGCATCCGTATGGCGAGGGGCCGGGCGGCTCGGCATACGGCCCGATCGTCGCGGGCTCAGCCCTTGATCAGGCGGACGGGGACGGTGAACTCGTCCTCGGCGCCGCTGTAGTGCCGACCGATCTTGGTGTCGTAGTCGCGGCTGCGGAAGGACTGCAGCGACGGGGAGAAGGTGTCGACGGTCAGCTCGCCGCGCTGCACGTCCATCTGCAGCAGCCGCACGAAGCCCGCGTGGCCGCGGCCGTCCCAGCCCGCGTCGTAGTCCTGGTAGTCGGCCATCAGCTCGATGACCTGGTGTCCGGGGCTGCCGGCGTCCTGGCGGACGTTGCGCCCGACGCCGTGCTCATGCCCGGAGAGCACGAGGAAGACGTTGGGGTTGGGGTCGACGACGCGGCCGCGGACGCGGGCGCCGTCGTCGCTCAGGGGGGCGCCGACGCCGTCCGGGGCAGGGCCGGGCTTCAGGTAGGCGTGGGTGGCGACGATGACATTGGCGCGCGGGCGCTTCTTGATCTCGGCATCGGCCCAGGCCAGGGCGGCGTCGCTCGGCTGGTAGCCGAGGTGGACGACGGCGAAGTCCACGCCGCCCGCCCGGAAGGTGTCGACGTGGTTGCTGTTGTCGCCGGCCTTCCAGGGGCCCTGGTAGTAGGGCTGGGTGGCGCGGGCGCTGGCGGCCTGGTAGCGGGCCGGGCCGAAGAACTGGTTGTAGACCGAGGAGTCGGCGCCTCGGGCGTTGTCGTGGTTGCCGGGGAGCACGCCGTTGGGCATGCCCGCGTCGTCCAGCACGGCCTGCGCCTTGGCGGCCCAGGAGAACTCGCCCTTGGCGAGGTTGGGGGTCTTGAACCAGTAGGAGTCGACGAGATCACCGGTGTGCGCGGTGTAGGCGATCTTGCGGGTGGCGGCGTTGTCGACGATCCACTGGTTCATGCCGGTGTAGATCGCCTGGCAACGCTTCATCTTGGCCGGCAGGATGCCGGCGCCGTTGGCGCACTGGCTGAGGTACTGGGTGTCGGTGATGTGCGCGATCGCGAGGTCATAGGTGGCGGGGTCGCGGAAGGCGCCGTCCGGCTCGGTCGTGACGGCGTGGGCGGGCGTCGCGGCGAGCGTGAACGTGGCCGCGGCGACGGTGGCGAGGACTGGGGTGAGGCGCATGCGGGCGAGGCTAGGACGCTCGGGCCTACTGATCGGTAGATCCCTCGTTGCGGCGAGGTGAACAGGGTCTGTCGGTGGTGGGTGCTTGGCTGCAGCCATGGACGTGAACCTGGTCACCGGTCTCCTCGTGGGGATCGCCCTCGGCACGCTGGTCACCTGGCTGGCGCTACGGGGCTCGGGCGAGGCCGGCCGCACCGCGCTCGCCGGGGTGACGGCCGAGCGCGACCTGCTGCGCGAGCGCTGCCTCGACCTCGAGACCAGCCTCGCGGAAGACTCCCAGACCTCGGCGACGCTGGCCCCCATGCGCGAGGCCCTCTCGCGGATGGAGCGGACCGTCGGGACGCTCGAGCGGGACCGACAGCTGCAGTATGGCGCCCTCGGCAGCCGTCTCGAGGAGGTCACCGCCACGACCGCGGCCCTGCGCGACCAGACCGCCTCGCTGGCAGGGTCGCTGCAGTCCAGCAGCGTGCGCGGGGCGTGGGGGGAGGCCCAGCTGCGGCGGCTGCTCGAGCACGCGGGCCTGCTCGCGCGGTGCGACTTCGACGAGCAGGTGAGCGCCGTCAGCGAGCACGACGCGGCCGTGCGTCCCGACGCGGTCGTGCGCCTGCCCGGCGCCAAGGTGCTGGTCATCGACGCCAAGGCGCCCCTGACGCGGTTCCTGGCGGCGCAGGCCGAGGGCCTCGACGAGACGCAGCGATCGGCGCACCTGCGTGCCCACGCCGGCGCGCTGCGCGGGCACGTCGACACGCTCGCCGCCAAGGCCTACTGGACCGCCTTCCCCACCACGCCCGAGATGGTCGTCTGCTTCGTGCCGTCCGACGCCGTGCTCGCCGCCGGCCTCGCGCACGACCCGACGCTGTATGACGACGCCTTGGCCCGACGCGTCGTGCTGGCCTCTCCGGCCACGCTGCTCGCGCTGCTGCGCACGGTCGCCTTCACCTGGCAGCAGGACGCCCTGGCCAGCAACGCCGCCCAGCTGCTGGCGCTCGGCAAGGAGCTCTACGCCCGCATCGGCACCCTCGCCGGGCACACCACCCGGCTCGGGGCCCAGCTGTCCCGGTCGGTCGAGGCCTACAACGCCATGGTCGGCACCCTCGAGTCACGGGTCCTCGTGACGGCACGACGCATGCACGAGCTCGAGCTGGTGTCGGCGGCGCCGCCCACCGTCGACGTCGTGGAGACGGCGGCCCGCCCCCTGACGTCGGCGGAGCTGCTCGACGCGCTCGACGAGGACGTGCGCCGCCCCGAGCTGGACCTCTCCGCGCCGCAGCGGGAGGCGATCGTCAGCCGTGACGAGACCGCCTGAGACGAGGCATCATCGATCATCTCGCTCCGACTCCCGAAGGGCCACGATGAGACGCAGGCTGGCCGCGCTGGCGGTGCTCACCACCGCCCTGGCGACGGTCCCGGCAGGCTCGACCGCGGCGGCCTCGGCGTCCCGTCCCGTGGCGGTGTCGGCGTCGCGTCCGGTGGCGGTGTCGGCGTCAGTTCCCTCCGAGGTCCGCGAGGAGTCGGTGCGCGTCCCGGTCAGGGCGGAGTCGGATGGGTCCACGGTGACGCTCGAGGCGACGGTCGTCTCCCCCACCTCGCCGGGACGGCACCCCGCCGTGCTGCTCGCCCACGGCTTCGGCGGCAGCAAGGCCGACCTCATGAGCCGAGCCCGCGAGCTGGCCGGTCAGGGCTACGTCGCGCTGGCCTACACGGCCCGGGGGTTCGGAGCCTCAGGGGGACTCATCCATCTGGACGACCCCGACTACGAGATCGCCGACGCCTCACGGCTGCTCGACACCCTGGCAGGTCGGCCCGACGTGCAGCTCGACGCTGCCAAGGACCCGCGGGTGGGCGTCGCGGGCGGGTCCTACGGCGGGGCGCTGGGCATCATGCTCGCCGGCACCGACCGCCGCGTCGACGCCGTCGTCGCCGGCATCACCTGGAACGACCTGTCCGAGACCTTCGTGCCCGGCGGGGTGGGCTCTGCGCCAGGCGTGCTCAAGCGCCGCTGGGCCTCGATCTTCTTCTCCTCCGCGCTCGGTCAGACGCGGCCCGCGAGCGGGGGCAACGATCCCCGCACACCGGACGCCGCCCTGTGCGGCCGCTTCGACCCGACCATCTGCCGACTGTTCCTCGACGCCGCCACGACGGGCCGGCCCTCCCCCGCGCTCGAGCAGGTGCTGCGCCGTCACGGACCGTCGGCGGTGGCGAGCAGGGTCACCGCGCCGACCTTGCTCGTGCAGGGCATGCGTGACTCCTTCGTCGGCCTCGACCAGGCCGGGGCGACGGCACGGCAGCTCGCGGCCAACGGCACGCCCGTCGCGGTCCGCTGGTTCGACGGCGGCCACGACGGCGGCACCGAGCCGAACGACGCGGAGACGCTGATCCCCTGGTTCCAGCGTTACCTCACCGACCAGGGCCGGCAGCAGGCCGGGGGCGACCTGCGAGCCGGGATGCCGCTCCCCGCCTTCAGCGCTCCCCTCGCCGCGCAGGGAGGTGACCGTGAGGTGCGCCTTGCAGCGCCGCCCCGACTCGACCAGGCGGCGGCTGGTGCCACGCGCGTTGCCCTGGCCCCCGCCGCAGGACAGGGCTCTGCAGCGGGTCCGGGCTCTGCCGATGGCGCGGCAGGGGCCGGCAGCGGCAGGGGCCCGGCTCGGCTGCTCTCCCCGCCCGGCGGCGACCCCGCCGCCATGAGCAACCTCGGAGCCCTGGGCGGCGCGCTCGGCGGGGAGTCGTCGAGCAGGTCGGGCGACGCGGGGTCTGGCGGCTCGGGCGGTTCCGGCGGGTCAGGTGGGTCCGGCGGCTCGGGCGTCGTGGACCTCGCCGCCACCGCCGCCTACTCGCTGGCCGCCCTGCCCGGCCAGCACGCGGCCTTCGACACCGCCCAGCTCACGGACCGGCTCGACGTCGTCGGCGCGCCCCGGGTCCGGCTGCGCCTGACCTCGACCGCCCGCGACGCGACGGTCTTCGTGTCCCTCTGGCGGGTCACCCCGTCGGGGCCGGTCTCCCCACGCTCCCAGGTCGTCCCCGTCCGCGTCGCCACGACCCCCGGCGTCCCGGTGGAAGTCGACGTGGCCCTGCCCGCCGGCACCTACGCGATGGCGGCGGGCTCGCGCTGGCGCGTGCTCGTGTCGTCGACCGACGCGGGTTTCGCCGCGCCCACCGACGCGCGTGCCTACGCGGTGGAGCTCGCCGACGCCGGCCTCGCCCTGCCCGTCGTCCCGGCCGAGGCCGTCACCGATCCACGTGCCGGCGGAGGCGGCATACGGTCCGTCGATCGGGAGGTCGGCTGGGCCGCGAGCGGACTCGCGGCGCTCGTGCTGGCCGTCAGCGTCCTGGCCGCCCTCGCCGCCTGGCGCCGCCGACGAGGGGACCGACGCGACACCCGCGCCGAGGACGCCGACGTGCCCCTGGCGGTGGATCACCTGGTCAAGACCTACAAGGACGGGCACCGGGCCGTCGACGACGTGTCCTGGCGCGCCGAGGCTGGTCAGGTCGTCGGCCTCCTCGGGCCCAACGGCGCCGGCAAGACCACCACGATGCGCATGCTCGTCGGCCTCATCCGCCCCGACTCCGGGGCCGTCCACGTGCTCGGGCAGCCGGTGCACGCCGGGTCGCCCGTGCTGGACCGGGTGGGCGCGCTCATCGAGGGGCCGGGCTTCCTGCCTCACCTCACCGGTCGCCAGAACCTCGACGCCTACTGGCGCGCCACCGGGCGCGACCCGTCCGAGGCCCACATCGACGAGGCGCTCGACGTCGCCGCTCTCGGGGACGCGCTGGACCGGCCCGTCCGCACCTACAGCCAGGGCATGCGTCAGCGACTGGGCATCGCACAGGCCATGCTCGGCCGTCCGGAGGTGCTGCTGCTCGACGAGCCGACCAACGGCCTCGACCCACCCCAGATCGCCGCGATGCGCCCAATCCTGCTCGACTACGCGCGCACGGGCCGGACCGTCGTGGTGTCCAGCCACCTGCTGTCCGAGGTCGAGCAGACCTGCACGCACGTCGTCGTCATGCACCGCGGCCGCGTCGTCACCGCCGGCTCGGTCACCGACCTGACCAGCGGCGACGGCACGACCGTCGTCACGCTCGGCCCCGGTTGCGACCCCGCCGCGGTCGAGGACGCCGTGCGCTCCGGTCGGCTGGGCCCGTCGCTGCACGAGCTCCGCCTCGACCGGCACGCCCACACCCTGACCCTCGTCAGCGATGCCCCCCGCGGCGAGATCGTCGCCGCGGTCGTCGCGGCCGGCGGCGACGTCGACTCGGTGGCGCCGCGCCGCCGTCTCGAGGAGGTCTTTCTCGGGGTGATCGGCGGCGACCAGCCCGACGAAAGGACCCGCATGGACAGCCTGCGTCAGGTGCGTGCCCGATGAGCCCCAGCACCGCGCGCACCCCGCGCGACACCCACCGACCCGGCGAGCAGCGAACCAGCTCGACCCGTCGCGCCAAGCCCCTGCGGTGGCGGGTCGAGCTGGGTCGCCAGGTCGGACGCCGCCGCACGGCATGGGGCTTCGGCCTGCTGCTGGCCCTGCCGCTGGTGCTCGTGGCCGCGTTCTCTCTCGGCGACGACGGGTCGGGCGGCGGGCGCTACGTCGACCTGGCGCGTGAGGGCGGCCCCAACTTCGCGGTGTTCTGCCTGTTCGCCGCGAGCGACTTCCTGCTTGTGATCCTCGCCGCGCTCTTCGCGGGCGACGCCGTGCCGTCCGAGGCGTCGTGGTCCTCGCTGCGTTACCTGCTGGTGGCGCCGGTCAGCCGGGCCCGGCTCCTGACGAGCAAGCTCGTCGTGGCTCTGGGGTCGACCGCGCTGGCGGCTGCGCTGCTGCCGGCGTGGGCGCTGCTGGTGGGTGGCCTCGCCTACGGGTGGGCGCCCTACTCCAGCCCCATCGGGACCGGCCTGACCTGGGAGCAGCTCCTGCCACGGCTCGCGCTGGCCGCGGGGATCGTCGCGGTCAACCTCGTGCAGGTCGTCGGCATCGCCCTGCTCATCGGCACCCTCAACGACGCGCCGCTCGGGGCCGTCGGCGGTGCGGTCCTCGTGACCATCGTCGCGTCGATCCTGGACACCATCGAGCAGCTCGGCGACCTGCGGCACGCCCTGCCCATGCACTACTCCCGCGCCTGGATCCGAGCGCTGTCCCCCGACATCGCCTGGACCGACATCCAGCTCAGCGCCCTCTGGTCGTTGATCTACGGGGTGGCCACGGTCGCTGCGGCCTACTGGTGGTTCCGGCGCAAGGACATCCTGAGCTGATGCCGGACAGCCACGCGCGCAAGGACAAGAACGCGGCCGTTCACAGGGACACCACTCGCTGGCTGATCGAGCAGCACGGCGCCACCTTTGCCGCTGACGCAGGAATCACGTTGCAGGACAAGCCTGCCCCTCTGTGGCAGCTCCTCGTTCTCAGCCTGCTGCTGTCGACCCGCATCCGCTCCGACATCGCCGTGGCCACGGCGCGCGAGCTCTGGTCCGAGGGGTGGCGGACCCCGCAGCACCTGCGCGAGAGCACCTGGCAGCAGCGGGTGCGGACCCTTGGACGGGGCGGATACACGCGCTACGACGAGAGCACCGCGACGCGCCTGGACCAGGCCGCCACGCTCCTGCTCGACCGGTGGGACGGCGACCTGCGTCGGCTGCGCGACGAGGCCGACGGCGACCCGAGACGCATCGCCGAGGCCGTGCAGGAGTTCAGAGGGATCGGTCCTGCCGGGGCCGCGATCTTCCTGCGCGAGGTGCAGGCCGTGTGGCCCCAGGTGCGCCCCTCCGTCGACGACCTCGTTCTCAAGGGCGCCAAGGAGGCCGGGCTCCCCACCGACCCGGCGACGTTGGCGACCCTGGTCGACGGCCGGGACCTCGCGAGCCTGGCCGCCGCCCTGGTCCGCGTGGCCCGCAACCCCGACCTGCTTACCGACCGGTGATCTGCCTGCCCGCTAGGTCAGCGGGTGGGAGCCCAGGATCTCGACGCGGGCGCCTTCGCCGACATCGACCCGTCGGTCCCTCGCCACGACCTGCCGCTGCTGCGCAGGCATCTCGCGGGCAGGCCCCACGCCTGGGCAGCCTTGTCGGGGGCCTTGCATCCGCTGCTCCCGGACGACCGGAGAGCGGACTAGCCACAGATGACAGGCACGGCGTCATGGGACACCAGTTGTCATGTGTGGGAAGCCCAGCGAAGGGCACACACCCAACCCCGGCGGTTCCATCGACCGTCCGGGCCCAGTCCCGTCGGTTGCGTAGCTCTGGCGCTGCCCGACGCGATTGCTAGATTCGGCGTGACGAGCCTCCCCCTGCAGCACCACCTCACGCGGGCCTACGAGGCCGGCATCCGGCATACGGCAAGGAGCACGGCATGAGCACCACCAACCAGCACATCCGCCTCGTGGAGACCTATGCGGCCCACAACTATCACCCGCTCGAGATCGTCCTCACCGGCGGCGAGGGCGCGTGGGTCACCGACGTGGACGGCAAGCGCTACCTCGACGCACTGGCGGGCTACTCGGCGCTCAACTTCGGGCACCGTCACCCGCGGCTGGTCGCACGGGCCCACCAGCAGCTGGACCAGCTGACGCTGACGAGCCGCGCCTTCCACAGCGATCAGCTCGGGCCCTTTGCCCGTGACCTCGCGACGCTGACCGGCAAGGACATGATCCTGCCGATGAACACCGGCGCCGAGGCCGTCGAGACCGCGGTCAAGGTGGCCCGGCGCTGGGGCTACGACGTCAAGGGGATCCCCGCGGACCAGGCCACCATCGTCACGATGGCAGGCAATTTCCATGGCCGCACGACCACGGTGGTGTCCTTCTCGACGGACGACATCGCGCGGCGCAGCTATGGCCCCTATACCCCCGGCTTCCGGGTGGTGCCGTATGGCGACCTCGAGGCCCTGGACCAGGCGATCGACCAGCACACGGCCGCGGTCCTGCTGGAGCCGATCCAGGGCGAGGGCGGGGTGCTGATCCCGCCGGCCGGCTACCTGTCGGGCGTCCGTGACCTGTGCACCCGGCACGAGGTGCTGATGATCGCCGATGAGGTGCAGTCCGGGCTCGCCCGGACGGGGCGGACCTTCGCGTGCGACCACGAGGACGTCGTGCCCGACATCTATGTCATGGGCAAGGCGCTCGGCGGCGGCATCCTGCCGGTGTCGGCGATCGCGGCGGACCACTACGTGATGGACGTGATCACGCCGGGCTCGCACGGCTCGACCTTCGGCGGCAACCCGCTGGCCGCGGCCGTCGGGCACGAGGTCGTGCAGATGCTGCTCACCGACGAGTGGAACTCGCGTGCCCGCGCTCTCGGCGACCACATGACGCCACGGCTCGAGGCGCTGCGCGAGCACGGCGTGCTGGAGGTGCGGGTGCGCGGCGCATGGGCCGGCCTCGACATCGACCGGCACCTGATGACGGGCTACGAGCTGTGCCACCGCATGGCCGGCCATGGCGTGCTCGCCAAGGACGCGCACGACTCGACGATCCGCCTCGCTCCCCCGCTGGTCGCGACGACGGACGACATCGACGTGATGGTCGACGCGATCGAGAAGTCCCTCCGCGCCTGAGGGCCTCGCTGGCCGCGTGACCGCCCCACCGATGTCGCCAAAGCGCCCGTTGCCGGGCATACTTCCTGGTCGCTGCGGCAGCTCAGGCTCCGTGAGCGCAGCGCGGCCGATCACGCTCGCCGCGGTGGCCGAGCTGCACCGCGAGGTCGACCGCGCCGAGGCGGTGGTCGTGCCCAAGGCGAGAACGCGCGGCGCCTCCTGGGCGGAGATCGCGCGGGTGCTAGGCGTCAGCCGTCAGGCAGTCCACAAGAAGTACGGCGGGACGCGGCTCGGACACAGCTGAGCCGCCGCCCGACGACCGCCGACGCGGCACGGCCAGAGGTCGCAGGTTCAAATCCTGCCCCCGCTACGAAGAAAGTCCAGTTCAGCCCATGGTTGACCTGGACTTTCGCTTTGGGGGCGACATGCGATCCCATCGTTTACCCATCACATTGAGCAGGTGCGCAGCGCCATCCGCGGGGTGTCGACGCCGTCCGTTCCGGTTGCCTCGGGGCTGCTCGGTACGGCTCGCACACCTGATGGGCATGAACACTCAAGAACTGGGGCTGGAGCCCCTCATCGGGGTCGAGGAGCTCGCTGAGTACCTCGGTGTCCCCGTGCAGACCATCTACGACTGGCGGCTGTCCGGCCGGGCGCCGCGAGCCTTCAAGCTCGGTAAGCACCTGCGGTTCGCCGTGAGCGACGTGCAGGCATGGCTCGATGATCAGCATGAACCTGATCGTGATCGTCATGGTGATCGTGATCATGCTGATCACCGTCGTGGTCATCGTGATGGTGGTCGTCATGAGTAGGCCACGCATCCCCGTCGGTGGTTACGGCGAGATCGCCTTCATCCAGCGCGCGAAGGGCAAGGTCGAGGCGCGCACCCGCTTCCGCGACTGGGACGGGCAGACGCGCTTGGTGCAGGCGACCGCGACATCGCGGCCGGCGGCCGAGGTCGAGTTGAAGCGGCGGCTGGCGGAGCGCAACGCCTTCCAGCCCGTTGACACGACGCTGGCGCCGGACAGCCCGTTCCCGGCGTTGGTGGAGTACTGGCTGGCCGACCTCGACCTGGAGGCCCGGATCGCGCCGGCGACCCGGTTCAACTACGAGCGTGACATGAACCGGCTCGTGCTTCCGGCCTTCCGCGGCTACGCCCTGCGCGAGATCGGCGTCGCCCGGTGCGATGCCCTGCTCAAGGAGCTTGGCAAGCAGTCGTACGCCCGCTCCAAGCGGGCCAAGACCGTGCTCCGGCTTGCGTTCGGCCTCGCGGTGCGGCACGAGGTGATCCACCGCAACCCGATCGACGGGGTCGCTCGCCTGCACAAGCCGAAGCGGACGCCGACCGCGCTGACCGCGACCGAGGTCAACGCGATCCGGGCCGTCATCAAGGCGTGGGAGCAGTCGCGGGGCACGTCGGGCCCGAACCCGGACGGCCAGGTCGGACAGATCGTCGAGGTCATGCTCGGCACCTCGGCCCGCATTGGCGAGGTGCTCGCGATCAGTCGCGGCGACCTGGACCTGACGACGACCCCGGCGACCCTGCGGATCTGCGGCACCGTGATCTCCGAGCGCGGTGTCGGGACCTACCGCCAGGAGCATCCGAAGACCGACCGCTTCAACCGGGTGATCGCGCTGCCGTCCTTCACGGCCGAGGCACTGCGCCGCCGGCTGGCGATCATGGCCGACCACTCGCTGGATGCGCTGGTGTTCCGCAGCCGGGAGGGGACGCCGCTTACGACGGCCAACGTGAGGCGCCAGCTTCGCAAGGTCCTCGGCGACGCCGGCATCGACGGAGTCAGTCCGCACATGTTTCGCCGCACCGTCGCGACGGTGATCAATGAGCAGGCCAGCCTCAACCTAGCCAGCGAGCTGCTCGGCCACACCGACCCGAAGGTGACGATTGAGCACTACATCAGGCGCAATGAGCAGGTGAACCCACTGACCGCCGAGTTGCTCGACGCCGCGTTCGCTCAAGATGACGTGGGGAAGCCGTGACGCCGTTCGGGAAAACCGCCCAGTCCGCTGTCGGCGGAGTGGGCGGTTTTCCCGAACGTCCTGCTACGCTGTTCAGGTAAATCGGGTATTCCGCCGCCGGCGGAACAAGTCCAATACCTGAACGGAGGCCCAGCGTGACGACCAGCGATGCGCCTACGGCCGCCGAGGTAGCGCGAATCGTCGCAGCCTCGGTGCGTGAGCGTCTGCCGCTCAACTGGAAGACAGTCGAGGCGCTTGAGCCAGACCGAGGATCGGTGCGTCCGGATCTGGAGATCGACGTCGAAGCTCCAGATGGTCGCACAGCTCGGTTGGTGGTCGAGATCAAGCAGGTCCTGGAGCGTCGCGACGTTGGTCGGGTCGCCGACCAATCCCGCAGCATGACGACGAGCCCTACCGACGTTCCGGTCGTCGCAGCGAGATACCTCACCGCATCGGTGCGAGAAGCGCTAACGGAGCAGGGGCTCTCGTACGTGGACGCCACCGGGAACATCCGCGTCGTCATCGATGCACCCGCGGTGTTTATCTCGGAACGTGGTGAGGACCGTGATCCTTGGCGCAAGGGCCGACCTCGCGGCACGCTGAAGGGAGAGCCCGCAGCGCGAGTCACTCGCGCGTTGCTGGACTACCGCCGCGACTGGAGCGTGCGCGAACTAGTGGCTGCCTCCGGCTCTTCCACTGGCGCCGCCTACCGCGTGTTGGAGTACCTTGAGCGCGAGGGCCTTGTCGTCAAAGATCCCACCCGTTACCGGGTAACCGACTGGGAGCGACTGCTGCGTGCATGGAGCGCTGATGCCGCGTTCCAGACGACGACTCGCACCATGGCATTCATCGAGCCTCGCGGCGTCGAGTCTTTCGTCCGAAAGCTGGCGGAGGACTCGACGTTCCCTGTTGCCGTCACGGGCTCGATGGCTGCGAGAGAGTGGGCGACCTACGCCCCGGCCAAAGCCGCTTATGTTTACGTCTCGTCCATCCAGGAGGCCTCCGAGCAGTGGGGGCTCCGGCCCAACGCCGCCGCCCCGAACGTCATCCTGCTGGAACCCAAGACCGTCGGTGACGTGCCGTTCGTCAATACCGTTCGCTCTCAGGCGGGCTATCCGGTTGCCGCGCCGCCGCAGGTGGCAGCCGACCTGCTCAACGGACCGGGTCGCGAACCCGCGGAAGGCGACTACCTGATCGAGTGGATGAAGGCCAACGAAGAACGGTGGCGCCGTGACTGACGAAGTGACGCTGGCGCGGATGGGGCTGCTCGACGCGCTGGAGGCGTTGGAGCTGCACCTCGACGCGCTCGTCGTTATTGGGGCGCAGGCCGTCTACCTCCACACGGGTGCGACGGAGATTGCCCTGGCCGAGTTCACCACAGATGGCGATGTCGCGGTGGACCCCGACCTGCTGAGCTCCGACCCGCTGGTCGAGGACGCCATGAATGCCGCCGGTTTCACGCCGGATCCGCGGCAGAGCGCGGTCGGATCGTGGATTTCCCCGCGCGGAGTGCCCGTCGATTTGATGGTGCCCGAAGCCGTTGCCGGAGCCGGGCGCCGAGGAGTTCGCGTGCCTCCGCACGACTCGAAGTCGATGCGGAGGGCCCGTGGCATCGAGGCAGCGTTGATCGACAACTCCAAGATGGTCATCCGGGCTCTCGATCGTGTCGTCGACCCTCGGGAGTTCGAGGTCGCCGTGGCTGGTCCCGCCGCGCTGCTGGTGGCCAAGCTGCACAAGATCCACGACCGGATCGACTCGGCGTCGAGGCGCGACAACAAGGACGCGCACGACGTCTACCGTTTGCTGCGGGCTGTTGAGACGCAAGTGTTCGTTGCAGCGATCGGGCGCCTTCTGCGTGAAAGCCTTAGCGCGGACGTAACACGCGAGGCGGTCGCCCAACTCGGCGAGCTCTTCGGCCATGGCGCAGCTGCCCGCGGGTCCCTCATGGCCGGCGCGGCTGAGGAGTTGGTCGGTGACCCAACTGCTGTGTCAGAGAGTGTGGCGCTGCTAGCACAGGACCTCCTTGCGGCCCTGGAACCCTAAAGCCCCATTGCGCCTGGAAGTCCGGCGCGGTCGAACTCTTGCTGCAGGCGGGGGCGGCGACGGTGGGTATCGCGAAGATCCGCGATCAACCCGTCAACATCGCCCGCAAGCTCCGATCCGTCAGCGAGCTTGCGCATCCTCGCGAGTCGTCTGGCTGCCAGTCGGTAGTGCTGCGCGCCGGCTTCGACCAGCTCGTTCTCGACGAGCCGCTGGTGGATCGGCAGGGTCGCGAGCGGGTCGACCTTCTCGTAGGCCTTCACCAGCTCGCTCCACGTGTGGTCGCTGTCGAGCGCCAACGAGTGGGCGAGGTTCCACGCGAACGCCGGCTCCTTCAGGGTGAGGAGCGCGAACAGGACCGCGTCAGGGGGATTCGCCGCCAGAGTCGTTACCACCTCGTCGCGATAGTCCGGCCAGGACTTGCCCGCCGCCTCGTGCAACCGGGCCGCCGAGGTCGACGAGGGCCACTTGCGGAACACCGCGAGGCGCGCGTCGAGAGCTTCGGCTGGTCGATGCGCCTCCAAGAGCCCGCACCAGTAGTCCGCCGCCTTGAGCGACTGGTGCCCGCGGTCGAAGTCGGTCGCCTGCTTCGCCCAATCGATGGCGAGGTCGATCTCGCCGATCTCCTCGAACGCCTCCGCGGTGTCCTCCAGCCATGCCGCGACCTTCCGATCCTTGGCGTGGGTGCGGATGATCGCGTTGATGTCGTGGTCGAGGACGGCGAGCCGCTGAGCGTTCCAGTCCAGGGTGAACCACTCGTGGGAGTGGCCGGAGTTCCACCGATCGGCCGGCCGCGGGCCGAGCTTTGCCTCCACCTCCGCCAGCCGCTTCCGGTACGACGCCATACCGACCTCGCCGAGGGCCGGCGCGTACGCCACCGGGTCTAGCTCGAAGTAGTCGACCTCGTCGTCGTCAAACTGGAACTTCATCATCCAGTCGATCAGCTTCCCGAGCGGCGTCCTGGCCGCGGCAGCGGCCCGCGGGTGCAGCTCCAACAGCCGACGGCAAGCGTCCCCGATGATGCCCGCGGAATCGTCCGCACGCGCGATCACCTTCAGTGACGACGCGAGCGCCTTGTGCGTGACGGAGTAGATCTCGGCCGGGTCGGTCGTGGGGATCGCGGACTCGAGCATGTCGACCGCCTCGTGCATGTCTCGGCCGTGCGCGTTGGCGGCGCTGTACCGGTAGAGGTCGGACCGAGTGCGGATCAACGGGAGTACGGCGTCGGCCAGGGTGCTCACGCCCACCATTCTCTCGTCCGCCCGTTCTCCACCCTCGGCCTCCCGCATCTTCATGCTCAACCTCGTCCTGCTCGTCTCCTTCCTCATCGTCTTCTTCCTGACTCCCATGACCTCCGCCCGTCCCGTTCCGGCCGCCTCCTGATTCCTTCCACGCTTCTTGCAACCGAGGTTGCCCGCCCGGGATGACCGACAGTCGCGGCGGTCCCGCCCGCACACCCACCTCCTGAATGGAGGTGGTCGCGGTGACCGTCACGATCAAGTCGATGCACGCCGGCCAAGGGGTCGATTACCTGCTGCGCACGGTTGCGGTCGGCGACGGCGACAGGTCCTTGCGCGACCCGCTGACGCGCTACTACGCCGAAGAGGGCACCCCGCCCGGTTACTGGCTTGGCTCCGGTGTCGCCAGCCTCGACAGTGAACTCAAGGTCGGCGACGAGGTCGCCGAGGAGCACCTCCGGCGACTCATCGGGCACGGCCAGCACCCCGTCACGGGTGAGCAACTCGGCTCCCGATTCCGCACCTTCGCCCAGCCCAAAGCGGGCAAGCGCAAGCACGCGGTGGCCGGGTTCGACATGACGTTCTCGATCCCGAAGTCGGCCAGCATCCTGTGGGTGGTCGCCGACGCAGGGACGCAGGCGATCATCGCCGACGCCCACCACCGCGCCGTCGAGGAGGCACTCGACTTCGTCGAGCGCGAGATCGTCGCCACCCGGGCCGGTGCCAGTGGACCGGGTGGATCGGTCGTGCATCTCGACACCACTGGCGTCGTTGCGACCGCGTTCGACCACTACGACTCCCGCGCCAACGACCCGCACCTGCACACCCACGTCGTCATCTCCAACAAGGTCAAAACCGTCCGCGACGGCAAGTGGCGCACACTCGACGGCACCCCGCTGCACCACTGGACCGTCGCCGTGTCCGAACTGCACGAGGCGATCTTCAGCGACCACCTCACCCGAGCGCTCGGCGTCGACTGGGAACGCCGAGCCCGCGGCCGAGACCGCAACCCCGCCTGGGAGATCGCCGGCGTACGGCACCAGCTCGTCGCGGCGTTCTCACAACGCTCGCGGGACATCGACGCGGCGACCGAGGCTGCGATCGAGGAGTACGTCGCCCAGCACGGCCGCCAGCCGAAGCGGTCGACCGTCAACAAGCTGCGCCAGACCGCCAACCTGACGACCCGGCCGCCGAAACACCGCCACTCACTCGCTGACCTGACCGCCGGGTGGCGCCGCCGGGCGACGGACCTGCTCGGAGAGGACGCGACGACCTGGGCGCGGAACACCCTCACCAACACCCCGCAGCGCCTGCTCCGTGCGGACGACATCCCCCTCGACCTCATCGAGGAGGTCGGCCGCTCCGTCGTGATCGCGGTCGGCGAGAAGCGATCGACGTGGCGGCGCGCCAACCTGTACGCCGAGACCGCTCGCCAGACCCTCGGCTGGCGATTCGCCTCCGCCCGCGACCGGGAAGCCATCACCGGGCTGATCGTCGAGGCCGCCGAGCAGGGATCCATGCGCCTCACACCGCCCGATCTGGCGACGACCCCCGCCGCCTTCACCCGCAACGACGGCACCAGCGAGTTCCGGCCCAAGCACTCCACGGTCTTCTCCGCTGAACACCTCCTCGCGGCCGAGGACCGACTCCTGAAACGAGCTGACGCGATCACCGCCCCGACCGTGGACATCGAGATCGTCGACGCGATCACCGAACAGCCGGTCAAGGGCCATCGCCTCAGCCCCGAACAGGCCCAGGCCATC
Source organism: Arsenicicoccus cauae (assembly GCF_009707125.1). GTDB lineage: Bacteria > Actinomycetota > Actinomycetes > Actinomycetales > Dermatophilaceae > Arsenicicoccus > Arsenicicoccus cauae. The sequence goes on from NZ_WLVL01000044.1 coordinate 31,249, forward strand.
GCGACGGTCGCCGTCTCCGGGCGGAACCTTGACCTCCTCGTCGGTCCGGCCGGAGCAGGCAAGACCACCGCTCTGCGCGCACTCAAGCAGGCATGGACGCACCAGCACGGACGAAACGGCGTGGTCGGACTCGCCCCGAGCGCCGCGGCCGCCGCCGTGCTCGCCGAGGAACTGGGCATCGGCACGGAGAACACCGCGAAGTGGCTGTACGAGCACCAGCAGGGTCACGCCCACTTCAGCCGCGGTCAGCTCGTCATCATCGACGAAGCCAGCCTCGCCGGCACGCTCACGCTCGATCGGATCACCGCCCACGCCGACCAGGCCGGCGCGAAGGTGCTTCTGGTCGGAGACTGGGCGCAACTCCAGTCGGTCGAAGCGGGCGGCGCGTTCGGGATGCTCGTCGAGGCCAGGGACGACGCCCCGGAACTCGTCGACATCCACCGCTTCACGAACGAGTGGGAGAAGCTCGCCAGCCTCGACCTCCGCCACGGGCGAGCCGAGATCATCGACACCTACATCGACCACGGGCGAGTCGACGACGGCACGGGCGAGTCCATGACCGAGACCGCGTACGCCGCCTGGAAGCACGACATCGACCACGGGCGAGCCAGCATCCTGATCGCCGACAACAGCGGCACTGTTCGCGACCTCAACATCCGTGCTCAAACCGAGCGCGGCGCCGGCCACGGGCGAGCTGTCACCCTGATCGACGGCACCAACGCAACCACGGGCGACTGGATCATCACCCGCAAGAACGATCGCCGCCTGCGCACCCTGCGCAACGGCTGGGTCCGCAACGGCGACCGCTGGACCGTCAAAGACGTACGCCCCGACGGCTCACTCGTCGTACGCCGCCAGGACCGCCACAGCGGCGCAGTCGTCCTCCCGGCCGCCTACGTCGCCGAGCACGTCGACCTCGGCTACGCCATCACCGCCCACCGTGCTCAAGGCATCACCGTCGACACCTCGCGCGTGGTCGTCACTGAGTCTACGACGAGGGAGAACCTGTACGTTGCGATGACCCGCGGCCGCGAGCACAACCACGCCCACGTCATCACGGGTAACACCGACGACAACCACGGCACACCTGATGAACAGGACGCCGCGACGGCCCGCGAGGTGCTGACCGGCGTACTCGCCAACGTCGGCGCCGAACTCTCGGCGACGCAGACGATCGAGGCCGAGCAGGAAGCCTGGGGAGGGACCCGGCAGCTGGCCGCCGAGCTGGAAACCCTCGCCGCGGCCGCCCAACGGGACCGCTGGGCACGCCTGCTCGCCAGGTGCGGCCTCACCGAAGAACAGCGCTACGACATCCTCGCCTCGGACGCCTACGGCACCTTCGCAGCCGAACTCCGCCGAGCCGAGGCGAACGGCCATGACGTCAACCGCATCCTGCCGGTGGCGGTGAACCGGTACGGACTCGGCGATGCCGACGACGTCGCCGCCGTCCTACGGCACCGGCTCCGGCTCGCCACCACTGATGCAGGTAGCCGCCAAAGCCGACGGCCAGCACGACTGATCGCCGGCCTCATCCCCGAGCCCATCGGCCCGATGGCGCCGGACGTGCGCAAGGCGATCGACGAGCGGAAGGTCCTGATCGAGCAGCGCGCCAAGACCCTCGCCGACACTGCCATCAGGCGTCGCGAGTCCTGGATTCAGCAGATCGGTGACCCCCCGGCTGTCGACCGCGCGGATTGGATGCGAAATGTCGTCACGATCGCCGCCTACCGGGACCGCTATGGCATCACCAGCCGCGACCCCCTCGGCGGCCAAGCTGTCGATGACAACCAGCGCCTCGACCGTGCCCGCGCAGTCGCTGCACTCAGGTCGGCATCGACAACCGGGCTGCACTCGTTCTCCCAGACCCTGGCATCAGGACCGCCGATCCTGGATCGACCCTGAATGGGACGAGGGGTTCTGACGGTGGCATGCGATTGAGTTGTCGCATGGCACGGAAATTCAACGAAGGACTCGAGAGCGTCGGCCACATCGAGGGCCTGTCTGAGGAGCTGAGCGCCGCCTACCTCAAGCTGGATGCGCGTGGAGCAGTCCTGAGCCTGCCAAGCATTGGGTCGATGGGCGAGCTCTTCCGCAACTTCGTCGACAAGCACGAGGATGATGTGCCGGCGTCGCTGCGCTTTCATGGCACAGCGGGCACCTATGTCCTCGAAGACTGCCGCGGCGCTGGGGGATCTGTATCGAGCCTGGGCACCAGCCTTACGCGTATCCGCTCCCCACGCCTGGTTGAGGCTGGCAGCGGGGCTGTCGGGTACGCCGCCGTCGACGGAATGACCAGCGAGATCGATGGACTCTCCTCCTGCACGGAGCTATCCACCGTCACGCAGACCCTGGAACGCGATCCGGTTGCCGTCGTCCTACGTGCCGAGAACAAGCCCGAGATCCCGCTCGGCGGCAGCCTGAAGGCGACAGTCGAATCGTCGTTCAGCTTCAACCCGAGCCCGAAGGGCAACCTATTCGGGATCACCGACGTCGCGCTGCTCCGGACGCGGTCGGAGGACCTGCTGGCCTACCGCGAGCATGCCGCCGTCCACCACATGGTCCAAGACTTGATGTGTCTGGTCTACGGACGGCCGTGCTTCAGCCGGGCCGCCTCCATCAAGCGCGAGGACGATCAGCCGTACGCCGAGCCGGGCGATGCTCGGCGGACGTGGCGGGAGGTATACGAGCCCAGCTTCGGGCGCTCCGTGGACGGCGCCGAGGCTCTCGACCGAGGTAAGGCGCAGCCGCTCTTTCGGCTGGCGGATGTGGACGCTGCCAAGCTCACAGACTGGATCGACCACTGGGACCTTTGGTCGCGTCCGACCTGGATCGCGGTCACGACGATGTTCCAGCGCGGCACGACGGTCGAGTCGAAGCTCCTGCAGATCGGAGTCGCGCTAGAGGCGCTCGGCTACGCCCTCTGGCAGGAGAGCGGCCCGACATCGAGTTCGCCGACGCCGAAGTACCCCGAGCTGCTCGAACGAGTTACCGCCGCGGCCGATGTCGAGCACGTCAAGATCCACGGCGAGAGGACGGTCGACCAATGGCGGAAGGACTTCAACGCGGCGTTCAAGGGCTCCAAGCATGCCGATAACCCATTGCCGGACGGCCTTGTCGCCCACCACCTCGCACAGCAGGGAATGAACCTGATCCGAGCATGGCTGGCGACTCGGCTCGGCGTTCCTACGGCCACCATCAAGACGGGCTTCGACCGCGGGTAGAGCCGCGATGCCCACCCGCGCCGACGGCCCGTTCACCAACTTCTGTCGGCCTGACCTGACAGACTTCAGCCCGTGAGCCAGAGGATCAAGGAAGCCGAGCGGGCTGAGCTGCACAAGACCATCTGGCGGATTGCCAACGACCTGCGCGGCAGCGTCGACGGCTGGGACTTCAAGAGCTACGTGCTCGGGATGCTGTTCTACCGCTTCATCTCCGAGAACCTGACGGCCTACCTCAACGAGGCCGAGCGACAGGCCGGGAACCCGGACTTCGACTACCGCCACCTGTCGAACGCGGACGCGGAGTTCGGTCGCGAAGAGACGGTGAAGGAGAAGGGCTTCTACATCCTTCCCCAGGACCTCTTCGCCAACGTTCGGGCGAAGGCACGGCACGACGCGAACCTCAACGAGACGCTGTCTCGCGCGTTCACCAACATCGAGGCCTCCGCCATCGGTTCCGAGTCCGAGGAGGACATCAAGGGGCTGTTCGACGACCTCGACGTCAACAGCTCCAAGCTCGGCCCGACCGTGGCCAAGCGCAACGAGAAGCTCGTCAAGCTGCTCGACGCGATCGGCGACCTGAACTTCGGCAACGGCGGGTTCACCGAGAACACCATCGACGCCTTCGGCGATGCCTACGAGTATCTCATGGGCATATATGCCTCTAGCGCTGGCAAGTCCGGTGGCGAGTACTACACGCCCCAGGAGGTCTCCGAGCTCCTGGCCCGGATCACGGCGGTCGGCAAGACGGAGGTCAACAAGGTTTACGACCCCGCGTGCGGGTCGGGCTCGTTGCTGCTCAAGTTCGCCAAGGTGCTGCCCGGCGGAGTACGTCAGGGCTTCTTCGGTCAGGAGATCAACCTGACCACCTACAACCTGTGCCGGATCAACATGTTCCTGCACGACGTGAACTTCGAGCACTTCGACATCGCCCACGGCGACACGCTGATCGATCCGGCCCACTGGGACGACGAGCCGTTCGAGGCGATCGTCTCCAACCCGCCCTACTCCACGAAGTGGGAGGGCGACGCGAACCCACTGCTGATCAACGACCCGCGCTATGCCCCGGCGGGGGTCCTGGCGCCGAAGGCCGACCTCGCCTTCACGATGCACATGCTGTCGTGGTTGGCCGTCAACGGCACCGCGGCAATCGTCGAGTTCCCCGGCGTGCTCTACCGCGGAGGCGCGGAGCAGAAGATCCGGCAGTACCTCGTCGACAACAACTTCGTGGACACCGTGATCCAGTTGCCGCCCGACTTGTTCTTCGGCACGACGATCGCGACCTGCATCATCGTGCTGAAGAAGTCGAAGTCCGACAACAAGACGCTGTTCATCGACGCCTCGGCCGAGTTCACCCGGCAGGGCAACAAGAACAAGCTCGCCGCCGAGCACCAGCAGAAGATCCTCGATGCGTTCACTGCCCGCGAGGACATCCCGCACTTCGCGACGCTCGTCGACAACGCCGACATCGCAGCCAACAACTACAACATCGCCGTCAGTTCGTACGTCGAGGCGGAGGACACCCGGGTCGCCGTCGACATCACTGAGCTGAACGCCGAGATCGCCCGCATCGTCGCCCGGCAGGCCGAGCTGCGCGCTGAGATCGACGCCATCGTCGCCGACCTGGAGGGGAGCGAATCATGACCATGCCAACCTGGGACCAGTTCATGGTGCCCGTGCTCCAGGTGCTGAACGACGGCGATGAGCGCAGCCTGCGGGCACTCCGCTCCGAGACCGCGGCGTTGGCCGGGCTTGACGAGGGTCAGCTCGCGGAAGCGCTGCCGTCGGGACAGCTGATGGCCGACAACCGCATCGGCTGGGCAGCTTCCTACCTCCACCGCGTCGGGGCACTCGAACGCCCCCGGCGTGGGCACTACGTCGTGGCCGAACTGGGACGAAAGCTTCTCGCCGAGCATCCAACGGGAATCACTGAAGCCGTTCTCAGGACTGTCGCGAAACCTGGTGACGAGTGGTGGGTGGCAAAGCGTGCGACGGGTGTTGCGGGCGATCTGGTCTCCCTGCAGCCGTCCGAACCTGACACGATCGACCCCACTGAGCAGGTCGAGCAAGGCGTTGCCCGGATCCACGAAGACGTGGCCGCTCAGCTCTTGGAACGACTCCTCGACAACGAGCCCGCGTTCTTCGAGCAGGCCGTCGTCAAACTGCTCGTTGCGATGGGCTACGGAGGCGCCGACGGCCGCGCGACCGTCACCAAGCAGTCCGGCGACGAGGGCATCGACGGGATCATCGACCAGGACGCCCTCGGTCTCAACCGGGTCTATATCCAAGCGAAGCGCTACGCCGTCGACCGGACCATCGGACGGCCGGACCTTCAGGCGTTCGTCGGAGCCCTGAGCGGCAAAGCGGATGGTGGTGTGTTCATGACGACTGCTCGCTTCTCCAAGGAGGCGAGCGCGTACGCCGACGGCGTGCCCACGCGCTTGATCCTGATCGACGGAGTCCGCCTGACCAGCCTGATGATCCGATACGGGGTCGGTGTGCAGGTGAAGGAGACCTACCGGGTAGTCGAGATCGACGAGGACTTCTTCGAATGAGCACGATTGACGAGCTGATCGCGGAGCACTGTCCCGCTGGGGTGCCCTTTAAGACCCTGGGCGAGGTCGGGACCTTCGTTAGAGGCAACGGTCTGCAGAAGAAGGACCTCATCGACGATGGGGTTGGAGCCATCCACTACGGCCAGGTGTTCACGGTCTACGGCACTGCGACGACGGAGACCAAGTCGTTCGTTGACCCTGCCTTCGCAACCCGACTCCGCAAGGCAAAGCCAGGGGATCTTGTCATTGCGACGACGAGCGAGAACGACGTTGACGTGTGCAAGGCGGTCGCCTGGCTCGGTGAGTCGGACATCGCCATCAGCGGGGATGCGTTCGTCTACCAGCACTCGCTTGACCCGCTTTACGTGGCGTACTACTTCCAGACCGAGGCATTCCAGGGTCAGAAGCGGAAGTTCATCAGCGGCACCAAGGACGCCGAGAAGGAGTCCATCAACGACGACGTCGTCTTCGAGATCGAGCTCATCAAGCAGGTCGAGGTCAACGTCGACCACATCCTGACCCTCGTCCAGGCGTTCCGCGACTCCATCGGCAACTCCGACCGGGAGATGGATGCCCTCATGCAGATCCGGCGTGCGGTCGACTCCAGCCCGAGCCTGCGCAACAAGAGCGACTTGATCCTCCAGTTCGTCGACTCGGTCTCGATCACAGGGGACACGAGCGAGGACTGGAAGATCTTCGTCGCTACCAAGCGAGACGCGGAACTCGACTCCCTCATCGCCGAGGAGGCTCTCAAGGCTGACGAGACGAAGACGTTCGTCGCCAATGCCTTCCGCGACGGGTCCGTCCCGACGGCGGGCACCGCGATCACCCGGATCCTCCCACCGGCATCACGGTTCTCGCCCGGTGGGGATCACGGAGCCAAGAAGCAGCGGGTGCTCGACAAGCTCTCCGAGTTCTTCAACAGGTACTTCGGGCTGGTGTGACGTGGCTGATCCGAGGAACCAGCGCGAGGGTTGGGGATGGGAGCAGACGGGCCCTGCTTGGGGGGCACGTGCGTTTGCGCCGAAATCGGGTCAGGACCACCTCGGGCTTGGCTCGGTCAGCTCCGACAGGATCCTCCCGGCTCTGTCACCCGGCATCAACGTGCTCACCGTTCACCCGCGCTACTGGTCGTTCTACTCATGGGTGCTCGACGACTTCTGGGCCGCCGATCTGCCGCGAAACCGCGCCAGCTTCGTCAGCTTCTACCGGCCCCGCGAGGCGATCTTCTCGATGGCCTGTCACGTGTGCGATGCCCCCGAACACGTCACCATCGTCGGCAACGTGAACGGCAGCAGGCGAATCAGTCCGAAGGCCAACGACCCGGATTTCGACCCGCAGTTCGACTACATCAAGGAGCCGCTCGGCGGCTACGGGCTCTATTACCGCTCCGCGATGGAACTCACCGGATCGCTGGTGGTGGCGTCGCCGGCCAACGGGTTCCCGGTCGATGCCCCAACCCCGATTGGGCGGTCTCTCGCCGAGGCATATCGGAACGCCGTCGCCGGGACGGAAGTCAGCCGCCTGCTCAGCGAGGGCAAGATCACGGAGCCGGTGTCACGCGAGGCCCTTGTCAAGTTTGCCCGGAAGGGCTGCCTCTGCCAGTTGCGTGCGGCGGAGGCGCATGACCTGCCCCTGTTGCGGGACCTGTTCCTCCACTCAGGGACAGCCGCTGAGGTGGCCTCACGCGGCGAGACCCTGCGCATGCTGCTGGATCTCAGCACGTGCCGACAGGCAGAGGAGCTCTCGCAAGACGACTTCCGGCAGCTCGTCTACTTCCGGCAACTCGACGGCTCCGATTACCGGCCAAGGCCGGAGTTGCTAGACGTGGCTCGTCGCTGGCGCGTGTACCAGGGTCGGGAGTACTTCGCGTACGTCTTCAACCGCCTGCTCCGCTGGGTTTCGCGCCGCGGACTTGCCGCGACCGACGGCGGCCTCACGGTCCTTCCGAAGGCAGAGCTGTGGGCACTCGTCGATGATTCCTTGACCCGCAGCTCGCAGGTAGACGATTTGGGGCTGATCCTTCCAGCGGTAGATGCCAGCACACGCGCGTCTTCCCTGCTTGAGGGTCTCCTCGCCGAAGTCGACGTGTCGCCCGATGCCGACGGCGTCTGGCCGCGCACCGGAGGCCTCGACGAGCACGCGCTGTACACCGCCTGCCGCGAATATGACCAGGACGACGGAGCCACCATGGTGGCACTTCTGGCTCTGGTGCTCCTGCTCCGCGAGCGGTTCGGACTTCCGAGGCGCGCCTTGGAGTACGCCAAGGAGCAGGTCCTCGTCGCAGAGGGAGGGAGTCTCCGCATCGGCATGGCACGGTTCATGCATCAGCTGAACCAGCGCATGCTGCGAGACCTCACGCTCGGTGACCTCGCCCGATGGCTGATCGAGGACTTCGTGATCGTCCAGCACGAGCGAGTGGCCACCGCGAAGCTCCCAGACGACACCTACCGGGTGCGACGCGTTGGAGCTGCCGTCAGGTTCTTCGCCCAAGACTCCCCGGCGGTGTTCAACGACAGCCGCTTCCACGCTCTCAGCACGACCGTGCACGAACTCGGTTGGGTCTCGACGTTCAACGAATCTGACCGTCAACTGACCGGTTCAGGACAGCGCCTCCTGGCCGACGGTGACTTGCCACGGGGGGCCCTCGCCGCTGCGGCGGCAGCCTTCGGCGAACTTGATGCGGAGCGTTCGTGAGCTCGCCGCGCGCAGGCGTTGTCATCCCTGAGCTGCTCCAGGGGCAGTGGACGACGGCCCTGATATGCACCTACGGCGCCGATCTCACGTTCTTCGAGACCAGACTGCTGGGCCAGCTCGCGCAGATCCCACTCCGCATCGTCCTGGCCGACGACGGGCAGTTGGCCGAGACGCTCGCCGAGTCGGCTCGGACCGGGCAGCGGCATCGGCTCGCGAACAAGGCATACGTCGCGGCCCCGGTCCCTCACCCTCAGGCTGCACACGGCAAACTGATCGCGCTGCTCGGGCCTTCCAGCGGGCTCTTGGTAGTCGGCTCGGGCAACCTCGGCTACGAGGGCTACGCGGCCCCCGGTGAGCTCTGGCATGTGTACGCCTACAGCGACGAACGCCCGGAGCACCTGCAGGAGTTCGCCTCGGCACGGTCCCACGTTGACGGGCTGGCTCAACGAGGCCTGCTCGACCCGCCCGTCGTCGAACTGCTGCAAACCGCGTGGGGCCAGTCACCGTGGGTCCCGCCGGCACCTGCCAGCCCTTCGGCGCTGCGGAGCAGCCTCGAAGACCCGATCATTGAGCAACTGCAAGTCGAGGTCGCCGGCCCGGTCGACGAACTCATCGCACACGCCCCGTTCCACGACGCCGACTGCGCAGCGCTGGAGGCGTTGGTCGACCGCTTTCAGCCCAAGCGCCCGCCTCCTGCTCACTGACGCCACGTCTGCGGATCCGGCCTCCATCCAGAGCGTCATGAGGAACGCCCCGGGTCCGGTCATCGAGCGCGTGCAGGTCAAGTCCGAGCCGGGTGCCTACATCCATGCGAAGTGGGTGCATCTGATCCATGGCGACTCGGAGACGTTGCTTTCTGGTTCGGCCAACCTGTCGCGCACCGCACTTCTGCGGTCCGCCGAGAACGGGAACGTCGAGCTCGGCGTCATCACCCACGGTGGGCGGGGAGCCTTTGACTCGCTGTATGCCCACCTAGAGCGAAGCGAGATCGACGATCCAGCGTCGCTCAAGATCAGCTATCAGGGCGTGCCGCCCGGCGAGACGGTCGACGGGCAGCACCCGGTTCTGTTGTGGAGCACACTCAAGGGCGCCCGGCTGACGTTGGCCTTCGACCGACCGATCGCCGACGGAACCGCCATCCTGATCGAGGACCACACCGGCAGCCCGTTGGAGTGGACGGCCAAAGAAGTCGACGGCCTGCAGGTCCGACTGGTTCTCACCAAGGACTCGGCGGAGCGACTGGCCGAGGGCGGCCGGATCCAGGTCATGCTCGACGGTGACGACAGCCAGATCAATCACTCGTGGCCGTATCACGTAGCCCAGCTGCGCGGGCGGCTCGACAAAGTTGGCCAACGAGACCGGCTCCAACACATCGGTGACCTTCCGGAGCAAGATGCAGAGCTTTACGAACTGCTCCAGGAGTTGGACGCGACGCTCATCATCGACCGCGCATCCGTCTGGCGGATCGCGAAAGGCAATGAGCCGACCCCGGTCGCTGCCGACAACGAAGGGGAGCCGTCGATCAGGCTCGAAGACCTCGACTGGACCCGCGTCCGCCGCGATCACCGCTATGGCGGGTACTTCGGCCGCAGCGGCGGACCCGGCATTGCGCCGACGGATATCCAGGTGATCCTGGCTGCGATAGCCGGTCGGCTCGGGGACATTGGCATGGACGTTGGCGATCCGTCCGAAGACGAGGATGAGCTCGCCCGCGAAGGCGACACCACGACCTCCTACGGCGACGACGAGCGCGAAGACGAGCTCGAAGATGAGCTGCTGAGGCGTCGTCTTCCGGTCAGCACTCGCACACGGATGGCGTTCGACCGATTCTCCCGATAGAGCCCCGTTGAGTGGTGGGCTTTGAGGTGATGCTCGTTGCCTACCGGTCGCTCTTTTCGAGGGCGACGGTCTCAGTATCGCGGGTTGGGTAGAGCTTGGCCATGGAGCCTTCGGAGAGGTA
>NZ_WLVL01000045.1 GCF_009707125.1 Arsenicicoccus cauae
TTGTCCGGCGGCGTCCTACTCTCCCACACCGTCTCCAGTGCAGTACCATCGGCGCTGTCAGGCTTAGCTTCCGGGTTCGGAATGGGACCGGGCGTTTCCCTGACGCTATGACCGCCGTAACTCTATCGACTTGTCAAACCACCTGAATGGTTTGTGTGTCGGGAACTACACAGTGGACGCGAGCAATCTTCGGGTCAAGTCATCGGCTTATTAGTACCGGTCAGCTCCACACATTGCTGTGCTTCCACATCCGGCCTATCAACCCAGTAGTCTAGCTGGGAGCCTCTCACCCACAAGGGGCATGGAAACCTCATCTTGAAGCGTGCTTCCCGCTTAGATGCTTTCAGCGGTTATCACTTCCGAACGTAGCTAATCAGCGGTGCCCTTGGCAGAACAACTGACACACCAGAGGTTCGTCCATCCCGGTCCTCTCGTACTAGGGACAGCCCTTCTCAAGTTTCCTACGCGCACAGCGGATAGGGACCGAACTGTCTCACGACGTTCTAAACCCAGCTCGCGTACCGCTTTAATGGGCGAACAGCCCAACCCTTGGGACCTACTCCAGCCCCAGGATGCGACGAGCCGACATCGAGGTGCCAAACCATGCCGTCGATATGAACTCTTGGGCAAGATCAGCCTGTTATCCCCGGGGTACCTTTTATCCGTTGAGCGACGGCGCTTCCACAAGCCACCGCCGGGTCACTAGTCCCGACTTTCGTCCCTGCTCGACATGTCTGTCTCACAGTCAAGCTCCCTTGTGCACTTACACTCGAAACCTGATTGCCAACCAGGCTGAGGGAACCTTTGGGCGCCTCCGTTACCCTTTAGGAGGCAACCGCCCCAGTTAAACTACCCACCAGGCACTGTCCCTGATCCGGATCACGGACCGAGGTTAGATATCCAGAACGACCAGAGTGGTATTTCAACGATGACTCCACACACACTGGCGTGCATGCTTCACAGTCTCCCACCTATCCTACACAAGCCGTACCGAACACCAATACCAAGCTATAGTAAAGGTCCCGGGGTCTTTCCGTCCTGCTGCGCGTAACGAGCATCTTTACTCGTAATGCAATTTCGCCGAGTTCGCGGTTGAGACAGTGGGGAAGTCGTTACGCCATTCGTGCAGGTCGGAACTTACCCGACAAGGAATTTCGCTACCTTAGGATGGTTATAGTTACCACCGCCGTTTACTGGCGCTTAAGTTCTCAGCTTCGCCGTAAGGCTAACCGGTCCCCTTAACGTTCCAGCACCGGGCAGGCGTCAGTCCGTATACATCGAATTACTTCTTCGCACGGACCTGTGTTTTTAGTAAACAGTCGCTTCCCCCTGGTCTCTGCGGCCACTCACGCTCAACACGCAAGGTGCGTCACGATCATGGCCCCCCTTCTCCCGAAGTTACGGGGGCATTTTGCCGAATTCCTTAACCACGATTCACTCGATCGCCTTGGTATTCTCTACCTAACCACCTGAGTCGGTTTGGGGTACGGGCGGCTCAGTCCCTCGCTAGAAGCTTTTCTCGGCAGCATAGGATCACCCTCTTCCCGCATACGCGGTCACTATCAGATCTCACCCATACAGTGTGCGGATTTACCTACACACAGGGCTACATCCTTGGACGTGGACAACCATCGCCACGCGGAGGCTACCTTCCTGCGTCACTCCATCGCTTAACTACTACTGGCTCAGGTCACCTCATCCACTCCTCACCCACCCGAAGGCGGTTAAGAGAAGCTTCACCAGGTTTAGTATCACCAGCCTCGCTAGGGGCGGTACTGCGCCGGTTCCGGAATATCAACCGGATGTCCATCGACTACGCCTGTCGGCCTCGCCTTAGGTCCCGACTTACCCAGGGCAGATTAACTTGACCCTGGAACCCTTGGTTATTCGGCGGACGGGTTTCTCACCCGTCATTCGCTACTCATGCCTGCATTCTCACTCGCGTAGCGTCCACGGCTGGATCACTCCGCCGCTTCACTCGCCACACGACGCTCCCCTACCCATCGACACGCCTGAACCACAAAGGCTTGGCAATGTGTCAATGCCACAGCTTCGGCGGTGTGCTTGAGCCCCGCTACATTGTCGGCGCAAAATCACTTGACCAGTGAGCTATTACGCACTCTTTAAAGGGTGGCTGCTTCTAAGCCAACCTCCTGGTTGTCACAGCAACTTCACATCCTTTTCCACTTAGCACACGCTTAGGGGCCTTAGCTGGTGATCTGGGCTGTTTCCCTCTCGACTACGGAGCTTATCCCCCGCAGTCTCACTGCCACGCTCTCACTTACCGGCATTCGGAGTTTGGCTGACGTCAGTAACCTGGTGAGGCCCATTAGCCATCCAGTAGCTCTACCTCCGGTAAGAAACACGTGACGCTGCACCTAAATGCATTTCGGGGAGAACCAGCTATCACGAAGTTTGATTGGCCTTTCACCCCTACCCACAGCTCATCCCCCCAGTTTTCAACCTAGGTGGGTTCGGTCCTCCACGCGGTCTTACCCGCGCTTCAACCTGGCCATGGGTAGATCACTTCGCTTCGGGTCTAGACCCAGCGACTCTGACGCCCTATTCGGACTCGCTTTCGCTACGGCTTCCCCACACGGGTTAACCTCGCCACTGAGCACTAACTCGCAGGCTCATTCTTCAAAAGGCACGCTGTCACCCCACACAGAGGCTCCAACGGATTGTAAGCGCACGGTTTCAGGATCTATTTCACTCCCCTCCCGGGGTACTTTTCACCTTTCCCTCACGGTACTAGTCCGCTATCGGTCACCAGGGAATATTTAGGCTTAGCGGGTGGTCCCGCCAGATTCACACGGGATTTCTCGGGCCCCGTGCTACTTGGGATACTCATCCACAGTCTCGAACGTTTCGGCTACGGGGGTAACACCCTCTATGCCCGGCCTTTCAAGACCGTTCGCCTACGAACAAGATTTCTCACTGTGCGCCCGCATGTCAGTACGGGCAGACAAGTCCCACAACCCCGACCGTGCAACCCCTGACAGGTATCACACACGACCGGTTTAGCCTCTTCCGCGTTCGCTCGCCACTACTGACGGAATCACTGTTGTTTTCTCTTCCTGTGGGTACTGAGATGTTTCACTTCCCCACGTTCCCTCCACACACCCTATATATTCAGGTGCAGGTGACTGGACATAAACTCCAGCCGGGTTTCCCCATTCGGAAATCCTCGGATCACAGTCTGGTTATCGACTCCCCGAGGCTTATCGCAGATTCCTACGTCCTTCATCGGTTCCTGGTGCCAAGGCATCCACCGTGCGCCCTTAAAAACTTGGCCACAAAGATGCTCGCGTCCACTGTGTAGTTCTCAAAACACAAACCCCAACCACCTACACACCCAAGCACACGCTCGAGCTATCAGCAGTCCAGGCACAACCAAGACAACCAGTCCCACCACCAGCACGACCCCCACACAGGAGACCCCACCAGCAGCCGGCCCGATGTCTCAGGACCCAACAGCGCGCCACCACACCCAGCCAACACCACCAACTTTCCCCACCACCACACTCCCCACCAGGAGAAGCATGACAGCCGTACTCGCCAGCAGCGCCAACCAGACGCGACCCATTCGATGTTCCACCCTTGAGCACCCCCACCACACGAACGGTGGTGCAGAGGCATATGCTCCTTAGAAAGGAGGTGATCCAGCCGCACCTTCCGGTACGGCTACCTTGTTACGACTTAGTCCCAATCGCCAGTCCCACCTTCGACGGCTCCCCCCACAAGGGTTAGGCCACCGGCTTCGGGTGTTACCGACTTTCGTGACTTGACGGGCGGTGTGTACAAGGCCCGGGAACGTATTCACCGCAGCGTTGCTGATCTGCGATTACTAGCGACTCCGACTTCATGGGGTCGAGTTGCAGACCCCAATCCGAACTGAGACCGGTTTTTTGGGATTCGCTCCACCTCGCGGTATCGCAGCCCTTTGTACCGGCCATTGTAGCATGCGTGAAGCCCAAGACATAAGGGGCATGATGATTTGACGTCATCCCCACCTTCCTCCGAGTTGACCCCGGCAGTCTCCTATGAGTCCCCGCCATCACGCGCTGGCAACATAGAACGAGGGTTGCGCTCGTTGCGGGACTTAACCCAACATCTCACGACACGAGCTGACGACAACCATGCACCACCTGTACACCGACCTTGCGGGGCACCCATCTCTGAGTGTTTCCGGTGTATGTCAAGCCTTGGTAAGGTTCTTCGCGTTGCATCGAATTAATCCGCATGCTCCGCCGCTTGTGCGGGCCCCCGTCAATTCCTTTGAGTTTTAGCCTTGCGGCCGTACTCCCCAGGCGGGGCGCTTAATGCGTTAGCTGCGGCACGGAACTCGTGGAATGAGCCCCACACCTAGCGCCCAACGTTTACGGCATGGACTACCAGGGTATCTAATCCTGTTCGCTCCCCATGCTTTCGCTTCTCAGTGTCAGTTATGGCCCAGAGACCTGCCTTCGCCATCGGTGTTCCTCCTGATATCTGCGCATTTCACCGCTACACCAGGAATTCCAGTCTCCCCTACCACACTCTAGTCTGCCCGTACCCACGGCAAGCCCAACGTTAAGCGTTGGGATTTCACCGCAGACGCGACAAACCACCTACAAGCTCTTTACGCCCAATAATTCCGGACAACGCTCGCACCCTACGTATTACCGCGGCTGCTGGCACGTAGTTAGCCGGTGCTTCTTCTGCTCCTACCGTCACTTTCGCTTCTTCAGAGCTGAAAGAGGTTTACAACCCGAAGGCCTTCATCCCTCACGCGGCGTCGCTGCATCAGGCTTTCGCCCATTGTGCAATATTCCCCACTGCTGCCTCCCGTAGGAGTCTGGGCCGTGTCTCAGTCCCAGTGTGGCCGGTCGCCCTCTCAGGCCGGCTACCCGTCGTCGCCTTGGTGAGCCACTACCTCACCAACAAGCTGATAGGCCGCGAGTCCATCCTCCACCACAAAAGCTTTCCACTCCCACCCCATGCGAGGAGGAGTCATATCCAGTATTAGCCCCGGTTTCCCGGAGTTATCCCAGAGTGAAGGGCAGGTTACTCACGTGTTACTCACCCGTTCGCCACTAATCCACCCAGCAAGCTGGGCTTCATCGTTCGACTTGCATGTGTTAAGCACGCCGCCAGCGTTCGTCCTGAGCCAGGATCAAACTCTCCGTAGAAAAATTTGCAACCCCAGCAAAAAGACAAAACAACATGACGTTGAATCGTCCATCTACCAAAGGAACCTCAAACGAGGTCAAAAACTTGGCATCGAATTTCGGCACGCTGTTGAGTTCTCAAACATCGGACGCTCACGAC
>NZ_WLVL01000046.1 GCF_009707125.1 Arsenicicoccus cauae
CGCTTGTGGACCAAACCCTCACGATCTGTGGGGTGGGGCGCTGGGCGCCTCAGTGGTGGTGCGCGCTGTTGGTGAAGCGGTCCTTGGGGCCGCCGGCGCCGTAACCGGCCTTGGCCATGCCGATGCCGACGATCGGGCCGGCCGCGAGGATGAGCGCGCCCACGGCGATCCAGAACCAGTTGGCGAAGACCACCGCGAGGGACATCACGACCGCGCCGAGGAGCAGGACGCCCACGGCGGCCCAGGCGGCCATCGACTGGCCGTGCGTGTCGTGCGTCACCCGCTCGTTGGCGGAGGGGGCGGAGTCGGGGCGGTCTTGGATCATCGGTCTGGCTCCTCGTCGGGGCGTGAGGGTCTGGTCTCTGCGGCGGGACGGTCTGGCGTCATTGTGTCAGGTCGGCGGGGCTCGTGCGGTGCGGCGCCACCGGTGTCGCCGGCCCCGCCGGTGTCGTCCGTGTCACCGCGGCTCACCTCGTCCCAGAGGGACTCCTCACGAGCCGGCGCCTGCTCGGGCGGGCCCGCCGCCGGGGAGTCGTAGCGGCCCGACAGCCCTCGGGTGCGACCAGCGAGCCGCAGCGCGGCCACGCCCGCGGCTGTCGGCAGCAGCGTCGCGGCGAGCGCGGCCCACGCCGCCCAGGTCGCCGACGCGCTCACCCGTGGAGGCGAGGTGCGGCCGGTGCGGGTCGCGAGGTCGGCGGCCAGCGGGGAGGCGGGGTCGGTGAGGAACCACCCGATCGCGGCCGCGCAGCCGAGCGCGGACGCCAGCAGCAGGGCCGCGGCGACCCGGCGCACCACCCGCCCACCGGTGACGGCCACGACCGAGGCCGCACCGGCCGCGAGCGCCAGTGCCCCGGCGAGCGGCACCAGGGAGGAGCCGCTGGCGGTGACGGCGCGCCCCCCGACGAGGGCGTCGGCGGAGCTGCCGGTGGCCCAGGGCTGGGTCGCCAGCCCCAGCACGACCCCCGCCCCCAGCACGGCCGGGAGCACGACCGACCGAGCGGGCGTCACGGCGCCCGCAGCCCGGACGCCGCCGCGACCGCCCTCAGGGCCGCCGCGGCCTTGTTGCAGGACTCCTGGAACTCCAGCTCGGGGACCGAGTCCGCCACGATCCCGCCGCCCGCCTGCACGTGCGCGACGCCGTCGCGGATGAGCGCGGTGCGGATGGCGATCGCCATGTCGAGGTCGCCGTGGAAGTCGAGGTAGCCGACCACTCCCCCGTAGAGCCCGCGGCGGCTGGGCTCGAGCTCGTCGATCAGGCTGAGCGCGCGGGGCTTGGGCGCCCCGGACAGCGTGCCGGCGGGGAAGGTGGCGGCCAGGACGTCATACGCGCTCCGTCCCTGTGCGAGGCGACCGACGACCGTGGACTCGATGTGCATGATGTGGCTGTAGCGCCGGATCGTCATGAACTCCACCGTGTCGACCGTGCCGGCGTCGCAGACCCGCTGCAGGTCGTTGCGGGACAGGTCGACGAGCATGACGTGCTCGGAGCGCTCCTTGGGGTCGGCCAGCAGGTCCTTCTCGAGCTGGACGTCCTCCTCGGGACCGGCGCCGCGAGGGCGGGACCCGGCGATCGGGTGGGTGATGACGCGCCGCCCGGTGACCTTGACCAGCGCCTCCGGCGAGGACCCGACGATGTCGTAGCTGCCGCCGTCGGGGTCGGGGCAGCGCAGGAGATACATGTAGGGGCTGGGGTTGGAGGCGCGCAGGACGCGATAGACGTCCAGGGCGTCGGCCGGGCAGGGCACGCTGAACCGCTGCGCCAGGACGACCTGGAAGACCTCGCCCGCCCGGATCGCCTCCTTGCCCTGCTCCACCATGGCGTGGAACTCCGACGGGGTCATGTTGCTCGTGGCCTCGGGGGCCGCCGGCTCGACGACCGCGACGGTGCTGGGCGCGGGGGCCGCCAGCTCGCGCACCATCCGGTCGAGCCGCTCCACCGCCCCGGCGTGCGCCTCGTCCACGCGCTCGTCCGTGTCGTCCACGTTGATCGCGTTGGCCACCAGCAGGATCGAGCCGTCCGCGTGGTCCATCACCGCGAGGTCCGTCGCCAGCATCATGGCCAGCTCGGGCAGGCCGAGCACGTCCTCGGCGTGGTCGGGCACACGCTCCCACCGGCGCACCGCGTCGTACCCGACGAAGCCCACCATGCCGCCGGTCAGCGGCGGGAGACCGGCCAGGGGCTCGGTGCCGAGCACCTCGACCGTGTCGCGCAGGACCTCCACCGGGCTGCCGTCGGTGGGGATCCCCGCGGGCACGTCCCCGAGCCAGGTGGCCGACCCGCCGCGCTCGGTGAGGGTGGCCAGGCTGGCCGCCCCGACGATCGAGTAGCGCGACCACACGCCGCCGTGCTCCGCCGACTCGAACAGGAAGGTGCCGGGGCGGTCCTGGGCGAGCTTGCGGTAGACCGACAGCGGCGTCTCGGCGTCGGCCAGCAGCCGCCGCACGACGGGGATCACGCGGCGGTCCCGCGCCAGCTCGCGGAAGGTGTCAAGGCCCGGCCAGGTCGTCCCGAAGCCCAGGTCGGGGAGGTGCTCAGAGGCCTGGTCGGTCACGGTCGGTTCCCTTCTGCCGCAGGCAGATCGGTGTGGAAGCAGGTCCGCTGCCCGGTGTGGCAGGCCGCGCCGACCTGGTCCACGCGCACCAGCAGCGCGTCGCCGTCGCAGTCGATCGCGACGCCCTTGACGTGCTGCGCGTGCCCGGAGGCGTCCCCCTTGCGCCAGTACTCACGACGGCTGCGGCTCCAGAAGGTCACTCGCCCCTCGGTCAGCGTCCGCCGTAGCGCCTCGTCGTCCATCCACCCCACCATGAGCACCTCCCCCGTGTCGTGCTGCTGCACGACCGCCGCGACCAGTCCGTGGTCGTCGCGCTTGAGGCGGCTCGCGATGGTCGGGTCCAGGGCGGGTGGCCGTATGGCGGCGTCGGGGGTCACCAGGTCATTGTGCCAAGTCGACCGGGTGCCCGGTCACCCCGTCTCGTGGGCGAGCACGTGCCTCAGGAAGGCCAGCGAGCGCAGCCGCAGCTCGTCGATCCGCTGCTGCGACCAGTAGGCGCGCTCTTCGGTCTCGGTGATGTCCTGGGCCGCTTGGCACGCATCCTCCGAGTCCAGCACGCCGGGAGGCTCCGGGGCCACCGGGTTCGGTGCCAGGATGGGGTCATGACCTCGCTCGCCCACGCCCAGCGCCAGGCCCTGTCCGACCTCTTCGACCGCGTGGGGCCCGACGCCCCCACCCTCGACGAGGGGTGGACGACGCGCGACCTCGCCGCTCACCTCGCGACCCGTGACCGCCGCCCCGACGCCATGCCCGGCATCCTGGTCCCGGCACTCTCGGGCCACACCGACGCGGTGCAGCAGTCGTATGCCGCGCGCCCCTGGCCGGAGCTGGTCGACCTCGTGCGCTTCGGACCCCCGGCCTACGCCCCGACCCGCATCCCCGCCATCGCCGAGCGGGTCAACCTGGCGGAGTTCTACATCCATCACGAGGACGTGCTCCGCGCCCAGGAGCCCCGGGCGCAGGTCCCCATGACGCCCGAGCTCGAGGCGGCCCTGTGGCGGATGGTCTCGACGATGGGCCGGATGACCCTGCTGCGCTGCAAGGTCGGAGTCACCGTGGTGGCGCCGGGGCACGACGAGCAGGTGCTGCGCAAGCCCACCGGGGCGAGTGCGGTCTCGCTCACGGGTCGACCGGGCGATCTCCTGCTCTATCTGTCCGGGCGGACGGCGGCCGCCGACGTGACCGTCGAGGGCTCCCCCGAGGCGGACCGGGCGTTCCGTCAGACGCCGCTCGGCCTCTGACCGCCCCGCTCAGCGGACCTCGTGCCCGGCGGCGCGCAACGCGTCCTTGACCTGACCGATCGTCAGCTCGCCGTAGTGGAAGACGCTGGCGGCGAGCACGGCGTCGGCCCCCGCCTCGACGGCCGGGGCGAAGTGCTCGAGGGCGCCCGCGCCGCCGGACGCGATCAGCGGGACGCGCACCTCCCGCCGCACGAGCCGGATCAGCTCGAGGTCGAAGCCGTCCTTGGTGCCGTCGGCGTCCATGGAGTTCAGCAGGATCTCCCCCGCGCCGAGCCGCTCGGCCCGGGCGCACCACTCCACGGCGTCGATGCCCGTGCCCCGCTTGCCACCATGCGTGGTGACCTCGAACCCCTCGACCACCCGGCCCTGCTCGTCGCGCCGGCGACGCACGTCGGCCGAGAGCACGAGCACCTGGTTGCCGAACCGGTCGGCGATCTCGCTGATCACCTCGGGACGGGCGATCGCGGCGGTGTTGACCCCGACCTTGTCGGCGCCGGCTCGCAGCAGCCGGTCGACGTCCTCGGGGGTGCGCACTCCCCCGCCGACGGTCAACGGGATGAACACCTGCTCCGCGCAGTGCCGCACCATCTCGTATGTCGTCTCCCGGTTGCCCGAGCTCGCGGTCACGTCGAGGAAGGTCAGCTCGTCGGCGCCCTGCGCGTCATAGCTGCGGGCCAGCTCGACGGGGTCGCCGGCGTCGCGGAGGTTCTCGAAGTTGACGCCCTTGACGACGCGTCCGGCGTCGACGTCCAGGCAGGGGATGACACGGATCGCGACAGGCACCAGCAGATCCTATCCGGGCGGCCCACCGGTGTGCCTAGGCTCGGTCCGTGCCTCCCCTCGCCAGCGCCGCCACCCGGCTGGTCACCATCGCCAGGCGGCGACCCGCCCTGCCCTGCGGCACCCGGGTCGTGGCGGTCGACGGGCCGAGCGGCTCCGGCAAGACCACGCTCGCGGCGCACCTGGAGGCGCACCTGCGCCGGACGGGCGGCCACGTCGTCGTCGTGCACATGGACGACCTCTATCCCGGCTGGGACGGTCTGGCCGCCGCGGTGACCCTGCTCTCGTCCCAGGTCGTCGAGCCGCTGGCGCAGGGGCGGGACGGCGCCTACCAGCGCTACGACTGGGCGCGCGGCGCCTACGCCGAGCGGCACGAGATTCTTTGCGCCACAGCCTGGCTCGTCGTCGAGGGCGTGGGGTGCGGGGCGGACGTCATACGGCCTCGGCTGGCGGCCCTGGCCTGGCTGGAGGCGGACCGCGAGACCCGCAGGCGTCGGGGGCTCGAGCGCGACGGCGAGTCCTACGCCCCGCACTGGGAGCGCTGGGCCGGCCAGGAGTCCGCGCACTTCGCCGGGCACGCGACCCGGGAGCACGCCGACCTGGTCGTGGATACGGGACAATGAGCCGGTGGGCAACGAACCGAAGGGCACGAAGGACGCGGTCACCCGCTCCTCGAAGGACCGCACGGGGCGCACGGTCGAGGAGTGGGTGGCGCTGGTTCTGGCCGCCTACGAGCAGAACTGACGTGGGCGCCACCCGTCAGGTCCGCTGGGGCGAGCGCGCGGCCGACCTCGGCCGGTCGTCCGCGCGCGTGTCGCGGCGAGGGGCGCTGCGCAGCGCGCGGCGCCTGCGTCAGCGGCTGTTCTTCATCGCCCAGTGCGCACTCGCCGCCATGACCGCCTACTCCATCGCGCACTACGGCTTCGACGTCGGCGTGCCGCTGTTCGCCCCCGTCGCCGCGATCGTGGCGCTCGGCATGACCTACGGCCAGCGGCTGCGGCGCGCGATCGAGATCACCGTCGGCGTGGCGGTGGGCGCCTTCATCGGCGAGTCCTTCGTGCACCTGTTCGGGATCGGCCCCTGGCAGATCCTCCTGATCGTCAGTGCCGGTATGACGATCGCCACGCTGCTCGGCGCCGGCACCCTCATGGCCAACCAGGCAGGCATCCAGGGCATGATCGTCGCCCTGCTGGCCGCGGCGCCGCAGGGCGCCTTCGGTCGCTGGTTCGAGGCGCTCGTGGGCGCGGTCGTGGCCCTGGTGTTCGCGTCCCTGGTGCCCAGCTCGTCCCTGGTCAAGCCGCGCAGCCAGGCGAGCAAGATCCTCGACGCCATCGGCGACCTGCTGCACACCACCTCCTCCGCCCTGCGCGACGACGACCTCGACGCCTGTGAGGAGGCGCTGGCCGCGGCCCGCGCCACCGAGCGTGACCTGACGGCGCTGCGCGGCTTCTCCGCGGACAGCCTCGAGGTGATGCGGGTGACCCCCTTCCACCGGCGCCACCGGCCGGCGGTGGAGGAGGTCGCCAACCTCATGGAGCCGATGGACCGTGCCATCCGCAACATGCGGGTGCTGATCCGCCGCGCCACCGTCGCGCTGCAGAACGCCGAGCACGTCCCCGACCGCTACACCGACGCCATCGACCGGCTCGCCGAGGCGGTCGACCACATCTCCGACGCCCTCAGCGCCGGCGAGCTGTCGGAGGAGCTGGAGCCGGAGCTGCTCGAGATCGGGCGGCTGACCCGCGACCCCGACCCGGACGCCACGCTGTCCGCCGAGGTGATCCGGGCGCAGCTGCGGTCCATCGTCGTCGACCTGCTGCAGGTGCTCGGCCTGTCCTTCGACGCCGCCCAGCACGAGATCCGGCGCGTGCTGGAGGCCGACCTCGGCAAGGACACGCCCCACCGACAACCGAGTAGCGAGTAGCGAGTAGCCCCTCAGCGCCGGCGTCGCGCCTCGCCGTCGTTCTTGCCGTCCTCGACGTCGTCCTCGACGTCGTCCTCGACGTAGTCCTCGTCGACGTACATCCCGGGGGTGTCCAGGACGAGGCTGCTGCCCCCGGCGGTGTCGCGCAGGTGCCGCGGCGCGACCGCGTGCGCGAGGTGGTAGAGCGCGACGGTGACGACGGTGCCCAGAGCGATGCCGCCGAGGGTGAAGTCGTCGGTGATCCGCAGCGAGGTGTCCCCGATCCCGATGATGATGCCGGCCGCGACGGGGACCAGGTTGACGGGGTTGCCGAAGTCGACGCCGTTCTCCTTCCAGATCTTGGCGCCGAGCAGGCCGATCATGCCGTAGAGCACCACGCAGATGCCGCCGAGGACGCCTCCCGGGGTGGCGGAGATGATCGCGCCGAACTTCGGGGAGAAGCCGAACACGATCGCCACCAGGGCTGCCACGACGTATGCGGCCGTGGAGTAGACGCGGGTGGCGGCCATGACGCCGATGTTCTCGGCATACGTGGTGGTGGGACCGGCCCCCACCCCCGTGGCGAGGACGGACCCCAGCCCGTCGGCCATGATGGCCCTGCCCATCTCCTGGTCGAGGGGCGCCCCCGTCATCTCTGCGACGGCCTTGACGTGGCCGGTGTTCTCGGCGATGAGGGCGATGACGACGGGCAGGGCGAGCAGGGCGTAGGCGAGGGAGAACTGCGGCAGGTGCCAGCCGACCGTGGTGCCGGACGTGGCGGGCGGGAAGCCGAACCACGGGGCTGCGCTCACGGCCGACCAGTCGACGCGGAGGTGCTCGACGACGCCGGTGGGGTTCTGCGCGGAGACTGCGCCGGGCTGGAAGCTCGTGATGGGGCCGGCCACGAGGTCGAGGACCCAGGACACGGCATACCCGATCAGCAGGGCGAGGAAGATCGCGACCCGGGACAGGAACCCCCGCACGCCGACGTTGAGCAGCACGACGACCAGCATCACGACCAGCGCCACCCACTGGTCCTGCGGCCAGTAGGTGCGGGCGACCACGGGCGCAAGGTTGAAGCCGATGAGCATGACGACCGCGCCCGTCACGACGGGCGGCAGCGTGCGGTGGATCACGGTGGCGCCGGCGAGGTGGATGACGACACCCACGACGGCGAGGGCGACCCCGCACCAGAGCATCGCCCCGGAGACGTGCGCCGGGGACCCGCCCGCGGCATAGATGGCGGTCGCCACCCCGACGAACGAGGCCGACGAGCCCAGGTAGCTCGGCACCCGACCGCGCACGATCGCGAGGAACAGCAGCGTCGCGACGCCGCTCATCATCACCGCGAGCTGCGGGTTGAGCCCCATGAGGATCGGGAAGACGAAGGTCGCACCGAACATCGCCACGACGTGCTGGGCGCCCAGCCCGATGGTCTTGCCCCAGCCGAGCCGCTCGTGCGGGGCCACCACGGCTCCCGGTTCCAGGACTCCCCCGTTGTGCAGCGTCCACAGCGCCATCAGGTCATGCTCCTCGCCGGCCGGAGCGTCCGGCCCGCGTCATCCTAGCGACCGGTCGTGCCGATCACGACGTCGCCACGACCCGTCAGCACGAGTCCCGAGTCCGTCGCGGGCGAGTAGCAGCTCTCTCCCCGTCCGAGCACCACCTGGTCTCCCGCGTCGTCGGTCACGGTGACCTCGCCCTCGAGGCACAGCAGCAGGCGCGGAGCGCCGTCACCGGGGAGGTGCCGGCCACCGGCCGTCGCGCCACCCTCGCCCACCGTGCAGCGGAGCAGGTCGAACTCCGGAGCCGGCGTCTCGAAGTGCGTGAGTCCCGGGGCGACCTCGACCGGGCGCAGGGTCGGGACGGTCACCGCGGGGTCGAGCAGGCGCAGCAGCTCGTCGACGTCGACATGTTTGGACGTCAGGCCGGCGCGCACCACGTTGTCCGAGTTGGCGAGCAGCTCGATGCCCGTCCCCTGCAGGTAGCAGTGCAGACCGCCGGCCGGCATGAACAGCCCCTCGCCCGGGCTGAGCGTCACGTGCTGCAGCAGGAGGGAGGCCACCAGCCCGATGTCCCCCGGGTGCTGGCGCGCGATGCGCACGGCGGCGCGGAAGGCGGCTCGGTCCTCGTCCGCCACGCCGGGGTCGTCCGCGAGCTCCCCGCAGCGCCACTCGACGTCGGCGAGGAGCTGGTCCCGCTCGCGCATGGGCCAGTGGAGCAAGGTGGTGAGCGCACGGACCTGTGCCTGGTCCTCCCCCGAGCGCAGGGCGTCGACGACGGTGGCCAGCGCGGGCACCTGGAGGTGCTCGACGATGCGGGCCGCCTCCTCCACGCTGCGAAAGCCCGCCAGCGCCTCGAACTCGGTGAGCGCCAGCACGGCCTCCGGCTTGGGCCAGTCGTCCTTGTAGTTGCGGGCCGGGTCGCGCAGCGGGATCGACGCGGCGTCCTCCCGTGACCACCCCTCCTGCGCCTGGGCCCGGTCGGGGTGGACCTGGATGGACAGCGCCTTCTCCACGGCCAGGACCTTGAGCAGGAAGGGGAGGCGCCCGTCGAACCGGCTCGCGCAGGCGACGCCGAGCTCCTGCTCGGGATCGGCCGCGATGACCCGGTGGAGCGTGGTCAGACCCTGCTCCCGCTCGAGCAGGGCAGGGGCACCGGGGTGGGCCCCGATCCACAGCTCGGCCTCGGGCCCGGGGGACGGCGTCGGCCTGCCCTGGAGGGTGGCGATGACGTAGCGGGAGCCCCAGTCGTAGGGCTGGACGACGGCTTCGAGACGATCCACCCAGCAACTCTAGCGAGGGGGGAGGCCCCGGACGGCCGAATGAGCAAGCTCAGACCTCCCGGAGCCGGTCGTCCTCGCCGCGACGCGGGCGGTGGGACTCCACCAGGGCTGCGAGGCGCCCGGCCTGCGCCTGGGACCCCAGGCCGTCGGCCCGCTGGATGGCCATCACCGCGACCGTCTCGGTGTCGTCGAGCACCACGGACACCCAGGGGTCACCGTGCCCGAACCGCACCGCCTCGATGCTGGTCCACGGCAGGTGCCGCGTCGTCATCAGGTTGCGGACGGTCAGACCAGACTCGTCGGGGATGGCCCGGATCGCGGCATACCGCGCGAGCACGGCGGCGATCGCGACACCGCACCCCACGAGCATGAGCCGATCGACGGCACCGAAGCCCCGGGCCCCGCCGGGGACCAGCGCCGCGAGGACGCAGAACAGCACCAGGCTGACGACCCCGGCGCCCAGGGCCACGGCCCGTCCCCGGCGCGGCTGGAAGGGGTCGTAGGGCGACGGCCCCGGCCGGTCGACGGCGCTCATCCGGCCGCGGTCACAGCCGGCACGCGGCGATGTCGGTGACCAGGATGCCCCGCGCGCCGATGCGGTAGAGCTCGTCCATCACGGCGTTCGTCTGCTTGCGGGGCACCATGGACCGCACGGCCACCCAGGCGCGGTCGTGCAGGGGCGAGACCGTGGGCGACTCCAGGCCCGGCGTGACGGCGACGGCCCGCTCGACCAGCTCGGCCGGGCAGTCGTAGTCCATGAGGACGTACTGCCGGGCGACGAGCACGCCGTGCAGCCGCCGCCGCAGGGTGTCCAGGGCGGGGTCGGGCTCACCCTGCGTCGCGGCACCGGCGTCGGACCGGCTGATGAGCACCGCCTCGCTGCGCAGGATGGGGTCGCCGAACACCTCGAGGCCCGCGTTGCGCAGCGTCGTGCCGGTCTCGACCACGTCGGCGATCAGGTCGGCCACGCCCAGCGTGACCGCGGTCTCCACCGCGCCGTCGAGATGGACGACCTCGGCGGTGATGCCGTGCTCGTCGAGGTGGGAGCGGACCAGGCCTGAGTAGGACGTCGCCACGCGCCGGCCGTCGATGTCGCTCACGGCGTCCATGGACCCCGCGGGCGCGGCGAACCTGAAGGTCGACCGGGCGAAGCCCAGCGCCATGACCTCGCGCGCGGTGCTGCCGGAGTCGAGCAGCAGGTCGCGACCCGTGATGCCGAGGTCGACGGTGCCCGCTCCGACGTACACCGCCACGTCACGGGGGCGCAGGTAGAAGAACTCGACGCCGTTGTCGGCATCGGTGAGCACGAGCTCCTTGGTGTCACGACGCTGGGCGTAGCCCGCTTCCTTCATGATCGTCGTGGCGGGCTCGGACAGCGACCCCTTGTTGGGGACGGCGACTCGCAGCATGGGGTCTCCGGTCAGAGGTGGGCGTAGACGTCGTCCAGGCCGATGCCCCGGGCGAGCATGAGGACCTGGAGGTGGTAGAGCAGCTGGCTGATCTCCTCGGCGGCGCGCTCGTCACCCTCGTGCTCGGCCGCCATCCACACCTCGGCGGCCTCCTCGACGATCTTCTTGCCGATGAAGTGCACGCCCTGGTCGAGCTCGGCCACCGTGCCGGAGCCTTCCGGCCGGGTCGCGGCCTTGTCGGTGAGCTCGGCGAACAGCTGGTCGAAGGTCTTCACGCGCTACAGCCTACGGCTCCCGGTGACGGCCGTATGACGTCGTCCGCGACGCGGGACCGCGTCCATCCGAGCCCCGGCGGGGCCGCCTCCCTCCGCACCGGCCTGGCGCGCCAGGGCTGGCACACGCCGCAGGCACTCGAGCGCTGCGCGACTGGTCGCTGGCACCGGAACCCCTCTCCCTCGAGAAGTCGTACGCACGCATAGTACGACAAATCGCACGGAGAGTAACTAGGTGCGGATACCTAGCGTGACTAGTCATCCGGCGTGCGCCGCCACGAGCCCACGCAGGTGGTCGACCGCCGCCGCCGCGTCCTCGGCGCCGTAGACCGCGGACCCGGCCACGAAGACGTCGGCCCCCGCCTCGGCGCACCGCTCGATGGTCGTGAGGGACACCCCGCCGTCGACCTGCACCCACACCTCGCCGCCGTGGCGCCTCACCGCCTCGCGGACCTCCCTCACCTTGGGCAGCTGGTCGGCCATGAAGGACTGGCCGCCGAACCCGGGCTCGACCGTCATCACGAGGATCATGTCGAGCTCGGGCACGAGGTCGGCGTAGGGCGCGAAGGCGGTGCCCGGCTTCAGCGCCATGCCCGCCCGGCCACCCGCGGCGCGCAGGGCCCGGGCGAGCCCGCGCGGGTCGCGGGTCGCCTCGACGTGGAAGGTCGCCGACCCGGCCCCGGCCTCGACGTACGCGGGCGCCCAACGGTCCGGGTCGTCGATCATCAGGTGGCAGTCGAGCGGGATCGGGCTCACCCGCGCGAGTGCCTCGACGACGGGCAGCCCCAGCGTGAGGTTGGGCACGAAGTGGCCGTCCATCACGTCCACGTGAGCCCAGTCGGCGTTGCCGATGCGGTCGAGCTCGTGCTCCAGGTTGGCGAAGTCGGCGGACAGGATGCTGGGCGAGATCTGCACGGGCCCAGCCTAGGCGAGCCGCCGTCCGCCGGAGGTCTCGCCGTCGGTCAGCGCTTGCGCAGCAGGGCCAGGAACATCCCGTCGGTCGCGTTGCGGTGGGGCCAGAGCTGCACCTGCGGACCCTCCCCCGCCAGGTCCAGGCCCGGGGCCACCGTGAGCATGGCCTCCCGGGCGTCCAGCACCTCGACGTCGTCCCGGCGCCCCGCCACGTCCTGCACCACGAAGGTGGTCTCGTTGACGTGCGGGCTGCAGGTCGCGTAGCCGATGACACCCCCGGGACGGGTCGCGTCGATGGCCGAGGCCAGCAGCTCGCGCTGCAGCTGGGTGAGGGCAGCCAGGTCCGCCGGGGTGCGGCGCCACCGGGCCTCCGGGCGGCGCCGCAGCGCGCCCAGCCCGGTGCAGGGGGCGTCGACGAGCACGCGGTCGTAGCGGCCCGGCTCGTCCACGCCGACGTCCCGGCCGTCGCCCACCCGCACGTCCACACCGGCCCCGGCCGCCACGGCGGCTCGCAACCCCTGGCGGACGAGGTCGGCCCGGTGGGGGCTCACCTCGTTCGCCGTGAGGTAGGCCCGGCCCACGGACAGCGCCGCCAGCAGCCCGGCCTTGCCGCCCGGGCCGGCGCACAGGTCGAGCCACTCCTCGGGGTAGTCGTCGATGCTGTCGACTGGCACCGCGGCGAGCGCGAGGGCCAGCAGCTGCGAGCCCTCGTCCTGGACGGCGGCCCGTCCGTCACGGACGGGGGCCAGAGCCCCGGGGTCGCCGCTGCGCAGCACCGCGCCGACCGGTGAGACGGGGGCCGGCTCGGCGCCGAGCCGGACCAGCTCGGCGACGCCCACCAGGCCGGGGCGCGCCACGAGCATGACGTCCGCCGGGTCGTTGTCGGCCTCCAGCAGCGCGACCAGCTCGTGGTCGACGGTGTCCGGGGACGCCGCGCCGTGCGCGACGAGCGCGGCGCGCAGGGCCCTGACGATCCACTCCGGGTGCGAGTGCTCGACGGCCAGCCGGTCCGTGCCGGTGCCGGTGGGCAGGACCCGGCCGAGCCACTCCTGCCGGGACCGCTCGCTGACCCTGCGCAGCACGGCGTTGACGAAGCCCGCCGCGCCGGCCCCGTTGACCTGCCGCGCCAGCCCGACCGTCTCGGCGACGGCGGCGTGGGCGGGGACGCGCATCCCCAGCGCCTGGTGCGCCCCGAGACGCAGCGTGTCGAGCACCGGCGGGTCGATCTTGTCGACGGAGCGACCGGCGGCATCGGCGAGGACGGCGTCGTACAGGCCCTGCCACCGCAGCGTCCCATAGGTGAGCTCGGTGGTGAAGGCCGCGTCGCGACCCTCCATCGCGTGGCCACGCAGGAGGCGCGGCAGCTCCAGGTTGGCGTAGCCGCCCTCGGCGACGCTGCGCAGCACGGTGTAGGCGGTGAGCCGCGCCGGGTCACCGCTGCGGGCGCGCTCGGAGGGGCGCTGCGCACTCCGCGGCCGGGGCCCGCGGCGGCCCTCGGGGCGGTGGCGCCGCGCGGGCCCGTCGGCACGCCGGTCGTCGGGGGAGGTCACTGGCCCATCACGTCCTCGTCGGTGATCCGCACGCCACGCGCCCAGTCGGCGGCGGCCATCTCGCGCTTGCCCTGCGGACGGACGGTCGACAGCCGCACCGCCGTGGTCGCGGTCCCGACCACGACCTCCCGCTTGCCGGCCTCGACCTCGCCCGGCCCGAGGTCGGGTCGGGAGTCGACCGTGACCGGCCCGATGCCGAGGCGCTCGCCCCGGAAGGTCGTCCACGCGCCGGGGTCCGGGGTGCACCCTCGCACCTGGCGGTCGATGGCGAAGCCGGGTGCGGCCCAGCTGATCCGGGCCTCCTCCACGGTCAGCTTGGGCGCGTGGGACACGCCGTCGGGGCGCTGCGGCACGGCCTGGATCGCGTCCGCCTCGATCGCGTCGAGGGTCTCCACCAGCAGGCCGGACCCGGCGACGGCGAGCCGGTCCAGCAGGTCACCGGCCGTGTCGGTCGGGCGGACGGCCTCCGTCATCCTCCCCAGGACCGGCCCGGTGTCCAGACCCTCTTCGAGCAGGAAGGTGGTCGCCCCGGTGATCTCGTCGCCGGCCATGACCGCGCGCTGGACGGGAGCGGCACCCCGCCAGGCCGGCAGCACGGAGAAGTGCAGGTTGACCCAGCCTCGCGGGGGGACGGCCAGCGCCGTCGGGGGCACCAGCCCACCGTAGGCGACCACGGGGCAGCAGTCGGGCGCGAGCTCGCGCAGTCGCTCGAGCACCTCCGGGTCACGCAGGCTGCGGGGGGTGAGGACCGGGAGCCCGGCCCCCTCCGCGCGGGCCCTGACCGGCGACGGGACCAGGGTGCGGCCTCGTCCGGCGCGCGCGTCGGGTCGGGTGATGACCGCGACGACGTCGTGGGACGACCCGAGCAGGGCCTCCAGGCTGGGCAGGGCGACGGCCGGGGTGCCGGCGAAGACGAGACGCATGGCGGGCTCCTAGAGGCCGAAGGCCGAACCGGACAGGTGGGGGCTGGCCTTGACCGTGGGCGCCGGCGACCCGGACCACTGCGCCTCGCGGATCGCCCGCATCGCGAGGCGCCGCTGCTCGGGGTCAAGCCGGTCGATGAAGAGCACCCCGTCCAGGTGGTCGGTCTCGTGCTGGACGCAGCGCGCGAGGAGCTCGGACCCCTCGAGGCGGACCGGCTCGCCGTGCATGTCCTGGCCGGTGGCCACGACGCGCAGGGCGCGTCGGGTCGGGAACGCCAGGCCCGGCAGGGACAGGCAGCCCTCGTCCCCGTCCTGGGTCTCCGGCGACAGGTCGAGGCAGGGGTTGACGAGGTGCCCGAGGACGCCGTCGACGTAGTAGGTGAACACCCGCAGGGAGACGCCCAGCTGAGGTGCCGCGAGGCCCGCCCCCGGCGCGTCGATCATGGTGTCGGTCAGGTCCTGGACCAGACCTCGCAGCTCGGCGTCGAAGTCCGTCACGGGTGCGGCCGGGGTGCGAAGGACCGGGTCGCCGAACAGGCGGATGTCCATGACTGACACGTGCTGCGGTCCTTGGTGGGTGCGACGACGGCTGGCGGTCCCAGTCTACGCGGGTCGCAGCGGCGCCCCACGGGCGACCAGGTCGCGGCGCAGCTGCTCCGGCCCGGTGAAGCGGACGGCGTCGAGACCGCACGCCGTCGCCGCCACGACGTTGCGGGCGTTGTCGTCGGTGTAGCAGCACTCGGTCAGGGGGATGCCCATGCGCTGCTCGAGGATGCTGAAGATCGCCGGGTCCGGCTTGATCACGCCCTCGGCGCCCGACACCACGACGTCGATGAAGCCCTGCAGGAAGGCGAAGCGGGGCCGGGCGTGCTGCTCGAACAGCTCGCTGGACCAGTTGGTCAGCGCGAAGAGCGGCACCCTGGCGTCGTACAGCTCCCGCAGGATCTGCACGGTCCCGTTGATCTGGTGCGTGAGCGACTTGTCGAAGTTGGCCGCGTAGGAACGGATCTCGTCGGCGTACCGGGGGTGCTCGGCGATCGCGCGGTCCTCCGCCTCGGTTACGGGCACGCCACGGTCGAGGGAGAGGTTCCAGTCGTGGAAGCTGAAGTCGTCCGCGGCGAGGAAGGCCCGCGCACGCTCCTCCCCGACACCGGCCGCGATGGCTGGCAGGGGGTCCCACGCGACGAGCACCTGCCCGAGGTCGAAGACCATCGCGCGTGTCTGCCTGCTCATCTCGTCCCGCCTCCGCCTCGTGGTCGCCCGACAGGCCCCACCGTATGCCGTCGACCACCCCCGTACGCCGTCACACCACCGCGTCGCGCGGGCCGACCACGACGTGCACCGTCTCGGGCTCCTTGCGCGCCGAGCGCGTGGCGCGCATCGCCCGCAGGGCGTCGGCGAGGTCGAGGGCGTGCTCGTGGCCCGTGCGCAGCAGGATCCGTTGGCGCGGCGGAGGGTCGTCTCCCACCCGGCGAGGACCAGGTGGGGGCGGCGCCGGCAGCGGGCCGAGCCGCTCGACGGTGTCGGCCAGCCCCACGGCGGCGACCGCGTCGGCCAGGGCGTGCCGCTCCGCGTCGAGGCTGGCCATCACCACGGCGGGCGGCAAGGACAGCTCACGGCGCTCGGCCAGCTCGCGGGCCGCCAGCCAGCCTGGGTCCCAGCGCACCAGCGCCTCCACCGGCGGGACGGTGAGGTCGGTGGGGGCGCCGCACAGGACCGCGACGGCGCCCGAGGAGGCCGCGCGGGCCAGCGCGGCGGCGCCGAGCCAGCGCCGCAGCGCCTCCAGGGACGCGTCCAGGTCGGGGCGGTCCAGGCTCGCCCAGGCGTCCAGGAGCAGGACGGCGGCATAGCCTGACTCGGCGACCGGCTCGGCGCCGGGCGTGGCGATCACCAGCGCGGGCCGCGACCCGACCCGGCCCACGACCTCGCCCGAGCCGGACGTGATGACCGGCACCCCGGGAAAGGCCCGGCCGAGCTCCTCGGCGGTGCGCCTCGCCCCCACCACGGACGACCGCAGCCGGCTGCCCTCGCACTCGGGACACTCGTAGCGCGCCACCGTTGCCCCGCACCAGCGGCACCGGGGCGCCGCGTCGCGGCCGCCGAGGCCGAGCGGGCCGTGGCAGACCGGGCAGCGAGCCGGGGCACGACAGTCCTGGCAGGACAGGGAGGGTGCGTAGCCACGACGCGGCACCTGCACCAGCACGGGCCCGGAGTCGAGGGCCTTCTTGGCCGTCCGCCAGGCCAGCGAGGGCAGGTGCGCGCTCGCCGCCGCCGCGTCGCGCTCCTGCTCGTGGCCCTCGCCCGCGAGCACCACGCGCGGAGCCGCCCGGCGGAGCGCGACGGGGTCGGCCGCCACGACCGGCATCGCGCCGGCCTCGACCAGGCGCTGCACCTCGACCGAGCGGGCGAAGCCCCCGGCCAGGGCGGCGGCCCCCTCGCGACGGGCCCGCGCCAGCAGCACGTCGCGCACGTGCGGGTAGGGCGCCCGCGGCTCGGCGAGGAGGTCGTCCCCGTCGTCCCACCAGGACACCAGCCCCAGGTCCTGGACCGGCGCGAACATCGCGGCGCGGGTGCCCACGACGCAGCGAACGTGCCCGCGCAGCACCTTGAGCCAGGCCGTGTAGCGCGCCTGCGGGCCCTGCGCCGCGGTGAGGCGCACGTGCGAGCCCTTGCCCAGCACCGCCGTCAGCGCCGCGTCGACCCGGTCGACGTCGCGGTGGTCGGGCACGACGAGCAGCGCCCCACGTCCCGAGGACAGCGTGGTGGCCGCCGCCACCGCCAGCAGGTGCGGCCAGTCGCGCTCCGGGTCCCCACCGCTGGGCGTCGCCTGCCAGCAGGCGTGGGGCGAGCGACCCTCCGCCAGGTGCCGCAGGAAGGCATCGCCCGCGCGCAGCTCCCCCCACGGCCCGGGGTCGGGCCGTGGTGGCGTCGGCGCCGGCTCGCCGGACAGGTTGCGCTCGGCCGTCGCGTGCCGTGGGGGGACGGCGAGGCGCAGGACGTCGGACACCGTCCCGGCGCGGGCCCTGGCCACCTCGCGGCAGGTGTCCAGGACGGCCGGGGTGAGCACCGGCTCGGGGCTGACCACCCGCCGCAGGGGCGCGAGACGCCCCTGGTGCTCGGGCTGCTCCTTGCGGGCGATCACGAAGCCGTCGACGTCCTGACCGGCGAAGCGGACCCGCACCCTCGCACCGGGCACGGCCGTCGCGGCCAGCTCGTCGGGGACGGAGTACTCGAAGGGGCGGTCGAGGTGCGCCAGAGGCAGGTCGACGAGGACCTCGGCGATCGGGTCGCCCTGCGTGGTGCCCCCGGCCGGCGGCAGGGACCGGTCACCGCGCACGCGCGCCCGCACGAGCGCCAGCTGCTCGCCCGTCGCGGCCTCCACGGTCCCCTGGGCGGGCACCCGGTCCTCCTGCGTCATGGCCACGTTTCTATCGCACCCCGCCGACATACCCACGCCTGGCCGGACCCCGTCGCCCCGCTGTGAGCGTGACCCCCGTAGTCCGTGACCTTCATCCCCAACACCTGGGCGGTGCTCGCGAGCTCCTCGGCCGGGCGTTCGTCGAGGGTCCCTACCTGGTGGCGGCCCTCCGCGCCGTCACGCTACCCGCATCAGCGGGACACGCCCTAGGCGCGGACGGCGCGCTGCAGGGCCTCGACGCGGTCCGTCCGCTCCCAGGTGAAGCCGCCGTCGTCGCCGCCGGTCCGGCCGAAGTGGCCGTAGGCCGCGGTGCGGGCGTAGATCGGCCGGAGCAGGTCGAGGTCGTCGATGATCGCGGCCGGGCGCAGGTCGAAGGTCGAGGTGATGGCCCGCTGGATCGCCTCCACCGGGGCGCTCTCGGTGCCGAAGGTCTCGACGTACAGCCCGACGGGCTGGGCCTTGCCGATGGCGTAGGCGACCTGGATCTCGCACCGGCGGGCGAGCCCCGCGGCCACGACGTTCTTGGCGACCCAGCGGGTCGCGTAGGCGGCGGAGCGATCGACCTTCGAGGGGTCCTTGCCGGAGAAGGCGCCGCCGCCGTGGCGCGCCATGCCGCCGTAGGTGTCGACGATGATCTTGCGCCCGGTCAGGCCGGCGTCGCCCATGGGCCCGCCGATCTCGAAGCGTCCGGTCGGGTTGACCAGCGTGCGGTAGCCCTCGACGTCGAGACCGTCGGCGTGCTCGGCAAGCACGGGCTCGAAGACGTGCTTGACGATGTCGGGCTGGAGCAGCCCCTCCAGGGAGATGTCGGTGGCGTGCTGCGTCGACAGCACCACGGTGTCCACGCGGACGGCGCGGTCACCGTCGTAGGCGATCGTGACCTGCGTCTTGCCGTCGGGACGCAGGTAGGGCAGCGTCCCGTCCTTGCGGACCTCGGTGAGGCGCTCGGAGAGGCGGTGCGCCAGGTGGATCGGCAGGGGCATGAGGTCGGGCGTGTCGTCGCACGCGTAGCCGAACATCAGGCCCTGGTCGCCGGCACCCTGCTTGTCGAGGGCGTCCACCGCGCCGGTGCGGGACTCGTAGGCCGTGTCGACGCCCTGGGCGATGTCGGGGCTCTGCTGGCCGATG
Organism: Arsenicicoccus cauae; assembly: GCF_009707125.1. Classification (GTDB taxonomy): domain Bacteria; phylum Actinomycetota; class Actinomycetes; order Actinomycetales; family Dermatophilaceae; genus Arsenicicoccus; species Arsenicicoccus cauae. The sequence goes on from NZ_WLVL01000046.1 coordinate 18,874, forward strand.
GAGATCTCGACGCCGCAGGACTGCCCGTCGAAGCCCTTGGTGGAGCTGTCGTAGCCGATCGCGAGCACGGTGTCGCGCACGATCCGGGGGATGTCGACATACCCCTCGGTGGTGACCTCGCCGGCGACGTGGACGAGGCCTGTGGTGACCATGGTCTCGACCGCGACCCGCGAGCGAGGGTCCTGCCGGAGCATCTCGTCGAGGACCGAGTCGGAGATCTGGTCGCAGATCTTGTCGGGGTGGCCCTGGGTCACGGACTCGGACGTGAACAGACGCGACACGTGTTGCTCCTCAGCACATGGACGGCAGTTGCCGGGAGTCTAGCGCCGCAGTTCGGTGGCGATGACGTCGAGGAGCGCGTGTGAGACGCGCGTCTTGGTCGTGGGTCCCGCGGTGACGGGCGCGCCCCCGTCGCGGCGCAGGATCGTCACGGTGTTGTCGTCCTGGCCGAAGGTCACGCCGACCCCGACCTGGTTGACGACGAGGAGGTCGCAGCCCTTGCGCCGCAGCTTGTCCTGGGCGAGCTCCAGCACGGAGTGCTCCGCGTCCCCCGTCTCGGCGGCGAAGCCCACGATGTAGGGCACCTGGCCGCCCTGGCGGTGCCGCTCGCGCACGAGCTCGGCGAGGATGTCCGGGTTGCGGACGAGCTCGATCGTGGGGGCGGACTCGTCAGGCCCGCCGTCGGCGCCCTGGCCGTGGGTCTTCTTGATCTTGGCCGTGGCCACGTGCCGTGGCCGGAAGTCGGCGACGGCGGCGGCCATGATGATCACGTCGGCGTCCTTGCTCAGGTCGGCCAGCTGAGCCTGCAGGTCCAGGGCGGACTCGATCCTGCGGGTGACGATGCGGGGATGGTCGGGCAGTCGTATGTCGACCGCGCCCGCCACGAGGACGACGTCGGCACCGCGCGCGGCCGCCGCCTCGGCGATCGCGACCCCCTGCTTGCCGCTGGACCGGTTGCCGAGGTAGCGGACGGGGTCCAGCGCCTCGCGGGTGCCGCCGGCGGAGACCACGACGACCACCCCGTCGAGGTCCTGGCGCGGGTCCGTCCCGGGCTCGAGCGCGCGGACGGCTGCGGCGTAGATGTCATCGGGCTCGGGGAGCCGCCCGGGACCGGTGTCCGAGCCCGTCAGCCTCCCGGACGCGGGCTCGATCACGGTGACACCACGGGCGCGCAGGGTAGCGACGTTGGCCACCGTCGCCGGGTGCTGCCACATCTCCGTGTGCATGGCCGGGGCCAGCACCACCGGGCAGCGCGCCGTCAGCAGGACATTGGTCAGCAGGTCGTCGGCCAGGCCGTGCGCCGCCTTGGCGAGCAGGTTGGCGGTGCACGGGGCGACGACGACCAGGTCCGCCTGCTGGCCGAGCAGCACGTGCCGCACCTGCTCGACGTCGTCGAAGACCTCGTGGGTGACGCGCTTGCCGGACAGCGCCGACCACGTGGGCTCCCCCACGAACCGCAGCGCCGCCTCGGTCGGGACGACGGTCACGTCGTGTCCGGACTCGGTGAAGCGGCGCAGCAGGGAGGCGGCCTTGTAGGCAGCGATGCCCCCGCCGACGCCGAGGACGACGCGACGGGGGCCGACGCTGTTGCTGTCCCCGTGGACAGCCATGGGGCGGATCAGCCCTCGGTGGGCTCGGAGGTGAGCAGACCGTCGTTGATCTCGCGCAGGGCGATCGACAGGGGCTTCTCGTGGACCTGGGTCTCGACCAGGGGCCCGACGTACTCCAGCAGACCCTCGGACAGCTGCGAGTAGTAGGCGTTGATCTGCCGGGCGCGCTTGGCCGAGTAGATGACCAGTGCGTACTTGGAGTCCGCAACCTGGAGCAGGTCGTCGATCGGCGGGTTGGTGATCCCGATGGGGGCAGCAACGGTGCCAGGCACAGTCAGTCTCGCTTCAGTCGATGGGTGGATCTCATCAATGATACGAGTTCCTCGGCCGCGCGGCGAACATCGTCGTTGACGACGGTGACGTCGAACTCCGCCTGGGCGGCGATCTCGGCCCGAGCGGTGGTCAGCCGCCGGGCTCGCTCCGCCTCGTCCTCGGTGCCCCGGCCGACCAGCCGGCGCACCAGCTCGTCCCAGCTCGGGGGCGCGAGGAAGACGAACTGCGCCTCGGGCATGGACTCGCGCACCTGGCGGGCGCCCTGCAGGTCGATCTCCAGGAGGGCGGGTCGGCCCTCGGCGAGGACCTCGTCGACGGGCCAGCGGGGCGTGCCGTAGAAGTGCGTCCCGTGGACAGTGGCCCACTCGAGGAACTCCCCCGCGTCGCGGCGGCGCTCGAACTCCTCGCGGTCCAGGAAGTGGTAGTGGACGCCGTCGCGCTCGCCGGGGCGGGGGGCCCGGGTCGTGGCGGAGACGGACAACCACACCTCGGGGTGGTGGTCGCGGACGTAGGCCGCCACCGTCCCCTTGCCGACGGCCGTTGGTCCGGCGAGGACCACCAGTCGAGGGCCGGGCGCAGCGGCCTCGGGCATCGCGCTCAGTTCTCGAAGCGGGCGAGCAGCGCCGCGATCTGGTTGGCGCCGAGCCCACGCACGCGTCGGGTGCGCGAGATCCCGACCTCCTCCATGATCTGCCGGGCCCGCACCTGGCCGACGCCGGGCAGCGACTCCAGCAGCACGTAGACCTTCATCTTGCCGATGACGTCGTTGGACTTGCCCTCGGCGAGGACCGAGCGCAGCGAGCCCTGGCCGTACTTGAGCTGGTTCTTGACCGCAGCGCGCTCGCGTCGAGCGACGGCGGCCTTCTCCAGTGCCTCGGCTCGCTGCTCGGGGGTCAGGGTCGGCAAGGCCACAGGAGTCTCCTCGGTGGGTCTGGACCGGGCTGGCCAGCGCCGGTCGGTGATGCTTGTGGACAACGTACTGGCGGGGCCAGCGCAGCCGCAACGCGGGGCCGGGCCCGCGCGGCGTGTGACGAGCCTAGCTCCCCGTCCGACATCGTCGGGAACGAATCCGGACATTTGACGCGCACATTCGTGCCGCTCAGCCGGACAGGGCCACCAGGGCGCGCATCTGCCGACCCGTCCGTCGCGCGGCCTCGCGCAGGACCGGCACGTCCGGCCCGGCCGACAGGACCTCGCGTGAGCTGGACGCAAGCACCTGGGGCAGCGCCTCGCCGAAGACCTGGCGAAGGCTCTCGGCCGTGCCGCCCTGGGCCCCCACGCCCGGGGCGAGCAGGGGTCCCCCCATCGAGGTCAAGTCCAGGCCCAGGTCCCGGACGGCGGTCCCGACGGTGGCACCGACGACCAGCCCGACCGAGCCGAGCCGTCCGGACTCCCTCGCCGCCGCGTTGTCCGCGGCGGCTCCCGCCACGACCTCCCCGGCGACCGAGCGCCCCCCTGCGCCCCGCGCGTGCTGCACGGACGCTCCCTCCGGGTTGGAGGTGAGCGCCAGCACGAAGACACCGCGGCCGGTTGCGGCGGCGAGGTCGAGCGCGGGACGCAGCGAGCCGTAGCCGAGGTACGGCGAGACCGTGATCGCGTCGACCGCGTCGGATCTGTCCTTGCCGAGGAAGGCCTCGGCGTAGGCCGTCATGGTGGAGCCGATGTCACCGCGCTTGACGTCGAGGATCGTCAGGGTGCCGGCCTGCCGCAGCCCGGACTGGACCCGCTCGAGGAGCGCCACGCCGCGCGACCCGAAGACCTCGAAGAAGGCGGACTGCGGCTTGACGCAGGCCACCTGCCCCCCGAAGGCCTCGACGCAGGTCATCGCGAAGCGCTCCACCCCGGCGAGGGTGTACGGCAGTCCCCAGGACTCCACGAGCTGCTGGTGCGGGTCGATGCCGACGCACAACGGGCCGTGCGCGTCCATGGCGGCGCGCAGCCGCGTGCCGAAGGGGGTCGGGTTCACGGCGTCTCCTCCGGTCGGTGGGTGCTCACCCGGTCTCCTCGGGCCACGGGCCGGCTCACCCGGCCGCGTGGGCGCCGTGCTGGGCCAGGCGCTCGGCGTGCTCCTGCAGCGAGATCACCGACACGGAGCCGTCTCGCATCGACTCGATGCCCTGCACGGCGGCGGCGAGCTGCTGGACCGTCGTGATGATGGGCTTGTCCATGCTGGTGGTGGCGGTGCGGATGGTGTAGCCGTCGGCGCGCGCCTCCGGGCTCGTGGGGGTGTTGACCACCATGTCGACCTCGCCGTCGAGGATCAGGTCCACGACGGTCGGCTCCCCCGCCGGGCCACGGCCCTCGCTGTGCTTGCGCACGGCCTCGGCACGGACCCCGTTGCGCCGCAGCACGTCGGCCGTGCCCTGGGTCGCGAGGATCCGGAAGCCCAGGTCCGCGAGCCGCTTGCAGGGAAAGATCATGGCGCGCTTGTGCCGGTTGGCGACCGAGATGAAGACGGTCCCCTCCGAGGGCAGCCCCCCGAACGCGCCGAGCTGGCTCTTGGCGAAGGCCGTCCCGAAGTCGTCCGCGAGGCCCATGACCTCGCCGGTGGAGCGCATCTCGGGGCCGAGGATGGTGTCGACGAACTCCCCGTCCTGCGTGACGAACCGCTTGAACGGCAGCACGGCCTCCTTGACCGCCGTGCCGGCCTCGATCGGCAGGGACGCGCCGTCGCCCTCGGACGGCAGCAGGCCCTCGCGGCGGAGCTCGGCGATGGTGGCGCCCATCATGATCCGCGACGCCGCCTTGGCGACCTGGACGCCGGTCGCCTTGGCGACGAACGGCACGGTGCGCGAGGCCCGGGGATTGGCCTCGAGGACGTAGAGGATGTCCTGGGCCAGGGCGAACTGGACGTTCATCAGCCCCCGGACCCCGATGCTGGCCGCCAGCCGGCGGGTGGACTCCCGGACCCGGTCGATCTCGGCGCGCCCCAGCGTCACCGGCGGCAGCACGCACGAGGAGTCTCCGGAGTGGATCCCGGCCTCCTCGATGTGCTCCATGATCGCCCCGACGTACATCTCCTGCCCGTCGTAGAGCACGTCGACGTCGATCTCGATGGCGTCGTCGAGGAAGCGGTCCACGAGGATCGGGTGGTCGGGGCTGGCCAGCGCCGCGCGCGTGACGTAGTCGGTGAGGGTCTGGTCGTCATACACGATCTGCATGCCGCGCCCGCCGAGGACGTAGGAGGGGCGGACGAGGACCGGGTAGCCGATCTCGCGGGCCACCTCGAGGGCCTCGGCGGCCGAGTAGGCGGTGCCGAACCTGGGGGCGGGCAGCTGGGCCTCGTGCATGACCCGGCCGAACGCGGCGCGGTCCTCGGCGAGGTGGATGGCCTCGGGCGACGTACCGACCACCGGCAGCCCCTCGTCCTTGAGCGCCTGGGCCAGCCCGAGCGGCGTCTGCCCGCCCAGCTGGACGATGACGCCGGCCACCGGACCCGCGGCGCGCTCGGCGTGGTAGACCTCGAGGACGTCCTCCAGCGTCAGCGGCTCGAAGTAGAGCCGGCTGCTGGTGTCGTAGTCGGTCGACACGGTCTCGGGGTTGCAGTTGACCATGACGGTGTCGTAGCCCTGGTCGCGCAGCGCGAAGCTCGCGTGCACGCACGAGTAGTCGAACTCGACGCCCTGGCCGATGCGGTTCGGCCCGCTGCCGAGGATGATCACCGCGGGCCTGTCCCGAGGCAGCACCTCGGTCTCCTCGTCGTACGACGAGTAGTAGTACGGCGTCTGCGCGGCGAACTCGGCGGCGCAGGTGTCGACGGTCTTGAACACCGGGCGCACGCCGAGGGCGTGGCGCACCCCGCGTACGACCGGCTCGGTCATGCCGGTGAGCTGGGAGATCTGGGTGTCGGAGAACCCGTGGCGCTTGGCCAGCCGCAGCTGCGCGGGAGTGAGCGTCTCGGAGCCCTTTATGGTGCGGGCGACCTCGTTGAGCAGCTCGATCTGGTCGAGGAACCACGGGTCGATGCGGGTCGCCTCGTGGACCTCCTCGACCGTCATACCGGCGCGCAGGGCCTGCTGGACGAGCAGGATGCGGCCGTCGGTCGGCGTCCTGGCCTGCTCCAGCCAGGCGGCACCCTGGTCACGACCGGGCCGATCGCCGCGCCAGTGGAAGGCCGCGTCCTTCTTCTCCAGGGACCGCAGGGCCTTCTGCAGGGCCTCGGTGAAGTTGCGCCCGATCGCCATGGCCTCGCCGACCGACTTCATGGTGGTCGTGAGCGTCGGGTCGGCGGCCGGGAACTTCTCGAAGGCGAACCGCGGGACCTTGACGACGACGTAGTCCAGGGTCGGCTCGAAGGACGCCGGCGTCTCCCGGGTGATGTCGTTGGGCACCTCGTCGAGGGTGTAGCCGATGGCCATCTTGGCGGCGATCTTGGCGATCGGGAAGCCGGTCGCCTTGGACGCGAGCGCGGAGGACCGGGACACCCGGGGGTTCATCTCGATGACGATGACCCTCCCGTCCTCGGGGTTGACCGCGAACTGGATGTTGCAGCCGCCGGTGTCCACGCCGACCTCGCGGATGACGGCGATGCCGATGTCGCGCAGGTTCTGGTACTCCCGGTCGGTCAGCGTCAGGGCCGGGGCCACCGTGATGGAGTCGCCGGTGTGCACGCCCATCGGGTCGAGGTTCTCGATGGAGCAGACGACCACCACGTTGTCGGCGTGGTCGCGCATCACCTCGAGCTCGTACTCCTTCCACCCGAGGATGGACTCCTCGAGCAGCACCTCGGTGGTCGGCGAGGCGAACAGCCCGGCGCCCGCGATGCGCCGCAGGCCGGCCTCGTCGTAGGCGAAGCCGGAGCCGAGACCGCCCATGGTGAACGACGGCCGGACGACGAGCGGGTAGCCGAGATCGCCCGCCGCGTCGAGGCACTCGTCCATCGTGTGGCAGATGATCGAGCGGGCCGACTCGGCACCGCAGCGCTCCACGACGCCCTTGAACCGCTCCCGGTCCTCCCCCAGCTGGATCGCCTCAACGTTGGCGCCGATGAGCGGGCAGCCGTAGCGCTCGAGCACGCCCGCCTCGTGCAGCGCCATCGCGCAGTTGAGGGCGGTCTGGCCGCCGAGGGTGGCGAGGACCGCGTCCGGGCGCTCCTTGGCGATGATCGCCTCGACCACCTCGGGGGTGATGGGTTCGACGTAGGTCGCGTCGGCGAACTCGGGGTCGGTCATGATCGTGGCGGGGTTGGAGTTGACCAGGACGACCCGGATCCCCTCCTCGCGCAGGACGCGGCAGGCCTGGGTGCCGGAGTAGTCGAACTCGCAGGCCTGCCCGATGACGATCGGGCCGGAGCCGATGACCAGGACGCTCGTGATATCGGGGTTGCGGGGCATCAGCGGGCGTTCTCCTCAGGCTGGGCGGCGCCGATCAGGTCGATGAAGCGGTCGAACAGGTAGGCGGCGTCGTGCGGGCCCGCCGCCGCCTCGGGGTGGTACTGCACGGAGAAGGCCGGCACGTCGAGGCACTCGAGTCCCTCGACCACCTGGTCGTTGAGACCGACGTGGCTCACCCGCGCCCGCCCGAAGGGGGTGTCGAGGTCCTCGCCGATCGGCGCGTCGACGGCGAACCCGTGGTTCTGCGCGGTGATCTCGACCTTGCGGGTCGACAGGTCCATCACCGGCTGGTTGATCCCGCGGTGGCCGTACTTGAGCTTGTAGGTGCCGAGGCCGAGGGCCCGCCCGAGGATCTGGTTGCCGAAGCAGATGCCGAAGAAGGGGATGCGGGCGCCCAGGACCTCGCGCAGCACCCCCACCTCGTGCTCGGCCGCGGCCGGGTCTCCCGGGCCGTTGGACATGAACACCGCGTCCGGGGAGAGGGCCTGTATGTCGGAGAACGTCGAGGTCGCCGGCAGGACGTGCACCTCGAGGCCGCGCTCCGCCATGCGCTGCGGCGTCATGCCCTTGATACCGAGGTCGAGCGCCGCCACGCGGTAGCGTGGCTCGCCCTCGGGGCGCACGACGTACGGCTCGTCGGCGCTGACCTCGGCGGCCAGGGCCGAGCCGGCCATCGCGGGCTGGGAGACGACCCGGTCGATCAGCCGCTCCACGGGGGTGTCGGCCACGTCGCCGGAGAAGATGCCGACCTTCATCGAGCCGCGCTCGCGCAGGTGGCGCGTGAGGGCGCGGGTGTCGATCTCGCAGATCCCGACGACGCCCTGGCGCTCCAGCTCGCCCTCCAGCGAGGCCGTGCTGCGCCAGCTGCTCGGGCGCAGCGCGGGGTCCCGTACGACGAAGCCGGACACCCAGATGCGGTGCGACTCGTCGTCCTCGCCGTTGACGCCGGTGTTGCCGACGTGCGGGGCGGTCATGACGACCACCTGACGGTGGTAGGAGGGGTCGGTCAGGGTCTCCTGGTAGCCGGTCATGCCGGTGGAGAAGACCGCCTCGCCGACGGTGCTGCCGACCGCTCCGTAGGAACGACCCGCGAAGGTCCGTCCGTCCTCGAGGATCAGCAGGGCCGGTTGGCGTTCGAGGCGCAGGGTCACGACATGCTCCGCTCAGGTGTGAGGAGGGGGGTCACGCGAGCCGGCCGTCGCGGACGGTAATGCGCCCACGCAGCATCGTCGCGCGGACGGCACCGGTGAGGGTCCGCCCGTGCCACGGATTGTTGCGCGACAGCGAGGCGCTCGCAGCGCGGTCCACGGTCAGAGACCGCGTGGGGTCGACGAGCACGAGGTTGGCAGGCTCGCCCTCGGCGATCGGCCTGCCGTGCCCCGCCAGCCGGGCGATCTCGGCGGGCCGCGTCGACATGACCCGCGCGACGTCGGACCAGGACATCCGCCCGGTGCTCACCATCACGTCGCTGACCACGGACAGGGCGGTCTCCAGTCCGAGCATGCCGAACGCGGCGTCCGCGAAGGCGTGCTCCTTGTCGTGCACGACGTGCGGCGCGTGGTCGGTGGCCACGACGTCGATGGTGCCGTCGGCCAGGGCGGCGCGCAGCTCCTCGGCATACTCGCTCGGCCGCAGGGGCGGGTTGACCTTGTAGACCGTGTCGTAGTCCTGCAGGAGGTCCGTGGTGAGCACCAGGTGGTGGGGGGTCACCTCGGCGGTGACCGCGATCCCCTTGCCCTTGGCCCAGCGGATGACCTCGAGCGAGCCCGGCGTCGAGACGTGGGCGACGTGCACCCGCCCCCCGGTCTGCTTGGCCAGCATCACGTCTCGGGCGACGACGACCTCCTCGGCCGCGTCCGGCCACCCGGGCAGACCCAGCCGCCCGGACAGCTCGCCCTCGTGGCAGCAGGCCGTGCCGTCGGCGAGCCTGGGGTCCTGCGAGTGCTGGGAGATCACCCCGTCGAAGGCCGTGACGTACTCCAGCGCGCGGCGCATGAGCCGGCTGTCGTGGACGCACCGGCCGTCGTCGGAGAACACCCGGACCCGGGCCTGCGAGCGCGCCATGAGACCGATCTCGGACAGCTCCTCCCCCGCGAGCGCCTTGGTGACGGAGCCGACGGGCATCACGTCGACCAGGCCCGCCTCGCGCCCGCGGCGCCAGACCTCCTCGGCCTTCTCCGGGGTGTCGGTGACGGGCTGGGTGTTGGCCATCGCGAAGACCGCGGAGTAGCCGCCCACCGCCGCGGCCGCGGACCCGGTCCGGATGGTCTCGGCGTCCTCGCGCCCCGGCTCGCGCAGGTGGGTGTGCAGGTCCACGAGCGCAGGGAGGGCGACGAGCCCGTCGGCGTCGATCGTCTCGTCCACGGCGTCCTGGGCCACGGACATGTCTGCGGCAGAGCCGATCTCGCGGATGACGCCGTCGACGACGAGGATGTCGGCGGAGCGATCCCCGAGCAGGCTGGCACCGGTGATGAGGGTGGTGGACATCAGGCGGTCTCTCCTTCGCCGGCGAGCAGGTGGTAGAGCACGGACATGCGGACGGCGACGCCGCCGGAGACCTGGTCGAGGATGACCGAGCGGGCGCCGTCGGCGGCGTCCGAGGAGATCTCCAGGCCGCGGTTCATCGGGCCGGGGTGGCAGATGAGCGCGTCGTCGCGCATGAGCTCGAGGCGCCGCGGCGTGAGCCCGAAGCCCGCGATGTACTCCCGCGGCGTGGGGAAGAAGCCGCCGCTCATGCGTTCCTTCTGCACACGCAGCATCATGACGACGTCGGCCTTGGGGATCTCCGCGTCGAAGTCGTGGGACCAGGTGAACCCATCACGCTCGGCCCAGGTCCGGATGCCGTCCGGCATCAGGGTGGGCGGCGCGACCACGCTGACCGTCGCGCCGAGCTTGGCCAGGCACAGGACGTTGGAACGGAACACGCGGCTGTGGCGCAGGTCGCCGCAGATCACGACGTGACGGCCGTCGAGGTCACCCAGCTCGCGCCGCATCGTGTAGGCGTCGAGCAGGGCCTGGGTGGGGTGCTCGTGGGTCCCGTCGCCGGCGTTGATGACGACGCCGGAGACCCACGACGCGATCTGCTGCTGGGCGCCCGAGGACATGTGCCGGATCACGAAGCCGTCCACGCCCATGGCCTGGAGGTTCATCACCGTGTCGCGCAGCGACTCGCCCTTGGACAACGACGACCCCTTGCCGGCCATGTTGAGCGAGTCGGCGGACAGCCACTTCTCGGCGAGCTCGAAGGATCCACGCGTGCGCGTGGAGTCCTCGAAGAAGAAGTTGACGACGGTGCGCCCGCGCAGCGTCGGCAACTTCTTGATGTCCCGGTGCTGGACCTCGTGCATCTGCACGGCGGTGTCGAGGATCTGCGTGATGTCCGCAGCGGTCAGGTCGTTGATGGACAGGAGGTGCTTGTTCACCGGTTGCCTCCGGAGATGCGGACCTCGTCGGTGCCGTCGCGCTCGGCGAGCAGCACCGAGACCCGTTCGGTGGACGAGGTGGGGAGGTTCTTGCCGACGTGGTCGGCACGGACGGGCAGCTCGCGGTGGCCTCGGTCGACGAGCACGGCGAGCCGGACCGCGCGGGGGCGTCCCAGGTCGGCCAGCGCGTCGAGGGCGGCGCGGACGGTGCGGCCGGAGTAGAGCACGTCGTCGACGAGGACGACGACCTTGTCGTCGATGCCGTCGGACGGGATGTCGAGCTTCTCCGCGGGGCGGATCGGCCGGCGCCGCAGGTCGTCGCGATACATCGTGATGTCGATCGCCCCCACGGGGACGTCCGCGCCCTCGACCTCGGCCATGGTCCGGGCCAGGCGCCGGGCGAGGGGGACGCCGCGGGTGGGGATGCCGAGGACGACCAGGCCCTCCGCTCCCTTGTTGCGCTCGAGAACCTCGTGGGCCATGCGTCGCAGGGCCCGGGCGATCTCGTTGTCACTCATGACGATCCGGGCATCGGTGCCGTTGTCGTCGGATGACTGGGGGGGTGTCTTTGGGGCAGGCGTCATCGCGTCTGACCTCCTTCTCGCCTCGCTGGACGTCGTTAAAGGATGTCGATCGCCCCGATCCTAGCGGGACGCGAGGGGTGGTCGTGACCGCCGTCCCCGCGCCCCGGGCCGACGGTGCCGCCGGTGCCGACGGTGCCGCCGGTGCCGCCGGTGCCGCCGGACGGCAGAACCCTCGCGCACGGTCACAATCGGACAGGGCGGGGCCAATCGGGCGCACATCCACCACGTCCACGATGACGCAATCGAATTGTTCAATCGCTCAGAGTCAATCATGTGCCCATATGGATGAATACCAGTGGGCTTTCGGCGGTTGCACTTGCCGCGAGGATCACCGTGAGTAACCATCTCTTTGTTACAGACAGTTACGTGATCGGAGACAGTCATGGCCAGCGACTACGCGAAGGCCCTCGGGTCCCGGCTGCGTTCCATCCGCACCCAGCAGGGCCTGTCCCTGCACGCGGTCGAGGAGCGCTCGCAGGGTCGCTGGAAGGCCGTCGTGGTGGGTTCCTACGAGCGTGGGGACCGGGCCGTGACCGTGCAGCGGCTCTCCGAGCTCGCCGACTTCTACGGCGTCCCCGTGTCCGCGCTGATGCCCGACTCCGAGGTCGCGCCGGCCACCGAGGCCCCCGCCAAGCTCATCATCGACCTCGAGGCCCTCTCCCAGGTCTCGGCCGAGCGCGCCGGCCCCCTCGCCCGCTACGCCGCGACGATCCAGTCCCAGCGCGGCGACTACAACGGCAAGGTGCTGTCCATCCGCCAGGAGGACCTGCGCACCCTGGCCGTCATCTACGACACCTCACCCGCGCAGCTGGCCGACGAGCTCGTCGGCTGGGGCGTCCTCGACCCGGCCGCCCGCCGCGGCATCCCCGAGGCCTGATCTTCGCAGCCTGTATGCCGAAGGCCCGGGCCCCTCGTGGGGCCGGGCCTTCGGCATACAGGCTGCTCTCGTCGGCGAGCTCAGACCAGGGTGGGCTTGACCTGCTGCAGCCGGCCGAGCAGACCGTTGACGAAGGTCGGGGACTCGTCGGTGGACAGCTCCCGCGCCAGCGCCACGGCCTCGGCGATCGCCACGCCCTCCGGCACCTCGTCGCCGTAGACCAGCTCGAAGGTCCCGAGCCGCAGGATGGCGCGGTCCACCGCCGGCATGCGGTCCAGGGTCCAGCCCTGCGCGTAGGTCGTCAGCGCCTCGTCGATCGCCACCCAGTGCCGGACGACACCCTGCACCAGGGTCGTGGAGTACTCCGGGACGGGGTGGTCGTCCTGACCCGCTCGGACCGGCGACGCGAGCCGCTCGGCGAGCAGGTCGGCGGCGTTCATGCCCCGCGACTCCGCCTCGAAGAGGATGTCGAGCGCCCGCTTGCGAGCCTTGCCTCGTGCCGACACGTCAGCTGACGCGGCCCAGGTAGGAACCGTCCCGGGTGTCGACCTTGACCTTGGTGCCGCTCTCGAGGAAGAGCGGGACGGCGATCTGCGCGCCGGTCTCCAGCGTGGCAGGCTTGGTGCCACCCGTGGAGCGGTCACCCTGCAGGCCCGGCTCGGTGTAGGTGATCTCCAGGACCACGGAGGCGGGCAGCTCGACGTAGAGCGGGGAGCCCTCGTGGGTGGCGACGATCGCCTCCTGGTTCTCCAGCATGTAGTCGGCGGCCGAGCCCACGACGGTCTCGCTCACGTGGAGCTGGTCGTAGGTCTTGCCGTCCATGAAGACGAAGTCGTTGCCGTCCTTGTAGAGGTACTGCATCGTCCGCTTGTCGACGTTGGACGTCTCGACCTTGGTGCCGGCGTTGAAGGTCTTGTCCACCGTCTTGCCGGTCATCACCGACTTCAGCTTGGTGCGCACGAAGGCCGGACCCTTGCCGGGCTTGACGTGCTGGAACTCCACCACGGACCAGAGCTGGCCCTCCAGGTTGAGCACCATGCCGTTCTTGAGGTCGTTGGTCGTTGCCACAGGGCCGTCCATCTCTGTCGTCGGGGGGCGCGCTGCAGCGCCTCGGATCACCAGGGTTTCCGCGTCAGTCTACCGGGTGCGCGCACACCCAGGAGATCGCCGGTTCACGCCGACGCCGGGCGCCGGACGGCGGCAGGGCTCACACTCGGGTCATGAAGCTCACGACCGCCGCTCTCGGGGGCCTCGCCGCGATCGCCGGCGTCGCCGTCCACGACCTCACGCAGCGACGACACTCCCTGCTGCGCAACTACCCCGTCATCGGCCACGGCCGGTTCCTCGTCGAGGCGATCGGGCCGGAGCTGCGGCAGTACGTCGTCGCCGCCAACGACGAGGAAAGACCGTTCTCCCGGGATCAGCGGCGGTGGGTCTACGCGTCGGCCAAGAGGGAGAACAACTACTTCGGCTTCGGCTCCGACAACGACATGGAGCGGGTCGCCAACTACGCGGTCATCAAGCACCGGACGTTCGCGGACGTCGCGCCGCCCACCCACGACCACCCGGCGGAGCAGTCGCCGCTGCCGTCGGCCAAGGTCCTCGGGGGTCCGCGCGGACGTCGGCACGCGTTCCGCCCGCAGTCGGTGGTCAACGTGTCGGCGATGAGCTTCGGGTCCCTGTCCGCCAACGCCATCAGCGCCATCAACGCGGGGGTGGGCATGGCCGGGGCGCTGCACAACACCGGCGAGGGCGGGCTGTCCCCCTACCACCGCCAAGGGGGCGACCTCGTCTTCCAGATCGGCACGTCCTACTTCGGCTGCCGCGACGAGGAGGGCAGGTTCGACCTGGAGCGTCTGGCGGCCCTGGTCGGGTCGGCGCCCGTCCGGGCCATCGAGATCAAGCTGTCCCAGGGTGCCAAGCCCGGGCTGGGCGGGGTCCTGCCGGCCGCCAAGGTGACCGAGGAGATCGCCGAGATCCGCGGCATCCCGGTCGGCAAGGACTGCATCTCGCCATCGCGTCACGGCGAGTTCGACAGCGTGGACGGCCTGCTGGACTGGGTCGAGACCATCGCCGAGCGCACGGGGCTGCCCGTCGGCATCAAGTCGGCGGTCGGCAACCTAGAGTTCTGGCAGGAGCTGGCCGAGCTGATGACCGACCGCACGCGCGGGGTCGACTTCATCACCGTCGACGGCGGCGAGGGCGGCACCGGCGCGGCGCCCCTGACCTTCTCCGACTCCGTGTCCCTCCCGTTCCGGATGGGCTTCCCGCGGATCTACGCGCTGTTCGCCGAGCGGGGGCTGACCGACGACATCACCTTCATCGGCGCGGGCAAGCTGGGGCTGCCCGACAACGCGGTGGTGGCCTTCGCCATGGGCTGCGACATGGTCAACGTGGCGCGGGAGGCCATGCTGGCGATCGGCTGCATCCAGGCCCAGAAGTGCCACACCGACACCTGCCCGGTGGGGGTGGCCACGCAGAACCCCTGGCTGTCCCGCGGCATCGACCCCGCCCTCAAGTCGGTCCGACTGGCGAACTACCTCATGACCGTGCGACGCGACCTGCTCAAGGTGGCCGAGGCCTGCGGCGTGCTGCACCCGGCCCTGATCACGATGGACGACGTGGAGCTCCTCGACGGCACCGGCGGCGGCGTGTCCCTGCGCGAGCGTTACGGCTACGAGCCGGGGTGGGGCGAGCTCGGGCCGCAGCTCGCCGCGGAGGTCTCGGCGATCATGCACCGCACCGCACCGCAGGGAGGCGAGGCCCCCGAGAGCGCCCACGCGCAGTGATCAGGCGGGGCGTCGTGGGCGACGTCGCGTCCGACCCTGGGTCGCAGGACTGCATGAGTGCTGCTTGGAGTTGGCGTCACTCATGGACTGTCCCTCCTCCGTGGCCCTGACCGCTCTCCTTCTCGGCGCCCTGATCGGCTTCGTCCTGCAGCGCGGCCACGCACGAACGACCGGGCCGGTCATCTCCCCCCGCAGATGACCGGCCCGGAGCCGTATGCCGTCGGTGCCGGCGTCCCCCTACTTGATCTCGCGCCGCACCAGCAGCGCACTACCCACCACGAGGGGCAGCAGGACCCACAGCGCCTGCGACGAGACGAGGTGCTGCCAGGCCGTGCCCGTCATCGACCCGGACAGCAGCGGCGCGGTGGACTGGCTCGGGTCGATCCAGGGCGCCGAGCCCCGGAACCACGCCACGCTGGCGGTCAGGATCGTCAGCACCGTCGGGAGGATGAAGAACGCCGCGATCGCCGCACCCGGCACCACGATCAGCAGACCGAAGGCGACGCCCTGCAGGACGCTGAGGATCATGGCCAGCAGGACGCCTCCGACGAGGGCCCAGCTGCTCGGCCAGGTCCCCGGCGCGTCCTTGACCGTCATGGCCAGGCCGTTGGCCGCGGCGGCGAGGGCGACGGCCAGCGCCACGGCGAGGACCGCGACGATGCAGCCGGCCACGGCCTTGGCGGCCACCACCCTGAGCCGGCGCGGCTCCTGGGTGAAGCTGACCAGCCCGGTGCGCTGCGAGAACTCCGAGGTCGCGGTGAGGATCCCGAGCACCGGCAGCAGCATCATCAGCGGCGTTGACGTGGCCGTGAGGAAGGTCGTGAAGGTCAGGCTCTCGCGCTCGGCGAAGGCCAGGACGAGGGCGATCGCCGCCGCCGTCACCAGGCCGATCGTGATGAGCAGCCACCGGCCGGAGCGGGTGTCGACGAGCTTGCGCAGCTCGACGTGCAGCAGCCGTCCGAAGGGGATGCCGGGGCGGCCGCCCGAGGCGCGGGTCGCCGGGGTGCGCCCGCTCTCGTCGCGACCGGTCGTGCGGTGGGTCGTCGTAGCGCTCATGCCACAGCCTCCTGCCCGTTGGTGCCGCGCGCGTCGCCCGCGGTCAGCTCGAGGAACATCTGCTCCAGCCCGGCACCCTGCGCCGGTCGGAGCGCCGTGAGGACCACCTGTGCTTGCAGGGCGACGCGGCCCACGGTCTCGCCGTCGGTGTCGACCGTCAGCTCGCCGTCGGCCGCGCCGCTCACGGCATGACCCTCGCGGCGCAGCGCCTCCGCCAGCCTGGCCCCGTCGAGCGAGGCCACCACGGTCCCCTGCCCGGCAAGCAGCTCGCTGGTGGCGCCCTGGGCGACGATGCGACCGCGGCCGATCATGATGATCTCGTCGGCCGTCTGCTCCACCTCGTGCAGCAGGTGGGAGGACAGCAGCACCGTGCGTCCCTGGTCGGCGAACCCGCGCAGCAGGCCGCGCATCCAGTGGATGCCCTGCGGGTCGAGACCGTTGGCGGGCTCGTCGAGGATCAGGACCTGCGGGTCGCCCAGCAGAGCGCCGGCGATGCCGAGGCGCTGGCGCATCCCGAGCGAGTAGTTGCGCAGCCGGCGGCGCGACTCGTCCGGCGTCAGGCCGACGAGCGAGAGCATCTCGTCGACGCGGGTGCGAGGAGCGCCGATGGCGATCGCAGCGAGGGTGAGGGCCTCGCGACCCGTGCGGCCCGCGTGCTGGGCGGATGCGTCGAGCAGGGTGCCGACCTGGAGGGCGGGGTTGGTCAGGTCGCGGTAGCGCGCCCCCAGGATCCGGGCCTCCCCCGAGGAGGCCGGGGTCAGGCCGCACATGATGCGCATGGCGGTGGACTTGCCGGCGCCGTTGGGCCCGAGGAAGCCGGTCACGACGCCCGGTCGGGCCGTGAAGGACACGTCGTCGACGGCGGTGAACGCGCCGTACCTCTTGGTCAGGTGGTCGATCTCGATCATGGTCACCAGTCTGGTGCCCGCACCTGCGAGACGCGTCGGGCCTTCCGCCATACCGCGACCGACCATCGGCCAGGGTCGACGCGACCTAGGGATGACGCCTCCAGGCCCCCCGGCTCCTAGGCTGCTGCCATGAGCAGCCGTCCGCCCCGGGACCTGTGGGCTCCCATCTCGGTGTGGGGGCACGTCTGGCGGGGTCTGCTCGCGGCGGTGACCGGCACGCTGCTCTTCCTGGTGTCGAACGATCCCCAGTTCTCCCGCCCGCTGGCGAGCTGGGTGCCGTTCGTCGACCTCGTCGTGGGAGTCCTGTCCCTCGTGCTGCTGCCGCTGCACCGGCGCTCCCCGCTGCTGGTGCCGGTCCTGCTGCAGGCGATGACGGCCGTGTCGACATCGAGCGGCGGCTCGGCCTCGGTCGCCCTCGTCTCGGTCGCCACGCGGCGGCGCTGGCCGCGCATCGCCCTCGCGGGCGTCGTCGCCATGCTGGCGTCGCTGGCCGTGTCCCGCATCTACCCCGAGATCGATCCGATGCCAACGGCGCTCAACGTCGCCACGATGGTGCTGGTGCTCGCCGCCCAGATCGCCTGGGGCCTGTACCTCGGGGCCCGGCGCGACCTGTTCGCGACCTGGCAGTGGCGAGCAGAGACCGCCGAACGCGAGCAGGCACAGCGCATCTCGTCCGCGCGCGAGGCGAGCGCACCCGCATCGCCCGCGAGATGCACGATGTGCTGGCCCACCGGATCTCGCTGGTGTCCATGCACGCCGGTGCCCTCGCCTACCGGGACGACCTGTCCCGCGAGCAGATTCGCAAGGAGGCCACGATCATCCAGGGCACCTCGATGCAGGCCCTGACCGAGCTGCGTCAGATCCTCGGCGTGCTGCGCAGCACACCGGTCGGCGAGCCGCAGGACGCCGTCGAGGCGCCGCAGCCCACCTTCACCGACATCGGCGATCTCGTCGAGGAGGCCTGCGCCGCAGGGCTCCCCGCGAGCCTGACGGTCGAGGTCCCGTCCGGGCTGCAGCCCCCCGTCGCGGTCGGTCGGCATGCCTATCGCATGGTGCAGGAGGCCCTGACCAACGTGCGCAAGCACGCGCCGGGCGCCCGGACCCAGGTGGTCCTGCGGGGCGAGCCGGGGTCGGGCCTGCACCTGGAGGTAGCCAACGAGCCCGTGCCCGTATGGCATTCGCCGTCGGCCTCCCTCGGCGGCGCCGGTCTCGGCCTGGTCGGCCTCACCGAGCGCGCGACCATCGTCGGCGGCGCGCTCACGCACGGCACCGACGCCGACGGCGGCTATCGTGTCAGCGCGGATCTGCCCTGGCCCCAGGAGGACTCATGACCGACCCGGTGCGCGTGCTGCTCGTCGACGACGACGCGCTCGTGCGAGCGGGCCTGCGGCTCATGCTCGGCGGTGACGCCTCGATCGACGTGGTGGGCGAGGCCGGGGACGGCCTCGAGGCCGAGCGGCTCGTCGGCGAGCTGCGACCAGCGGTGGTGCTCATGGACATCCGCATGCCGCGCCAGGACGGGCTGACGACCACCGAGCACCTGGTGGCCCGGCCCGGGCACCCCGAGGTGATCGTGCTGACGACCTTCGACGCCGACGACCTCGTGCTGCGGGCCCTGCGTGCCGGGGCGAGCGGCTTCCTGCTCAAGGACACTCCCCCACCGCAGATCGTGCAGGCCATCCACCGCGTCCGGGCCGGGGAGCCGATGCTGTCGCCGAGCGTGACCCAGCGACTCATCCACGCGGTGTCCACCCGCACCAGCGACACGCGGCAGCGCCGCGCCTCGACGCTGGTGGCGGGTCTGACCGATCGCGAGCGCCAGATCGCGCTGGCCATCGGCGAGGGCCGCACCAATGCCGGCATCGCAGCCTCGCTCTACCTGTCCGTCGCCACAGTCAAGTCCCACGTGACCCACCTGCTGACCAAGCTCGAGGCGGACAATCGCGTCCAGATCGCCATCCGCATGCACGACGCCGGCCTGCTCTGACCATGCCGCGGGTGTCGGCCGCGACCGCGCGGCGCGCCGGGCCTGGGGCCTGGGACCTGGGGCGTCGTGCGATCGCTGGACTTGCCAGAGATGACACGGGCTGTCACCTGACGTTGGCACCGTCACCTGTGACAAGCAGGCTCATCGACGGTGGCCTGCTGCGCAGACCCTGAGCGTCACCAACCGGGCGTGGCGCCTCGGCTGGACGGGGCGGTCGGGAGAGGAGCTCAGCGCCCAGGTGCACCACCTGCACGACGTCCACCGCGACCGGTGCACCCACGCGGTCACGGGCGCGTGGCGCCACGACCTGCGCTGACGGCGTCGTAGGCCGCGCGCAGCCACTCCTCGCGCGGGCCCTCGAGGCGGGTGGGCGAGCCGACGCCGGTCAGGGCGACGAAGCGCAGGGTGGCCCCGCGCGACTTCTTGTCGCGGGACATGGCGGTGAGCAGGTCGGGCCAGCGGCCGTCGGCATACGACGTCGGCAGACCGACCGAGGTGAGCACGCGGCGGTGCCGCTCGACCACGGACCGGTCGAGCAACCCTGCGGCGCAGGCGAGCTCGGCAGCAAAGACCATGCCGACCGACACCGCGTCGCCGTGCCGCCAGCGATAGGACTCCACCTGCTCGACGGCGTGGCCGAAGGTGTGACCGTAGTTGAGGATCTCGCGCAGCGAGGACTCGCGCAGGTCCGCCGCGACGACGTCGGCCTTGACCCGGATCTTGCGCTCCACGAGCTCGCGCAGGACTGCGCCGTGGACGTCGAGGGCCGCCTCGGGCGAGGCCTCGACGAGCTCGAGGATGCGCGGGTCGGCGATGAACCCGCCCTTGACCACCTCCGCCAGGCCCGCTGCCAGGTGGGCCCGCGGGAGGGTCGCGAGGGTCGTGAGGTCGCACACGACGCCGCGGGGCTCGTGGAAGGACCCGACGAGGTTCTTGCCCTCGGGGGTGTTGATGCCGGTCTTGCCGCCGACGGCCGCGTCGACCATGGCGAGCAGGGTCGTGGGCACGTGCACGACGTCGACGCCGCGCAGCCAGCTGGCGGCGACGAACCCGCCCAGGTCGGTGACCGTGCCACCACCGACGCACACCACCGCGTCGGACCGGGTGAAGCCCGCCTGGCCCAGCTGCGACCAGAGCCGCACCAGGACGTCGGCGGACTTGGCGGTCTCGGCGTCCGGCACCTCGGCACGGTGGACCTGCAGGCCGTGTGCCGCAAGGGCCCCGGCCACACCGGAGGCATAGGTCTCGACGGCGGGCGAGGACACGACGAGCACCCGCAGCACGCCCGCCCTCAGCAGTCCGGGGACCCGGTCCAGCACATCGTGCCCGACCACGACGTCATAGGCGTCGCCGACCGGGATCGCGGTCGCGTCGTCCGGGCCCGGCGTCCCGACCGTCCCGGCATCGTCGCTCATGCGGTGCCGCCCTGCAGGAGCTCGACGACCTGGTCGGCGACGTCCTGGACGCTGCGGCCGGCGGTATCGACGGTCCAGGTGGCGACCTCGGTGTAGAGCGGACGCCTCGCCTCCATGTGGCGGATCCAGGAGCGCCGCGGGAGCAGGGCGACCATGGACGAGCTCTGGTCGAAGCCGATGCGTTTGGCGGCATCGACGATGCCCACGTCGAGGAAGACGACGGTGTGGTCGTGCAGCACCGCCCGCACGGCGGGGTCGGTGATCGCACCGCCGCCGATCTCGACGACGCCGTCGCGCGCCAGCACCTGCATGGTCGCCTCGCGCTCGAGCTCGCGGAAGCGGGCCTCCCCCAGGTCCACGAAGACCTCGGACACGGGTGTGCCGGCGAGGCGTTCGACCTCGCGGTCGGTCTCGACGCAGCCTGCCCCGAGCAGCTCGGCCAGGGCGTGGCCCACGGCGGACTTGCCCGACCCGGGGGGACCGACCAGGACGACCTGCGGGCGCGTGCGCCGCGGGAGGGCGTGGATGATGGACTCGGTGACCTCTGCGGCGTCCCGGCCGGTGGTGTCGACCGCCACGTCCGCCGCCTGCTCGTAGACGGGTCGCCGGGAGGCATAGAGCTGCGGCACGTCGTGGCGGCGCAGCATCGGCCGCCCCGCGGGGTCGCCGACCCGCGTCAACGCCTCGTCGAGGTCGACGTCGAGGTGCACGACCTGGTGGTCCCCGAGGGCGGCGACGACCTCGGGCGAGCCGAGCGCACCGCCGCCGAGCGCGAGGACGCAGGGCTCCCTCGCGGACAGCAGCTCCAGCACGGTGCGGCGCTCGACCTCCCGGAACGCCGCCTCGCCGTGCGCCGCGAAGTACTCCGGGATGGGCATGCCGAGGCGCTCGACCAGCACAGCGTCGCTGTCGACGAACGGCAGGCCGGTGCGCGCCGCGAGCTGCCGTCCGACGGTGGACTTGCCCGCGCCCATGAAGCCGACGAGCACGATCATCAGCGCATCGCCTCCGGGATCGCGTCGAGGTAGGCACGGTAGTTGCGCGCGGTCTCGGCGACGCTGTCGCCGCCGAACTTCTCGAGGCAGGCCTCGGCCAGCACGAGCGCCACCATCGCCTCCGCGACCACACCGGCGGCGGGCACGGCGCACACGTCCGAGCGCTGGTGGATCGCGGTGGCCTGGGCGTCGGGGTCCGTCACGTCGACGGTGTCGAGCGCGCGAGGAACGGTCGAGATGGGCTTCATCGCGGCGCGGACGCGCAGCGTGTCGCCGTTGCTCATGCCCCCCTCGGTGCCGCCGGCGCGGTTGCTGCGTCGCACGATCCTGCCCTGGTCGTCCCGCTCGAGCTCGTCGTGGGCCGCGCTCCCCCGTCGACGGGCGGTGCGGAAGCCGTCGCCGACCTCCACACCCTTGATCGCCTGGATGCCCATGAGCGCGGCGGCGAGCCGGGCGTCGAGGCGTCGGTCCCAGTGGACGTGCGAGCCGAGGCCGGGCGGCAGCCCGACCGCGACGACCTCGACGACGCCGCCGAGGGTGTCGCCGTCCTTGTGGGCGGCGTCGATCTCGGCGACCATCGCGGCGCTCCCGGCCGGGTCGAAGGCCCGCACCGGGTCGGCGTCCAGGGCGGCGACGTCATCGGGGCCGGGCACCGGGGCGTCGTCGGCCACACCGGCCTCGCCGACCGCGACGGTGTGCGACACCAGCCGTATGCCGTACGCCTGCTCGAGCAGCGCCGCGGCGATCGCGCCCAGCGCCACGCGCGCCGCCGTCTCGCGGGCGCTCGCCCGCTCGAGCACCGGGCGCGCGTCCTCGAACGCGTACTTCTGCATGCCGACGAGGTCGGCGTGGCCGGGGCGCGGGCGGGTCAGGGGCTTGTTGCGCGCGATCTCCTTCGGCGCGTTGACGTCGTCGCTGGCGGCATACGCCTCGGCGTGGACGGGGTCGGGGCTCATGACCGTCTGCCACCTGGGCCACTCGGAGTTGCCGATCCGCAGGGCGACGGGGCTGCCGAGGGTGAGGCCGTGCCGGAGTCCGCCGATGATCTCGATGGCGTCCTGCTCGAACTTCTGCCGCGCCCCGCGTCCGTAGCCGAGACGGCGGCGGGCGAGGGCTCCGGCGATGTCGTCGCTCGTCACGCGGATCCCGGCGGGCAGGCCCTCGATCGTGGCGGCCAGGGCGGGACCGTGCGACTCACCGGCAGTCAACCAACGCAGCATGTCTCGGATCCTCCCACGCCGCGACGGGTCGGCTAGCGCTGCGTCCACGCTCCAGACGCGGCGTCGAGCAGCACGGACGCGGGCACGGCGCGCCCCGTCATCAGCTCGACCTGGAGGGCGCCCTGGTGGGCCAGCATCTCCAGGCCGGAGATGACCGGAGCTCCCGCGGCGGCGAAGGTCCGCGCGAGCGGCGTCGGCCAGTCCTCGTAGATCGCCTCGAAGAGCGGCGGGAGCCGGGGCACCTCCGCGAGCCGGGCGGCGACGGCGTCCGCGCCGCGCCCCGGGAGGGTGTCGATCACGAGGTCGGCGTCGCGGGCCAGGGTCGTCACCTCGCCCAGCGGGTGGGCGGACCAGGAGATGTCCAGCTCGTCGAGCAGGGCTCCGGTCTCGGGACGGACCGCGGACCGTATGCCGAACGCGACCGTGCGGGCGCCGAGCTCGCGCACGGCCGCGAGCGCCGAGCGGGCGGTCGCCCCGGACCCGAGGACGAGCACGTGGCGGGCCGCCGTCACGTCGTGGTCCGCCAGCGCCTGGCGGACGCCGTGCACGTCGGTGTTGTAGGCATCCCAGCCGAGGTCGGGGCGCCGCACGAGAGTGTTGGCGCCGCCGACGCTCTCGGCGACCGGGTCGACCGTCGTGGCCAGCGCCAGCGCGGCCTCCTTGAGCGGCATCGTCAAGGACAGTCCCCGCCAGGTCTGGTCGAGCCCGGCCACCAGCGCCGGCAGCGCCGCCGCCTCGCACTCGCGTCGGTCGTAGGTCCAGTCGTCGAGCCCCAGGTGGGCGTAGGCCGCCCGGTGCATCACCGGAGAGAGGGAGTGGGCGATCGGCGAGCCCAGCACCCCCGCCCTCAGCACTGGCCCTTGTGCGCCTGGCACCACGCCTGGAACTGCAGGACGGCCTTGTCGTGGTCCGCCTTGTTCTCGGTGAAGACGGTCTCCCCGGTGGCGGGGTCGACCGTGACGAAGAACAGCCAGGGGCCCTGGGCGGGGTTCACGGCGGCCTTGATGGACTCCTCGCCGGGGTTGCCGATGGGCCCGACCGGCAGCCCGTCGCGGGTGTAGGTGTTGTAGCCGTTGACCTGGGCACGCTCCGCGTCGGTGGTGGTGATGACGCGCTTGCCGGTCGCGTAGGCGACGGTCGAGTCGAGCTGCAGGCGCATCGGCACGGCCAGGCGGTTCTCGAGCACCCGGGCGACCTTGCCGCGGTCGGCGTCCAGGCGCGACTCGGACTCGACGATGCTGGCCACGATGATGACGCGCTCGGCCTTGTCGTCGCTGACGCCCAGCCCGGCGAGGACGTCCTTGGTCTTGGCGACCATCGCGGCGAGCTGCTGGGCGGCGGTGCTCTTGGGCCCGAACTCGTAGGAGGACGGGAACAGGTAGCCCTCGACGTTGCCCTTGGCCGACGAGGGCAACGCGAGCGCCGCGGTGTCCTTGGCGGCCTTCTGGTAGTCCGCGACGGGCAGGCCCGAGGCCTTGGACAGCACGGCGTAGACCTCGCTCGCGCGCATGCCCTCGGGGACGGTCACCCGCTTGACGACGCGGTTCCTGGGGTTGGCCAGGTAGTCGATCGCCGCCTTGGCCGGCTGGTGCTCGGCCATCAGGTAGCTGCCCGGCTGGATGGACTGGGCGCGGGAGTCCTCCCGGGCCGCGTCGACGAAGGCGCCGGCGGACTTGATCACGCCGGCCTTCTCGAGTGTCTCGCCGATGGCCCTGCCGTTGGCGTCGGCGGCGATCGTGACGGGCACCTTCTTGCCGGTGGCGTCGCTCGCGGCGTAGTCGTCGGGGCCGAGGAAGCCCGCGACGACGGGCTTGAGCACGAGACCGGCGACCAGGACGGCCGCGGCCAGGGCCACCAGGACGAGCAGGATCAGCACCGGCCCGCGCTTGCGTCGATGCGGGGGGCGCCGCGTTGGCGTCCTGCCGGCCCCGTCGCCGGGGCCCTCGCCAGCGGTGACGGCCCCCTCCCGACCGCCGAAGATCGAGTCGCTCAGGTGCTGGTCGGTCACGGGCTGGGGTCCTTGTCGTCGGGTTCGACCGTCGCCCCGGACCGGGCGTCGGCTCCCCGTCCCCGGTGCCGCGCCTTGCGGGGGCGGTCAGGGATCGGGGTGGCGGCACGACGTGCGTCCGCCACGGGTCCGGGCTCCTCCGCCGGAGTTGCGCCGGCCCTCCTCCCGGTCGACCGCTCGTGGTCGAGGGCCACCTGGAGGATCAACACCGCGGCGGCCTGGTCGATGACCTGGCGCTGGGCCCTGGCCCGGCGCCCGCTGTCGCGGAGCTGTCGTGCGGCGTCCACCGTGGTCAGTCGCTCGTCGACGAGGCGTACCTCGATGCCCGGGCCACCGGCGGCGGTCTGGGTCGAGCCTAGGAGACCGGTGGCGAACTCGCGCGCCCGACGCGCCGACTCGCCCTCGCCCCCGGCGAGGGTGCGGGGCAGCCCGACGTACACGACGGACGCTCCGGCCTCGGCGGCGAGGGCCGCGACGGCGGCCACGTCGGTGTGGCGCCCGGGCACGTGCGCCACGGTCGCCTCGGGCGTCGCGACCAGGCCGTCCGGGTCGCTGCGGGCCACCCCCACCCGGACCGTGCCGACGTCGACGCCGAGGCGCACGCCGCGGGGCAGGGTGACCTGCCGGTCGTCCTGTCGCGCGGGTGCGACGGTCCCGTCCGGTCCCGCCGGCGCCCCTGGCACGTCAGCCATGCGTCAGCGCTGGGTGGCGCGGGCCCCGACGGTCCACTCGACCTGGGTGAGCGCCTCGCCGATCCTGGTCGCGTCCTGGCCTCCGCCCTGGGCGAGGTCGTCCTTGCCGCCGCCCCCGCCACCGAGGGTCTGCGCGGCGACGCGCACCAGGTCACCGGCCTTGATCCCCCACTCGCGGGCCCGCTCGTTGGTGGCCACGACGACGACGGGCCGCCCCTTGGACTCGGTCGCGACGGCCACCACGCCCGGACGATCGGTGCCGAGCCGGCCACGCAGGTCGAGCACGAGGGCGCGCACGTCGTCGGCCGCCAGCCCGTCCGCGTGGTGACCGACGAAGCTCACGCCATACACGTCCTTGGCCTGGCTCGCGAGCCGGCCGGCGGCCGCGAGCGCCTGCTGCTGGCGCATGGTGGTGATCTCGCGCTCGGCGTCCTTGAGCTTGCCGAGGATCGAGGAGATGCGCTCGGGCAGCTCCTCGCTGCGGACCTTGAGGTCGGCCGTGAGCTGACCGACGATCGCCGCCTCGCGCGCGAGGAAGTCGTAAGCGTCCGACCCGACGAGCGCCTCGACGCGACGCACCCCGGAGCCGATGGACGCCTCGCCGAGCAGCTTGACGACGCCGAGCTGGCCGGAGCGCTGGGCGTGCGTGCCACCGCAGAGCTCACGCGCCCAGTCGCCGACGGAGATGACCCGCACCTCGTTGCCGTACTTCTCGCCGAACAGCGCCATGGCGCCGGAGGCGACCGCCTCCTCCTGGGTCATGACGTCGGCACGCACCTCGAGGTCCTCGAGCAGCATGGTGTTGACCTTGGACTCGACCTCGCCCAGCACCGAGACGGGCACCGCCGAGGTGGCGTTGAAGTCGAACCGGAAGCGGCCGGGGGCGTTCTCGGAGCCGGCCTGCGTGGCGGTGTCGCCGAGCGCCTCACGGATCGCCTTGTGCACCATGTGCGTCGCGGTGTGGGCGCGGCTGATCGAGCGGCGGCGCTGCAGGTCGACGAGGGCGTGGGCGGCCAGGCCGGGCACGACCTCGCCGGACACGACCGTCGCCTTGTGGACGATGAGCCCGGTGATGGGCTTCTGGACGTCGCGGACCTCGATGACGGCGCCGTTGTCCAGCTCGATCCGACCGCCGTCGGCGAGCTGGCCGCCGCCCTCGGCGTAGAAGGGGGTGCGGTCCAGGACGATCTCGACGTCCTGCCCCGCGGTCGCCGACCGCGTCGACGCGCCGTCGACGACCAGGCCGGAGACGCGCGCCTCGGAGCGCACCTCGTCGTAGCCCGTGAACTCGACCGCGTGGCCGAGGGCGTCCGCCAGCTCGCGGTAGGCGCTGGCGTCGCCGTGGCCCTGCTTCTTGGCCTGGGCGTCGGCCTTGGCGCGCGCCCGCTGCTCGCCCATGAGGCGGCGGAAGCCCTCCTCGTCGACGGACAGGCCCTGCTCGGCCGCCATCTCCAGGGTCAGGTCGATCGGGAAGCCGTAGGTGTCGTGCAGCTGGAAGGCCTTGTCCCCGCCCAGCACCCGCGCACCCGACGACTTCGCCTGGGAGACGGCGGAGTCCAGGATGGTGGTGCCGCTGGTGAGGGTGCGGCGGAAGGCCTCCTCCTCGGCGTACGCGATCTGGCTGATCCGAGAGAAGTCCCGCTTCAGCTCGGGGTAGGACCTGCTCATCTGCTCCATGGACACGGGCAGCAGCGCGGGCAGCGCGGGCGTGGTCACACCCAGCAGCCGCATCGAGCGCACCGCGCGGCGCAGCAGCCGCCGCAGGACGTAGCCGCGCCCTTCGTTGCCGGGCGTGACGCCGTCGCCGATGAGCATCAAGGACGACCGGACGTGGTCGGCGACCACGCGGAAGCGGACGTCGTCGCCGTCGTTCGCGCCATACCGCCGACCCGAGATCTGCTCGGCCCGCTCGATGACCGGGTAGACCTCGTCGATCTCGTAGAGGTTGTCGACGCCCTGCAGCAGGAAGGCCACGCGCTCCAGGCCCATGCCGGTGTCGATGTTCTTGGCGGGCAGCGGGCCGACGACGCGGAAGTCGTCCTTGGCCTTGACGTCCGTGATCTCCTCGGTCTGGAAGACGAGGTTCCAGATCTCCAGGAAGCGGTCCTCGTCGGCCTCCGGGCCGCCGTCCGCGCCGTACTCCGGGCCGCGGTCGATGTAGATCTCCGAGCAGGGGCCGCCGGGGCCCTCGACGCCCATGTGCCAGTAGTTGTCCTTGAGGCTGCGGCCCTGGATGCGCTCGGCCGGGACCCCGACGGCGATCCAGTGGTCGTAGGCCTCCTTGTCGCCCTCGGGGTAGTCCGGGTGGTAGCCCGGGCCGAGGACCGTGACCCACACCTTGTCGGGGTCGAAGCCGAGGAAACCGTCCTCCTGGCGCCCGGTGACGAACTCCCAGGCGTACCTGATGGCCTTCTTCTTGAAGTAGTCCCCGAAGGAGAAGTTGCCGTTCATCTGGAAGAAGGTGCCGTGGCGCGTGGTCTTGCCGACCTCCTCGATGTCGCCGGTGCGCACGCACTTCTGCACACTGGTGGCGCGCTTGTAGGGGGCGGTCTCCTGGCCGAGGAAGTAGGGCTTGAAGGGGACCATGCCGGCGTTGACGAAGAGCAGGTTGGGGTCGTCGTAGAGCAGGGGGGCGCTGGGGACGACGGTGTGTCCCTTGCCCTCGAAGTACGCGAGCCAGCGGCGACGGATCTCGGCGGTTTCCATGACGGTGTCCTTGTCTTGGTCTTGCACGTGTGGGGGCAGGCGCGGGCGTCGGCCGGGGCCTGCGGGGAGCAGTCGTATGACGGGGAGGGGCCACCTGCGCGCGCACGCACGCAGGCCGGGGCGGGGGCAGCCGCCCCTAGATAGCTCGGGCTCGGCCCGCCGCGGCGATCCGCGCAGCCGCGGTGGTCGCAGGCGTGGCTGCGACTGCGGCGATCACTGCGCGACGGGTGCCGGGGACCACGGCGCTCACCTCCGAGGGGTCGTGGCGTCTTCGGCCAGCCTACCCCTAGCCGCCCGCCTCATCGCCGGTCGTGCAGCGCGGCCCGCAGCCACCTCCACCGGGAGGCCAGGCGCTCCTCGAATCCGCGCGTCGTGGGGCGGTAGTAGTCGACGGCCCGGTCCAGGTCGTCCGGGAGGTACTGCTGGGCCGCGACGCCCTCGTCCAGCGCGTGCGGGTAGACGTAGCCGTCGCCGTGCCCCAGCCGCGACGCGCCGGCGTAGCCCGATCCGCGCAGGTGCGCCGGCACGGCACCCCCGCGGCCGGCCCGCACGTCGGCGATGGCCTCGTTGATGCCGGCGTAGGCGGCGTTGGACTTGGGGGCGAGAGCGTTGTGGACCACGGCCTGGGCCAGGATGATGCGCGCCTCGGGCATGCCGATCTGGGCCACGGCGTGCATCGCGGCCACGGCGGTCTGAAGAGCGGTGGGGTCCGCCATACCGACGTCCTCGGAGGCCGCGATGACCACCCGCCGCGCGATGAACCGCGGGTCCTCCCCCGCCTCCAGCATCCGCGCGAGGTAGTGCAGCGAGGCGTCCACGTCGGACCCCCGCATCGACTTGATCAGGGCGGACGCGACGTCGTAGTGCTGGTCGCCGGTCTTGTCGTACCGCACGACGGCCTTCTCGACCGCCTGCTCGACGTGGGCGCTGGTGATCGACACGGGCTCGTCGTGGGCCGCGCCCGCAGGTTCGTCGCCGAGCGCCACCCCGGCGGCGCCCTCCAGCGCGGTCAGCGCCCGCCGCGCGTCTCCCCCGCTGATCCGTATGACGTGCTCCCGGGCCGCCGCCTCGAGGGCGAAGGCACCGGCGAGGCCCCGCTCGTCGACCACCGCCTGGTCGAGCACCTCGCCGAGGTCCTCGTCCGTCAGCGAGCCGAGGGTCACGAGCACCGAGCGGGACAGCAGCGGCGCGATGATGCTGAACGACGGATTCTCCGTCGTCGCCGCCACGAGCACGACCAGACGGTTCTCGACCGCGGGCAGCAGGGCATCCTGCTGGGCCTTGGTGAACCGGTGGATCTCGTCGAGGAAGAGCACGGTGGTGCGGCCGTAGAGGTCGCGCTCGCGCACGGCCTCGTCGATCACCCGGCGCACGTCCTTGACCCCTGCCGTGATCGCCGACAGCTCGACGAACCGGCGGCCGGCCGCGGTGGCGACCAGGTGGGCGAGGGTGGTCTTGCCCGTGCCGGGAGGTCCCCACAGGATCGCCGACAGCGGACCGACGGTGCCCGAGTGCCCCTCGATCAACCGTCGCAGGGGGCTGCCGGGCCGCAGCGCCGCCCCCTGCCCGCGCACCTCGTCCAGGGATCGCGGACGCATCCGGACCGCGAGGGGTGGCAGCGGGGCGTCGGATCCGCCGGAGGCGTCGAACAGGTCCGGGACATCCACCGGCTCAGTGTCTCAGACGTCCCGATCCCCCTCGGCGCTGACGGGCTCCGTGCGGTGGCCCTCTGGTCACGAATCGGTATCGACGCCGCCCGGGGGTCTGGACCGGACCGTGGCCAGACCTAGAGTGTGGCCCACGGTTCCCCGCTCACACGAGGGCAAAGGCGCACTCGCTCGGCTGGGATCACACCCTGACCGCCATCCGTCAGGGTGATCACCAAGGTCCGTCCCATCACCGGACCGTTCGAGGAGGTCTATCCCTATGCGAGCCACCACTCGCCTCACCCTCACCGCCACCATCTCGGCGTCGGCAATGCTGCTGGCCGCCTGTGGCGGCGGTTCCGGCAGCTCCGGCTCCTCCGCCAGCGGCGACTCCGCCAGCAAGGAGGGCGGGTCCATCTCCGTCCGCGGCTGCAACCCGGAGAACCCCCTGATCCCCGGCGCCACCACCGAGACCTGCGGGGGCGACGTCATCGACGCCGTCACCGCCCGCCTCGTGCACTACAACGTCGACACGGCCAAGCCGGAGAACGACATCGCCGAGTCCATCGAGACCCAGGACAACCAGACCTTCACGATCAAGCTCAAGAAGGGCTACAAGTTCTCGGACGGCACCGAGGTCAAGGCCAAGAACTTCGTCGACGCGTGGAACTACACCGCCCTGTCGACCAACGCCCAGGGTGCGTCCTACTTCATGGAGCCGATCGAGGGCTTCGCGGACCTGCAGGCCGAGGAGGGCCAGCAGCCCAAGGCCAAGACCATGTCCGGCCTGAAGGTCGTCGACGACCACACCTTCACCATCAAGACCACCGACAAGGTGTCCAACCTGCCCGAGCGCCTCGGCTACTCGGCCTTCGCGCCGCTGCCGGACTCGTTCACCAAGGACCCGAAGGCCTTCGGCGACAAGCCGGTCGGCGCCGGCCCCTACGTGGTCGAGTCCTGGACCAAGAACCAGTCGATCGTCCTGAAGAAGAACCCGAGCTACTCGGGCTCCAACAAGGGCTCCCTGGACCAGATCACCTTCAAGATCTACCAGGACTCCTCGGCCGCCTACAACGACGTGATGGCCGGCAACCTGGACGTCACGGACGAGGTCCCGTCCTCGGCGATCACGGCCGACAAGTACAAGACCGACCTGCCCGACCGCAACGCGCAGAAGGAGTACGGCGGCATCTCGACCGTCACCTTCGCGTCCGCCAAGGCAGACCCGGCGGTCCAGAACCCCAAGGTCCGCCAGGCGATCTCGATGGCCATCGACCGCGAGGCCGTCATCAAGTCGCAGTTCAACGGCACGCGTACCCCGGCCACCGGCTGGGTCGCCACGACCGTCAACGGCTACAAGGCCGGCGCCTGCGGCGAGTTCTGCACCTACGACGCCGCCAAGGCCAAGGCCAAGCTGCAGGAGGCCGGTGGCTTCACGGGCAAGCTGACCCTGTCCTACAACGCCGACGCGTCGCACAAGGACTGGACCGAGGCCACGTGCCAGTCGATCAAGGAGGCGCTCGCCATCGACTGCGTCGCCACCCCGGTCGTGGACTTCAAGACCTTCCGCACGCAGGTCAAGAAGCGCGAGATGAAGGGCATGTTCCGTACGGGCTGGCAGATGGACTACCCGTCGATCGAGAACTTCCTCACCCCGATCTTCGCGACGGGCGCGTCCTCCAACGACGGCGACTACTCCAACGCGGCCTTCGACGCCAAGCTCAAGGAGGCCGCCGCGGCGACCGACTCGGCCAAGGCGAACGAGCTCTACCAGGAGGCCGAGGGCATGCTCAAGGAGCAGATGCCGTCGATCCCGCTCTGGTACCCGAAGTCGACCATCGGTTGGTCCCCCAAGGTGACCAACGTCAAGATCTCGGCGTTCGGCAAGCCGGACTACGTGGGCATCAAGCTCAAGTGAGCTGACGGGCCTCAGTCCGACAGGTGACACCTGAGTCGTGGGTGCCCGGCACGTGCCGGGCACCCACGCCTGTGCGGGGGCGATGTCGGACATCACCCCCGGTGCCGCTACGCTGAGGCCGCTCGCACTCCCCATCCCGACCCCCCACGGGTCTGACCACAGCCATCGCGTGAGCAGCGTCGCCACGTGA
Organism: Arsenicicoccus cauae; assembly: GCF_009707125.1. Lineage (GTDB taxonomy): Bacteria > Actinomycetota > Actinomycetes > Actinomycetales > Dermatophilaceae > Arsenicicoccus > Arsenicicoccus cauae. Next base: position 50,503 of record NZ_WLVL01000046.1, read on the forward strand.
GCCGTCTGCCGGATGCCATCCCCCCTCCGGCGGAGGCATCGCAGCTCACGCTCGGAGCACGACTCCGAGACGTCTGCGGCCCAGCCGCCGCAGGCACGACCATCTGAGGAGGTGTCGTGACCAAATACATCATTCGCCGGATCCTGCAGATGATCCCGGTGCTCATCGGTGCCACGTTCTTGATCTTCGCCATGGTGTTCGCCCTGCCGGGCGATCCGACCGAGGGCAAGTGCGGTGAGCGTCCCTGCTCCCCCGCCTACGTGGAGAAGTTCCGCGCCGAGCACAACCTCAACGACCCGCTGCTCGTCCAGTACGGCAAGTACATGGGCAAGCTCGTCCAGGGCGACCTCGGCACCAACTTCTACGGGATGCCGGTGGCCGAGGACCTCTCCTCGCGCTACGCCATCACCGCCAAGCTCGCGCTGATCGCCATCGCCTTCGAGATCGTGATCGGCCTGGTCGCCGGCGTGCTGGCCGGCATCCGCAAGGGCAAGTTCATCGACAACCTCGTCATGGTCTCGACCCTCGTGGCGATCTCGATCCCCTCGTTCGTCATCGGCTCGACGCTGCAGTACCTCCTCGGCGTCCGGCTTCGCTGGTTCCCGGTGACCGCCGCCAACGACCCGACGCTGTACGACCTGGTGCTGCCGGGGTTCGTCCTCGGGTCCCTGTCGATCGCGTACGTCGCCCGGCTGATGCGCACCAACCTGGTCGAGAACCTCCGCGCCGACTACGTCCGCACGGCCATCTCCAAGGGTCTGACCCGGCAGCGGGCCATCGGTCTGCACGCCATGCGCAACTCGATGATCCCCGTCGTCACCTTCCTCGGCGCCGACTTCGGGTCGTTGCTCGGTGGCGCCATCGTCACGGAGCGCATCTTCAACATCCGCGGCGTCGGCGGCTACATCTTCACCGGCATCCACAACCGGGACGGCATCGCCGTGGTCTCGGCCGTCACGATGCTGGTGTTCGTCTTCCTCATCGTCAACCTGCTCATCGACCTGCTCTACGGCCTGCTCGACCCGAGGATCAGCCATGACTGACGCCACCACCGCCACCGTCGCCGCCGCAGAGGTGGCCCCGGACCCCTCCCAGGGGGCCGGCCCCGGAGCGGACGAGGCGCGTTCACTGTGGTCGGACGCCTGGCGCCAGCTGCGCAAGAACCCCCTCTTCTGGATCTCCGCCGCGCTCATCGTGGTCTTCCTCCTGATGGCGCTCGTGCCCCAGCTGTTCACCCGCATCGACCCGACGTCCGGCTCGCTGCGCCACGTGCGCGAGGCCATGAGCGGTGACCACTGGTTCGGCACGGACAAGCAGGGCCGCGACATCTACTCCCGCACGATCTACGGCGCGCGGGCCTCGATCATCGTCGGCCTGCTGACCACGCTGAGCACGACCCTCGTCGGCGGCGCCCTCGGCATCATGGCCGGCTACCTCGGCGGCTGGCTCGACGCGCTGCTGATGCGCGTGACGGACATCTTCTTCGCGATCCCCATGTTGCTCGGGGGCATCCTGTTCATGGCCTCCTTCCCGTCCAACGCCGACACGAGCTACTGGGCCGTCGTCGGCAAGGTGGTGCTGGTGATGACCGTGTTCGGCTGGCCGGGCATCGCGCGACTCATGCGTTCCGCCGTCCTGCAGGTGAAGTCCTTGGAGTACGTCCAGGCGGCGCGGGCGCTCGGCGCCCGCCCGGGACGGATCATCCTGGGCCACGTCCTGCCCAACGCGGTGGCGCCGGTCATCGTCGTGGCGACGATCAACCTGGGCGCCTACATCGCGACCGAGGCGACGCTGTCCTTCCTCGGCATCGGTCTCGTGCCCCCGACCATCTCGTGGGGCGTCGCGATCTCCGACGCCCTCGACACGGTGCGCACCTCGCCGCACATCCTGCTCTTCCCCAGCCTGTTCCTGAGCCTCGCGGTCCTCGCGTTCATCCTCCTCGGTGACGCCGTCCGCGACGCGCTGGACCCGAAGTCTCGATGAGGGGCTGACACACACATGTCTACGACCCACACGGCCCGTCATGCGCGGGCACCCCAGGAAGCCGGCTCGGCCTACCAGCCGATCGACGGCCGCCTCCTCGACGTGGAGGACCTCCACGTCGAGTTCCACACGGACGACGGCATCGCCCGGGCCATCAACGGCGTCAACTTCACCCTGGACGCCGGGGAGACGCTGGCGATCCTCGGCGAGTCGGGCTCCGGCAAGTCGGTGACCGCCCAGGCGATCATGGGCATCCTCGACATGCCCCCGGCCAAGATCCCCCAGGGCTCGGTCCGCTATTGCGGTCAGGAGCTGCTGACCATGCCGGAGGACCAGCGGCGGCACGTGCGCGGCCCGGAGATCTCGATGATCTTCCAGGACGCCCTGAGCTCGCTCAACCCGGTCTTTCCGGTCGGCTGGCAGATCGCCGAGATGTTCCGCCAGCACCGCGGGATGAACAAGTCCGACTCGCTCGAGCAGGCCGTGCGCCTCATGGAGCGGGTGGCCATCCCCGGGGCCAAGTCCCGCGTCAAGGCCTTCCCGCACCAGTTCTCCGGTGGCATGCGCCAGCGCATCATGATCGCGATGGCCATCGCGCTCGACCCGGCCGTGCTCATCGCCGACGAACCGACCACGGCGCTCGACGTGACGGTGCAGGCGCAGATCATGGGTCTGCTGGCCGAGCTCCAGCAGGAGCGCCAGATGGGCCTGATCCTGATCACCCACGACCTCGGTGTCGTGGCCGACGTCGCCGACCGCATCGCGGTGATGTATGCCGGCCGCATCGTGGAGCAGGCCGACGTCTACGAGCTCTACCGCAAGCCGGCCCACCCCTACACCAAGGGGCTGCTGGACTCCATCCCGCGCCTGGACCAGAAGGGCGAGACGTTGTCGGCGATCGGTGGCCTGCCGCCCAACCTGCTGCGGATCCCGCCGGGCTGCTCGTTCAACCCGCGCTGCCGCTACGCCCAGGACGTCTGCCGGCAGGACCGTCCCGAGCTGCTCGAGGTGGCTCCCGGTCGCCTGTCCGCGTGCCACTTCTCCCAGGAGGTGCTCCATGGCTGAGCCGATCCTCGTCGCCAAGGACCTCGTCAAGCACTACCCGATCAAGGGCGGAATCCTCCGCACCACGACGGGTCACGTCAAGGCCGTGGACGGTGTCTCGTTCGAGCTGCTCAAGGGCGAGACCCTGGGCATCGTGGGCGAGTCCGGTTGCGGCAAGTCGACCCTGGGGCGCCTGCTCATGCGCCTGGAGGAGCCGACGTCGGGCACGCTCGACTTCGACGGCGTCGACATGTACTCCCAGAAGGGCTCGGCCATGCGCAAGCTGCGCCGAGACATCCAGATCGTCTTCCAGGACCCCTACACCTCGCTCAACCCGCGCAAGACGGTCGGCGACATCGTGGGCGAGCCCTTCGACATCCACCCGGACGTCGTGCCCAAGTCGGGTCGACGCAAGGCGGTCCAGGACCTGCTGGACCTCGTGGGGCTCAACCCCGAGCACATCAACCGCTATCCCCACCAGTTCTCCGGTGGCCAGCGTCAGCGCATCGGCATCGCCCGGGGCATCGCGCTCAACCCCAAGGTGCTGATCTGCGACGAGCCGGTCTCGGCGCTGGACGTCTCGGTGCAGGCGCAGGTCGTCAACCTGATGGAGAAGCTCCAGAACGAGCTCGGCCTGTCCTACATCTTCATCGCTCACGACCTGTCGGTGGTGCGGCACATCTCCGACCGGGTCGGCGTGATGTACCTCGGCAAGATGGTCGAGCTGGGCACGGAGGACGAGATCTACGAGCGGACGACGCACCCGTACACCCAGGCGCTGATGTCGGCCGTCCCCGTGCCGGACCCGACGCTGCGTGGCAAGCGCGAGCAGATCGTCCTGCAGGGTGACGTGCCGTCCCCGGCCAACCCGCCCGCGGGCTGCCGCTTCCACACCCGGTGCTGGAAGGCCCAGGAGCGCTGCACGACCGAGGTGCCGGAGTTCGTCGACCGGCCGGACGGCTACGACGGCCACCGCAGCGCCTGCCACTTCCCCGAGGTGCTCGTCGCCACCGGGGCCGAGGTCGACTCCGACCTGCCGGGCGGGACGAGCAGCGGCGACGGTGCCACCAGGGCCTCCGAGGGGCACGGCGGCCTGAGCGGTCTCCTGCGCAAGGTGGCCGACAAGGTGGGTCTGGACGACGACGCCAACGACCCCACCCACCAGTCGGCGCGCACCTACCGGCCCGACACCGGTGACAGCGACAGCGTCGCGGACGCACGAGCCACCGCCGACAACGCCAACAAGCAGCACGGCTGGTAGTCACCCGCCCACCACGGTCGTGAGGGTTTGGTCCAAGATCCT
>NZ_WLVL01000047.1 GCF_009707125.1 Arsenicicoccus cauae
CCTTGGACACCGACGCGCCGTACACCTCGGCCAGGTGCGCGGAGATCTCCCCGGTGGTCAGACCCTTGGCGTACAGGGACAGGACTAGCTCGTCCAGGTCGGACAGGCGCCGCTGCCGCTTCTTGACCAGCTGGGGTTCGAACGTGCCGTCCCGGTCCCGGGGCACGGTGATCTGCACCGGTCCGCAGTTGTCGGTCAGGACCGTCTTGGTCCGGGTGCCGTTGCGGGAGTTGCCCCGGTTACGGCCCTCGACGGCGTGCTTGTCATAGCCCAGGTGCTCGGACAGCTCCTCATCCAGCGCGGTCTCGATGACCGTCTTCGTCAACGCCTTCAGCAGCCCGTCCGGGCCGGTCAGCGCCACGCCGGCGTCCTTGGCCTGGAGCACCATCTGTTTGATCACGGCCAGCTCGGCCGGCGTCAGCTCCCGCTCCGGACCCGCGTCCGGGATCGGCCCGAACGCCTCCCCGGGCGGTGGACCGCCCGGATCGCCCGGGTCCTGGCTCTTCTTCGGTGAAGGTGGACTCACAGCCACCAGTGTCTCGGTCATGACGACCCTCCTGCCCCAACCGGGGCGC
>NZ_WLVL01000048.1 GCF_009707125.1 Arsenicicoccus cauae
AGGCGAGCCGGGCCGGCAGGGCCGCGGACCGGGCGCGCGCCGCCGCCAAGGCCGCGGACCGGTCCGCGACCCGCGCGCTGCGCCGCGTGCCCGGCTACCTCCGGGGCAGCGCCTTCTCCGTCGCAGCCCCCAACCCGCGCGCCAAGAAGGCCATCGACTTCGCGATGGCGCAGGTCGGCGACTGGTACCTCTGGGGAGGGGCCGGCCCCGACCGCTGGGACTGCTCGGGCCTCGTCCAGGGCGCCTGGGGCGCGGCCGGCTCCCGCCTGGACCACTACTCCGGCTCGCAGTGGGCGCAGACCCAGCGGCTCCCGCTGTCGCAGCTCCAGCCGGGCGATCTCGTGTTCTTCGGCAAGGACGCGGCCTCGATCCACCACGTGGGCCTCTACATCGGCGACGGCAAGATGGTCAACGCCCCGCACACCGGGGCGCAGGTGCGCGTCGAGTCGATGTACTGGTCCGACCTTCTGCCCTACGGCGGTCGCGTGCGCTGACGCGAAGGGGCCTCCGCTGCGAGGGGGCCTGCGCCGCTACAGGGGCGGGGTGCAGCGAGAGCGGCGACCCTCCGGGTGGAGGACCGCCGCTCTCGGCATACGGGGTCTGACCGGGCAGGTCGGGCGGCCCGTCAGTGCGACTGGTGCGGAGCGGGCCAGCGCAGGGTCGTGACGTTGTTGTCCTTGGCGCGCTGGAGGGCCTCGAGGACGATCTCCTCGGCCCGCTCGCGACCGGCCCAGAAGGCGCCCTCGACGGACTTGCCGGGCTCGAGGTCCTTGTAGGTCTCGAAGAAGTGCTGGATCTCGAGCCGGTCGAAGTCGCTGATGTGGTCGAGCTCGGTGATGTGCTCCTGGCGCGGGTCGCCGGCCGGGATGCACAGCAGCTTGTCGTCGCCGCCGGCCTCGTCGCGCATGTGGAACAGGCCGATGGGGCGCGCCCGCACGAGGCACCCGGGGAAGGTCGGCTCGTCGAGCAGGACCAGGGCGTCGAGCGGGTCGCCGTCCTCGCCGAGGCTGTCCTCGACGTAGCCGTAGTCGGCGGGGTAGCGGGTGGACGTGAACAGCATGCGGTCCAGGCGGATCCGGCCGGACTCGTGGTCGACCTCGTACTTGTTGCGGTGACCCGACGGGATCTCGATGGTGACGTCCAGCTCCACTGGTGGCCCCTTTGCGTGGCTATCGGCGCAGCCCGGCGCGCTGGCCTAGGCTGCAAGACGGTCGATCAATCGTTGGCCACCAACCTACCCACAGACAAGGGGTGGCCGTGCGCCGGATGACGCTAATCGCGGGCGCCGCCACGCTCGGTGTGGCCGTTGCCACATACGGCGTGCTGGACGCGCACGACAGGGTCCCCGGCATCCTCACGATCGACCGCGACCCCTCGACGCCCGGCGCCACCGCCGCGGCCGGCGCCCCGGTCACCTCGGACGGCGCCCCCGTGCCGCGCGTGACGGTGCCGACCCCCGCCGGCTCCGCGACCTCGACGGCTGCCCCCGCACCGGCGGCGGGAGCCCTGCGCGGCGCCCTCGCCCCGGCCCTCGCGGACCCCCGGCTGGGGCCCTCGGTCGGGCTGACGGTCCGCGACGGTATGACGGGCGCGCACCTGCTGGACGTGGCCGCCGACCAGCCGCGGACCCCCGCCTCGACGACCAAGCTCCTGACGGCCGCCGCTGTCGTGCCCGCGCTCGGCCCGGAGACCCGGCTCGTCACCTCGACCGTCCTCGCCCCCGACGGCCGGGTCGTGCTGCGGGCCGGGGGCGACATGATGCTGGCGCGGGGACCGTCCCGCCCGGGCGAGGTGCAGGGGCACGCCGGGGTGGCGACCCTGGCCGCCCAGACGGCGGCGGCGCTGCGCTCGGCCGGGCGCACCACCGTCACGCTCGGCCTGGACCTGAGCCACGCGGCGGGCCCCGACTACGCCCCGACGTGGGACCGTGCCTACCTGGGCGAGGCGATCGTCGGCAAGGTGGCCATGCTCGGGCTCGCGGACGGCCTGGTGGCCCCCGGGGCCCCGGCGCCCGCCGACCCGGCCGGCGAGGTGGCCGCGGTGCTGCGGACCGAGCTGGGGCGCGCGGGCATCTCGGTGCGGGGCGACCTGGTCCGTTCGGCGGCGCCCGCGGGCAGCCGCGCGCTCGCGTCGGTGTCGTCGGCGCCGGTCGCCGACGTGATGGCGGTGGCGCTGGCCCGCAGCGACAACGCCGTGACCGAGTCGCTGGCCCGCCAGGCGGCGACGCGGGCCGGGGCGAGCGGCGGCTTCGCCGCGGCGGCCCGGTGGGTGCAGGGCGAGCTCGCCCGACGGGGATACGACCTGACGGGTGTCCGCCTCGCCGACACCAGCGGTCTGTCCGCGGGGACGACGGTCCCGGCCCGCCTCGTCGGGGACGTGCTCGTGGCGGGCACCTCCGGCCGTGACCCCGGCATGGCGCGCGTCGTCGAGGACCTGCCGGTGGCGGGCCTGTCCGGCACGCTGGCCGGGCGCTACGTGGCCGGGGCGTCGGCGGCCGGGGCGGGGGTCGTGCGGGCCAAGACCGGCACCCTCACCGGCATCAGCTCGCTGGGCGGCACCGTGGTCGACGCGGACGGCCGGCTGCTCGCCTTCGCCGTGCTGGCCGACGACGTCCCGGCGGCGGGAGGGACGGAGGGCGCCCGCGCGGCCCTGGACGCCCTGGTGACGCGGCTGGCGACGTGCGGGTGCCGGTGACCGGGCGCTCTCCGTCTGGACGGCCCTTCTGCGTCTCGGCCCGCCGCGCCCGTCTCGGGCTGCAGCACGACACCGGTGGCGGGGCACCAGACCGGGGACGCGGCACGAGACCGGCGACGCAGCACGAGACGGGCGGTCCGGCATACCGACACCGCCACCGAGGGAACGGATCACCACCCCGAGAGGTTGACCTCCTCATGAGCCAGGACACCAGGCAGGACCACCGTCCCGACCCGACCATCGAGCTCGTCGACTGGGACTTCGCCGCCGCCACGGGCCGCCGCCTCGTGCCGCGCGGCCCCCAGGTCACCCCGGCCGAGGCCGCCGACGCGGTCCACGCCCTGCGCGACGCCGCCGCGCGCTCCGCCCAGCACGTCGCCGACACCGCCCGGATGCACGCCCCCGCGAGCGCCGAGCCCGCCCGCGTGGTGGACCGTGCCGGCTGGATCGACGCCAACGTCCGCTCCATGCGGGGGATGATCGCGCCGGTGCAGGACAAGCTCCTCGCCTCGCGCGCGACGCCGGTCGGGCCCGCCGCCGCGGCCGTCGGGAGCAAGGTCACGGGCGGGGAGACCGGCGCGCTGATGGCCTTCCTCGCGAGCAAGGTGCTCGGGCAATACGACCTGGCGCCCGGCGGCACGCCCCAGCTGCTCCTGGTCGCCCCCAACGTCGTGGAGGTGGAGCGCGAGCTCGAGCTCGACCCTGCGGACTTCCGGCAGTGGGTGTGCCTGCACGAGGAGACCCACCGCGTGCAGTTCACCGCCGTGCCGTGGCTGCGCGAGCACATGCTCGGGCGCACGCGGGCGCTGAGCGTCGACCTCGTGCCCGATGCCGACCAGCTGGCCGCGCGCCTCGCGATGGTGGTGCGCAACCTGCCCGACGCGGTGCGTGAGGGCGGCAACGGCCTCTCCGACCTGGTCACGACCCCCGAGCAGCGGGAGGAGATCGCCCGCCTGACGGCCATCATGAGCCTGCTCGAGGGCCACGCGGACGTGATCATGGACGACGTGGGACCGGCCGTCATCCCCACCGTGGACACCATCCGCGCGAAGTTCGACGAGCGTCGTGGTGGCCGCTCCTCGCTCGACCGGGTCGTGCGGCGGCTGCTCGGGCTCGAGGCCAAGATGCGGCAGTACTCCGACGGCGCGACCTTCGTCCGGGGCGTCGTCGACGAGGTCGGGATGGACGGCTTCAACGCCGTCTGGGCGTCGCCCGAGACCCTCCCGTCCCCGGCGGAGATCGGCGACCACCGGCTGTGGCTCGCCCGGGTCCACGGCTGAGCGCCCCGCCCCAGCCAGGCCGTATGCCGTCCCCGCCCGCCGCCGTCGCCGCCTGCCGTCTCGCGGCGCGGCGGCTGCTCGGCGAGCTCCCCGAGGGCCTCGTCCTCGTGGGGTGCAGCGGCGGGACCGACTCGCTGGCGCTCGCCAGCGTGGTGGCCTTCGAGGTCGACAAGACCGGCCGCCCGGCGGGGGCCGTCGTGGTGGACCACGGGCTCCAGGACGGGTCCGCCGAGGTGGCCGACCGGGCCGCCGCGCAGTGCCGGGGGCTGGGCCTGGACCCCGTCGTCGTGCGCCGCGTCGAGGTCGCCCGGGAGCACCCCGGCGGGCCTGAGGACGCCGCTCGCGACGCCCGCCACGCCGCCCTCGTCGCCGAGGCCGAGCGGCTGGAGGCGGTCGCCGTGCTGCTGGCCCACACCCGTGACGACCAGGCCGAGCAGGTGCTCCTCGGGCTGGCCCGTGGCTCCGGCGCCCGGTCCCTGGCGGGCATGCCGCCACGCCGCGGCCTGCTCGCCCGCCCCTTCCTCGCGGTGACCCGGGCCGACACGGCGGCCGTGTGCGCGCACGACGGCCTCGACCCCTGGCAGGACCCGCACAACGCCGACCCCGCCTACGCCCGCGTGCGGGCGCGCGGCGCCATGACGGTGCTGGAGGAGGCGCTGGGCCCCGGCATACGGGATGCCCTGGCGCGCTCGGCCGACCGGCTGCGGGCCGACGCGGACGCCCTCGACCAGCTGGCCGCCACCTGGCTGGCGCAGCAGGCAGAGGTGCCGACCAGCCTGCCTGCGCACGCGCTCGCGAGCCAGCCCGAGGCCGTCCGCACCCGCGTGCTGCGCCTCGCCGCGCTGGCCGCCGGTGCTCCGTCGGGGGCGTTGACCGCCGCGCACGTCCTCGCGACCGACCGGCTCCTGACACACTGGCGGGGGCAGGGTCCCGTGTCCCTGCCGGGGCACCTGGTCGCGGCCCGGACGCCTGGACGGGCCGGTCGGATCATGATCGGGCCCGCCGATCGGGTTGAATGAACGCCGGCGGGACCGCCGAGGCCCCACCGAGACCACGCGCAACGAGCCGGACCGAGGAGACGCAGTGCAAGCGAGCGACATGGGTGACGACCTCGCCGAGGTGCTCTACACCGAGCAGCAGATCCAGGAGCGCCTGGCGGAGCTGGCCGGCGAGATCTGGCGGGACTACGAGGGCAAGGACGTCCTGCTCGTGGGCGTGCTCAAGGGCGCCGTCATGGTCATGGCGGACCTCATGCGCCACCTGCCGGGCAGCGTGGAGATGGACTGGATGGCGATCTCGTCCTACGGCTCGGGCACCAAGAGCTCAGGCGTCGTGCGGATCCTCAAGGACCTCGACACCGACATCACCGACCGGCACGTCCTCATCGTGGAGGACATCATCGACTCGGGTCTCACCCTGTCGTGGACCCGCTCCAACCTGGAGTCCCGCAAGCCGGCCTCGCTGGAGATCATGACGCTGCTGCGCAAGCCGGACGTCGTCAAGGTCCAGATCGACGTCCGCTACGTCGGCTTCGACATCCCCGACGAGTTCGTCGTCGGCTACGGACTCGACTACGACCAGCAGTACCGCAACCTGCGCGAGATCGGGCTGCTCGCCCCGCACGTCTACAGCTGACGGGCGCCGGCGCCGACCGTATGCCGCGAGCCGGGCCCACCGCAGGCCCTCGCAGGCGCTCGGACCGGCCGGAACACCTCAGATCGCTCGCTCGTTGTCCCCCTCGGTGCCGGCAACGGTCTCTCAACTCCTCGGCCTCGGCCGAACCGCTTGATCAGGAAGGGACGGGGTCGCACCCCGCACGTACATGAACGCGAAGCGCATCGCACGAAGCCCCTGGATGTGGCTGGTCGTCGTCAGCCTGCTGATCGCCGCCTGGCTGTCCGTCGGGCAGCAGTCGGACTTCCGCGAGGTTGACACGTCGGCCGCGGTCCAGCTGATCCAGCAGGACAAGGTGGAGTCGGCCAAGCTGGTCGACGGCAACCGCATCGACCTGACCCTCAAGGACGGCAGCGAGTACACCGGCGGCAAGGTCAAGGACGCCAAGCACGTCCGGGCGCACTACATCGAGCCGCGCGGTCCCGAGCTGGTCAAGCTCCTCGACGCGCACAAGCCCTCCCAGGGCTACGACGAGCAGCCGCCGACGGACTCGCCCTTCCTCGCGCTGCTCGGCTACCTGCTGCCGCTGCTGCTCTTCGGTGCCTTCGCGTGGTTCATCATGAGCTCGATGCAGGGCGGCGGCTCCAAGGTCATGCAGTTCGGCAAGTCCAAGGCCAAGCTGGCCACCAAGGACATGCCGCAGGTGACCTTCGACGACGTGGCCGGCGCGGACGAGGCGGTCGAGGAGCTGCAGGAGATCAAGGAGTTCCTCGTCGAGCCCGAGAAGTTCGCGGCCGTCGGCGCCAAGATCCCCAAGGGCGTCTTGCTCTACGGCCAGCCCGGAACCGGCAAGACCCTGCTCGCCCGCGCCGTCGCCGGCGAGGCCGGGGTCCCGTTCTTCTCGATCTCCGGGTCGGACTTCGTCGAGATGTTCGTCGGCGTGGGTGCCTCCCGCGTGCGCGACCTGTTCGAGCAGGCGAAGGCCAGCGCCCCGGCCATCATCTTCGTCGACGAGATCGACGCCGTGGGTCGCCACCGCGGCGCGGGGCTCGGCGGCGGCCACGACGAGCGCGAGCAGACGCTCAACCAGCTGCTCGTCGAGATGGACGGCTTCGACGTCAAGACCAATGTCATCCTCATCGCGGCGACCAACCGCCCCGACATCCTGGACCCGGCGCTGCTGCGCCCGGGCCGGTTCGACCGGCAGATCGCGGTCGAGGCCCCCGACATGCTCGGCCGCCACCACATCCTGCAGGTGCACGCCAAGTCCAAGCCGCTCGCCGAGGACGTCGACCTGATGACCGTCGCGCGGCGCACCCCCGGTATGACGGGTGCCGACCTCGCCAACGTGCTCAACGAGGCCGCGCTGCTCACCGCCCGGTCCAACCAGCTGCAGATCACCAATGCCATCGTCGACGAGGCGATCGACCGCGTGATCGCCGGACCGCAGAAGCGCACGCGCATCATGTCGGCCAAGGAGAAGAAGATCACGGCCTACCACGAGGGCGGGCACGCGCTCGTGGCGGCGTCGATGCGTCACACGGACCCGGTCAGCAAGATCACGATCCTGCCCCGCGGCCGTGCCCTCGGCTACACGATGGTCCTGCCCAACGACGACAAGTACTCCACGACCCGCAACGAGATCCTCGACCAGCTGGCCTACGCCCTGGGCGGTCGGGTCGCGGAGGAGATGATCTTCCACGACCCCACCACGGGTGCCTCCAACGACATCGAGAAGGCCACGAGCATGGCCCGCAAGATGGTCACGCAGTTCGGGATGTCCGAGCGGGTGGGTGCGATCAAGCTGGGCCAGGAGCAGGGCGAGGTCTTCCTCGGTCGCGACTACGGCCACCAGCGCGACTACTCCGAGAAGGTCGCGGGCATCGTCGACGAGGAGGTCCGCCGCCTCATCGAGTACGCCCACGACGAGGCCTGGCACGCGCTGCGCGAGAACCGCGACGTGCTCGACCGCCTCGTGCTCGAGCTGCTCGAGAAGGAGACGCTCGGTCGCGAGGAGCTGGCCGTGATCTTTGCGGACGTCGTCAAGCGCCCCGAGCGCCCGGTGTGGCTGTCCAGCGAGGACCGGCAGGTCAGCAACCGTCCCCCGGTGCTGACCCCGGCGGAGGAGATGGCGCTGCAGTCCGGCGAGCGCGCGACCGTCGAGGCCGTCGAGGCCCGGGTCGAGCAGCAGGTGGGCGACAACCCGGACCCGGAGCGCGAGCACCCTCCCACCCAGGTGATCGAGCTCCCCGGGGACGACCGGGTCGACCCGGGTCAGTGACGTGACGGTCGACCGCGCGCGGGCCGAGGCGGCCGTGCGGGAGCTGCTGCTCTCGATCGGCGAGGACCCGGACCGGGACGGCCTGCGCGACACACCGGCGCGGGTGGCGCGTGCCTACGACGAGATGTTCTCGGGGATCGGGCAGGACCCCGGCTCGGTGCTCGACGCCGTCTTCGAGATCGGGCACAGCGAGCTGATCCTGGTCCGGGACATCGAGGTCTACTCCACCTGTGAGCACCATCTCGTGCCCTTCCACGGCGTCGCGCACGTCGGCTACATCCCCGGCAAGGACGGGCGCGTCACGGGCCTGTCCAAGCTGGCGCGGCTCGTCGACGTCTATGCACGCCGGCCGCAGGTGCAGGAGCGTCTGACCACGCAGGTCGCGGACGCGCTGGTGCAGCACCTCCATCCCGGTGGCGCGATCGTCGTGCTCGAGTGCGAGCACCTGTGCATGTCCATGAGGGGCGTACGCAAGCCCGGCTCCCGGACCATCACCTCGGCGGTGCGCGGCCAGCTGCACGACCCCGCCACCCGGGCCGAGGCGATGCAGCTCGCGCTCGGGGGCCGCGCGTGATCGACCTGCGCCGCGACCGGGGGCGGCCCGTGCTGGTGGGCGTCCTCAACGTCACCCCCGACTCGTTCAGCGACGGGGGCCGGTGGTCCGATGCCCGGCGGGCGGTGGAGCACGGGCTCGAGCTCGCCCGCCACGGCGCCGACGTCGTCGACGTGGGCGGGGAGTCCACGCGGCCCGGCGCGACGCGGCCCCTCGTGTCCGAGGAGATCGACCGGGTCGTGCCGGTCGTGCGCGACCTGGTGGCTGCGGGGGTCACGGTGTCCGTCGACACGATGCGCGCGGAGGTCGCCGCGGCGGCGGTCGACGTGGGCGCCGCCGTCGTCAACGACGTCAGCGGCGGCCTCGGCGACCCCGCCATCCGTGAGGTGGTCGCCCGCACGGGAGCCACCATGGTGGTGCAGCACTGGCGGGCCCACGGCGCCGACATGCAGCAGCAGGACCACCTGACCTACGACGACGTCGTCACCGACGTCCGCGACGAGCTGGCGCAGCGGCTGGCCGAGCTGCGGGAGGCCGGCGTCCGCGACGAGCAGGTCGTCCTCGACCCCGGCATCGGCTTCTCCAAGACCGCGGCCCACAACTGGGAGCTCCTGCGTCGGCTGGACGAGCTCGCCGCCCTGGGACGCCCGCTCCTCGTCGGCACCTCCCGCAAGGCCTTTCTCGGGTCGCTGCTCGCGGACCCGCCGACCGAGGGCTCCGCCACGGCCGACGGTGCCCCGTCCGGGCAGCCCGTCCCGCGGCCTCCGCTCGAGCGCGACACCGCGACGGCGGCCACCACCCTGCTCTGCGCCCAGGCCGGTGTCTGGGGAGTGCGGGTCCACGACGTGCGAGGGAGCGCCGATGCCCTGCGGGTGCTCGCCGCCTGGCAGGCCGGTATGCCGCCCGCCGCCGCGTTGCCCGTCGCCGCCTCGTCCGCTGCAGGGCCGAGGCGCGGCGTCCCGGGCGCCGGAGGTGCCCGATGACCGACCGGATCACGCTCACCGGCGTGCGCGCCCGCGGCAGGCACGGCGTCCTGCCCGAGGAGCGCGTGCTCGGGCAGGAGTTCGTCGTCGACCTGGTCCTGCACCTCGACCTCGGACGTGCCGCCGCCACCGACGACCTCGCGGCCACCGTGAGCTATGCCGCGGTCGCCGAGACCGTCCACGAGCTCGTGACGGGGGAGCCGCACGACCTCGTCGAGGCCCTGGCGGGGAGCATCGGCACCCGGCTGCTCGAGGACCACCTGCTCCTGGAGTCCGTCGACGTGACGGTGCACAAGCCGTCCGCTCCCATCGCCGTCGCGTTCGGCGACGTCGCGGTGACGGTGACCTCCCGCCGGGACGTCGAGGTCGTCATCGCCCTCGGCGCCAACCTCGACGAGCCCTTGGCGACGCTGGCCTCGGCCGTCGACCGGCTCACCCGCACCCGGGGTCTGCGCGTCACCGGGCGGTCGGCGGTCGTCGAGACGGACCCGGTGGGCGGACCCGAGCAGCCCGCCTATCTCAACGCCGTCGTCCTCGGCCGCACCCGCCTGTCCGCCCGCGCCCTGCTCCACCGGCTGCACCGCATCGAGGCCGACCACGGCCGCACCCGTGAGGTCCGCTGGGGCGCCCGCACCCTCGACCTCGACCTCATCGCCTACGGCGAGGCCCGCAGCGACGACCCCCGGCTCACGCTGCCCCACCCCCGCGCCCACGAGCGCGGGTTCGTGCTGGTGCCGTGGGCCGAGGTCGACCCCGACGCCGAGCTGACCCTCCCAGGCGGCGACCGCCGCCTCGTGCGGGAGCTCGCGGACGAGCGGCGGGCGGACGGCATACGGCCGGGGCCCGCGTGGCCCCTCGGTCCCCGCCACCGTCTCCGCGGCGACCAGGTGGCGTCGTGCTGAGGGGTGGCCGCGGGCTCAGCGTCGGTCTGTGCGCCCTCCTCGCGGTGCTGGTGCTCGCCGTCGGCTACGCCGTGCTGTCGTGGTGGAGCGAGGGCGGGCGGTCGCTGCCGCCGGTCGGCTACCTCGCCACGCTGCCGCTCGTGCTCGTGGCCGCACTCGTCCTGGCCGGCGCCTGGTCGGTCCGCCGTACCGTGCGTGGTCGCCGGGCCTCGGGGCCGCACGACGGGCTGCGGGGCTTCCGGGTGCTGGTGCTCTGCCAGGCCGCCGCGCTGACCGGCGCCGTGGTGGCCGGGTGGAGCCTGGCCCACGCCCTCGTCGCACGGGCCGGCCTCGCGCTGCAGGGCCTCGGTTCCGACGCCGCGGCGGCCCTCGCCGTGACCGCGGCCGGCGTCCTGCTCGTCGTCGCCGGTCTCGTGGGCCAGTCCTGGTGCCGGCTCGACGAGGACCGCACCGCGCCGCCCGCGCCCTAGCGCCTGTCTCCCGAGGTCGGGTGAGGACGCCTGCTCGTGGGTGTCACGTGGCGGACGGCCCGACCCGCGTCAGCCGCAGACGGGGTCGCTCTCGACCTTGGTGGCCCAGCCCTGGTCGTCGAGGGTGAGCTTGACGATCGCCTGGTCCCCGGGCAGCTCGGCCAGGGCCTGGACGGTGCTCGGCGAGGTCTGCGGGGGGGCGCCCTCGCTCGTGCAGGTCTGACGCACGACCGTCGCACCCGGGTCGACCGGGATCCGGAACGAGATGGTGTTGCGGTTGCTGAACAGCGAGCCCGCGTGCGGTGCGAGGTCCACACCCTGGCGGCCGACCGAGCCGTCCGAGCGGCCCCGCACCGTCCACCGGTCGAAGGTCAGCACCGGCGTCTGGTCCTTCATCTCCACCGCCGTGATCTTGCCGAGGTCGTAGGCCCGGCCGCGGACCTGGCTGGTCACGCCGACGGCGCGCGTCGCCGTGGGGGTCGGCGTGGGTGTCGCCGAGGGCTTGGGGGCCGCGGCCGCGCCGGTCACCGTCACCGTCGGGGTCACCGTCACGGTGACCGGCGGCGCGTAGCCGCTGGACAGCGCGGTGCAGCCGGACAGCAGGGCGCCGGCGCCCACGGTCAGGGGCAGGAGCACGACGGCGGCGCGCAGGGTGGCGGGGCGAGACGGCATGGGGGGTCCTTTCGTCCCGGACAGTGTCCCCGGTGACGGCCTTCCGGCCCAAGGCGGCGCGCAGGACGACCGGCGGGGAGTCGCGGTGCGCGCGACTACGCTGGGGGCATGAGTTCCGCGCCCGAGCAGCAGCCCCACCAGCCCGACGTCGCCGCCTCCGACGGCGACGTGCCCGAGCAGATGCGGGTCCGCCGCGACAAGCGCGAGCGGCTGCTGGAGCGGGGTATGGCGCCCTACGCCGTCACCGTCCCGCGCACCCACTCCCTGGCCCAGGCCGCCGCGCTCGGTGAGCCGCTGGAGGCCGGTGACGAGCCCGAGGGCGAGGAGTTCGTCGTCTCGGTGACGGGACGCATCGTCTACCAACGCAACACCGGCAAGCTCTGCTTCGCCACCCTCCAGGAGGGGCCGGGCACGCGACTGCAGGTCATGCTCAGCCTCGCCGAGGTCGGTCAGGACCAGCTCGACGCGTGGAAGGCCGACGTCGACCTCGGCGACCACGTCAGCGTCACCGGGCACGTGGTGCGCAGTCGCCGCGGCGAGGTGTCCGTCATGGCGACGACCTGGGTCATGGCCTCCAAGGCCTTGCGCCCCCTCCCGACGCTGCACAAGGACCTGTCCGAGGAGACGCGGGTGCGGCAGCGGTATGCCGACCTGATCGTGCGTCAGGAGGCGCGCGACATGGTGCGGCTGCGGGCGACGGTGCTGCGCTCCATCCGCAGCACCCTGGACGGGCTCGGATTCGTCGAGGTGGAGACGCCGATCCTCAACCTCAGCCACGGGGGAGCGGCCACCCCGTTCACCACCCACCTCAATGCCTTCGACATCGACATGAGTCTGCGCGCCTACACCGAGCTGTGGCTCAAGCGCGCCGTCGTCGGAGGGGTCGACCGCGTCTACGAGATCGGCAAGGTCTTTCGCAACGAGGGGGTGGACTCCACGCACTCCCCGGAGTTCACCGAGCTCGAGTTCTACGAAGCCTACGGCGACCAGTTCACGGCGGCCGACCGCACCCGGCAGATCATTCTCGACGCCGCGGAGGCGACCGGCCGCGGCACGTCTCTGGTCGACTATCGCGGCCGGGAGATCGACCTGTCCGGCGAGTGGCGCTGGCTGCCGATCTGCGAGGGGGTCGGCCAGGCGCTCGGCGAGGAGGTCCTGCCTGACGAGACGCCGGACAACGTCGAGCGGCTGCGCCGTCTGGCTGCGGCTCACGAGATCTCCCTCAAGCCCTCCTGGGGTGCCGGCGAGATCGTCCTCGAGCTGTTCGAGCAGCTCGTCGAGCACACCCTGCTGCAGCCGACCTTCGTCTGCGACTACCCCGAGTCCGTGCGGCCGCTGGCCCGCGCCCACCGCACCACGCCCGGCCTGGTCGAGGCCTGGGACCTCATCGTCGGTGGGGTCGAGCTCGCCCCCTCCTACTCCGAGCTGGTCGACCCGGTGGTGCAGCGCGAGCGGCTCACCGCGCAGGCGGCGCTGGCCGCCGGCGGGGACGACGAGGCGATGGAGCTCGACGAGGACTTCCTGCGGGCGCTGGAGTATAGCGCGCCCCCGATGGGCGGGACCGGCATGGGCGTCGACCGGCTCATCATGCTGCTCACCGGCACGGGGATCCGCGAGACCATCCTGTTTCCCCATCTCAAGCCGCAGGCCTGAGGGACACCGCGAAATCCTGATCGACGAGAGGTTTTGCCATGGACATGCTCTGGAAGGTCTTCATCGCTCTGGCACCCACCGTGGGCGTTCTCTTCATCTTCTGGCACGTGATGAAGAACATCCTCGAGGGCGATCGGCGCGAACGAATTGCGCACGCCCAGTGGGAAAGGGAGCAGGAGATGTCGGCCCGCAATTCCACCGGCGGGCAGGACGGGCACGTTTAGTCGACACCGATGCTTTGACCGGCGCGGGTGAAATCCCCTATGTTGATGGGCGGACCTATTCTTTTCCCGGCCACTGACGAGGAGATTCGAAATGGCACAGCGCATCCAGGTCATCATCGAGGACGACATCGACGGGGGTGCCGCGGCCGAGACCGTGACGTTCGCGCTCGACGGCGTGACCTACGAGATCGACCTGTCCGAGGACAACGCCCGCAAGCTGCGCGACGACTTCGCGGCCTGGGTCGGCCACGCTCGTCGCTCGGGCGGTCGCAGGACCACCGGACGCAAGCCCTCCGGCGGCGGCCGCAGCAACCTCAACGACGTCCGCGAGTGGGGTCGGCAGAACGGCTTCCAGGTCTCCGAGCGCGGCCGCGTCTCGTCCGAGCTGCAGAGGGCCTACGACGCCGCCCACTGATCGCGGCGTCCGGCTCACCGCGACGGCGCTGACGTCCGTGGGTCATCCCCTGACCGGCGGTGAGCTGGAGCTCGCCTGCGACCTCGTCTCGTCCCGCATCGCCTGGCTCGACCTCCTCGTCGGGCCGGGCGATGCCGCGTCCGGCCCCACGGTCGACACCGCCGAGGTCGGCTCTGGCTCGCCGGCCGGGCTGCAGGCCCTGGCCGACTGGCGCTCGCGGGTGGAGGCGGGCTGGGCGCGGCTCTACGGCCGTCGCCAGCCACCCCACGTCGCGGCCACCTTCGTCCTCGGGTGGTACCTCGACGCCCTGGCCCACCCCGCGGCCTTCGCCGCCGCGATCGGGCCCTGGGCCCTCGACCTGTCGCCGGGCTCGGTGGTGATCGAGCCGCACCCCACCCAGGGCTACCCCGCGCGGGTCCACGTGTCCGCGAGCGCCGCTCACCAGGTCCTCGCCTCCGAACCGGTGCGCCTGCGCCGGGCCGAGGAGTCCTACCGGCACCACGCCGAGCAGGTGGCCAGGTCGTATGCCGCGCCCGGCGTCAAGATGTCCAGCCGCCAGCGGCTGGGGATGGTCGACGACCTGTGGCGCATCGCGGTGGAGCGGGCCGCAGCGGCGGCGGGCAGCCCCCTGCTCGTCCGGCCGGACGACGACTCCCGAGGTCGGCTGCGGGCATCCTGCTGCTTCATCTACGCTCTCCCGGGAGCCACGACCTGCTCCACCTGCCCTCGTCGCGCCCGCGCGACCCCCTCGACCCGGCGCTCGCCTGCGCCGTGAGGAGCGCCATGTCCGTCCCGACCCAGCCCGACGGCCGAGCCGACGGCCAGACCGTCGACCTGGAGCAGGTGGTCGAGCTCGAGATGAAGCTCCTCGACCCCAACATGCGCGGCGACGTGGAGGGCGTGCAGCCGCTCCTGCACGACTACTACGCGGAGTATGCCGCCAGCGGTCAGGTCTACGACCGGCGCACGGCCCTCCAGGCCCCCGTCGAGGACTCGACGAGCTCGTTGACCGTCGACCGCCTCGAGGCGGAGCTGCTTGCGCCCGGCGTGGTCCTCGTGACCTACCGGGCGCACCGGTCGTCCCGCACCTCCTGGCGGTCCTCGGTCTGGTTGCTCACCGAGCACGGGTGGCAGCTGCGCCACCAGCAGGCCACCCCGATCCGCGACTGAGGCCGGTCGGCCGTGACGGCGGGCGTCCGGCATACGACCGCCTCCCGCACGGCGCCGATCCCGTCCGCTGAGGGCGAACACCGCGGACGCGCAGCACGGAACACCACGCACGCCGGTGGCGTTGACATCGTCAAGTCCCGCGCCGTACGGCGGGGCGTGCCCGGCGGTGCGTCCCAGCGCGCACGGTCCGTCGGGAGGCGTAGATAGCATCGAGGCATCTCGATAGCGAGGAGACAACCCAGATGTTCGAACGGTTCACCGACCGGGCCCGACGAGTCGTGGTGCTTGCGCAGGAGGAAGCGCGCATGCTCAACCACAACTACATCGGGACGGAGCACATCCTGCTCGGCCTCATCCACGAGGGTGAGGGCGTGGCCGCCAAGGCCCTCGAGAGCCTCGGCATCTCCCTGGAGGCCGTGCGCGAGCAGGTCCAGGACATCATCGGCCAGGGTCAGCAGGCCCCCACCGGCCACATCCCCTTCACCCCGCGCGCCAAGAAGGTCCTCGAGCTGTCCCTGCGCGAGGCGCTGCAGCTCG
Source organism: Arsenicicoccus cauae (assembly GCF_009707125.1). GTDB lineage: Bacteria > Actinomycetota > Actinomycetes > Actinomycetales > Dermatophilaceae > Arsenicicoccus > Arsenicicoccus cauae. Next base: position 15,449 of record NZ_WLVL01000048.1, read on the forward strand.
GCCACTCCTACATCGGCACCGAGCACATCCTGCTCGGCCTGATCCGCGAGGGCGAGGGCGTGGCGGCGCAGGTGCTGGTCAAGCTCGGCGCCGACCTCAACCGCGTGCGCCAGACCGTCATCCAGCTGCTCTCGGGCTACCAGGGCAAGGAGAGCGCGGGCGCCGGCGTCGGCGGCTCGAGCACGGGCCCCCAGGAGGGCACCCCGGCCGGGTCGCTGGTCCTCGACCAGTTCGGCCGCAACCTCACCCAGGCCGCCCGCGACGGCAAGCTCGACCCCGTCATCGGCCGCGCCAAGGAGATCGAGCGGGTCATGCAGGTGCTGTCCCGCCGCACCAAGAACAACCCCGTCCTCATCGGCGAGCCCGGCGTCGGCAAGACCGCCGTGGTCGAGGGCCTGGCCCAGGACATCGTGCGCGGCGACGTGCCCGAGACCCTCAAGGACAAGCAGGTCTACACCCTCGACCTCGGTGCGCTGGTCGCCGGCTCGCGCTACCGCGGAGACTTCGAGGAGCGCCTCAAGAAGGTCCTCAAGGAGATCCGCACGCGCGGCGACATCGTGCTGTTCATCGACGAGATCCACACCCTCGTCGGTGCCGGCGCGGCCGAGGGTGCCATCGACGCCGCGAGCATCCTCAAGCCGATGCTGGCCCGCGGCGAGCTGCAGGTCATCGGCGCGACCACCCTGGACGAGTACCGCAAGCACATCGAGAAGGACGCGGCTCTCGAGCGGCGCTTCCAGCCGATCCAGGTGGCCGAGCCCACCCTCGCGCACACCATCGAGATCCTCAAGGGTCTGCGCGACCGCTACGAGGCGCACCACCGCGTGTCCATCACGGACTCCGCGCTGGCCGCCTCGGCCAACCTCGCCGACCGCTACATCAACGACCGGTTCCTGCCCGACAAGGCGATCGACCTGATCGACGAGGCGGGCGCGCGACTGCGCATCAAGCGCATGACCGCCCCGCCGGAGCTGCGCGAGTTCGACGACAAGATCGCCGACGTGCGCCGCGAGAAGGAAGCCGCCATCGACGGTCAGGACTTCGAGAAGGCCGCCGCCCTGCGCGACGACGAGCGCAAGCTCGTCGAGGCCAAGGCCGAGCGCGAGCAGCAGTGGAAGTCCGGGGACATGGACGTCGTCGCCGAGGTGACCGACGACCTGATCGCCGAGGTCCTCGCGGCCTCGACCGGCATCCCGGTCTTCAAGCTCACCGAGGAGGAGTCCTCGCGGCTGCTCCACATGGAGGACGAGCTGCACAAGCGCATCGTCGGCATGGACGACGCCATCAAGGCGCTGTCCCAGGCGATCCGTCGCACCCGCGCCGGGCTCAAGGACCCCCGTCGTCCTGGCGGGTCGTTCATCTTCGCCGGCCCCACGGGCGTCGGCAAGACCGAGCTCGCCAAGGCGCTGGCGGAGTTCCTCTTCGGCGACGAGGACAGCCTCATCCAGCTCGACATGTCCGAGTTCGGCGAGAAGCACACGGCCTCGCGGCTGTTCGGCTCGCCCCCCGGCTACGTCGGCTACGAGGAGGGTGGTCAGCTCACCGAGAAGGTCCGCCGCAAGCCGTTCTCGGTCGTGCTGTTCGACGAGGTCGAGAAGGCCCACCCGGACATCTTCAACTCGCTGCTGCAGATCCTGGAGGACGGCCGCCTGACCGACTCCCAGGGCCGGGTCGTGGACTTCAAGAACACCGTCATCATCATGACGACCAACCTCGGCACCCGGGACATCTCCAAGGGCGTCTCGCTCGGCTTCACCGCCGGCACCGACACCTCGACGAGCTACGACCGGATGAAGTCCAAGGTCTCCGAGGAGCTCAAGCAGCACTTCCGCCCGGAGTTCCTCAACCGCGTGGACGACGTCATCGTCTTCCCGCAGCTCACCAAGGACGAGATCGTCCAGATCGTCGACCTGTTCATCGCTCGCCTCGACACGCGGCTCAAGGACCGGGACATGGGCATCGAGCTCACGCCCGCGGCCAAGGACCTGCTCGCCAAGCAGGGCTACGACCCGGTCATGGGTGCCCGACCGCTGCGCCGCACCATCCAGCGCAACATCGAGGACGTCCTCTCCGAGAAGATCCTCTACGGCGAGATCGGGCCCGGCGAGATCATCCTGGTCGACACCGACGGGGCCGACAAGGACCCGGAGTTCACCTTCACGGGCACCAAGGGCTCCGACGTCCCGGACCTGCCGCCGCTCGACGTGGCGCTCGAGGGCGGCCACGACCGCGGCGAGGGCACCGGCACCCAGGGCTGAGACCGGCCGGCGCCGGTGCCCCGACGGGCGCCGTGCTCCCGCCACGCGGCCTAGCGGCCCCGCCCACCAGCTGGTGGACGGGGCCGCAGCCGTGCGGTCGGGCGCCGCTAGGTTAGGGGGTCTCAGCAGGCGCGGACGGAGACGGCATGGGCGAGCAGCAGCAGGAGACGGTGGAGCGGCTGCGGGTCCGCCCGGCCCGCACGAGCGACGTGCTGGCGATCCGTGCGCTGGTCAAGCCCTACGCGCAGCGGCGCATCCTGCTGGCCAAGGACGCGGTGGCCTACTTCGAGTCGGTGCAGCAGTTCCGGGTCGCCGAGCTGGACGGCGAGATCGTGGGCTGCGGTGCTCTGCACGTCTTCTGGGAGGACGTGGCCGAGGTGCGCACGCTCGCGGTCTCGCCGCGCGCGCTGGGCCACGGCGTGGGCGGCCGGATCGTGGACGCCCTGCTCGACGACGCCCGCCGGCTCGGGGTGTCCCGCGTCTTCTGCCTGACCTTCGAGGTGGACTTCTTCGCGCGGCACGGCTTCCGGCCGATCGAGGGCACCCCGGTCACCCACGAGGTCTTCGCCGAGCTGGTCCGGTCGTACGACGAGGGCACGGCGGAGTTCCTCGACCTGGACCGGGTCAAGCCCAACACCCTGGGCAACACCCGGATGCTCGTCGACCTCTGACCGCGCCGCGTCGTCCGGATCGTGACGGGACGTGGGCCGGCGCTGCTGGTCTGGCGGGCAGACGGTGCGAGGTCAGGCGGCAGGAGGTCAGGAAGTGGGGGCAGGCGAGCGGCTCCACAGGGTGTGCAGCGGCCCCACGACCTCGAGGTTCCCGGCGGCGTGGGGGATGACCACCGTGCTGCCCCGCCCGACGTGGACGGGACCGCTGCCTGCGCGCAGCTCGCTCCCCCTCGGTCACCACCAGCACGCCGAAGCCGGCCTCGAGGCTGTCGCCCGGGCCGACCCGGTCCAGCCGGAAGAATGGCGCCGCCTCGGGCGGCAGCTGCGCTCCCTGCGGGCCGCCGGCGACGAGACGCTGCACGTCACCGCGGGTGTAAGCCGTCCGGTCGGCGGCGCGAAGGGCGTATGGGAAGCCAAGCCCGAGATGACCGTCGCGAGGCCCGTCGATGGCGAAGCTCTCCCACTCCAGCAGGATCGACATGTCCTCGGGCTCCTGCACCCCGTGCCAACCACTTTGCGGCCCAGATGGTTCGGGGGGGCCGGGGCGCCGGACTCCTACCCGGACCGGCGGCCGCGCACCGCGTCCTGCGGCACCAGCGTCTAGTCCACAGGCCAGCCCCCAGCCCACCGGGCCGGTCGGCGCTGGTCCAGCGGCGGTATGGCGGCCGCCAGCTGCTCGGCCCACAGCACGCAGCCTGCGGGCCCGGGGTGGAAGCCGTCGGCGGCCAGGTGCTCCGCCTTCAGTGGCACGTCGCGGACCGGCACGTACGCCATCCGGTGCCGCTCGGCCGTGGCGGCCACCCGCTCGTCGAGGGTGGCGGCTCGGCGGGCCAGCAGCGCCGCGACCGGCGCGGGCAGCAGCGGCATCGTGGTGGGGTCGGGCAGGCCGCTGAGCACCACCACCGCGCCCGGCTGCAGCCCCCGCACCCGCGTGACCAGGGCCTCCACGTCGCGGGCGAAGACCGCCGGCCGGCGTCCGCGGATCAGGTCGTTGACGCCGAGCGCGACGGCGACCACGTCGACCGGGTCCCCGGCGAGCCGGTCCACCAGGTGGGTGGTGCAGTGGTCGGCGGTGGCCCCGTCGGCCGCCGCGGTGCGCCAGCTCACCGGACGGCCCTCGCGGTCGGCCAGCCGCTGCGCCAGCCGGGCGGCGAGGATCTCCTCCGGCCGGTCGCAGCCGATGCCGAGGGCGGTGGACTCCCCGAGCACGACCAGCGTCAGCGGGCGGGTGCCGTCCACCGTCCCGGTGGTGGGGCGGGCCACGCCGGTCTCGGCGCCGGCGGGGGCGTGCAGCCTGGGCGTCGACGCGGCCAGCCGTTCGTGGAGGGTCTGCCGCACGTCCAGGGCGCGGCGCACGCCGGCGACATCGATCTTGCGGGGCGCGATGCGAGGAGCCATGCCCCCATCCTCGCGCGAGGACTCGGCCGGCGGGAGGACCCCGGCCCGCGGATCGGACGCGACCGGGGTCACGGGCTCAGGCCGGCAGGCGGTAGCGGCCGAGGGCCACCGGCTCGACCAGCCCGTCCGAGACCAACCCGTCCAGGCAGCGCATCCGCCGCAGCTCGTCGTCCGGGCAGGCGGGCGCGAGGTCGGCGAGGGTGACCGCCCCGTCCGCGGCCCGCAGCACCGCCATCATCGCGCCGCGCACCTGTCGGTCGGTCCCCTCCCAGCCCTGGCTCCGGCGCGGCGGGCCGTCGTAGGGCGGGCGGCCGGCGCGGCGCCATACGCACAGGTCGGCGACCGGGCAGTCGGTGCACCGGGGTGAGCGGGCGGTGCAGACGAGCGCGCCGAGCTCCATCACGGCGACGTTCCAGACGCGGGCGGTCGCCGGGTCGGCCGGGACGAGCTCCGCGGCGAGGTCGGTCTCGGCGCGGCTCAGCGACGGCGCGGGCAGCGCCACCCCGGAGACGGTGCGGGCCTGGACCCGGCGCACGTTGGTGTCCACCACCACGGTGCGCTCGCCGTGCGCGAAGCACGCCACCGCCGCGGCCGTGTAGGCGCCCACCCCGGGCAGGGTCAGCAGCGTCGCCTCGGTGGTCGGCACCTGCCCGTCGTGGTGCTCGACGATCGCGGTGGCGCACTGGTGCAGCCGCAGCGCCCGCCGCGGGTAGCCGAGCCGCCCCCAGGCCCGGACCGCGTCCCCGGCCGGCGCGAGCGCGAGGTCGCCCGGCGTCGGCCAGCGTTCCATCCACTCCAGCCACACGGGCAGCACCCGGGCGACCGGGGTCTGCTGCAGCATCACCTCGGAGACCAGCACGCCCCAGGGTGAGCAGTCGTCGTGGCGCCAGGGCAGGTCGCGCCGGTGGTCGGCATACCACTGCAGGATCGGCTGGTGGAGGTCCATGTCGTATGACGCGCCCTTGGCGTGGCCCGTGGTCGCGGTCCGCGGGCGGTGACCGGGCTCAGACGTAGCGCTCGAGGATGCTCGACTCGGCCAGCCGCGACAGACCCTCGCGGACCGCGCGGGCCCGGGACTCGCCGACGCCCTCGACGTCCATGAGGTCCTCCAGGCTGGCGGCGAGCAGGCGCTGCAGCGAGCCGAAGTGCCCGACCAGCCGGTCGACGATGGTCGCCGGCAGCCGAGGGATCTTGGACAGCAGCCGGAAGCCGATCGGGCTGACCGCCTGGTCGAGCACGTCCAGGCTGGTCGGGAAGCCGAGGGCGCGGGCGACCAGCTGCAGGTCGATCAGCTCGGAGGTGCTCAGCGCCGCCAGGTCGACCAGGCTCTCCTTGACCGTGGACTCCTCCGGCGTGGTCACCTCGTGCAGGTAGTCGCGGATCACCAGCTCGCGGTCGTTGCCGTGGCCCTGCATCAGCTCTTCGAGCTGCAGCGTCAGGAGCCGACCGTCGGTGCCGAGCTCGACGACGTAGCCCTCGATCTCCTCGCTGATCCGGCGCACCATCTCCAGGCGCTGCAGCACGGCCATGACGTCGCGGACGGTGACCAGGTCCTCGATCTCCAGCGCGGACAGCGTGCCGGTGACCTCGTCCAGGCGCGCCTTGTAGCGGCCCAGGGTGGCCAGCGCCTGGTTGGCGTGGGACAGGATGGCCGAGGAGTTCTCGATGACCCGGCGCTGACCGTTGACGTAGAGCGCGATGATCTGCATCGACTGGCTCACCGACACCACCGGGTAGCCGGTCTGCTTGGCCACCCGCTCGGCGGTGCGGTGCCGGGTGCCGGACTCGCTGGTCTCGATCGAGGCGTCGGGCAGCAGCTGGGTGGCGGCCTTCACGATGCGGGAGATGTCGCGGGTGACCACTATGGCGCCGTCCATCTTGGCGAGCTCGCGCAGCCGGGTGGCCGAGAACTCGATGTCGATCGGGAAGCCGCCGGTGGAGATCTGGTCGACCAGCTTGTCGCTGCCGAGCACGATCAGCGCGCCGGTGCGTCCGCGCAGGATGCGCTCGAGGCCGTCGCGCAGCTCGGTGCCGGGGGCTACGGCCGCGAGCGCCTGCAGCATCCGGTCGTCGTCCACGCGGTCCACTGGCACTCCTTGTCGTCCGGAGCATCGCCCCCGAGGTGATCATGCAGCCGATGCCCACCCCCGACGGCGTGCACCACTCCGGCGTCATCCTAACGGCCGTCCGACGTCGTGCCGTGGATCAGCCGGGCCCGAGGCGGGCCGCGATCGCGATGGCCCGGGCCACGTCGGTGACCTCCAGGACCTGGATCCCGTCGGGCAGGCGGCCCTGGGCGGCGGCCCCGGCCGGGACGATCGCGCGCCGGAAGCCCAGCCGGGCGGCCTCCATCAGCCGGCGCTGCAGCCCGGTGCACGCCCGGACCTCGCCGGCCAGCCCGACCTCGCCGAAGGCCACCGTCCCGGACGGCACCGGCGTGCCCGCCAACGAGGAGGCGATGGCGATGGCCACGGCCAGGTCGGCGGCAGGCTCGGACAGCCGCACCCCGCCCACCGTGGCCAGGTAGGCGTCGGCCTCCTGCACCGGCAGCCTGGCGTGCTTGCCCAGCACCGCGAGCACCATGGCTGCCCGGTTGTGGTCGACACCGTTGGTGGTGCGGCGCGGGTTGCTGGCGCTGGTCTTGTCCAGCAGGGCCTGGACCTCGGTGACCAGGGGGCGGCGGCCCTCCAGGGTCACCGTGACGCAGGTCCCGGGCACCTCGGTGTCGCGGCTCGTGAGGAAGAGCCCGCTGGGGTCGGCGAGCCCCACGATCCCGACGTCGGACAGGTCGAAGCAGCCGACCTCGTCGGTGGGGCCGTACCTGTTCTTGACGGCGCGCACCAGCCGCAGCCGGCTGTGTCGCTCACCCTCGAACTGCACCACCACGTCGACCAGGTGCTCCAGGACGCGCGGCCCGGCGATCGAGCCGTCCTTGGTGACGTGGCCGACCAGCAGGGTGGCCATGTCCTGGCGCTTGGCGGCCGCGATGACCGTGGCCGCGACCTCGCGCACCTGGGAGACGTTGCCGGCCGAGCCGTCCACCTCGGACGAGCTGATCGTCTGCACCGAGTCGACCACCAGCAGGTCAGGTCCGATCGCCTCGACCTGGGCCAGCAGGGTCGCCAGGTCCGTCTCGGAGGCCAGGTAGAGCCGGTCGGCCAGGGCCCCGATCCGCTCGGCCCGCACCCGGACCTGGGCGGCGGACTCCTCGCCGCTGACGTAGAGCACCGTCCCACCCGCCTGGGCGACCTGGGCGGCCACGTCCAGCAGCAGGGTCGACTTGCCGATGCCCGGCTCACCGGCGACCAGCACGACCGCCCCCGCGACCAACCCGCCACCGAGCACCCGGTCGAACTCGCCCACCCCGGTGGACCGGGCCTCGGCGCGGCGCCCGTCCACGTCGCCGATCGGGACCGCGGGGCGCTCGACGTACGTCGCGGGCTGGGTGCGGATGGCGACGGCACCGACCTCGCTGACCGAGCCCCAGGTCTGGCACTCACCGCACCGGCCGACCCACTTGGCCGTCGTCCAGCCGCACTCCGAGCAGCGGTAGGTCGCTCGGGCAGCGGGGGTCTTGGTCTTCGAGGACGCCATGGCCTCAACCTAGGCGCGAGGTGTGACAGACCCTGGTCGACCCGGCCGGGGCGGGCGATAGCGTGACGGCATGCACTTCACCGAGTTCGACACCCGGGTCGCGGCCTACGCGGTCATCGTCGACGGCGACCGCGTGCTGCTGACCTGGTACAACGGCCTTGGTGGGCGCACCCCCTGCTGGACCCTGCCCGGTGGCGGCGTGGAGCTGGACGAGCAGTGCGAGGAGGCCGTGATCCGCGAGGTGCCCGAGGAGACCGGCTACACGATCCGGCTCGGCCGCCCGATCACCACCTCCAGCGTGGTGCGTCGGGAGGCGGGTCGGCAGCGCCCGTTCAAGGCGGTGCGGGTGGTCTACGCGGCCGAGATCACCGGTGGCGAGCTGGGCACGACCGAGGTCGACGGCTCCACCGACCGCGCGGAGTGGGTGCCGATCCGGGAGGTCGGCGGCCGCAGCCCGCGCGCCGACGTGATCGACCACGCGCTGGCCGCGCTCGGCGTGGAGCTCTGAGCGTCGACCAGCAGCTCGTGCCGCCGGACGCGCGATGGGTGGCACGAGCTGCTGGTGCCGGGCGCGCGGAGGTCAGTAGCGGCGCCACCACAGGTTCACGGCGTAGTCGACCTCGGTCCCGGTGTGCTCGGCCAGGATCCGGTCCGACATCTGCGGGGTGAACTCCAGCCGCACCACCCGCTCCAGGTCGGCGCGGGTGCGGTGCGCCCAGCGGATGTCGACGCGTTCGCGCGACCACCCCTGACGCCGCCAGAAGCGCTCCACCGCCAGGGCGTCATAGCTCGGCCAGGCCCGCACGAACCAGCCCCCGAAGGTGGACCGCGTCGCGTCGTTGTCGATCACGAAAGCCGTTGCCCCAGGCCGCAGCACGCGCTCCAGCTCGGCCAGCCCTGGCTCGCAGCCGGCGCCGAAGAAGTAGGCCCAGCGCGCGTGCGCCAGGTCGATCGAGCGGTCCGGCAGGGGCAGCGACTGGGCGCCGGCCTCGACGACGGCCGCGTTGTCGATCCCGTGTCGTGCCAGGCGATCTCGAGCCCGTATGGCGAGCGGCTCGTGCGGCTCCACCCCCACCACCTGCGCCGCGGTCGCCGCGAACCAGGGCAGGTGGTAGCCCGTCCCACAACCCACGTCGAGCACCTGCATCCCGGTGAATCCGTCTGCAGGGCAACGGCCGAGGACCCTCAGCATGGCGGTCTCGAGGGCGCCGTCGGGGTCCACGCCGACGTTCTCCAGCTCGTAGCCGTCCGGGTCGTCCCAGATGTTGGGGGACGGGATCGTCTGGGACGCAAGCCGGTCCGCGCTCGGCTCGACCCACCCCTCTCGAGATCGCTGGTCCTTCAAGGGTGCTCACCGCCGCTTGCGGGTGACGGCGCCTTCGCCCTGCGCATCCAGGGTGGCCGGGTGGACCATCAGCGGGAGCAGCTTGCGGGCGCCCTGGGCGCGGGCCGCCTTGACCGAGGCCAGGTGCGCCTCGCACCGGATCACCAGCTCGTCGTAGGCGAGATCGCCCATCAGCTCACGCAGCTCGCCCTCGTTGGAGCGATAGACGGGCTCGCGCCCGACGTGCGCCTCGGGGTTGCCGGAGCAGTACCAGTCGAGGTCGTGGCCGCCGGGTCCCCAGCCGCGGCGGTCGAACTCTCCGATGGAGATCTCGAGATAGCTGGTCTCGTCGGCCAGCTCGACCGTGCGGTAGGACCGACGGGTCGGCAGCTGCCAGCACACGTCGGGCTTGACCGTGTGCGGGGCCTCGCCCTGCTCGACGGCCCACTGGTGCAGCGAGCAGCCATGGTCACCGGGGAAACCCGGGCGGTTCAGGAAGACGCAGGCGCCGTCGACGACGCGGGTCTTGAGCTCGCCGTCCTCCCGGTCGAGCCAGCCCTCGAGCGGCCCCTCGCCCTTGCGGGCGCGGCCCACCTCGGTGGACAGCCCGGTCGAGCGGTGCTGCCACCGCTCGGGCGGCATCCGCCGGGCCACGCGCCGCACCCGGGCCACGTCGTCCGCGTCGGTGAAGTGGGCGCCCAGGGTGCAGCAGCCGTCGTCGGGGCGCTCGGCATACACCCCGGCGCAGCCGTTGCCGTAGATGCAGGTCCACCGCGAGGTCAGCCAGGTCAGGTCGCACCGGAAGCGCTGCTCCGCGTCGGCCGGGTCGGTGAACTCGATCCAGACGCGAGGGATGTCGAGGGGGACTTCGGCCATCCCTCAACCCTAGCGGCCGGGCCGTCGCACTAGGCTCGCCACCATGCGCCTCGGAGTCATCGACATCGGTTCCAACACGGTCCACATGCTCGTCGTCGACGCTCACTGGGGGGCCCGGCCGCTGCCCACCGTGAGCCACAAGATGGAGCTGCGGCTGTCGGAGCACACCGACCACCAGGGTCACATCGACGAGCAGGGCGTGCGGTCCCTCGAGCGCTTCGCGGGGGAGTGCCTGCGCATCGCCGAGGACCAGGGTGTCGAGCGCGTGATGGGCTTCGTGACCAGCGCGATCCGGGAGGCGGGCAACGGCGACGGGGTCCTGTCGATGGTGCGGAGCAGCACCGGCGCCGACCTGCAGATCCTGTCGGGCGAGGACGAGGCCCGGCTGACCTTCCTGGCGGTGCGGCGGTGGTTCGGCTGGTCCAGCGGCAAGCTCTTGATGGTCGACATCGGCGGCGGCTCCCTCGAGATCGCCTCCGGCATCGACGAGGACCCGGACGTCGCCATGTCCTTCGAGCTGGGGGCGGGTCGCGTGACCCGCACGATGCTGCAGGGCGACCCGCCGTCGGCCGAGCAGGTGCGAGAGGCCCGCAAGCAGGTCCGCGCGACGATCGCCCGTGGGATGCGTGAGCTCACCAAGGCCGGTGAGCCCGACCTCGCCGTCGGCACCTCCAAGACCATGCGGACCCTGGCCCGGGTGCTCGGTGCGGCCCCCGCCAGCGACGGCCTGCACGCCAAGCGGCACCTCGAGCGGGCGGCCTTGAGCGACCTGGTCCCGCGCCTGGCCGGTATGCCGGCCGCCCGGCGCGCGACGCTGCCGGGCGTCTCCGCGAGCCGCTCCCACCAGCTCCTGGCCGGGGCGATGGTCGCCGAGGCCGCCATGGACCTGCTCAGGGTCGACCGCCTCGAGATCTGCCCCTGGGCGCTGCGCGAGGGCGTGATCCTCAACGAGCTGGACCTCATGCGCATGGAGTAGGGCGTCCGGGGCTAGGCTCGGCCGCGTGACCGCACACCAGCCGCCAGGCCCACCCGTGCCGTCCCCCCGCGTGGCCCTGTCGACCTCCTCGGTCTATCCCGAGCGCGTGCGCGACGCCTTCCGGGTCGCGTCGGACCTGGGCTACGACGCCGTCGAGGTCATGGTCTACACCGACCCCGTCTCGCAGGACGCCGCCGCGATCAACGACCTCGTCCAGCAGCATCAGCTGCCCGTGGTCTCGATCCATGCCCCCACCCTGCTGCTGACCCAGCGCGTGATGCACTCCGCACCCTGGCCCAAGATCGACATGTCCCTCGACCTGGCCCGAGCCGTGGGCTGCGACACGGTCGTCGTGCACCCGCCCTTTCGCTGGCAGCGCGTCTACGCCCGCGAGTTCGTGGACGGCGTCGCCACCCGCGAGCACGACTCCGGCATCACCATCGCGGTGGAGAACATGTACCCCTGGCGCGCCGGCGAGCGTCTCGTGCAGGCCTACCTTCCCCACTGGGACCCGGTTGGGCAGCCCTACGACAACGTCACGCTGGACCTGTCGCACGCCGCCACCGCCCGCGAGGACTCGCTCGAGATGGCGCGGGCCCTCGGCAGCCGGCTGCACCACGTGCACCTCACCGACGGCCTGGGCTCGGCCCTCGACGAGCACCTCGTCCCCGGCCGAGGCTCCCAGCCGGTCGCTCCGCTGCTGCAGCACCTCGCAGGCACGGGGTTCGCCGGGTCGGTGGTGGTCGAGGTCAGCACCCGCAAGGTCAGCGCGCACCAACGGCGCGAGGACCTCGCCGAGTCGCTGGCCTTCGCCCGCCGCCACCTGGCGCCCGCCGCGGTCCTCGACGGCGGCGCATGAGCCCACGGGGTCGGCGTCCCGCGGGGGAGGACGCTCGCGCGCAGATCGTCGAGGCGGCCCGCACCGAGCTGGCCGCCAAGGGCTACGACGGGACCTCGCTGCGCGGCGTGGCGCGTGCGGCCGGCGTCGACCCCGCCCTGGTCCACCACTACTTCGCCGGCAAGACGGCGCTGTTCGCGGCGGCCATGGAGGTCCCCTTCGACCCCCGCCAGGTGATCGACGGCGTCCTCGAGGCCCCCGTCGACCGGCTCGGGGAGTCCCTGGTGCGCGCCTTCCTGGGGGTGTGGGACACCCCCGAGGGGCGCGTGCGGATCGCGGCGCTGCTGCGCTCCGCGGCGACGCACCCCGACGCGATGACCCTGCTCGAGCAGTTCCTCGTGCGCGAGATCTTCGGCCGCGTCGCCGGGCGGGCGGGGCCTCGGGGCCTGGAGCGGCGGGCGGGCCTCGTGGCCACCCAGATGATCGGGCTCGGGTTCGCGCGCTACGTCGCCGAGCTGCCGGGTGTCGCCGACGCCGAGGCGGAGGAACTCGTGGCGGCGGTCGCTCCCGTCATACAGCGCTATCTCGACCTCCCAGGATCGTGAGCGTTCGACCCGACCGTCGTGGACAGAACCCTCAGGATCCTGCAAAGGGGGCAGAGGGGGGTTGCGCAGCGGTGGGCGTGTGCCTAGATTTCATCACATGATGAAAAATCGTCGTGGGCGCCACGAGCGAGGCGCCCCCCACGCCGACGACGCCGTCGCGATCGCCGTGCGCGGCCTGGTCGTCCGGCGGGGACCCCGCGAGGTCCTGCACGGTATCGACCTGGTCGTCCCGACCGGGCAGGTCGTCGGGCTGCTCGGTCCGTCCGGTGGCGGCAAGTCCACCCTCATGCGCTCGATCGTCGGGGTGCAGGTCACCCACGGCGGCGAGGTCCTGGTGCTCGGCCGGCCCGCCGGGTCGCCGGAGCTGCGTCGCGAGGTCGGCTACACGACCCAGTCCCCGAGCGTCTACGACGACCTGTCCGTGCAGGACAACGTCGCCTACATCGCCCGGCTCGTGCTCCCGCGCGGCGCGGACGTGGACGCCGAGGTGGCCCGGGTCCTGGACCTCGTGGACCTCACCAGCCACGCCCGCGACCACGCCCGCAACCTGTCAGGCGGGCAGCGCGGCCGCGCCTCGCTGGCCTGCTCCCTCGTCGGCAGCCCCCGGCTGCTCGTCCTCGACGAGCCCACCGTCGGCCTGGACCCGGTGCTGCGCCGCAGCCTGTGGGACCTCTTCCACCGCCTCGCCGCCGACGGGACCACCCTGCTCGTGTCGAGCCACGTCATGGACGAGGCGGCGCGCTGCGACCGACTGGTCCTGGTGCGCGACGGCGGGATCCTCGCGGACTCGACCTATGCCGACCTGCTGCGCGACACCGGCGCCACCGACGCCGAGCAGGCCTTCCTCGCCCTCATCGACCGGGTCGACGGTGCGGCCCCCGCGCCCGACGGCGCAATCGCTCACCCGGGGGACCCGGGTGACCCGGGACCCGCCCCTACCCCGAGTGGCGGCGGCGACGGCATACGGCAGGAGACCTCATGAACCCCCGGCTCACCCTCGTGACCGCCCGCCGGATCCTCACGCAGATCCGCTCCGACCACCGCACCGTCGCCCTGCTGCTCGTGGTGCCGTGCGTCCTGCTGGGCCTGCTCGCCTGGGTGTATGACGGGACCCCCGTCTTCGACCGGGTGGGTCCTGCTCTGCTCGGTGTCTTCCCCTTCGTGGTGATGTTCATCGTCACCAGCGTCACGACCCTGCGGGAGCGCTCGTCCGGCACTCTCGAGCGACTCTTCACCACGCCGCTCGGCAAGGGCGACCTGCTGGGCGGCTATGCCCTGGCGTTCGGGGTGTTCGCGTTGCTGCAGGCGCTGGTGGCGACCGCGTGGGCGGTCTGGGTGTGCGGGTTGGACGTGCAGGGGTCCCTCGGGCTGCTCGTGCTGGTCGCCGTGGTCGACGCGGTCCTCGGGTGCACGCTGGGGCTGTTCGTGAGCGCGTTCGCGACCACGGAGTTCCAGGCCGTGCAGTTCATGCCGGCGCTGGTGCTGCCGCAGTTCCTGCTGTGCGGCCTGCTCACGCCGCGCGACGCCATGCCGGGGGTGCTGAGCGCCCTCAGCGACGTGCTGCCCCTCAGCTATGCCGTCGACGCGATGACCGCCGTGTCCACGCGGTCCGACGCCGCCGCCGACGTGTGGCGCGACGTCGCCGTGATGGCGGCCTTCGTGCTCGCGGCGATCGCGCTGGGCGCCGCGACGCTGCGTCGCCGGACGCCGTGACGGTCTAGCCTGGGCGGACCACCTGCTCCCGCGCGGAAGGCGCCACCATGATCCTGGACCTGGGTGACGCCCTGCGCGCCTCCTCCCTGCGGCTCGCCCGCATCGGTCGCGTGCAGTCCGTGATCGAGGAGTCGCCCGGCACGCGCGACATCCTGGCCCGCTACATCGCGGGGGACACCACGCAGTCGGCGCTCGGTGCGGCCCGGGACCTCATGGAGACCGGCCGCGCGGTGACGGTCTCCTACCTCGGCCCGGACGCCGACTCGCGGGCCAGCAGCGACGCCACCGTCGAGGAGTACCGACGGCTCGTCGCCGAGGCCGTCTCCCGCGGACTGGTCGGTGACCACTGCCTCGAGCTCAGCGTCCGCCCGGCCGCGTTCGGTCGTCTGGACCAGGCCACCGGACGGTCCCTCGCGCTCGCCCAGCTGCAGCGCGTGTGCCGCACCGCCCACAACGCCGGCCTCGACGTCACCCTCGACATGGAGGGCTTCGAGACCGTGGAGCCGACCCTGCGGCTCCTGGAGGAGCTGCGCCAGGACTTCCCGCGGGTGGGGGTCGCCCTGCAGGCGGCGCTGCTGCGCACGGAGCAGGACTGTCGCGAGCTGGCGGCCGAGGGGGTCCGCGTCCGGCTCGTCAAGGGCGCCCACAAGCTCGACGAGCGGGGCTCCTTCGACGCGGTGGAGGACGTCGACCGGTCCTACGTCCGCTGCCTGCGCATCCTGATGGAGGGCGTCGGCTACCCGATGGTCGCGACCCACGACCCGCGCATGACCTCCATCGCCGCCGCCCTCGCCCGGTCCTGCGGCAAGGGCCCCGAGGACTTCGAGTACCAGATGTACCTCGGCATCCGCCCCCTCGAGCAGACCGCCATCGCCGACCGCGGCGACCGCATGCGCGTCTACGTCGCCTACGGCCCCGCCTGGTACTCCTACCTCGTGCGGCGGGTGGCTGAGCGCCCCACCAACGTCACGTTCTTCGTGCGGTCCCTGCTGTCCCGCCGCTGACCTGCGCCGCTGCCCGCGCCAGAGCGGTGATGGGTCTGTCGGTGGGCTTCGGCATACTGGCGGACGCACCGTCGCACCACCCGACCCACGCCCCGAGGGAGACCCATGCCTGACCTCGCGTCCTGCACGATCGCGTTCTACGGCGTCGGCGCCATGGGATCGGCGATCCTCGCCGCCCTGGTCCGGGGCGGGCACCCGGCCGACCAGGTCCTCGCCGTCGACACCAGCAGCGAGCGGCTCCGCGAGCTCGCCGAGGCGTATGCCGTGCGCACGACCTCCGACGTGGCCGAGGCCGCCGGCGCGGCCGACGTGCACGTGGTGGCGGTCAAGCCCGGGGACGTCCCGGCCCTGCTCGACGCCATGGCCGGCGGGCTGGGCGCGGGCGACCTCGTGGTCAGCGTCGCCGCCGGCGTCATGTCCGCGGCCATCGAGGAGCACCTGCCCGACGCCGTGGCCGTCGCGCGGGTCATGCCCAACACGCCCGCCCTCGTGGGGCAGGGCATGGCCGTGGTCAGCCCCGGCAGCCGCTGCGGAGACGAGGCCCTCGCCCTCGCACGGTCCGTGCTCGAGCCGTCGGGCGCCGTGCTGTCCCTGCCGGAGAAGCACCTGGACGCCGTGACCGGGGTCAGCGGCTCGGGGCCGGCCTACGCCTTCTACCTCGCCGAGGCGATGACGGAGGGGGGCGTCCTGATGGGCCTGCCCCGCGACGTCGCGACGACGCTGACCGTGCAGACCCTGCTCGGGGCTGCCACCATGCTGGCGGAGGGGGAGGACTCGGCGACGATCCTGCGTGAGCGGGTCAGCTCGCCGGGGGGCACGACCACGGCCGGCCTGGCCGTCCTCGACGAGCGCGCCACCCGGGCCGCCGTCGTGGCGGCGGTGCGGGCCGCGACCGAGCGCTCGGCCGAGCTGGGCCGAGCCCGCTGAGGCCTCCGACCGGCCCGCGGCGCTGAGCCTGACCGGTCACTGACGGGCCCTGACCGGGGTGACTGACCGGTGTGGCAGGGGCCGACGACACCATGAAAGGATGCGGGACATGACCGAGCTGACCGTGCGCGTGCTGACCGATGACGACTGGGAGCTCTACCGGACCATCCGGCTCGCGGCCCTCAAGGAGTCTCCGGATGCCTTCGCGGCCACCTACGACGAGGAGCGCGACTTCTCCGACGACCTGTGGCACGAGCGCATGGCGCGGGCCACGCGCCTCGTCGCCGAGGGCGCCGACGGGCCCCTGGCCGTGGCCAGCGTGCGGGCCCAGGCCCCGCGCGACGGCACCGACGACGCCATGGCCGAGCTGTTCGGCATCTGGGTCCGGCCGGAGCACCGCGGCCAGCACGTGGCCGTGGAGCTGGTGCGCGCCGCCTCGGGCATCGCGCGCTCGATGGACTGCCGTCACCTGTCCTACTGGGTGGGCACCGACAACGGCCCGGCGGTGGCGTTCGCCAGCTCCTACGGGTTCCGGGTGACCGACACGCGTCGTCCCATGGTGGCCCGCGGCCACCAGCCGACCGAGGAGGACGACGACGAGATGATGATGATCCTGCCGCTGGCGGACGATCCCGGCTCGGTGGCCAGCACCAGCGTCTGACCGGCTAGCGAGCCTCGTGGTGCCGGACGAGCCCGGCACGGGTACGGTCGGCTCCATGTCGATGCCGACGAGGGTGGTCTGGGACGAGGTCTTCACGCGCTACGACTTCGGGCCCGACCACCCGATGAGCCCCGTCCGCCTGGACCTGACCGCGCGCCTCTGTCGCGAGCTGGGGCTGTTCGACCACGACGACGTCGAGCTCGTGTCCCCGCCGGTCGCCACCGACGACGAGCTCGCGTGGATCCACGACCGTCGTTACATCGAGGCCGTGCGCGCGGCCGGGGAGGACCCGGCCCGGGCCGACCAGGCCTTCGGCATCGGCACCGAGGACGATCCCGCCTTCGTCGGCATGCACGAGGCCAGCGCTCGGATCGCCGGCGGCACCCTCGCGGTCGCTCGCGACGTGTGGGAGGGGCGGGCGCTGCACGGCGTCAACTTCTGCGGCGGCATGCACCACGCGATGCCCGACCGCGCGGCCGGGTTCTGCATCTACAACGACGCGGCCGTGGCGATCCACTGGCTCCTCGAGCACGGGGCGCAGCGGGTGGCCTACGTCGACATCGACGTCCACCACGGCGACGGCGTCGAGCGCTGCTTCTGGGACGACCCGCGCGTGATGACGCTGTCCGTGCACGAGACGGGCCGGGTCCTGTTCCCCGGCACCGGCTTCCCCCGCGACCTGGGCGGCCCGTCGGCGGACGGCACCGCGATCAACGTCGCGCTCCCGCCCGGCACCGGGGACGCCGCCTGGCTGCGGGCCGTCAACGCCACGGTCAACCCGCTGGTGGGCGCCTTCGCCCCCGACGTGCTCGTCACCCAGCAGGGGTGCGATTCGCACTACCAGGACCCGCTCGCGCACCTCGCCATCTCGGTCGACGCCCAGCGCCAGGCCTTCGAGGGGCTCCACCGGCTGGCCCACGAGGTGAGCGGCGGGCGCTGGATCGCTCTGGGCGGCGGGGGCTACGAGGTCGTCGACGTCGTCCCCCGCGCCTGGACCCACCTGACGGGCATCGCCACGCACCACCCCATCCGCCTCGATGCTGCGGTCCCGCAGGCCTGGCGTGACCACGTGCAGGCCCGGCACGGCCGCCCCGGGCCCGAGTCGATGAGCGACGGCGTGGCCGAGGGCGGCATCGTCTGGTGGCGAGGGTGGGAGTCCGGCTACGACCCCGAGGACCCGGTCGACCGCGCGGTGATGGCCACGCGGGAGGCGGCCTTCCCCCTCCACGGGCTGGACGTCTGGTTCGACTAGATGTCACGACCTCACCGTCGATTGGACGTCTCACGGCGTGTCGACTGGACAGCACGGGTGAATCTCGTGCCAGAACGCTTACGGGTGGTGACGGTGTGCCTAGAGTGCCAACCAGCACGCGCGTGAAGACTCGACGGGGAAGCCGACGACACCTCGTGCCCGGAGAGTGAGCCATCCCCTATGTCGTCCCAACGTCCTTTCGACGGTGTCCGCTTCTGCACGGTCGCCGAGGTCGCGGCCCGCATGCGGGTCAGCAAGATGACCGTCTACCGCCTCGTCCACAACGGTGAGCTGCCAGCCGTCCGGGTGGGACGGTCCTTCCGCGTCCCGGAGCACGTCGTCGAGGAGTACCTCTCGCGCGCCTACACCGAGACGGCCTGAGGCCGGCGCGAGCGGCATACGGCCGCCGTCGATTGGGTGACGAGTGCCCCGGGGCGCTAGGCTTGCACGGATTCCCTCGTCGGCGGTGAGCGCTCACGCGCACGTGACCACGTCGTGCACCGGCACGAGGCTCACGACCGACACGCAGATCAGCTCGACGAAGGACACGCTATGGGTTCCGTGATCAAGAAGCGCCGCAAGCGCATGGCCAAGAAGAAGCACCGCAAGCTGCTTCGCAAGACGCGCCACCAGCGTCGCAACAAGAAGTGACCAGCAGAGCCCCTCGACCACGGTCGGGGGGCTCTGGTCGTCCCCGGGCGCCGAGGTCGTCGCCGCTGGCCTAGGCTCGAGGCAGGTTCCCCGCCAGTAGCCATGCGTCAGCAAGGAGGTCGCCGTGCCCGACGTGGTGCTCGTCACCGGCGTCTCCCGCCTGCTGGGTGGGCTCGCCGCGACCGCGCTCGCGGCCCGCGACGACGTCGGTCGGGTCGTCGGCATCGACGTGGTCCCGCCGCGACGCCCGCTGGTCGGCGTCGAGTTCGTGCGGGTCGACCTGCGCAACCCGGTGATCACCCGGCTCGTCGAGCAGTACTCCGTGGACACCGTCGTCCACATGGGCGTCCTCGCGACCCCAACCGCCGCCGGCGGTCGGGCGTCGCAGAAGGAGATCAACGTCATCGGGACGATGCAGCTGCTCGCGGCCTGCCAGAAGGCCACCTCGCTGCGGCGGCTCGTGGTGAAGTCGACGGCAGCGGTGTATGGCGCCTCCCCGCACGACCCCGCGGTGTTCACCGAGTCGGCGGCGCTGGGGGTGCGCACCGCCAACGGGTTCGGACGCGACTCCTCCGAGGTGGAGTCCTACGTCGCCGGGTTCGCGCGGCGCCGTCCCGACGTCGAGGTGTCCGTCCTGAGGTTCGCCAACGTCATCGGGCCCAGCATCGCCACCGCGCTCTCGGACTTCTTCAGCCTCCCGGTCGTGCCCATCCCCGCGGGGTTCGACGGGCGCCTCCAGTTCGTCCACGAGGACGACTGCGTGCGAGCGACGGTGCTCGCGTCGACCGCCTCCGCGGATCGGGTCACCGGCGTCACCAACGTGGCCGGCGACGGGGTGCTCACCGTGGTCCAGTGCGCCCGGATGATGCGCCGCCCGATCGTCCAGGCGCCGCTCCAGACCGAGGGTCTGCTGCGGCGAGGCTACCGCTGGTCCCGGATGGCGACCTTCCCCGAGGGACAGTTCCGTCAGCTGGCCTACGGCCGCGTCGTCGACACCACCCGTATGCGGGAGCGACTCGGTTTCGAGCCGACGCGCACGACCCGCGAGGCCTTCGCATCCTTCGCCGAGACGGCGAGCCTCACCGTGCCGGGCGTCGATCTCGCCCGCACCGGCCTCGGCCACGCGCAGGTCGTGCTCGCGACCATGGGTTGGCTGCCCGACCCGTCCTCGACCCCCGGAGCCCGCTCGTGACCGACGATCCTCGCCACGGACAGCCGGCCGACCCGACGCGAGCCGTGCCCCCTCTCGACGTGGAGGCGGTCGTCGATGCGCTGGTGCAGGTCCTGCGCAGCGGCGCCTCCCTCGCCAAGATCCCGCCGGACGAGGCGGAGCGACAGATCGCCGAGCTGCTCGCGTTCGTCCGCCGCCGGCTGACGGCGGACTACGACGTCGACCCGTTCGGCTTCGACGAGGACTTCACGCTGCACGCCTACCTGCCGATCCTGCGCCCCCTCTACCGCTCGTGGTTCCGGGTCGAGGTGCGAGGCGCCGAGCACGTCCCCGCCGAGGGGGGCGCCCTCGTCGTGGCCAACCACTCGGGCACCATCGCCCTCGATGCGCTCATGACCCAGGTGGCCCTGTATGACGACCACCCGGCCCACCGGCACCTGCGGATGCTCGGTGCCGACCTCGTCTTCGCGACGCCCGTCGTCGGTGACCTGGCCCGCAAGTCCGGCTGCACCCTGGCGACGAGCGAGGACGCCGAGCGTCTGCTCCGGGCCGGCGAGCTGGTCGGGGTGTGGCCCGAGGGGTTCAAGGGCGTGGGCAAGCCCTTCAGCGAGCGCTACAAGCTGCAGCGGTTCGGTCGTGGGGGCTTCGTCGCCGCTGCCCTGCGGGCCGGGGTGCCGATCGTGCCCTGCTCGATCGTCGGCGCCGAGGAGACCTACCCCATGCTGGGCAACGCCGCGAGCCTGGCCAAGCTCCTCGGGATGCCCTACTTCCCCCTCACGCCGACCTTTCCCTGGCTGGGCCTGCTGGGGATGGTGCCGCTGCCCAGCAAGTGGATCATCGAGTTCGGCGAGCCGGTGCGGACCGACGAGCTGGGTGCCGGCGCGGGGGAGGACCCCATGACGGTGTTCGCGCTCACCGACGAGATCCGCCAGACGATCCAGGAGAGCCTCTACCGCATCCTGGCGACCCGCGACTCCGCCTTCTTCGGCTGACCCGGATGCCCCTACCCCCGGTAGTCACATTCGCCGGGCTTCGTTCGCCAGGCTGATGCCCTTACCCCCGGCGGGATCATCGGCCTGGCGAACGAGCCCCGGCTGATGCCCTTACCCCCGGCGGGATCATCGGCCTGGCGAACGAGCCCCGGCTGGTGCCCTTACCCCCGGCGGGATCATCGGCCTGGCGAACGAGCCCCGGCTGATGCCCTTACCCCCGGTAGGTCTGCTCAGGGGCGGCCGCACACGCCGGGGTAGACCTTGGTCCACCGGTGGGTCGCGCCCGCAGCGATCGCGTAGCCCGGCTCGGGGTTCGCCTCCACGACGACCGTGGTCCTGGCCAGCTCGACGAGCCGCACCCAGGCGTAGCGCACCCCGGTCGTGCGCGGCAGGTGCACGACGCCCTTGCCCGGCACGCAGTGGTCCGCGAACCGCGGGGCCTTGGGCGTGACGAGGATCCCCTTCGTAGTCGTGCTGCTGGGGATGGGGGCCGGTGTCGTGCTGCTCGGCGCCGGGGACGTCGAGGTCGAGCGGGTGGGTGTGGGCTCCGTGTCCGTGGTCTTCGGGCGGGGCTTGGTGGTCGTCGGGCGGGTCGGGCGCGGACGGGTCGGGCGGTCCGAGGTGGGCCGCGGCTGAGGCTCGGCGGTCGTGGTGACGCGTCCGGGTCGGGTGGTGCGCACGGGCGGGTCGGTGACGGCCGGTGGGGGGACCGTGACGGTCGCGCCGGGCGAGGTGAGCAGGGGCGGGATCGTCGTGGGGGAGGACGGGCTCGGCACCGAGGGGGTCGCCGAGGGCGCGGTGGCGGTCGAGGACGGCGACGTGGTGCCGCTCGGAGCCGGGGCGGGGACGACGATCTGCGAGCACGCGTCGCCGCACGAGACCAGCTTGGCCCGCAGCTCGACGGTGCCCTTGTCGACGGTGCTCTGCAAGGTGGCGAGCTCGTCGATCGCCTCGGGCGGGAGCTTGGTCCGCAGAGCCTGCAGCTGCGGCTGCACCCAGCTGGTGAACTCCTGCACCACCTGCAGGCGCTCCGGGTCCCGGGTGGCGTCGAAGGCGGTGAAGAGCTCGGTCTGCCCGGAGGCGACCGACGCCGCGGCGTCGCGCAGGGACGTGCGTATGTCGTCGGCGACCTGCGGCGTCCGGCCCGCCAGCGTGACGGTGTCGGCGACGTGCTCGCGGGCGTGCGCCAGCAGGACCTGGCCCTGGGCGCCGTCGGACCCCGCGAGGCGGACCTCAAGGCCGTCGACGACCCCACGGACGGCATACAGGGCGTCTCCGGGGAGGGCCCCCTGGGAGGCGACACCGAGACCGGTCCCGGCCACGACGACCCCGGCCGCCGCACCGGCGAGGACCTTGGGCCAGGTGCCGTGGATCCTGAGGACGGACGGCGGGGGCGCGGAGACGGGGGCGGCCGACGCGGGGGCCGAGGAGACACCCGCCGCTGCCTCGGCGCGCAGGGTGGCGCCCAGGCCGGCGACGAAGGACGGGTCGGGGCCGGGGACGGGCACGGAAGCGACCTGCTGGGCCAGGCTCAGCAGGTCGGTCATCGCGGGGGAGGGGGGTGTGGTGCCCTGGAGCATGGCTTCGAACGCGTCGGCGTCAGCGCGCGACACGAAGTCGTCGATGAAGCTCACCATGGCACCCCTCCTCCCCGTGGCGTCGTCGGTCGCGGCGTGGTGCCGAGCCGATGGGTGTGGTGGTCCTCCATGCTCAACGAGCGACGGACCCGAAGGTTATGGGAACCGTCACAGCTCCTCGCCCTCCAGCGCTCGCTGCAGGGCCCGCACGGCCCGCAGCTGCAGCTGCTTGACGGCATTGTCCTTCTTGCCCATGACCTCGGCGGTCTCCGCGAGTGACATCCCCTGGATGAAGCGCAGCGTCACGCACTCCGCCTGCTCCGGGCGCAGCTGGGCGACGGCCTTGAGCAGGCGCTCGTCGCGCATGCGCTCCAGCACCTCGCCCTCGGGCGCCTCGACCTCGGTGTCGGCGTCGCGCATGTCCTCGGTGGTCACCTCGAGGCGGAAGCGCGAGGACTTGGTGTGGTCGTTGACCACGTTGCGGGCGATCGTGACGAACCACGCCGCGATGTCCTTGCCCTGCCAGGTGAAGCCCGAGAGGTTGCGCAGCGCCTTGATGAAGGTCTCGCTCGTCAGGTCCTGCGCGGTGTGGACGGACCCGACCCGCACGTAGATGTAGCGGTAGACCACCTCGACGTAGCGCTGGTAGAGCTGCCCGAAGGCGTCCTGGTCCCCGCCCTGCGCCAGGGCGACGAGGGCGCGCACCCGCTCCAGCTCGTCGGGGTCCGGCGTGCTCGACCGGCCGGGGGAGGACCCGGCACCGGGAGGGCCGGACAGCGCCATCCACAACAGGCTCAGGTCGACGGTGACGGACGTGCACATGGCGCCCCCCGCGAGCGGGTGGGCGCCGAGGAACGAGAGGCGCCGCGTGGTCACTCGGAGAGTGTCACGTGGCCGCGTCGTCGCGATGGTCTTGATAGGTCCTCCTGGGCGCGAGCGACTCCCATTGCAGCACAAGGCCACTGCCCTGGACGAGCCCGGCAGGCCGGAACGTGCCAAGGTTCACGCGCCGGCGACGTCGTGCGGCGGGCCCGCTCGCCGTACAGTCGGCAGGGTGCACACCGACCTGACCAGTGCCCGCGTCGTCCTGCTCGGGCGTCCCGGGTGCCACCTGTGCGACCTCGCCCGCGCCACGATCCAGGGGGTCGCCGGCGAGCTGGGGGCGAGCGTCGCGGAGTACTCCATCGACGACGACCCCGAGCTGCGGGAGCGCTACGCCGAGCAGATCCCCGTCGTCTTCGTCGACGGACGCCAGCACGACTACTGGAGGGTCGACCCGACGCGTCTGCGGCGGGCGCTCGGGTGACGGCCGCACCGTCCTTTTGGGTGCCCGCCAGGCCGGGGCATACCCTGGAGCGTGGTGCCTACCCGCCGGACGGGGCGGGCAGAAGGGAGCCCCAGGGGCTGTGAAGGTCGAGGTCGCCGAGCGTCGTGAGCTGTCCGACGCCACCGTGCTGCGGCTGCCCCTCTATCTCGAGGCGGTGGCCGCGCTCGCTGCCCGGGGGGTGGCCAGCGTGTCCTCCGAGGAGCTCGCCGCCTCTGCCCACGTCAGCTCGGCCATGCTGCGCAAGGACCTGTCCCAGATCGGCTCGCTCGGCGTGCGGGGCGTGGGCTACGACACGGCGGTCCTGACCGACCAGCTGGTGAGCGTCCTCGGGCGTCACGAGGTGCGACCCGTCGTCATCGTGGGCATGGGCCGGCTCGGCCAGGCGCTGGCCTCGCACGGAGGGTTCGACGGGGACGGCTTCGAGGTGGTGGGCCTGTTCGACCACGACCCGCAGGTGGTGGGCAGCTCGGTGCTCGGCCTGCCCGTCCAGGACGTGGCGTCCCTGACCGAGGCGGTCTGCGAGCACGGCTCGCGGGTCATCGGCGTGGTGGCGACCCCGGCCTCGGCGGCCCAGCAGGTGGCGGAGCTGCTCGTGGCCGCGGACGTGCGCGCCATCCTCAACTTCGCCCCCACGACCCTGCAGGTCCCGCCGACCACCGACGTGCGGGCCGTCGACCTGTCGTCCGAGCTCCGCCTGCTCGCCTACCGTTCGCGGATCTCCCCCGCGTCGGCCCTCGGAGGTGCCCCCGCGTGACCCTGCTCGTCATCGGCCTGTCCCACCGCAGCGCCCCCATCGACCTGCTCGAGCGCACGACGCTCGGCGAGGACCGGGCCCGGACCCTGCGCTCCGTCCTCGCGACCAGCCAGCAGCTGCGCGAGGTGCTCGTCGTGACGACCTGCAACCGCACCGAGGTCTACGCCGACGTGGTCACCTTCCACGGTGGTGTGGGGGAGATCAGCCAGGCGCTGGCCGACGTGACCGAGGTCGACGCGCCGGTGCTGCGCGACCACCTCTACGTCCACCACGAGGACCGGGCCGTGTCGCACGCGTTCTCGGTGGCCTGCGGGCTGGACTCCATGGCGATCGGCGAGAGCCAGATCCTCGGGCAGCTGCGCTCGTCCCTGCGCACCGCCCAGTCGTGCGACGAGGTCGGCCCGGAGCTCAACGCGTTGTTCCAGCGCGCCCTGCGGGTCGGCAAGCGCGCCCACACCGAGACCGAGCTCGACGACGTGTCGCTGTCCCTCGTGAGCGCCGGCCTGGAGGAGGCCGAGCGGCACGTGGGGCCGCTCACCGAGCGCTCCGTCCTCGTCATCGGCGCCGGGGCCATGAGCGCCCTGTCCGTCGCCACGCTCACCCGGTCCGGGGCCGCCGAGGTGATCATCGCCAACCGCACCCAGGCCAAGGCCGAGCACCTGGCCCGCGCGTATGCCGCGCGCACCGTCGCGTGGGAGGAGCGTGTCGCGGCGCTCGTCTCCGCGGACGTCGTCGTCACCTGCACCGGTGCGTCCGGCCGCATCGTCGGGCGGGACCTCGCCGAGCAGGTCGCCGCCGCGCGCCACCACCGCCCCCAGGCCTATGTCGACCTGGCCCTGCCCCTCGACGTGGACCCGTCTGTGGGTGAGGTCGAGGGCGTGCAGGTGGTGGGGCTGTCGCGGCTCGGCGAGATCATGGCCCGGGACGGGATGGTCCCCGCGCAGGTCCAGCAGGTGCGTGACCTGGTGGTCGAGGAGGTCGCGGCGTACCTGGCGGCGCGTCGCGTCCAGGCGGTGGCACCGACGCTGACCGCCCTGCGCTCCCGTGCCCGGGCGGTCGTCGACGCCGAGCTGGAGCGCCTCGACACCCGCACGCCCGAGATGGACGAGGCGACGCGCAAGCAGGTCGCGCTGACCGTGCACCGCGTGGTCGAAAAGATCCTGCACACGCCGACGGTCAGGGTGAAGGAGATGGCCGACAAGGACGTCACCGGCAGCTACGCCGAGGCGTTGCACCGGCTCTTCGACCTGGACCCGCACACCGTGGCCGCCGTGTCGGCCGCCAACGTCGAGCCCCCCGTGGAGATCGGTCACCAGGATGCCTGAGCAGCACGTAGTCCGCCTCGGCACCCGCCGCAGCGCCCTTGCCACCACGCAGTCTGGCTGGGTGGCCGAGCGCCTGCGCGAGCTGGGGCTGCAGGTCGAGCTCGTCGAGATCACGACGCAGGGCGACGTGAGCGCGGCGCCGCTGACCATGATCGGCGGCACGGGCGTGTTCGCCTCCGCGATCCGCGAGGCGTTGCTGGACGGCCGGGTCGACTGCGCGGTTCACTCGCTGAAGGACCTGCCCTCCGCCCCCGAGCCGGGCCTGGTTATCGCGGCCGTGCCGCGCCGGGAGGACCCGCGCGACGCCCTGTGCGCCCGCGACGGTCTGACGCTCGGCGAGCTGCCGGCCGGTGCGGTCGTGGGCACGGGGTCGCCTCGTCGCGCCGCGCAGATCGCCGCCCTCGGGCTCGGCGTCGAGCTGGTGCCGATCCGCGGCAACGTCGATACCCGGTTGCAGCACGTGCGCGACGGGCGCTGCGACGCCGTGGTCCTCGCGATGGCGGGCCTGTCCCGGCTCGGGCTGCGCGACGTGGTGACCGAGGCGCTCGACCCCGTCCAGGTGCTCCCGGCGGCGGGGCAGGGGGCGCTGGCACTCGAGTGCCGCGAGGACCACCCGCTGCGGGAGGTCTTCGCCCGGGTCGAGGACGCCGAGACGCGGGCCTGCGTCGAGGCCGAGCGGGGCCTGCTCGCCCGACTGGAGGCGGGGTGCACGGCGCCGGTCGGTGCCCTCGCGGAGGTGGTCGAGTCCGAGGACGGGCTGGAGCTGTCCCTGCGCGCGTTCGTCGGCAGCGCCGACGGGTCCGACGGTCTGCGACGGTCGCTGACCGGCTCGTGGACCGATCCCCGTGACCTGGGTCACCGGCTGGCCGACCTGTTGCTCGAGGACGGCGCCGCCGAGCTCGCCGGGGTGGGCAGCGGACTTGGCAGCCCGGGCGGGGTGGGCCAGACTGCCCACCAGAGCACCGACCACCCGGCGTAGGAGCACCCGACGATGCGCAAGGCCCCCAGCACCGGCAGGACCAGCGGACGGCACAGCACCGTGCCCGCGCCGCGGGCAGCGGCGGGACGAGGTGCACGCGTCGCCTTCGTGGGGGCGGGACCCGGAGATCCGGGCCTGCTGACCCTGCGCGCGGCCGAGCTGCTGGCCCAGGCCCGCATCGTCCTGATGGACCGGCCCGACGGCGCCGAGGTGGTGCGCCGCCACTGCCGCGAGGACGTGGAGGTGGTGCC
Organism: Arsenicicoccus cauae; assembly: GCF_009707125.1. Classification (GTDB taxonomy): domain Bacteria; phylum Actinomycetota; class Actinomycetes; order Actinomycetales; family Dermatophilaceae; genus Arsenicicoccus; species Arsenicicoccus cauae. The sequence goes on from NZ_WLVL01000048.1 coordinate 42,573, forward strand.
CCTCGTGCCTGCCGGTCCCGTCGCCCCGGTGGGTCAGGCGGCCCAGCTGCCGGACGTGCTGCCGTCCCCCGACGCCAAGGGCTCGTTGCCGTTGCAGCGACTGCTCGACGCCGTCCACCGTCTGGGCGGCACGGGCCTCGTGGTGCGGCTCATGAGCGGCGACCCGGGGGTCTTCACCGGGCTGGAGGCCGAGTGCCGCGCCCTGGCCGAGGCCGACGTCCCCTACGAGGTCGTGCCGGGCGTCTCCAGCCTCCTGGCCGTCCCGCTGTATGCCGGGATACCCCTCACCTCCCCGGACTCGCCGCGGCTGCACCTGTGCGACGCCGCACTGCAGCTCGACCTCGAGGCGTCCGCGGCGGACGACGTCACCGTCGTCATGGCTGCGACCCCCGGGCGGCTGGTCGAGCAGCTGAGCAACCTCCTGGACGCCGGGCGGGACCCCGAGACGCCCGTCGCGCTCACCGACCACGGCACGACGGCGCACCAGCACACGAGCGCGACCACGCTGGGCGACGCGGCCCACATCCTGGACCACGCCGACGAGGACCAGGAGCTGCTGGCCGTCGTCGGGCGCACCGTGGAGCTGCGCGCCGCGATCAGCTGGTTCGAGACGCGCCCGCTGATCGGGTGGAACGTCCTTGTCCCCCGCACCAAGGAGCAGGCGACCGGCGTCGTCGACCGGCTCGCCGGCTACGGCGCGACGGCCACCGTGGTCCCTACCATCGGCATCGAGCCGCCCCGCACGCCGCAGCAGATGGACAAGGCGATCACCGGCCTCGTGACCGGGCGCTACGAGTGGATCGGCTTCACCTCGGTCAACGCGGTGCGCGCCGTGCGCGAGAAGTTCACGGAGTACGGCCTGGACACCCGATCCTTCGCGGGGCTGCGCATCGCGGCCGTCGGCGGCACCACGGCGGCGGCGCTGCGCGACTGGGGCCTCGTGCCGGACCTCGTGCCCAGCGGCGAGCAGTCGGCCGCGGGGCTGCTCGAGGAGTGGCCCCCCTACGACGCGCTCCTCGACCCGATCAACCGCGTCTTCCTGCCGCGGGCCGACATCGCCACCGACACCCTGGTCGCCGGGCTGCAGGAGATGGGCTGGGAGGTCGAGGACGTCACGGCCTACCGCACCGTGCGGGCCTCCCCGCCGCCGGCCGAGGTCCGCGAGGCCATCAAGACCGGCCAGTTCGACGCCGTGCTGTTCACCTCGAGCTCGACCGTCCGCAACCTCGTGGGCATCGCCGGCAAGCCCCACCGGGCCACCGTCGTGGCCTGCATCGGCCCCGCGACCGCCCGCACCGCCGAGGAGCACGGCCTGCGGGTCGACGTCCTCGCGCCCGAGGCCAGCGCCGACGCCCTCGTCGACGCCCTGGCGGAGCACGGCCACGCCCTCGCCCGGGCGTCCTACGACGCCGGCGACCCCGTCGTGCTGCCCAGCCGGCGCCGCCGCCGCCGCAGCTAGCCCGCCACCCGGGCGCTCGGCATACCGCTGGACCCGCCCCCCGACCCGTCTCTCGACCCGCCTGTCCCGGAGGACCCTTGAGCTACCCGCTGCACCGCCCCCGCCGCCTGCGCCAGAGCCCCGCCGTCCGTCGGCTCGTGGCCCAGACCCGCCTTCACCCGGCGCAGCTGATCCTGCCGGTCTTCGTCAAGGAGGAGGCGAGCGAGCCCACCCCGATCGGCAGCATGCCCGGCGTGGTGCAGCACTCGCTCGACTCCCTCGAGCAGGCCGCCCGCGAGGCCGTCGCGGCCGGGGTCGGCGGGATCATGGTCTTCGGCGTTCCCACCAGCAAGGACGCCGTGGGCAGCGGCGCGACCGACACGGACGGCATCCTCAACGTCGCCCTGCGGCGCTTGGCCGACACGGTGGGGGACGAGCTGGTGGTCATGGGTGACCTGTGCCTCGACGAGTTCACCGACCACGGTCACTGCGGGGTCCTGGACGCCCGCGGCGGCGTGGACAACGACGCCACCCTGGAGCGCTACGCCGAGATGGCCCTGGCCCAGGCCGAGGCCGGCGCCACCGTCCTCGGGCTCTCGGGGATGATGGACGGCCAGGTGGGCCACGTCCGCCGCGCGCTGGACCAGGCCGGACACCTCGACACGATCGTCCTCGCCTACGCCGCCAAGTACGCCTCCGGGTTCTACGGCCCCTTCCGCGAGGCCGTGTCCAGCTCCCTGCAGGGGGACCGCGCCACCTACCAGCAGGACCCGGCCAACTTCACGGAGTCGCTGCGCGAGCTGCGCCTCGACCTGGACGAGGGCGCCGACATCGTCATGGTCAAGCCTGCCCTGCCCTACCTCGACGTCCTGGCCGCGGTCGCGGCCGAGGCCACGGTGCCGGTCTCGGCCTACCAGGTGTCGGGGGAGTACGCCCAGATCGAGGCCGCCGCGGCGCACGGGTGGATCGACCGCGACCGGGTCGCGCTCGAGGCCCTCACGAGCATCCACCGGGCCGGGGCCGAGCAGATCCTGACCTACTACGCGGCCGCGGCGGCACGCTGGTTGTCCTAGTCGTTACCCTGGTTGCTTCGCGGTGCCCCGAATGCCGGCACCCAGGGGAGCGAGGGTCTCGTGACGGACGACGTGCGGTGGTTGAGCCCGACGGAGCAGGTGTCGTGGCGTGCCTACCTGCGTGGGCAGCGCCTGCTGGAGGTCGCCCTCGACCGTGACCTGCAGGCCCACGGCGTCTCCCTCCCGGAGTACGAGATCCTCTCCATGCTCTCCGAGCAGCCCGGCCGCCGGGAGCGGATGTCCGAGCTGGCCGCCCTCGTGGTCCAGTCCCGGTCGCGGCTCACCCACACCGCCAACCGCCTGGAGCGCCGCGGCTGGGTGCAGCGGCACCCCGTCCCCGGCGACGGGCGCGGCGTCGAGCTCGTCCTCACCGAGGCCGGTCTCGAGGCCGTCGTCGAGATGGCCCCCGTGCACGTGGAGAGCGTGCGTCGGCACTGGCTGGACGCCCTGTCGCCCGAGCTCGTCCAGGCCCTGGGCGATGCCATGACCCGGGTCCGGGACGACAACGGCACCTCGCAGCAGCAGCGGGCCGAGGTCGCCCGGGTCTGCGCCGACTGACGCCGACCGATGCCCGACCGGCGCCGACCGACCAGCACGGGTTCGCCCTGCGGCGGGCCGGGCTGAGAGACTGAGCCCCATGACCAGCCAGCCCCCGTCATACCCGTATGCCGCCCCCGCCTCCGAGGCGTGGTTCGAGCGGGCGAGCGCCGTGATCCCCGGCGGGGTCAACTCCCCGGTGCGGGCCTTCCGCTCCGTCGGGGGGACGCCGCGGTTCATGGCCAGCGCGACCGGTCCCTACCTGACCGACGTCGACGGCCGGGAGTATGTCGACCTGGTGTGCTCGTGGGGACCGATGATCCTCGGCCACCAGCACCCCACCGTCCTGGAGGCCGTGCACGAGGCCTCGCGGCGGGGCTTCAGCTATGGCACGCCCAGCGAGAACGAGGTGCTGCTCGCCGAGGCGATCGTCAACCGCGTCGAGCCGGTCGAGCAGGTGCGGCTCGTGTCGAGCGGCACCGAGGCGACGATGAGCGCGCTGCGGCTGGCACGCGGCTTCACGGGCCGCTCGGTCGTCGTGAAGTTCGCGGGGTGCTACCACGGGCACGTCGACGCGCTCCTGGCCCACGCGGGCAGCGGCGTCGCGACCTTCGCCCTGCCCGACTCCGCCGGCGTCCCGGCCAGCTCGGCGGGCGAGACGATCGTGCTGCCCTACAACGACGTCCGGGCCCTGGAGGAGACCTTCGCCCGTCGCGGAGACGAGGTCGCCGCCGTCATCACCGAGGCCGCCCCCGGCAACATGGGCATGGTCCCGCCCGCGCCCGGCTTCACCGCCGCGCTGCGCCGGACCACCCGCGAGCACGGCGCGCTGCTGATCAGCGACGAGGTCATGACCGGCTTCCGCGCCTCCGCGGCCGGGTGGTACGGCCTGGAGGGCCCGACCGTCCACGGCTCGCCCGACCTGTTCACCTTCGGCAAGGTCATGGGCGGGGGATTCCCGGCGGCGGCCTTCGGCGGTCGCCGTGACGTGATGGCGCACCTCGCGCCCAGCGGCCCCGTCTACCAGGCAGGCACGCTCTCGGGCAACCCGGTGGCGACCGCTGCGGGTCTGGCCACGCTGCGGGGGTGCACGCCCGCGGTCTACGAGCGCCTCGAGCAGGCCGCCCACGCCATTGCCGACGGCGTGACGGCCGAGCTGTCGGCGGTCGGCGTCGCGCACACGATCCAGTGGGCCGGGTCGATGTTCTCCGTCTTCTTCCGCGAGGGTCCCGTCCTGTCCTACGCCGACGCGCAGGGCCAGGACACGGCCGCGTTCGGACGCTTCTTCCACAGCATGCTCAGCCAGGGGGTCCACCTGCCGCCCAGCGCCTACGAGTGCTGGTTCGTCAGCGCCGCCCACGACGACGCGGCCGTCGACCGGGTCCTCGCGGCGCTGCCGGCCGCTGCCAGGGCGGCCTCAGCCGAGGATGCCAGGATCGGAGCGTGACGACCAGCATGACCGCGACCCCCCGCACGATCGTCCACCTCATGCGTCACGGCGAGGTCCACAACCCCGCCAAGATCCTCTACGGACGCCTGCCCGACTATCACCTGTCCGACCTCGGCCGGCAGATGGCCGACCGGGTGGCCGAGTCGCTCGAGGGCCACGACGTCGCCCTCGTCGTCGCCTCCCCGCTCGAGCGGGCGCAGGAGACGGCCCGGCCGGTCGCCGAGCACTTCCGCACGCCGATCCTCACGGACAGTCGGCTGATCGAGGCCGGCAACCACTTCGAGGGCCGGCGCTTCGGCCACGGTGCCGGCTCCCTGCGCCGACCCGCCAACTGGTGGCTCGTCCGCAACCCCCTCACCCCGTCCTGGGGCGAGCCCTACCGCGCCATCGCCCGCCGCATGGAGGCCGCCGTCGACGCCGCCCGGCAGCACGCGCCCGGTCGCGAGGTCGTGCTCGTCTCCCACCAGCTGCCCGTGTGGACGCTGCGCCGCCACCTCGAGGGCCGTCCGCTGTGGCACGACCCCCGCCGCCGCCAGTGCAGCTTGGCCAGCCTGACGAGCCTGCACTACGACGGCGACCGGCTCACCTCGATCGTCTACAGCGAGCCGGCGGGCGCGCTGCTGCAGGTCGCCGAGCCCACGGTGGGGGCATGACGCAGGTCCGACGCATGCTCTGCGCCGCGCTCGCGGCGGCCGCGGTCGGCATACCGCTCGCCGGCTGCTCCGACGACGCAGGCTCCATCAACGCCCAGGCCCGCTCCGGCGACCAGAAGGGCTATCTGTCCGGCGACGGCACCATCGAGCGACTGACGGCGGCCCAGCGCAAGGAGCCGGTGACGCTGCGGGGCACGACGCTCGACGGGAAGCCCTGGTCCGCGGAGCAGCAGCGCGGCCACGTGGTCGTGCTCAACCTGTGGGCCTCCTGGTGCCCGCCGTGCGTCGAGGAGCAGCCGCGGCTGAACGCCCTGTACGCCGCCGTCCGCAAGGCGCACCCGGACGCGGTCTTCATGGGGGTGCACGCGGGCCGGGAGTCCTCCGACAACGCGCGCGACTTCGCGCGCGGGCGCCAGGTGCCCTACCCCACGCTGGCCTTCGACGGGCAGACCGTGCTGGCGCTGCAGGGCAAGGCGCCGTCGCCGCCGACCACGCTCGTGCTCGACAAGCAGGGGCGCATCGCGGCGCGGGTGCTGGGGGCCATCACCTCCGAGCGCACCGTCCAGGACCTCGTCGACGACGTCGCCAAGGAAGCCGGGTGATCGCCGGCCTGACCGACGTGATCGCCGAGGGCACCCTCCCGCTCGCGGCGTGCGTCGCCGTGCTCGCCGGCGCCGTGTCCTTCCTGTCGCCCTGCGTGCTCCCGCTCGTGCCGGGCTTCCTCGGCTATGTCACCGGGCTCGGCGACACCCGCCTCGAGGACCGGCGCACCGGGCGGATGCTCGCCGGGACGCTGCTGTTCGTGCTCGGCTTCACGGCGGTCTTCGTGCCCCTCGTGGTCCTGGTCGTCACCTCCGTGTCCACGCTGCTGCGCGAGCACCGGGACGTGCTCGAGCGGGTCGGTGGCGTCGTGGTGGTCCTGCTCGCCCTCGTCTTCGCCGGGATGGGGACCCAGCGCCAGGTCAAGGTCGGCTGGCGACCGGCGGCCGGTATGGCGGGAGCCCCGCTCCTCGGTGCGGCCTTCGCGCTCGGCTGGACCCCGTGCATCGGGCCCACCCTCGGAGCCGTCATGGCGCTGGGCAGCCCCCTCGACGACTCCGCCACGGGGCCCCTCGCGCGCGGCGCCGTGCTCGGGGTCGCCTACTGTCTCGGCCTCGGCCTGCCCTTCCTGATGCTGGCGGGCGGCTACGGCCGTCTGTCCGGCACCTGGACCGCGCTGCGCCGCCACCAGCGGGCGCTGCAGCTCGGCGGCGCGGGGCTGCTCCTCGTCCTCGGTCTGCTCATGGTCCTCGGGCTGTGGCAGCCGCTCGTGTCCGGCGTGCAGACCCGGCTCACCGAGCTCGTCGGGACCCCGGTGCTGTGATGCCGAGCAGCCCCTCCCGCTCCCGCGACGCCGGCGCCCGAAGCGGCGCAGGCGTCGGCGCAGGCGCCGGCACCGGTGACGGCTCGGGCCACGGAGCCCACGTCATCCAGCCCCGGCTCGGCCCGCTCGGCTGGCTGCGCTGGGCCTGGCGCCAGCTCACCAGCATGCGCACCGCCCTGCTGCTGCTGCTCCTGCTCGCTCTCGCCGCCGTGCCGGGCTCGGTCTTTCCCCAGCGCGACATCGACCCGGTCAAGACCCGCGGCTACCTCGAGCGGCACAAGACCCTCGGGCCCTGGATGGACCGCGTCGGGCTGTTCGACGTGTACGCCTCGCCGTGGTTCGCCGCGATCTACCTGCTGCTGTTCATCTCCCTCGTCGGCTGCGTCGTGCCCCGCCTGCGGATCCTGTGGCGCGAGCTGCGGGCCGCCCCACCAAGGGCGCCGAGCCGACTGGCCCGGATGCCGGAGCACCGGGTCGTGGAGCTCGGCGACGTGGAGCCGGCGCGAGCCCTGGAGGCGGCCCGCGAGGTGCTGCGGTCCCGGCGCTACCGGGTCCGCGCCGCTGAGGCGGCGGCCCCGGGTGCGGCGGGGCGGGCGGCATACGGCTCGGTCTCGGGAGAGCGCGGCTATCTGCGCGAGGTGGGCAACCTGGTGTTCCACGTCGCGCTGCTCGTGGTCATCGTCGGCGTGGCCCTCGGCCACCTGCTCGGCTGGCGCGTCGACGCGATCGTGCCCGAGGGGGAGACCTTCGCCAACACGACCAGCCAGCACGACACCTTCACCAAGGGTCCGTGGGTGGACGAGGAGTCGCTGCCGCCGTTCACGGTCCGCGTCGACCAGGTGCGGGTGGCCTTCGAGACCACGCTCAAGGGCAAGCAGTTCGGGCAGCCGCGGTCGTTCGAGGCCGACGTGACCACCCGCGACGCCCCCGGCGCCCCCGAGCGCCGGCAGCGGCTCGAGGTCAACGAGCCGCTCGGCTTCGGCCAGTCCTCGGTCTACCTGCTCGGCAACGGCTACGCCCCGGTGATCACCGTCAAGGACGCGCAGGGGCGCCAGGTCTACAAGCAGGCCACCGTCTTTCGTCCGCAGGACAACAACTACACGTCCACCGGCGCGGTCAAGGTCGCGGCCCTGCCCGCCGGCAAGCAGCTCGGCTTCCTCGGGCTGTTCGCGCCGACCATCTCCGACGAGGCCCTGCGCGCCATGCCGCAGTCGGACTTCCCCGCGCCCGTGGCGCCCGGCCTGCTGCTGGAGCTGTGGGAGGGCGACCTGTTCCCCGGCGGGCGCCCGCAGTCGGTCTACACCCTCGACACCTCGGCGATGAAGCAGCCGACGACCGAGAGTGGCCTGCCCGTCCGCATCGCGCTGCGCCCCGGCGAGACCCGTGCCCTGCCCGGTGGGCGTGGGTCGGTCACCTTTGAGGGCGTGCAGCGGTTCGCGGGGCTGTCGGTGCGCTACGACCCGGGCAAGCCCGTCGCGCTGCTCGGCGCGGTGCTGGTGCTCGTGGGGCTGGTGCTCTCGCTCGTCGTGCGACGTCGTCGCGCCTTCGTGCGGGTCGGGGAGCGGGATGGACGTACCCTGCTGGAGGTGGCCGGTCTCGCCAAGAACGACGACCCCCGCCTGGGCGAGGCCGTCGACGACCTCACCGAGCAGCTGTGCGAGCGGCTCGGGCTGACCCCGCCCGCCCGGCCCACGAAGGAGAACGCACGATGACCAACGAAGCCCTCGCGGGCTACTCCAACCTCGCGGTCTACTCCGCGCTCGTCGTGCTGGGCCTTGCGTTCCTGGCCTTCGCCGTCGACCTGGCGGGCACCCGCGGCCGCGCGCTCGCCGGCCGGTCCAGCGCCTCCGGCGAGGCCCCTGCGACGGCCGCCTCCGGCGAGGCCCGTATGACGGCCGCCTCCGGCGGCACGGGCACCCTGGTCCGCCACGACGCCCCCACCGCGGCGGGGGTCGACGAGGCGCCCGTGCCCCGTCCGGCCGCCGGGATCGGGCTGGCCCTGACGCGGCTCGCGTCCCTGCTCCTCGTGGCGGCCGTCGTCATGCGGGCGCTGTCCGTCATGCGCGCCCCCTGGGGCAACCTCTACGAGTACCTCCTGACGGCGGCGGCGGCCGTCAGCGTCGTCTACGTCGTGATGTCCCTGCGCCGGGACGTGCGGTGGCTCGGGGTCTTCGTCACCGCCCTGCTGATGCTGATCCTCGGGCCGGCGCTCAGCGTCTACACCGAGGCGGGGCAGCTGATGCCCTCGCTGCGGTCCTACTGGCTGGTCGTGCACGTCTCGATCGCGATCATCGCCACGGCGATCTTCGCGATCGGCGCGGCGCTCTCCGCGCTCTACCTCGTGCAGGAGTCGAGCGAGCGCCGCCAGGCGGCCGAGTCGCGGCTCGCGGGGTGGCGCCAGACGCTGCTCGCGGCGCTGCCGTCCTCGCGGGCGCTGGACCGTATGGCCTATGGCCTGCACGTCGTGGCGTTCCCGCTGTGGACCTTCACGGTGATCGCCGGCGCCGTGTGGGCCGAGAAGGCCTGGGGTCGCTACTGGGGCTGGGACCCCAAGGAGGTCTGGTCCTTCATCATCTGGGTGGTCTACGCGGCCTACCTGCACGCCCGCGCCACGACGGGGATGCGGGTCCGCACCGCCACCTGGATCGCGATCGCCGGGTTCCTCTGCATCGTCATGAACTCCTTCGTGGTCAACAAGTTCATGTCCGGCATGCACTCCTACTCGGGGATGTGATCTGGCGATGAGCTCGCCCGGCCTGCGCTACTCCCTGCTGCGCATCATGCTCTTCCTCGGCTGCCTGATCGTCCTGTGGCTCGTGGGGCTGCGGGGCCTGACCCTGGTCGTCCTCGCGGGCCTGCTGTCCATGGTGGCCTCGCTGTTCGTCCTGCGCGGGCCCCGCGAGGAGTTCAGCGCGCGCATCGCCTCCCGGGTGGACGAGCGAGCCGCCCGCGCCGAGGCGGCGGGCTCCCACCGGATCACCGACGAGGAGGTCGAGGACGCCGAGATCGGCCGGCACACCGAGGCCGGGTCGGACGGCCGCCCGCCGCAGACCGATCGCCGGGACGACCGGCACGACCGGGGCGACCGGCGGGACGGGCGCTGACATGTCCGCCGACACCCCGCGGCGCCCGTCCTTCCTCCCCTTCCGGCTCGAGGACACCTACGCCCGCGCGGTGCCGGCCCTGTCGCTCGCCTGGTCGGCCGCCCCCGTGCCCGCGCCACGCCTGCTCGCCCTCGACGAGGGGCTCGCCGGCGAGCTGGGCCTCGACCCGGCCTGGCTGCGCTCGCCGGACGGGGTGGCGCTGCTCGCCGGGCAGGTCCCGGACGGCGTGACCACCGTCGCCCAGGCCTACGCCGGCCATCAGTTCGGCGGCTACTCGCCACGGCTCGGCGACGGGCGGGCCCTGCTGCTGGGCGAGCTCGTCGACGCCTCCGGCACGCGCCGCGACCTGCACCTCAAGGGCTCGGGCCGCACGCCCTTCGCCCGGGGCGGTGACGGCAAGGCCGCGGTCGGACCCATGCTGCGCGAGCACCTCGTCAGCGTCGCCATGCACGCGCTCGGCATCCCCACGACGCGCGCTCTCGCGGTGGTGGCGACGGGGGAGACGGTGCTGCGGGAGACGCCGCTGCCGGGCGCGATCCTCGCCCGCGTCGCCGCCAGCCACCTGAGGGTCGGCACCTTCCAGTACGCCGCCGCCAGCGGCGACCCGGCTCTGCTGCGGTCCCTGGCGGACTACGCCATCGCCCGGCACCACCCGGCGGCGGCCGAGGCGGACGAGCCCTACCTCGAGCTGTTCCGCCGGGTGGCCCTCGCCCAGGCCGAGCTCGTCGCACAGTGGTCCCTCGTCGGGTTCGTCCACGGCGTCATGAACACCGACAACATGACCATCTCCGGCGAGACCATCGACTACGGTCCGTGCGCCTTCCTCGACGCCTACGACCCGGCGACGGTCTACAGCTCGATCGACTCGGGCGGGCGCTATGCCTTCGGCAACCAGCCGGCAGCGGCTCAGTGGAACCTCGCGCGCCTCGGCGAGACCCTGATCCCGCTGATCGGTGACGGCGCCGACGGGGCGGTGGAGTCCGCGACGGCGGTGCTGCACGAGTTCGCCGAGCGCTACGACCAGGCGTTCGTCGAGGGCATGGCGGACAAGCTCGGCCTTGACGAGTCGGCCCTGGGCGACGGCGTCGACGAGACCGTGCGGGAGCTCGTCCGCGACCTCCTGGCGCTGCTGCAGACGAACGGCGTCGACTGGACCTCCTTCTTCCGGGCCCTGTCGGCGCGCACGGCAGACGGGCACTTCCTCGACGCCACCGACTTCCACGCGTGGGTCGCGCGACGCGACGCGCTGCTGCCGCAGGACCGGGCGGCCGTCGCGGCGCGCATGGACGCGGTCAACCCGGTCTACGTGCCGCGCAACCATCGGGTCGAGGAGGCCCTGGCCCGCGCGACCGCCGGTGACCTGGGGCCGTTCGAGCGGCTGCTCGGCGCCGTGTCGAGCCCGTATGCCGACCGGCCCGGCCTCGAGGACCTGCGCGGTCCGGCGCCGGCGGGGGCGCCACGCCACATCACCTACTGCGGCACCTGACCTACCCCCGGTAGGGGCATCGACCGGCCTTCGTTCGCCAGGTCGATGATCCCGCCCCCGGTAGGGGCATCAGCCGGGCTTCGTTCGCCAGGTCGATGATCCCGCCCCCGGTAAGGGCATCAGCCGGGCTTCGTTCGCCAGGTCGATGATCCTGCCCCCGGTAGGTCTGTCAGCTGATCCAGAGGCCGGCGGCCAGCAGCACGCCGTACGTCAGGGTCACGAGGCCCGTCGCCGACAGCACCCGGACCAGCGCCGCGCCTGTCGCCCCCCGCAGCACGTCGCGACAGGGCATGGCCGCAGGCAGCAGCCCGACGAGCCCGAGCAGTGCCCACCGGTGACCGGCCCAGGCGGCGAGGCCCGCGCACACCGCCGGGGCGACCATGAGCACGACATACAGGATGCGCGTGCCGCGGTCCCCCAGCCGCACCGCCAGGGTGCGCTTGCCCGCCAGCTCGTCGCCGCCGAGGTCGCGCAGGTTGTTGGCGACCAGGACGGCGGTGATGATCGAGCCGATGCCGACCGCCCCGGCCCAGGTGCCGGCGTCGACCCGCTCGGCCTGGGTGTAGGTCGTGCACACCACCGCCACCAGGCCGAAGAACACGAACACGAAGACCTCGCCCAGTCCCGCGTAGCCATAGGGGCGCGAGCCCCCGGTGTAGAACCAGGCCGCGAGGACCGCCGCGATCCCGATCAGGAGCAGCCAGGTGTCGCCGGACAGCCCCATGAGGGCCAGCCCGGCGAGGCACGCGAGGCCGAAGCACGTGAAGGCGGCGTACTTGACCAGCAGCGGCGTGGCCAGCCCGCCCCCGACGAGCCGCACGGGCCCGACCCGGTCGGCGTCGGTGCCGCGGATGCCGTCGCTGTAGTCGTTGGCGTAGTTGACGCCGACCTGCAGGAAGAGCGCGACGAGCAGCGCGAGCAGGGCCAGCGCCGCGTCCCAGTGCCCGAGCCCGGCTGCCGATCCGGTGCCGACGGCGACGGGTGCGAGGGCGGCGGGCAGGGTCCGCGGGCGAGCGCCCTGGATCCACTGGGAGATGGTGGCCATGGGCACATTGTCTCGTGATCGAGAGATCGCGCTGTGCACGGCACGCGCGCGATCGACATCACGATCGCCGGCAAGGAGGGCAACACGGTGTATGTCCTGCCGCCCAACCAGTCCGCGCTCATCCAGCTCCCGGCCCCGCAGGCGACGTCCAAGCCGTGACCCGCTGACCTCACCCCGCCGGTGAACGCGCGCGTCCGTGACCCTCGAGCAGGTGGCGTGCGGCTGCGCGATCCGGCTTGCCCGGGCCCCGCAGCGGTATGCCGTCCGCGCCGGTCGCCACGCGGGGCAGGGCATGAGGCGCGAGGTGGGGGCGCAGCGTCTCCCGCAGACGCTCCACGTCGGGCACGGCGTCGCCGACCAGCAGCGCCCCGACGACCTGCCCCCACTCGGTGTCGGGGACCCCGACGACGACGCACTCACGAAGGGCCGGCAGGTGCGTCAGGATCGCGTCCTCCACGACGCGCGGCGCGACCTTGAGGCCACCGGTGACGATCACGTCGTCGGCACGCCCGAGGACGGTGAGCGTGCCATCGTCGGCGAGCTCGCCGAGGTCGTCCGTGCGGAACCACCGCGTGCGGTCCGCGACCGTGAAGTGCTGGCCGGTGAGCACCGGCTCGCCGAGATAGCCATCGGCAACCATCTCGCCGCCCAGCACGATGCGTCCCTGGTCGAGCCGCACGCGGGCGCAGGACAGCGGCCGTCCGTCATACACGCAGCCGCCCGCGGTCTCGCTCATGCCGTAGGTCCGGACCACGCGCAACCCGGCGGCCACCGCCTGCGTGTGCACGGTGGTGGGCAGCGCGGCTCCGCCGACAAGGATCCCGTCGTACCTCGCCGCGGCCTCGACGCCCAGAGGTGAGGCGAGCAGCCGGCCCAGCTGGGTCGGCACGAGCGAGGTGTAGTGCCGGACGCCACCGGTGAGACGTTCGGTCGCCGCGGCGAACCCCTCCGGGGTGAAAGGGCCGTCGTCGAGCGCGACCGGGGAGTGGCCGGCCAGCAGCGAGCGGGCGAGGACCTGCAGGCCGGCGATGTGCGTCGGCGGCAGGGCGAGCAGCCACTGCCCGTGGCCGCCGAGGTGCTCGGCCGTGGCCTCGCCGGATGCACGCACGGCTGCGGCCGTCAGGACGGCCAGCTTGGGCGCCCCGGTGGAGCCCGAGGTGCCGACGACGATCGCGGTGCCCTCCGGCGTCGTATCGCCCAGACCCGGCGGGGCTCCCCCCGGGCACACCGCCGCCCCGCGCCCCGAGAGCGCGGCCTCGAGCGGCCCCAGGTCGCGCACCACCTCCGTCATGGAGGCCGAGGCGGGCCAGCGGATCATCGTCATATGGCTGACCATAACGGGGGCCACCGACGAACCCCGTGTGCAGGTTCTCGCCACACCTATGAGGTCGAGCGCCCCCGCCATTGGTCACCAATCACGTTTTCAGGGGACGGATGAACGATCAATCCGCTCATTGGTGACCAATGGACGTCGCGGAGGGCGGCATCCGGGTGCGGACGGCATACGAGCCGGGTGTGCGGGCCCCAGCGAGCACCGGGCAGGATGGCAGGCATGACCGACGCGATCACCACCCGTCCCCTGGCCGTCGTCACCGGAGCCTCCAGCGGCATCGGGGAGGCCACCGCCCGCCGCCTGGCCCAGGAGGGCTTCGAGGTGATCTGCGCCGCGCGGCGCACCGAGCGGATCGAGCAGCTCGCCCGCGAGATCGACGGCCGCGCCGTGACCTGCGACGTCAGCAGCGAGGAGGACGTGGCGCGCCTCGCGCAAGAGGTCGGCGACCGGCTCGACGTCCTCGTCAACAACGCCGGCGGCGCGCTCGGCACCGAGCGGATCGCCGACGCCGTGGTCGACAAGTGGCGCGCGATGTACGACTCCAACGTCATCGGCGCCCTGCAGGTCACCAAGGCCCTGCTGCCCGCCCTCACCCAGGTCAAGGGCGGCATGGTCGTCATCGTCTCCTCGATCGCCGGCCTCGGCGTCTACGAGGGCGGGGCCGGCTACTGCGCCGCCAAGCACGCCGAGACCGTCATCGCCGAGACGCTGCGGCTCGAGGCCGTCGAGGACGGCATCCGGGTCTGCGAGATCGACCCGGGCCTGGTGCACACCGAGGAGTTCTCGCTGGTCCGCCTCGGCGGCGACCAGGCGGCGGCCGACAAGGTCTACGAGGGGGTCGCCGAGCCGCTCGTGGCCGCCGACGTCGCGGATGCGATCGCGTATGTCGCGACCCGGCCCTCTCACGTCAACATCGACCGTCTCGTCATCAAGCCCCAGGCCCAGGCCGCGCCGCACAAGCTCGTCCGTCAGGGCTGACCCCGGCCTCCACGGCCTCTCCCACGCCCTCGGCACCAGCTGACCCCTGCATCAGCGGCGCCCTCCGCGCCGATGGGCGGGCCTCGCCAGGCGTCGGGCGGTCCGGCATACTCCCGCGCATGACCCGTGACACCGCAGCCCGAGACGTCGACGCCGCCAACCCACCGCGGTGGAAGATCGTCGGGCCGGGCCTGATCGTGGCCGCCACCGGCGTGGGCGCGGCCGACCTGGTCGCCACCTTGATCGCCGGCAGCAAGTTCGGCTACGGCCTGCTGTGGTGCGTGGTCGTCGGCTGCATCATGAAGATCGTCCTCGTCGAGGGGGCGGGCCGCTACAGCCTCGCGACCGGGCGCACGATGTTCGAGGGATGGCGCTCGCTGGGACGCTGGACCAGCTGGTACTACGCGCCCTACATCGTCATCTGGGGCTTCGTCTACGGCTCCGCGGCGATGGCGGGCACCGGCCTGCCGCTCAACGCCCTCTTCCCGGCGCTCAGCGTCACCTGGTGGGGGATCATCTCCGGGCTCGTCGGCCTGGCGCTCGTGTGGTTCCACCACTTCGAGATCTTCGAGAAGGTCATGGCGGCCTTCGTCGGGATCATGTTCGTCGCGATGGTGGGCGCGGCGATCATCACGCTGCCCAACCTGCTCGACATCCTCGCCGGCCTCAAGCCGTGGATCCCGGACGGCGGCCTGGTCAACGTCCTCTCCCTGGCGGGCGGCGTCGGCGGCACCATCACCCTCGCGGCCTACGGCTACTGGCTGCGCGAGAAGGGGTGGGACACCCCGCGATTCATGAAGGTCATGCGCATCGACAACACGGTGGCGTATGTCGTGACCGGCATCTTCGTCCTCGCCACGCTGATCGTCGGCGCCGAGCTCATGCACTCCATGAAGATCGCCAGCGACGACAAGGGGCTGCTCTCGGTCGCCGACGTGCTCGACCAGCGCTACGGCCCCTTCGCGGGCAAGGTCTTCCTCGTCGGCTTCTTCGGCGCGGCCATGTCCTCGCTGGTGGGCGTGTGGAACGGCGTGTCACTGATGTTCGCGGACTTCATCGGCAACCTCAAGGGGCTGCCGTCGGGCCACCCCGACACGCGCACCGGCGGCAAGTACTACCGGTGGTACATCCTGTGGCTGACCTTCCCGCCGATGCTGATGATGTTCCTCGGCAAGCCGGTCTACCTGATCCTGGCGTACGGCGTGCTCGGGTCCTTCTTCATGCCCTTCCTCGCGATCACGCTGATGTGGATCCTCAACACCGACCGCGTGCCCCGCGAGTGGCGCAACAAGGCGTGGTCCAACGTGCTGATGGTGCTGTGCGCGGTGGCCTTCGTCGCGCTCGCGGCCAACGAGATCGTCAAGGCGATCCAGAAGCTCTAGGGCGGGGCTGGGAAGGCTGTCCGGCTAGGAGGGCTGCTCGGCGAGCCGCTTGATGTTGAGCAGCATCTCCCGGCTCATCACGAAGCTCACCGGCTCGATGACGTAGGGCCCGCCCGCCAGCCGCTCGGTGAGCCCCTCGCCGTGCGCATAGGCATTGCGCTCGACCAGGCGCGTGCGACCCTGGCTGAGCGGCGTGAGGTGGTAGGACCAGACCGTCCGCGCGAGCGGGCCCGCCTGCGGGATGCCGACGAGGACCAGCGTGGACCCGGGCACCACCTCGGCGACCACCAGCGGGGGCAGCTGCGGGTGCAGACGCACCTCGTCGCCGACGTGCAGATCCTGCAGGTCGGGACGGATCTGCTCGACGTTGCCGTCCAGCGAGCCGGCCAGCTGCTCGAGCAGCTGGTGGCTGTAGAAGCCGCCGCGCCCCCGACCGATCTGCGCCAACCAGGGCCACACCCGGTCGGGCGTCGTCCAGACGGTGACGGCCCGCGTGGACCGCCAGTCGTGGTCCTCGATCAGCTCGTCGCCGGGCAGTCTCGCCTCGACCTCGTCGGGCGTCGCGCCCCAGGTGCGCCGCTCGTGGCTGTGCAGCGGACCCGTGGCGAGGTGAGCGGCCATGCGCGCCGCGCCCACGAGGTTGTCCTTGAGTCGATCACCCAGTGCCATGCGACCAGGGTAGGTCGGGAGGCGTCAGTAGGGGAGGTAGGGTCCGCCGCCACGGAGGCTCTTGACGCCGGGGACCCCGGCTAGCCCGCCGTATGTCGCCTGCGCGTAGCGGGCGCCGGCCATGATCTGGGCGACGGGGTCGCGGCGGTCCGTGCGCGTGGGCAGCGCGAACGCGTCGAAGGTCGGCCCGATCGTCTGCATCAGCCCGAAGGACGGCGTGCCGGCGGCGGCGTTGCGGTCGTAGGTGTTGACCACGCCCACGTCCCCGCCGGACTCGTTGTAGATGATGATCGCGAGGTTCTCCGCGTCCTGCTCGCCCCGGGGTAATCCGGCGGCGTAGAGCAGGCCGAGGGCCTCGCCGATCTGACGGCTGATCTGCGGCGTGACGGTGTGCCCGTTGCCGACGACCGCGGTGCCCGGACGGACGGTGCGCACCACCTGGCCGTCGGCCAGGGCCACGAAGGACCCGTCGGCGACGACTCGCCTGGTGTCGGCGTCGGCGAGCCCGCTCGCGCGCGTCTGGGCGGCGGCCAGGGCGTCGACGGCACGCTGCTGGGCGACGACCGCGTCGGCGAGGGCGCTCTCGGCGTCGGTCCAGCGCGCGTGGGCGGCGGCCGTGGCGTCCTGCGCCCGCACCGCCGGGCCGGCGATCGCG
>NZ_WLVL01000005.1 GCF_009707125.1 Arsenicicoccus cauae
GGATCGCCCGGGTCCTGGCTCTTCTTCGGTGAAGGTGGACTCACAGCCACCAGTGTCTCGGTCATGACGACCCTCCTGCCCCAACCGGGGCGCAAGGGCCACTTACACCGTTAACGCGATAGACCCCAAGTCCCGGGTAGGGGTGTAGCGGCTGCGTTCTCCTTCTTGGGGTTCAGGCCGTGAGTGCGGGCAGGTTGTCGCCTCCGATCTCCGGTTCGGTGTCGGTGATGAGGTTGATGCGGCAGCGGGCGAGGACGTCGAGGCCGAGGTAGCGCCGTCCTTCGGCCCACTCGTCGTGTTGCTCGGCCAGGACGACTCCGACCAGGCGCACGATCGCGGCGTGGTTGGGGCGCCGCTATCGTCAAGCAGCCGGGCTGAGGGCGGCGCTTTGGACTGTGGCGAGGTCGGCTTGGAGGGCCCGGTACACGACGTTTGCGAGGTGCAGTGCCTCTTCAGGCACCGGCGGGCTTCGGCGGGGGTCTTGCCCTCGGCTCGTTTGCGGGTAAGGTACGCGCGCGCTGGTGGGTGCCAGCGGGCTTGGACCATTGCGTTGGTGAACAGGGCCCGGTTGAGTTGGCGGTTGCCTCCTCGGGCCAGGCGATGCCGTTGGGTGTTGCCGCTGGAGGCCGGCTCCGGGGCGACGCCTGCATGAGCGGCGAACGCTGCCGCGCTGGGATAATGGCGCACGTCCCTGACCTCGCCGAGGATCTTCGCAGCAACCAGCGGTCCCACTTCTGGAATGGATTGCAGGTGTGTGGTGGACCGTTGTTCCAACTCGCCGTGGATGTCTTTCTCGAGGTCGGCTTGTTCGTCGCGCAGGGCGTTCAAGCGGCGGATCGCGGCAAGGGCGAGCTTGGCCCGTATGGGGTCGCTCTTGCGGGCGCGTAGGGCCAAGCTCCGAGCCCGAGCGAACGCCGGCCGGGAGCTCAACGGCCCCGTGGGGTCGTGATACCTGGGGGCGATGTTCAGCAGCAAGGCGTGGAGACGGTTGCGGACGCGTGAGTCGCCCCGGGTGTGGTGGAGGGTCTGATCTGCCGAGAGGATGCAGACATGCCCGCTCCGAGGAAGTATCCCGATGAGATTCGTGACAGGTCGGTCCGGTTGGTGCGTGACCGGCTGGCTGAT
>NZ_WLVL01000049.1 GCF_009707125.1 Arsenicicoccus cauae
TACCTCTCCGAAGGCTCCATGGCCAAGCTCTACCCAACCCGCGATACTGAGACCGTCGCCCTCGAAAAGAGCGACCGGTAGGCAACGAGCATCACCTCAAAGCCCACCACTCAACGGGGCTCTATCCGGATGGTGAAGTACTCCGTCCCGGCGCACCTGATCGGTCGCCGCGTGCGCGTCAGCCTGCGCGCGACCGAGGTGGTCGTGTTCGAGGGCCGCACCGTGGTGGCTATGCACCCACGGGTCGTGGCCCGGGGCACCAGCCGGGTCGTCCTGGATCACTACCTAGAGGTGTTGCGGTTCAAGCCCGGCGCCCTTCCCGGATCTACTGCTCTGGCGCAAGCCCGCGCTGCAGGGGTGTTCACCTCGGCGCATGAGGCGTTCTGGGCGGCCAGCCGGAAGGTCAACGGCGACGCTGACGGCACGCGTGAGCTCGTCGACGTCCTGCTGCTCCACCGCTCCCTCACAGCCGAGCAGGTCACCGCCGGGATCGCCGCCGCCCTGACCGTGGGCGCGGTGTCCGCGGACGTCGTCGCGGTCGAAGCCCGCCGACACACCCCCGACACCACCACGGCGACGGGTGGGGCCAGCTCTGACCGTCATCACGTTGCTCGAGGCGATACGCGCGAGCAACGCGTTGTCAGTCTGACCCAACGCCGCCTGACCGACCCTGCCGCAGTGATCGCCGGTCTCCCACCCGATACCCGGCCGATCCCGTCCGTGGTCGCCTACGACGAACTGCTCCCACGACGACGCACCACCACCCCTCCCACCCCTGATGTGAAAGCGAGCACCAGCTGATGAGCCCGACACCGGTGGCCACCCCGGTCAGTCCAACGTTGCGCCGCCGGCGTGGGATGACCGAAGAGGCCGCGATCGCCGCGGTCGACCAGGCCTGCCGCCGACTTCGGTTACCCACGATCCGGGCCCTGGTCGACGAGGCCCTGTCGGTGGCGAAGAAGGAGCAGCTGACCTACCAAGGCTTCCTGGCCGAGCTGCTGCTGGCCGAGGTCGACGACCGGGACCGACGCTCGTCGGTGCGCCGGGTCAAGGCGGCCGGGTTCCCGCGGGACAAGTGGCTCGGGGACTTCGACTTCGACGCCAACACCGCGATCAACCCCGCGACCGTGCACGAACTCGGCAAGGGCGACTGGATCCGCCGAGGCGACCCGCTGTGCCTGATCGGGGACTCCGGCACCGGCAAGTCCCACTTGCTCATCGCCCTGGGGACGGCGGCCGCCGAGCAGGGGTACCGGGTTCGGTACACACTGGCCACCAAGCTCGTGAACGAGCTCGTCGAAGCCGTCGACGACAAACAGCTCGCCAAGACCATCGCCCGCTATGGCCGGGTCGACCTGCTCATGATCGACGAGCTCGGCTACATGGAACTCGACCGCCGCGGCGCCGAACTTCTCTTCCAGGTCCTCACCGAACGCGAAGAGAAGAACTCCATCGCGATCGCCTCGAACCAGTCGTTCTCCGGGTGGACCGACACCTTCACCGACCCCCGCCTGTGCGCCGCGATCGTGGACCGGCTCACCTACAACGGCACCATCATCGAAACCGGCACCCACTCCTACCGGCTCGCCCACGCCCGGGCCAACGTTGTCGTATGACCGTGCGGCTCTATGGGCGGGCATCGCTCGATGCTTCTCCTCGCGGACTTGACCCAGGCGGCTCATTCCCTATTATCTGATCATGCGCTCAGATGACATGGTTGTTGGGTTGGATGGCTGTTCGGTCCACTGCGTTCACCCGGAGAAGGTCCAGCTCGTGCTGGATGCCACGCTCCCGGCAGATGAGCTGGCGCGGGCGGCGAGCATGTTCAAGCTCCTCGGCGACCCGACCCGGGCGCGGTTGCTGTTCGCGCTTCTCGAGGCCGGTGAGCTGTGCGTGTGCGACCTGGCCGCCGCGACCGGTGTGCAGGAGGTGACGGTGTCGCAGTCGTTGCGGATGCTGCGCGCCTCCGCGGTGGTGACCGGTCGCCGGCAGGGCAGGTTGGTGTTCTACCGGCTCGCGGACGCCCACGTGCGGATGCTGCTGGACCTGACCAGGGAGCACATCGCCCACGACCAAGCAGCCGGCATCGCGTCAGCCCAGGCGATCCGGTGAGCGACGGACACGGCCACGGAAGCGCGGGCGGGGCGCATCGGTGGCGGCTGCGGTTGGCGTTCATCCTCGTCGCCGGCTACTTCGTCGTCGAGCTGGTGGCAGGTCTGCTGTCAGGGTCATTGGCGCTGCTCTCCGATGCCGGGCACATGGCCGCCGACGTGGTCGCGCTCGGTGCGGCGTTGGTGGCCACCCGGATCGCCTCTCGCCCGGACAGCACCGGTCGTCGCACGTTCGGGTCCTACCGTGCCGAGGTGTTCGCCTCCGGCCTGGCTGTCCTGTTGATGCTCGGGGTCTCGGTCTACATCGCGGTGGAGGCCATCGGGCGCATCGGCGCCACGGCGGAGATCGCCTCGGGGCCGATGCTGATCGTCGGCGGCATCGGCCTGGTGGTCAACATCATCGCCCTGCTGCTGTTGCGCGGCGGGGCCAGCGACAGCCTGAACGTCAAGGGCGCCTACCTCGAGGTCGTCGCCGACACCGTCGGCTCTGTTGGCGTCATCGTCGCCGGGGTCATGGTGGCCGCGACCGGAAACGCGTGGTGGGACACCGGCATCGCCTTGGCCATCGCCATCTTCGTCGCCGTCCGCGCGATCATCCTGGGCCGGGAGGTCCTCACGGTCCTGGGGCAGCACGCGCCCGCGGACATGGCACCGGACGACGTCGAAGCCGCCTTGGCAGCCGTCCCGGGTGTGAGCAACGTGCATGACCTGCACGTGTGGACCCTCACCTCGGGGATGAACGTGGCCACCGCCCACCTGATGACCAGTGAGGGCGCGGACGCGCACGCCGTCCTGGACAGCGCCCGAACGGTCATGCTCACCAGCTTCGGCGTCGAGCACGCCACCCTCCAGGTCGAACCCAACACCCACACCGGATGCAAGGAGGTCACCTGGTGACCACATGGACCGCCCTGACCACCCCCGAACGGCGCGCGACCCTGATGCGCCGCGCCCAGCTGCTCGCCGCTGCCTCCGTTGCCTACAACACCGTCGAGGCCGTCATCGCGATCACCGCCGGGAATATCGCCGGCTCCTCCGCGCTGGTCGGGTTCGGCCTGGACTCCCTGGTCGAGGTGTCCTCCGGGCTGGTGATCCTGTGGCAGTTCCGCCACCGCCTGCCAGAGAGCCGGGAACGCGCGGCGCAGCGCCTCATCGCCATCTCGTTCTTCGCCCTGGCCGCCTACCTCACCGTCGAGGCCGGGCACGCCCTGATCACCGGCGCCCGCCCTGACTCCAGCCCCGTCGGGATCGGCCTGGCCCTCGCCTCCCTGGCGGTGATGCCCTTCCTCAGCGTGTGGCAGCGCCGCACCGGTCGCGAGCTTGGCTCGGCCGCTGTCGAGGGCGACGGCACCCAGACCCTGCTGTGCACCTACCTGTCCGCGGTGCTGCTGGTCGGCCTGGTGCTCAACGCCACCCTCGGCTGGTTCTGGGCCGACCCGCTCGCTGCCCTGGTCATCGCGGCCGTCGCGGCCCGCGAGGGCTGGCAGAACTGGCAGGGTGACGACTGCTGCGCCCCGGCGGCGCTCTCTGCCATGGGGGCCGGTGCTGACACCGACACCACGACCTCAGCCTCGCAATGCGCCGCGGATGACTGCTGCACCACCTCGACGAGCGGCGTCGACCAGGCAGCGGACCGACAGGCGGCACCCACCCCCGTGACCCTCGCCCGGCGCGAGGACCACTCGTGAGCCGCCGCATGCCAGCCCAGATCCGTGCGGCGTTCGACGCCGAGCTGCGCCACGCCCGCACGGCCACCACGAGCGGGCAACGGTGGGCGGCGCTGGAACGGGCGCACATCCTGTCCCAACCCTGGGCCTGGCCGCACACCCGCGCCCACGCGGTCATGTTCGCTCTGGCGTGGAGCGAGCACGACCGCCGCGAAGCCGCCGGGCAGGTCCTGCGGCTGCTAGTCGCCGCACCCGGATCCGCGCTCGGGCGCTACCCCGAGGGCAACACCGGCCGCGCCACCGTCCCGCTGACCCAGCCGATGCCCGTCCCGCAAGATCTCGCCGAACTCCTCACCCACCGCTGACGCGGCTTCCTCCCACCCCGGGGAACCTGACCGGGCCCCCGACCCGTTCGCCCCACGAGCCCCCTGCCCTTCCTGACTTACCTGGAGCTGACCCCTGTGACACCCGTGAAACGCAACGCCCTCGTCTCCGCCGCCGTCGTCGCCCTGCTCGTGGCCTTCATCGCTGGAGCCCTGGCACTGTCACCCAAGAAGGCCGACCCCGCCGACGCCGCCGGTGCGGCCACCGGAGCCGGGGCGGGGACGGGCAAGCTGGTGCGCGACGACAGCCACCGGCTCGGAGCCGCAGGGACGGGCAAGGTGACGCTGGTCGAGTTCCTCGACTTCGAGTGCGAGTCCTGCCGTGCGACCTACCCCGTCGTGGAGGAGCTGCGCACCACGTACGCCGGCAAGGTCGACTTCGTCGTGCGTTACTTCCCGATCCCCAGCCACGCCAACGCAGTCAACTCCGCTCTGGCTGTTGAGGCCGCTGCCCAGCAGGGCAAGTTCGAGGACATGTACAAGCGCATGTACGACACGCAGGAGACGTGGGGTGAGCAGCAGGACTCCAAGGCGTCCCTGTTCCGCGGGTTCGCCCAAGAACTCGGTTTGGACATGGCCGCCTACGACAAGGCCGTCGCCGCCAAGGCCACCCAGGAGCGGGTGGAACGGGACCGGCAGGACGGCCTCGACCTCGGCGTGGAAGGCACCCCCACGTTCTTCCTCAACGGCAAGAAGCTGCAGCCGTCCTCGGTCCAGGACTTCCGCGACCAGATCGACGCCGCCCTCAATGGCTGAACCGGCACCAGGCCGAGCAGACGCACCAGCAACGACCCAGCAGGACCGAATCGTGGGTCGGGGCACGGCTTGGGTCCTGACGCTCGCCAGCGTGGTCGGCTTGGTCGCCGCGTTCGTCCTGCTCCTCGAGAAGATCGCCCTGCTCACGGACCCGGCCTACGTGCCCTCCTGCAGCATCAACCCGGTGCTGTCCTGCGGGTCGGTCATGAACACCGACCAGGCCGCCGCGTTCGGGTTCCCCAACCCCATCCTCGGCGTCGCCGGGTTCACGGCCCTGCTGACCATCGGCGTGGTCCTGCTCACCCGGGCGGCACTGCCGGGATGGTTCTGGTGGGGCATCCAGGCCGGCACCACCCTCGGGGTCGTGTTCGTGCACTGGCTGATCCTCCAGAGCCTGTACCGCATCGGCGCCCTGTGCCCCTACTGCATGATCGTCTGGGTCGCGGCCATCACCGCGTTCGTCACGACCACCGCCCAGAACGTCAGAACCGGTCGGATTCCGTTCCCGGCGCGCCTTCGGCAGGTCGCGTCCTACAGTCCCAGCGTGATCACGGTATGGCTCGTGGTCATCGCCGCACTCATCGCTGTCCGGTTCTGGGACTACTGGGTGACGCTCGGCAGCTGAACGCTGCTCGCGGCCTTGGTCGCGATCCGACCGCCATGGTCGCCAGATGCCTCAGATCGGCACCTGGAAGCCCGACACGAGCTCGGCCTGGAGCCATCGGGTGAGGTCTTCCCAGACACCGGTGGGTAGCAGCACGCCCACGACGACGAGCAGCCCGCCCCCGACGAACTGGACGAGGCGATGGCGGTCGCGCACCCAACCCGACACGCGTGCGAAGCGTTCGATCCCGGCCGCCGCGAGGATGAACGGCACCCCCCAGTCCGAGGGCGTGACAAGCCATCACGCCCGTACCACCACCGGCCGGGGCCAGATCAAGCCGTCACCATGGGGCCACTTCGAGTTGACATAGTCAGTGGCGACCACGACGGCTTTGGAGACCACCATGGCGGCCTCGGTGCGCACGTGCAGATAGGTCGCGTCCAGATAGACGTAGGGAAACCGGGCGTGATCCAGGCGGCGGGTGCGGAACGCGCCGATGG
>NZ_WLVL01000050.1 GCF_009707125.1 Arsenicicoccus cauae
TGCACAGCCACTGCGACCACACCCCACCCGCCGAGTACGAAGCCACCTACTACGCTGCACTCAACCGTGCCCCGGCACCCGCCGGCACGGCATAACCCGCCCTCCACGAAATCCGGGGCGACTCAGTTTGCGCTGCATCTCCCACGCGGCGTCGAGGGCACGTTCGATCGCGTCCGGATCGCCCTCGTCGAGGTAGGCCTCCACCTTCTGGTGGGCCTCGAACTGCGGCCGCACCCCGAAGGTCACCGGATCCTCGAGCAGCGACTCACGGGTAGCGAAGTCGCAGCGGACGATCCACCGGTCAGCGCTCTCGGCACGCGCGATCAAACGATCGTCGAAGTACCAGGCCGGCCGGGCGGTGGTGCCCTTCCGCTTCACCCGCGGCAGCGCCTCGAGGTGTTCGACCAACCGTCGGGACGTGTCTTCGGCGCGGCTCACCGTCCCGGTCCTGACCCTCGCGGCAGCCCCATCGCTCGGGAGACCAAGGCGTCGAACGCGCGGTCGGGAAGCACCCGGCGGGCGGTGATCAGAGGTTTGGCTCCGAGGCCGATGGCGTAGCGCGTGCGCGGACGGTCGGTCGAGACCGCCCGGGCCACCGCCTTGGCCACGACGTCCGGAGACGAGTCACGGTCGTGGCTCTTGCGCAACGTGGCCGACATGGCTGCCGACAGTCGGGCGTACGGCCCGCTGCCGGACGTCTCGTCGAGATGGTCGGCAGCGATGTCGGCCCACTCGGTGGCGATACCGCCCGGTTGGATGACGACCACGTCGATGCCGAACTGCGCGACCTCCATCCGGAGCGCGTCGCTGAGGGCCTCCATCGCGAACTTCGTGCCGTGATACCACCCGGCCATCGGTGAGTGGATGCGTCCGCCCATCGAGGAGATGTTGACGATGGTGCCGGAGCGCTGCTCGCGCATGTGCGGCAGCACGAGCTGGGTCAGGCGCATCGCACCGAACACGTTGACGTCGAACTGGCGCCGGGCCTCGGCGGGATCGACGTCCTCGATCGCGCCGTACGAGCCGTAGCCGGCGTTGTTCACCAGTACGTCGAAGCGTCCGGATCGGGAAAGGATCGTCTCGACGCCCGCCTGGAGCGACGCCTCGTCGGTGACGTCCATCGCGATCGGTTCGATGCCGTCGGCGGCCAGCGCTTCGAGGCGGTCGATCCGACGGGCTGCGCCGTAGACCGTGTGACCGAGGGTCTGCAGCCGGCGGGCGATCGCTTCGCCGATTCCGGAGGATGCTCCCGTGACGAGCGAAACGGGCCCGATCGGGGTGGTCGAATCGGTCATCGTGCTCTCCTAGCGCTGGTGGTGCACAGGTGGTTCGCTCGATTCCATCACCGAACAGGCTCAGGAGAAACCATGTCCGACGACAAACTTCGGGCGCTCATCGCCGAGCGTCACCTCGCCGCACTCGCGACCATTCGGCGGGACGGTCGACCGCAGCTGTCGAACGTCTCGTACACCTACGACGCGACCTCCGACCTCATCCGAGTCTCGGTCACCGACGGCCGGGCCAAGACGGCGAACCTGCGGCGTGACCCGCGGGCGACGGTGATGGTGCAGGGCGCCGACCCGTGGTCGTTCGCGGTGGCCGACGTCGAGGCGACCGTGTTGCCCGTCGCGGCCGCGGTCGACGATCCGAGCGTCGACGAACTGGTCGACATCTACCGCAGGGTCAGCGGCAAGGATCATCCCGACTGGGACGAGTACCGCCGCGCGATGGTCGACGACGCCCGGGTTCCGTTGCACCTCAAAGTGACTCACGTCTACGGCCTGGTGCACTGACCGGCCCCGTAGGCTGCGCAGAGTGAGCACAGCTGTCTTCCGGGCCCGCAGGCGACGACGTCGGTGGCCGCGACGGTTGCTCGTCTGCTTCGTGGTGTTCGTCCTGGTGGCTGCGGCGGGACTGATCAGCTGGACCCGCACCTTCCCAAGCGACGACCTCGACGCGGTGCAGCCCGCCCGGCTGACCTTCGCGCCGGGCGTCGGCGGCACGCGAGCACAGAACATCGAGGCCGTCGTCTTCGGCGACCGGCTGCAGCTGCAACGCGACAACCGCGTCGTGTGGACGAGCCCGACGAACCAGTCCTTCGTCACCGCCGCACGCTCGACGGTGGCCTACGACGAGCACCGCGGGTACTTCTGGCCACAGGTCGACACTACGCGCAGCTGGACTGCCCAGACCGTCGATTCCGTTCGCGCAGAAGGAAATCGGATCATCGTCGGTGGTCGGTTGAAGGGCTCTCCCGACGTGCCGTACACGATGACCGTCTCACCGCGCGGTGCCGGCGGACTCGACGTGCTGCTGACCACCACCTCCAACGCGGTCGACGCGCTCGGCTTCCAGACCGGCCGCACCCGGGGCCGCGGAGTGCACGGATTCGGCGAGCAGTTCGACAGCTTCGACCTGTCCGGCAGGCTCATTCCGCTGCTGGTGCGCGAGCAGGGCGTCGGGCGCGGCGAACAGCCGGTCACTTTCCTCGCCGATGCCACTCAGCGCGGTGCGG
This sequence comes from Arsenicicoccus cauae, assembly GCF_009707125.1. GTDB lineage: Bacteria > Actinomycetota > Actinomycetes > Actinomycetales > Dermatophilaceae > Arsenicicoccus > Arsenicicoccus cauae. The sequence goes on from NZ_WLVL01000050.1 coordinate 2,516, forward strand.
GTGGTGCTCGGTCCATGACCTACGCCGCCTACCCGACGTTCGTCACCGACGATCTGCGCGGTGTGCGGCTGGCACCGTCCAGCCCCGAGGCAGGAGCTTTCGGCATCGCCGACACCCGCAACAGCGACCGCGTGGGTCTGCAGATCTGGAGCCGCTCGCTCCACCTGGAGCTCACGTCGGCCGACTTCGCGTCGGATCTGCTTGCGCAGCAGCAGGGTCCGGTGACTCGGCCGACGCTGGCCAAATGGACGCAGGACGGACTCATCGTCGGTGTGCAAGGTGGCAGTGCCAAGGTGCGCGACACCGTCCGCCGACTGAAGGCGGCCGGGGTGCGCGTCGCCGGCGTGTGGATCCAGGACTGGACCGGCGGGCGCACCACCAGCTTCGGTGATCGGCTGTGGTGGACCTGGCAGCCCGACCCGGAGCGCTACCCCGACTGGAAACAGCTCGTCGGCGAACTGCAGGCGCAGGGCGTGCGCACCACGACGTACGTCAACCCGTTCCTCACCGACGCCTCGGGTCGCCCCGGCACCAACCTCTACGCCCAGGCCGCGGCCCGTGGATACCTCATCCGTGACGTCGACGGACAGCCCTACCAACAGGATCAGGGCGGGTTCTCCGCCACGATGGTCGACCTCACCAATCCCGCTGCCCGCCAATGGTTCTCACAGGTGATTGCGCACCACGTGCTCGCCGACGGCGTGGTCGGCTTCATGGCCGACTTCGCAGAGGGCCTGCCGATGGACGCCCGACTGCACAGCGGCGACCCACGCACCCTGCACAACCGGTGGCCCAAGCTGTGGGCCGAAACCGTCAAGGCGGGATGCGCCGCAGCCGGCCGCACCGACTGCGTCACCTGGTTCCGCTCCGGCACCCCCGACATGGCGTCCGACACCCCGCTGTTCTGGACCGGCGACCAGCTGGTCACCTGGTCGACCGACGACGGGCTCGCCTCCAGCCTGCTCGGCACCTTCTCCGCCGGCGTGTCCGGTTGGGCCCTCGACCACAGCGACCTCGGCGGCTACACCTCGGTCGACGCCGTGGCGAAGAACTACGTGCGCTCCCCCGAGCTGCTGCAGCGGTGGGGCGAGGTGGCCGCCTTCGGTGTTGTGATGCGGTCGCACGAGGGCAACCGTCCGGCCCAGAACCTGCAGGTCTACGACCCGACCCAAGTGGCTGCGACGGCACGCAGTTCGCGCATCTTCGCCGCGCTGGCGCCCTACCGCGCGACCGTGCTCGACGAAGCGACCCGCGACGGCATACCGGCGGTGCGGCACACCTGGGTCAACTGGCCCAACACGACGGCCGCGGCGAACGACCGGCAGTTCTTCCTCGGACAGAGCGTGCTCGTCGCACCGGTGCTCAGCGAGGGCAGCCGGACGGCCACGGTCTCCTTCCCGCCCGGCACCTGGGTGAACATCTTCACCGGGCGCAGTTACGCCGGAGGGGCCACGACGAACGTGCCCGCGCCACTGGGCACGCCCGCGGCCTTCGTCCGCGCCGACGACCCGTGGTTGCCGAAGATCCAGGCGGCGCTACGGGCCCAGTCGGTGCGCTGATCCGACGACTACACCCGGGTGCCCGTCCAGACCAGATAGCCCCAGTCCGTCGATCCGTCGGCGGCGACGTTGCGCAGGTACAGCTCGTCCAGCGCGGCATCGAGTGCTGCCACAGCCTCGGGATCGTCACCGATGCGTCGGTAGACCGCGATCGTCGGACCGTAGTTGGCCTTGAAGTACTCGCGGAACGCGGCCGGCCCGTCGAACCGATCGACCCGCAGCGAGCGTTCCTGCGCCTCGCCGAGCCGCACCCGGTCGCCGAACAGTGCAGCGACGTGGGCCGGGTCGCCCCACAACGGTGCGGGTGAGGCTCCGGGAGGCGGCGGCGCGGCGTACGGCTTCAGCGCCGCGAACATCTGCCCGACGAACCCGGCCGGCGTCCACGACAGCACCCCTATGGTGCCGCCCGGTCGGCACACGCGCACCAGTTCCGCGCTGCTGCGGTCGTGGTGCGGCGCGAACATCACCCCGATCGCCGACATGACGACGTCGAACTCACCGTCGTCGAACGGGAGGTCCTCCGCATCGGCCTCCACCCAGCGGACGGCGTCCGCGGCGTGTTCGCGGCCGCTGTCCAGCAGCCGGGGCGTGAGGTCGGACGCGGTGGCGACGGCGCCTCGCCGGGCGGCCTCGAGCGCCGCGTTGCCGGTGCCTGCCGCCACATCGAGCACCCGTTGCCCGCTGCCGACCCGACAGGCGTCGACGAGCACCGGAGCCAGCGGAAGGGTGATCTCCGCTGCGATCGCCGGGTAGTCGCCGAGCGCCCACATGGCCGCGTGCGCGCTCTTGAGCTCGCGATCAGCGGACGGTGTCGTGCTTGGAGTTGTTGTCATGGCATCCCCCTCGGATGGGCTGCCGGTCGTGGATCGACCGGGATCACACCAGCGTGCGGCCGCACCGTCGACCCATCCAGTGCCGAATCTGTACCGGCCGCGCTACAACATCCGAACTTGCTGAATCCGGTGGACGCCACCGCCGCAGCGGGCGCTCAATGGAAGCAGCCGTCACGAAGGAGGGGCGCATGCCCGGATACGGACAGTTCTGCCCGGTCGCCAAGGCGATGGAGGTGCTCGACGAGCGCTGGACCATCTTGATCGTTCGCGAGATGTTGCTGGGCAGTCGACACTTCAACGAACTGCGTCGCGGAGTGCCCCGGATGTCGCCCGCGCTGCTCAGCAAACGACTCAAATCGCTGGAGCGATCCGGTGTGCTGACCCGGACCGTCGAGCGTACGCAGGTGGGTTACGACCTCACGCCCGCCGGCCGCGAACTGGTGGGCGTCGTCAACGACCTGGCGGCTTGGGGCATGCGCTGGATCGGTGAACTCGGCGACGACGACCTCGACCCGCACCTGCTGATGTGGGACATCCGCCGCACCATCCCGGTCGACAAGTGGCCGCGCGTGCGAACCACCGTCGCCATCCGATTTCTCGACGTCGCACCGGCAGAGCGCCACTGGTGGGTCGTGGTCGCCAGCGGCGAGGCCGACATCTGCGACGTCGACCCGGGCTACCAGGTCGACGTCGACGTGCAGACCACCCTGCGGGTGCTCACCCGCATCTGGCGTGGCGAACTGTCCTGGGTCCACGCGATCGGGCACGGTTCGGTGGTTGCCGACGGTCCCGCACGTCGGGAGTTGCCGACGTGGTTCGGCGACTCGCGCATCGCGCAGCAGATGCACGCCTTGGGCGGGGCATGACGAGCCGGGCGTGACGGGCGGCTGCGCCGCTACTCGCCGGCCGACACGTACTGCGCCAGGTGCTTTCCGGTGAGGGTCTTCTTCCCCTCGACCAGCTGTGCCGGCGTGCCCTCGAAGACGATCCGTCCACCGTCGTGGCCGGCGCCCGGACCGAGGTCGATGATCCAGTCGGCGTGGGCCATCACCGCCTGGTGGTGCTCGATGACGATCACCGACTTGCCGGTGTCGACGAGCCGGTCGAGCAGCGAGAGCAACTGCTCGACATCGGCGAGGTGGAGGCCCGTGGTCGGCTCGTCGAGCACATAGACACCGCCCTTCTCCCCCATGTGGGTGGCGAGCTTGAGCCGCTGCCGCTCGCCGCCGGACAGGGTGGTGAGCGGTTGGCCGAGCCGTAGGTAGCCGAGGCCGACCTGCGACATGTGGCCGAGGATCTTCGCTGCCGCCGGCTTCGACCAGCCGCTCCCGGAAGAACCGGTAGGCGAAGCCGACGCCGTCCCCGGCGCCGGCCTGCGGTGTCGCGTCGATGCACGCGCGGTAGCTCGCTCGGTCGGCCTGCGTTGGGAGGAGCTTCAGACGCTGACGATAGAGCCCCGTTGAGTGGTGGGCTTTGAGGTGATGCTCGTTGCCTACCGGTCGCTCTTTTCGAGGGCGACGGTCTCAGTATCGCGGGTTGGGTAGAGCTTGGCCATGGAGCCTTCGGAGAGGT
>NZ_WLVL01000051.1 GCF_009707125.1 Arsenicicoccus cauae
GTGGCGACCACGACGGCTTTGGAGACCACCATGGCGGCCTCGGTGCGCACGTGCAGATAGGTCGCGTCCAGATAGACGTAGGGAAACCGGGCGTGATCCAGGCGGCGGGTGCGGAACGCGCCGATGGCCTCGTCCAGGCCGGCACAGATCCGAGACACCTCGGACTTGGAGATGCCGGTACCGCCCAGGGCGACCACCAGGTCGTCGACGGAGCGGGTGGACATGCCGTGGACGTAGGCCTGCATCACGACCGCGTACAGCGCTTGGTCGATCCGGCGCCGTGGCTCCAGGACGGAGGGGAAGAAGCTGCCCTGGCGCAGCTTGGGGACCGCCACGGTGACGTCGCCGCCTTTGGTCGTCAGCAGCTTCGGGCGGCTGCCGTTGCGCTCGGTGGTCCGCCCCGGTGCGCGCTCGTACCGGGCGGCGCCGATCACCTGCGCGGCCTCGGTCTCGATCAGCTCTTGCAGGACCATGCGCACGGACTCGCGCACCAGGTCCACGCCCTCGCCGGCGCGAAGTGCGTCCAGCAGGTCGGACACGGCAGACTGGGGAAGGGTCATCGGTGAGATCTCCTCTGGTGAGTACTTGGCGGTACACACCGAGCATCTCGCCGATGACCCCTCTACGTCAGGGAGCCACACCCACTCCCCAAACCCCACCACTCCACGGGACTCTTAC
>NZ_WLVL01000052.1 GCF_009707125.1 Arsenicicoccus cauae
CACCTCGTTGCGCTCGTCCGTGCCGGCGCGGAGTTCAGCAACGGCAAGCTCGTCGAACGACCCGACGAATCAGGAGGTCACGCTCACGCCGCCTGACACATCAATCCACAGGTCTTGACTATTCCTCCCGTCACACGCACGAATATGCGTACCCCGCTGTGGCGTGTCAGGGTGCGGTCAGGTTTACTTGTCCTGGGTCACTGTGTGGTGGTTCCCCGTTGCTCTGGGTGAAGGGCTTCGCCTCGTGGAGGGTTCCCATGTCGTTGTGGGGTCTGGCTTCTCGTCGGGTGTTCGTGGCGGCCGTGGTTGCGGTGGGCGCGTTGGTCGCAGCGGATGGGACTGCGGCTGCGGTGCCTGAGGCTCCACCAGCACGTGTCCCGCAGGCCAAGCCGGCGGCGCCGCGGGTGGACTCGGCGCGGGACGTGGTGTCGGCGCGGGTGGCTGCGCGGGCGCAGGGCGCCCCGGTGGAGGCTCTCTCGGAGCGGTCCGAGTTCGCGCGGACGTGGGTGAACCCGGATGGGACGTTCACCACGCGCGCGTCGGTGGGGCAGACCAGCGTGAAGGACGCCACGGGCGCGTGGGCGGACGTGGACCTGACGATGGCGGCGGCGCTGGACGGTTCTGTGGCTCCGAAGCGCCCGGTGGTGGGGGTGCGGGTTGGCGCGGCGGGCACGAGTGTGGACCACGGCGCGGGACGCCAGGTGACGCTGGGGTGGACGGGACGGATGGGCAAGCCGGTCCTGTCGGGGGCGTCGGCGACGTGGCCGGACGTGGCGACCGGGGTGGACTACCGCGTGGACGCGCTGCGGAGCGGGTTCGAGTCGTTCTACGTGGTCAAGGACAAGTCCGCGGTGAACCCGGCTACGGGGTTGTCGTGGACGGTGCCGTTGAAGACCAGGGGCTTGATCGCGAAGCCGACCCCGGTTGGGGGAGTGGACTTCGTCGACGCGCACGGCAAGACGGTCTCGCGGCTGGCTCCGGCGTCTGCGTGGGACGCGAAGGTCGATCCCCGCTCGGGCGACCCCGCGAACCGGGTGCCGGTGAAGATGACTGTCGCCCAGGCCAACCCGGGCCAGGCGACGTTGACGGTGAGCGTGGACAAGGCGTGGGCGTCCGACCCGGCGCGGGTGTTCCCGATCGTGGTGGACCCGACGTACGCGTCGTTGACGGTCAAGCCGAGCTTCGACACGTTCGTGCAGTCGAACTTCACCACCGACGAGTCCGGGTCGACCGAGCTGAAGGCCGGCACCTATGACGGGTCGACGGTGGCGCGGTCCTTCCTGAACGTCCCGCTGGGCAGCTTCCACGGTCTGCAGGTGAAGTCCGCGTCGCTGCGGCTGCGGGAGGCGTGGTCGAGCTCGTGCACCGCGACCGGGATGAACGTGTTCGCCGCGAACCCGGCGTCGACGGCGACCCGATGGACCGCGCAGCCGTACATCAACCCGACCGTGTACGGGTCGGTGTCGGCGGCGAAGGGGTACTCGAGCGCGTGCCCGGCCGGTGACGTGAGTGTCCCGTTGACGAGCCTGTTCCAGGCGTGGTCGACCGCGTCGTCCTCGACGGGCGCGGTGGCGTTGAAGGCCGCGAGCGAGACGGACATCCGGTCGTGGAAGAAGTTCGCGTCCTCAGAGACGGCGACGCCGCCGGTGTTCACGATCACCTACAACCGCAAGCCGAACGCTGCCGCGGCCCCAGCGATGACGTTCCCCGCGGTGACGTACAAGGCCCCGACCTGGACGTCGTCGTTGATCTACACCCCGGACCTGACGCCGGAGTTCCAGATGGCGGCGACCGACCCTGACGGCAACGACGTCACCCTCAAGGTCGAGATCCACACCACGAACACCGCCGCCACCAACGCGACCCCGCTGACGTCGTGCCAGGTCAAGGCCGCCTCAGGGCAGGCCGGCAAGTGCTCGGTGCCCGGCACCCTGTCCGACAACGCGGTCTACTACGCCCGCGTCGCGGTGCAGGACGACCAGGGCCTGTGGAACGGGACCTGGTCGCCGTGGACGACGTTCCGCACCGCCGCCGGCATCCCCGCCAAGCCGGTCGTGTCCTGTCCGGCCCCGTACCAGACCAGCGGGTCGTGGACCGACACCGCGCCCACCGCGCCGGTGACGTGCACGATCACCGCGGCCGGTGCCACGACCAGCACCCCGGCGTACATCCACTACCGGCTCGACGGCGCCGCGGAGAAGACCGTCGCGATCACCCCCTCCAGCGACCCGAGAACCGCCAAGACCACCGTCACCATCCCCACCACCACGGGCGGGCACTCGATCGAGGCGTGGAACGCCTCGATCACCGGGAAGCTGTCCGCCCACGTCACCCACACCCTCGGGTGGGGCAACGCGGCCATGACCACCCCCACCCCGGCCCCCGCCGCCACCGTGGACGGTCAGCAGGTCGCCGCCGGCGTGCGGGTCGCGGCCACCACCACCGGCGCGATCCGGGTCGCCGCAGCCGGGCCCCCGAAGGGCTCCGCGACGACCGTCACCGGCAAGGTCCAGTGGCGCGTGTCCGGGTACGGCACCACCGAGACCGGCAAGTGGAACGACGCGACCGGCCTGACCGGCGTGTCCCTGACCGGGACCGGGTCCTCGACGACGTCGCTGGTGTATTCGGCGGCGTGGGACTCCATGACCGCTGACGTCGACAACGCCCAGACCCCCGCGGTCACCCTCAACGACCGCGTCCCGGTCCTGATCGACGTGCAGGTCTGCTTCACCTACTCCACCGGCACCCAGTGCACCTGGTCGGCGTCCCCGGTCACCATCTCCCGGGTCCCGCACGCCTTCGGCAACGGCTTCCCCACGTCCGACGCCGGCCCCGGGCAGGTCGCCCTGTTCACCGGCGAGTACAACCAGTCGGCCACTGACGTGTCCGTGCCCGGGTACACCGGTGACCTGACCCTGTCCCGGTCCCACTCCACGTACGGCAACAACACCACCGCCCAGGCCACCCCCGCCGCCAGCGTGTTCGGGCCGGGCTGGACCGCGAACCTGGACGGCTCGGACGCCGGCCTGGCCGGGCTGACCCCGATCGACGCCACCCACATCGACGGGTCCATGGTGTTCGCCGCCGAGGACGGCACCACCCTCATCTACCGCCCGGTCGACGGGCTGCGCCGCACCGGCGCGACCATGAACCCCAAGGCGTGGGTGCCCGCGGACGACGACACAGCCCTGGACGGCACCACCCTGGCCTGGAACGAGCAGACCAAGACGTTCACCCTCACCGAGGCCGACGGCACCACCACCACGTTCACCGCCACCAAGGCCCCCACCACCGGCGCCGCCGGCCAGTTCGCACCCGCCACCGTCACCGAGCCCGGGTCCGGCACCACCACCTACACCCGCAACACGACCGGACTCGTGACCCGGATCCTGGCGCCCGTCCCCGCCGGGATGACCGCCGCGGACTGCCCCGACAACGGCAGCACCACCGGCCTCAAGCCCGGCTGCCGCGCCCTGCGCGTCGCCTACGGCACCAACGGGGCACCGGCCGGGCAGGTCGGGTCCGTCGCGATGGAGATCTACACCCCCGACGCGCTGACCGTGAAGGCCTGCGACGGCACCAGCAGCACCGCCGCGGCCGGGTCGATGGCCACCGTCCCGGTCGCCTGCTACAGCTACGACGCCAGCAAGCGCCTCACCAAGGTCACCGACCCCCGCTCCGGGCTCGGGACCAGCTACACGTACGGCGCCCAGAACGAGATCACCACCATCACCCCCGCCGGGCAGGCCCCCTACCAGCTCGCGTACGCCACCAGCGACTCCCGGTTGAAGCTCGCCAGCGTGTCCCGCCCCAACCCGGGCGGTCAGGGCGCCACCGCCCTGACCCGCGTCCGGTACGGGATCCAGGGCCAGGCCGGTCTGCCCGACATGAGCAGCGCCATGACCAGCCGCTGGGGACAGACCAACCCGCCCACCTACGCGGCCGCCGTGTTCGGCCCCGACTACACCGGCAACACCGACACCGTCACCGGTGACGACTGGCGGTACGCCGACCTGTCCTACACCGACCAGGCCGGGTACACCATCAACACCGCCTCCTACGGCACCGGCACCTGGCTGCCCACATACACGCGGTACAACACCCAGGGCAACGTCACCCTCGAGCTGGACGCCGACGCGATCCAGCGCGCACTGGCCTGGACCGCCGACAACCCCCTGCCCGACGGGCAGGCGTACGACGCGTCCGCGCTCGGCACCGTCACCGACTACAACCCCGACACCACCACGAGCACCGTGGCCGGTGTGCCCGCGAAGGCCCCCGCGGGGTCGTTCGTGACCGACGTGTGGGGACCCCAGCGGCCCTCAGTCCTGCGCGACGGAACCACCACGACCGTGCGCCCGCACACCAAGACCCTCTACGACCAGGGCGCCCCCAACAACGGCGTGAACCCCAAGACCGGCACCGGGTACGGCCTGGCGACCACGGTCACCGTGACCGCGGCCGACACCACCGGCACCGACGTCGAGACCACCGCCCGCACCATTACCGGGTACGAGCCCAAGACACCCGGTGACGACGCCACCAGCGGCTGGACCCTCGGCGCCTCGACGTCCACCACTACGGACATGAACCTGAACGGAACCGTGGACGCCGGCGACATCACCGCCCGCACCTTCCACGACGCCGAAGGCCGCACCACCGAGACCCGCCAGCCGTCCGAGGCGAACACCGGTGGGGGAGCAGGCACCACCCTCACCAGCTACTACACCGCTGCCGCGCAGACCGGCGCCGACGCCGCCTGCGGCGGCCACCCCGAGTGGGCCGGCCTGGCATGCGCTACTCGTCCGGCCGCGCCACCCCCAGGACAGACCCTTCCCGACGAACGAGCCACGAAATACACCTACCAGCTCGCGCCCGCCGCCACCGTGGAGACCAGCGGCGCCGTCACCCGCACCACCACCAGCACGTACCTGCTCGACGGGCGCGCCGACACCGTCACGACGACCGTGGCCGGGCTCGCCTCGAGCGCGGCCCGACCCGGCACCAAGACCCTCTACGACCCCGCCACCGGGATCGCGACCGGGACCGTCGAGCTCGACAGCAACGGGCAACCGACCGGGCCCAGCCAGTCCGCCACGTTCGACACGTGGGGTCGCCAGACCAGCACCACGAACCAGCTCGGTGACAAGGCCACCACCAGCTACGACACCGCCGGGCGGGTCGCGTCCGTCACCGACGCCAAGGGCACCACGAGCTACGGGTACGACGGCACCGACCTCGCCGGGAAGACCGAGCACCGCGGGATGACCACCCGCGTCATCATCACCCGCTCCGCCGGCAAGGGCGACATCACCTACACCGGCGCCTACGACGCCGACGGCAAGCTCTACCGGCAGAGCATGCCCGGCCAGCTCGAGCAGACCACCACCTACGACGACGCCGGTGAACCTACCGGCCTCGCCTACACCGGGCAGGTCACCCCCTACACCACCAGCGCCGACGCCGACGGCAACACCGTCTACACCCCCGGCACCCCCACCCGCGGCGTGTGGATGGCCTGGACCCAGGCCAACGACCCCGCCGGCCGCGTCGTACGCGACTACACCGGACAAGGCGCCGCGTTCGACGGGAAGGCCGGCACCACCGACACCCCCACCAACGTCGCCAAGCCTGGGGATGCCATCGGCTACGACCGCGCCTACACCTACGACCAGGCCGGACGCCTCAGCAAGGTGACCGACCGGACCGCCACGACGACGGGCACCACCGTCACCCCCGACACCGACGCCACCACGACCGACGGCACCACCAGCAGCATCCCCTGCCAGGTCCGTACCTACGGCTTCGACGGCACCCTGGGCGTGAACGGGAACCGGACCAGCCACCGCGTCGAAGACCACGCCGACGGCTCCTGCGCCAGCACACCCAGCCAAGTGCTGGACAAGACGTACGCGTACGACACCGCCGACCGCCCCACCACCGGCACCAACGCCGTCGGCGCGTACACGTACGACGAGCTCGGGCGGCAGACCCTCGTGCCCGCCGTCGACGCCCCCGACCCGGCCAGTGGGGACATCACCCTCGGGTACTTCGACAACGACCTCCCCGCCAGCGCGCGGCAGGGCGGCACCGACACCACCTTCACCCTCGATGTCGCGGGTCGGCGTCTGACCCAGCGCACCACCAGCACCGGCGGGGCCGTGCAGTCCCAGACCGTGGTGCGGCACTACACCGACGGCACCGACAACCCGTCCTGGACCGTCATCACCCCCGACGGCGGAACCCCAGCCACGACGCGGTTCGCTGAGTCGCTCGGCGGAGACCTCGGCGCCCAGCTCGCCCAGGACGGGGCCGTCGACCTGACCCTGACCACCCTGCACGGCGACACCGCCACCACCCTCACCATCCCCGCCGACCAGTCACAAGACGCCGCAGCCACACGGATCAACGGGTGGAGCGACTACACCGAGTACGGCACCCCCAGAAACCCCTGGGCCACCATGAACGTCGACGGGCCCCTCGGCTACGGATGGCTCGGAGCCAAACAACGCTCCACCACCCTCGAAACCGCCGGCCTCACCCTCATGGGCGACCGCTACTACAACCCCACCCGCGGCGCCTTCACCAGCCTCGACCCCGAACCCGGCGGCAACCCCACCGCCTACACCTACCCCCTCGACCCCATCAACAGCTACGACCTCGACGGGCGCCGGCAAGAGGTAGGCGGGTACGGTGGAGGAGGCGGAGGCGGCTCCAGTTACGGCGGCAACTTCGACCTGTACGACACCCGCAAGAACGGCAAGGGTGTCGTGGGTGCCGCCTACCG
>NZ_WLVL01000053.1 GCF_009707125.1 Arsenicicoccus cauae
GGGTCATCGGTGAGATCTCCTCTGGTGAGTACTTGGCGGTACACACCGAGCATCTCGCCGATGACCCCTCTACGTCAGGGAGCCACACCCACTCCCCAAACCCCACCACTCCACGGGACTCTTACCTACCCTGACTGCGACTTCTCAATACGTCGGCCCCGCCCCGAACGAGATCGGACATACCCCCATGGTCGTTGCCAAGGAGACCCGCCTTCAGGAGATCCTCGAAGGCACCAAGCAGTACCACGTGCCCTTGTATCAACGCACCTACTCTTGGGGACGTAAGGAGCTGGGCCGCCTCTTCGATGACGTCGTAAGTCTCGCCGTGGACCGCGCCTCCGATGCCGCGGTGACGCACTTCATCGGCTCGATCGTGCTCGCGCCCACTCCGTCGAATGGTCCCGCTGGCGTCCAGGAGTATCTGGTCGTCGACGGCCAGCAGCGTCTGACGACGCTCTCTCTTCTTCTTGCAGCGATAAGGGACCACCGGAGGGAGACCGAGGGTGAGCTGCACTTCGAACGAATCAACGAGAAGTTCCTAATCAACAAGTACGAGGCGAACAGTCAGCGTGTAAGAGTCCCGTGGAGTGGTGGGGTTTGGGGAGTGGGTGTGGCTCCCTGACGTAGAGGGGTCATCGGCGAGATGCTCGGTGTGTACCGCCAAGTACTCACCAGAGGAGATCTCACCGATGACCC
>NZ_WLVL01000054.1 GCF_009707125.1 Arsenicicoccus cauae
CCTGCACAGCCACTGCGACCACACCCCACCCGCCGAGTACGAAGCCACCTACTACGCTGCACTCAACCGTGCCCCGGCACCCGCCGGCACGGCATAACCCGCCCTCCACGAAATCCGGGGCGACTCATTGCAGGGGCCGGGGATCAGGCGTGCTATCCGGCTCGTTCGATGAGGTTGTTGATGCGGGTGATGAGGTGTAGGTGTCGTTCGGTCTCGTGGTCCCAGCCGCGGTGGCGGGCGTCGTGGGCGAGGGCTTGGGCGTCGTCGCGTTGCGCGGTCAGGACGGGTAGGTAGGCGGGGGTGGTGTGGAAGCTGGGGCAGTGTTCGCAGATGTTCGCGTATTGGCAGGCGCCTTGGGCGGGGGCGCGTAGGCAGTAGCCGCCGGCGAGGGCGGTCTTGATTGTCGCGGTGTTGCGCCAGTCGGTCGGGGTGGTGTTGTTGGTGGGCTTGCTCGGGGTGTCTGGTGCGGGCAGGGTGGCGATGTGTTGTTTGGCCAGGTCGAGGGCTCGTTCGTACTCGGCGCGGATGGTGGTGTCGAACAGTCGCCCGTAGCGCAGGCTCATCTCGGCTGAGGAGTGTCCGAGGATGGCCATGAGGGCTTGCAAGGAGACGCCGGCGTTCACGAGGGCGGTGGCGTAGGTGTGTCGGAGCTGGTGGGGGCTGACGTGGCCGATCCCGGCGGTGGTTGCGGCGCGGTCCAGCTCGCGTCGTAGCTGGTTTTGTCCGAGTCGGCGTCCGTGGGCGGTGAACAGGAAGTCCGCGGGTCGCCCGGTGCGTGGGTGCGGGATGGGTCGCCCAGGGCTGCGGGTGGCGGTGATGCGGTCGAGCAGGGCCAGGATGTCGGGGTCGATGGGGACCATGCGTTCGGTGTCGAGTTTGCCGAGGGGGATCTTGAGCCAGGACCCGGCAGTAGGGACGTCGATGACGGCGTCGAGCTCGAGGTCGAGCAGCTCGCCGATGCGTAGCCCGCACGCGCGTTGCAGCAGCAGGGCGTCGGCTGCGAGTCGGTTCGGGGAGTCCTCGAGTGCTTGTTGCAGTCGCCGGTCCGCGTCGGGGGCCAGGAACCGGGGCAGGGGTTGAGGAAGGCGTGGGATGTCGCTGCGGTACAGCAGTTTTCGGGTGGGGGCGGTGGGCCATCCCCACTCGGTGATGTCGGACAGGAAGTTGCTGACGGCCAGGATCCGGCGTGCTTGGTCCGCGCGGGTGATGATCGCTGCGCTGGTGGTGCTGCGGGTGGTCGTCAGGGATGTCATCCAGGGTTCGATGTGGGTGCATCGGTCCAGGCGGTCCGGGGTGAGGGTCGCGTCGATGCCGGTGACGTAGGTCGCGAACCCGGTCAGGCGGGTCGCCAGGCTGGACACGGTCCCTTCTTTGCAGGTCACGGCCTTGCGGTGCAGGTAGGCGATGATGATCGACTTCATCGGGTCCGGCACTGCTGCGAGGCGTCGTTCGTAGGACCAGCGCGACTGCGCGGGCGGTGGCAGGGCGGGCAGGACCCCCATGTGGAACAGCACGGCCCGTGTCGCGGTCGCGGCCCCGCGGTAGTGCTTCCACGTCCGCCCGGTGTCCCGTTCACGATCACGACCCGCGATGGCCAGGGCGACGAAGTCCTCCTCGGATAGGTCGTGCAGACGTTTCCCGGTCGCGAACAGCAACCTGGCCAGGACCTGACTGGCCATGGCCGACGCGGTGCGTTGGGTGTATCCCTGGGCGCGGGCCGTGGTGATGAACTCCTGCAGGTCGGTTCCGATGCGGGTGCCGGGCACGTCGCGCCAGATCGAGGAGAGCTTGCGGTGCACCAGGTAGTCCCAGCCGGGGTTGATGCGGCCGGTGACGAGCAGGAAGGTGATGAAGGGGCGCGTGGCCGTCCCGGCGGACAACTGCACGTCCAAGGACTCGAGTGTCCAGTCGAGCGGGTGCGGCCAGCGGCGAAGGAAGCCTCGCGCCGCGGTCGTGTAGGCGGGGTTGCCCCGCCCGGTCGCGGCGAGGTGCTCCTCGTACGCAGCGAGCACCACAGCCGCCGGTTCGTTCGCCGTGCCGGCGGGACACGCGTTTGCCGGGCTTGCGCCGGGGCGGTCGGTGGGGTCAGGTGTGGCGTGCGCGGCTGCGGGCGGCATCGTATTCGGCTTTCACGTGGGTGGGTGCCAGGTGGATGTACCGGGCAGTGGTGTCGACGTGGGCGTGCCCGAGGAGGGCTTGCATCACAGCCAGGTCGACACCGGCTTGGGCCAAAGCTGTCCCGAAGGTGTGTCGAAAGGCGTGGGGTGCTGCGGCGGGAACGTCCGCGGTCGCGCGGTGGTAACGGAACACCGATCGCAGGCCGGCCGGTGTCAACGGACGGCCACGGTTGGCCCCCTTGGCGACGACGAACAACGCGGACGTGGTCGTGTCGGGGCGTTCGGTGAGCAGGTAGGCGTTGATCATCGCGGCGACGTCCTCGTCCAGGGGAACTCGACGGTCCTTGGCGCCTTTGCCATGCACCGTCAGCCACCGGCCGCCGATGTCGACATCGGTCACGGCCAGGGACAACACCTCGCACGAGCGCAGCCCGCAGTACAGCATCAGACCGGCCATGGCCAGGTCCCGCCGCGAGTGCAGGCTGTCCAGCAGGGCCGTGCACTCGGCCGCGGACATGGCGCGGGGAAGTCGTCGCGGGGTACGCACCCGAAGACGCGAACGCGGTGCAGGGCGGCGTTTCGTGTGACCGAGCAGGCCCGAGCGTTCCCCTGGCGCGAACCACGACGAGGCGCGGCCCTTGGGGATCGGGGACACCCGGGCGGGGTCACGCATGCCGAGGAACTCGTACAGGCCACTGACTGCGGCCAGGCGCAGGTTGATCGAGGACGGGGCCAGGCGATCGACACGTTGCCCGTTCAGATCCACCACGTTCGGGCCCGCCCGCCCCGCGACGTGCTCGTCGCGGCACGCGGACAAGAACGCGAGGACGGCGTTGGTGTCGACCTGCTCGACCGAGCGGCCCGTCGCGGCCAGCCAGCGGGTGAAGGCCAGCAACCCGTACCCGTACGTGCGGATCGTCGCGGGTGAGTAGCCCCGATCTGCCAGATACCCCAGATACGCGTTAGCGTCCGCGACCACCCGCGGGTCCGAGCTGGTCAACCGCCACGACCGCGCCTCGTCACGCACCAGGACTACTGCCGCAACACCACTCATGCCTCATCCCTACGCCCGAACACGCAGGTCAGCGACCTCACCCGACGCGATTAGCCGGTTAACAGGCAGGCACCGACCCGTCCCATGGACCCGACGAGCTGGTGGCGGCCCAGGCGGTGGACGAATCTTCGACTTCGAGATTGCGAGCCTCGGTCGCTGTGCACGATGCCCCCGGCCACATCGACGCCGTCAGCGGCGCGGCGCGCGACGGCTGAGTTCAACGCCGTGACAGCCAGGTGCGACGTCATCCGTGAGTCGATGCTGTAGCCCACGATCCGCCCGGAGCAGGCGTCCTTGAGAGCGCAGAGGTACAGCTTGCCCTCACCGGTCCAGTGCTCAGTAATGTCGGTCAGCCACACCCGATTCGGTGCCGCCGCGCTGGTGAAGTCGTGGCGGACGCGGCCCGCCTCGCCCTCGACCGCGAGCCGGTCATCGTGCACCGGTGGTCCGGGCCGCGGACGGGCCGAGCCGAGCGCTTCTTCCCGAAGATCGACCACCAGGCGTTCGCTGAGCAGATCCGCCACGCCGTGCGAGCCGACATGCCCTTCCCGGCGTCGGCGGCTTCCTCGTGGAGGTATCGGTACCCGAAGGCGGGGTCATCACGGTGGGCGTCGAACAACGCGTTCGCGCGATGCGCCCAGGCCAGCTCGGAGGCGGTGACCGGGGACGTGAGCCACCGGTAGTACTGCGTACGACACAACTTCAGCACCCGGCACGTCACCGACACAGGCACCCGGATCCGGGCTCCCTTGCCAGCCAGCTCGCGGACGAGCGAGAACATCATTTTCGGGGGAGGTTCGCCTGCGACAAGTACGCCGCCGCGCGCCGCAACACCTCGTTCTCTTGCTCCAGCAATCGGTTACGGCGCTTGAGCTCACGCAGCTCGGCTGCCTGCTCACTCGTCACGGCCGGCGCGGTGCCGTCCTCGACGTCGGCGCGTTTGAGCCAGTTGGTCAGGCACGACTCGCTGATCCCGAAGTCAGCAGCAATCTGCTTCAACTGCTGACCCGGCTCACGGTTGCGAGCGACCCGCACGACATCGTCACGAAACTCTTTGGGGTAGGGCTTGGGCACGGTGTCCATCCTTCCAGCAGCGTCCCTCGACGCCACAGATCAGATGTCACCTATCCGTGCAGCAGTCCCCCCGGGGTGGGGGTGCTCGTACCGGCGGACGGGTTCACCGGTGGCCCGGTCGACGTAGGACAGCCGGTTCAGGCGCGCCGTGGTGAGGATGCGATGCACGGTGGAGGGTGCGATGTCGAGTCGGGAAGCGAGCTGAACGGGTCCTTCCCGCAGTCGCATTCGTAGGCTCACGCACCGCTTTGACACCGTCTTCGCGGTCTTGTTCGGCGACGATCTTGGGCGTGACGACCGGTCCTGCATGGACTCGCCGGCCCGGTAGCGGTCAACCCATCGCTTCACGGTCGGCCAGGACACCTGGAAGCGGGCGGCGACCTCGCTGATCGGCCACCCGTCCTCGAGAACGAGACGAGCGACCTTCAGGCGGTGACGTGGTGTCAGAGCCGCGTTGGCGTGGCTGATAAGTCCTCCTCAGAGCGGGAAGGCAGGCCACCGAAGTGGCCTGCCTTCCGGGCAATACATGACGCGACTGCGAACGTGGAGCGGTCCGCCGCTGAGGGCCAGCCTGAACGACTCCGCTCAGTCGATGAACGCAGCCGACTGTTCGACGCCGGTCAGTGGTCGACCTGGAATCCCGGCTGACCTGCATAGTCCTGCTGGCGTTGATCGAGGACCATGCGGATCTGGTCGGCGGCTCCCTCGCCGAGGACCAGCCGCAGGGGCCCTTCTGGTGCTGTGACGTGGGCAAGGATCCCCTCGGCGATGGCCTCCGGCGACGACCCGCCGCCCGTGGCCCCAGGCTCACTTGGCCATGGCACGACGGCGGTTCCAAAGAGTCGTTCGCGCAGCTCGTCATACGCGGGAATTGGTGCACTGAACTGCATCCCCGAGGTCACCCACTGGGTATTCATGGCACCGACCTCAACGAGGGTGACTCGAACACCCATCGAGCTCACCTCGCCCGCCAAGGATTCGGTAAACCCCTCGAGACCCCACTTCGCGGCGTTGTAGAGCCCGAGCAGGGGCATGGCACCGACTCCGCCGGTCGACGAGATCTGAACGATGTGACCGCTGCCCTGGGTGCGCATCAGTGGAAGAGCAGCCTGCGTGAGCCACAAGGGGCCGAGAAGGTCGACGTCGAGGATGGACCTCGCCTCCTCCTCGCTGACCTCCTCAGTTGCACCGACGAGGCCATAGCCCGCGTTGTTCACCAAGAGGTCGAGACAGCCCGCGGTCTCGTGACCTTTCAGGATGGCCCGCCGGCACTCATCCCGGTCGGCCGGGTTGAGCCGCACCACGCTCAGAGACGGGTGCTGCACAGGGAGCACGCCCCGCCGGCTCGTTGCAACGACGCGATCACCCACAGCCAGCACCAGTCGGGTCAACGCAAGGCCGAGGCCGCTGCTCGCACCGGTGATGAACCAGGTCTTCGGTGTTGTCATGGGCCCATTCAAGCACGTTACGAGACGGTGCGTCTCGTTTCTATACTGGTGGCATGGCCCGCCCTGCCACCGCCGCTCGCGTTCTTTCCGCCGTCCTGCGCCTCGCAGAGCGCGGCGGCCCGAACGCACTCACCATGGAAGGCGTCGCGGCCGAAGCCGGCGTCGGCAAGCAAACGCTCTACCGCACATGGCCATCGATCCATGCACTCCTGTTCGACGCACTTGCGACGGAATCTGCTGTGTCCGAATCCGCGGGCAGCTACCCCGAGCTCTTCGAGGCGCTGAAGGCGACCAGCGCCGAACTCGCGTCAGAACCGCGAGCCTCGCTGCTACGGATGCTGGCCGCCGCAGTCCAGAGCGACGAGGTGATCGCACGTCAGTTCCACACCGCCCTTCTTCAGCGCCAGCAGCAGCAGTTCGCGCGGGTGGTTGCTGCCGACGGACTCGACAATCCCGAGCGAGCCACAGAGCTTCTGCTAGCCCCCCTCCTGTACCGATGGTTCCTCCGACTGCCCCCTCTCACCGACGGCGAGCTGGCAGACCACGTCGAATCCGTTCGACGCATTCACCGGCCCGATTGATCAACGCCCCCGGTCAGTACACCGCGTGGGCCTGGCCTGGGGGGTGACGTGCACGAGGGCGTGCTGGGCACAGTCGTCCTCGGCGGCCAGGGTTCCCAGGGCCGCGGCGAGTCCTTCGAGGATGTCCACGGATCGCCAGACGTCGTGCTTAGGCATCCCGGGGTCGGTGGCGATGGTGAGGTGGACGTGGAGAGAACTTCCGTGAATCCCTGACTAGGGACGATGCAGGGTGGTCGGGGCTCTGTCCCTAGCGTTGCAGCCTATTGTCCACGGGACCGCGAGTCACTGGGTTGGCCCCGTGAGTGCGGGAGCCAGGACCGCGCAGTTTGTCGGACCCCCGCCGTAGGCTTCGACTCAACAGGTTCGCGCAGAGGATGGGGTACACCATGAAGTTGCTGAAGGTGGCGATCCGTCGGTATCGCAGCATCGAGGAGATGGACGCGTTCGAGGTCGAGCCGGACGTGACCTGCCTCGTCGGGAAGAACGAGTCCGGCAAGACAGCGGTGCTCCAGGCGCTCAACAAGAGTCACTCTCACGACGGTGCCAGTTTCGATGAAGGGCTCGACTATCCCACGACGCGCACGAGCGAGAGGCGGAAGGCCGAGGGGAAAATGAAGGTCACTACCCTGACCTACCTCCTCGATGACGGCGATGAGCAATGATCAGAACCTGTGGATGGCTCTCGGCGAGGTGACGTAGAGGAGACGTACCTCCCGAGCAAGATCGAAGCCCATGCTCAAGTTCGGATCGTGGTCGGCGTTGACGCGCCGGCTCGGGAAG
>NZ_WLVL01000055.1 GCF_009707125.1 Arsenicicoccus cauae
CGCCACCGGCGTCACCGAGCACGGCCGCCGGGAGATCCTGGGCCTGGACGTCGGTGACAGCGAGGACGAGGTCTTCTGGCGAGCCTTCCTCATCGGCCTGAAGAAGCGGGGCCTGGGCGGTGTGCAGCTGGTCATCTCCGACCAGCACGCCGGCCTCGTCGCGGCCCTGACCAGGGTGTTCCAGGGCTCGTCCCACCAACGGTGCCGGGTCCACTTCATCCGCAACGTCCTGGCCCACGTGCCCAAGGCCGAGACCGAGATGGTCGCCGCGGTCTTCCGGACCATCTTCGCCCAGCCCGACCTGGCCTCCATGGCCAAGCAGTGGGACAAGGTCCGCGACGACCTCGCCAGCAGGTACCCCAAGACCGGCCCGCTGATGGACGGCGCCAAGGCCGAAGTGCTCGCCTTCGCGGCGTTCCCGCGCGAGCACTGGCGCAAGATCTGGTCCACCAACCCCCTTGAGCGGCTGAACAAGGAGATCAAGCGACGCTCCCGCGTCGTAGGCATCTTCCCGAACGAAGCCGCCGTCATCCGCCTCATCGGAGCCGTCCTGGCCGACACCCACGACGAATGGCAGGTCGATGACCGCCGCTACCTCTCCGAAGGCTCCATGGCCAAGCTCTACCCAACCCGCGATACTGAGACCGTCGCCCTCGAAAAGAGCGACCGGTAGGCAACGAGCATCACCTCAAAGCCCACCACTCAACGGGGCTCTATC
>NZ_WLVL01000056.1 GCF_009707125.1 Arsenicicoccus cauae
GATAGAGTTACGGCGGTCATAGCGTCAGGGAAACGCCCGGTCCCATTCCGAACCCGGAAGCTAAGCCTGACAGCGCCGATGGTACTGCACTGGAGACGGTGTGGGAGAGTAGGACGCCGCCGGACAAACATTGTGGGGAAGCCCCGGACCATCAGGTCCGGGGCTTTTCTGCGTTCTGTGGGGTTGTCGCCTAGGGTGGGCTGCATGCCGTTGAACTACCAGATCGCGGAGCGCACCCTGACCAACGGGCTGCGCGTCATCGTCAACGAGGACAGGTCCATCACGACGGTGACGGTCAACCTGTGGGTGGGGGTCGGGTCCCGCCATGAAGTGGCCGGCCGGACCGGGTTCGCGCACCTCTTCGAGCATCTGATGTTCCAGGGTTCGGAGAACGTCGCCTCGGGTGAGCACTTCTCGGAGCTGATGGCCCGGGGGGGCCGGCTCAACGCGACCACGTGGTTCGACCGCACGAACTACTTCGAGACCGTGCCTCGCGGGGCCTACGAGCTCGCCCTGTGGCTCGAGGCGGACCGTCATGGCCGGCTCCTGCCCGCCGTGACCCAGGCCAACCTCGACAACCAGCGTGACGTGGTCAAGGAGGAGAAGCGCCAGCGGTACGACAATCAGCCGTACGGATTCGCCCTGCCCGACATGTACGCCCTGGTGTTCCCCGAGGGCCACCCCTACCACCACCCCACCATCGGCTCCATGGAGGACCTGGACCGGGCGAGCCTCCAGGACGTGCACGCGTTCTTCGAGCGTTACTACGGGCCCAACAACACCACCCTCACCCTGGTGGGTGACCTCACGGCCGAGGAGGGGTTCGCTGCGGCCGAGACCTACTTCGGTCAGCTGCCGCCGAGCGCGGCGGCCGGTCGCGCGCCCGTGCCTGCGTTGCCCCCGCTCTCGCACCCACTGCGGTTCGAGCGTCGGTCGGACGTCCCGAGCGACCGTCTGTTCGTCGCCTTCCGCCTGCCGGTCGACGACACCGACGAGTTCTACGCCGCCTCGGCCGCCCTGGACGCCCTCGCAGGCATGGCTTCGTCTCGGACCTATCGACGACTGGTGCGGCGGGAGCAGCTGGCCAACAGCGTGCAGGGGATGGCCTGGGGCCTGGTCGACGGGGTCTCGCTGGGGTTCGTCTCCGTGGACGTCGCGGACGGCGTCGACCCGGACGCCGCGGAGGACGTCCTGTGCGAGGAGCTGGAGCGGTTCGCTGAGGAGGGGCCGACCGACGTCGAGATGGAGGCGGTGATGGCGCAGAGCGAACGAGCCTGGCTGCACGCCCTCGCGGCCGCGGACGAACGGGCTGACATCATCTGCGGCCACGCTGCCCTGCACGGGGACGCCCAGCACGCCAACACCTTCCTGGACCGTTTGTCGACGATCACATCCGACCAGGTGCGGGCCGCGGCTGCGGCATACCTGCAGCCGGCCAACCGGGCCGTCGTGGCCTACCTCAAGACCGAGACCGGCGAAGGAGACCCGGCATGACCGTCACCCCGACCCCCGCCCGTCCCGAGGTGGCGCCGCCGGGCCCGTGGTCCTTCCCGGAGCCCACGACCACCCGGCTGGCGAACGGCCTCACGCTCCAGACCTTCCACACCCCGGGGCAGTACGTCGCGTCCGTCCGCCTGGCCGTCCCGGTCGTGCCGGCGCAGGAGGCGCGCGAGCTCGAGGGGATCCTGGCGTTGATGTCCCGGACCTTCGACGAGGGCACCGAGGACCACTCGGCGGAGGAGTTCGCCGAGCTCCTGGAGCGGGCCGGGGTCGCCCTGGGCTCCTCCACCAGCGAGTTCGGCCTCATGCTCGACCTGGACGTCCCCGTCAGGCGGCTCGACCGTGGCCTGGAGCTGCTCGCCGAGTGCGTCCAGCGACCCGCCTATCCCGACGACGAGGTCGACCGTGCCCGCCGCAAGCGACTGGCCGACATCGAGCAGGAGAACGCCGACCCACGTAGCAGGGCCGTGCGCGAGTTCGCCGCCACGTTCTACACCCCGGGCTCGCGCGCGTCGCGCCCGTCGGGTGGCAGCCCTGAGACCGTGCGCTCCATCACCGCTCCCGCGGTGCGCGACTTCCATCGCCGCCACGTCGGGCCGACCGGCACCGTCATGGTCGTTGCAGGTGACCTGTCCTCCCTGGGGGCCGAGCCAGCGCGGGCGCTGCACGACCTGGTGGAGGGCGCCTTCGGCGCGTGGCGTCCGCAGCCGGTGGCGCCGACCGGGGCCCAGGCCCCCGCGCGCAGGGAGGATGCCGGCCGCATCGTCGTCGTCGACCGACCCGGGTCCGTGCAGTCGGAGCTCTACATCGGCTGCCTCGGCCCTGACAGGCGGAACGGGTGGGGTGCCTACCCTGTGCTGAGCTTCCTCGTCGGCGGTGCGCCACAGGCCCGGGTCGACGCGGTGCTGCGCGAGGACAAGGGCTACACCTACGGGTTGCGGACCGCCTTCGTGCCGCGCGCCGATGGCGGGTTGTTCGTCGCCAGCGGCTCCGTGCGGGCGGACGTGACGGGGGAGTCCGTCGGACTGCTCCTGGACATCCTGGAGAAGGCCCGCGAGGGCTTCACCCCGGCGGAGGTGCGTGCCGGGGTCGACTTCGTCAGCCAGACCGCTCCTGCGCGGTACGCGACCGCGGACGCCGTCGCGGACGAGGCGGCCGGGCTCGCCCTAGAGAAGCTGCCGCCCCGGTGGGTGACGGAGATGTTCGACGAGACGAGGTCGCTCACGAGGGAGGCCCTGGCCGAGGCCTACGCCCGGGCCGACGTGGGGCGATGGACGATCGTCGTCGTCGGTGACGCCGACCAGGTCGCCGACCAGGTGCGGGTGCTCGGTCGTGGGGACGTCGAGGTGCGTCGGCGGAGCAGCTGAGGCGCGGGCCCCTGTGTCGGTCGGCTGGCGCGGGCGAGGCCAAGGACGTGGCTCCCCGCCCGCGCTGGGTAGTGCAGGAGTCGACGGGCGAGGCCGTCGCTCCCGCGACACGGTGGAGGCGTTGGCTGCGTCAGCCGAGCCGGCCGAGGACCTCGTCGTGCAGGAGGCCGTTGGTGGCGACGGCGTTGCCGCCCCAGGGGGCCGGTGACCCGTCGAGCGAGGTCATGCGCCCGCCTGCCTCCGTGACGATCGGGACGAGCGCCGCCATGTCGTGCACCGCCAGCTCCGGCTCGGCCGCGAGGTCGCAGGCGCCCTCGGCGACGAGCATGTAGGACCAGAAGTCGCCGAATCCCCGGGTGCGCCAGCAGTCGTCCATCAGGGCCAGGAACTGGTCGCGGCGGCCGATGTCGCGCCATCCGCCGAGCGACGCGTAGGACAACGACGCGTCGCTGATGGAGGAGACGCCGGAGACCTGGATCCGCTTGGCCGAGTAGAGGTTTCGGCCGGTGTAGGCGCCTGATCCGGCCGCGGCCCACCAGCGGCGGTTGAGGGCCGGCGCGGACACGAGACCGACGACGGGCTGGTCGCCGTCGACCAGCCCGATGAGGGTGGCCCAGACGGGCAGACCCCGGACATAGTTCTTGGTTCCGTCGATGGGGTCGATGATCCAGCGCCGTGAGCCGTGCCCGGTGGTGCCGAACTCCTCGCCCTGGACCGCGTCGCGGGGCCGGGTGCGCTTGAGCTGTCCGCGGATGAGCTCCTCGGCGTCCCGGTCGGCGTCGGTGACCGGGGTCAGGTCGGGCTTGGTGTCGATCCGCAGGTCGTCCGCCTTGAACCTGGTCATCGTCACGCGCTCGACCGAGTCAGCCAGCACGTGGGCGAGTCGGACGTCGTCGTCGTAGGAGGGGCTCACCCGCCCAAACTACCCGCACGGCGAACCCCCGACGCGGCGGGCGCGCGGGGCGAGGGTGGTGGGCCGCCCGAGCGACGGCGGCGGCGCCTAGGATGCCGACGCCGACGCCGACGGCGGGTGCGCCGTCGTGCTGCGGCGGTGCCTGCGCACGGTCAGCCAGAGACGGTGGCACAGCACCAGCGCGAGGACCCACGCCAGCCCGAGCAGCCACCCGGTCACGACATCCGTCAGCCAGTGGTGACCGAGGAGCACCCTGGACAGACCCATCGCCACGACCCAGCAGCAGGCCAGGACCACGGCGACGATCCGCGTGCGTCGGCGGCGCAGGCGCGTGAGGAGCAGATAGGTGAGGACCCCGACGACGATGGTGGTGTTGAGGGTGTGGCCGCTCGGGAAGCTGGGGGAGGTCTCGAACGGGGGGACGGCATCGACGAGCGGCGGCCGGACACGGCCGATCAGCTGCTTGCCCACCACCGTCATGGCGAGCGAGCCCGCGGCGGCGAGGGTCGTGAGGACGGCGGGGGACCACGAGCGCCACGCCCAGCTCGCCAGGACGACGAGGGCCAGCGAGAGGATCGGCATACCGACCGGACCACCGATGTCCGTGAAGGCCGTCAGCGCGTGGGCCAGGGTCGGGGTGCGGTGCTGGACGGCGAGATCGAGGACGGGGTGGTCGAGAGCCGCCACCCCGTCGCCCTCGACCACGGCCTCGTAGGTCTCGGTCGCCGCTGCCGTGAGCCCGACGATCCCCACGAAGCACGCCAGCACCGTGGCGACCAGCAGCCAGGTGGCCGCCGTCCAGCTCGAGGTCCGCGTCACGACGCGGGCGAGGGCGCGGCCGGCGGGGGTGCGCCACTGGGTCAGGTCTCGCTCGCCGATGGTCTCCTCGACGGGACGTCGCTGCTGGTCCATCCGGAGAGTCTGCGCCGTGGGGAGGCCCGGCCCCGGTGCGACGCGCTGAGCAGGCGATGTCGCCGCACGGCATCCCTGCTGGCGCACCGGGGCGAGCAGGATCGCTGGGCCCGCTGCGCGAGATGTCGACGAGCATGTTGCGGCAGGGTCGGGAGGCGCGTCGCCGGAGCCGGGTGATGCCGCGCAAGAAAAGGCTAGGCGTCCTCGCTCGCGGAGCGAGCCCGCAGCAGACGGCGCAGGCTGTCCAGCCGAGCGGCACCCGCGGGACCCGCCCGACCCGAGTCGACCCAGGCGTCGAGCCCGCACTCCTCCTCGTCGTGCGTACACCCTCGGGGGCAGTCGGCCGTGCCCGGCTCGAGGTCCGGGAAGTGGGCGACGATCCCGTCCAGCCGGACGTGGGCGAGACCGAAGCTGCGGACACCCGGGGTGTCGACGACCCAGCCCGACGCGTCCGGGAGCCGGAGCGCGATGGCGGACGTGCTCGTGTGCCTCCCGCGGCCCGTGACGTCGTTGACGTGCCCGGTCGCCCGCATCGCGTCCGGCACCAGGAGGTTGACCAGCGTCGACTTGCCGACGCCGCTGTGGCCGACCAGGACGCTGACGTGGCCGGTGAGGGCGTCCCGCAGCTCGTCGAGCCCGGACGTGTGCGCCAGCACGTCCTCGACCGTGGCACCGGCCGGCACGTCGGTGTCCGAAGGCGTGGACGTGGCGATGCACCGTGCCCCCAGCGGCGCGTAGGCCTCGATCAACGGGGTGGGGTCGACCAGGTCGGCCTTGGTCAGCACGAGGATCGGCTCGAGGCCCGCGTCATAGGCCGCCACGAGGCAGCGGTCGATCATGCGTGGGCGAGGCTCCGGGTTGGCCAGCGCGGTGACGACCACGAGCTGGTCGACGTTGGCGACGATGACCCGCTCGACCGGGTCCGTGTCGTCGGCCGTGCGCCGCAGCACCGAGCGCCGCTCGTGCTGACGGACGATCCGGGCGAGGTGGTCGGGCCCACCCTGCAGGTCTCCGACGAGCCCGACGCGGTCCCCGACGACGATGCCCTTGCGGCCGAGCTCGCGGGCCTTCATCGCGGTGACGACGCGCTCCGAGGACGTGCCCTCGCCGACGAGGGTGGTGTAGCGGCCGCGGTCGACGGCGGTGACGAGGGCCTCCACCGCGTCCTCGTGCGCCGGGCGGTCCTTGGTGCGGGGCCGTGACCCGCGGCGGTTGGGGCGGACGCGGACGTCGCTCTCGTCATACGACCGTCGGGTCACCGGCGCCCCCCACGAGGGGTGGCCCCCGCACGGGCCGGGCGCTCGGTGGAGGCCACGTCACCCGACAGGAAGGAGGTCCACCGCCGGGTGAAGTCCGGCAGGGTCTTGGCCGTGGTGGCGACGTCTTCGATGACGACCCCGGGCACCCGCAGCCCCAGGACGGCGGCCGCCATGGCCATCCGGTGGTCCGCGTAGGTGTGGAACAGTCCGGCGTGCAGCGGGCGCGGGCGGATCACGAGCCCGTCGTCGGTCTCGTCCACGTCACCGCCCAGCCGGTTGATCTCGGTCGCGAGCGCCGCGATGCGGTCCGTCTCGTGCCGGCGGATGTGCCCGACGCCGCGGATCCACGTGGGGGACTCGGCGAGGGCGGCCAGCGCCGCGACGACGGGCGTGAGCTCGCTCGCGTCGTGCAGGTCCACGTCGATGCCGTGCAGCCCACGACCGGTGACGGTCAGACCGGCACGATCCAGCTGGACCTCGGCCCCAATCTGCGCGAGGACGTCACGGATGCGGTCGCCCGCCTGCGTGGTCACCGCCGGCCAGGCCGGCACGTGCACGACGCCGCGCGTCACGAGGGCCGCAGCCAGGAAGACGGCGGCGTTGGACAGGTCCGGCTCGACCGTGACGTCGAGGGCGTTGATCTCGCTGGGCTCGACGCGCCAGGTGTCGGGCTCGGCGTCGTCGACGACGACGCCGGCGTCCCGCAGCGTCTCCACGGTCATCTGGATGTGGGGCAGGCTTGGCAGGGGCTTGCCGACGTGGTGGATCGTCACCCCCTCCTCGAAGCGCGCACCGGACAGCAGCAGCGCCGAGATGAACTGGCTGCTGCCCGAGGCGTCCACCGTCACCGTCCCGCCGCGCAGACCACCGCGCCCGTCGATCGTGAACGGCATCGCCCCCCGCCCACCGTCGTCGATCGAGGCGCCAAGGGCGCGGAGGGCGTCGAGGACGGGCCCGACGGGCCGGGTGCGGGCATGCAGGTCACCGTCGAACACGACCGGGCCGTCGGCGAGCGTGGCGAGCGGCGGCAGGAAGCGCATGATCGTCCCGGCGAGACCGCAGTCGATCGTCGCCGGTCCCCGCGGCGGCGCCGGCTCGACGATCCAGTCATGGCAGCCGGCGTCCTCGCCCTCGTGGTCCCGCACCACGACACCGAGGTCCCGCAGCGCCTGGGCCATCAGGAGGGTGTCGCGCGAGCGCAGCGGTCGCCGGATCCGCGAGGTGTCGTTGGCGAGTGCAGCCAGCACGAGGAACCGGTTGGTGATCGACTTGCTGCCCGGCAGGGCGGCCGTGGCGTCGACCGGGGCGGCCAGCGTCGGGGCCGGCCAGTCGGCCGGCCCAGCAGGGTGGGCGGGGAGAGGCGTGTGACCGACCGGATGGTCGGGGTCCGCGAGAGTCAACGGGACTCCGTTCGCTGGGGTGCAGGTGCTGCCGCCCAGCGTAGTCAATGGCGCCTACGCTGTCGGCATGTGCGGACGGTACGCAGCTAGCAAGGACATGGCGGAGCTGGTCGAGGTCCTGGAGGTCGACGAGGACCGGACCGCCGAGCCCGTGCGCACGATCGCAGCGCTGGAGCGTGGGCAGGGGGGTGGGCCCGCGGCCGACTACAACGTGGCCCCCACCAAGGCCGCTCCCGTCGTGCTCACGAGACGGCCCAAGGGTGAGCCCGAGCAGCAGCCCAGCCGCCAGCTGCGGCTGCTGACCTGGGGACTCGTCCCGTCCTGGGCCAAGGACCTCAAGGTCGGCACGCGGATGATCAACGCGCGCGCCGAGACGCTGCTGGACAAGCCGGCCTATGCGCGGGCTGCCGCGGCTCGCCGGTGCCTGGTGCCGGCGGACGGCTACTACGAGTGGCAGCGATCGCCCTCCCTGATGGACGGCAGGGGCAAGCCGAGCAAGCAGCCCTTCTACATCCACCGCGCCGACGGAGAGCCCCTGGTCATGGCCGGGCTCTACGAGTTCTGGCGCGACCGGTCCCTGCCCGACGACCACCCGGACGCCTGGCTCGCGACCTACTGCGTGATCACCACACACGCCGACCCCGACCTGGCCACCATCCACGACCGCCAGCCGCTGATCCTCGAGCCGGAGCACTGGGCGGGCTGGCTCGACCCGGACGCGACCTCGCCCGAGCACGTCCAGCCGTACCTCGACCTGTCCCTGCCCGGTCGCTTCGACGCGTACGCCGTGAGCACCGCGGTCAACAGCACCCGCAACAACGGCCCGCGCCTGCTCGACCCCGCGCCGGCCGACCAGCTGGCGGGCGTGGTCGACCCGGGCACCGGCGAAGTGCTCTGACCCCCGGTGGCGCCGGGCCTGCGGCATACGGGAATGCCACCCGCCAGGGGACCGTTGACCCTGGTGCCCGTCCCGATGTAGGAGTCGCCCCGTGCTCGTCACCCCTGTCCTGCCGACTGCCGACCATCCGGCGCTGGACATGCACCCCCAGGTGGGGTCCCCCGGACTAGGCTTGGCCCCGATGACTGAGATCGACGTGGCCACCGAGAGCCCGACCGACCGGCAGGCCCGCTTCGAGGCGGACGCCCTGCCATTCCTGGACCAGCTCTACAGCGCGTCCCTGCGGATGACGCGCAACCCCTCCGACGCCGAGGACCTGGTCCAGGAGACCTTCGCCAAGGCCTACGCCGCGTTCCACCAGTACAAGCCCGGGACCAATCTCAAGGCCTGGCTGTACCGCATCATGACGAACGCCTACATCAACACCTACCGCAAGAAGCAGCGTGAGCCCCAGCAGTCCGACGCCTCGGACATCGAGGACTACCAGCTCGCGAGAGCCGGGTCGCACTCCTCCATGGGCAACCGCAGCGCCGAGATGGAGGCGCTCGACCACCTGCCGGACAGCGACGTCAAGCGCGCTCTGCAGGAGATCCCGGAGGACTTCCGCCTGGCGGTCTACCTCGCGGACGTGGAGGGCTTCGCCTACAAGGAGATCGCGGAGATCATGGGCACGCCCATCGGCACCGTGATGTCCCGCTTGCACCGCGGGCGCCGCCAGCTGCGGGACCTGCTCACCGACTATGCCGTCGAGCGTGGGTTCGCCGCGCCCGCCCAGCAGACGCAGCAGGACGGGGGTGCGAAGTGATGGGTGAGCACATGGACTGCTCGAACTTCATGGAGCACGTCTTCGAGTACCTCGACGGCGAGATGACCGAGAGCGACTGCGAGATCTTCGCCCGTCACCTGCAGGAGTGTCCGCCCTGCCTCGACGAGTACCAGCGCGACCAGGCCCTCAAGGCCCTGATCCGGCGATCCTGCGGCTGCGAGGAAGCACCCGTCCAGCTGCGCACCCAGATCATCGCCAGCTTCACCAGCATCACCGTGGAGTACGGTCGGTAGGAGCCTCACTCCCGACCCCAGGAACGAGGGCTGCCCCGCCACCGGGTGCGGCCCTCGACCCATGTCGGGGGTAGGTGCCGTCCTGGCGGGCCGGTACGGCGTCCCAGTGGCAGAGGTCGACGACACGAGGGAAGGCATGACGAAGGCCCCCGTCCCGCATGTGCGGGGTGGGGGCCTGTCGCTGCCGCGGCCCGGTCTCAGGCGTTGGGCTTGCGGCCGTGGTTGGCGCCGTTCTTCTTGCGGGCACGACGCTTGCGAGCGCGCTTGCTCATGAGGACTCCTCGTGTCGGACGGGTCGGACGTCGCCGGTAAGGGCGCCGGTCCGCTGGCCCGGGACGGGCCTCAACGTCCCATTGTCGCACAGGGCGGCGGCCCAGCAGAAACGCCGGCGCGGGCGGCATACGGGCTCGGGTCCCCGAGCAGGCTGACGGCCCCGCGCGGGGGGGTGCGGGGCCGTCAGGACTGGGGAGGGCGAGCGGGGCTCAGCCCTTCTTGGTCTCGGCGAAGATCGCGGCGATCTCGTCGATCTTGGCGAGCAGCTCGTCGGCCTTGGCGACGTCCCACTCACCCTTGGTGCCCGAGGCCCCGGCCAGCTTGGTGGCCTCGTTCACGAGGGTGTGCAGCTGCGGGAACTTCTCGAAGTGCGGCGGCTTGAAGTAGTCGGTCCACAGCACCCACAGGTGCTCCTTGACCAGCTGGGAGCGCTGCTCCTTGATGATCGTCGCGCGGACCTTGAAGTCGGGGTCGTCGTTGTCCGCGACCTTCTCGATGATGGCCTTGACGGACTGGGCCTCGATGCGGGCCTGGGCGGGGTCGTAGACACCGCACGGGAGGTCGCAGTGGGCGTGGACCTCGACCGGGGCGAACGTGAACATCGCAAGTTCCTTTCGCGGAAGATTCGAAGCGTGACCGGACGTCACGTAGATGCCTAACCTAACCCGACGGGGGAGGCCAGGGCGATCCTGCACCTGTCTTGCAACAAGTCGCGTCGCTACGGCCGGGCGGCCTACGGCGCCGCTCGCAGCAGGGTCACGAGCCGGAGGGGCGGGTGAAGCGAGGCAGGCGGAGCAGCGGGGTGGGGACCCGCTTGAGCACCAGACCCTCGATGTCGTCGTCGCCCAGGGCGCCCACGTGCCAGGAGTCGACGCCCTCACGCGGGTTGTCCCGCTCGACCCACCAGCCCTCGCGGGTCTTGGGATCGCGGCCGGTCACGCGCTTGACCGACAACGGGCGCGGTCCGCTGTCGCCGTCGGGGAGCCGCACCACCGCGAGCCGACCGATCCGGGGACGGGCACCGAACGCCACCAGCAACCAGTCGCCCTCGTGCAGCGTCGGCTCCATCGAGCGACCGCGCACGACTGCGAAGCCGAGGTGCTTGCGGGGCATGGGACCTACCTTCGGGCGGGGGACGGGCCGGCGACCAGCCTACGCTCGCGAGAGCCGTGATCCCGGCCACGAACGCGTCACCGCGCCCGGCCCGCCGGCTGCGGCCACGACCCCGGTGCCATAGGCTCGACGACATGCTCGCCGTGTATGCCGCCCGCCAGTCCGCCGACGACCCGCTGTCCGGGCTCGAGGTGGGGGAGCAGCCGGATCCCCGGCCCCAGCAGGGGTGGACGACCGTGACGCTGCGAACCTCCGGCCTCAACCACCACGACCTCTGGTCGCTCAAGGGGGTCGGCCTGGCGTCGGAACGCCTGCCCATGATCCTGGGGTGCGACGGTGCCGGCACCACCGAGGACGGGCGCGAGGTCATCGTCCACGCCGTCGTCGCCTCGCCGGGGTGGCTCGGGGACGAGACCCTGGACCCGCGCCGGACGTTGCTGTCGGAGCTGCACCCCGGCACGATGGCCGAGCGCGTGGCGGTGCCCGAGCGCAACGTGGTGCCCAAGCCGGCCGGGATGTCCTGGGAGCACGCCGCCTGCCTGTCCACCGCCTGGCTCACGGCCTACCGGATGCTGTTCACCAACGCCGCGGTCCAACCCGGGGCCACCGTGCTCGTGCAGGGTGCGGGGGGCGGGGTCGCCACCGCGCTCGTGCAGCTGGGAGCGGCTGCGGGGCTGCGGGTCTGGGCCACCTCGCGGGACGAGGGCAAGCGCGCCAGGGCGCTCGAGCTCGGTGCGGCCGAGACCTTCGAGTCGGGAGCACGGCTGCCCGAGCGCGTCGACGCCGTCCTCGACACCGTGGGGGCGGCCGTGTGGCGGCACTCCGTCAAGTCGCTGGTGCCGGGCGGCACGCTCGTGACGGCGGGCGCCACGTCCGGGGACCCTTCGCGGACGGAGCTCGCCGACATCTTCTTTCGCCAGCTGCGGGTGGTCGGGTCGACCATGGGCAACCGAGCCGAGCTCGAGCGGCTCGCGAGTTTCGTGGCCGAGCGAGGCATCGAGCCAGCGATCGACTCGACCCACGCGTTGTCGCAGGCGCGTGCGGGCTTCGAGCGGCTGGCCGGCGAGGAGCTCTTCGGGAAGGTCGTGCTGACCCACTGAGGCCGACGGGCGTGGGCCGCCCGGGAGAACCCCTCGGGCGGCCCACGCGCGCAGCTCGTCAGGTCGAGCGGACGGTCACTTCGCGAGGGTGCCGATCCGGAACGAGGCCAGGCGCTTCTGGGGCAGGTCCGCGCCCTGGTGCTGGCCGGTGAACTGAGCGGTGCCGTCCTGCCCGCACAGGCCCTTGATGCGCTCGGGCCCACCAGGGTGCTGGCCGATCCACGAGGTCACGTCGTAGACCTGGTCGTTGATGACGGTCCAGCAGGACGTCTCGTTGTCGTGGTCGTTGACGACGGCCATGGTGTAGGTCTTGCCGGCGTCCGAGGTGCCGGTCGACGTCCCCGTGGCGGTGGAGGTGGCGGAGTCGGACGAGGTGGTGCCGGAGGCGGAGCCGGCGCTGCTCGCGGCGGACGAGGTCGCGCCAGCCGAGGTGGTCGCGGACTGGGTGGTCTCGGTGGTCGACGCGCCGCAGGCCGAGACGGTGGCGGCGAGGGCGAGGCCGATCGCGACCGGGAGGCCTACGCGGGCGGAGCGGGTCATCGTGGATCCTTCCGGGGCGGGAGACGGGGTGCCGCCCACCAACCTACGACCCGGTCCCGGGCGGCTCGGGGAGGCGCGGCGTCAGGCGGGCGCCCGGCTCAGCGCGCCAGGCGCATCCAGGCGTCCCAGCCGCCGTGGAGGACCAACCAGGCGATGAGACCGTAGCCGGCCTGTCCCGGGTGGAAGCCGTCGCCGGTGGCGGCCAGGTCGGCGGTCCACTGGTCGTGCCCCTGCAGGGGTCGGAAGCAGTCGACGAACGGGACGCCCCGCCGGGCGCACACATCGGCCTGGGCCTCGGTGACGATCTCGAGGGTGGCGTTGAACGTCGGGTCGTTGGTGGGGGTCGAGCCCACCACGAAGGCCGCGATGCCCTGAGCCTGCGCGTCGTCGAGGATGTTGGCCAGGTTGAGGCGTGACCGGGCGGTCGTGATGCCGCTCAGCACGTCGTGGTGACCGGCGCTGATGACCAGGCGGCGCTCGCCGCGCCCCCGCCACCGCGGGGGGCACTCCGTGCGCCACCGGGCGAGCACGTCGGCCGAGGAGTCGCCGCGGATCCCGAGGTTGTAGGCAGACAGCTGCACGTCGGGGTGCTGGGTCCGTGACACCACCCGGGACACCCAGCCCAAGCCCTTGGGGTCGCCGTAGCCGGCGACGAAGGAGTCGCCGATGAAGACCAGGCCCACGTCTCGCGGTCCGTGGTCGCCGTCGACCGGCGCCACCTGGGACGGGGACGGGTTGTAGGTCTGCTGGTCGCGGAACACCACGTGTGGATCCTTGTCTGTCGGTCCTGGGGCTCGCACGGAGCCGGGGAAGGACGGCGGCCGGTCAGTCGTCGTCCTCGTCGAGCCGGGCGAGCCACGTCGCCAGCCGCTCCACCGGGACCTCGAACTCCGGGAAGACGTCGACGAAGGTGCGCAGCTGCTCGGCGAGCCAGTCGAACGTGATCTCCTCGTCACCCCTGCGGTGCTGGAGCTCCTCGATGCCACGGTCCGTGAAGTACACGGTGACATTGTGCCCCATCGCGAGGAGGCGGCCGGTGCGGCATACCGGGCCGGACGACGGACGGGGCCCGTCACCCAGGTGACGGGCCCCGCCGGGGCGAACCGCAGGTCAGCGCGCGAAGGCGCGCTCCACGAGGTCGGCCTGCTCGACCGCGTGAGCCTTGGACGACCCCGTGGACGGGGCGGCCGAGGCAGGACGGCTGACCAGCCGGAAGCGACGCGTCTCGCCGTTCTGCTCCAGCAGCTCGGGGCCGGTGAGCGCGACGTAGGGCCAGGTGCCCTGGTTGGCCGGCTCGTCCTGCACCCACACGACCTCGGCGTCGGGGTAGGTGGAGAGGGCCTGGGCCATCTCCTTGGCCGGGAACGGCGCGATGCGCTCCACCGTCATGATCGCCGTCGATGTGTCGCCGGACTTCTGCCGGTGAGCGTCCAGCTCGTAGTAGATCTTGCCCGAGCACAGCAGCACGCGGTCGACCTTGGTCGCGTCGATCCCGGTCCGGTCGCCCATGACGGGCTCGAAGGTGCCGTGGGTGAAGTCCTCCGGGCTGCTCGCCGCCGCCTTGAGGCGCAGCATCGACTTGGGCGTAGCCACGATGAGCGGACGCCGCGGTCGCGCGTACGCCTGGCGGCGCAGCAGGTGGAAGTAGGACGCCGGCGTGCTGGGGAAGGCCACCGTCATGTTGTCCTGCGCGCACAGCTGAAGGTAACGCTCGATGCGGGCCGACGAGTGGTCCGGTCCCTGTCCCTCGTAGCCGTGCGGGAGCAGGAGGACCACCGAGGAGCGCTGGCCCCACTTCTGCTCCGAGGACGAGATGAACTCGTCGACGATGCTCTGCGCCCCGTTGGCGAAGTCACCGAACTGCGCCTCCCACAGGACGAGGGCGTCCGGGCGCTCCACGGAGTAGCCGTACTCGAAGCCCATGGCCGCGAACTCGCTCAGCAGGGAGTCGTAGACCCAGAACCTGGCCTGCCCCTTGCCGAGATAGAGCAGCGGGGTCCACTCCTCCGCGGACGACTTGTCGATCAGGACCGAGTGCCGCTGGACGAAGGTGCCGCGACGGGAGTCCTGTCCCGACAGGCGGACCGGTGTGCCCTCCATCAGCAGCGACCCGAAGGCGATGAGCTCGGCCGTGCCCCAGTCGATCCCACCGTTGGCGACGGAGTCGGCGCGCTTCTCCAGCATCTGGCGCAGCTTGGGGTGGACCGTGAAGCCCTCGGGGGTCGCGACGAACGCCTTGCCGATGTGCATCAGCGTGTCGTGCGAGATGGCGGTGTCGACGAACTTGGCCGGCGCCTTGTCGTCGGCCTCCTGCGCCTCGGGCCGCTCGAGGCCGGACGGGCCGCTGTCCTGTCCGGACCGCGCGGCCTTGATGGCCTCACGCGTCTCCACGAACACCCGCTCCAGCTGCTGCTGGTAGTCCTGCAGGGCGTCCTCGGCCTGCTCGACCGTGATGTCGCCACGGCCGATCAGCGCCTCGGTGTAGAGCTTGCGCACGCTGCGCTTGGCCTCGATGAGGTTGTACATCAGCGGCTGGGTCATCGACGGGTCGTCACCCTCGTTGTGACCGCGCCGGCGGTAGCAGACGAGGTCGATGACGACGTCCTTGGCGAAGGTCTGGCGGAACTCGTAGGCGAGCTCGGCCACCCGCACGCAGGCCTCCGGGTCGTCGCCGTTGACGTGGAAGATCGGCGCCTGGATCATCCGGGCCACGTCGGTGGAGTAGACCGACGAGCGGGAGCTGGACGGGGCGGTGGTGAAGCCGACCTGGTTGTTGACGACGATGTGGATCGTGCCGCCCGTGCGGTAGCCCCGCAGCTGGGACAGGTGCAGGGTCTCCGCGACCACGCCCTGCCCGGCGAACGCGGCGTCGCCGTGCATCAGGATCGGCAGGACCGTGAAGGCCTCACCACCGTGACCGAGCCGGTCCTGCTTGGCCCGCACGATGCCCTCGAGCACCGGGTTGACGGCCTCGAGGTGGGACGGGTTGGCGGCGAGGTAGACCTTGGTCTGCTCGCCCTCCTCCGAGGTGAACGTGCCCTCGGTGCCCAGGTGGTACTTGACGTCGCCCGAGCCCTGGACGGTGGAGGGGTCCTGCACGCCCTCGAACTCGCGGAAGATCTGGCCGTAGCTCTTGCCGGCGATGTTGGCCAGCACGTTGAGGCGGCCGCGGTGCGGCATACCGATGCACACCTCGTCCATCGCGTCTGAGGCCGCCCGGGAGAGGATCCGGTCGAGGACCGCGATCGTGGACTCGCCGCCCTCCAGCGAGAAGCGCTTCTGGCCGACGAACTTCGTCTGCAGGAAGGTCTCGAAGGCCTCGGCGGCGTTGAGCCGTCGCAGCACCCGCAGCTGCTCCTCGGCGCTCTGCCGGACGTGGTGCGCCTCGACGCGCTCCTGGATCCACTCGCGCTGCTCGGGATCTTGCATGTGCATGTACTCCACGCCGACGGTCCGGCAGTAGGAGTCGCGCAGGGTCCCCAGGATGTCGCGCAGGTGCATCAGCGGCTTCCCGCCGAACCCGCCGGTCGCGAACTCGCGCTCGAGGTCCCACAAGGTCAGGCCGTGCTGCTCGATGTCGAGGTCGGGGTGACGGCGCTGCCGATACTCCAGCGGGTCGATGTCGGCCATCAGGTGACCCCGCACGCGGTAGGCGTGGATCAGCTGCTGGACGCGGGCCGTCTTGTTGATCTCGTCCTCGTGCCCCACCGAGATGTCCTGCACCCAGCGGACCGGCTCGTAGGGGATGCGCAGCGACGCGAAGATCTCGTCGTAGAAGTCGTGCTTGCCGAGGAGCAGCTCGTGGATGATCTTGAGGAACTCTCCGGACCCGGCGCCCTGGATGATGCGGTGGTCGTAGGTGCTGGTCAGCGTCAGGATCTTGCTGACCGCGTGCCGGTTGAGCGTCTCCTGCGCCGCACCCTGCCACTCCGCGGGGTACTCCAGCGAGCCCACACCGATGATCGCGCCCTGGCCCTGCATGAGGCGGGGGGTGGAGGAGTTCGTGCCGATGCCGCCCGGGTTGGTCAGCGAGATCGTCGTGCCCACGAAGTCGTCCACCGACAGCTTGCCGCCACGTGCCTTGCGGACGAGCTCCTCGTAGGCCGTCCAGAAGTGCACGAAGTCCATCTGCTCGGCCGACTTGATGCTCGGCACCACGAGGGACCTGGTCCCGTCGGGCTTGGGCAGGTCGATGGCGATGCCGAGGTTGACGTGAGCCGGCTTGACCAGCGTGGGCTTGCCGTCCCGCTCGGCGAAGGAGTTGTTCATATCCGGCATCGAGGCCAGGGCCTTGACGAGGGCGAAGCCGATGATGTGGGTGAACGAGACCTTGCCGCCGCGGCTCCGCCGCAGGTGGTTGTTGATGACGATGCGGTTGTCGATGAGGGCCTTGGCCGGCACCGCCCGCAGGCTCGTCGCGGTCGGGACCTCGAGCGACGTCGCCATGTTGGCGACCACGCGGGCGGCCGGGCCCTTGAGCGGGACGACCTGCTCCTGGGCCTGGGGGCCGGTGTCCTTGACGGCGGGGATGTCGCGGGGCGTCGGCTGGGCCTGCTTGTCGCCCGGCTTCGTGTCCTTGCCGTCCTTGGTCGCCGACCTCGCCTCCTTGACGGGCGCCTTCTGCGACGCGCTCGCCGGTGGCTCCTGAGAGGCCTTCGCCGTTGCCTTCGGCCGTGACCCGGCCTTGGCCTCGGCGGCGTCGGCAGGTGCCTCGCCGGACGCGGTCTCAGGCGCGGAGCCAGACGCGGGGCGCTGGGCCGGGCGGCCCGTGGCCGCACCTGGATCGAGCGTCTGCGACGATGCCGCGTCGGCGCCCCGACCGCCGCCGCCAGTCCCCCCACCGGCCGCCGCCTTGTCGGAGGACTGCCCCGCCGTGGGGGTGTAGTCCTGGAAGAACGACCACCACGCCTTGTCCACGCTCTGCTTGTCCTGCTTGTACTGCTCGTACAGCTCGTCGACGAGCCATTGGTTGGCTCCGAAGGTGGCTGAGGAGCTCGGGCCGCTAGGGGGCGTTGTCACGGCGGTACTCGCCTCTTTCTGGATCGCGTCTACTCTGACCGGCACCTTGATCGGCCTTCACCCTATCTTGCACCCCGCGGCCCTGCCCGGCCGTCGCCGACGAGGGTCTGTCTCACCCCGACCGTAGGATGACCGCACTATGACCGAATGGCTCCTGCTGCTGGCCGCGGTGGCGCTCACCGCCGCAGCGGCGGTGTTCGTGGCGGCCGAGTTCTCCCTCGTCGCGCTCGACCGGCCCACCGTCCAGCGCGCCGTCGACGCCGGGGACGCGGGGGCGCAGCCCGTCCTCGTGGCCCTGCGCAGCCTGTCCACGCAGCTCTCCGCCGCCCAGGTCGGCATCACGCTGACCACCCTGCTCACCGGTTACCTCGCCGAGCCGGCCATCGGCGGACTGGTGAGTGGACCGCTGGCCGCCCTCGGCGTGCCGCAGGCGGCCGTCGCGCCGGTCTCGACGACGATCGCCATGGTGGTCGCCACCGTCGGCTCCATGATCGCCGGTGAGCTGGTGCCGCAGTTCCTCGGCATCTCAGCCCCCCTGGGCACGGCCAAGGTCGTCGCCGGCCCGGTCCGCGCCTTCGGGCTGGTGGCCAAGCCGCTCATCGTCGTCCTCAACGGATCGGCCAACGCCTTCCTGCGCAGGGTCGGGATCGAGCCGCAGGAGGAGCTGTCGGCCGCCCGCACCCCCCAGGAGCTGTCCTCCCTCGTCCGCCGGTCGGCCGAGGCGGGCACCCTGGACCTGGACACCGCCCTGCTGCTGACCAGATCGCTCGGCTTCGGCGAGCGGACCGCCGACGACGTCATGACACCCCGGGTGCGCTGCGACACGGTCGGGCGTACCGCCAGCGCAGCCGACGTGCTCACCCTCGCGCGTCGCACCGGCCACTCGCGGTTCCCCGTGATCGGGGAGGACCTCGACGACGTCGACGGCGTCGTCCACGTCAAGAAGGCACTGGCCGTGCCCCACGAACGACGCCAGGACGTGCCTGTCTCCGCGCTGATGGTCGACGCCCTCCACGTCCCCGAGACGATCCGCCTCGACCCGCTCCTGCTCCTGCTGCGCCGCACGAGCTTCCAGCTCGCGATCGTGGTCGACGAGTACGGCGGGACCTCGGGCGTGGTGACCCTGGAGGACGTCATCGAGGAGATCGTGGGGGAGGTCGCCGACGAGCACGACCGCCGTGGCCCCCAGGCGCGCGAGCGCCGGGACGGGACCTGGACCGTCCCCGGCCTGTGGCGCACCGACGAGGTGCGGGACCGGGTCGGTGCGGACATCCCCGAGGCCGCCACCTACGAGACGCTGGGCGGTTTCGTCATGGCGAGGCTCGGACGGATCGCCAGGGTCGGCGACGAGGTCGCGATCGACGGCTGGCAGATCACGGTCGAGGGCATGGACGGGCACCGCGTCGACCGGCTCCGGCTGGTCGCGGACGACCGGGGCTCGGATCCGCTCGACGACGGCGGCGGGGGGCGAGGGGGCGGGCCGGACGGCATACCGTCGGCCGCCCAGGAGGGGCCGGGCTCCGTCGGCCAGGCGGGGGCAAGACGATGAACACCGCAACCGCTCTGTGGATCTCCCTGCTGCTCCTGCTCGGCAAC
This sequence comes from Arsenicicoccus cauae, assembly GCF_009707125.1. Classification (GTDB taxonomy): domain Bacteria; phylum Actinomycetota; class Actinomycetes; order Actinomycetales; family Dermatophilaceae; genus Arsenicicoccus; species Arsenicicoccus cauae. Next base: position 18,950 of record NZ_WLVL01000056.1, read on the forward strand.
GCGTTCTTCGTCGGCGCGGAGTTCGCCCTGATGGCGGCGCGCCGGTCGCAGCTCGAGCCACTGGCCGAGGGCGGGTCGACGTCCGCTCGGCGCTGCCTCGACGCCCTGGAGCAGGTGGCCTCGCTGCTGGTGTGCGCCCAGCTGGGGATCACCGTGTGCTCCCTGGGCCTGGGCGCGTTGGCCGAGGTCGCCCTGCACCACGTGTTCGAAGGGTGGCTCGAGGCCGCTCACCTGTCGACCGCCGTGGCGACCCCGCTCGCCCTGGTGCTCGCCCTGCTCCTGGTGGCCTACCTCCACGTGGTGGTGGGGGAGATGATCCCCAAGAACCTCGCCATCGCCGGTCCGGAGCGCTCCGCGCTCGTCCTGGTGCCGGCTCTCCTGGCCATCACGCGGGTCCTGCGACCGATCATCCTGGTCATGGAGCGGGTCGCCAAGGCCGTCGTCCGGGCCACTGGCATCGACCCCAAGGACGAGCTCGCCTCGGCCTACACCGCGCAAGAGGTCGGTGACATCGTCGCCGAGAGCCACCGGGAGGGGTTGCTCGAGGCCGAGCAGCACGGGCTGGTCCAGGGCGCGCTGGAGTTCAGCGGCCGCCTCGCGGGAGAGGCGGCGGTCCCCCTCGGGGAGGTCGTCTCGCTGCCCGAGACGTCGACCCCGCAGGACCTCGAGCGGCTCGTGGCCAAGCACGGCTTCTCGCGCTACCTCGTGCGCGATCCCGAGGGGGACATCGTGGGGTACCTCCACCTCAAGGACGTCCTGTACGCCCGCGACGAGGACTTCGCCGACCCCATCCCCGCGAAGCGCATCCGGCGGCTCGCGACCGTGCGCGCCGACGACGAGGTGGAGGACGTCCTCGCCACCATGCAGCTGACCGGGCGGCACCTCGCGCAGGTCCTCGACGACGACGACCAGGTCACGGGCGTCATCTTTCTCGAGGACGTCCTGGAGGAGCTGGTCGGCGAGGTCAGCGACCAGTCCCAGAGGGCCGTCGAGCGGGTCGCGAGGACGAGGGCGGCCCTGCCGGCGGCAGGCACAGACGGGGGCACCGGGGCCTGAGGCCCCGACGTCCGTCGAGGAGAGTCCACCGGTGACCGGGCCGGCTCGGGCCGCTCAGGTGGGTTCGGCGAAGGTGATGGCAGCCCCGCCCGCCGAGCGCCTCCACGTCACGGCGAGGCCCTCCGAGACGACCGCCACCTCCAGCCTGGCCAGGCTCCGCCCCAGCTCGAGGTCGTCGGGGCAGTCCAGCCTCCCCACCACCACGTCGTCCTGGAGCCTGAGGTCGACCGGGGACACCCACGGGCAGCCCAGGAGGGCGAGCCGCAGCGCGCGACCCGCTCGTTCGGCCATGCCGTCCAGCGAGGCCGGCGTGATCCCCACGGTTGCCGCCGTCGCCGAGCCGGGGGGTGCCCCGAGAGCCGAACGAAGAGCCTCCACGTGCCCGAGCGCGAACCAGTCACCCGCGCCCGCACGCACCAGCGACCGCGCTCCCGGCAGGTCCCACGCTCCGGGGGCCACCACCAGGTGGTCCAGGCCCCGGAGCAGGGCAGCACCCACCCCGTCGGTCTTGCCCTTGACGAGGTCCGCCGCCGCGGCGACCTCGTCGACCAGCGCCCGACTGGTGACGGACAGGGGACGACCGTCGTGGTCGAGGTCGCCGCGCAGGTCGTCGGCAGGCAGGATCCCCGACAGGCCCAGGGCGAGGTCGGTCTGCCCCAGGCGCCACGGGCGCCCCGCGGTGTCGGTGACCACGACACCCACCCGAGTCAGGCCCGGCTGCTGCGCGAGGAGCGACTCGCGCAGCCGGCTCGCCGCCTGGTCGGGGTCCGCGGGCAGGGAGAGGAGGCCGCCCCCTGGGCCCGTGTTGGAGGCGTCGACGCCCGCGGCCGCCATCACGGGTCCGGCGACGCTCTCCACGACCCGCGTCACCCCGTCCGGCGTGGCACGCTCCGCGACGACCCGCCGGGTGCCGGACCGGACGAGCGCGTCCTTGCCGGCACGGTCGCCGTGCCACGGCGTGCGCAGCCCCAGCGACTTGGACACCAGCTTGCTCGACACGGCCAGCACGTCCCCGTCGACGATCCGGGTGCCTGCGGCGTCAGCGGCCGTGAGCAGCGCTGCGGCGAGGTCGGTGCCGGTCACGACCTCCGGCATACCGGGCAAGCCCGTGATGGTCACGGCCGGTGCGGACGGTGTCGACGCGGCTGGCCGGCCGCGCTCGGGCTCGTTCACGCGCGCTGCAGCCGTCGCCCGAGGTCCAGGGCCGCCCCGGCGATCACGGTGGCGGTGGGGACGTCGCTCATCATCAGGGGCCGATGCTCGACCACGAGGCCCCGATGGCGGCGCAGCAGGTCGGATGCGCCCTCGTCCGCGTCGTCCACCAGCCAGCCGTCGAGGAAGTCGGCATACAGCCCGGCCACCGCGTCGGCGGTGGTGGGCAGCCCGAGCGCGGCCAGGCATGCGTCCGCGTGCCCGCGCACCGGTCGTCCACCGATGACGGGGGACACACCCACCACGGGGGCTCGCGTGCCGCGCAGCGCGTCCCGCACTCCGGGGACCGTGAGGATGATGCCGATCGACACGACGGGGTTGGACGGGGGAAGGATGACCAGGTCGGCGGTGCGGATCGCCTCGAGGACGCCGGGCGCGGGGCGAGCCCGATCCATCCCGGCGACGACGAAACGCTCGGCCGGCAGGGCGGCCTGGTGCCTGACCCACCACTCCTGGAAGTGCATCGCGCGTTGGCCCCCCTCGGCATCCTGGTCCTCGACCACGACGTGCGTCTCGACCGGGTCGTCCGTCATGGGGAGCAGGCGCACCCCCTGGCGGGGGAGGCCCCATCGGTCACCGAGCCGCGAGGTCACCTCCGAGAGGCTCAGCCCCTGGCCGAGCCACCGGGTGCGGGCGACGTGGGTGGCGATGTCGCGGTCGCCCATCCCGAACCACTGGGGCTCGACGCCGTACGCCGCGAGCTCCTCCTGGACGACGTGCGTCTCACCGTCCCGACCCCAGCCCTGGCCCTCGTGGATGCCGCCGCCGAGGGTGTACATGACCGTGTCGAGGTCCGGGCAGACGCGCAGCCCGTACAGCGTGATGTCGTCACCCGTGTTGCCGATGACCGTGATCTCCGGTCGAGCAGGGTCCTGCCCCGGCTCGTGGGGCTCGGCGGGGAGGGCGTCGTCGAGGTGGCGCACGAGGCCGCGGAGGAACCGCGCCCCGCCGACACCTCCGGCAAGGGTGGTGATCCGCATGACAAGATTCTTTCATACACTCTTTCGGCGTAACACCCTCGTCGCTCCTCGCAACCCGGTGCGCATTCCGCCACGCCGCTGTGACATGCGACAACGTGGGTATTTGACAACGGGTCGTGCGGCTGCTGCCTGCGCAAGACGTGCGTCTGACGGGGTGCATCTACCATTCAGCCGCTTGACGGCGGGCATATGACACGCATGTAATTTCATCGTTGCATTCACCCGCAGTGATCAGTCCACGACTGAGCATGGCTACTGGGTGTGACTATTCATTACCTTAGGCATCCTGGTCGTGCGGATGACGAGGGGGACGCGACGAGTCGAGGAGGGGCCGTGCAAGAACTTCAGCTGGTGCCAGTGCTGGACGCCGCCGACGACAGCGAGCTGTCCTGGCAGGAGCGCGCTCTGTGCGCCCAGACCGACCCCGAGGCGTTCTTCCCCGAGAAGGGCGGCTCCACCCGCGAGGCCAAGAAGGTCTGCACCGGCTGCGAGGTGCGCGCAGAGTGCCTCGAGTACGCCTTGGCCCACGACGAGCGCTTCGGCATCTGGGGCGGACTGTCCGAGCGAGAGCGACGCAAGCTGAAGAAGCGCGCCGTCTGACCAAGGACGGCACTCGCGCCGTCGAGGTCCACCCGCTGCACCCACCCGCCCTGTCCACGTCCGGAGGCCCGGTGCCCGCTCCCACCCCTCGGCGTCCCGGCACCGCTTCCCTTCCCGGGGTTCGCGCGGTCGACGGCGTGCTCGTCGTCCATGACGGCGCTCCCTGGCTGGTGCGCAGCCTGGACGCCATCGCTGCCCAGACCCTTTCCCTGCGCCATCTGGCCGTCGTGCTGACCGGCCGGGAGGATGCCCTGCCCGAGGATGCGGGGCGGCGGCTCGCCGACGCGGGCATCCGGGTGCACGTCGTCGAGGCCCGCGGCGCTCGCCACCCGAAGGCCGTGCTGGCGGGTCTCGCCGACCTGCAGGCCCGCGGCGCCCTGCCCGATCCTGCGGAACGTGCCGGCGCCGACCCCGAGGCCGAGCTCGACGCCGCGTCGCGGTGGGTCTGGCTCCTCGAGGACGACTGCTTCCCCGAGCCCGACTGCCTCCACGCACTCCTGCGCGAGGCGACCTTGTCCGCCACCGTGGCCATCGCGGGCCCGAAGTATGTCGACGCGGGCGACCCCGCTCGGCTGGTGGAGGTGGGGCAGACGGTCTCCCCGACCGGACGACGGGTCGCCTCGCCGCGGCACGGCGAGCTGGACCAGGGGCAGCACGACCACCGCAGCGACGTCCTTGCCGTGGGCACCGGCGCGATGCTGGCGCGGGCGGATGCCCTCCTGCACCTCGGCGCCCTCGACCGGGTGTTTCCCGTGGCGGCGGACCTCGACCTGTGCTGGCGGGCCCACCAGGCCGGCCTGAGGGTCGTCGTGGTGCCGGAGGCCGTGGCCCTCGACGCCCGGGCGACCACCCAGGGGCTGCGGTCGCGCGACCGGATGCCGTTCGCGGGCCTGGGGCTCGACGACATCGACGAACGGTTCTCCCGCGACCACGTCCTGCGCGAGCGTCGGGCCTGGGAGCGCGAGCGCCGCGGCGCCGTCGACCGGGCCTACCGACGTGACCGTCGGGCCGTGCGACGGATCGCGCTGGCCCGCTGCCCCGGCCGGCTGGTCCCCTGGTATGCCGTGCGCATCCTGCTGGGGGCGTTGCTGCTGACGGCGGCGCTCCTGCTGCTCAAGCGGCCCCGGGCGGCCTTCGCCGAGCTGTCCGACGCGGGCGCCGTGCTCACGTCCTGGCGCAGCCACGGCTCGCGCCGGCGGGCCCGGCACACGACCGTCGTCGGGGGTGCCGGTCTGGGTGCCTTGCTGGCCCCGCACTCCCGCGCGCTGGCCGGTGTACGGGACGAGGTCTACACGGGCCTGCCGCACCTGCCGTCGGTCCTCGCACCCGAGGGCGGCGCGTCGGAGGGGCGCGGTGGGGGGCGCCCGGAGGGACTCGGACCCTCCGTCACGGTCGCCGAACCAGGTCCGGTCAGCGACGAGGCGACCGACCTCGATGCGGATGACCTCGGGGCCCGCGCCGCCCGGCACCCTGGCCTGCTCGCCGTCCTGGTGGCTGCCGCGCTCGCCGTCACGGCGTGGTGGCCGGTGGTGCGGGGCAGGGGTGGGGCGCTGCTGGACCGGGGAATGGCCGGAGGGGAGCTGCGGCCAGGGACGGGCGGGTCGGCGGCGGCGTGGACCCGCTACCTGACCGGGTGGGACCCCTCGGGGCTGGGATCCGCCTCGGACGCACCCACCTGGCTCCCCCTGCTGGCCGCGCCGGCCTGGGTCGTCGAGCACCTCCCCGGCCGCGCGCCGAGCTCTGCCCTGGGCGTCGCCGCGGCCCTGCTGCTGCTCGGCGCCATCCCTGCGGCGACGACCAGCGCGTACCTCGCCGGCCGGGCCGCCACTCGCCGCCCCTGGCCACGGGCTCTCGCCGCCCTCGCCTGGGCGCTGTCTCCCGCGCTCCTCGTGGGACTGGGTGAGGGACGCGTCGGCGCCGCCGTGCTCGGGGTCGTCCTCCCACCGCTCCTCGCCGGGCTGGCCGGCTGCGGCCAGCGTCGGCCCTGGTGGCCGGCCGTGGGAGGCACCGTGCTGGCGGCCACCGCCGCCGCGGCCGTGGCTCCCGCGCTGCTGGCGGTCGTCCTCGTGCTCGGCCTCGTCCTCGCGGCTCGCAACCACGGGCGCGGGCGGGTCGCGGGGGTGCTGGTGGCGACCGCGCCGGTCGTCCTGATCGGACCGGCGATCGCCAGCTGGTGGCACACCCCCGGGTCGGTGCTGACCGGACCCGGCCTGGCGTCCTGGGGCGGCCAGCCTCGCCCCTGGCACTTCGCGCTCCTGTGGCCGACGGCGCCCGTGACCTCCACGGAGACCGGGCTGCTCGCCGATCCGTCCCTGGCCGCGTCCGCACGGCTGCTGCTCCCGTTGCTCGCCGCCCCCGTCGTCCTGGCCGGGGTGTGGGGCTTGGCGGTGGACGGGCGCCGCATCGGCGCGTCCCGAGTCCTGGCCGTGCTGGCCCTGCTCGGTGTCGCCGGGGCCGCCGCCGCGCCGCACCTCGTCGTGGGTCAGGCCACCGACGCCGCTGGCCGCCCCGTGCCGATCACGCCCTGGGCCGGCGCCGGGCTGCTCCTGCTGACCCTGGCCCTGCTCGCGGCGGCCCTGCAGGGGGTCGAGGCGATCCGGAGGGCCGGCGCCACCCGCCCTGGAGCGTCTCGCCCGGGTGCCGCGCAGGCCCTCCGCGTCGCCGGCGGCGTCCTGGCGACGCTGGTGACCGTCACCGTCCTCACCCAGGCGGCGTGGCTGACGCTCACGCGCCTCGACCGCGCGCTGGCGGTCCCCGCCAGCCAGGTGCCGGCCGTCGCGCAGGACAGCGCCCAGAGCGCGCTGGCGGCGCGATACCTGGCCCTGGACCGTCGGGGGACGGCCATGACCTACCGCCTCGAGCCCGGGGACCCGTCGGACGTCGTGCGGGACCTGCCCAAGGATGCCGGTGCGGTCGAGGACAGCGCACGGCTGCGCGAGGTGGCGCACGCCCTGGTCACCGACGAGCCCTCGGGCGGCCGCCCCGTCGCCGACCGGCTCGCCGACGCGGGCGTCGGCTTCGTCGGCCTCGCGCCGGTGGACCCCGCGGTCGCCGCCCGCCTGGACACGACGGCCGGCCTGTCGCGGCTCACCGACGTCGAGGGCGACCCCGTCTGGCGCGTGACGCCGAGGTCCGGGCCGTCCGCGGCAGCCGTCCCCGTCTCTGCCGTGCGGGTCCAGCGGTCGGACGGCACGCCCGTCGCGACCGTGCCCGTCCGGGGCAGCGGTCCCGAGGTCGACAGCGACCTGGCGACGAGCGGCGCCGGTCACGTCCTGGCCGTCGCGCAGCAGCGGGGCTGGGCGGCCACGGCGCAGGTGCGCGCCGACGGCCGTGCCCTCACGCCGCGTGACGGCGAGCTGGCGGCATACGACCTCCCCCCGGACACCCGCCACGTGCGCATCAGCACGGTGCCGGCCCACAGGACCTGGTCGATCGTCCAGGGCGGAGCCCTCGCGCTGGTACTGCTGCTGGCCCTGCCGTTCGGCGTGCGCCGGGGCCGGGACGCAGAGGTGGTCCGGTGAAGGGGGCAGGGCTGCTGCGCGTGGTCGGGGTCGTCGTGGTGGGGGCCGCGGTGGTCGCGGGCTCCGGTGCCGTCGACGGCCGTCTCGAGGTGCCCGGAGCGCCCCGGGCCGCCATCCCCCCGAGCGCCCCGCCGGCTCGACCCGTCACGAGCCGCACCCTCGTGTGCCCCGGTCAGGAGACCGTCGGTGTGCCCGGGCTGCCGGCGGAGTCAGGGGCGCCCCCCGTGGACCTGACGGCGGTCGCCCCGCCCGATGCCGTCGCCGCGGCGCAGGGACGCGCGCTGCCACCGGGGATCCTGCAGGTGGGCCCCTCGGACCACCCGGATGCCCAACGGGTCACGGCGCCCGGCAACCCGGTCACCGCGCTGATCTCGGGGCCGAGGTCCGGGCTCGTGTCCGCCTCCCAGCGCCTGGCGCCAGCGCTGACGGCGGTCCAGCGGTCGTTGGCCACCACCGGCGAGCGCGCCGCCCTGGTGTCGGTGCCCTGCGACGTGCCGGTGACGGACGCCTGGCTCCCCGCTGGTGCCGGGCAGGCCGGTCGCCAGGAGCACCTCGTCCTCACGAACCCCCACGAGACCCCGGTCACCGTGGACGTGACGATGCACGGCGCGGACGGACCGATCGCCAGCGTGGCGGGGCGCGACGTCGTGGTGGAGCCCCGCGGACGCACCGTCGTGCTCCTCGACGCCCTGGACGGCACGCAGGCCAGCCCCACGGCCCAGGTCCACGTGCGCGGCGGCACGGTCCATGCGGCGCTGCACGACGGCTGGCTCGACGGCATCACCCCGAGGGGCGCCGACGACGTGGGGCCGAGCGCCACCGGGCAGGAGCTCGTCCTCCCCGGCCTCGTCGTCGCCGGGCCGGACGACCCCGCCGTCGTGCGGGTCGTCGCCGTCGGTGACCACGACGCCGAGGTCCGGATGACCGTCCTCGGGCCGGGCGGACCGGTGGGTGACCCCCTGCCGCCGGTGCGGCTCCCCACCGGGGCGAGCCGGGACATCGGCCTGCCCAGCCTGCCCACCGGTGCCTACGGCGTGCGCGTGTCCGCCACCAGCCCCGTGGCGGCCGCGGGCCACCTGGGTCGCGCCGACGGGCCGCGGCCGAGGGGCGCCGGCTCGGTCGCCGCGCCCGTCCACGACTTCGGGTGGGTGCCGGCGACCCCGGCGCTGGGCGACCTGGCCGGGATCCCGCTCGGCCAGCCCGGCGGCACGCGGTTCACGCACCAGCTCGCGATCACCAACCCGGGCGACGGCATCGTGACCACGACGGCGACGGTCGTCGCGGCCGACGGGACGACGGCTCCGCGCCGGATCGACGTCCCTGGCCGGGGGACCGCCTCCGTCGACGTCAGCGACGCCTCGAGCGTGTGGGTCACCGCGGCCAAGGGGCTTCGGGCGGCCGTCGCCACCAGCGCCGACGGCGGTCTGGTGACCGTCACCCCCCTCGTGGCACGGCCCCAGACGACCACGCCGTATGTCGTGACGCCCTCCCCCTGACCGGCCGGGCGCCAGCCCTCATGGATGGCCGTCGTAGTCCGGGTCCAGGTCCTCAGGGGCGACCATGAGCAGGGCTGCGGCCTGCTCCACCACCACGGCATCGACGAGCTCGGCGAGCTCCGTGCGGTCGCGCACGCGGGACTCGACGGGGCGGCGGTAGACGACGATGCGGGCGTCGGACCGGCCGTGCCCGGGGCGGGCGTGACCCAGCGGGATCGAGCCCTCCTGCTCCGCGGCCACCAGGACGTCGCCGCCCGGCACGAGCTCCACCGCGACCTCCACGCCGTCCAGGCGGCCACCGGCGCGGGGCACGAGGCGCTCGACCGCGTCGAGGACCAGCTGGTCGAACCTGTCCTCGCGGGACGTCATCTCGGGCACCGGGGGCCAGGCGAGGGGCCCGCGTCGGCCGCGGCCCCGACGGTCGCGCGCGAGCCGTCGAGGCGACGAGTCGTCGGGTGCGGGGGCAGGGATGCTCACGCCCATCACGATACGGCGCGCCAATGGCTATGCCGCAGAACGGAGACTAGGGTTGCCCACCGTGACCGTGCAGCGAACGTGCTCCAAGACCCCCTGCGGCCGACCGGCAGTCGCGACGCTGACCTACGTCTACGCCGACTCCCAGATCGTCCTCGGGGCGCTCGCGACCTTTGCCGAGCCGCACTCGTACGACCTGTGCGCGGACCACGCCCGCCGACTCACTGCTCCCCGCGGGTGGGAGTTCGTGCGCCTGGTGCCGGAGTTCGCCGAGCCGGAGCCCGCCCCAGACGAGCTGGTGGCCATTGCGGACGCCGTCCGTCGCCCGCGCCGCAGGCCGGACCCGGGGCCCGAGCCGGGACCGGGCGCGGGGGAGGAGAGCACCTCCGACGAACGCCGCACGCTCGTCGCGGCGCCCCGCACGTCCGAGCAGGCCAGGGAGGTGTCGGCCCGCGTGGCCCGGCAGGCCGGCACCGTCTCCGCGGTGGAGGTGGGTCGTCGGGGACACCTGCGCGTGCTGCGAGACCTCGGCGAAGCGGCCGACCCTGCCGACGACGCGGAGCCCGGGGGGAACTCCCCGGCCCGGTCCTGCTGACCCACGCCCCCCTGTCGGACCGGACCGGTAGGCTCCCCGTCGTGACCTCACGCACCGACCTGTCCACCTTCGTCAAGGCCTACGACGTCCGCGGGCTCGTGCCCGAGCAGCTCGACGCCGCCGTGGCCCGAGCGCTGGGCTCGGCCTTCGCCCGAGCCGTGATCCTGCCCGAGGGTGCGCGCAGCCTGGTCGTCGGTCACGACATGCGGCCGTCGTCGCCGGAGCTGTCGCGGGCGTTCGCGGACGGGGCCATGCAGCACGGCGTGGACGTGACCCTCATCGGCCTGTGCTCGACGGACGGGCTCTACTTCGCCGCCGGGCACCTGGACGTGCCGGGAGCGATGTTCACCGCGAGCCACAACCCCGCGGCCTACAACGGCATCAAGCTGTGCCGGTCGGGCGCTCGTCCGGTGGGCCAGGAGTCCGGCCTCGCCGAGGTGCGGGACCTGGCCCAGGAGATCCTCGACGGCGCGTCCGAGACCGCCGAGGGTGAGCCCGGCTCCGTCGTGGAGCGAGACCTGCTCGGTGAGTACGCCGGGTTCCTGCGCTCCCTCGTCGACCTCTCGTCGCCGCGTCGCTCGGACCCGATCACGGTGGTCGTCGACGCGGGCAACGGCATGGGTGGTCTGACCGTCCCCGCGGTCCTCGGCGACGCGGCCGGTCTCCCTGCCCTGCCGCTCGAGGTCGTGCCGCTCTACTTCGAGCTCGACGGCACCTTCCCCCACCACGAGGCGAACCCGCTCGAGCCCGCCAACCTCGTCGACCTGCAGCGGGCCGTCGTCGAGCAGGGGGCCGACCTCGGCCTGGCCTTCGACGGCGACGCCGACCGTTGCTTCGTGGTCGACGAGCGCGGCGAGGCGGTGAGCCCCTCGGCGATCACCGGGCTCATCGTGGCGCGGGAGACGGCTCGTATGACGCAGGCCGGCGCCTCCCCGTCCGACCTCACGTTCGTGCACAACGTCATCACCTCGCGCGCCGTCCCGGAGGTCGTGGCCGAGGTGGGGGCCCGCGCGGTGCGCACCCGCGTTGGGCACTCCTACATCAAGGCCACGATGGCCGACAACGCCGCCGTCTTCGGTGGGGAGCACTCGGCGCACTACTACTTCAAGGACTTCTGGTACGCCGACACCGGCATGCTCGCGGCGATGCACGTGCTGGCGGCGCTCGGCGAGCAGGACGGACCGCTCAGCGAGCTCGTCACCCGCTACGACCGCTATGCCGCGAGCGGCGAGATCAACTCCACCGTCGACGACCAGGCCGCCCGCAGCGCCGAGGTCACCGCATGGGCGCACGAGCGTGGCCTGCACGTCGACGAGCTGGACGGCCTGACGGCCACCCACGAGGCGGACGGCGACGAGCCGCTGTGGTGGGTCAACGTGCGGCCGAGCAACACCGAGCCCCTGCTGCGACTCAACGTCGAGGCAGCCGACCGGGCCACCATGGAGCGGGTCCGCGACGAGGTCCTGACGATCATCCGAGGAAAGGCGTGACCGACATGTGCGAGCCCACCACCAGCAGCACGATCCAGCCCTGGCTGAGGGAGATCCTGCGGTCCCCGGGCGGCAAGCATCGGCTCGTCGACGCCGAGGGGCCCGACGGCCCCGAGCTGCGCTGCGAGGAGCTCGGCGTGGCCTTCCCCATCGTCGACGGGATCCCCGTGCTGCTCCTGGACGAGGCCCGCACCCTCTGACCCACCCGCACCGCACCACTCCCCGAGGAGGGCCGGCGATGCCGCAGCTCGACGAAGCACTGGTCGACGACCCGCACGAGGTGCAGCGCCTCGACTCGCGGGGGCACCTGCGGGCGCTCGCGACCGCAGGTGCGCAGGTGCGTGAGGCTGCGCACCTCGCCGCCGAGGCCGGGATCGACCGACTCGAGCGTGAGGAGCGCCCCCGCGCCGTGCTCGTGGCGGCCCTCGGCGGGTCGGCGGTGGTGGGGGAGGTCCTCACCGTCCTCGCGGAGGCGCAGAGCCCGGTGCCGGTGTCCCAGCGCGCCGCGGGACCGCTGCCGGCCTGGGTCGGCCCGATGGACCTGGTCGTCGCGGTCTCGCTGTCGGGGCGTGCACCCGGGCCCCTCGGTCTCGCCGCCGAGGCCGGACGACGCGGTGCCCAGCTGGTGACGGTGGGCGCCGACGAGTCACCCCTCGCCGACGTCACCGCCCGTGCGCGGGGCCTGCACGTCCCCGTCCCGCGGGGGCTGGTGTCCTCGCGCACGTCCCTGTGGTCCCTGCTGACGCCCGTGCTGCTCGCGAGCGCCACGCTCGGCGTCGTGGACCTGCCGGCACCGGTCCTCGACGAGCTCGCCGACCGTCTCGACGCGCAGGCCGAGGCGTGCCGGCCGTCGTCCGAGTGCTTCGTCAACCCCGCCAAGATCGCGGCGCAGGCGCTGGTCGAGACGGTCCCGGTGGTGCTGGGTGACGGCCCGCTGATGGGCGTGGCCGCCCACCGGGCCGTGGCCGGGCTCGCCCGCACGGCTCGCATCCCGGCGATGCACGGCTGCCTGCCGGACGGGGCCTCGCAGGTCGTGGCGACCTTCGGCGGTCCCTTCACGGCGGCCGGTGGGCAGGGCGCGGGCAGCCTCGCCGCCGCGCGCGGCGGGCGCGACATCTTCGCCGACCCCTTCCTCGACGCCCCGGAGGAGCCGCCGCTGGGGCTGCTGATGCTGCGCGAGGGCGGCAGCGGCATACCGCCCGAGCAGACCTCGTTGGCCGAGACGGTGCTGCAGGAGGCCCACGACGTCGGCGTCCGGGTGCAGGAGATCACGAGCGGGGCCAGGCACCCGGCCGTGCGGCTCGCCGAGGTCATGGCGCTCACCGACTTCCTGAGCACCTACGCCGCCCTCGGGCTCGGGCTCGACCCGTCCACCAACCCCCACGTGGCCAACCTGCGCGCGGCGGGCCACCCCTGACCCGTCACCTAGACTTGCCGGCGGTCGGCGCAGGTGATGACCCTGCAGCCCGGAGGGGCGGCGCCAGGCCCAGACCGTCGTCATACCAACCGAAGGGACTGTCCACCGTGACGTTCGACCACCAGGTCCGCGACCTCTCGCTCGCCGAGGCGGGCCGCCACCAGATCCGCCTTGCCGAGCACGAGATGCCCGGTCTCATGGCGCTGCGCGAGGAGTATGCCGAGGCCCAGCCCCTCGCCGGCGCCCGCATAGCCGGCTCGCTCCACATGACGGTGCAGACCGCCGTGCTGATCGAGACCCTCACCGCTCTCGGCGCCGAGGTCCGGTGGGCCAGCTGCAACATCTACTCCACCCAGGACGAGGCGGCCGCCGCGATCGTCGTCGGCGCGGGCACCCCCGAGGACCCCCAGGGCGTCCCCGTCTTCGCGTGGAAGGGCGAGACGCTCGAGGAGTACTGGGACTGCACCAACCAGATCCTGTCGTGGGGGAAGGACGCGTCGGGCGAGCAGGTCTACGCCAACATGATCCTCGACGACGGCGGCGACGCCACGATGCTGGTCCACAAGGGCAAGGAGTGGGAGGCCGCCGGCCAGGTGCCGCCCACCACCGAGGAGGACTCCGAGGAGTTCGGCGTCTTCAAGGCCCTGGTGCGTCGCACCCTGGCCGAGGACCCGCAGAAGTGGACCCGAGTGGCCGCGCAGATCAAGGGCGTCACGGAGGAGACCACCACCGGCGTCCACCGCCTCTACGAGCTGGCCCGTGACGGCGAGCTGCTCTTCCCGGCGATCAACGTCAACGACTCCGTCACCAAGAGCAAGTTCGACAACAAGTACGGCTGCCGCCACTCGCTGATCGACGGGCTCAACCGCGCCACCGACACCCTGATCGGCGGCAAGGTCGCCGTGGTCTGCGGCTACGGCGACGTCGGCAAGGGCTGCGCGGACTCGCTGCGCGGCCAGGGCGCACGGGTGGTCGTCACCGAGATCGACCCGATCTGCGCGCTGCAGGCCGCGATGGAGGGTTACCAGGTCGCCAGGCTCGAGGACGTCGTGCAGACCGCGGACATCTTCATCACGACCACCGGGTGCTACGACGTCATCCGCACCGAGCACATGGTCGCGATGAAGGACAAGGCGATCGTCGGCAACATCGGCCACTTCGACAACGAGATCGACATGGCCGGGCTGGCCAAGGTCCCGGGGATCACCAAGACGGAGATCAAGCCGCAGGTGCACGAGTGGACCTTCGCCGAGGCCGGGGAGGACGGTCAGCCCGCGGGCCGGTCGATCATCGTGCTGTCCGAGGGACGCCTGCTCAACCTCGGCAACGCCACCGGGCACCCGTCCTTCGTCATGTCCAACTCGTTCGCCAACCAGACGATCGCCCAGATCGAGCTGTTCACCAAGCCGGGGGAGTACGCCACCGACGTCTACGTCCTGCCCAAGCACCTCGACGAGAAGGTCGCCCGGCTGCACCTCGACGCGCTGGGCGTGCGGCTCACGGAGCTGTCGAAGCCGCAGGCGCAGTACCTCGGCGTCGACGTCGCCGGCCCCTACAAGCCGGAGCACTACCGCTACTGACACCGGTCGTATGCCGCGGGCCCGCGCCTCCACCCCGGGGGCGTCGGCCCGCTGCGGCATACGGCCTGGTCACCGGTGCGCCGGCCCACCGGTCGACGGGGCTGCCGGGCGGGCCGAGACACGCCGCAGGTCCGTGACCCTACCGTTATCCCGGGCCCACCGTGTGTGAAGATGACGCAGGACGTCCCGCAGCGAAGGAGCACCCCGTGAAGACCCGGATCCTGGTGGTCGACGACGACCTCGCGCTCGCCGAGATGCTGGGCATCGTGCTGACCAACGAGGGTTTCGACGTGACGCACGTCGCGACCGGCAGCGCAGCCGTGCCTGCCTTCCGCGAGGTCAAGCCGGACCTCGTGCTGCTCGACGTGATGCTGCCGGGCCTGGACGGCGTCGAGGTGTGCCGCCGCATCCGGGCCGAGTCGGGTGTGCCCATCGTCATGCTCAGCGCCCGCACCGACACGACCGACGTGGTGGTCGGGCTCGAGTCCGGGGCCGACGACTACATCGTCAAGCCGTTCAAGCCCGCCGAGCTGATCGCCCGGATGCGGGTGCGGCTGCGGCGCGGCGAGGAGGTCGAGCAGGAGCACCTGACCATCGGCGACCTGTCGATCGACGTCGCCGGCCACGCCGTCAAGCGCGGCGACGAGACGCTGTCCCTCACCCCGCTGGAGTTCGACCTGCTCGTCGCGCTGGCGCGCAAGCCCTGGCAGGTGTTCACGCGCGAGGTCCTGCTCGAGCAGGTGTGGGGCTACCGCCACGCCGGCGACACCCGCCTGGTCAACGTCCACGTGCAGCGCCTGCGCTCCAAGATCGAGCACGACCCCGAGCACCCCGAGATCGTGCTGACGGTGCGCGGGGTGGGCTACAAGGCCGGCGGCTCGGCCTAGGCCATGGCCCGCACCCTCAAGTCCGACCTCGCGGCCCTGCGAGGTCGGATCGCTCGTCTCGGGGGTGGGGTCCTGGCACGCTCCTGGATGCGGCACGGGGTCAACCGCGTGGTCGAGCTGTGGAGCCGGTCCCTGCTGCTGCGGACCGTCGCCAGCACCATGGTCCTAGGGACCGCCATGCTGCTGATCGTCGGGTCCTACCTGCACGGTCGGGTCGCCGACGGGCTGACCGAGGAGAAGCTCCGGACCGCCTCCAACGACGCCGCTGCCCGGCTGCGCTCGGCGCAGGCGAGGTTCGACGACGCCGACAAGACCGACGACGCGGCGCTGCGCCAGATGGCCACCGACATCGTGCAGCAGGACAAGGCCCCGGACCTGTCGAGGGACGTGATCTTCACCCCTGCCCAGGACAACACCCGCAAGCCGCTGCCGACGGTCGCCGCGGGCGACCTCACCCTCGGCGAGATCCCGGCGACGCTGCAGGGCCGCGTGCAGGCCGACCGCGGCCACCAGCAGATCCAGGTGGTGACGCTGGCCCGCGACGACGGGGAGCTGCCGACCGTCGTCGTGGGCGCGCGCGTCCAGCTGCCGCCGGGGGTGGGCGGGTACGACCTCTACTACGCCTACCCGATGCGGGCCGAGGCCAAGGCCCTCGACATCGTGACCCGCAACCTGCTGCTCGCGGGGTCCCTGCTGATCGTGCTCATCGGCGGCGTGGCGTTCGTCGTCACCCGGCTCGTCGTCGATCCCGTGCGACGGGCCGCCCAGGTGGCCGAGCGGCTGGCCTCCGGGCGGCTGGACCAGCGGATGGCGGTCAAGGGCACCGATGACATCGCCGTGCTCGGACGGTCCTTCAACCGGATGGCGTCCAGCCTGCAGACGCAGATCGTGCAGCTGGAGGGGCTGTCCAGGCTGCAGCAGCAGTTCGTCTCGGACGTGTCGCACGAGCTGCGCACGCCGCTCACCACGGTGCGGATGGCCGCCGACGTGCTGTACGACGCCCGGGGCGACTTCTCCGCCGGCGCGGCCCGCAGCGCCGAGCTGCTCACCGGCCAGCTGGAGAGGTTCGAGAACCTCCTGACCGACCTGCTCGAGATCAGCCGCATCGACGCCGGGGCCGCGACGATCGAGCCGCAGCCCGTCGACCTGCGTCAGCTCGCGCAGGAGGTCGTCGACGACGCGGACGCGTTGGCCGCGCGCCGCGGCAGCCCCGTCACGATCGTGGCGCCGCCGCAACCGGTGGTCGCCGAGGTGGACCGGCGCCGCGTCACCCGCATCCTGCGCAACCTCGTCGTCAACGCGATCGAGCACGGGGAGGGCGAACCCATCTACGTCGAGATCGGCCGCAACGCCGAGGCCGCCGCCGTCGCGGTCCGCGACAGCGGGGTCGGCCTGCGGCCGGGGGAGGCGTCTTTGGTGTTCACGAGGTTCTGGCGGGCCGACCCGGCGAGGGCGCGCACCACCGGTGGCACCGGCCTGGGGCTGTCGATCTCGATGGAGGACGCCCACCTGCACCACGGGTGGCTCGAGGCCTGGGGCCAGCCCGGTGTGGGCTCGTGCTTCCGGCTCACCCTGCCGCTGACCTTCGGGGAGGACGTCACCGAGTCCCCCCTCCCGATGCAGCCGCTGGGGTTGCGCGTGAACCCGCCCGTGCCCGCGCAGACCACCGACGAGCTCCTCGACCCGGTCCCGGGCACCTCCCTCGACGCCGGCACGACGGGCGTGCTGGCGCTGCTGCCCGACCAGCTCACGGCGGCCCCGCCGCACAAGGACCCGACCGGGGTGAACCAGCCGTGACGACGTCCCCCCCGAGGGTCCGCGGCAGGTGGGCGGCCCGGGGTCGGCATACGGCCCGGGTCGGCGTGGTGGCGCTCGCCACGGCGGTCCTCGCGGCGGGCTGCGCCGGGCTGCCGAGGTCGACGCCCGTGGTCCAGGGGCAGGCCGTCGCAGGTGCGCAGGACGCGGGGGTGCGGATCATCCCGCGAGGCCCGGTCGCCGGGTCGGACGCCGATGATCTCGTGACGGACTTCTTGCGCCAGGGTCTGGGGGCCGACGACGACAGCAGCGTCGCCCGCGAGTACCTCACGCCTAGGGCCTCGAGCCAGTGGCAGCCGGACGGCTCGGGGTGGATCTACGACGGGCCGGAGGCGCTCGCGGTCAAGGTCACCGCGCCGGGCACCGTGGTGGTGACCGGCCGGGTCAGCGCGCAGCTCGACCGGGAGGGCCACTACTCCGAGCTGCCGCCCGGCCAGACGCGCTCGCTGACGCTGCGCCTGGTCAAGGTCGGTGATCAGTGGCGCATCGACGGGGGCCTCGACGGCCAGCACACGGTGTGGATCAGCCGGGCGGACTTCGGTCTGTACGCCAGCTACCCCATCACCTACGTCACGCCGGACGACACCGCCGTGACGGACCGCCGGTGGTTCCTGCAGGGCCCGGGACTCGTGACGCGGCTGGCGCGGGCCCAGCTCGCGCCGCCGCCGACCTACCTGCAGGGCGCCGTGCTGACGGGCGTGCCGGAGTACACCGATCTGGCGCACGGCTCGGTGTCGGTCGAGGGGGGCACGGCCCGTGTCGTGCTCAGCAGCCGGGCACTCAACGCCGACGACCGCAACCGGCGACGCATGTGGCAGCAGGTGACGGCCACGTTGACGGCCGTGGGCGGGGTCGAGGCCGTGCAGCTGGAGGCAGACGGTGCTCGGCTCAGCGTGCCCGGGTTGCCGGACCGCGCCCTGGGGGCGCAGGACGTGGACCTGCGCGACGCCGAGCCGCCGACGGGGCCGGTCCTGCTGCGCAGCAGCGCGGGGCTGGAGCGGGTCGACCCCCGTCAGCTCACGGAGAGCCGCTCGCGCAAGGAGGCGCGCGCGGACGGGCCGCCGCTGCCTGACATCGGCCCCGAGTGGTACCGCCTCGCATCGTCCGCCGACGGGACCGAGATCGCCGGCCTCGACGGCGACGACGAGGAGCTCGCTCGCTGGCGGGAGGGCCGGATGGTGCGGGTGCGAGGGTTCGCCAGGGACCTCACGCGCCCGGCCTACGACCCGGGCGGCTACCTGTGGATGGCCGGGCGCACCGACGCCGGCACCCGCGTGCTCGTGCAGCCGACCTCGGACCTGAGCGGGCGTGCGCCGGTGGCGATCAACGTGCCGTGGCTGTCCGACCGCAAGGTGATCGCGCTGCGTCCCTCCCCCGAGGGGCAACGCGTCCTCGTCGTGTCGGAGCCGTCGGGCGGCGGGCCGTCCACCGTGGGGGTCGCCGGCGTGCTGCGGCGTGACGGTCGCCCCGTCGGACTGGCCACGCCGATCACGGTCGGCGGCGGGTCCACGGACGTGACCGACGCGACGTGGCTGGACGCGGAGACCATCGGGCTGGTCGGGGCCGTCGACGCCAAGAGCGACCAGCGCGTGGTCATTGCTCCGATCAGCGGACCCAGCCAGGTGCTCGGCGCCGTGCCCAACCCCACCTCCATCACCACCTTCGGCGGCAGCCGCAGCATCGTCGTCACCACGCGGCGGGGCGCCGCCCTGGTCCGGTCCGGCAACGGCCTGGTGCCGCTGGTGTCCAGCACGAGCGACTTCGTGGTCCCCGGCCACTGACGCCGTGCCCACCTGTGGACGGCCGATCGGCCCCGTCCACAGCCTCGGCCGTGTGCGGCCCGCCCGCCGCCACCCCGTGGGACGCTGGGCGGCGTGGCGGGGGGTGGCGGGGTGGGTGCCGGCATTGACGGGGCGCGAGGGTTGGTCTCGGCCCTCGTGGATCTCGCGCTCCCTGTGGGGTGCGCCTCGTGCGGCCACCCTGGCGCGCGGGTCTGCGGCCCCTGCCGCACCGCGCTGTGGGGGTGGTGCTACCCCGGCGGCCCCCGCGCGGTGCTTCCCGACCCCTGCCCGCCGGGGCTGCCGCCCGTGGTGGCCACCGCGGTCAACGACGGCGTGGTCCGGCGCGTGCTGCACGCCTACAAGGACGAGGGTCGACGCGACCTGCGCGACACGCTGCTCGAGCTGCTCGTGCCGGCCCTCGCCCTGGCGGCGGGGGCGGTACGACCCGCCCCGCGGGAGGGCGTCGTGGTGGTGCCGGTCCCCACGTCGCCGGCTGCCCGACGCAGGCGCGGCGACCGCCCGCTCGAGCAGCTCGTGGCGGCCGCGGCCGAGGCGGTGCCCGGGGCGGCCTACCGCTCCGTCCTGTCGGTCGGCGGCCGCGCGGCCGACCAGGCGCTCCTGGGTCAGGAGGCGCGCGCGGTCAACCTGCAGGGCGTGATGCGGGTGGCCGCGGGCGGGGGCGAGGCCATGAGTGGACGTCCGGTCCTGCTCGTGGACGACCTGCTGACCACCGGGGCCACGCTCCTCGAGGCCGCCCGGGCGCTCCGGGCCGAGGGGGTGGTGGTGGCGGGTGCGGTGGTGGTGGCGGCCACCCGGCGCAACCCGCCACGCGACGCGCTGGGCATTGTCCGGCGGGTGCGCTAACGTCGGTCAACGGCTCGATGACGAGCGTGGTCCTCCCAGATGGACGGGGGTGGTTCGACACAGTTCTCCGCAGGCCCGACGGGCCTGAGTACGTCGAGCAGGTCACTCCCTAGGAGGGAAATCATGGACATCCAGATCACCGGCCGCCACGTCCCCGTCTCCGACCGGTTCCGGGAGCACGCGCAGGAGAAGCTCGACAAGATCGAGCTCCTCGCCAACCGCGATCCTCGTCTGGACATCGTCGTCTCCAGGCACGGCAGCGCCAACGGCGTGGGCACCATGACCGTCGAGATCACGTGCCGCGTCAAGGGTCCCGTCATCCGGGCCGAGGCGACGTCGGACGACAAGTACGCCGCCTTCGACATCGCGGCGGACAAGCTCCTGGACCGGCTCAAGAAGGCCAACGACCGTCGTCGCGGCAAGCGACGCAAGGTCACGACGTCGACGGAGGTGCCCGCTCCTGCCCGGCTGGTCGACGCGGTCCCCGGTGCAGCCGCCGCGCCCCCGCCGGCCGCCGACGCCGCCGACGCCGGCGCGGCCCAGGACGACGGCCCGGAGGTCGTCGAGGTCGCGGACTCACCGATCGAGGTCCGCGTCAAGCATCACAGCTCGGCCCCGATGAACATCGAGCAGGCGTTGTACGAGATGGAGATGGTGGGGCACGACTTCTTCCTGTTCACCGATGCCGACTGCGGCGCGCCGAGCGTGCTCTACCGCCGCCGCGGCTGGTCCTACGGCGTCCTGCACCTCGAGACGGAGACGCAGGTCGAGCCCGACCTCGAGAGTCGCTCGACCTGATCTCGCGCCGGCGCCCGAGGGGCGGCCCGCCACCGGTGGGTCGCCCCTCGGCGCGCCGGTCGCGATCGCTCGGCACGCCGCCCGCGGCGCCGGTCGACCCCCGTGGCATCATGCGGGCATGACGGGCATCCAGGACATGCACCCCCGCGCCCAGGCCTTCGGCGACCGGGCGCACCCCGAGCGCATCCGTGTCCTGGTCGCTGACGACCACGTGCTCTATCGCCGGGGTCTGGAGATGGTCCTCGCGCAGGAGCCCGACATCGAGATCGTGGGGGAGGCCGGCGACGGCGCCGACGCCGTCGTGCAGGCCGAGGAGCTCATCCCCGACGTCGTCCTGATGGACGTGCGCATGCCCCGGCTGTCCGGGCCCGAGGCGACGGCACGGGTGCGCGAGGTCGTCCCGTCGACCAAGGTCATCATGCTGACGATCTCCGACGAGGAGCAGGACCTCTACAACGCCGTCCGGGCGGGCGCGACGGGCTACCTGCTCAAGGACGTGCCGGGTGAGGACATCGCTGTGGGGATCCGTCAGGCCCATGCCGGCCAGTCGCTGATCTCTCCGCCGATGGCCTCCAAGCTGCTCGCGGAGTTCGCCCTCCTGATGAGGCGCCAGGAGGAGGGGCAGCAGATGCCCGTCCCGCGCCTCACGGACCGGGAGTTGCAGGTGCTCAGGCTGGTGGCGCGCGGGATGGCCAACAAGGACATCGCTGTCGAGCTGTTCATCTCCGAGAACACCGTCAAGAACCACGTCCGCAACATCCTGGAGAAGCTCCAGCTGCACTCACGGATGGAGGCCGTGATGTACGCCGTCCGCCAGAAGATGCTCGACCTGCCCGAATGACCCTGCGTGGGGGCGATCTCGGGGGCGTGGCCGGGCCGGCACCGGCCCGGCGGCTCACCCTGCCCCAGGCGCGTCGTATGGCGCTCGCGGCCCAGGGCTTCTCCCGCCCCCGCCCCGAGGCCGTGACGGCGCGTGACCTCGTCCGCGTCCTCGCGACCGTCCAGGTCGTGCAGATCGACTCGGTCAACGTGCTCACGCGCAGCCACTACCTGCCGTTCTACTCACGCCTGGGGGCGTACGACCCGGCGCTGCTGGACCGGCTCCGCGACCGTGCGCCCCGCCGCATGGTCGAGTACTGGGCCCACGAGGCCAGCCTCGTCCCGCCCAGCACCTGGCCGCTGCTCGACGTGCGGATGCGCCGGGCCGAGGACGAGTCCTGGGGCGGCATGCGCCGGGTCGCCCAGGAGCACCCCGAGCTCGTGTCCGCGGTCCTGGCGGAGGTCGTCGCACGCGGGCCGCTCACCTCTCGAGAGGTCGAGCGCGCCCTCGCTCACGACCTGCCGCGCGAGCGCGACGGCTGGGGCTGGAACTGGTCGCTGGTCAAGAACGCCCTCGAGCACCTGTTCTGGGCCGGGCGGATCACGAGCGCCGGGCGCACGTCGAGCTTCGAGCGGCGGTATGCCGCCCTGGAGCGCGTCCTGCCTCGGGGCGTCCTGCAGGAGGCGGCGGCCGGTCGCGACCGGGGGGCCGAGACCGCGCTGCGCGACGCCGACCACGTCCGCCGGCTGGTCGAGCTGTCCGCCCGCGCGCTGGGGGTCGGCACGCTCCGCTGCCTGCGCGACTACTTCCGCCTGACGCCCCAGCAGGTGGGCGCCGCGGTCACCGACCTGGTGGAGGAGGGCGCGCTCGTGCCGGTGACCGTCGAGGGGTGGCGCGCGGCGGCATACGTGCATCGCGACGCGAAGGTGCCCCGGAGGGTCCAGGCGAGCGCGCTGCTCAGCCCGTTCGACTCCCTGGTGTGGCAGCGGGACCGGACCCGGGCGCTGTTCGGCTTCGACTTCCGGCTCGAGATCTACGTGCCGGCGGCGCAGCGGGTGCACGGGTACTACGTGCTGCCGTTCCTGCTCGGGGATCGGCTCGTGGCGCGGGCGGACCTCAAGGCGGACCGGGCGACGGGGCGGCTGCTGGTCCGCGCGCTGCACTGGGAGGAGGGGGCCGCGACGGAGGAGGCCCTCGCGGCGGTGCAGCGGGAGCTGTCCACCCTCGGGCACTGGCTCGGCGTGCCGGACGTTGTGCACGAGGGCGTACACCCGGGTCGGACCGCCCGCTGAGGCGGGGTTGGGCCACGGCACGCGCACGACGGACTACCCTGGGCCAGGTGTGCGCCGATCCGGTCGGTCCGCACGCGCCATTCATCATCGAGGGAGCTCAACGTGTCAGTGATCGAGCGTCTGCTGCGCGCCGGTGAGGGCAAGACCCTTCGCCGGTTGCAGGGCATCGCAGCCCAGGTCAACGCGATCGAGGAGGACTTCGAGCGCCTCACCGACGCCGAGCTGCGGGCCGAGACCGACACCTTCCGCTCGCGGCTCGCGGACGGCGAGACGCTCGACGACATCCTGCCCGAGGCCTTCGCCGTCGTCCGCGAGGCGAGCAAGCGCACGCTCGGCAAGCGACACTTCGACGTGCAGCTGATGGGCGGGGCCGCGCTCCACCAGGGCAACGTCGCCGAGATGAAGACCGGTGAGGGCAAGACGCTCGTCGCCACGCTGCCGTCCTATCTCAACGCCCTCGAGGGCAAGGGCGTGCACGTCGTCACCGTCAACGACTACCTCGCCTCCACCCAGGCCGAGCAGATGGGGCGCATCCACCGCTTCCTGGGCCTGGAGACGGGTTGCATCCTCGCGTCGATGACGCCCGAGCAGCGGCGCGCCGAGTACGCCAAGGACATCACCTACGGCACCAACAACGAGTTCGGCTTCGACTACCTGCGCGACAATATGGCCTGGTCGACCGAGGAGCTCGTGCAGCGACCGCACAACTTCGCCATCGTCGACGAGGTCGACTCGATCCTGATCGACGAGGCGCGCATCCCGCTGATCATCTCGGGCCCGGCCGACCAGGCCACCAAGTGGTATGTCGAGTTCGCACGTCTGGTGCAGCGCCTCGAGCGCGGCGAGGACGGACGTGGCGACTACGAGGTCGACGAGAAGAAGCGGACCGTCGGCATCCTCGAGGCGGGCATCGCCAAGGTCGAGGACTTCCTCGGCATCGACAACCTCTACGAGTCGGTCAACACCCCGCTCATCGGGTACGTCAACAACGCCATCAAGGCCAAGGAGCTGTTCAAGCGGGACAAGGACTACGTCGTGATGAACGGCGAGGTCCTCATCGTCGACGAGCACACCGGCCGCATGCTCCCGGGCCGCCGCTACAACGAGGGCATGCACCAGGCGATCGAGGCCAAGGAAGGCGTCGAGATCCAGAACGAGAACCAGACGCTCGCCACGATCACCCTGCAGAACTATTTCCGCCTCTACAAGGTCCTGTCCGGCATGACCGGCACCGCCCAGACCGAGGCCGCCGAGCTCCACCAGATCTACAAGGTCGGTGTCGTCCCCATCCCGACCAACCGCCCGATGATTCGCAAGGACCAGCCCGACCTCGTCTATCGCACGGAGGTCGCGAAGTTCGAGGCGGTCGCGGACGACCTGCAGGAGCGCCACGCCAAGGGGCAGCCGGTCCTGGTCGGCACCACCTCCGTGGAGAAGTCGGAGTACCTCTCCGAGCTGCTGCGGCGCCGCGGGGTCCCGCACGAGGTCCTCAACGCCAAGCACCACGAGCGTGAGGCGGCGATCGTGGCCGAGGCCGGCCGCAAGGGCGCGGTCACCGTCGCCACCAACATGGCGGGTCGAGGCACCGACATCATCCTGGGCGGCAACCCCGAGTTCCGCGCCATGGCCGACCTCAAGGCGCGCGGGTTGGACCCCGACGAGATGCCGGAGGAGTACGAAGCGGCGTGGGACGAGGCGCTCGCAGCCGCCGAGCGGGCCACCGCCGCGGCCCATGAGGAGGTCGTCGGCTACGGGGGGCTCTACGTCCTCGGCACCGAGCGCCACGAGTCCCGTCGCATCGATAACCAGCTTCGGGGCCGTTCCGGTCGTCAGGGAGACCCGGGGGAGAGCCGGTTCTACCTGTCGCTGCAGGACGACCTGATGCGGATGTTCAACGGCCAGATGGTCGAGAGCTTCATGGCGCGGGCCAACATCGAGGAGTCGGTCCCGATCGAGTCCAAGATGGTCTCGCGTTCCATCCAGAGCGCCCAGACCCAGGTCGAGGGTCGCAACTTCGAGATCCGCAAGAACGTCCTCAAGTACGACGACGTGCTCAACCGCCAGCGCACCGTGATCTACGACGAGCGGCGGAGCGTGCTGGAGGGGGAGAACCTCCAGGACCAGATCCGCCTGTTCATCAACGACGTCGTCGACGGCTACGTGACGGCGGAGACGGGTGAGGCCTTCCCCGAGCAGTGGGACCTGGACCGGTTGTGGACGGCCCTGCGACAGATCTGGCCGGTGGCCGTGACCTGGCAGGAGCTCGAGGCGGACGCCGGCGGCAGGTCGGCGCTGCGGAGCGAGGACCTCGCCCTGGAGCTCAAGTCGGACGCGCAGCACGCCTACGACCGGCGCGAGGCGGAGCTCGGCGAGCACGTCATGCGCGAGGTCGAGCGTCGGGTCCTGCTGTCCGTGCTCGACCGCAAGTGGCGGGAGCACCTCTTCGAGATGGATTACCTCCAGGAGGGGATCGGGCTGCGTGCGATGGCGCAGCGCGACCCACTCGTCGAGTACCAGCGCGAGGGGTTCATGCTCTTCGAGGCAATGATGGACGGCATCAAGGAGGAGTCCGTCGCCTACCTGTTCAACCTCGAGGTGGAGATCGGCGAGGAGGAGGCCCAGCGGCTGTCGGACGCCGCCGAGGCCAAGGCCCAGGCCAAGACACAGTTCAAGGCCAAGGGCCTCGAGACCGACCGCCACCAGGAGCGCCTGCACTACAGCGCGCCCGGGGAGGACGGAGGCGTGCAGGAGCACGACGAGGGGGGCGCCGCCGCGTCCGGCGGCTCCCGCAAGGAACGTCGCGCCGCGAAGCGCAACCAGCGCAAGGGTCGCTGAACAGTAGGTATGACGAGCGCCCCCGCTCCGGTCCGGCCGGTGCGGGGGCGCTCGTGTGTGTGGTGGGTCAGCCCACGACGAGGTCGTCGATGACCCAGCGTCCGTCCCGACCGACCATCCGGAACGCCAGCGCGCGGACCCGCTCGCCCACCACGACCACCGCGGCCACCTCTGCGAGGCCGTCCCGGTCCTCGGCGACGTGCACGCTGCGCACGACCGGACGCCGTCCGCGCCGCGCGTGCCGGTTGCCGACGGCCTGCGACCCGCGCGCCAGGCGGGCGTACACGTCGGTGGTGGTCCAGCGCACCAGCTGGCTGACCGGCCGATGGGCCCCGAGCACCTCGACCAGGGCCTGGCTGACCTGCTGCGCCCACGCTCGCGGGGAGGGCAGGTCGGCGCTCGCGGTGGGCTGCGGCCCGAAGAACGCGTCCCGGTCGTGGAAGTCGAGCGCCAGCTCGGGCTGGCGGTCGAGGCCGGGCTCGTCCGTGAGGGGGACGGCGACGACGCCGGCGACGGTGTCCAGCGGCTCGGGGGCGATCACGGGCGCGGGGCGCAGGTGCAGACGGGTCACGGTGGCGGTCATGGGTTCCCCTGGAGCTGGGTCGCGGCGGGAGCGGTCAGGACCTGGCCCGGCAGGATCAGGTCGGGGTCGGGGCCGATGACGTCCCTGTTGTGGTCGTGCCAGGCGCGGCAGGTCTGCGCGACGGTCTCGGCGTCGACGTCGGGGGGCAGGTGCTGCTGCGCGATGGCCCACAGCGTGTCCCCGCGCATCACCACGTGACTGACCTCGGCGGTCCTGCGGACCTCCCGCTCCTGGCGGAGGGGGCGCAGCTCGGGATCCACCGGCGCCGCCCGTCCCGCGGTGCTCGGGTGCGGCGCCGTGGAGGTGGGCACGAGCTCGGGTGGGACCGGACCGGCCGGGAGGTCGGCGAGCCCGTCCGGCTGACCGGAGGAGGCTGTCGACGAGGTCGGAGCAGCGGGTGTCAACGACGAGGTTGGCGGGAGGGGCGCGGCGGTGGCCTGGAGGGTCGTGCCGCCCAGGCTGACGCCCAGCAGCACCGCGACGATCCGCGCGCGACGGACGGGGAGGAGGTGCTCCGCCGCAGGTCCGCTGCGTCCGCTCGGCCCGTCCGCCCTGGATGTCCGCCAGGCCCGCCAGACGTCGCCAGCGGTCCGGGCCAGCCAGGCGCCGACCGCGAGGGCGAGACAGGTCTCGACGGCGGCGACCAAGACGTCCGGGAGGGTCGGTGCCCCACCGACGCCCCTCGCGGCTGCGGTGACGACCTGCGAGCCCAGGACGACGGCCGACGCGAGGCAGGCCACGCCCCCGAGGGCTGTGACGCCGACGGCGAGTGCGGCGCGCCGTGACGGCACGGTGGGTGCGGGGGCCGGTAGGGGGCGGCGGGACATGGCAGGGACTCTAGGTAGTTTGCCTCCGTTTGCCTATGGCTGATGCTGAAAGAGTCGTTTGGCGAACACAGAGTGAGGCGTTCTCGACGGTTCGTGTCCTGCGTTGACCAGACCCGTCACGCAGGGCCACTGGCCGTACCCTGAGTGCAGGAGGCGACATGGATCGGTGGCAGGGCTTCTTCGACGACCTCGAGGGTCGGGTCGAGGAGCAGCGGCGCGCGGACGAGCTGGCCGGGCTCGCCGACCGGGTACGCCGTGACCGTGCCGGTGTCACGCTCGGGGCCCGGCTCGCGGGGAGCGTCGGGCTCCCGGTGCGTCTGCACGTGCTGGGTGGGGAGCAGGTGGCCGGTGACGTCGACGAGGCCATGGTCGACTGTGTCGTCCTGGCGCGCGAGGGGCGCCGCTGCGTCGTGCCGCTCGCCGCGGTCGTGCGGGTGGAGCGGCTCGGCGAACGGCCCGCAGAGCTGGCAATGGCGGGCCGACCGGGGATGGGACGCGCCGTGCGTGACCTCGCGCGCGACCGACGACCGGTCCGGCTGCACGACGTGACCGGCACGGTCAACGAGGGGGTCATCGATCGGGTCGGCCAGGACCACCTGGACCTGCTCGTCCTGCCCGCCGACCTCCCCGCCCGGCCCTCGCAGCGTCGGTCCCGCGCGACGGTGCCCTTCGGTGCCGTGGCGGTGGTGCGTCAGCTCTGAGCGTCGGGCTCGGGGTCGGGGTCGGCCGAGCCGAAGGGGTGGGCCGCCACGAACGCCTTGGTCTCGGAGTACATCCGCTCGATGTAGTCCTCGAGCTCGCTGGTCTCGACGCGCCACTGGCCCCGGCCGCCGACCTTGATCGCCGGGAGCTCGCCCGAGCGCACCAACGCATAGGCCTGGGCCGAGGAGATGTCAAGGATCTCGGCGACGTCGGCGAGCTGGATGAAGCGCTTGGCCATGGGGTGCGGCTCCTCGTGAGGCGGATGTCGGGCGGTGGGCCCCGTGGTGCCCGGCCTGGTCGAGTGTAGGGCTGGCGTGCCGGCCGTGGGTGACCGTGCTGCCGGGGTGTGGACAACGGGAGACGGCGTGCGACCCCTGTGGATGACGAACGACGCCGCCTCGCCGGATTGGCGACGATGGTGGCACGGTCGGCGCCGGCGCGCGACCGTCCACCAGCAGGAGGTCCCATGCGTCGTTCTCGTCCGTCCGACACCACCCAGGCTCGGCCCGCCGCCCGCCGGCTGCGCCAGCCCTCCTGGCGCGACGCCCGACTCGTCGTGGGGGTGCTCCTCGTCCTGGCGTCGGTGGTGCTCGGTGCCCGCGTCGTCGCCGCTGCCAAGGAGACGACCCACGCCCTCGTGGCGACCCGTGACCTCAGTCCGGGAGAGGCCGTGTCCCCGTCCGACCTGAGGGACGTCGAGGTCCGGCTCGGTGACCTGACGGGCGCGTACGTCGCCCCGGGCGCCGTGGCCCGCACCGGCCTGCACGTGGTGCAGGCGGTGCGCGCCGGCGAGCTGGTGCCGACGGACTCCCTCGGCACGCGCGAGCAGGTCGGGCAGCGTCAGGTGGCGCTCCCTGCCCCGAGCGGGTCCGTGGGTGCCCTGGTCCGCGGGACGGCGGTCGAGGTGTGGGTGAGCAAGCGCAGCGCCGTGGGAGGCACCGACGTGTATGCCGCTCCGCGCAAGGTCGTCGGTGGGGCCACCATCGCGCGGGACCCGCAGGAGGGGGCGAGCCTGATGGGCGGCGGCTCGACCGTCACCCTGCAGGTGTGGGTGCCGGCCGCGGTCGTCCCTGAGCTGCTGGCCGCCGTCGACGCCCGCGACCGGATCACCGCGGTGCCGCTGCCCGGCGCCGCGCTGCGGGTGGACTCGTGAACGCGCGGCGACCCTCGGTCCTCACCGCGCTCCCGGACGTCTGGGACGGCGCGGTGGTCGGTCGGCTGGGGTCCCGGGTCCTCGTCGGTCGCCGGTGCGTGGACCTGCCCGACCTGCTCGCCGCCGCGCACGCGCGGCTGGGGGACGTCGCGCTGGTCTCCCCCCGGTTGCGGGGGCTGGACCTGAGCGCCATCCGCGACCTGCGTCTGTGCTCGGTCGGCGTGCTCGGGGTGGTCGACCCCGGTGACGAGGCGGGGGAGGCCCTGCTGCGCCAGCTCGGCATCCGGGCGTTCGTCGGCCCTGACGCTCCCGCGCCCGACCTCTACGGCGCGGTGGTGGGAGCCCTTGCCGTCCCGTCCTCGACCGAGGGGTCCGACGAGACCGAGGAGGCCACCCCCGACGAGGTCGCCCCGAGAGGGCGGGTCGTGGTCGTCTGGGGGCCGGCGGGCGCCCCGGGTCGCACGACCGTCGCGGTCAACCTGGCTGCCGAGCTGGCCCTCGACGGCCGCGAGGTGGTCCTCGTGGACGTCGACACGCAGGCTGCCTCCGTCGCCCAGCACCTCGCGATCCTCGACGAGGCACCGGGCATCGCCTCCGCCTGTCGAGCCGCGGAGCACGGCACGCTCGACGTGACCTCGTTCGCGCGGCTGGCGCCCGAGGTCCTGCCCCGGCTGCGGGTCCTCACCGGCCTGCCGAGCGCCGACCGCTGGCCCGAGCTGCGGGCGGGTGCGGTGGAGCGGGTGCTCGACGTCGCGCGTCTCGACTGCGACGTGGTCGTGGTCGACTGCGCCTCCTGCCTCGAGGACGACGACGAGCTGAGCTATGACACCGTGGCGCCCCGGCGCAACATGGCGGCGCTCACGGCCCTGGAGGTCGCCGACCAGGTCGTCGTGGTGGGGGCGGGTGACCCGGTGGGCCTGCAGCGACTGGTGCGCGGCCTGCAGGAGCTGGCCGGGCGCGAGGTCGAGGCCGGCGTCGTCGTGGTCAACCGCCTGCGGGCGAGCGCGGTGGGGCCGAGGCCGACGGCGCGCATCCAGTCGCTGCTCGAGCGCTTCGGGGGCGTGGAGGACCCGGTGCTCGTGCCCCTGGACGTCGAGCGGGTGGACGCCGCCCTCCTCGCCGGGACGGTGCTGCACGACGTCGCGCCGGACTCTGCGGTGCGTTCGGCCATCGCCTCGGTGGCGGCGGCCGTCGTCCGCTGAGGAGGCCTGCCTGCCGGGGCACGGTGACCTGATTTCACCCTCTGTGATCAAATGTCACTCGTCGTTCCTTGGAGGGACCAGTCGTGCGGAGATGGTGCATCGGCTCACGTGACCGGGATGCGCCCCCGTAGGGTGATGGAGAAACTATGGCCTGCACGACACCGGCCTTGTAGGGGGGTAGATGACGATCCAGCACGATCGGATGGGCGAGGATCAGGCGGAGCAGGGGGACGACCGCCGCGAGCCCACCACCCGCACCAGGGTCTCCTGGGCAGCCGAGCGACCGTACGTCGTGCCGGCCGCCGTCGAGGAGACGCAGGCGGGTCGCGTGGTCGACCACGACTTCGATCCGGTCGCCCGCGCCCACACCCGCCGCGCTCGGTGGGAACGACCTGTGATGCTGCAAGCTGTCTCCGGTGACGTGCTCATCGCCGTGGGCATCACCTTCGTCCTGATGATCAACGACTGGCGATCCCTGGGCGAGTCTGTCGCCGGGGCCCTCGTGACGGGTGTGCTGTGGGGCGGTCTGCTGCTCATCCGCCGCGGCTACGACCTGCGACGCATGAGCGAGAGTACCGCCGCGGTCCAGGCCGTGCTCGGCGCGGCCTTCGGGGCGATGGCCGTCCTCGGCTTCATGTCCTACGCCGTCAAGGTCGAGCTCCCGCGCCGGTACGTCCTCGTCGGTGTCCCGGCGATCGCGCTGCTGACCATCGTGCACCGCCTCGTCGTCCGGCACACGCTCAAGCGTCGCCGCACCTCGGGCGAGGCGATGCTCCGCACCCTCGTGGCCGGCGACGGCCTGACGGCCGGCGCCTTCGCCCGTGAGCTCGCGAGCACCAAGGACCACGGCATGCAGGTGGTCGGTATGGCGCTGTCCAGCCTCGACGTCGTCCCCATGACGCGGGGGGCGCAGGTGCCCGTGTGGGGCGTCCTGTCGGAGATCCCCCAGATGGTCGTGGACCATGACATCGACACCGTCGTCGTGACCGGCGGGGGGCTGTCGGGCACCTCGCTGCGGCGTCTCTCGTGGGCTCTCGAGCGCACCGGAGCTGATCTGGTCGTCTCGCCCGGCATGGTGGACACCACGCCGTCGCTGGTGACGATGCAGCCCACGTCGGGTCTGCAGCTCCTGCACTGGGAGCGGCCGTCCGACAAGCTCGGCCGCGGTCTCGTCAAGAACGTCCAGGACCGCACCATCGCGTGCCTCGCGCTGCTGGCGGTCTCACCGATCCTGATCGCGACCGCTCTGGCCATCAAGCTCACCAGCAAGGGCCCGATCTTCTACACCCAGCAGCGGCTAGGCCAGGACGCCGAGCCGTTCACCATGATCAAGTTCCGCAGCATGGTCGTGGACTCCGACGAGCTGCGCGCCCAGCTGGTCAAGCAGCAGCACGCGTCCTCCGAGGGCAACAAGGTGCTCTTCAAGATGGCCGACGACCCCCGCGTCACCAAGGTCGGCAAGGTGATCCGCCGCTACAGCATCGACGAGCTGCCCCAGCTGTTCAACGTCCTGCGCGGCGACATGGCACTGATCGGCCCGCGGCCCCCGCTGGCCGAGGAGGCGGAGAAGTACCACGACAAGGACAACCGCCGTCTGCGGGTCAAGCCTGGGCTCACCGGACTGTGGCAGGTCAGCGGACGCTCCGACCTCGACTGGGACCAGTCGGTGAACCTCGACCTGCGCTACGTCGACAACTGGTCGGTCGGGCTGGACATGCAGATCCTGTGGAAGACCGCCCGCGCGGTGATCAAGGGCGACGGCGCCTACTGACCAGATCTGGATGGTCCGGGCCAGGTCAGGGCAGCCCGAGCTCGGCCGAGCCCCGACCTGGTCCACGCCCCGGGAGGGCGACCGCAGGGGAGGTCTGCGAGCATGGTGCCCATGACCACCCGCCTCACCCCGCTGGACGCCTCTTTCCTCTACCTGGAGAGGCCCAACGCCGTCATGCACGTGGGTGCGGTCCTGGTCTTCGACGGTGATCAGACGGCCCCCGGCCAGGAGGAGCTGCTCGCGCGGGTGAGCCGACGGATCGCACAGGTGCCCCGCTACCGCCAACGGGTGCGGTCCGTCCCCGGCGGCGTCGCCAACCCCGTCTGGGTGACGGACGAGGCGTTCGACGTGACCTACCACGTACGCCGGTCGGCGCTGCCGCGGCCGGGCACCCGACAACAGCTCGACGAGTTCGTCGCCCGTGTCCTGGCCCGACCCCTCGACCGGGCCCGTCCGCTCTGGGAGCTCTACCTCGTCGAGGGTCTGCAGAGCGGCGGCTTCGCGCTCGTCACCAAGACCCACCAGGCATTGGTGGACGGGGTGGAGGCCGTCGACATCGCCGAGGTGGTGCTGGACGACGAGCCGGTCGAGCACGAGCCGCGGGAGGCCCCCTGGGCGCCGGGCCGGGAGCCCAGCGACGTCGCGCTCGTGGTCGGTGCCCTCGTGGGCGCCGTGCGCCGCCCCGGCCGCCTGGTCGAGGTGGCGCGCAACGGTGCGAGCGAGCTGCGCAGCGCTGGAGAACGCGTCACGGCCGGCGTGAGCCAGGTGGTGTCCGCGCTCGCCAGCACCTCGCGGAGCACGACCCGCAGCCCGCTCAACGGGCCGACCGGGTCCGCGCGCCGCTTCGTCAGCGTCGACACCGACCTCGAGGACTACCGGGCGGTGCGTCGCGGCGTCGACCGCGGCGACGTCGGGCTCGAGCCCAGCGTCAACGACGTCATCCTCGCCGTGATCACGGGGGCACTGCGGACCTGGCTGGAGTCGCGGGGCGAGCACGTGACCCGGAGCACATCCGTGCGGGTGCTGGTCCCGGTCAGCGTCCACGCGAGCCATGACGACGGCGACCGCCTGTCGGCCTGCATCATCGACCTGCCCGTCGGCGAGCCGACCCCCCTGGTCCGCCTGCACCAGATCGCCTACGCGATGTGGCGTCAGGTCGACCGGGGCCGCGCGCTCGGCGCCGCCACCCTGGCGGGGCTGGCGGGGTTCGCCTCTCCCACCCTGCACTCCCTCGGCTCCCGCCTGGGGGCGGTCGCGTCGCGCAGCCTGTTCAACCTCGTGGTGACCAACGTGCCCGGCCCGCAGACCCCGCGTTTCCTCGGGCGTGCGACCATGACCGACACCTACCCGGTGATGCCGGTGGCCGAGGGGCAGGCCCTCGCGATCGGGGTCACTTCCTACGACGGCCGGGTGCACTACGGCATCAATGCCGACCGAGACCTCGTCCCGGACCTCGACGTGCTCGCCGCCGCGATCACCGAGAGTCTCGACGAGCTGCTGGATCACGCCTGACCGCCCGACCTCGCCCAGCCGCCACCCGCTGCCGTCCCACCGCCCGAGGAGCCCCATGTCCCTGCGCCGCGTCTACCTCGCTCTCGATGCCTCCGACCTGCGCCGGCTGGCCGGCGCCGAGGACGTGCGGGTCGACGATCGGCCCGCCCGTGCCGTGACGGCGGCGGTACGCCGTGAGCTCGCCGAGGAGGACGAGGAGGAGCAGGAGTACGACGCCCTGCTCGAGTGCGCGGCCGCCGCGTCGGTGCGGGCGGGTGCGTCGCGGCGGGTCGTGGCGGCAGCGGACCTGCCCGCCGCCTCGGTGCACGACGTGCCAGACGGCTACGCCGACGTGACGGTCGTGGGACCCGTGCGCCGCGAGCGCTTGGTGTCCTTGCACGTCGACGAAACCACCGAGCACGACGACACGGACCTGCTGTGGCACGACGTCACCGAGCTCGACCAGGTGATCGCTCTGGTCGAGAGCGACTGACCGCACGCGCTCGGACCGGCGTGTCCTCACCAAACCCGGTCAGGCCGGCTGGTCCCGCAGGCGAGCGTCGACCGCGGCGAGGACCCGGCGCATCCGGGCGACCTCCGCCCGGTGCCGCGCGGCGGCCAGGGCATGCTCGTCCGGGCTGCCCATGGCCTCCCCCCGCAGTTCGGCGAGGTGGACCGCGTGGGCCTGGAGCCCCGCGGCGAGGCGGTCCATCGCCTCCAGCAGGCCCTGCTCCTCGTCCGTGGCTGCGGTCCCGGCGGCCGCGCGGGCTGCCGCGAGGGCGTCGGCGACCCGCCCGCGGTGGCGGTGCAGGGCGGCGGCCAGCGCGGAGCAGGACGACGCGTCCCCGGTGGGCGCGGCATACGGGCTCATGACCGGACCAGCTCCGTCGAACGGTCGTGGAGGGCCTCGAGGCGGCAGCTGAGCCGCGCGAGGACGGCCGTCAGGGCCTCCTGCAGCTCTGGCGCAGGCTGTGCGCCGGACCAGGCCAGCTCCTCGACCGCCTCGTCCAGCACCTGCGCGAGGCGTCGCAGGGTCGGCTCGGCGGCGCTGGGGCAGGTCGGGCGGGTGGCGGGCACGGACTCGACTCTAGCGGTCCCGGCGGGCGCCGAGGAGGGCGTCCACAGGCCCCTGTCGCGATCGCAATACCGTCCGTGACCACCGCTGCGGGCGGGAGGATCCGGCGTCCAGGGGATCCGTGGAGCCACATCCTGCGGCGGGGCGGGTCGCGAGGTGCGGGGGCCGCCTGCGGGCACGTCGCCGGGGAGCTAGTCTCGGGGAGGTGCACGCTGTCGTGCACGACGTCGAGATCGATGAGGTACACACAGGCCATGTCTGCATCCTTCGACCAGACCCGCGCAGAGCTGCTGACCGCAGCCGCGGAGGTGGCAGGCCGCTCCCGGGACGGCACAACCGCCCAGCTCCTGCACCGCTACTACCGGCACACCGCCGACGAGGACCTGCGGGCACGCGCGCCCGAGGACCTGCTCGGCGCGGCGCTGTCGCACCGGGAGCTGGCCAGACGCCGAGCGCCCGGACGAGCGTCGGTGCGGGTCTTCACCCCCACCGTCGCGGAGAACAAGTGGTCCTGCGGGCACACGGTCGTGCAGACCGTCACCGACGACATGCCCTTCCTCGTCGACTCCGTCACCGCCGCGATCATGGCGGACGGGCGCACGATCCACCACGTGGTCCACCCCCAGCTCGTCGTGCGCCGAGACGCCGTGGGCGAGCTGGTCGAGGTCCTCGACGTCGACCCGGAGGACGCCCCCACGGGGGAGTTCGGGGTCCACGTCGAGTCCTGGATGCACGTCGAGATCGATCGTGAGTCCGATGCCCCCGACCTGCGCGAGGTCCAGGAACGCCTGGAGCAGGTGCTGGGTGACGTGCGGGAGGCGGTCGAGGACTGGTCCAAGATGCGTGACCGGGCTCGGCAGACCGCCGACGCGCTGCGCGAGGACCCACCCGGCCCGGTCTCCGAGGCCGAGGTCGACCAGGCGGTGCGGCTGCTCGACTGGCTGGCCGCGGACAACTTCACCTTCGTAGGCTGCCGCGACTACGCCCTCCACGAGGACGGGGACGACCTCTCGCTGCACGCGGTGCCCGGCACCGGGCTCGGCATCCTGCGCTACGACGAGCGGCAGGCGTCGGTCCCGCACCTCGTCGGTGCCGTGCGCGACAAGGCCCGCGAGCCGCACCTGCTGATCCTCACCAAAGCCAACTCGCGCTCCACCGTGCACCGGGCCGGCTACCTCGACTACATCGGGGTCAAGACCTTCGACGCCGACGGCGTCGTGACGGGGGAGCGCCGCTTCCTCGGCCTGTTCACCTCCGGGGCCTACACCGAGTCCGTGCTGCGGGTGCCCATCGCGAGCGACAAGGTGCGGGAGGCGCTGCGCCTGTCCGGCTACTCCCCGGAGAGCCACGACGGCCGCGACCTCGTGAGCGTGCTGCAGACCTTCCCCCGCGACGAGATCTTTCAGTCCGAGCCGGGCGAGCTCGCCGAGACGGCGAAGTCCATCATCCACGCCAAGGTGCGCCGCCAGCTGCGCGTCTTCCTGCGGCAGGACGTCTACGGCCGCTTCACCTCCTGTCTGGTCTACCTCCCGCGCGACCGCTACAACACGACGGCGCGGCTGCGGATCGAGGCCCTGCTGCGCGACACCTTCGGCAGCGACCAGATCGACTACACCACCCGCGTCAACGAGTCCACGCTGGCCCGACTGCACTTCGTCGT
The DNA here is from genome assembly GCF_009707125.1 of Arsenicicoccus cauae. Taxonomy (GTDB): domain Bacteria; phylum Actinomycetota; class Actinomycetes; order Actinomycetales; family Dermatophilaceae; genus Arsenicicoccus; species Arsenicicoccus cauae. The sequence goes on from NZ_WLVL01000056.1 coordinate 54,927, forward strand.
GCGGGTGCCGCGAGGCGTGTCCCTCCCGGACATCGACCGAGAAGCCTTGGAGCGCAAGATGATGGAGATCACCCGTGCCTGGGGCGACGACCTCGCCGAGGCCGTCACGCAAGAGCACGGCGAGGAGGACGCCGCCCGGATCCTCAAGTCCTACGGCCGGGCCTTCTCGGAGTCTTACAAGGAGGACTTCTCGGCGCGCGTCGCGGTCGTGGACCTCGAGCACCTCGACGCGGTGCCCGCCGACGGGCTGGGGCTCAACCTCTACCACTCCCTCGGTGCCCCCGGCGACGAGCGGCGGATGAAGGTCTACACCGAGCACGAGCTGTCGCTGTCGCGGCTGCTGCCGATCTTCACGCACCTGGGGGTCGAGGTCACCGACGAGCGGCCCTACACCGTCGACCGCGCGGGCCGCGCCCCCGCCTACGTCTACGACTTCGGGCTCAAGGCGGACTCCGCAGACGTCTGGGAGGACCACGGCGGCGACGTCCGTCGGGATGTCCAGCAGGTCTTTGCCCAGGCATGGTCCGGGGAGATCGAGTCCGACTCGCTCAACTCCCTGGTCCTGCGGGCGGGGCTCACGTCCCGCCAGGTCGTCATCCTGCGCTCGATCGCCAAGTACCTCCGCCAGGCCGGCACGACCTTCACGGCGGGCTACATCGAGTCCGTGCTCACCGGCAACCCCGAGATCAGCCGGATGCTCGTCGAGCTGTTCGAGACGCGGTTCGGCGTCGGCACCTACGCCGACGACGAGCGGGGGATGCAGGAAAGGCACGCCGCCGAGCAGGCCGTCGTCGACCGGATCACCGATGCCCTGGAGGAGGTGGCGTCCCTGGACGCCGACCGGATCCTGCGGTCCTTCCTCGGCACCGTCCGGGCCGTCCTGCGCACGAACTTCTACCAGCACCAGGACGACGGCGCGCCCAAGCCCTACCTGTCGATGAAGCTCGACCCGCACGCCGTCCCCGGCCTCCCGGCCCCCAAGCCCAAGTTCGAGGTCTGGGTCTACAGCCCCCGCGTCGAGGGCGTGCACCTGCGGTTCGGCAATGTCGCCCGCGGCGGCCTGCGCTGGAGCGACCGGCGCGAGGACTTCCGCACCGAGATCCTCGGCCTGGTCAAGGCGCAGATGGTCAAGAATGCCGTCATCGTGCCCACCGGGTCCAAGGGCGGTTTCTTCGCCAAGCAGCTGCCGGACCCGGCCGTGGACCGGGACGCGTGGCTGGCGGAGGGCGTCGAGGCCTACCAGCTCTTCATCTCCGGGCTGCTCGACCTGACCGACAACCGCGTCGGGCGGGACATCGTGCCGCCGCACGACGTCGTGCGGCACGACCCCGACGACCCCTACCTGGTCGTCGCGGCCGACAAGGGCACGGCCAAGTTCAGCGACATCGCCAACGGCGTGGCGCAGTCCTACGGCTTCTGGCTCGACGACGCGTTCGCGTCCGGCGGCTCCGCGGGCTACGACCACAAGGGCATGGGCATCACCGCCCGCGGCGCGTGGGAGTCGGTCAAGCGTCACTTCCGTGAGCTCGGGCTGGACACCCAGACCGAGGACTTCACGGTGGTGGGCGTCGGCGACATGAGCGGCGACGTCTTCGGCAACGGCATGCTGCTGTCCGAGCACATCCGCCTGGTCGCGGCCTTCGACCACCGTCACATCTTCGTCGACCCCTCGCCGGTGGCCGACAGCTCGTATGCCGAGCGCCGGCGCCTGTTCGACCTGCCGCGATCCTCGTGGGCGGACTACGACGCCTCGCTGATCAGCGAGGGCGGGGGCGTCTTTGCCCGCTCCGCCAAGTCGGTGCCCGTCTCGCCGCAGATGGGCGAGGCGCTGGGGATCGCCGATGCGCCGGCGACGATGACGCCGGCCGAGCTGATGCGGGCGATCCTGCAGGCCCCGGTCGACCTCGTGTGGAACGGCGGCATCGGCACCTACATCAAGGCCTCGACCGAGGTCCACGCCCAGGTCGGCGACCGGGCCAACGACGCCATCCGCGTCGACGGCCGCGACCTGCGGTGCCGGGTCGTGGGCGAGGGCGGCAACCTCGGGGCGACCCAGCTCGGGCGCATCGAGGCGGCCAAGGCCGGGATCCACGTCAACACCGACGCCGTCGACAACTCGGCGGGCGTGGACACCTCGGACCACGAGGTCAACATCAAGATCCTGCTCACGGGGCTGATGAAGGACGGCGACCTCACCCTCAAGCAGCGCAACGAGCTGCTGGCCTCGATGACCGACGAGGTCGCCTACCAGGTGCTGCGCGACAACTACGAGCAGAACGTCCTGCTCGGCAACGCGCGCTACCAGGAGCACGAGATGCTCCCGACGCACCGCCGGCTCATCACCTGGCTCGAGGAGCGGGGCGAGCTCGACCGACCCCTGGAGTTCCTCCCCGGTGACGCCGAGCTGGACGAGCGCGCCGAGGCGGGCCACGGCCTGACCTCGCCGGAGGCCTCCGTGCTGATGGCCTACGCCAAGCTGGCGCTCAAGGCGGACCTGCAGGCGAGCGGCCTGCCGGACGAGCCCTTCTTCGCCCGAACCCTCGCGGAGTACTTCCCCGATCCGGTGCGCGAGCGCTACGCCGAGGAGCTGCAGCGCCACCCGCTGCGCCGCGAGATCATCGTCAACGCGGTGGTCAACTCCCTGGTCAACCGCGGTGGGATCACGTTCGCCTTCCGGGCGATGGAGGAGACGGCCGCCAGCCCCGAGCAGATCGCCAAGGCCTTCGTGGTGGCGCGCGAGGTCTTCGACCTGCGGGACTTCGTCCAGCAGGTCGAGGCGCTGGACAACCAGGTCCCCACGGACACCCAGACCTGGATGTATCTCGAGTTCCGTCGCCTGCTCGACCGCGCCACCCGGTGGTTCCTGCAGAACCGCCCGTCCAGCCTGGACGTGGAGGCCGAGATCGAGCGGTTCGCCGACACGGTGCGTCGGGTGCAGCCCCAGGTCGCGGACATGCTCAAGGGCGGCGAGCACGAGCGGCTGCGCGAGCAGGCCGACGCGCTGGTCGAGCAGGGGGTCCCGGAGGAGCTGGCGGTGCGGGCCGCCGGGCTGCTCGACCTCTACTCCGTCCTGGACATCGTCGAGATCGCCCGCGAGACGGAGCGGCCCGGCGACGACGTGGCACGGCTCTACTTCCAGCTGTCGGAGCACTTCGGCGTGGACGCCCTGCTGACGCGGGTGTCGGCGCTGCCTCGCGAGGACCGCTGGGACGCCCTCGCCCGCGGCTCCATGCGCGACGACCTGTATGCCGCCCTCGGCGCCCTCACCATGGCGGTGCTGGGATCGGCCGGCGAGCTGCAGGACCCCGGCGAGCAGATCGGGCGCTGGGAGCAGCTCAACGCCGACCAGCTGGGCCGCGCCCAGACGGCGCTGACGGGGATCGCCCGGATCGAGCGTCCGGGGATCGCGCCGCTGTCGGTGGCCCTGCGGACGCTGCGCAGCGTGATCCGCAGCGGAGCGGCGGCGGACTGACGTCGACCCCGCTCGCGGCGGGCCTCGGCATACGGCTCGGAAGGGTCGTGCGCCGGGGCCCACGCTCGTCACCTAGGGTGATGAGGTGGCGACCCTCACCGACATCCTGCGCGCCGAGACCGACCTGGTCGACGGGGACCTCAACTGGCTCCGCCTGCTGGTGGGCGACTGGCAGATCATCTCCGACCTGACCTTTGCCGACCTGGTGCTGTGGGTGCCGACGCGGTCGGGGGAGTGGCTGGTCGTGGCGCACGCCCGACCGACGACGGGTCGCATGGTCTTTGCCGAGGACATCGTGGGCACGCGGACGCCCCGCAGCCGCCGCCCGCTGCTCAACGAGTCCTATGCCTCGAGGCGCACCGTGCGCGACCAGGACCCGGGCTGGATCGACGACGACGGGATCCGGCAGGACGCCGTCCCGGTGGTGCGCGACGGTCGGGCGCTCGCGGTGATGAGCCGCTGCACCAACCCGGCCTACCTGCGCGTGCCGAGCCGCCTCGAGCTGACCTACATGTCCACCGGCGACGCCCTGTGCCGGATGATCGCCTCGGGCGCGTTCCCGAGCACCGAGGTGCCGACGGGGCAGCGACGCGGCGCCCCGCGCGTCGGCGACGGCATCGTGCGGCTGGACGTCGACGGTGTCATCACCTACGCCAGCCCCAACGCCATCTCGGGCCTGCACCGCATCGGGCACGTGGGGGCCGTGCTCGGGGTGACCCTCGCCGAGATCACCACCGGGGTGCTGCGCGACCACGCCCCGGTCGACGAGACGCTCGCCCTGGTCGTGACCGGGCGAGCGCCCTGGAGCACCGAGGTCGAGACCCGCGCCGGTCACGTGACGATGCGCGCCATCCCCCTGGTCGAGCGGGGGCAGCGGGTGGGGGCGGTCATCATCATGCGCGACGTCAGCGAGCTGCGCCGTCGCGAGCGTGAGCTCATGACCAAGGACGCGACGATCCGCGAGATCCACCACCGGGTCAAGAACAACCTGCAGACCGTGGCCGCGGTGCTGCGCCTGCAGGCCCGTCGTATGCCGTCCGAGGACGCTCGCGTCGCGCTGCAGGAGGCCGTGCGGCGTGTGGGCACGATCGCGCTCGTGCACCAGACCCTCAGCCAGGCGTTGGACGAGACGGTGGACTTCGACGACATCGTCAAGCGCTCCAACAGCGCGGTCGTCGAGGTGGCTCGCACCGAGGAGCCGGTGCGCTCGCGGCTGGTCGGGTCCTTCGGCAGGCTGCGGGCCGAGGACGCCACCTCGCTGTCGATGGTCATGGCCGAGCTCGTCTCCAACGCCGTCGAGCACGGGCTGGCGTCGAACGGCGGGGAGCTCGTGATCGAGGCTCGCCGCGGCCCGGACCCCCAGGACCCCACGGGCGAGGCGGGGGAGCTGCTGACGGTGACCGTGTCCGACGACGGGGTCGGGCTGCCGGAAGGATTCACGCCGCATGGTGACAGCCTGGGTACGCAGATCGTGTCGAGCCTGGTGCAGGACCTGCGGGGCCACATCCGATGGGAACGTCGCGAGCCCCGCGGCACCGTCGTGACGTTCACCGCCAAGCTGCGCGCCGTGGGCGCGACCGGTGACGACGACGATTGAGCGCCGGGCGCTCCTGAGGCACGCCGACGGCGCCGCCACCCTCGGGGTGGCGACGCCGTCGCTCGTGTCGTCGTGCCTGCGGAGTCAGCTCGCGCGGCGGGCCCGGGCGTTGCGGCGCTTGAGAGCGCGTCGCTCGTCCTCGGACATGCCGCCCCACACGCCGGCATCCTGACCGGACTCGATGGCCCACTTGAGGCAGGTGTCCATGACCGGGCAGCGCCGGCACACGGCCTTGGCCTCCTCGATCTGCATGATTGCCGGGCCCGTGTTGCCGATCGGGAAGAAGAGCTCAGGGTCCTCCTCAAGGCAGGCCGCGCTGTCGCGCCAGTCCATCTTGATCATGCTCCTTGCATAGACGATGCGGCCTGGGTGCGTGAGGGCATCCAGGGTTCCGTACCCTTGTTGGGGTGTGGGAGATGTTGGGTCCAACGTCGGACGTGCCCAGCGTGTTCCGAGGACCGCTCCGGTCCACCATCACATCCGCCGCTTCCGCGGCACAAGGGGTGGGCGTCAGAAGCCGTTGCCTACGCTTGTGGGTACCGTTTGATCGAGCAAAGCTCGTCGCACGCCAAGTCACCATCCTAGTGAGAAGCGTCCCGCTTGACTAGAGGCTGGGCACGACCAGGGCCGAACGTGCGATGGGATCCGACAGGTGGTCACGACAAATGAGGATCTATCACCTTGAGTAGCAACAAGCGCGCCCGCGGATCGTCGACCCCTGCCCGGGGCGCGCTCTGGCCCGTGGCGGTCCTGGTGGCGCAGACCGTCGTGGCCGTGGCGGCGGCGGGCTACTGGTTGGTGCAGATCGTCTCGGGTCGCACCGACGAGGTGGCGCGGAGCGTGGTGGAGCTTGTGCTCTTCCTGCTCGCGGCGGCGGGCTTCGTCGCGCTGGCCCGGGGGCTGCATCGCGGCGCCCAGTGGCCGCGCACCCCGACGGTGCTGTGGCACGTTCTGCTGGTCCCCGTGGGCGTGAGCCTGTGGCAGAGCGGCGAGCTGGTGCCAGCGGCCCTCGTCCTGCTCGGCGTGACGGTTGCTATCGCCGGCGTCGTGCTCTCTCGCCCTGACGGCCCCGGCGGCGATGTCTGACCAGTCGGCGGCATCTGACCAGTCGGCGGGGGCGGGAGTGCGCTCAGGCCGCGCCGGCGACGGCCCAGCCCAGAGTCGCCGCGAGCACGCCACCGAGGACGTTGCCGCCGAGGTAGGTAGCCAGCAGCGTCCACTCGCGGCGGTGCACCAGCTCGGCGCACCCGACGGCCAGCGGTGACCAGCTGCCGAGGCTCCCGGCGAAGCCCATCCCGACGAGGGCATAGAGGGGCTGGGCGAGGCCTCCGGTGACGAACCAGTGCAGCATCATGCCGATCAGCAGTGAGGCCGTGACGTTGACGGCGGTCGTCGCGACGGCCCCCCGAGGGAGGTCCTCGCGGGAGGGCGCCCGCAGCGCCACGGCATACCGGACCATCGAGCCGAGCCCGGCGCCGACCGCGAGGCAGAGGGTGTCGACCAGCCTCATCGACGCCACCGGGTCCGGACCGTGCGGACGGGGGAGGTGTGCTCGCGCGGGTCGCGGGACTGGACGGGGGTGACTCCGGTCGAGGCCTGGCGGCGGACGGCCGACCGTTGACCGTCCTGACCGCCGGGACCGCGTGGGCGGTCGGGACGGTCGGGGCGCTCGATGAGCCTCATCGCGAGGTGCAGCCCGCCGACGGCCGCGGCGACGCCGACCAGGACGGTGGCGAGCAGGTAGACCACGGCGGTGGCGAGCCGCCCCGGGGCCAGCAGGACGACCTGCCCGGTGAACAGGCCGAAGGTGGTGAAGGAGGCGAGCGCCCCGGTGAGGAAGGCCAAGGACCACAGGGGGCCGCGGCGCAGGAGGTAGGGCGTGAGGAAGCCCGCCAGCCCGCAGCCGATCGCCTGGGTCAGCAGGAGCGAGGTGGGGAAGTGTCCCGCGTCATAGGGTACGAGCTCGCTGATGCCGGCGCGCAGCAGAGCCCCGCCGATCCCTCCCACGGCGACCACGGCGAAGCGCGTGGTGGGACTGAGGGGCGAGGTCACCCGACGATTGTGCCCCGATCCGCTGGTGCGCGGGGGAGGGCGACCTGCACGACGAGGGTGCGGCCACGGTCGACGAGGACGCCGCGGCCCGGTGGGGGTGCGTGCAGCCGGGGGAGCGCGACCCCGAGCAGGTCGCCCTCCGAGGCGTGCCGCGGCTGCAGGACCAGGCCGGTGGCGGCGCGGCGCAGCTCGGTCGCGAGCCCTCGATAGGTCGCCGCCAGGTGCTGGGTCGTGCCGGAAGCCACGAGGACGGGACCCCCGGGATGCGTGACGGCGTGCCGGGCCAGCGCGACGAGGACCTGCTCGACGGGGCTGTCCAGCAGGTGTTCGAGGTCGTCGACCAGGACCACGGCGTCGGGGTGCTGGTCGAGGTGCCGGCGCAGGGCCTCGTCATCGGTCGGGCCGAGCACCGGCACGACGGGCCCCGGCGCCGCGATCGTCGTCCTGCTGTGCGCGTCGGCCCACGCGGCCGCGGGCGAAGGGCCTGCCGCGACCACGACCACCCGGTCGGCCGGGCGCCCGCACGCCTGCGCGAGGGCGACCAGGGCGGTGCTGCGTCCGCTGCCAGGCGGCCCGCACACCGTCACCACGGGGCGGGCCGCGAGGTCCAGCGACACCGGGCCGGCCTGATCGCCGCCGACGCCGAAGGCGCGCGGGTCCGCGTGCCGGACCGCGTCGCTGGTGACGGACGACGGGAGGGGGCGCAGGGTCAGCGGCGGTCGCCGTCGTGCCGATGGTGCGTCGTCGGCGACACGGAGGACGTCCTCGGGCTCGACGAGGACCAGCTGGATCTCGGCGTGGTCCGAGGCCCGCAGGGCACGTCCGGCCGGTTGGTGCTCCGGGCGGGCCGACGCGGGGACGCCGCACAGGGCCAGGTCCGTCGCGTCGGCCAGGCGCAGCAGCAGGCGCTCGCCGAGGTGCGTCGCGATGGACGACGTGAGCAGGGAGCGGTCCCCGGCGAGGGCCATGACGAGGCCCGCGCCAGGGCCGTCGCGCAGGAGCCCGGTGAGCGCGTCCTGCAGGGCCGCGGCCGTCACGGGGTCGGCGCCCGCGACGACCGCGTCCCACCGGTCGACGAGCACGAGGACTGTCGGACCCGTCGTCCCTGTCGGCCGCGCATGAGCCATCCCCGCGGCGAGGAGCTCGAGGAGGCGCAGGACACGTGCGGGGTCGGCGCGGGTGACCCGGGTGCCGCAGTGCGGCAGGGCCTCCAGGTCGCCGAGCCCGCCGTCGCCGTCGACGACGTGCAGGTGCAGAGAGTCGGGGTCGTGCCGCGCCGCAGCGGCGGCCGCAAGGGCACGCAGCGCGCTCGTGCGACCGGTCCGATGGGTGCCCACCACAGCGAGGTGCCGTCCCGCGGCGAGGTCGTGGCGCAGGGGCAGCCGGACCTGCGCATCCGGCAGTTCGACCAGGCCGAGGGGCAGCTCGGTGCTCATCGGCTCGGTGCCTGCCAGATCGGGGTCTGCCAGCTCCGCGGGCCGCAGGAGGTCCGGCAGGGGCGGGAGCCAGGGGCTGGCGGGTAGGGGGCGACCGGCAGCCGCCTCCCGCGTGGCGCGGACGAGAGACGCGAGCTGGGTGACCGACCCCGTCCGGGCCGACGACACGCGTCGACCGTCGGCGAGCTCCACCGTCACCTCGCCGGCGGTGACCTGCGCCGGCGCGCCGGCCCAGGCGGTCTGGAAGGAGTGAAGGTTGCCCTCGCCGGTCCGCCACAGCGCGCGACCGGGGAGCCGGTCGCTGATCCGGGCCGCGTCGGGTGCCTCGATGACGTCCTCGGAGTCGGCGCGGTCCCGCATGCGCAGCGCGACACGGGCGTTGACGTTGGCGCGGATGTCGGGCGTGACGACCCCGGCGGGCCGCTGCGTCGCCAGCACCAGGTGCACGCCGAGGGAACGACCGATCGTGGCCACCGTGAGCAGCCCCGGCACGAAATCAGGGAGCTCCTGCGCCAGGACGCGGAACTCGTCCACGACGATCACCAGCCGCGGCACCAGCGGGTCACCGGGGCGCCGCAGCCTGCCGTAGGCGTCCAGGTCGGGGGCGCCCACCGTGCGCAGGGCTCGCTCGCGCCGCGTCAGCTCTGCTCGCAGCGATCTCAGGACCCGCCGTGCGAGGTGGGGATCGAGGTCGGTGACGACTCCCGCGGAGTGCGGCAGGGAGGCGCATTCCGCGAACGCCGCCCCGCCCTTGTAGTCCACGAGGACGAAGGTCAGCTCATCCGGCGGCAGCGCCAGCGCCAGCCCGGCGACCAGGGTCTGCAGCAGCTCGGACTTGCCGGCGCCCGTCGTGCCTCCCACCAGCACGTGCGGTCCGTCGGCGACCAGGTCCACGGTGACGGGACCGGCCGCTGAGAGCCCGAGGGGCGCCGACGGACCGCGAGTCGGTCGTGCCCACCCGGCGGCCACGTCGGCGGGGCTGTCCAGGTGGACCGGACTCACGTCGGCGAGGGTGACCAGGTCGGGGGTCACGCCTACCCCCTGCCCGGCCGGGGCACGCAGCGGTGCGAGCGCGCGCGCCACCTGCTCCGCGACGTCAGGTCCCACGGCGTCGGGGACGACGTCGGTGACCAGCTCGCCCTCCGGCATGCCGGCCGTGGCTCGCCCCCCGGGGGCGATGCGCAGCCAGGCACCCGCGGACACCGGCACCCGGTCGGGCTCCTCGGCGACGGTCACGACCAGGACGGTTCCCTGGTCCCCGTGCGACAGCAGACCGCCGAGCTGCTCGGTCGCCCCGAGCGCGTCCAGCCCCGCCACCACCGCCAGCCGCCAGGGTGGGTGCGCTCCGTCGGTCCTCGCCCGGCTCTCGGCCGGGCCGCCGCCGTCCGCACGGAGGTCATCGATCACCTGGGCCGCGGCGCCGCTCCCCGCCACGGGCAGCGGCGAGGCAGCCGGCCGGGACCGGTGGGGCAGCCACCGCGTCCACTCCCAGGCGCGGGCCTGCCGAGCCGAGCCCACGATGACGTCGACGGTGAGCTCGCCCGGGGGGCACTCGACGGCGAGAGCAGCGACGACCGCCCGTGCGACCTCCGTCGCGCCGGGACCGGCGAGTCCGAGGAGTCGCGCCTCGGCCAGATCCACGTCGACCGGCACGTCGTCGAGGAGCGGCCGGTGCACGACACCGTCCGGGTCGCGGACGCCGGCACGAGCAGCGAGTCGGGCCCGGCCGAGCCGCACCGTGAGGGGCCGCGTCCGGTCCGGGACGCGCGACCACAGCCCGGGCTCCTCCAGCCGGGCGACCTGCAGCACGGTCGCCGGGTCCCGGGAGGCCCGTTCCCGACGGGCGCGTTCGTCTGCCAGGGCCTCCGCGAGGCGCCGGTCGACGTCGGCCACCGCGGCCAGGTGGGACGCGTGGAGCTCCCTCGCACGACGCCCCCGGGCCGAGCGGTCGGACAGGTGGCTGGCGAGCACCATCACCGGTCCCAGGAGGCCGAACAGCAGCAGGTAGGGCGAGTGCATCACCCAGGCCAGCACGCCCGAGGCCAGGAGTGGCAGCAGCAGGGTGAGCCACGGGAAGGCTCTGGGGTCGGGTGGGGTCGGCTCGCGCGGTCGGTCGAGCAGGACGTCCTCGGCACGGGGGGCTCCGACCGGGTGCGGGTGGACCACGAGGTGCCCCTCGCCGTCGGGGTCGACCCGTTGCCGGCGCCCGCTGCGGCGGACGGCCACGACGGTGCCTCCCAGCCGGACCCGGGTGCCGACGGCCAGGCGGGCCGGTCCCTCGACGGGGTGGCCGTCGGCACGGGTCCCGTTGGTCGAGCCGGTGTCGGCGAGCACCACTCCGTCGTCGTCCACCATCAGGAGGCCATGGTGGCGCGACAGCTCGGGATCTCGTATGACGATGTCGCACCCCGGATCACGACCGACGACATGTCGACCGGGGCGCAGCGGCAGCACGCGCCCCGCGTCCGGTCCACCGATCGTCGCGAGGTGCAGGGCCGACGCCGGGCCGTCGGGCGGGACGGCGTCCCCAGCCTCGCCGCCGTCGTGGATGTGGGCGCCGCGGACGAGGGGTGGTCGGCCCAGCGTGGCGCCGTCCGGGATGACGGCGGGGCCGAGACGCCATACGGCCTGAGACGTCGTGCCCACGGTCTGCTCGACCAGGGGCCGCGCCACGGACCAGGGTGTGCCGGTCGGGGCCGTGACCGCCACCACCGACCTGCCACCGGCCGACTCCACCGTCAGCTCCACTCGCACGTCGACCTCCTCAGCTCGGGACCACTGTGCAGGCCGCCACCGACAGACCGCCCCCGTCATCCACAGGCCCGACGGTTGAAGGGCACACGCTGCGTGACATCCACAGCCATTCAGATGGACACCCCGGGTGGCCGCCCGAATCTCCCTACATTCGAGGGACCCGGAGCAAGGAGTGATGGTGCAGATGAGCGCGGCCCTCGAGGCAGAGGTCAGAGAGGCGATCAGACGCGACGGCGTCGATCCCGTGGCAGACCGTGCCCGCGTCCGTGCGCTCGTGGACCGGGCCATCGACGACTACGAGGAGCGCGCGGTCGCGGCCGGTCTGCCGCCGCTGGAGGACGTCGACGTCACCGCCAAGCGCCTCGTCGACGAGGTGGCCGGCTTCGGTCCGCTCCAGCCCTACTTCGACGACCCCCTGGTCGAGGAGATCTGGATCAACGAACCGGGCAAGGTGTTCGTGGCCAGGGACGGCGTCAGCGAGCTGACGCCGACCATCCTCACCGCCGACGGCGTCCGCGACCTCGTCGAGCGCATGCTCAAGACCTCGGGTCGCCGCGTGGATCTCTCCTCGCCCTTCGTCGACGCCTCGCTGCCCGACGGGTCGCGCCTGCACGTCGTGATCCCCGACGTGTCGCGCGAGCACTGGCAGGTCAACGTCCGTCGGTTCGTCGCCAAGGCGACCCACCTGGACGATCTCGTCCGGCTCGGCACGCTGACCGACCACGCCGCCGAGTTCCTCTCCGCGGCGGTCGCCTCCGGGCTCAACGTGCTGGTGAGCGGGGGGACGCAGGCGGGCAAGACCACGATGCTCAACTGCCTGGCCTCGGCGATCCCGCCCCGCGAGCGGGTGGTCAGCTGCGAGGAGGTCTTCGAGCTGCAGCTGCCGCTGCGGGACGTGGCTGCGATGCAGTGCCGGCAGTCCTCGCTCGAGGGCACCGGCGAGATCCCCCTGCGACGCCTGGTCAAGGAGGCCCTGCGGATGAGGCCCTCCCGCATCGTGGTGGGCGAGGTGCGGCAGGCCGAGAGCCTCGACCTGCTCATCGCCCTCAACAGCGGGCTGCCCGGCATGGCGACCATCCACGCCAACTCCGCACGCGAGGCCATCACCAAGATGTGCACGCTGCCGCTGCTGGCCGGGGAGAACGTCGGCTCACGCTTCGTCGTCCCGACGGTCGCCGGCAGCATCGACGTGGTCGTCCAGGTCGCTCTGGAGCGTGACGGGTCGCGCCGGGTGCGCGAGATCGTCGCCGTCCCGGGTCGGGTCGAGGACGACGTCATCGAGGTCGCCGACCTGTTCACCCGACGTGGCGGCGAGCTGGCGCGCAGCGACGGGTTCCCGCCCCACCTGGATCGGTTCGAGCGAGCGGGCCACGACGTGGCGGCGATCCTCGGGGCACCACGCCGATGAGCGGCCTGGCGGTGGGGCTGCTCCTCGGCCTCGGACTGTTCTGCATCTGGTGGTCCTGCTGGGTGCCGTCCGAGGATGCGGTCGAGCAGGTGCGCGCGCCGAGGCTGGCCCGTCTGGCCGACGAGCTGGCGCAGGCCGACCTGCGCTCGGTCACCCCCGCGCAGGTCTTGACCGGGTGCGGCGTCCTCGGAGTCATCACTTTCGTGACGTCCTGGGCGACCACGGACGTCGTGCCCGTTGCGGTGTGCTTCGGGGCCATGGCGGCATATGCACCGCTCGCGGTGGTGCGGGCTCGCGCACGCCGGCACCGCATGCTCCTGCGCGACCTGTGGCCCGATGCCGTGGACAACATCGCGTCCGGCGTCCGGGCCGGGCTGGCGCTGCCGGAGGCCTTGGCGCAGCTGGCCGTCCGCGGGCCGGAGCCGCTGCGGCCGGCGTTCGCGGCATTCGCCGACGACTACCGCGTGACCGGGCGCTTCGGCGACTGCCTGGACCGGCTCAAGGCCCAGCTGGCCGACCCCGTGGGTGACCGGCTGGTCGAGTCGATGCGGCTCGCACGCGAGGTCGGCGGCAGCGACCTCGGCCGACTGCTGCGGACCCTGTCGACCTTCCTCCGCGAGGACGCCCGCACCCGCGCCGAGATGGAGACCCGCCAGAGCTGGACCGTCAACGCGGCCCGGCTCGCCGTGGCCGCTCCCTGGGTCGTCCTGGCGACGATGGCCAGCCGTCCCGCGTCGCTGCAGCCCTTCGGCACTCCACTGGGGGCCGTCGTCCTGGCGTCCGGCGCGGTCATCACCGTGATCGCCTACCAGCTGATGGTGCGCATCGGGCGCCTCCCGGAGGAGCGGAGGGTGCTGCGATGAGCTGGTTGGCCGACTGGTCGTGGACCGGCGCCGCCCTCGGGCTCACCTGGGCCATGGGGGCCCTGCTCGTATGGCGGCGACTCCCCGGGGGGCGCCGACCCACGATCGACGACCGGGTGGCGCCATACCTGCAGGACGTCGCGCTGCCACCCCCGACGGTGCGGCGGGGGATCGACGACCATGGGCTGCTGGTCGTCCTTCGGCCCTGGCTGGTCCGTGCCGGGGCCAGGCTGGACCTGGCGCTCGGCGGGCAGGAGTCGGTGCGGCGACGGTTGCAGCGCGCCGGGCAGGCCCCCGACGTCGAAGGTTTCCGCGCGCAGCAGGTCCTGTGGGGCGCGGGCGGAGCCGTGCTCGGGACCGCCGGGGCCACCATCGCCGTCGCGCGGGACCGCAGCGCGCTGGTGCCCGCCGTGGTGCTGGCCGCCGTGGCCACGGCGGCCGGGGTCGTGCTGCGCGACCACCTGCTGAGCCGTGCCGTGCGCCGTCGCGAGGAACGCATCCTCCAGGAGTTCCCCACGGTGGCAGAGCTGCTCGCGCTGTCCGTGAGCGCGGGGGAGGGCGCTGCTGGTGCCCTGGACCGCGTCTGCCGGCTCTCGCGCGGGGACCTCGCCGAGGAGCTGCGTCACTGCCTCGCCGACGCCCGCGCGGGGTCGTCGCTGCCCGTCGCGCTGCAGTCCCTGGCCGACCGGACCGGGCTCCCCGGCCTCGCCCGCTTCGTCGACGGCATCGTCATCGCCGTCGAGCGCGGCACCCCGCTGGCAGACGTCATGCGCTCCCAGGCGCAGGACGTGCGCGAGCAGGGCCGCCGCGCCGTCATGGAGGAGGGCGGTCGGCGCGAGATCGCCATGATGACGCCCGTCGTCTTCCTCATCCTGCCGGTGACCGTGCTCTTCGCGGTCTTTCCCGGCCTCCAGCTGCTCACCCTCACCGTCTGACCCATCACACCCTCACGGAGGACGACATGAACCACCTCACCGACGCCGGACTCGCCCTGGTGGCACGGACCACGGCTACCGTCCACGTCCTCGTCGCGCGCCTGCGCGACGATCGGGACCGCGAGCGGGGCGACGTGCCCGGCTGGGTCATGATCACGCTGATGACGGCCGGCCTGGTCGCGGCGCTCGCGCTCGTGGCCAAGCCCGCCCTCACCGGCTTGTTCCAGAAGGCCATGGCCACCATCGGCGGCTGACCGGTGACCCCTGCCCACCTGCCGACCGTCGAGGGAGACGATCAGGAGCGCGGCTCGGCCGTAGCGGAGTACACCATGGTCACCGTCCTGCTCATGGTCCTCGTGCTCGGGCTGGTCCAGGTCGCCGTCGCGCTGCACGTGCGCAACACGCTCGTGCAGTGCGCGGTCGAGGGCGCCCGCTACGGCGCTCGCGCGGACGTGGACCCCGGGGCGTCGGTCGGGCGGGCGCAGGCGCTCGTGCGCGATTTCACGACCGACCGCTACGCCCAGGACGTCTCGTCCCGCGTGACCTCGTCGGGCGGGGCCGAGGTGGTCGAGGTGACGATCCGCGCCCCGCTCCCGGTCATCGGCACCCTCGGACCGGCCGGGCAGCTGACCGTGTCGGGGCGGGCCTATCGCGAGGGTCAGGAGCCGTCATGACCAGACCGGACCCGCCGGACCAGGCGGGCGTGCCGCGACGGCTGCGCCGGCGCCTCACCCTGCACGTGCGCGAGCAGGGCGACCGCGGGTCGGCGAGCCTGGAGCTGATCGGCGTCTCCGTGCTCCTGCTCGTGCCGCTCTTCTACCTCGTCATGACCCTCGCCCAGCTCCAGGCGGGTGCGTATGCCGTGTCCGGGGCCGCTCGCGACGCGGGCCGCGTCTTTGCCGAGTCGCGCGACGTCGGTGCCGCGCACTCCCGGTCGCAGGCGGCCGCGCGCATCATCTTCGAGGACTACGGCTTCGCCTCGGGCGACGTGCAGGTGACCTGCCTGGACGACCCCTGCCTCGGGCCGGACGCCCGGGTGCGGGCGACCACGTCGCTGCGCGTCCAGTTGCCGTTGGTGCCGGACGTCGTGCGAGGCGTGGTGCCGTCGGAGGTCGTGGTGCACGGCGAGCACCTGGCGACCGTCGATCGCTTCCGGGGCGGGTCATGAGGGCCAGCGGGCCCAGGGCCGCGTCCGGCGCGGACGCCGTCCCTGGGTGCGGGGCCGCCGTCCCCGAGGACCGTGGGTCGATCTCGTTGCTGTCCCTCGGGATGATGCTGGTCGCCGCGATGATGATCGTGGTGGGCGTCGACATCACGGCCGTGCAGCTGGCCCGCACCCAGCTGTGGGACGCCGCAGACTCTGCCGCCCTGGATGCCGCCGACCGCATCGACGAGGACCGCGTCTACGCCCAGGGCCTGCCGGCCATGGTCCCCGTCACCAGCGCGGGGGTCGTCGAGGTCGCGGGTCAGCACCTGTCGGCCGAGCGGCGGCCGCATCTCGTGCGGTCCTGGTCCGTCGGCGGTCGGACCGGGAGCCCGGACGGACAGATCGCCGTGGTCGAGGTGACCGGGCACGTGGACCTGCCGATCGTGGGCAGCGTGGTCGAGGCCTTCGGCGGGGGAGTGGACGTGACCGTCGTGTCCCGCGCCCGCTCGGAGGTCCGCTGACCTGCGGTCACACGGTCCTGAGCTGACGTGCTCGTGGTCCGAAGGAGCCGAGGACCAGGGCGCCGACGAACCAGGTCGCGGCGATGACGTAGGACACGCCTGGTAGCCGGATGAGGTGTAGATCGACGCGATGATCAATGGTCCTGCGGCGTTGGATAGGCGTCCGAGGCCATAGCTGAAACCCGTTCCCAGGGAGCGCGCATCGGTGTCGAACAGTTCGGGCGAGTAGGCGTAGGCCAGGGACGTGCAGCCGCGCTCGAAGAGGTCGACCAGGAACCCCGAAGGCGAGGTGAGGTGGGTGGACATCGTCCCCCAGCCTCCATCCCGCGGAAAGCGTTCCCGCGGGAAGCCTTCCCTCGGCGGTCGTGCGTCGTCGCCGCGTCAGGAGCCGACGACCGCGGCGACCGCGGCGGCGGCCTCGTCGATGATCTCCTGCATGGCGCGGGTCGCGCCCTCGGCCTCGCCGGACTGGATGGACTGCGCGACGTCGCCGTGCAGCCGGATCGCCTCGGGGTTGGGGTCCACCGGCATGAGGTCGTGGTGGGTGCGCCCGGCGAGGACCTCGGCGACCACGCCGTCCAGCGCGGCGAGCATCTCGTTGCCGCTGGCGCGCAGCAAGGTGGTGTGGAAGACGACGTCCGCCTCGAGGTAGGCCTCGAGGTCCTGGGCCTTGGCCCAGCGCGCCATCTCCATCACCGCGCCGACGAGCGTGGCGGCCTGCTCGGGCGTGGCGTGGTGGGCGGCGAGGCCGGCCGCGATGGGCTCGATCCCGGCGCGGAGCTGGTTGAGCGAGCGCAGCTGCTCGGCGCGGTCCTCCTCGGTGCCGTCGAGACGCCACCGGATGATGCGGGGGTCGAAGACCTGCCAGGCGTCCCTCGGCTGCACGGTGATGCCCACCCGGCGACGGGTCGCGATCAGCCCCATGGCCTCCAGCACGCGGGCCGCCTCG
This sequence comes from Arsenicicoccus cauae, assembly GCF_009707125.1. Lineage (GTDB taxonomy): Bacteria > Actinomycetota > Actinomycetes > Actinomycetales > Dermatophilaceae > Arsenicicoccus > Arsenicicoccus cauae. Next base: position 72,061 of record NZ_WLVL01000056.1, read on the forward strand.
CGCACCACCGATCGCGAGGTGCCAAAGGTCTCCTCGAGCAGGTCGGCCCGCAGCACGGTGCCGGGGGCGTGCTCCCCAGAGACGATGGCGCGCCCCAGGCGGTCGACCACGGTGTCGTGCAGGCTGGTTCGGGAGGGCGCGGGGGGCATGGCTCGATGGTGCCACATGGAGTCGTTGAGACGCCCATACGGGTCAATCGTCATACTTATCCTGATCCGGGGCTTGAAATCGTCTGCCAAGAGGTTGCATGCTGTTGCCCTCGACGCGCGACGAGGCGCGTCCCCCACGGACCTGGAGGCTTCGACGATGAGCTCCACCGACATCGACACCGGTGGCGCGCGGACCCGCGCCCCACGGGTCGTCGTCATGGGCGTCACCGGCTGCGGCAAGACCACGGCCGGCGCGGCCCTCGCGCAGCGGCTGCGCGTCCCGTTCGCGGACGCGGACGACTTCCACCCCGAGGCCAATGTCCACAAGATGGCGGCCGGCATCCCCCTCGACGACGACGATCGCAGCCCCTGGCTCTTTCGCCTCGCCACGTGGCTGCGCGACCACGAGCAGACCGGCGCCGTCATCGGCTGCTCGGCCCTCAAGGTCAAGTACCGCGACATCCTGCGCAGCGGCGCCCCCGAGCTGACCTTCCTGCACCTGCACGGCGACCGCGAGGTCGTGTCATCGCGGGTCGCCGGGCGCCCCGGCCACTTCATGCCCGCCTCCCTCGTCGACTCGCAGTACGCCACGCTCGAGCCGCTGCAGGACGACGAGGCGGGCGTGGCGATCGACTTCGCCCTGCCCGTGGACGTCATCGTCGAGGACTACGTCCGCGCCTTCCCTGCCCAGGCCGTTCCCGGCGACCCCGCCGTGCACGCCGCCCCCTGACCCCCGCTCGATCGCCACCGCGACGACGCACCCTGACAGACAAGGATGTCGCCCAGCATGACCACCACCCTCATCTCCCTGGCCCAGGCCGGGGACGCAGCAGCCGCGATCCCCGCGGGCCGGCTCATCCCGGCCGCCCTCCTCGGCATGGCGCTGATCGTCCTGCTCATCACCAAGTTCAAGATGCACCCCTTCCTCGGCCTGACCATCGGGTCGCTCGCCGTGGCCGCCGTCGCCGGTCTCAACATGAACACCGCCGTCGAGTCCTTCACCAAGGGCTTCGGCTCCACCGCCGCGAGCGTCGGCACGCTGATCGCCCTCGGCGCGATCTTCGGCAAGCTCATGGCCGACTCCGGTGCCGCCGACGAGATCGTCGACACGATCGTCGGCAAGGCCTCCCCGGCCGCGCTGCCGTGGGCCATGGCGGGCGTCGGCGCGCTCATCGGCCTGCCGATGTTCTTCGAGATCGGCCTCGTCCTGCTGATGCCCGTCATCTACCTCGTGGCGCGCCGCTCCGGCCAGTCGCTGATCCGGATCGGCATCCCGACCCTGGCCGGCCTGTCCGTGATGCACGGCTTCGTCCCGCCGCACCCCGGCCCGCTCGCCGCCATCGGCGTCCTCAAGGCCGACCTCGGCCTGACCCTGGCCCTCGGCGTCCTGCTCGCGATCCCCGCCCTGATCGTCGCCGGCCCGGTCTTCGGCACCATCGCCGGCCGCTGGGTCGACGTGCCCGCGCCGGACCTGTTCGAGTCCCGCGAGGACACCACCGGTCGTCGCCCGGGCTTCGGCATCACGCTGTTCACCGTGCTGATGCCCGTCGTGCTCATGATGGGCAAGGCGCTCGCCGACATCCTGATCAGCGACAAGAAGAACCTGATCCGCGTCAGCCTCGACTTCCTCGGCACCCCGTTGATCGCTCTGCTGATCGCCGCGCTCGTCGCCATGTGGACCTTCTCCCGCGGCGCCGGCTGGACCCGCGCCGAGCTCACCAAGAGCGTCGAGTCCTCCCTGCCCCCCATCGCGGGCATCATCCTGATCGTCGCCGCCGGCGGTGGCTTCAAGCAGGTCCTGGTCGACACCGGTATCGGCCAGCTCCTCGCCGACGGCATGGCCAGCTCGGGCCTGTCGGTGCTGCTGCTCGCCTGGCTCGTCGCCGTGGTCATCCGCCTCGCGACCGGCTCCGCCACCGTCGCCACGGTCACCACCTCCGGCATCGTCGCCCCGCTGGTCGCCGGCATGAGCACGGGTGAGACCTCCCTGCTGGTCCTCGCGATCGGCTCGGGCTCGCTGTTCTTCTCGCACGTCAACGACGCAGGCTTCTGGCTGGTCAAGGAGTACTTCGGCCTCAAGGTGTCCGAGACCATCAAGACCTGGTCGATCATGGAGACCCTGATCTCCGTGATGGGTCTGCTCTCGGTCCTGGTCGCCTCGCTCTTCGTCTGACCCGCTGACCCGGCCTGCCGCGGCAGGCCCCCACGACCCGTGTGGCGTGGCTGCCCCCTGGGCGGCCACGCCACACGCATGTCCCGGCCCCCCGGCGAGCTCTGCCCGCCGGCCTGTCGGTGGGCTGGGGGAGCATGGGCGTATGACGTCCCGCCGCACGACCCGGCCCTGGCAACGACATCCGGCTGCCCGTGCGGCGGATCGAGGCACGGGTCCACGGCGAGGTGCCGGAGCGCCGCGAGGACGTCTGGCCGTTCGACATACCGGCCCTCGCCCAGCTGCTGCGGGAGGGGCTGGACCCGGGGCCGGCCACGGTCCTGGTGGGAGAGAACGGCGCCGGCAAGTCGACGCTGGTCGAGGGCAGCTTCGGCGAGAACTTCCATGGCCGCTCGCACGGCGAGGGCTTCCGGGACCTGTTCACCGGGCCCCGCTTCACCCAGAAGTTCGGCCTGTACGTCTTCGACGAGCCGGAGTCGGCGCTGTCCTTCACGAGCCAGCTGCACCTGCTGGGGGTGCTGCTGGAGCTGATGGAACGCGGGGACAGCCAGGTCCTGATGGCGACGCACTCGCCGGTGCTGGCCAGCCTGCCGGGTGCGACGCTGCTGCAGCTCGACGAGGAGGGCTACCGGCCGGTGGCGTGGGAGGACCTCGACCTGGTCGACCACTACCGCCGGTTCCTCGAGCGACCCGAGCGCTACCTGCGGCACCTGCGCTGAGCGGGCGGTGTGCACCCGGGCGGTAGGCTGTCGGTTTGTGGCTGTCGACTTCTCCGAAGAGATCAAGAACCTCCGCGCGACCATGGCGTCCGTGCGCGAGGTGACCAACCTGGACGCCCTGGCGGGCCAGATCGCCGAGCTCGAGAAGCAGGCCAGCGCCCCCGACCTGTGGGACGACCCCGACGCCGCGCAGAAGGTCACCAGCGCCCTGTCCCGCGCGAACGCCGAGCGCGACCGGGTCGTGGAGATGGACCAGCGGATCGAGGACCTCGAGGTCCTGGTCGAGATGGCGACGGAGGACGGTGGCGACGCCGAGACCCTGGCCGAGTGCGAGCGCGAGCTGGCCTCGATCCACAAGGCGGTCGGCGAGCTCGAGGTCCGCACCCTGCTGTCGGGGGAGTATGACGAGCGCGAGGCCGTCGTGACGATCCGCTCGGGCGCCGGTGGGGTCGACGCGGCCGACTTCGCCGAGATGCTGATGCGGATGTACCTGCGCTGGGCCGAGCGGCACGGCTACCCGACCAAGGTCATGGACACGTCCTACGCCGAGGAAGCGGGGCTGAAGTCCGCGACCTTCGAGGTCAACGTCCCCTATGCCTTCGGCAACCTGTCGGTCGAGGCCGGCACGCACCGGCTGGTCCGGATCAGCCCCTTCGACAACCAGGGTCGCCGCCAGACCAGCTTCGCCGCCGTCGAGGTCATCCCGCTCATCGAGACCACCGACACCGTCGAGATCCCCGAGAACGAGCTCAAGATCGACGTCTTCCGCTCCTCGGGCCCGGGTGGTCAGTCGGTCAACACGACCGACTCCGCGGTCCGGATGACCCACCTGCCCACCGGGATCGTCGTGTCGATGCAGAACGAGAAGTCCCAGATCCAGAACCGCGCCGCGGCGCTGCGCGTGCTGCAGTCCCGCCTGCTCCTGCAGAAGAAGCAGGAGGAGGACGCCAAGAAGAAAGAGCTCGCCGGCGACGTCAAGGCGAGCTGGGGCGACCAGATGCGGTCCTACGTGCTGCACCCTTACCAGATGGTCAAGGACCTGCGGACCGAGCACGAGGTCGGCAACACCTCGGCCGTCCTCGACGGGGACATCGACGGCTTCATCGAGGCGGGGATCCGCTGGCGCCGCAACAAGGCCAACGACACCGATCAGGACGCTGGGTAGTCGTCGCGGGGCGTTGCGTCACCCGTCCGTCGTCCATCAGGCGGCATCCGAGTGGCGAGGCCGAGTATTCACCCCGCTGTGACCTCACCGTGACCTAGGCTGACCCCATGGCACTGCTGTGGGGGGACCCGTCCGGTCGCGAGGTCGCGCTGCTGCGCCGCCGCGTCGAGCTGCTCGAGGAGCAGGTCGCGGTGCTCGCCAAGTTCGCGGGCATGGACCCCAACCACCTCCCGCAGGCCAGACCGGTCCTCGACGCGCAGGCCCAGCAGCTGGCCCTGCGCGGCAAGCGCATCGAGGCCATCAAGGTCCACCGCCAGACCCGCCACCTCGACCTGGTCACCGCCAAGGACGACGTCGAGGCCTTCCTGGCCGAGCACTCCCAGCCCAGCACCTCCTGACGCATCGTCACGGGCGGTCGCCGTCCGCAACGCCGAGCCGACCAGACGTGCGGCGCCGGTCCCCCCGGTCGGCCTACGCTCGTCCCGTGCCGCGGGTCGCGACCTGACCCGGCGGCGGCCGACGGGACGAGGACGGGGCACGCCACACGATGATCAGGTTCGACCACGTGTCCAAGGTCTACCCGCGCACCACGCGGCCGGCCCTGGACGACGTCAGCACCAGCATCGAGCGCGGTCAGTTCGCCTTCGTCGTGGGGTCCTCGGGGTCGGGGAAGTCCACCATGCTGCGCCTCGTCCTCAAGGAGGAGTCCGCCACGTCGGGCCAGGTGCAGGTCGCCGGCCGAGAGCTCGCGCGGCTGCCCCGCCGCGACGTGCCCGCGCTGCGACGCGAGATCGGCTGCGTCTTCCAGGACTTCCGGCTGCTGCCGGCCAAGTCCGTCGCGGACAACGTCGCCTTTGCCCTGCAGGTGATCGGCGGCCGGCGCCGCGACGTCCGCCGCCAGGTGGGGGAGACCCTCGACCTGGTCGGCCTGGCCGACCTCGGCAGGCGGCTGCCGCACGAGCTGTCCGGCGGAGAGCAGCAGCGCGTCGCCATCGCCCGCGCCATCGTCAACCGACCCTCGATCCTGCTCGCGGACGAGCCCACCGGCAACCTCGACCCCGCCACCAGTCTCGACATCGTCGACCTGCTCGACCAGATCAACCGCCGCGGCACCACCGTCCTCATGGCCACGCACGACGACGAGATCGTCAACGCGATGCGCAAACGCGTGCTCGAGCTGGACGAGGGGCGGCTGGTCCGCGACGACGAGCGCGGCGAGTACGCCCTCACCCGCGCGACCGGGCTCCGCGGCCCGGACGGCGGCGCGCCCCGGCATACGGCACGACCCACGGGCTCTCCCGAGCCCGCGGGATCGACCGCACGCACCGAGGAGGACCGATGAGGCTCGGGTTCATCCTCGGCGAGGCCTGGACCGGGCTGCGCCGCAACCTGTCGATGACCGTCTCGGTCGCCCTCGTCACGATGGTCAGCCTGCTCTTCCTCGGCATCGGCCTGCTCTCCTACCAGCAGGTGCAGACGATGAAGGGCTACTGGTACGACAAGATCCAGGTCTCGATCATCCTGTGCAACGCCACCTCCGCGGAGGCGGCGTGCTCCAAGGGGGCGGCCACCGACGCCGACCGCGCGGCCATCGAGAAGCAGCTCGACGCGATGGCGATCGTGCAGGAGCGCGACTTCGAGAGCCAGCAGGAAGCCTACGCCCGCTTCAAGGAGCAGTTCCGCGACAACCCGCTGGTCCAGAGCACGCGACCGGACCAGCTCAAGGCGTCCTACCGCGTCCGGCTCAAGGACCCGCAGCAGTACTCCCAGATCACCAGCACCTTCCAGGGGTCCCCGGGGGTGGAGAAGGTCGAGGACCAGCGCAAGGTCGTCGAACCCCTCATCGACCTGCTCAGCACGCTGACCGTGGCGACCATCGCGCTCGCGGGCGTCATGCTGGTCTGCGCCACCCTGCTCGTGGCCACGACGATCCGGCAGTCCGCCTACAGCCGGCGGCGCGAGACCGGCATCATGCGGCTCGTGGGGGCGGGAGCGACCACGATCCAGGCGCCGTTCGTGATCGAGACGGTCGTCGCCTCCCTCATCGGCGCGGCGCTCGCCACCGGCCTGCTGTGGTCGGTCCTCGCGTGGTTCGTCGGGCAGAAGGCCGGCCAGCTCGTGATCCTCGGAGGCATCGCGGTCGTCGACCAGGGGGACCTGTGGCGGGTCGCGCCCTGGCTGTTCCTGACCGCGCTGGTCGTGTCCCTGCTGACCTCGCTGGTCACCCTGCGTCGTTATCTGCGCGTATGACGGACCTGCTCGCCCGCTCGCTTAGGCCATTCGCATGGTCGCAGGTCGCAGACGGGTGACAAGTGGGTCTCGGAGGGGTTCCGTGGACGACCGGTGGTCGCGTGACCACTGGTGCTGGTGGTACCAACGTCATGGCGGTGTCGCACGGCACCGACCGACGTGCCCGACCGCCACCGCCCCGCAACCCCCAGGACGTCAGACATGAGCGTGCTCCACCGAGGCCGTCTCCATCGCGGCTCCGTCGCCCTGACCTGTGCCCTCGCGGCGGCCCTGCCCGTGCTGCCGTCCGTCCTGGTCGCCGCGCCGGCCCACGCTGCCCAGCTGCGCGGGGACTCCGACAACGACCTGCGCGACCGCCAGGCCACGCTCGAGCGCGACATGGGCGCGCTGCGCAGCAGCCTAGACGTCACCTCGGCGGACCTTGCCGACGCCTACGCCGAGCTCGTGACGGCCGAGCGCCAGCTCCCCGGGGCGCGCGCGGTGGAGGCCACCGCCACGTCCGCCCTCGAGGCCGCCCGACGCCGCGACACCGAGCTCGCCGCCCAGCTCGAGCGGGCCCGCGCCGACGAGACCGAGGCCCGCCGGGACCTCGACCGCACCCGGGCCTCGATGGAGACCGCGACCGAGGCCATCGGGCAGGTGGCCACCGAGATGCAGGACCCCGGCGCGGAGCTGCGCGACCTCTCGCTGCTGGTCGAGGCGCAGACCCCCGACGACCTCTACACCCGCTACTCCGCCCTCGAGGCCGTCGGCTCGGTCCGCGCCTCCGCCGCCCGGGACCTCGCGACCGTCCGCGCCGCCGAGACCGCCAAGCAGGCCCGCCTCGAGGCCGTCCGCGCCCGCGTCGCCGAGCTCAGGTCCGAGTCCGCCGACAACGTCCGCGCCCGCGAGAACGCCCAGGCCGACGCCTCCGCCGCCCGGCTGCGGGTCGAGCAGCTCGTCGCCACCACCGCCCGCGCCAAGGCCGCCGTCGAGGCCCGCAAGGCAGACGAGACCGCCCGGCTCGCCCAGCTGGACCGCGAGGCCGACGCCGTCCGCACCGAGCTCGCCGACCGCGCCGCCCGGGCCCGCGCCGCAGCCGCCGCCGAACGGGCCGAGCGTGCCCGTC
>NZ_WLVL01000057.1 GCF_009707125.1 Arsenicicoccus cauae
CCCAGCAAAAAGACAAAACAACATGACGTTGAATCGTCCATCTACCAAAGGAACCTCAAACGAGGTCAAAAACTTGGCATCGAATTTCGGCACGCTGTTGAGTTCTCAAACATCGGACGCTCACGACCGACTCACGAGTGTTTCGCTCGATCTCCGTCGTGGCAACCATTCAATCTTACGCATCCGTGCTCCCCGCGTCAAGTCCGCCTCGCCACTCGCTGTGGAGTGAGCTTGGATCGTGACTGTCCGCGCCGAGCACCCATTAAAGGTACTCAGTGCTGGCCACCTCGTCAACTCGGCGTGATCGTCCTCCCCCGAGGGGGTGACTCCCGCTTTGCGCTCCGTGGCCGGGGCACGAGCGGAAACATTACACAGCCGTCCGGGTCGTGCCAAATCGGCCCGAGCGGGCCTGGTGGCCGCGCGCAGCGACCCGGATGCGGGCACCCCGTCGGCTGCGTCCTCCCCGGTACGCACGAAGGCCCGGACCAGCTGGTCCGGGCCTTCGTGTCGCCGATGCGATTGGTAGCGGGGGCAGGATTTGAACCTGCGACCTCCGGGTTATGAGCCCGGCGAGCTACCGAGCTGCTCCACCCCGCGTCGGTGACTCCAGGTTACGCGACGGTGTACGGGGGTGCAAATCGTGGTCCCGGCCGAGCTCAGCGGCTCGGCGCCGGTGTCGCCGAGGTCGATCCCGTCACGGGCGCAGAGGGCACGACGGTGGTCTGTCCTGGCTGCTGGGCCTTGAGCGCGGCGTCGACCGCGGCGCGCACCCGCTTCTGCGCTTCGCCGTACGCCCCGAAGTCACCCTTGGCCAGGGCCTCGTCGGCCGCCTTCATCGCCTCCTGCGCCGCCGTCAGCTGCTTGACCACCTCGGTGTTGCCCATCGGTGACGTGGGGCGCTGACCGGGTTGGGGCGCTGTCGGTGCTGTCGGTGCTGTGGGTGCCGTCGGACCGGAGGCCCCCTGGTCTCCCGCCGTCGCGCCGGAGTTGCCCCCGAAGAGCCCGTCCAGGGCTCCGGCCAGCGTGTCCGACCAGGCCAGCTTGTCGCCGAACGAGGCGACGATGGCTTTGGACTGCGGGTATGCGGAGGATCCCGAGGATGCCTGGACGTAGATCGGTTGGACGTACAGCACTCCCCCGCCGACGGGCAGTGTCAGCAGGTTGCCCATGGACACCTTGGAGCCGCCCTGCGAGTTGTTGTTGAGGAACTGACTCAGCGTCAGGGCGAAGCGCGGCGACGAGTCGTTGGAGGAGAAGATGTTGTTGGCCACCTGCCCCGGCCCCTGCACCTGCGTGTCCCGGGGCAGCTCCAGGAGCCTCAGGGTGCCGTACCCCTCCTTGCGCTGCCCGTCCTTGCCCCCCGCGTCCGCGTCGGCCGCGAGGAAGGCGGACAGCACCGAGCGCTTCTCGGGCGTGTATGTCGTGGTGAGCGAGAAGGTCGGCGAGGCCTGGCCCGGCACGGCCAGGGAGAGGTAGTAGGGGGGCTGGCTGGGTGCGCCCGTCGTGCGGTCGCTCGGATCGGTGGGGACCTTCCAGAAGTCCTGCCCGCCGAAGAAGCTGTTGGCGTCGGTCACGTGGTACTTGCCGAGCATGGATCGCTGCACCTTGAACATGTCCTCGGGGTAGCGCAGGTGCTGCATCAGCTCCCCCTTGATCGCCGACATGGGCTCCACCGTGCCTGGGAAGGCCTTGGTCCAGGCCTTGAGCAGCGGGTCCTGGTCGTCCCACGCGTAGAGGTGGACGCTGCCGTCGTAGGCGTCGACGGTGGCCTTGACCGAGTTGCGCATGTAGTTGACGCGCGCCGGCGCCAGGGCCGCGACGTTGGCGGACCGTGCCGTGAGCGCGTCCGAGGTGGCGTCCTCGATCTCGGTCAGCTGGGAGTAGGGGTAGTTGGCACTGGTCGTGTAGCCGTCCACGATCCACTGCACCCGCCCGTCGACCACCGCCGGGTAGGGGTCACCGTCCAGGGTCAGCCACGGCGCGACCTTGCCGATGCGCTCGCGCGGCTTGCGGATGTCGAGCAGGCGCGACTGAGGGTTCACGGCGCTCGACAGGAGGATGTTGGGCTCGCGGTAGGCGATCGCGTAGGCGAGCCGGCGGGGGAAGGACCCGATCTCCACGCCGCCGGCGCCTCGGTAGGTCGTGTTGCGCTGGCCGCCGGCGCTCCCGTCGGGGTGGTCCAGCTCGGCGTCTCCGCTGCCGGCGGGGGCGCCCACGATGGAGTAGGTCGGGGACTCCTCCCCGAAGTAGATGCGGGGCTCGTAGGTGCCGAGCTTGCCCGTGGAGGGGATGTTCTGCTCGAAGAAGACCGGCTGACCGTCAGGTCCGCGCCGGTTGCCGTACGCGGCCACCAGGCCGTAGCCGTGGGTGTAGACGGTGTGGTCGTTGACCCAGTTGCGCCAGGAGCGGTCCAGGTCGTCCAGGCGCAGCTCTCTAGCACCGACGACGGCGTCGACCAGCTTGCCATCGAGGCGGTAGCGGTCGACGTCGAGGCTGGCGGGGAAGGAGTAGAAGGCCTTGACCGCCTGGATGGCTTCGAAGGTCTGCCCCACGATGGCCGGGTCGACGATCCGGATGCCGGGGATGGTGTCCGCATCACCGCGCAGCTGCCCGCTCGAGACCGTGGTCTCGGCCTTGTACGGCGTCTTGACCACCTTGTCGAGCCCGAAGGCCGATCGCGTCGCCTCGATGTTGCGCTGGATGTAGGGCGCCTCCAGGGTGCGCTCGCTGGGCTTGACCTTGAGGCTCTGCACGAGCATCGGATAGATGGTCCCGATGACCAGGGCGCACACGGCGAGCAGGCTCACGCCCACCACGGGCAGCCGCCAGGACCCGGTCCAGATCGAGGCGAGGAAGAACAGGGCGCAGAGCAGCGCGGCCACCGCGAGGATCGACCGTCCGGGCAGCACGGCGTGGGCACCGGTGTAGGTGATGCCCGTGATCCGGCCCGAGTCGGCCACGGCCAGGTCGTAGCGTCCGAACCAGTAGCTGAGCCCCTGCACCAGGGCCACCGCTGCGAACAGGCAGGAGAGGTGCACGATCGCCGCCTTGGTGGACCGGCCGCTCATGCCCGGTGGGCGTAGACCGCCATACAGGTAGTGGGTGAGGGCCGCCACGATGGCGGCGAGGACCAGACCCATCAGGGCGAAGTCCAGCAGGAAGCTCACCCACGGCAGGGTGAAGACGAAGAACCCGATGTCCATGCCGAACTCCGGGTCGTCCTTGCCGAAGGGCACCCGGTGCAGCCACAGGAGGAAGGTCTGCCACTGGCTGGCCAGGGCGGTGCCGCTGAAGACGCCCAGCACCCCCGGCACGACCCACACGGCCAGCCGGCGCAGGGGGTCCAGCATGGCGCGGTACCGGTCGAGGGCGACCTGCTCGTCGGTGACGGGGGCGTAGACGGGCCGCAGGCGGTGCCCGATCACGATGCTGGAGCAGGCCAGGGCCCCGACGACCAGCGCACCCGCCACGAACAACCCACCCTTGGTGACCAGCTCGGTGGTGAGCACCCGGCTGAAGCGCACGCTGTCGAACCACAGGACCTGGGTCCAGAGGGCCGCCAGGGCGCCCAGGGCCAAGGCGGCGACCGCGACGATCGTCAGGAGCGGTCCGAGCCAGCCGCGACCTGCCCTCCCGCCGCCCCGACGGCGGCGGGCACGTGCCGCGCCTCCAGGGCCCGCGGGCTCACCCGGACCCGACGCGGTGCGCCCCTCGTCACTCACTGCGCGGTCCTCCTGCATGATCGGTCCGTCGGGCCGCGACTGCAGCCCGTGGTGCTCGCGGTCAACCTACCCCGCCTCGCTGGACGCCGGCGGGAGACGTCACCGCAGGCCGCCGGGCTGGGGGTTCGGGTCCCGGTCAGGCAGCATGGACCCCGTGACCCCGACACCCCAGCTCGTCCCCACCCCCCTGATCACGTGCGCCGTCGACACGGAGCAGCACGTGGCCCGCTCCGGATGGGACCAGCCCACGCGGTTGTTCGCCCTCGTCCGCACCAGCGAGCTGCTCGCGGCCGAGCCGCAGCTCGCGGCCCGGCTCGAGGGCGAGGACCCGGACGGCCTGACTGCCATCGAGCAGGAAGAGCTCCCGGAGGGATCCGGGCTCGACGGGCTGCTGGCCGGCATCGTGTGGCCTGCCGAGGTGGCAGGCGCCGCCATCAGCGTCGAGCGCATCGTGGTGCCGCCCGAGGCGGAGGCGGGCCTGCCCGATGACCCCGAGGCCGCCCTCGAGCACCTGGCCGCCCACCCGGCTCGCCAGGACGTACGGCTGCTGGTGGCGGTGGACCGGACCGGTGAGCAGGTGACCCTCCTGCGCCAGCGCGCGCACGACAGCGACGACGCCGTCGCCATGGGCGCGGACATCGCGCCGGGCCTCGTCGAGGCGCTGCGGGCCACCCTCGTCGAGGGCTGAGCCGAGGGCCGTCCGGTCACCGGGTCCCCAGACCCCTCAGACCCCTCAGCCACAGCCCTGCAGAGCCGACCCCTTGCCCGCGGCGATGGCGCGGACGTCCGCGAGCGCGTCGTCGAAGTCCTCCACCCGGACCACTGTCAGCCCTGCCGGCACGTGGCCGACGACCTCGCTGCAGTTGCCCGCCGGTGCGAGGAACCACTGGATCCCCGCTGCCCGCGCGCCGGCGAGCTTCTGCTGGATCCCCCCGATGGGGCCGACCCGGCCGTCCGACGAGATGGTGCCGGTGCCCGCGATGCGCTGGCCCGCGGTCAGCTCCCCGGGGGTGAGCCGGTCGAGGACCCCGAGGGCGAACATCATGCCGGCGGAGGGTCCCCCCACGTCGCCGGCGTCGATGGTGACCTTGACGGGAAATCTGTAGTCGACCTTGAGCCCGACGCCGATGACCTTGCGCCCCTGCTGCTCGCCCACCGGCAGCGACACCTCACGGCGCACCCCGTCCCGCTCGACGGTCACGGGCGCGGACTGACCGACCTGGTAGGCCTGGATCGCTGACCGCAGGGCGGCGCTGCCGGTCACGGAGGTGGAGCCGATCCGCACGAAACGGTCGCCGGGCTCGAGGCGCCCGATCGCGGCGGACCCGGTCGGGAGCACGCCGACGGAGACCGTCTCCGGCACCGTCATCCCCAGCGCCCGCTCGGCCACCACGACGGCGTCCTCCTGGGAGTGCGTCATCTCGGCGGCGTTCTCCCGCTTGATCTCCTCGTTGGTGGCACCCCGGGGGAAGACCTGTTCCTCCGGGACGACGGATCGGGCGTCCGAGACGGAGGCTGCCAGCAGGTCGTATGCCGTGACCGTGGCACCCGGGCCACCGCGGACGGACACCGTGGTGAAGCTGAGCACGCCGGAGGCCGGATGGTCCTCGGCCTTGGGCACCGAGATGAGCGGACGCCCGTCGCGCGTCGCACCCAGGGTGTTGGTCACCGGACCAGGACCCATCACGACATACGGCAGCGGGATGAAGGCGAGGGCGACCAGCAACGCGCACAGCAGGGCCAGCGCCAGGGTCAGCGCTCGTCCGCGTCGCGGGCGGCGGCGGGGCGCCGGCGGGCCCCCCGCGGCGGGGAGGCTCCCCGTCATGGGAGGCCCACCCACTCCTCGGTCCCGTCGGTGAAGGCCTGGTGCTTCCAGATCGGGACGGTGCTCTTGAGCGTGTCGATGAGCTGCCGGCACGCGTCGAAGGCCTCGCCGCGGTGCGCCGCGCTCACCGCGCAGACGACGGCGATGTCGCCGATGTCCAGGTGCCCCACGCGGTGCACCGCCGCCACCGAGAGGACGCCGGGCAGCTCCTCGATCCGCGACACCACCTCGGCCAGGCGGTCGAGCGCCGTGGGGTGGGCGGAGTAGTCGAGCCCGGTGACGCCCTGGCCGCCGTCGTGGTCGCGGACGATGCCGACGAACGGCACGACCGCCCCGGCCCGGGGATCGTTCACGGCCGCCAGGACCTCGTCGACCGACAACGGCTCGTCACGCACGGCGACGAGCCGGGCGCTGGGGACTGAGTGGCTCACGGTGGCCCTTCCGTCGAGGGGACGTCTGCGGGAGAGGCTAGTCTCCACCACCGCCCGGGAGACGCACGTCGCCCACGTCGTCCCTGGACGCGGGTGACGGAACGCCCCTTGGCCTCCTAGCGTTGACGCTGCAGTACCCCCTGATCCGCCGACCGGAGGAGCACGTCGTGACCGTCCCACCCACCCACGGACCCGGGTCCGGACCGCACGACCCGCAGGACCCCGACGCCCTCGCCCGCATGCTCGGTGAGATGATGGGCGACCCGTCGCTCGCGGACAATCCGCAGGTGCGCGACGCTTTGCGCCAGCTCGGCATGGAGCAGCTCGACCCCACCCAGCTGGCCATGGTGCGCCAGCAGGTCCAGGCCATGTTCGCGGGCCCGGCCCCCGAGGGCGCGATCGACGACGCGGTCGCCCTCGACCTCGCCCGCAAACGGGTCGCCCAGGGGGGCGACGCGGTGGTGGGGGACGCCGACCGGCGCTCGCACGCCGACGCCATCCACGTGGCACAGCTGTGGCTCGACCAGGTCACCGCGATGGAGGCGGCGCCGTCGCCCGACGCGGTGTGGAGCCGCGCCGAGTGGGTGGAGGCCACCATGCCCACGTGGATCGAGCTGGTCACCCCGGTCGCGGACGGGGTGACGGCCGCCATGACCACGGCGATGCGGGGCCAGCTCGACGACCTAGCCGAGCACGGCGGGCTGGAACAGCTGTCACGCACGCCGGGGATGCCACAGCTCCCCCAGGGCCTGGACCCGACGGCGATGATGGCGCAGATGGGCCCGATGGTGCACCGGATGGGGGCCGCCATGTTCGCCGCCCAGACGGCCGAGGCGGTCGGTGGCCTCAGCGAGGACCTCGTCTCGGGCACCGAGGTGGGGCTCCCGCTGGTGCCCGGGCACGCCGTGGCCCTGCTCCCGTCGGGGATCCGGGCCCTGTCCGAGGGCTTGGAGGTCGACCCCGCCGAGGTGCGCCTGTACCTCGCCGCGCGAGAGGCCGCCCGGTCCCGGTTGTTCACCGCCGCACCGTGGCTCACCGCGTCCCTCACCGCTGCCGTGCAGGCCTACGCACGTGACATCTCGATCGACGTGGAGGGCATCTCCGCCCGCATGTCCACCGTCGACCCGAGCGACCCCGCCGCCCTGCAGGAGGCGCTGGGGTCCACGCTGTTCACCCCCGAGCCCTCGGAGGCCCAGCTGCGGGCCCTCGCCTCCCTCGAGACCCTGCTGGCACTCGTCGAGGGCTGGGTCGATGTGGTCGCCGACCGCGCCACCCGGCAGCACCTGCCGGAGGCGGCTGCCCTCGGCGAGACCGTGCGGCGACGCCGCGCGACCGGCGGCCCGGCCGAGAGGGCTTTCGCCCAGCTCGTCGGCCTCGAGCTACGACCCCGCCGGCTGCGCGACGCCGCCAACCTGTTCGCCGCCCTGGAGGACGCCGGCGGCCAGGAGCTGCGCGACAGCGTCTGGGCCCACCCCGACGTGGCGCCGACGGGCGACGACCTGGACGACGTCCTCGGCTACGTCGAGCGCGTGCGAGCCGGCCAGGGCGATGACCTGGACGCCGAGCTCGACCGGCTCCTGTCCGAGGGCCGAGAGGACCGCTCGGGGGACGACGCCACCGACGGCCGGGCGTGACCGCCCCCGCGCGTCCGGGCAACCTCGATGACCTCCGGGCGGACGCCATACGGCACCTCGCCCAGCTGTCGCCCGTCGACGCGAGGGAGGCGTCGCTCCGCCAGGAGTTCCTCGCGCACCTGGAGCGCCACCCCGACGCGTGGTGGAAGCACGGGCCGCCCGCCCATCTGACGGCGAGCGTGCTCGTGCTGTCGCAGGACCGACGTCAGGTCCTGCTCACCCACCACCGCAAGGCCCGCACGTGGTTCCAGCTGGGGGGTCACGCCGAGCCCGGCGACGAGGACGTCGTGGGGGTCGCGCAGCGCGAGGGGCGCGAGGAGTCGGGCATCCACGGGCTGCGCGTCGACCCTCGCCTGGTGGACCTCGACCGGCATGCCCTCGGAGCAGCCTTCACCGTGTGCCGCGAGCACCTGGACCTGAGGTTCGTCGCCGTCGTCGGCGACGTCTCCCCCGTCGTCAGCGCCGAGTCGCTCGACGTGGCCTGGTGGCCGGTGGATCGGCTGCCCCACCCGCACAGCGAGGAGCTGCCGCGGCTGATCGAGCGCGCCGCGCTGCGCGCGGCCTGAGGCCGCTCACTCGTCGACGCAGTCCCCGGCGGCTCCCGGCTCCCCGGGCGGGGCGTCCTCGCGCGACCCGTGAGCCACCCCCTCGAGGAATCCCTTGGCGCGTTCGAGCTTGGGGTAGGTCCGCAGCAGCCGCCAGAACTCCGGGCCGTGCCCCGGCTGCAGCAGGTGCGCCAGCTCGTGCAGGATCACGTAGTCCTGGACCCAGACGGGCAGCGTGGCGACCCGGTGGGAGACCCGGATCGTGCCGTCGGCCGGGGTGCACGACCCCCATCGTCGGCGTTGGTTGGACACCCACGTGATGCTGGTCGGTTTGGCGAGGCCTCCGAGGTAGGAGTGGGACAGCTCCGCCGCGCGCGCGGCGAGCCGCTCGTCGCTCGGGCGGACCCGCTGCTCGCGGGCCTCGATCCGACCGACCATCTGCTCGATCCACTCCTGCTCCTGGCGGCGGGAATGACCGGCGGGAATGAGCACGACGATGCGGTCGCCCTCGCGGTAGGCGCTCACGGTCCGCCGACGACGGGTGCTGCGGCGCACCTCGACCTCACTCATGACGGCACCCTAGCGACGCCCCGGCACGCCCTCTGGCAAGCGCGCCGTGCTCACCGACCGGTGAAGGCGGGTGCGCGACGCTCGGTCGCCGCTCGCACACCCTCCTGAAGGTCCGCGGTGGCCATCGTGGTGGCCTGCGCCAGGGCCTCCCACTCGAGCGCCGCACCGGGGTTGGCGTGCCCACCGCCGCGCAACGCGGCCAGGGTCAGCCTCGTGGCCACCGGTGCTGCGGCGGCGACCCGGTCGGCGGCGTCGAGGGCCAGGCGCAGCACCTCGTCGGCCGGGGCCGCGGCGGAGGCGAGCCCGAGTCCGACCGCCTCGTGCCCCATGACGACCCGACCCGTGAGCAGCATGTCGGCGGCCAGCGCCGGACCCGCGACGGCCGGCAGCGACCATGTGGTCGCCATACCGGGGTGCAGACCCAGCCCGGTGAACGGCACCGCGAGACGGGCCTGCTCGGCGACGTAGCGCACGTCGCAGGCCAGCGCCAGGGCGAGTCCCGCCCCGATCGCGTGACCGTTGACCGCAGCGACGACCGGCACCTCGAGCCGCGTCATGGACAGCCAGCGGCAGTAGAAGTTCCGCATGCGGGCCCGCAGGTCGCTGACCGAGGCATCCGGCTCGGCCATGAGCCACCCGAGGTTGCCACCGGAGGTGAAGGCGCTGCCGGCGCCCGTGACCACGACACACGCCAGCTGAGTGTCGTCCCGCAGCAGGTCGGCCAGACGGGCCCACGAGGACGTCATCTCCTCGCTCATGGCGTTGCGCTGCTGCGGCAGGTCCAGGGTGATGACGGCGGTATGGCGGTCCCCCTGCTCTCGTCGGGTCACCGACAGGTGCTCGAAATCCTGCTCCCACCAATATTTTTCGGGGTACATGACCATCCTCGTCGACGTCGCTGCGCTGGCGTGCTCCGGGTGCGGCCGCCCGCGCCTCCCGAGCCTAGCCATCGTCTGCGGACCGTGGGTCCGGCGGCAGGCGGCAGCATGGGGGCCGCAGCACGGCTCCGTGCTCAGCAGGTGACGGGGCGTAATCCCCGGAACCTGCTCCCGTGTGCTCTATGGTGACCGGAGTCCGATTGCCGCACCCGTGGCACGAACGACAAGGAGAGACGACATGGCCGACACCTACAAGGGTGAGTTCTACTGCGTCAAGTGCAAGGCCAAGCGTGAGGCCGAGGGCAACATCGTGGAGACCAACGGTCGCCGCATGGCCAAAGGCAAGTGCCCTGAGTGCGGGACGAACCTCAACCGCATCCTCGGCAAGGCCTGAGCGCCGCCTGCGCAACCTGCCGTCCGAGAGGCGGTGCTGGCACCTGTGCCGGCACCGCCTCTCTCTGTGCATCCCCAACCCCCCGGCCAGCATCGACGTTGTCCACAGGGCTGGTTTCATGCAATTTGCGTGCGCTTGCATGTGGAATGCTCGGTTCCTCATCCCTCGGTGCAGGAGAGACCCGATGACCCGTTGCGACCGCCCCGCCCTCCGTCCCGGCCTCCGGCTGCTGGACCGTGGCGGCGACGAGCTCCAGCTCGGAGCCCATCACCCGACCGCCGTGGTGCTCGGCGGCCTGAGTCCCGCCGATCGCGAGATCGTCCGCGCGCTCGACGGCAGCCGTTCCAGGGCCGACCTGCAGCTGGTCTACACCCGCCACGGCGAGGACAGCCGCCGCCTGGACGACCTGCTGGACCTGCTCGGCAACCATGGCCTGCTCGACCCTCGGCCCCCGGGCACGGGCCGCCCCGCGGACGTGCTGCCGTTGCGGGCCCCCGCGTGCGAGCCACCGTCGGACCCGTCAGACCTGTCCCACACGCCCGTGCTCGTCGCCGGGACCGGCGACCTGGCACAGCACGTCGCGGCCACCCTGCAGCGGCAGCACCCCCGCCTGCACCTGCAGGACGAGCTGGGCCCCTCCGGCCTGCCGTCACCGTCCACGGGCACCGCCAGGGGGTCGCGGCGCCCTCCGGCCCTCGCGGTACTGGTCGCGGACGGGGCCATCGACCCCGTGGTCGCCCGGCAGTGGGCGCCGTGGGCCATGGTCCTGCCCGTCGTCGTGGCCGACAGCTCGGTGACCGTGGGTCCGCTCTGGAGCAGCCTGGCCGACCCCTGCCCACTGTGCCTGGACCGCTACCGCACCGACCGGGACCCCGCCTGGCCCCGCCTGCTCGCGCAGCTGACGACGCGTCACCTCGACGGTCTCCATCGCCCCGCGCGGACCGATCCCACCACCACAGCGCTCGCGGTGGGGGCCGTCGCGGCGCACGCCCGCGATGCCGTGGGTCGGCGACGCCTCCCCGTCGGGTTCACCACCGAGGTCCACGACGCAGACCCCGTGCCGCGGCAGCGCATCTGGTCGGTCCACCCTCGATGCCTCACCCACCTACCGGCCCAGGTCTCGCTCGCGGGGTGACAATCGAGGGGTGAACGACATCCCCCGCCGGTCCGCCCATCGCACGGCCCGACTGGCCTCTCTCCCGCTGACCTATGCCGGACGGACCGCCGTGGGGCTGGGTCGGCGGCTCGGGGGCGCCCCGGCCGAGGCCGTCGCTGCCCAGATCGCCGCACGCACCGCCGACCAGCTCTTCTCCGTCCTGGGGCAGCTCAAGGGGGGTGCGATGAAGGTCGGACAGGCGATGTCCATCTTCGAGGCGGCCCTGCCCGAGGAGGTCGCCGCGCACTACCGCGGCGCGCTGACGGCCCTCCAGGACGCCGCACCCTCGATGCCGGCCGAGACGGTGCACCGCGTCCTGGCGAGCGAGCTCGGCGACGACTGGCGGTCCCTCTTCCACGAGCTGGACGACGTCCCCGTCGCCTCCGCCTCGATCGGACAGGTGCACCGCGGTCGATGGGCCGACGGCCGCACGGTGGCGGTCAAGGTGCAGTACCCCGGCGCCGGGGACGCGCTGCTGTCCGACCTGCGCCAGCTCGCCCGCGTGGCACGAGTGACCGGCTCGCTCAGGACCGGCATCGACATGCGGGCCGTGACCGACGAGCTGCAGGCCCGGATGGTGGAGGAGCTGGACTACACGCGCGAGGCGGAGGCGCAACGGCAGTTCGCAGACGCCTTCGCCGAGAGCGAGTTCTTCGTCATACCGAGGGTGCTCGAGGCGACGGCCCGGGTCATCGTGATGGACTGGCTGGACGGCACGCCCCTGTCCGCCGTCATCCGCCAGGGGACCGACGAGCAGCGGGACCGCGCCGCCACGCTCTATCTCGACTTCCTGCTCGCGGGCCCGGACCACGTGGGTCTGCTGCACGCGGACCCGCACCCCGGGAACTTCCGGATCACCGAGGACGGCCGGCTCGGGGTCCTGGACTTCGGGGCCGTCAACCGGCTCCCCACAGGCATGCCCAGCGCGGTCGGGCGCCTCCTCGGGCTCGCGCTGAGCGGGGAGGACACGGGGCCCGCCGTGCTGGCCGGGCTGCGGGAGGAGGGGTGGGTCCATGCCGGAGCCGATCTCGACCCCGATCTCCTGCTGGCGTTCCTCGACCCCTTCCTCGAACCCGCACGCCATGACCGCTACACCTTCAGCCGGGCCTGGCTGCGGGGGTGCTTCGTTCACGTCGGCGAGCCTCGTTGGCAGCCCGTGCTGGGCGTCCTCGACCTCCCCCCGGACTACCTGCTCATCCACCGCGTCTGGGCCGGCGGCATCGGTGTGCTGTGCCAGATCGGCGGCGAGGTGGAGGCGCGGGCCATCCTCGGCCACTGGCTGGACGACCTGACCCTGCACCCGTCGGCCGAGTGAGCCGGGCTGGCGGGTCGACCGGCCGTCGACGCGCCGGGCGCCCTACCACCACTCGGAGTCGAGCTTGCCCTCGATCGACCGGGCGTGCAGGCGGCTGCAGCGGTCGCAGACCCACGCCGTGCGCCCCGGCTCCGTCCCGAAGGTCCACCGGACCCGAGCCTCGGCCAGGCCCTCACCGGTCGCCTGCCGGCCGCAGGTCCCGCACGTCATCGTGTCGTCGCCCGCCCCGCCGTCATCCACCCGGGGATCGTATGACGACCCCGACCCAGCCGCCACGCCGGGCCGGCTCGCCACCGCCCTGCACGCATGACGAGGCGGGCAGGACCCCTCGGTCCTGCCCGCCTCGCGGGATCCGACGACCGTGAGGTCATCGCTGCTGCCGGCGCCGCACCGCCACCCGGATCTCGGCCGCGCCCCGCGGCTGCCGGGGCCTCGGAGCGCGGTCGACGCGCACGCGCGCCAGCTCCTGGCTGAAGTGGTGGAACATGATGGAACTCCTTGCTGGTCAATCGTGCTCATGGCCGTCGCCTAGGCGGCGGCGTCGTTCTTGCGCGGCCGTCCACGCGGCCTCTTGCGGGGCAAGACAACTCCCGCGACGAACAGCTCTCCGCCCCAGACGCCCCAGGGCTCCCGACGCTCCAGAGCTCCGGCGAGGCAGTCCTCCCTCGCGGGGCAGGTGCCGCACAGCGCCTTGGCGAACTCGACGCCGTCCGGCGTGTCGGCGAACCACATCTCGGGCTCGTTCTCCTGGCAGGGGATGGTCTCGGCGGCCGCGATCGCGGCGACCTGGTTGTCGATGAGCTCCGTGAGTGTCATCGCTGCCTCCTCGGTGTGGTGCCCCTGGGTGGTGGGGCGGCGGGTGCCCTGCTGGGGCGGTCGGTGGGTGCGGTGGTGCGACATGAGGTCCTCTGCGGTGGTGGTCGGCGGCTGCCCTGAGATGCACGAAGGCCGCGGATCCCGGATGTCGGGTTCCGCGGCCTTGGAGAGGACCTGGGTCTAGGGACTAGACCGGCGGCCTCCCGAGGGGCGGGACGACATCGGAGACGGCGAACGGGGTGGACGGCGCGATGGTGCGGGCGTAGCCGACACGCCCGCCGTCGACGACGCGCGTGTCGGTGCCGCCGACGCCGGACACACCGATCCCCTGACCGGTGCCACGGGCATCCACGGACGCACGGGGGGTGCGCAGGTCGGGGGCGGTCGAGCGCAGGGGCGCGACGGCGTCGACGCGGATGCGCGTCGCGATCGTCATCGTCGTGATCTCCATGCGGAACACCCTCCCCTCTGCTCTCGTCGGCACCTCGGTGCCGGGACGTGCGTCACGAGCACCGCTCGCGACAGGACACCTCGGACTGTAGCCCCCGCCCCCGAGAGGGGGCAATGCATTTATCCATCCCACCGGGCCGGCGACTCGGTGGCGTCAGCCGCCCTCCGCTGATCCCTTTGCGGCAGAGAGGATCTCATCGACATCAGCGCCCCCCAGGATGGCCAGGACCGACTCGCCGTAGAGCCCCAGCTTGCGGGCTCCCACCCCGGACACCCTGGCCAGCGCCGCGACGTCGGCGGGCTGCTGCTCGGCGATCGCCGTCAGGGTCGCGTCCGTGAAGACGACGTACGCCGGCACCCCGGAGGCCGCGGCGGTGGCCTTGCGCCAGCTGCGCAGCGCCTCGAAGGTGGCCTCGTCGTAGGTGGGCGGGCACTGCGCGCAGCGCCCTGTCTTGCGCTCGGCAGCGGTGCTGAGCTCGGTCCCGCACGTCCGGCAGTGGGCCGGCTTGGCCACCGACGGCTTCCGCTGGCGGCCTGTGGTGCCCGTGCCACCGCGGGGCACCGACCTGGCTCCGTCTCCGAGGACCGAGGCCGCGTCGTCGAGGAATCGGCTCGGTCGACGCGTGGCACGTCCCCCCACGTTGCGGGACGCCGCCCAGGACAGGGCAAGCTCGCGGCGCGCGCGCGTCAGGCCGACGTAGAGCAACCGCCGCTCCTCCTCTATAGCCTCCCAGCCCTCCGCCATGGAGATCGGCAGGAGGCCGTCGCTGCACCCCACGAGGTGCACGACGTCCCACTCGAGGCCCTTGGCGCTGTGGAAGGACGCCAGCGTGACGCCCTGGACCGTGGGCACGTGCTGGGCCGAGGCGCGCTCGGTGAGGTCGGCGACGAGCTCCGGGAGTCGGGCCTGCGGCTGCGCGGCCACGAGGTCGTCGGCGAGGGCCACCAGCGCCTGGAGGGACTCCCAGCGCTCGCGGGTGGCCCCGCCCGACGCCGGGGGCTTGGCCGACCAGCCCACGCCGCCGAGGACGTCGCGCGTCAGCTGGCCTAGGGGCACCGACCCGTCGTCGGCTCGCGCCTGCCCCCGCAGCAGCAGGATCGCGTCGCGCACCTCGCGTCGGGAGAAGAACCGCTCCCCGCCTCGCACGAGATAGGGGACGTCCACGTCGGCGAGCGCTGACTCCAGGGCCTCGCTCTGGGAGTTGGTGCGAAAGAGGACGGCGATCTCGGCGGGGGGCGTGCCGGCGTCGATGCGGCGCCGGATCTCGGCGGCGACCCCGCGCGCCTCGGCCTGGTCGTCGTCGTACGCCGTGAGCCGGGGCGGGGGGCCGTCCTCGCCCTGGGCCTGCAGCTGCACCAGGGCTCGACCTGCGCCGGTGCGGCTGGCCTGCCCCTGGGCCCGGAGCAGCACGTTGGCGAGACCGACCACCTGAGGCGTCGAGCGGTAGTTGCGGACGAGCTTGACGACGGCCGCGTCCGGGTAGCGCGCCGAGAAGCCGAGCAGGTGCGCGGGCGAGGCCCCGGTGAAGGAGTAGATGGTCTGGGCCGCGTCACCGACCACGCAGACGTCCTGACGGTCACCGACCCACAGGTCCAGGAGCCGCTGCTGCAGCGCGTTGACGTCCTGGTACTCGTCCACCACGAAGTGGCGGTACTGCCCGCGGACCTCGCGTGCCACCGCGGGGTGCTCGTCGAGGATGCCGGCCATGATGAGCAGGACGTCCTCGAAGTCGATGACGCCGCGCTCGCCCTTGACCTCCTCGTAGGTCTGGAGCAGGCGGGCCATCGCCGTCGCATCGAGCCCCGCGGGGTCGCGCCGAGCGTGCCGCGCGGCGGCCGCGTAGGTCTCAGGGGTCAGCAGGCTGACCTTGGCCCACTCCACCTCGGCCGCGAGGTCCCGGATGGCGGGCCGGTCGAGCTGCAGGTGCAGCCGGGCCCCGGCCTCCGCGACGGCACCGGCCTTGTGCGGCATCACCTCCGGGGCCGCGCCCCCGATGGCCCGGGGCCAGAAGTAGTGGAGCTGACGCAGCGCAGCGGCGTGGAACGTGCGGGCCTGGACGCCCGCGGCCCCGAGGTCGCGCAACCGCGTGCGCATCTCGCCGGCCGCCCGCGCGGTGAAGGTGACGGCGAGGACCCGCTGCGGCACGTAGACCCCGGAACGCACGCCATAGGCGATGCGGTGGGTGATGGCGCGGGTCTTGCCGGTGCCCGCGCCCGCCAGCACGCACATGGGCCCGAGGGGTCGCTCGGCGACCGCCCGCTGCTCGGGATCGAGGGCGGTCAGTATGTCGTCGGGGGTGGCAGCCATCGCCGGAAGTCTCCCAGATGCCACCGACATACCTCGTCGTGCCGCTCGCCCTCGGGCGCTCACCGCGAGACGGAGGGACCCTGCTGCAAGGCGGCGATGGGCTCGCCCAGCCACCGCTCGATGAGGTGGTAGGCCACCGAGATCGGCATCCCGCCGGCCAGCACGGCCCCGGCGCGGATGTCGCCCCGCAGCTCCTCGCGGGAGTACCACCTGGCCTCGGCGATCTCGTCGTCGGCGAAGCACAGCTCGCCGGCGCGCGCGCGAGCCGTGAAGGCCAGCATCAACGACGCGGGGAAGGGCCACGGCTGGTTGCCGGAGTACTCGACGGCCTCCACCTCCAGCCCGACCTCCTCGCGCACCTCACGGACCACCGCCCCCTCGAGGGACTCCCCCGGCTCGACGAACCCTGCGAGCACGGAGAGCCGTCCCTGCGGCCAGGACGCGTTGCGGGCCAGCAGCAAGCGGTCGCGGCTGTCGACGACCGCCATGATCACCGCGGGCGACGTGACGGGATAGGACTCGTGGGCGCCAGAGCACCGCCGCACCCATCCCGAGCTGACGACGGACGTGGGCAGCCCGCACCGGGAGCAATAGCCGTGCGCGCGGTGCCAGTGCGACATACCGATCAGGGTGGCGGCCAGGGCGACGTCGAGCGGGTCGAGCGTGAGGCCCAGGTCGCGCAGCCCGGCCCACCGGGTCGAGCCGCCGACGACGTGGCCGTCCCCGGGCGCCTGCCGACGGTGCTCGTCCTCCAGAGGACCTCGCACCAGGCCCAGGTGCTGACGACCCCGCTCGTCCGCCCCCAGGTAGACCACGATGTCGTCCGTCGTGACGGTGACCTCGGCCGGGGTATGGCGCACCAGCGCGGATCCGTCGGTGCGCGCCTCGAGCAGGTCTCCCCGAGCGAGGACGACCTGGGTGCTCTCGTCGTCGAGGAGCCGCGGCACCCAGGTGACGTCGCCACGGAGCCAGCTGGAACGGTCCAGCGCAGACGGGGACAGGGCAAGTTCAGGCAGGATTCGCGGCGCTCCGGTCACGCCTCATAGCCTAGACGCCGGGGCTCGCCTACCGTGGGTCGCGTGACAGCCGCCCCTCGTTCCCCCCTGCACCTCGCAGCCCTGGCCAGCGCCGCCGTCAAGGGCCTGGACCCGGTGTCGGTCGAGCCGGTGCACGGGGAGGACGACCGCTGCGACGTCGCCCATGTCCGGGACTCGCAGCGTCGCAGCTGGACGGTCCGGGTCCCCCGCTCCGCCGCCGACGCCGCGCAGATGGAGTCCGCCGCGGCGCTGCTGCCCCACCTCGACAAGCGCCTACCGTTCGAGATCCCCCAGGAGGCCGGCAGCGTCACCCTCCCCCACTCGGGCCGCGCCATGGTCTATCCGCAGGTGAGGGGGCGCAACCTCGACTTCTCGGGGCTACCCTCCGGTCCAGGCCTGGCGGCGGCCCTCGGGCGGGCGCTCGGCGAGATCCACAACCTCGACCCGCGCCTGTACGACGAGGCGGGGGTCCCCGTGTACGACGCCGAGACCTATCGTTTGCGACACCTGGCCGAGCTCGACCGCGCGGCAGGGACGGGGCACGTGCCCGCGCGACTGCTCGGCCGGTGGGAACGCGCTCTGGAGAACGTCGCCCACTGGCGATTCGCCCCCGCCACCATCCACGGCCGCCTGTCCGGTGAGCTGCTCCTCGCCGACTTCGACGACGACGACGCGGCGAGCGGACGGATCGTCGCGATCACCGGCTGGGACGAGGCCCGCGTCGCGGACCCCGCCGACGACTTCGCCGTGCTGTGGTCGCAGGCGACCCCCGAGGCGTTCGACACGGTGCTGGAGGCGTATGCCGGAACCCGGCACGAGCGGCCGGACCGCGCGCTGGAGATGCGGGCCAGGCTGGCGGGCGAGCTGCGGCTGGTGCGTGAGCTCGTCCACGCTGAGGCCGGGCAGGACGACCGGGGCCGCGCGGAGGCGCTGGCCGCCCTGCAGAGGCTGGACGACGAGGTGGCCGGCGACGACCTGGTCGCCCACACCCCTTCGGTGACCCTGCCGGGGCCCGTCGGCGACGCGGATCCCGAGCTGCGGGGGCCACTGGCGTCGGCCCCTCGGAGCAGTCCCACCCAGCCTGTGGTGCTGCAGGACTCGGGCCCCGCCCAGACCCCGCGCGCCGGTCTCGCCCAGGCACCCGTCGAGTCCGCGCGGGTCATCCCGGTGGCGGACTCCGGGGCGGAGCAGGACGCCGTGTCAGGTCGGGACCGTGCAGCACGGCGGGGCACCCCAGCAGAGCACGACGAGGCAACGCCGAGCGCCGCGGCCGCAGCGACCCGCCCGTCCGAGCAGGACGCCGCCCAGGAGGCCGGCTCCCCCGGCCACGGGGCGCAGCTCTCCCCGAGGGGCGTCGAGCAGGTCCAGGAGGACGAGTACGTCGTGGACACCGCTCGGCACACGACCACCCATCTGCGTCCCGGCGACCGGTCCGGCTGACGGGCCAGGTCCGGAGCTGACGGGAGCCACCGACGCGATGGACCCTCACCCTCCGGTGAGCCCCGCCACGATCGTCTCCAGGGCCACCTCGTCCGGGAGGTCCGGTCGCACGGTCTCGCCGGTAGCCGCGTAGTAGAACGCGCCGTCGACCAAGGCCGGGTCGACCTGCCGGAGCCGGGCATAGGCCAGCCGGTAGACGGCCAGCTGGAGTCGGCGCACCTCGGCCCGCCGACCGGTCGGCGGGGCGCCTGTCTTCCAGTCGACCACGGTGAAACCACCGTCCTGACGGGGGAACACGGCGTCGATGCGACCACGCAGGCTGATGCCCGCGACGGTGGACTCGACGGGCAGCTCGATGTCGACCGGCGAGAGCGCTGACCACTCGCTCTCGAGGAAATGCGCCTTCATCGTGTCGAGATCCTCCGCGTCGCAGGCTGTCTCGTCCGCGCTGCCCGGCAGCTCGGACAGGTCGATGATGGCCGCCTGGGCGTAGTGCTGCTCGACCCAGGTGTGGAAGGCGGTGCCACGTCTGGCTGCCGTGGCGGGTGCTGCTGGCATGGGTCTGCGCAGCCCGCCGGCGAACTCGTCGCGATCGTCGGCGAGCGCGACGAGCGAGGACGTGGACAGGTGCGGCGGCAGCGCGACCAGCACCTCTGAGCGTTGCTGCGACGCCTCGCGCTCGGCGAGGAGGACGGCGACCTCCCGGTCCAGGTCGCTCCACTCGTCGAACGGCTCGTCGACCCCCGGGCGAGCCGGCGGCTGCGCGGCAGGCGTCGTGGTCATGCCGGACTCGGCGGACGAGGCTGACGAGGCGTGGCCACGCGCGGCCCGGACCGCCTCCGCAGCCCGGGCGAGGGCAGGATCCGGGGCGCCCCGCGCCGGCCACGGCAGGCTGAGCTGCTCCGCGAGCCGCGGGTTGCCGAGGTCCTCATCCCGTGAGTCCGGCATCTCCGCCCAGGTGCTGACGTGGGCGACACCCGCCTCACGCATCTCGTCGAGCAGGCGGGACGTGATGCGTGGGGTCCGCTGGGTGGCCCAGACGGGAGCGGTCAGCAGCAGCTCGTGACGTGCCCGGGTGACGGCGACGTAGGCCAGTCGACGTTCTTCGACCACGGCATGCTCCCCGCACGCCAGCGCGAAGCTCTCGATCCGCGCCGCCAGCTCCTGCCGGTCCGGGCAGGTCGCCCAGTCGAGGTGCGGCAGCCCGCCCCGGTCGCCGCGCAGGCCGAAGGGGAGACTGTCGAGGCCGCTCAACCATGCCTTGTCCTTGGGCGGTGGCACGCGCCACCCACCGTCCTCGCGCCCGGCCACACGGGCGTCGTGGGCGGGAAAGGTGCCTTCCTCCAACCCGGGGACGACGACCAGGTCCCACTCGAGCCCCTTGGAGGCATGAACCGTCAGCAGCTGGACCGCCCCCGGCACGGGAGGGACCTGACCGGCGGCGAGTCCCCTCTCACGGTCCTCGGCGACCTCCAGCCACGACAGCAGGCCCCCGAGGTTCGGGCGTTCGGAGGAGGCCGCGTAGGCGGTCACGACGTCGGCGAAGGCCTCGAGGTGCACCCGGGCGTCCGCGACCGGGCGGCCCGGCTGGGCCATCAGCTCGAGGTCCAGCCCGAGCACGCGCTCGGCCTCCCCGACCACCTCGGGCACCGTGGCGCCGAGCAGCTCGCGCACCCGGCGCACCCGGCGACCCAGGTCGACCAGCCGTGCTCGCCCGGTGTCCCCCAGCCCGCGCCCGTGGGGGTCCTGCCAGCCCGGTGGCGGGAGGCGGTCCACGGCCTCGACGAGGCCGACCTGGTCGGGCTGGCCCGACTCGCCGCCAGGCCCGAGCGAGCGGGCCCACGCGTGCAGGCCCGCCAGGTCGGCGGGGCCGAGACGGACGAGCGGTCCCGTGAGGAGGCGCATGAGGTGGTCGCCTCGGGACGGGTCGTCCACCACGTGCAGGAAGGACACGAGATCGACGACCTCGGGCATGCTCAGGAGTCCTCCAAGTCCCACGACCTCGACCGGCAGTCCGGCGGCGGCGAGGGTCTCGGCGAGGAGGGTGAACTGGCTCCGCTTGCGGCACAGCACGGCCGCCGTCGGGCGGGGCTCTGGCGGGGAGGCCGCCGCGATCGCGGACCCGGGTCCGGTCCAGGGCCCCAGACGCTCACCAAGCCAGGAGGCGATGTGCGCCGCCTCGGCCTCCAGGGTGTCGAGCCGGGCTGCCTCGACCTGCCCCCGCCCGGCCGCGGGACGTGGCGTAAGGACCGCGACGTCCACCGGGCACGCGGCGCTGAGAGGTGCGGCGACCACGTTGGCGACGGCGAGGATGGCAGCGTCGTTGCGCCAGGAGGTGGACAGCGGCAAGGTGCGGGCAGGCCCGTCCGGCCCCGGGAAGTGCCCGGGGAAGGACGTGAGGGTGGTGGAGCTCGCTCCGCGCCAGCCGTAGATCGACTGGTGCGGGTCGCCGACGGCCATGACCGGGACGGCGTCGTCCGCCTCGGCGTAGAGCCGCCGGAGGAGGACCAGCTGCGCCTCGCTGGTGTCCTGGAACTCGTCGAGCAGGACGGCGCGGTAGCGCCGGCGCTCCGCTCGTCCGACGTCGGGGAAGGCGCCGGCGATGCGGGCAGCCAGGGACATCTGGTCGGCGAAGTCCAGGCTCTCGCTGGCCCGCTTGGCGCGCTGGTAGTCAAGGATCAGCGGAACGAGGGCCTGCCGCTGCCGCAGGACCCCGAGCGCGTCCAGCACCGGCTTGAGCGAGGCCTTGCGTCCCTCGCCGTCGGGCAGGCGGTCCCAGTCCGACAGCAGCCGGCCGAGGTGGTCGGCGAGCGCGTCGGGGGTGCACAGGTGCTCGGCGAGCTCCCCGGACAGGGACAGGACCGCGTCGACGACCGTGGACACGGCCGGCACGGTGCGACCGGCCGCGATGCTCACGGCGTCCAAGGGACCGGGGTAGGCCTCGACGACCTCCTGCGCGAGCTGCCAGCAGGACGCCTCGGACAGCAGGCGCGCCCCGGGCTCGTAGCCGAGCCGCAGCCCGTGCTCGGACACGAGCCGGCCGGCGTAGGCGTGGTAGGTGGACACCGCAGGCGTGAGGTCGAGCCCGTCGTCGCCCGTGACCTCACGCCACAGGCCGACGGACTCGAGCTGGCGGAGTCGACGTCCGATGCGCTCCGCCAGCTCGCCGGCGGCCTTGCGCGTGAACGTGAGCCCGAGCACCTCCTGGGGCTGGACCAGGCCGTTGGCCACCATCCACACGACGCGGGCAGACATCGTCTCGGTCTTGCCCGAGCCGGCCCCTGCCACGACCAGCAGGGACTCTGCGGGAGCCTCGATGACGGCCTGCTGCTCCGGCGTGGGGGGCGCCTGCCCCAGGGCCTGGGCGATGTCGAGAGCGCCGATCCGCGTCACAGGGTCCTCCCCTCGGGCTGCGCCGGGCAAGACCGACGGACGGGGCAGTAGGAGCAGTGGTCGCCCGGTGTGGCAGGGAAGCTGGCGCCCGCCATGCCCTCGGCCGTCGACTCCACGAGGTCACGAGCCCACCCCGGGTCGGCGGCGTCGACGACCGGCGCCTGCGGCTGGACCCGGGGGGCACGCCGGTCCCCGCCCAGCTGCAGGAGCGCCGCGCCTGCCGACCCGGTGCCCGCGGGGAAGGCGCCGGCCTCGACAGCGGCCTGGTAGGCCGCCAGCTGCGCGTGCTCGGCCAGCTCGGCCTGGGTAGGGGCGCTGCGGCCGGTCTTGATGTCGACCACCCGCAGCCGACCGTCCGGGGCACGCTCCAGGCGGTCCACCCGGCCGGTGAGCAGGGCACGGCCGATCTCGACCCGGGCCTCCTGCTCGACGGCGACGAGCTCCCACCCCTCGTCCCGGATGGTGCGGGCATAGTCCGCGAGCTTGTCGACCATGCGACCCGCCCGGTCGTGGTCGTGCCGGCTCCGCCAGCTGTCGGCGAGACCGAGCTCCGGCCATCGGCGGTCCAGCTCGCGCCGCAGGGTCGAGGCGTCGGTCAGATCCAGGGCAGGGTCCGCGGCGACCTCGTGCACGAGGGTGCCCAGGTCGGCAGCCCCCCGGTCGGCCCCCTCGCCACCGTGGGTGCGAAGGATCCACATCAATCGGCAGCGACCGAAGCTCTCGATGCGGGACGGCGACACCGGGACCGGCAGGTCGTCGGGGTAGAGGGGCCGGGCGTCCGTCTCCTGCCGCAGTGCCCACCAGCCGTCGGGATCGGCGCCCGGGACCCCGGCCTCTGCCAGCGTCGCCAACCGAGCGGCCGCCTGCTGCCGCGTCGACGGGTCGTCGGACAGCGCACGACGCCGCAGCTCGGCCACCACGCCGCTGAGGGTCATCGGTCGCGGGACCTCGTGGACGACACGGGCATCGCCCGACGGAGGGTCGACGACGTCGAGGTAGGAGGACGGCTGCTCGTCCTCGGAGGACACGGCGGTGACCACGAGCCGTCGACGGGCCCTGCTCACGGCGGTCAGCAGCAGGCGTGCCTCGTCGGAACGGACCGCGGCCAGCGCCTCGCGGGGGCCGTGGCCTCGTCCGGCCAGCAGGTCGACGAGGTGCTCGGAGCCCAGCAGCGACCCGCGCAGGCGCAGGTCCGGCCAGACCCCCTCCTGAACCCCGGCGACGACCACGAGGTCCCACTCCCCGCCGGCCGCGCCCTGAGGGGTCAGGACCTGGACGACGTCGGTCAGGGGCGCCTGGGGGACGAGCGAGTCGGCCGCGACCTCCTGGCCCTGGACCTGCTCGAGGAAGGCCTGGGGCCCTGCTCCGGGGAGGCGTTCGGCGAACGCACCGGCCGCTCCGAACAGCGCCACCACGGCGTCGAGGTGCCGGTCGAAGCGCACGGACATCGGGCCACCGGACAGGGCCGCCGCACGCCAGGTGTCGGCGACACCGAGGGCGGACCACAGCGCCCAGAGCAGGTCCTCGGCGGTGACCTGCGGCGCCCACCGTGCGCCGTCGGCGGGTCGGGCCGCGTCGGCGGCCGCTGCGATCGCACGCCCGAGGCGCCGGATCGGCTGGGTGTCCACGGACGAGAGTGTCTCGTCGTCGAGGTCTGCCTGGTCCAGCAGGGCGACCACGAGGAGCTGGTCCGGGGATCGGTGACCGCCCGCGGCCTGCTCGCGCCGCCGGAGGGCGCGGCGCAGTCGGCGCACGGCGACCGGGTCGCTCCCTCCGAGCGGCGACAGCAGCAGTTCGACGGCGACGTCGGGCTCGAGTGGGCGCTCCTGGCCCCGCGCGACGCGGATCGCCACCTCGAGCAGGCCGAGCAGGGCCCGGGCCGCCGGCTCCTCCCGCACCGGCAGGTCGGTCATCGCGGTGGGGACCGGCACACCGGCTGCTGCCAGCGCCCGCCTGAGGGCGGCCAGCCTGGACCGACCGCGGCACACCACGGCCATCTGGGCCCACGGCACCCCGTCGACGAGGTGGGCCCGCCGCAGCAGACCGGCCACGTGCGCGGCCTCCTGGGCGGCGCTGCGGAGCAGGACCGTCTCGACGGCACCCTCGCCGGGCGGCGTCGAGCCGGTCCCGGCCGGGTCGTGACGGTGCGTCGTGACCCCCACGGAGCCCACCTGACGCGCAACCCGCGCGGTGACGGCAGCGAGGGCACCACCCTGTCGATGCGAGGGCCCGAGGACGTGGGTCTCACCCAGGCTGAGCAGGTCGTCGCCTCCGAACCATCGCTCCCAGTCCGAGGCGAAGACCCGGGGGTCCGCCCCACGGAAGGACTGGACGGCCGTGTCCGGGTCTCCCACGAGGACGAGGGGCGTCGACGGCGCCCGCACGACCGACAGCAGCCGCGCCGCGGACCAGGTCAGCTCCTGGGCGTCGTCGACGACGACCAGCCCGATGCGGCCCCGCACGCGGTCCAGCGCCTCCGGCGACTCCTCCAGCCGGTCGGCGGCCGCCGACAGCACCCAGGCCGGGTCATAGGCCCCGGGGCGCGAGAAGGCCGTGACCTGGTCGTACTCCTCGAGGACCGCCGCGGCGGCCCGCCACTCGGGCCGGCCGTGCCGCTCGCCCAGCGCGACCAGGTCGTCGGGGACGAGGCCGCGCTCCACGGCCCGCATCAGCAGGTCGCGCAGCTCGGCGCGAAAGCCCCTGGTGCCCAGGGCCTCTCGCACGGAATCCGGCCACTCGGGGCCGCGCCCGAGACCGAGGGCGTGGCCGTCGAGCAGCTCCTTGAGGATGGCGTCCTGCTCGGCGCCGGACAGCAGGCGCGGCGCCGGGTCCCCCACCAGCGCGGCCTCGGAGCGCAGCAGACCGAAGCCCAGCGACTGGTGCGTGCGCGCGAGCGGGGTCGTGGTGGTGCCGCCCAAGCGCCCGGTGATCCGGTCCCTCAGCCCTGCTGCGGCCACGCGGGAGGAGGTGAGCAGCAGGGCTCGGTCCGCCTCGACCAGCCCCCGACGGACGCGATCGACGACCAGCTCGACCGCCAGGGTGGACTTGCCCGAGCCCGGACCTCCGACCACCTGCACCAGCGGGGAGGTGGACGCGAGCACGGCTCGTTGCTGCTCGTCGAGGACGGGTGACCCGACGAGGGCGGGAGTCGGCGTGCGCCGGAGCTGGACCATGCACAGATCACACCAGAGACCACCGACACACCCCTGCGCGACAGCCCGGCGGCGCCTGGTGGAGCGGAGGGTCACCCCGTCGTCGCCGCCGGGGGCGGGCACGAGCTCCCGTCACCGGGGACCCACGCGCCGTCGGCACCCCACCGCGCACGGGCGAGGTCGATGCGCGTCCCGGTCGTGAGCCCCCCGACGAGCGGCATCGACTCCGCCCGCCAGTGCTCCCGGGCCCTCGCCGTGAGCTGCTCGGGCAGCGACCCGTCGGCGCGGACGACGCGCCACCAGGGGGAGCTCCCGGCATACCGGCTCATCACCGACCCGACATGGCGTGGGCCACCACGGCCGAGGAGCCGCGCGACGTCGCCGTAGGCGAGGGCGCGCGCGGGTGGGATCTGCTCGACGACCTCGAGGACGTCCTCGGCGAAGTCCCCGATCGTGCCGGCGCCGGCCCCCTCCACCACGACGTCAGTAGGTCGGGAGGGAAGGGTCCACCTCACGCACCCAGGCGAGCACGCCTCCCTCGAGGTGCCGGGCGTTGGTGTGGCCCCCGGCGATCAGCGCCTGCAGGGCAGTCGCCGACCGGCCCCCGACCTTGCAGTGGATGACGACCTCCTCGCCCTCCTCGAAGCGCGACGCGGCCCTCCCGGAGACGAACTCCTCGAGCGGGACGGGCTCGGCTCCGGGGATGGAGACGATGGACCGCTCGTCCTCGCCCCGCACGTCCACCAGGCGGAAGCTCTCGGGACGGTCGCGCAGCATCTGGGCGAGCTCGGGGGCGGTCACGGTCGGGAGCATGGCGTGCACGTCGTCCTCCTGCTGGGTGGGCAGTCCGCAGAACTGCTCGTAGTCGATGAGCTCGGTGATGGTCGGGTGGTCGCCGCAGAGGGGGCACTCCGGGTTGCGCTCGACGTGCAGCTCGTCCCAGCGCTGGGACAGGGCGTCGTGCAGCAGCAGCCGGCCGAGGACCGGCTCCCCCATCCCCACGATCAGCTTGACGGCCTCGGTCGCCTGGACCGACGCGACGGCCGCGCACAGGACCCCGAGCACGCCACCCTCGGCGCACGACGGCACGGATCCGGGCGGCGGCGGCGTCGGGAAGACGCAGCGGTAGCAGGGCCCCTCCCCCGCCCACCAGACGCTCACCTGGCCCTGGAACCGGAAGATGGAGCCCCAGACGTGGGGTATGCCGACCAGCGCGCACGCGTCGTCGACGAGGTAGCGGGTGGCGAAGTTGTCGGCGCCGTCCACGACGAGGTCGTAACCCCGGAGGAGCTCGAGGGCGTTGCTCGAGTCCAGCCGCAGCTCGTGCTCGACGACGCGCACGTACGGGTTGACCTCACGGACGGTCTCGGCGGCCGACCTGACCTTGGGACGGCCGATGTCGGACTGGCGGTGGATGATCTGGCGCTGGAGGTTGGACTCCTCCACCACGTCGGCGTCGACCACGCCTAGCGTCCCCACGCCAGCGGCGGCGAGGTAGAGCAGCGCGGGCGACCCCAGCCCCCCGGCGCCCACCACCAGGACGCGGGCGTTGGCGAGGCGACGCTGACCCTCCCGACCCACCCCGGGCAGGAGCAGGTGCCGGGAGTAGCGTTCCACCTGCGAGGTGGACAGCTCGGGCCCTACGTCGACGAGCGGTGGTCGTGCCATGCCGCGACGATACCGTGCCCGGGGTGCGAGGCGGCAGGCGCGAGGCCGTCCGAGTAACATGGCCGGACCCGCGGCCAGGTGCCTCGGGCCTCGGCTGAAAGGACCCCGATGACCGCCGCACCTGACCACGTCTCCGCCGACGCCGCCCGTCCGGGGCGCCTGCCACGGTCGGAGCGCCGGGCGCAGCTGCTGGAGGCCGCCCAGGACATCTTCGTCGAGGCGGGCTACCACTCCGCCGCGATGGACGCGATCGCCGAGCGCGCGGGGGTCTCCAAGCCTGTTCTCTACCAGCACTTCCCCAGCAAGAAGGACCTGTACCTGGCGTTGTTGGACCAGCACTGCACCGCCATCGTCGACCTCGTCCGCGAGGCGCTGGGGTCGACGGACAACAACCGGGCCCGCGTCACCGCGACGATCGCGGCCTACTTCGAGTTCTTCGACCGCGACGGCGCCCCCTTCCGCCTCGTCTTCCAGTCCGACCTGACGGGCGAGCCGGCGGTGCGCGAGCGCCTGGACCGCGTGGAGACGGAGTGTGCCGAGGCCATCGCCGACGTGATCAGCGACGACGCCGCCCTGCCTCGCGAGCACGCCCTCATCCTGGGGATGGCGCTGGCGGGCGCCGCCCAGAACTCCGCGCGCCACTGGGTCACCAGCAGCGCCGAGACCGGTGTCGCCCGGACCGAGGCCAGCCGGCTGGTGGACACGCTGTCCTGGCGCGGCATCGGTGGCTTCCCCAAGGCGGATAGGGCCAGCGAGGCCGCCCCGGCCTGACCGGGAACACCACAGCCCTCCTGGCGGTTGCTCACCGACGAGAGCCCCCGGCGAACCCGCCGGCCCGACCACGACGAAAGGACCCCCCGTGGAGGTCAAGATCGGCGTCCAGCACGTCGCCCGCGAGATCACCTTCGAGTCCGCCCAGTCCCCCGAGCAGGTGTCCGAGGCCGTGGCCTCGGCGGTCCGCGAGGGTTCGCTGCTGACGCTTCAGGACGATCACGGACGCACGGTCGTCGTCCCCGGGGACCGGCTCGGCTACGTCGAGATCGGCGAGTCCACCAAGTCCCGGGTGGGCTTCGGTTCCCTCTGACCGGGGGTCTGCGCCGCAGCACATCGGGGGTTCGGCACACGCCCCGCCCCAGGTCTCTTGCGGTTGTCATCGTTTCGTGATGGTGGAGTGATCGAAGAATCGCGCGACGGCGATCCCGACATGACACCGTGTCAACAGCCCCCCGAGACCGCGGGGTAGCTCACGAGGCGAGGCACCCCTCGCGTCACGCAACTACCAAGGAGAGTCACATGTTGGGCACCATCATCACCGCCATCATCATCGGCGCCATCATCGGCGGCCTCGCCCGTCTGGTCATGCCGGGCAACCAGAACATCTCGGTCCTGATGACGATCGTCCTGGGCATCCTCGGCTCGGCCATCGGCTCCTGGCTGGTCTCCCAGTTCGGCTACCGCAACTCGTCCGGCGGCATCGCCTGGATCGCCGTCCTGGCCGGCGTCGTCGTGGCGGCCATCCTCATCTCGATCTACCTCAGCATGACCGGTCGCAAGGGCCGCGTCTGACCTGCGCCCACACCGTATGCCGGAGGGCGGCATACGTGCGTGGTCAAGCGGTCAGGCCGAGCCGGGACATGCGCTCGGTGTGGGCCTCGGCGAGCCGGGTGAACATCCGCGACAGTTCGACGAGGTCGTCGCCCGGGACGAGCAGGGCGACCAGCTCCGGGTGCACCGCGGCAAGCTGCTGGGCCTGGGACATCGCCTCGCCCATGAGCCGACGCCCCCACAGGGACAAGCGGCCGGCCGCGGCCGGATCGGCGTCCAGGACCTTGCGGAGCTCCTGCTGCACGAACTCCGCCTTGCCCTCCGACTGGAGCACCCGGTGCATGAGCGGCCGCTCCGCCTCGCCCACGAAGTCGCTCGCCTCGCGGTAGAGGTCCATCGCCAGCCCGTCGCCCACATAGGCGTTGACCAGTCGCTCTGCCCAGGACCCGGGAGCGGTGCGACGGTGGAAGGCGTCGATGGCGTCCACGAACGGGGCCATGGCCTCCTGCGGGTCGGCGCCCAGCTCGCGGAGCCGCTGCTCAAGGGCCTCGTAGTGCCGGAACTCGCGAGCTGCCAGCCGTCCCAGCCCGGCCCGGGCGGCCGTCGTCGGGGCCAGCTCGCTGTCCCCGGCCAGCCGGGCGAAGCCCGTGAGCTCGCCGTACGCCAGGGCTGCCAGGAGCTCGACCACGCCGTTGTGGGGTGCGGTGGACGCTGTGGGGGTCATGTGCACCCAGAGTAGTCGGCCCGCCGGTAGACTGGGGCGGACCAAGGTGCCCGGTCGGCACGAATCCAGGAGGACCACGTGGTCCCCTCCGCAGCGCTCAGGCTGCCCGAAGACCTCCGATCGGCTCCGCTCACCACGTGAGCCTCGTCGCAGGTCGCCGGCCGCCCCGCGGCTGTAGCCCCGGCGGCTCACCCTGCCCGACAGGACACCAGCATGACTGATCCCGACCTCGACACCTCCGTCGACGAGCAGACTCGCGCCGAGGCCGCGCAGGTCGCCCCCGAGCTGACCTTCGCCGACTTCGACGTCCACCCGGACATCGTGGCCTCGCTGGCCGCGCTCGGCATCGAGCACCCCTTCCCCATCCAAGCCATGACCCTTCCGGTCGCCCTGGGCGGCCACGACATCATCGGCCAGGCCAAGACCGGCACGGGCAAGACCCTGGGGTTCGGCATCCCGATGCTCGACCGGGTCGTCTCCCCGTCCGACGAGGGTTTCGCCGACCTGCGTCACGCCGGCAAGCCGCAGGCCCTGGCTGTCGCGCCC
The DNA here is from genome assembly GCF_009707125.1 of Arsenicicoccus cauae. Classification (GTDB taxonomy): domain Bacteria; phylum Actinomycetota; class Actinomycetes; order Actinomycetales; family Dermatophilaceae; genus Arsenicicoccus; species Arsenicicoccus cauae. The sequence goes on from NZ_WLVL01000057.1 coordinate 29,550, forward strand.
ACCCGTGAGCTCGCCGTGCAGGTCGCCGGCGACCTCGAGCGAGCAGGGCGTCGGCGCGGCGTGCGCATCGCGACCATCTACGGCGGGCGCGCCTTCGAGCCCCAGGTCGAGCAGCTGCAGCGCGGCGTCGAGATCGTGGTGGGCACTCCCGGACGCCTGCTCGACCTCGCCAAGCAGGGGCACCTTGACCTCTCGCATGCCTCGATCGTCGTCCTGGACGAGGCCGACGAGATGCTCGACCTGGGCTTCCTGCCCGACGTCGAGCGGATCCTGGCGCTCACCGCCCCCAGCCGGCAGATGATGCTCTTCTCCGCCACGATGCCCGGTGCCGTCGTCGCGCTGGCCCGCCGCTACATGAGCCAGCCCACGCACATCCGCGCGATGGGCGACGAGACCGAGAACAAGCACACCGTCAAGGCCATCGAGCAGTTCGTCTACCGCGCCCACGCCCTCGACAAGGTCGAGATGCTCGCCCGCATGATGCAGGCCAGGGACCGCGGCCTGACCATCATCTTCAGCCGCACCAAGCGCACGGCGGCCAAGGTGGCCGACGAGCTCACCGACCGCGGCTTCGCGGCCGGTGCGATCCACGGCGACCTCGGCCAGGGTGCGCGGGAGCAGGCGCTGCGCGCGTTCCGCAACGGCAAGATCGACATCCTCGTAGCCACCGACGTCGCCGCCCGCGGCATCGACGTCGAGAACGTCACGCACGTCGTCAACTACCAGTGCCCCGAGGACGAGAAGACCTACGTCCACCGGATCGGCCGCACCGGCCGCGCAGGCCACACCGGCATCGCCGTGACCTTCGTCGACTGGGACGACGCGCCCCGCTGGGGCCTGATCAACAAGGCCCTCGACCTCGGGATCCCCGAGGCCGTGGAGACCTACTCCTCCTCCCCGCACCTGTACACCGACCTCGACATCCCGGAGGGCACCAAGGGGCGGCTCCCCCGGGCCGCCCGCACGCGGGAGGGCCTGGACGCCGAGCGTCTCGAGGACCTCGGCGAGACCGGCCAGCGTGCCGGCAAGGGGCGTCAGGGTGGCGGGGGTGGCCGCCGAGCCCGTGACGGCGGCAGCGGGGGACGCGACGGTGGCCGCGGCGACCGGGATGGCTCCCACGGCACCACCGAACGTGATCGCCGGTCCCCGGATGGCGGTGACGGTGGCCCGGCCCGCCCGCGTCGCAACCGCAGCCGCCGCCGCACCCGCGGTGGGCGCCCGATCGACGGCCAGGCTCCCACGCAGGGCGGTCAGGACTCCTGACGCAGGCGCCGCACGGCACCCTAGGTCTGCTGACTGCGCAGGTCACGGGCCCCTCGACGACATCGTCGAGGGGCCCGTGACCGTGTTGTCCGATTTGCCAGGCGGCGGTCAGACCCGACACAGTGGTTGCTTCCTGGGGACGACCAACGACGGGCCGGGATCCTCGGGGGGTCTGCTGGCCTCCTGAGGAGGAACCACCCATGTCCGATCAACCACCACGCACGGTGACGACTAACCCGACCGACGGAACCAGCGCGAAGCCCGACAGCACGGGGAGTCCGGCGCCCCAGGCGCCCGCGTCGGACGGCGCACCTGCTCCCGGTCACGACCACGAGCTCCTGACCGGCCTCACCAATCCCCTGCCGGAGTCCCAGCCGCGTCGGCCCGGGGTCGACCGGATCACCTTCGGTACCACCGCCGCCATCGCGCTCGGGTTCGTCGTGTGGGGCTTCGTCGGAACGTCATCGCTCTCGACCGCCTCCTCCTCGGCCCTGGACTGGGTGATGACCAACGCCGGCTGGAGCTTCGTGCTCATGGCCTCGATGTTCGTCGTGTTCGTCCTGTGGCTGGCGGCCAGCAAGTACGGCGAGATCCCGCTCGGCTCCGACCGCGAGGAGCCGGAGTTCTCCACCCGCTCCTGGATCGCCATGATGTTCAGCGCGGGCATGGGCATCGGTCTGATGTTCTACGGCACCGCCGAGCCCCTCAGCCACTACATCGCGCCGCCGCCGCGCTCGGGCGTGACCGGTCAGCAGCCGGAGGCGGTGCAGATCGCCATGGCGACCACGCTGTTCCACTGGTCCCTGCACCCCTGGGCCATCTACGCCGTCGTCGGCGTCGCCATCGCCTACTCGACCTTCCGCAAGGGGCGCAGCCAGCTCATCTCGTCGGTCTTTGCCCCGCTGCTCGGCCGTCACCGTGCCACGGGCCCGATCGGCCGCGTGATCGACATCCTGGCGATCTTTGCCACGCTCTTCGGCTCCGCCGCGTCGCTGGGCCTCGGGGCGCTGCAGATCGGCGCCGGTCTGGAGCTCAACGGCTGGGCCGCCGGCGTCACCGCTCCGCTGCTGGTCGGGATCATCGCCGTCCTGACCGTCTGCTTCATCGCCTCCGCGGTCAGCGGCATCGCCCGTGGCGTGGAGATGCTCTCAAACGTCAACATGGTCCTCGCGCTGCTGCTCGCCGTCTTCGTCTTCCTCGTCGGCCCCACCCTGTTCATCCTCGACCTCCCGCCCAACGCCCTGGGGTCCTACGCCGACCAGCTGGCCCGCATGGCGGCTCGGTCCGACGCCAGCGGCCTCGAGCCGATGAAGGCGTGGCTGTCCAGCTGGACGGTCTTCTACTGGGCGTGGTGGATCTCGTGGACGCCGTTCGTCGGGATGTTCATCGCCCGCATCTCACGCGGCCGTACCATCCGGCAGTTCGTGACCGGCGTGCTGCTCGTCCCGAGCCTCGTCTCCCTCGTGTGGTTCGCGATCTTCGGCGGCGCCGCCATCGACGCCCAGCGCACCCACCAGGACATGGCCAGCTCGGTGGACGGCGTGCTGACCGTCGACACCAACGCCTCGCTCTTCCAGCTGCTCAACCACTATCCCTTCGCGGGCGTCACGACGGTGCTCGTGATGATCCTGGTCGCCATCTTCTTCGTCTCGGGCGCCGACGCCGCATCCATCGTGATGGGTACCCTCTCGGAGTACGGCACCATCGAGCCGACGCGCAAGACCGTGGTCTTCTGGGGCGCGGCCACCGGGGCCGTGGCGGCGGTCATGCTGCTCGCGGGCAGCATCGCCGGTGACATGAAGGAAGCCCTCAACGGGCTGCAGAGCATGACGATCGTGTCGGCTCTCCCCTTCGGGATCGTGATGGCGGCGCTGTGCGTGGCCCTGGTCAAGGACCTGCGGACCGACCCGGTCGTGCGTCGCGCCGACCTGGCCACGCGCCTGGTCAACGAGGCCGTCGTCAAGGGCATCACCGACAACGGCCATGACGACCTCGAGATCGTCGTGCGACCGGTGGGCGAGCCCGACCCGGAGCCCACGCGCACCCGCGTCTGGGACCGGCTGATCAAGACCTACACCCGCAGCTGACCCAGGTCTGCCCCCGGCGACCGAATGCGCCGGGGACGGGAGCCACCGAGGGGTCGCGCATGTCCTGTCGCACGACGTGCCGGATGACGTCGTGACCCCTCGGCGGCCCGCACGACCCCACTCGAGTCGGTCACGCCGGGTCGTCCGGCTCCAGGGCCGCCCACGGTGAGCGTTCGGGCACCTGGCTGCCCTCTGCGCAGTGCGCGCGGTAGTCGCACCACCCGCACAACGCCGACACGCGCGGAGGGAACTGGTCGGACTCGGGGCCGCGCCCCTGGAAGTCGGCGTCCGCGCGACGCAGGTCGAGCGCGATGGACTCCACCTCGGCGACCTTGCGGTCCAGGGACTCGGGCGTGTGCCGGTGCCGCGCCACGGTGCCCGTGGGCACGTGGTGCAGCTCGACGTCCACGCAGGGCCGCTGGAACATGCGGGCGACCGCCACGGCATACATCGCCATGGGCAGGGAGGTCCGCAGCTCCTCCACCGTGGAGGGCCGTCGTGAGGTCTTGTAGTCGACGACCACGAGCGCCCTGCCCCCGTCCGAAGTCGGCCGATCGTCGAGCCGGTCGATCCTCCCGGTCAGGGCCACGGTCCGCGTGCGGACCGAGACGGTGCGCTCGATCCCGGTCGGACGGTTGCCGGGCGCGATCCCTCGCAGGTAGTCCGTGACCTCCTGCTGAGCCGTCCGCAGCCAGCGGCGGGACATGGCGGAGTCCCGGAAGCCCACGTCGACCCAGCTCTCCGCGACCAGGGCGTGCGCCCGGTCCACCGACCACTCGGCGACGGGGACGTCCCACCAGTCGCGCAGGGCGTTGTGCACGGCGATGCCGAGGCTGGTGTGGGCGCGCTGCGGGGCGGCCTGGGGCTTGGGGCGGTCGAGGTACTGCAGTCGGTAGCGCCGCGGGCAGTCGAGGTAGGCGAGCAGGCGGGACGGGCTGGCTGAGTACAGGCGCTGCGGCATGCCGGCGAAGGTGCCCTGGCCGGCCGGCTGGTCCGTGGACTGCTGCGTCATGCCTGCGACCCTAGGCACGTCGCCCGGAGCGAGCCACGCACCGCGCCGCCCTGTGGACGAGCGGGCTCGGGACGCGACGCGCTGTGGACGGCGGGGGTCAGGGACGCAGCACGGGCACGCCGCTCGCCCGGTCCTCGATCTGCTCCAGCACCCCGGGCGCCGTCGTGTGCTCGCCGATGCGGTTGAGCTTGCCGTCGCCGTGGTAGTCGCTGGACCCGGTCTGGAGCAGCCGCAGGGACCTGGCCATCGCGGCTCCGTGGGCGCGTTGGCGCGGGTCGTGATCGCGGTGGTCGATCTCCAGGCCGGCGAGACCCGCCTCGGCCATCGCCTCGATCACGGCGTCGTCGACCACGCGCCCACGCTTGGCGGCGAACGGGTGCGCCATCACCGGCACGCCCCCGGCCGCGATCACGAGCCGCACCGCCTCGACGGGGTCGGGTGCGTAGTGGGAGACGTAGTAGGGCGACCCGTCGTGCAGGTAGTCGCGGAAGACCGCGTTGCGGTCGGGCAGGGCACCGAGCGACACCAGGGCGTCCGCGATGTGCGGCCGCCCGATCGTGGCGCCCTCCCGCGCCTGCGCCAGGACGGTGTCGTAGGTCAGGTCGGGGAAGGGCTCCTGCAGCCGCTCGACGATGCGCCGCGCGCGGCTCTCGCGCGACTGCCGGGCGTGCTCGATCTCGGCGCGCAGCCCCGCGTCGGCGGGGTCGTGCAGGTAGGCCAGCAGGTGGATGCCGATGCCCCGGTGGGCGCACGACATCTCCATCCCGCGCACGAGCGCCACGCCGGTCTCCTCGACGACGCTCGCCGCCTCGTCCCAGCCGCTCGTCGTGTCGTGGTCGGTGAGCGCGACGACGTCCAGCCCGGCGTCGCGTCCCGCCCGCAGCACGTCCCCGGGCGGTTGCGTGCCGTCGCTCGCCAGCGAGTGCGTGTGCAGGTCGATGCGCATCCCGCCAATCTAGGGCCTGCGCGCGTCCGGACGGGTCAGCGGCGGGGCATCAGGACGGTGTAGTCCAGGTCGAGCACGACGTGCGGCAGATATCTGCCGTCCTCGCCGCGTAGCGGGAAGTCCGCGCAGGGGTGGTCCTTGGCCGCGACGGTGCGGATCCGCAAGGCACCGACGTCGTGCCGGCCGGGCAGCTCGAGCCGCTCCAGCACCTCCGACCACGCATAGATCGTGTCCCCGGCGAAGGTCGGGTTGGCGTGGTTGCCACCGTTCACGGCCGCCACGGACAGGGCGTTGCCCAGGCCGTTGAAGGACAGCGCCCGTGCGAGGGAGATGACGTGGCCCCCGTAGATCAGACGACGACCGGTCCTGGTGGTCGCCTGTGCGTGCTGGTCGAAGTGGACCTTGGCGGTGTTCTGGTAGAGCCGGGTGGCCAGCATGTGGTCCGACTCCTCGATGGTCATGCCGTCGGCGTGGTCGATCCGCTCGCCGACCTCGTAGTCGTCCCAGAGGTAGGGGCTGCCCGCGAGCGCCGTGTCGTAGCCCCCGACGACGCGCCACGGCACGACCAGGTCCTCGGCCGGCACCGCGCCCGGCAGCTCGGGGATGGTCGCCTCGCCGAGCTCGTCGGCCGCGACGCGAGAGCGTCGGTTGACCATCACCCAGCGCACGTAGTCCACGACCGCGACGTCGTGCTGGTTGCGCCCGATCGTCCGCACGTAGACGTTGCCGGTGGCCCCGCTGGAGTTGGGCTTCAGCCCGATCACCGTGGACGTGGCGGTCAGGGTGTCGCCGACGTGGACCGGAGCCCCGAACCGGCCCCCGGCATACCCGAGGTTGGCCACGGCGTTGAGCGAGACGTCCGGCACCGACTTGCCGAAGACCACGTGGAAGGCGAGCAGTCCGTCGACCGGCATCCGCTCCATCCCGAGTCCCCGGGCGAAGGTCTGCGCGGACGTCAGCGCGAACCGCGCGCCGTACAACGCGGTGTACAAGGAGACGTCACCCTCGGTGATGGTCCGGGGGGTCGCGTGGACGATCTCCTGCCCCAGCGCGAAGTCCTCGAAGTAGTTGCCGGCCATGGTCTTGGACATGGCGACCATGCTGCCGCAGCCCGTCTGCGGTCGGCACCCGGGCGCGGCGTGCCCTTGCTCACTCCGGCCGTATGCCGTCCCCCGGCACGACGGGGATGGTGCCCGTGGTCGCCGCCTCGAGCCGCTGGGTGGCACCCTCGGCCTCGGGGCTGCCGGCCGCCGCCGACTTCTCCGCCCGTGAGCCGTCGCCGCGCGGCGAGGCGTGGCGCAGGTTGCCCCGCCCCTGACGGGCGAGGTAGGTGCCGAGCGAGGCCCCGGCGGCCAGCGCGAGGCCGACGCCCGCGGCGTTGAGCAGCGTCATCGTCCCCTCGCCGGCGGAGGTGCGCGAGCCCGCATGCACCATGATCTCCAGGAGTCCGCGATAGACCATCGAGCCAGGCATCAGCGGCACCAGCGCGGCGGTGGTGAGGGCGAGCGACGGGACCGTCAGGCGGCGGCCGAGGTGCACGGAGACCAGGGTTGCCACGAAGGCGCCGACGGCGCTGGACGAGATGCTGCCGAGGCCGAGGAGGGTGCCGCCGAGGTAGCCGACCCACCCCAGCACACCCATCCCGGCGCACAGCACCACGGTCCTTGGGCCGGCATAGGTGGAGATGGCGAAGAACGCGGAGATCAGCAGCGAGCCGCCCAGCTGCTGGCCGAGGCTCCCGAGGGGCGGGGCGGCGCCGCTGAGGACCACGGGGACCCCCACCCGCTGGGCGAGCTGGAGGGTCATCAGGATGCCCACGACGATCCCGAGGGTGAGGATGACGACCTCGAAGGACCGGGCGCCGGCGGTGACGTAGTAGCCGTCGATGGCGTCCTGCGCAGCACCGACGACGGACAGCCCGGAGAGCATCATGACGATGCCTCCCGCGACGATCAGCTCCGGGCGCACCCCCTCGAGCCACGTGATGCCCTGGTAGGCGCCGGCCATCAGGGCGGTCGCGGCGACGGTCGGCACGGCGGCCGCGCACGCCTGCATGAAGAACGGCGGCACCTGCTTGCGCGCCAGCCAGCAGATGAGCAGGTCGATCGCCGCGGAGGCGAGGAACGCGACCACGGTGATCAGGAGGGACGCGTCGAGCAGCACGCACACGGCCCCGGCCACGCCGGCGTTGCCGAAGGTCACGACCCACCGGCGGTAAGGGTGGGGGGCCCGCACGATGGCGGCGAAGAGCTCGAACGCCTCGTCGACGTCCTGGTCCTCCTCGATGCGTTGGACAAGCGCCTGCAGGCGCTGCAGGCGGGTGTAGTCGATGCTGCGGGCCCGCACGACGCGTAGCGTCGTCAGCGGCTCGCGGTCGTGCCCGCGGTAGTAGGACACCGAGATGGAGGTGTAGGTGACGTCCACGTGGACGGCCTTGAGGCCGAAGGCCTTGGTGATGCGCAGGGCGTCGAGCGTGACGTCGTTGGCCGAGGCCCCGTGCGACAGCATCATCTCCGCGACGCGCATCGCGAGGTCCAGCGCCTTGCGGCTCAGGGTCGGGTCCACCTCGTCGGGGTGCAGCTGGAGGACGCTCGTGCCGTCGCTCGGCCGAAAGACGCGGACGGCCTGCTGGGCCGTGCGTCGCAGCCCCCGGGGCGCGGACGGGCGCCGCGGCAGGGGCGACGACGGGTAGGACGGCTCGGTCACGCTCCGTACTGTCCCCGGCGCTGCACCCGCGGCGCAAGCCGCCTCCCCGTGCGTGGCACGATGGTCGCCATGACGAGCGAAGAGCAGCCGAAGGCCGAGCACCGGAGCCGCCCCACCAGCGCCGAGTTCCGCGACTTCGTGGCGACGGGGTGGTCGCCACGAGCGAGCGAGCCGACGCCCCGCTCCGAGGTCGCCGACGTGACGGCGCCCCGCCGCGAGGCGGTGTCGGCGGAGTTCACCGGCGAGCGGCTCGTCATACCGGCCGGTGGTCTCAAGGTTCGCAGCAACGACTGCGACTACGTCTTCCGCCCGCACACGGCCTTCGCCTGGCTGAGCGGGCTCGGCGCCGACCGCGAGCCCGACGCCGTCCTCGTGCTGGACCCGCTCGCCGAGGGCGGCCACGAGACCACCCTGTTCTTCCGGCCGTTGGCCCCGCGCGACAGCGAGGAGTTCTTTGCCGACAGCCGGTATGGCGAGTTCTGGGTGGGCGCCAGGCCCACCATCGCCGACGTGGAGTCCGAGCTCGGCGTGCGGGCCCGCCACATCGACGAGCTCAAGGACGTCCTCGCCAAGGACGCCGGCCAGGTGCAGCTGCGGGTCGTCCGCGACGCCGACGCCGCCGTCACGGCGCTGGTCGACGAGGTGCGTCAGGAGGCGGGCGTCACCGAGTCCCAGACCGAGGCGGACGAGGCGCTGTCCCGCTCGCTGTCCACCCGACGCATGGTCAAGGACGACTGGGAGGTCGGCGAGCTGCGCAAGGCCGTGGCCGCCACGCACCACGGCTTCGAGGGGGTCATCGCCGACCTGCCGGAGGCGGTCCGTCGCGGTCGGGGCGAGCGCTGGGTCGAGGGCGTCTTCGGCCTGTACGCCCGGCACGAGGGCAACGGCGTCGGCTACGACTCGATCTGCGCGTCCGGCGACCACGCCAACACGCTGCACTGGATCAAGAACACCGGGGACATCCGCGACGGCGACCTGATCCTGGTGGACGCGGGCGTGGAGGTCGACTCGCTGTTCACCGCGGACGTGACCCGCACGCTGCCCGTCAGCGGCCGGTTCAGCGAGCCGCAGCGGCGGGTCTACGAGGCGGTGCTCGCCGCGCAGGAGGCGGGCCTCGCCGCCGTGAAGCCGGGCAACAGGTTCAAGGACGTGCATGCCGCCGCCATCCGGGTCATCGCCGAGCACCTGCACGGGTGGGGCCTGCTGCCGGACGGCGTCACGGTCGAGCAGACCCTCGACGCCGAGCACGGGCAGTACCACCGCCGCTGGATGGTGCACGGCACCTCTCACCACCTCGGCATGGACGTCCACGACTGCCAGCTCGCCCTGCGCGAGGACTACATGGACGCCGAGCTGGTGCCGGGGATGGTGCTGACCGTCGAGCCGGGGTTGTACTTCAAGGCGGACGACGAGCTCGTCCCGGACGACCTGCGGGGCATCGGCGTGCGCATCGAGGACGACGTGCTCGTGACGCGAGACGGCCACGAGAACCTCTCGGGCGACATGCCGCGGACGGTCGAGGACGTGGAGCGCTGGATGGCCCACGTCCAGGAGCGCGGCCGCCCCTGAGCGTCGGCGGCGGGGTCAGCGGCGCTGGTCGTCCTGGCCCGCGCGGGTGGCGCCCCCGTCCACGCCCTGGTGGGTCCGGGGCAGGTCGTCGGGCTGCTGCCCGGCCGACGGCGGGGGCGGCCCGTCCTGCTGGTGCGCGGGGTGGTGCGCGGGCCCCCCCTGCGCGCCGAGCAGGCCGGCGCTACGGAGCATCTCGCGGGCCTGAGCCTGGACCTGGTGCTCGACGAGCACCTCGTACTTGGTGGCCACGACCTGCGAGATCGAGGTGAAGTCGCGCTTGCCGCGGGTGAACGCGTAGCCGAGCAGCGCCCAGACGAGGCCGAACAGCGCGCCGAACAGGACGGTCGTGATCACCGTGCGCATCCCCTGGCCGTCGAAGATCGAGAAGATCAGCCCGACGAACAGACCCATCCACATGCCCGAGGCGAGGCCGCCCAGGGCGACCTTCTGCTGGGTGAGGCGCCCGGTCACGCGCTCGACCTGACGCAGGTCGGTGCCCACGATCATGACGTTCTGCACCGGGAAGGCGTTGTCGGCCAGGTGGTCGACGGCCTCCTGCGCCTGGGTGTACCGGTCGAAGACGGCCACGGACGCCGGCCACTCGAGGGTGAGGCGCTCCGCCATGGACGCGGCGCCGGGGGTGTTGATCGGGCTCGGGGACATGGTCGCCATTATGCCGTCCGGCCCCGGACCCACGCTGGACGTCCACGGCCGCCGGACCGGACGGTACTCACCGTCTGGCGTAGTCCTTGAGCAGACGACGGCCGATGATCATCTTCTGGATCTCCGCGGTGCCCTCGCCGATGAGCAGCATCGGCGCCTCGCGGTAGAGGCGCTCGATCTCGTACTCCTTGGAGTAGCCGTACCCGCCGTGGATGCGGAAGGACTGCTCGACCACGTCGGCGCAGTACTCGGCGGCAAGGTACTTGGCCATGCCGGCCTCCAGGTCGTTGCGCTCGCCCTTGTCCTTGAGGCGGGCGGCCTTGACCATCATCTGGTGCGCCGCCTCGCACTTCGTGGCCATGTCGGCGAGGCGGAAGAGGATCGCCTGGTGGTCGATGATCTTCTTGCCGAAGGTCTCGCGCTGCTGGGCGTAGTCGATGCCGAGCTCGAAGGCTCGCTGGGCGACCCCGCACGCCCGGGCAGCGACGTTGACGCGCCCGACCTCGACGCCGTCCATCATCTGGTAGAAGCCCTGGCCGGGCTCGCCGCCGAGGATCTGCGCGGTCGTGGTCTGGTAGCCGTCGAGGACGAGCTCGGTCGTGTCGACGCCCTTGTAGCCCATCTTGTCGATCTTGCCGGGGACGGTGACGCCGGGCGCGACCTCCCCGAAGCCGGGTTCCTTCTCGACCAGGAAGGTCGTCATGTTCTTGTAGACCGAGTCGGCGCCGGTGTCGGTCTTGACGAGCACCGCGACGAGGGTGGAGGAGCCGCCGTTGGTCAGCCACATCTTCTGCGCGTTGATGGTCCACGCGTCGCCCTCACCGGGGACGGCCTTGGACTTGATGGCGGAGACGTCGGAGCCGCAGCCCGGCTCACTCATCGAGAAGGCCCCGCGGATCTCGCCGGTCGCCATCTTGGGCAGGTACTTCTGCTTCTGCTCCTCCGTGCCGTGCTGCAGCAGCATGTAGGCCACGATGAAGTGGGTGTTGATGATGCCGCTGACGCTCATCCAGCCGCGCGCGATCTCCTCGACCGTCAGCGCGTAGGTCAGCAGCGACTCCCCCAGCCCGCCGTACTCCTCCGGGATCATCAGGCCGAAGATCCCCATCTCCTTCATGCCCTCGACGATCTGCGTCGGGTACTCGTCCTGGTGCTCCAGCTCCGTCGCGACGGGGATGATCTGCTCGTCGACGAACTCCCGCACCAGCGCGAGCAGCTCGCCCTGCTCCTCGGTCAGTCCGTCGGTGGTCTGGATGCGTCCCATGGGGATCTCCCGGATTCGGTGGTGGGTGGCCTCGGTCTACCAGGGAGTATGACGAAAGGCCGTGGCCGCCGACAGGCCGGGCCGCCGTGAGCCTCACCACGCGACCCCACCCGCCGGGTGCGCGGGAGGGAAAAGGGGTTGCCGGCGCGGTGCGGTGTCGCGGACAGTGGGTGGGCCTGCCGCCATACGGCCAGGCACCGGACGATCTCCAGGAGGTGGCGACATGACGGTCCTCGTGCGCCAGCACCGCCCCGACATCCCCTCCCACCTGGAGATCTCTCATGAACTTCCCTGCCCAGCAGGATCTTTCGTCTGACTCATCGCCTGATGGCCCGCCCGAGGGTGACCGCTGGTCCACCTGGGACGGTGCGCAGCACGGCCCCGAGCCCCACCCCGGCTGGGTGGTGACCGCCCTCGGCGCCGTCGACCAGGACCTCGGCGTCCTCAAGACCGGCAAGGAGGCCGACGTCCACCTCGTGCGTCGGTGGGTCCCCGGCGACGACGGCTCCGAGGTCGTCCTCGCAGCCAAGCGCTACCGCTCCAACCAGCACCGCCTGTTCCACCGCGACAGCGGCTACCTCGAGGGCCGCCGGGTCCGCAAGAGCCGCGAGATGCGCGCCATGGCGCACCGCACGACCTTCGGCAAGGAGGTCATCTCGGGTCTGTGGGCCGCGGCCGAGTTCGACGCCCTCGGCCGGCTCTGGGAGCTCGGCCTGCCGGTCCCCTATCCCGTCCAGATCACCGGGGACGAGATGCTCATGGAGTTCATCGGTATGACGGAGGGCCCGACGCCGGTGGCCGCGCCCCGACTGGCCCAGACCCGGCCGGCCCCGGCGCTCCTCGACGAGCTGTGGCACCAGCTGCGGCGCGCCCTGCTCGTCCTCGCGCGGGAGGGGTGGACGCACGGCGACCTGTCGCCCTACAACGTCCTGCTCCACGAGGACCGGCTCGTGCTGATCGACTGGCCCCAGATCGTGGACGTCATCGGCAACCCGCACGGCTTCGAGATCCTCGAGCGGGACGCCACCAACATGTGCGACTGGTTCGTGCGACGCGGGCTCGAGGTCGACGCCGGTGAGCTGGTGGGCGAGCTCGTCGCCGAGGCAACCGCGCGCTACTGACGCCGGCTGCGCTCTTGACCCGGCTGACCCAGCTGACCCCTGCTGCCCGCAGACAGGCCAGGAGGCCGCCGGCACCCCCATGCCGACGGCCTCCTCGGACCGGTCCGAAGGGTGTTGGATCGACCGGTCGTGCGTGCCGGTTCGAGCCCCCGCAAGACCCGGCACATCTCGTACGACGCCGCACCCCGCCATCAGGTTGGGGCCCCCTTCGCGATGTCTCCGCGGGGTCTCCGTGGTCAGTAGACGACCACCGACCCGCGCAGCCCGATCAGCCGCTGACCACGCAGCTCGTCCATGTTGGCGTTGTGGATGCGGACGCACCCGTGGCTGCTCGGGTAGGCCCCGATGTCGAAGCGGCTGCCGTGCACCGCGATGCCGCCGTTGAAGTACATCGGGCGGTACATGCTGCCGAGCCGGCCGTGCTGCCAGCCGGACCCGTCGCCGTACTGCGTCCAGAACCGGAAGCCGCCCGACGGCGTGACGGCGCGCACCCACCGGCCGCGGTCGCGGTAGCGCTTGTTGTTGCCGGTGCTGACGTTGTAGATCCGCGAGACCCGGCCGCCGTCCACGACGTACAACGTCTGACGGGCCTTGTCGATCTCGATCACGTGGCCCGAGCGGCTGCGGGCTGCAGGACGGATGCCCTTGCTCGCGGCGGCCTGGGTGCGGGCGTCGGCGACGCCGGTGCGTGGCAGGCCGGCCACCTTCTGCAGCGCCATGACGGCCTGGCGGGTGCGGGCGGCGTACACGCCGTCGACCCGGCCGAGGCTGTAGCCGAGCGCGTTGAGCCTGCTCTGCAGGGCCGTGACGGCCGGACCGCGCGAACCGACGCGCAGGGTGCGGGCGGCGGCCCGGGGAGCCAGGGCGACCTGCGCCGCGCTGACAGGTGCCGAGCTGACGAGCGTCGAGCTGACGGGTGACGCGCTGATGCGTGCCGGTGCGACGGGCGCGGACTGGGCCGTGGTCCCCCCGACCACGGCGCCGCCCGTGAGCATCGCTGACGCGGCGAGGAGCGTGACACCGCGACGGATGGTGGAGCTGCTCATGATGGTCCCCCCTCTGGGACGTGCTTCCTTGACACCCTCAGGACGTCGTGGCGGGGCACAAGGTTGCACGCCGATAAGGTGACCCCCGTGAGTCTCCGTCGCGTCTTCGTCGCCCGCCTCGCCGGCATCGCGGTCTTCGACCCGCTCGGTGACCAGGTGGGGCGCGTCCGCGACGTCGTCGTGAGCTTCAGCGCGACCCGCCGCAAGCCCCGCGTCCTCGGCCTCGTCGTCGAGGTGCCCGGCCGGCGCCGCGTCTTCGTGCCGATCACGCGGGTCACCAGCATCGACGCGGGCCAGGTCATCACCACCGGCCTGGTCAACATGCGCCGCTTCGAGCAGCGCCCCACCGAGTCGCTGGTCCTGGCCGAGCTGCTGGACCGTGCCGTGACCGTGCGCCAGCCCGCCGAGGAGCCCTTCGAGGCCACGGTCGAGGACCTCGCGATCGAGCAGGACCGGCCACGCGAGTGGTCGGTCACCAAGGTCTTCGTGCGGCGAGGGCACGTGAGCGGCAGCCTGTCGCTGCGCCGGCTCACCGGCCGTCGCGGGGAGACGCTGATCGTCGACGTGCTCGAGACGGCCGGCCTCGCGACCCGGCACCAGGGACAGAGCGCCGCTCGCCTGCTCGAGGCCTACGACGACCTCAAGGCCGCCGACCTCGCCGAGGTCATCCACGAGCTGGCCCCCGGCCGGCGCGTCGAGGTGGCCAGCGCCCTCGACGACGAGAAGCTCGCCGACGTCATCGAGGAGCTCCCCGCCGACGACCAGATCGAGATCCTCACCCACCTCGAGACCGAGCGCGCGGCGGACGTCCTGGAGTTCATGCAGCCCGACGACGCGGCCGACCTGCTGTCCGAGCTGCCCGAGGCGACGCAGGAGCACTACCTGCAGCACATGGAGCCGGACGAGGCCGCCCCGCTGCGCCGCCTCATGGCCTATGACGACAACACGGCCGGCGGCCTGATGACCCCGGAGGCGATCATCCTCGGCCCGGACGCCACGATCGCCGAGGCGCTCGCCTGGGCCCGGCGCGAGGAGCTCTCCCCCGCGCTCGCGTCCCTCGTCTGCGTCTGCCGCCCGCCCCTCGAGACCCCCACCGGGCGCTATCTGGGGACCGTGCACATCCAGCGGCTGCTGCGCGAGCCCCCGCACAGCGCGCTGGGATCCATCCTCGACAAGGAGCTCGAGCCGCTGCAGCCGACCGACAGCCTGGGCACCGTCACGCGGATGCTCGCCAACTACAACCTCACCGGGGCCCCCGTGGTCGACGAGGACGGGCACCTCCTCGGGGTCGTGACCGTCGACGACGTGCTCGACCACATCCTCCCCGAGGACTGGCGCGAGGAGAGGCACGAGGTGACCCATGACTGAGCGCACCCGCCCCCAGGACCGCAACCGGCTGGACCAGCCGCAGGAGGCTCGGGTCAGGTTCCGTCGACCCGCGATCTTCTCCGAGGGCGCCTTCGGCTCGGCCAGCGAGGGCTTCGCCCGGTTCATGGGCACGCCGACCTTCCTCATCTGGATGACGATCTTCGTCGTCGTCTGGCTCGCGTGGAACACCTTCATGCCCGAGGCCGCGCAGTTCGACCCGCGGTCGCTCAACTACACGTTGCTGACCTTGATCCTGTCCCTCCAGGCCTCGTATGCCGCGCCCCTGCTGCTGCTCGCCCAGAACCGCCAGGACGACCGGGACCGCGTCGCCCTCGAGCAGGACCGCGCCCGGGACGAGCGCAACCTCGCCGACACCGAGTTCCTCACCCGTGAGGTCGCCGCGCTGCGGATCGCCCTGCGCGACATGGCGACCCGCGACTACCTGCGCTCCGAGCTGAGGGACCTGCTGGAGGAGCTGGAGGAGCGTGGCCTGGTCGCGGAGGCCACCGACGACGGCGACCCGGAGGCCGCGCGCCCCAAGAAGGCCAAGAAGAAGAGGGCCGCTCCCCCACCCCCCGCCGATGCGGGGGCGTGAGGAGGGGCCGGGCGGGCGGCATACGATAGGAGGCATGTCTGCCCCGTCCCTGGACCTGATCCACGCCGCCCTGGCCACGGTCGACGACCCCGAGATCCGCAAGCCCATCACCGAGCTGGGGATGGTCGAGTCGGTCGACGTCGACGACGCGGGACGGGTCGCCGTCCGCGTGCTGCTGACCGTCGCCGGCTGTCCGATGAAGGACCCGATCCGCAGGGGCGTCACCGAGGCCGTCGCGCGCGTCGACGGCGTCACCGGCGTCTCCGTCGACCTTGGTGTGATGAGCGACGAGCAGCGCGGTGCCCTTCGCGACCAGCTGCGCGGTGGCCAGGCCGAGCGCGAGATCCCCTTTGCCAAGCCGGGATCCACGACCCGGGTGTATGCCGTCGCCTCCGGCAAGGGTGGTGTCGGCAAGAGCTCGGTCACCGTCAACCTCGCCGCGGCCCTCGCCCGCCAGGGCCTCAAGGTGGGCGTGGTCGACGCCGACATCTACGGCTTCTCGGTGCCGCGCATGCTGGGCGTCGAGCAGCAGCCGACCCAGGTCGACGACATGATCCTGCCGCCGGTCGCGCACGACGTGAAGGTCATCTCCGTCGGCATGTTCGTCGCCGGCAACCAGCCCGTCGTGTGGCGCGGGCCGATGCTGCACCGCGCTCTGCAGCAGTTCCTCGCGGACGTCTTCTGGGGCGACCTGGACGTGCTCCTGCTCGACCTGCCGCCGGGCACCGGCGACATCGCGATCTCGGTCGCGCAGCTCATCCCCGGCGCCGAGATCCTGGTTGTCACCACCCCGCAGCAGGCGGCGGCGGAGGTCGCCGAGCGCGCCGGGTCGATCGCCGTGCAGACGCACCAGCGGATCGTCGGGGTCGCGGAGAACATGTCCTGGCTGGAGCAGCCCGACGGCTCCCGGCTCGAGCTGTTCGGCTCCGGCGGCGGTCAGGCCGTGGCCGACTCGCTCTCACGCATCGTCGGCGCTCAGGTGCCGCTGCTCGGCCAGATCCCGCTCGACACCCGCCTGCGCGAGGGCGGCGACCAGGGCACCCCGGTCGTGCTGTCCGACCCCGACAGCGCCGCGGGCACGGCCCTCAACGCCATCGCCCGCGGGCTGGGCACGCGCTCGCGCGGCCTGGCCGGTCGCAAGCTGGGCCTGACGCCGACCGGTCGCTGACCCGGCGCGGCCTGACCGCGGACCACCTCTCGCGTCGCCGCACCTGTCTCACGCTGCAGCCCGAGGCACGTCCGGGGCGCCAGGGTCAGGTGGCCTCGGCGTCGAAGGGCGTGTAGGTCTGGTCGTAGCGCTGGCCCGGGCGGACAGGCTCCGGCTCGGGCTGCGCGGTCGCCAGGGTGGCGCCACCCGCCGCGGCCGCGGCGCCGGCCCCTGCGACCGTCGAGCCGGAGGGCCCGTCGTCGAGCAGGGCCTCGCGGACTATGCGGCGTGGGTCGTACTGCCGTGGGTCGTACTGCCGCCAGTCGATGTCGTCGAACTCCGGACCCATCTGGTCGCGCAGAGAGTTCTTGGCGCCCTCGGCGTAGGCCTTGGCCTGGCGGACGAGCTGACCGAGCTTGGCGGCATACTCCGGGAGGCGCTCCGGACCGAGCACGACGACGGCGATCACGATCAGGAGCAAGAACTCGGTGCCGTTGACGTCCGCCATGAGGGCGAGACTACTGCGTCGGGCTGCATGGCGGGGCGGGCCGAGGCGGACGGCCCACCCCGCCGAGGTGAACGTCGGGCGTCCGGCCGGTGAGCACCAGGTCAGACCCCGACCATGCCCAGGCGGCGCGGGCGCAGGGTGGTCGGCCGGGACGCCGCGGCGACGGGCTGGGTCCGCCGCGCGGGGTCGCGGTGTGCCAGCGCCGCCCGCAGCTGGGAACGGCCGCGGTGGATGCGCGAGCGCACCGTGCCGAGCTTGATGCCCAGCGTGTCCGCGATCTCGTCATAGGTGAGGCCCTCGATGTCGCACAGGACCACGGCGGCCCGGAACTCCGGCTTGAGCGAGTCCAGGGCCCGCTGCACGTCGTCGTCGAAGGTCGCGTCGGCGTACGCCTGCTCCGGGCCGACCTCGCGGCTGGGTAGGCGCGCGGCCCCCTCCTCGGAGAGGGCGTCGAACCGGATGCGCTGCTTGCGGCGCATCCGGTCGAGGAAGACGTTGGTGGTGATGCGGTGCAGCCAGCCCTCGAAGGTGCCAGGCTGGTAGCGGTCCAGCGACCGGAACACCCGGACGAAGACGTCGTGCGTGAGGTCCTCGGCGTCGTGCGGGTTGCCCGTGAGGCGGTAGGCGAGTCGGTAGACCCGGGCCGAGTGATCGCGCACCACCTCGTCCCACGTCGGGGGCACCCAGGAGTCCGTGGTGGCGACGGCACCCTCGGGCAGGGTGGTCGGGCCGACCGGCACGCTGGGGGCGGCGTGGCGTGGGTCGTGGGCGACGGGGATGGTCATCTGCTGCCTCTCGGGAGAGAGCGTCGGCGTTCGGGTCACGGTGGCTACCGCTCCATGGTCGACCACGGCGCTGGGCGATGCCTGGGAGATCGCTCGGAGCCCCGTGAGCGCGCCGCCGCCCCTCGGTAGACTCCTCGCCATGAGCACACAGAAGCCCGCCAGCTGGGCCTACGCCGAGGAGTTCGTCACGGAGGACCCGGTGGCGGAGCGGGCCCGCGAGCGTGGCCGGCAGCTGGGCTGCACCCCCGTGCTGCCCGGCGCGGCCGCCGCGCTGCGCCTGCTGGCGGCCAGCGTGGGGGCGCGGGCGGTCGTCGAGATCGGGACCGGCGCCGGCGTGTCCGGCCTGTGGCTCCTGCAGGGGATGGCGCCCGACGGCATCCTCACGACCATCGACGTCGAGCCCGCCAACCAGCGCGTGGCACGCGAGGCCTTCGCCGAGGCCGGCATCCCCCACCAGCGCACCCGCATCATCGCCGGGCGGGCCCTGGACGTCCTCCCCCGCCTCGCCGACGGCGCCTACGACATGGTCGTGGTGGACGGCGACAAGAACGAGTACCCCGCCTACGTCGACCAGGCCCTGCGCCTGCTCCGCAGCGGCGGGGTGCTGGCGATGGACAACATGCTGTGGCACGACCGCGTCGCCGACCCCGCCTCGCGCGACGAGCGCACCGCGCTGCTGCGCGACCTCGGCAAGGAGCTGCGTGAGCGCGACGACCTCGTGCCGGCGATGCTGGCGGCGGGCGACGGACTGCTCGCGGCCGTCAAGCGCTGACCAGCTCAGGCGAGCTCAGACGATCAGCGACGGACGCTGACGACGGACAGCGGGAAGGCGCCGACCCCGACCGGGGTGGGCGCCTTCCCGCTATACGAGCCGTGCTGGTCGACCGGTCAGCCGGTCACCGTCTTGATGGCCTCGCCGAGTGCTGCGATCTCGTCGGGAGTCATCTCCACCACGAGGCGTCCGCCACCCTCCAAGGGCATGCGCAGGACGATGCCGCGCCCCTCCTTGGTCACCTCGAGGGGACCGTCTCCGGTCCTGGGCTTCATCGCCGCCATGCGCTTCCTCTTCCCTTATCAGTGCGACCCCACCCCACGGACGAGGCGCTGGGGTCGCAGACCTGCCTCCATTATCGCAAGTCTCGGGCCGTGGTTCCTAATCTCTGCCACAGGTGCGGCACGTCACGTCCCGTCGCGCTGGCGCCCGCGGGACCGGTCGCTAGATTGGGCGGCAGCCCTGCACCGCCGCAGACACCCCTCACCGAGGAGAGCTCGTGACCGACACGACCGTCCCCCAGCCCACCCCGTCCGCACCGTCCGGCGAGTCCCCCGTCCTCGTCTCCGTCGAGGATGGCGTGGGCATCGTGACCTTCAACCGTCCCGAGGCCATGAACTCGCTGGACATCCCCACCAAGGAGGCCTTCCTCGCCGCCCTGCGGCAGGTCGCCGACGACCCCGAGGTGCGGTGCGTCGTGCTCACCGGGTCGGGGCGGGCCTTCTGCGTGGGCCAGGACCTCAAGTCGCACGTCGAGCTGCTGCAGCGACGCGACCCGTCGCTGTGGGACACCGTGGCGCAGCACTACAACCCCGCGGTGACGCTGATCGCCACCATGGCCAAGCCGGTCATCGCCGCCGTCAACGGTGTGGCGGCAGGGGCGGGCGCCTCGTTCACCTTCGCGGCGGACTACCGCTTCCTGGCGGCGGGGGGCGGCTACAACTTCGCGTTCACCGGCATCGCCCTGTCCTGCGACACCGGCGCGTCATGGACGCTGCCGCGCCTGGTCGGGACGGCTCGCGCCAAGGAGCTGCTGATGTTTCCGCGGACCATCTCCGCGGCCGAGGCCAAGGAGCTGGGCCTGGTCAACGAGGTGGTCGAGGGCGACGTGATGGTCCCCGCCATGGACCTCGCCCGTCGTATGGCGAAGGGCCCGACGCTGGCGTACGCCGCCGTGCGGGAGGCCGTGCACCACTCCGCCGAGCACTCGTTCGCCGAGTCGCTGGCCCACGAGGCTGAGCTCATGAACCGCACCGGCAGCAGCGCCGACCATGTCGCTGCGGTCGACGCCTTCCTCGCCAAGCAGAAGCCGACCTTCGAGGGCCGCTGAGCCTGGGCCACACGTGACCACTCGCGAGAAGGGGGCGCCCCACCACCGACCAGTCGGGGGGAGGGGGCGCGCCATGACTGACCAGTCGCGGGAGGGGAGGGCGTCACGGGGGCCAGGACGCCGGCAGGTGCAGGACCAGGATCTCCTGGGTCCACCACACCTGCAGCGCCACGCCCAGACCCACGAGGGCAGCGGCCCGCACCACGGTGCTCACGGTCACCCGCAGGGTTGCCCCCACCCCCAGGACGGCTGCGGGAAACAGCAGGAGCAGGTAGCGATAGAGGCTCGTCCCCGGGTCCTGGACCGCGAAGAGGTAGAGCGGGTAGGCCAGCATCCACGTCCGCATCACCCACCCGAGGGGGCGGGCCCAGGGCCCGAGGGCCAGCAGGAGCAGGGCGAGCGTGTAGACCACGAGGACGACGAGGGCCCGGTCGTGGAAGAAGTACTGCGCGTTGGTCCACCACGGCACGAAGGGGGTGATCTCGTGACCCGCGCGCCAGGCGGCCATGGTGTCGGTGTAGCCGTCCCGCTGCCCCGTCACCCACCACACGACGGCCGGCCAGACGAAGCCCGCGATCCCGCACCCGACCGGCGTGGCGAGCATCCCCACCCACTCCCCCCGTCCGACCGGACGCTGCGCACGACGCCGCCAGCGCAGGACGACCGCGACCAGGGCGACCAGGCCGAGCGGGACGGCGATGGGGCGGGACAGGCCGATGAGCAGCGCCACCGCGACGGCGCCCCACCAGCGCTCCTGCTCCAGGAGCAGCAGGAAGGCCACGAGCAGGAGCATCGCCAGCGACTCGGTGTAGGCGATCTGCAGGACGGGGCTCGCGAGGTAGGTGGCCCACACCGCCATCGCCAGGACGGCCACCCCGTCGGACACGTGCCGGCGTAGCAGCACCACGAGCAGCACCGCTGCGGCGGCGCCGAGGATGGTGGCGAGGACCGCGCCGGCATACCGGAACTCGAGACCGGTGACCGCCATGAGTCCCCGGGCCAGGCCGGGGAAGAGCGGGTAGAACGCCCACTCGTTCTGCTGGGTCACGCCGGCGGCGTCGACGGGGATCGGCACGGGGTAGCCGTTCTCGGCGATGCGGCGGTACCACGTGCCGTCCCACATGAGGGTCATCCCCCAGTAGTCGACCGGGTCGCCGGTCCACCCGATGGGCACCTGGGACCGGGCGGCCCGGGCGATCAGCACCCCCGAGACGACCCGGGTGGCGGCATAGGTCAGCAGCGCCACGACCAGCAGCCGGGCCGTCCCCCAGCGCCCGGTGCCTCCCCGTGCCCCGGGGACGAGCGTCCGGGTGCCGACCGTGGCGCCCGCCGTCACGACGGCCGGTCGGGCTCGCGGGCGGGACGGGTGCCGGCGTCCGGGTCACGACGGGTCCACAGGCTGGCGCCCGCCGTCGGACGCACGATCTCGGACACGGCGAGCGGGCCGGCGGTGACGTCGGGGTGCGTCGCAGGGTCCACGGGGGCGCCCCGGCCGTCACCACGCCACGCGGGCTCGGCCCGCAGCCGGTCGATCTCGTGGTCGCGCGCGCGGAGCTCGTCGACGAGCCGGTCCAGCACCGCGTCGACCTGGTCCATGCGGTAGCCCCGCAGCACCTGGTCGAAGCGCAGGCCCCGCACCGTGTCGGTGGCCACGGGCCCGTCGGGCAGACCGGCATACGGCGAGCCCGAGGTCGGGTCCGCGAGCGCCTGGTCGGACAGCGACCCGGGGCGGGCGCCGACGGCCCACACGAGCGCCGCGGTCAGCAGGCCCACCACGAGCACGGTCAGGACGATCGTCAGCAACGGCACGCCCCCGATCGTGCCACGGGCACCCGGGGGAAGCCATCCCCGGCGCCCGGGGGCGAGCCGGTCCCGGCGAGCCGAGCCGACCGCGCAGGGCCGAGCCGACCGCGGAGCCGAGCCGACCGCGGAGGCCGAGGCCGCCATCGGGCCCGGTCGCGGCGCGGTCCGGTCACTCGGGGCGACGGGCCGCCTGGTCCTCCCCCGAGCCGCGGACGAGCCGCACGGCCTCGTCCACCGTGTCGACGACGTGCAGCAGCTCGAGGTCGGCGGCGCCGATCGTGCCCGCCGGGAGCATCGAGCCGCGGACCCAGTCGAGCAGCCCGGCCCAGTAGTCGCAGCCGAGCAGCACGATCGGGAAGGACGTGACCTTGCGGGTCTGGACCAGGGTCACCGCCTCGAAGAGCTCGTCCAGCGTGCCGAACCCGCCGGGAAGGACGACGAAGCCCTGGGCGTACTTGACGAACATGGTCTTGCGGGCGAAGAAGTAGCGGAAGTTGACGCCGAGGTCGACGTACTCGTTGAGGCCCTGCTCGAAGGGCAGCTCGATGCCCAGTCCGACCGACGCGCCGCCCGCCTCGAGCGCCCCGCGGTTGGCCGCCTCCATCAGCCCCGGCCCGCCGCCGGTGATCACCGCGAACCCCGCCTCGACCAGGCCGCGCCCGAGCTGCACGCCCAGCTCGTACGTCGGGTGCTCGCGCGGCACGCGGGCCGACCCGAACACGCTGACGGCGTCGCCCAGCTCGGCCAGCGCGCCGAACCCCTCGACGAACTCCGCCTGGATGCGCATCACCCGCCACGGGTCCGAGTGGACCCACTCGGCGTCGCCGCTGTTGTCGAGCAGCCGCTGGTCGGTCGTGGAGCCGGGGACGCGCTTGCCGCGCAGCGTCACCGGGCCCTTGTGGTAGTCCCCTCGAGCGTCCTTCATGCGGCCAACCTACCCGCGCGACGAGGTCAGCCAGGCGTGCAGCCGCTCGTAGGCCTGCTCGACCTGCGCGATGGCGCAGCACTCCTCGTCCTGGTGGGCGACGAGCGGGTCGCCCGGCCCGAAGTTGACCGCGGGCACCCCGACCGCGCTGAACCGCGCGACGTCGGTCCAGCCCTGCTTGGCCTGCACCGGCAGCCCGAGCGCCTCGACGAAGGCCTGCGCCGCCGCGCGGTCCAGGCCGGGTCGCGCCCCGTCGGCCGCGTCGGTCACCACGACCTCGTAGCCCTCGAAGAGCGCCCGCATCCGCCGCTCGGCCTCGGCGGCGTCGATGTGCGGCGCGAACCGGTAGTTGACCGTCACCACGCACTCGTCCGGGACGACGTTGCCCGCGCGCCCGCCCCGGATGCCGACCGCCGACAGCCCCTCGCGGAACTCCAGCCCGTCCACGACGACCGTCTGCGCGTCGAACGCCCGCAGCCGGTCGATGATCGTGCCCGCCTCGTGGATCGCGTTGTGCCCCAACCATGGCCGTCCGCTGTGGGCCGCCTCGCCGCGCGCGGTCACCTCGACGCGCAGGGTCCCCTTGCAGCCCCCCTCCACCGTGCCGTCGGTGGGCTCCAGCAGCACCGCGAAGTCCGCCTCCAGGACGCTCGGGTCGTGGCGGACGAGGCGGGCCAGGCCGTTGTGCTCCGCCTCGACCTCCTCGCAGTCGTAGAAGACGTAGGTGAGGTCCCGCGTCGGCTCCGGCACGGCCGCCGCCAGCGCCAGCATGACGGCGACCCCGCCCTTCATGTCCGTGGTGCCGCGCCCCACGAGCTCGGTGTCCGTGCGCGTGATCGGCAGCGACGACGCCGTGCCCTGCCCCGCCAGCGGGACCGTGTCCAGGTGCCCCGCCAGCACGACCCGCTCGCGGCGGCCCAGCTCGGTGCGCGCGACGACCGTGTGCCCGTCGCGGCTGACCACCAGGTGGTCGAGGCGGCGCAGCGCCGCCTCGACCGCGTCGGCCAGCGCCTCCTCCTCGTGGCTCACCGAGGGGATGTTGCAGACGGCCTCGGCGAGGTCCACCGGCGAGGCCGTCAGGTCGAGGTGCGCTGGGGTCGTCATACGGACAATGTATGCCGAGCCCCGCCCGCGGCCCGTGCCTCTCCCAGGTGCGCCCGAGCGTCGGTCCACCGAGCCCCCAGCACGGACCGATAGCCTGGAAGGCATGACTTCTCGCACGGCCTGGGGCCACGGACTCGCGACCATCACGACCTCCGGCACGGTGCTCGACACGTGGTACCCCTCTCCCGCCCTCGGTGACCACGACGGCTCCGACCTGCCGGCCGCGCTCGTCGGCCTCGCGGGCGAGGACGCGGCGCGTGGCGTCACCACCGAGGCCGTCCTGACCGAGATCGACCTGGACGCCCCGCCCGCGGACGCCCGGGACGCGTACCTGCGCCTGCACCTGCTGTCCCACCGGCTCGTGCAGCCCAACTCGATCAACCTCGACGGGCTCTTCGGCGCGCTCGCCAACGTCGTGTGGACCAACCACGGCCCGTGCTCCCCCGAGGGATTCGAGAACGTCCGACTCGCGCTGCGCGCCCGGGGCCCGGTCCAGGTCCACGGCGTGGACAAGTTCCCCCGTATGACGGACTACGTCCTGCCCACCGGTGTGCGCGTCGCCGACGCCGACCGGGTGCGGCTCGGTGCCCATCTCGCCTCCGGGACCACCGTGATGCACGAGGGCTTCGTCAACTTCAACGCCGGCACCCTCGGCTCCTCCATGGTCGAGGGCCGTATCTCGCAGGGGGTCGTCGTCGGCGACGGCTCCGACATCGGGGGCGGCGCGTCCACGATGGGCACGCTGTCGGGCGGCGGGACCCAGCGCGTCTCGATCGGCGAGCGCTGCCTGCTCGGCGCGGAGTCCGGCATCGGCATCGCCCTCGGCGACGACTGCGTCGTCGAGGCGGGGCTCTACGTCACCGCCGGCACCAAGGTCACGCTCGCCGACGGCCGGGTCGTCAAGGCCGCCGAGCTGTCGGGGCAGTCCAACCTGCTCTTCATCCGCGACTCCGTCACGGGCGCGGTCCTCGCCAAGGCCCGCGACGGCCACGGCATCGCGCTCAACTCCGAGCTGCATGCCAACGACTAGGACCGAGCGCCGCCGCACCCAGCGGCTCGTCATCCTGGCGGTGGTCGTGGCGCTACTGCTGGCGGGGCTGGGCTACGTGTGGCACACCGTGCGGGACTTCAACGAGGGCTTCGGCTCCTCCACGTGCCGCGCCGCCGCCTCGACCTACACCGCGACCTTCAACCCGGACCAGACGGCCAACGCCGCCACGATCGCCGGCATCGGCGCGCGGCGCGGGCTGCCGGCGCGGGCGGCCACGATCGCGCTGGCCACGGCGATCCAGGAGTCGAAGCTCGAGAACATCGACTACGGCGACCGGGACTCCGTCGGTCTGTTCCAGCAGCGGCCCTCGCAGGGTTGGGGCACGGTCGAGCAGATCATGGACCCCGTCTACGCCACCAACAGGTTCTACGACGCTCTCGTCAAGGTCGACGGCTGGCAGACCATGGAGATCACCAAGATCGCCCAGCGCGTCCAGAGGTCCGGCTACCCCGAGGCCTACGCCGACCACGAGGGTGAGGGGCGCGCGCTGGCCTCGACGCTGGCCGGGCACACGCCCGGCGGCCTCGGGTGCCGGCTGGACCCGCTCGAGGCGGGGGACCACCGCGCCGGGCCGGTCGTCGTCGCCAGGGACCTCGAGAAGCAGCTCGGCGTCAGGGGTGTCGTGAGCGGCGACCAGGTCGAGGTCACCGCGTCGTCCGCGCAGCAGGCGTGGATGGTCGGGCACTGGGCGGTGTCCCACGCGCAGCGCCACGGGTTGTCGACCGTCACCGTCGGCGACCGGGAGTGGACGCGAGTGCGTGGCGAGCAGGGTTGGTCCTGGCGGGCCGCCCGCTCCCCGGTCCCCGCGACGGCCGTCACGATCCGCTGACCTGGTGCGGCGGCCGCCCCCAGCCCACCAGCCCCGCGCCGTCGGTCACCGACCGACATGGGGCATCGATCGACCATGCCGGGACCCGTCCCGTGGTGACCCATGGACGAAGGGAGGGGCGAGGAGGGGGCGCAACGCCGCAGAGCCACCCGCCGTGCAGACGGATGGCCCTGCGGAGGGTGGAGTCGAAGGCTCAGGCCTGCGGCGCCACGTAGCCCGGGTAGGTGCGCTCGGTCTCGCCGACGTAGACCTGGCGTGGGCGCCCGATCTTGGTGGCCGGGTCGGTGATCATCTCGCGCCACTGGGCGATCCACCCCGGCAGCCGCCCGAGCGCGAACAGCACGGTGAAGTAGTTGACCGGGAAGCCCATGGCCTCGTAGATCAGGCCCGTGTAGAAGTCCACGTTGGGGTAGAGCTTGCGCTCCTTGAAGTAGTCGTCCGTGAGGGCGACCTCCTCCAGGGCGAGCGCGATGTCGAGCAGCTCGTTCTGACGGCCGGAGGACTTGAGGATCTCGTCGGCGTGCTTCTTGATGATGGCGGCGCGCGGGTCGTAGTTCTTGTAGACCCGGTGGCCGAAGCCCATGAGCTTGACGCCGTCCTTCTTGGCCTTGACGTCCTTGACGAAGCGCTGGACGTCGCCGCCGTCCTTGTCGCGGATCGTGCCGAGCATCTCCAGGACGGCCTGGTTGGCGCCGCCGTGCAGCGGGCCCGACAGCGCGTTGATGCCCGCCGCGATGGAGGAGTAGATGTTGGTCTGGGCCGACCCCACCAGACGCACCGTGGACGTCGAGCAGTTCTGCTCGTGGTCCGCGTGCAGGATCAGCAGGACGTCGAGCGCCTTGGCGACCGCCGGGTCGACCTCGAAGGTCTCGGTGGGATAGCCGAAGGACAGGCGCAGGAAGTTCTCGACGTACCCCAGGGAGTTCTTGGGGTAGAGGAAGGGCTGGCCGACGGAGTTCTTGTAGGCGTAGGCCGCAAGCGTCGGCAGCTTGGCCAGAAGGCGCACGGTGGCGCCCTCGACCTGCTCGGGGTCCAGCGGGTCGACGGTGTCGACGGCGAAGGTCGACAGGGCCATCACGCCGGCCGACAGCACCGGCATGGGGTGGGAGCGACGGGGGAAGCAGCGGAACAGGTCACGCATCCGCTCGTCGAGCAGCGAGTGGCGGGTGATGCCGCGCTCGAAGCTCTCCAGCTGCTCGCCCGTCGGCAGCTCGCCGTAGATCACGAGGTACGCGACCTCGAGGAAGCTGGACTTCTCGGCCAGCTGCTCGATCGGGTAGCCGCGGTAGCGCAGGATCCCCGCGTCACCGTCGATGTAGGTGATGGCCGAGGTGCAGCTCGCGGTGTTGGTGAAGCCGGGGTCGAGCGTCGTGTTGCCGGTCGCGGACAGCAGCTTGCCGATGCCGTACCCGCTGTTGCCCTCGGTGGCCTGCGTGATGGGCAGGTCGATGCTCTTGCCGCCGTCGGTCAGGACGGCCTTGTCGGCATCACTGGTCATGGGTTTCCTCCTTGGGGGGCCGTGGACACCACGGTCCTTCGGTGCTTGGACGCTACCGCAGGTGGGGCGAACGTCCCGAATCAGGATTGGCCCGACCAGGCGGCAGGTGACGGCCCGCTCAGCGGCTGAGACGCCTGACCGCTGCCTCGATCCGCTCGTCCGAGGCGGTGAGGGCGATGCGGACGTGCCGCGCGCCCGCGGCGCCGTAGAAGGCGCCGGGTGCGACCAGGATCCCGTCCTGCGCCAAGGCGTCGACGGTGCTCCAGCAGTCCTCGTCGCGGGTCGACCAGAGGTACAGCCCCGCCTCGGAGTGGTCGACCTGCAGGCCGGCGCCCTGCAGGGCCGGCAGCAGGGCGGCGCGCCGCTCGGCATACCGGGCCCGCTGCTCGGCCACGTGGGCGTCGTCGCCGAGGGCGACCCGCATGGCCTCCTGCACCGGCCAGGGCACGATCATCCCGGCGTGCTTGCGGATCTCCAGCAGCCGCCTGACGATGCGCGGGTCACCGGCCACCAGGGCCGCGCGGTAGCCCGCAAGGTTGGACTGCTTGGACAGCGAGTAGCACGCCAGCAGCCCCTCGGTCGACCCGCCGCTGACGCGCGGGTCCAGGATGCTCGGGACGTGCCCCGGCCGCGGCAGCCCGTCGACGAGCGCGTCCTCGTCCCAGACCAGCTCGGCGTAGCACTCGTCGCTCGCCACGACCACCCCGCGCTCGCGCGCCCACCGCACGACGCGGGCGAGGGTGTCGACGTCGTGGACGGCGCCGGTCGGGTTGCTGGGCGAGTTGACCCAGAGCAGCCGTATGCCACCTGCCTGCGGCAGGTCGCCCGCCAGGTCGACGACCACCGGCTCGGCGCGGGCGAGCCGCGCGCCGACGTCGTAGGTGGGGTAGGCCACGGAGGGGATGGCGACCTGGTCGCCCGGCCCGAGGCCGAGCAGGAGGGGCAACCAGGCCACGAGCTCCTTGGAGCCCACCGTCGGCAGCACCCCGGCCGGGTCGAGGCCGGGGACGCCACGGCGCCGCTCGAACCACCCGGCCACCGCCTCGCGCAGCGCCGGGGTGCCGTGGGTCTGCGGGTAGCCGTGGGCGTCCGAGGCGTCGGTCAGCGCCCGCCGCACCAGCTCCGGGGTCGGGTCGACAGGGGTGCCGACGGACAGGTCGACGATGCCGTCGGGGTGCTCGGCGGCGCGGGCCTTGGCGGGCTCCAGCGCGTCCCAGGGGAAGTCGGGCAGCGCGAAGCGGCTCGGCAGCACCACGCGTCAGGCGTCCTGGGCCTGCGGGGGCAGGGCGGCGATGATCGGGTGGTCCTTCTTGATCAGGCCCATCTTGGCGGCGCCGCCGGGGCTGCCGAGGTCGTCGAAGAACTCCACGTTGGCCTTGTAGTAGTCGGTCCACTGCTCGGGGACGTCGTCCTCGTAGTAGATGGCCTCGACGGGGCAGACGGGCTCGCAGGCGCCGCAGTCCACGCACTCGTCCGGGTGGATGTAGAGCGAGCGCTCACCCTCGTAGATGCAGTCGACAGGGCACTCCTCGATGCAGGCCTTGTCCTTGAGGTCGACGCACGGCTGGGCGATCACGTAGGTCATTGCTCAGTACCTTCCGGAGGGGCGGGGGTGTATCGGGACCACACTATGCCGTCCCGTGCCGTGCGACGAGCCTCGTCTCGCCGCTCTGGTGATCGTGTGGCCGAACAACTTCGGCTGGGCCACGCACTCGAACCCGCCGGGCACGACGGCGGGCTGCGCGGTGGAGGTCTAGACGCTGACAGCCGCAGGCCGCTGGTTCGTGGAAGCCCCCGCGCGGCCCGGGTGGGGTTGCTCGCCGTCGCCACGGCGATGCCGCGACGTTGCCGCAACAACGGGTCCCGCATACCGTTGGCGGGGCTGACTGCCGGCTCGACACCCGGCACCTCGGCACCCGCCACCCTCCTAGAGGTAGGTGCACATGAGACGAGCAATGATCATTGTCGTCCTGGCCGGCGCAGCCGCCGGCGGGGTCGTCGCCCGCCGCGCTGCTCGATCGTCGCGCGAATCCGCCGGCGAGGAGTCCACGGGGCGGTGGCACAGCGTCACGCTCAACCGCAGCCAGGAGGAGGTCATGCCGAACGGGCAGGTGCCCGGTCCGTTGGCGGGGTTGGGTGACCTCGTCGAGGTCCAGGTCCGGCCGGCCCCTGGCGGAAAGGGCACCGAGCTTGCCGCCCGGTTGCGGGTGCCCGAGCCGACCGGCCCGCGGGCAGCGCGCGCCCGGGTCAGCGGCCACGATCCGCGCCAGCAGGTCCGATCGGCGTTGCGTCAGTCCAAGCAGCTGGTCGAGGTCGGGGAGGTGCTGCGGGTGGATCCCACCCCGCACGGCCACCGTTCGTCGACCCCGACCGGCAAGCTCATCGAGGTCGTCACCCGGCGCGCCGGCGGGGAGGGAGTGCTGTGAAGGCGCTGTGCTGGACCGGCGTCAACAAGACGTCGGTGGAGACCGTCGAGGACCCGAAGATCCTCAACGACCACGACATCATCCTCAAGGTGCGACTCAGCACCACCTGCGGCTCAGACCTGCACCTGCTCGGCGGGTACATCCCGTCGATGCGCGCCGGTGATGTGCTCGGCCACGAGTTCATGGGCGAGGTCGTTGAGGTCGGCAAGGGTGTCCGCAACCACAAGGTCGGCGACCGCGTCACCGTCTGCTCGTTCATCGCCTGCGGGAAGTGCTGGTACTGCTCCCAGAAGATGTACTCACTGTGCGACAACGGAAACCCCAACCCGGGCCTGAGCGAGGGGATGTGGGGCAGCGCCATCGGCGGCTGCTTCGCCTACAGCCACATGCTGGGCGGTTTCGCCGGCAGCCACGCCGAGTACGTACGGGTCCCCTATGCCGACCAGGGCGCGTTCGCCGTACCGGACGGGGTGTCGGACCTGGCGGCCCTGTTCGCCTCCGACGCCTCCCCGACCGGCTGGACCGGCGCCGACGGCGCCGGCATCACCCCGGGCGACACGGTCGCGGTGTGGGGCGCCGGCGGGGTCGGACAGATGGCCGCCCGCGGCGCGATGCTGATGGGCGCCGAGCAGGTCATCGTCATCGACCGGCTCCCCGAACGCCTCGCCCAAGTCCGGCAACACATCGGTGCGGACACCTTGGACTACACCGAGGACAGCATCGTGGCCGAACTGAAGGAACGCACCGGCGGCCGCGGCCCGGACGTCGTCATCGAGGCAGTAGGGATGGAAGCGCACGGAACCGGCCCGGCTTACCTATACGACCAGGTCAAGCAGCAGTTGCGGCTCCAATCCGACCGGCCCACCGCCCTACGGGAGGCGATCTACGCCTGCCGCAAGGGCGGCAGCCTCTTCATCCTCGGAGTCTTCGGCGGGTTCGTCGACAAGTTCCCGCTCGGCGCGATGATGAACAAGGGGATGACCGTGCGCGGGGCCCAGCAGCACGGCCATCGCTACATCCCCCAGATCCTGCAGCACATCGCCGACGGTGAGCTCTCCACCGAGCATCTCGCCACCCACATCATGCCGCTGGACCAAGGACCCCACGGCTACGAGATGTTCAAGAACAAGCAGGACGGCTGCGTCCGGGCCGTCTTCCAACTCGACCGATGACCCGCGCAGTAAGCCAGCACCTGTCGGGGACGCGCCGGCCCTCAGAGGAGCGCGACAACGCACAGCCCTGGACGTGGAGCTGACCCGCGAAGACTTGGATCCTCTGGACCGTGCGTTTCCGCCGCCGAGCGCACCGCGACCACTAGACATGCTGTGACCCTGCCCAAGCGCGCAGCCCGGTCAGTCCGGGCAGTCCGGTCAGCGCGAAGAGCAGGACTCCCCCGGTGTCGTGTGCCGGGGCATGAGATCAGGCCGAGCCAGCAGGCCCTGCCTGTCACCTCTCCCTGAACCTGTGCACGCCTTCACGTGGTCCACCACGGCAGCACCATCGGTTCGGGTGTGGAATTTCCGGGCTTGAAGGGGGATGATTTCGCGGGTGTCAGAGGACTCTGAGCCGGGCAGCGAGGCCGACGCGCGGGACAGCGGTAGCGGGTCGGTGGGCAACCTAGAGCTGTTCTTCGACCTGGTGTTCGTGTACGCCATGTCGCAGCTGACCGAGCTGCTGCGGGACGACGTTTCGTGGCGCGGTTTCGGTCATGGTGTGCTCGGCCTGCTGGCGGTGTGGTGGGCCTGGGCCTGCTACACCTGGCTCACCAACACCGTCACCACGACTCGGGTGGTATCTCGCTGCCTGGTCATCGCCGCCATGGCTGCGATGCTGCTGGCCGCAAGCGCACTCCCGACCGCGTTCAGCACCGGAGCCCTCGTGTTCGGGCTTGCCCTGCTCGCCATCCGCGTCATCCACCTGGTCATGTTCGTCGTGTCCGCCTCCGACGACGACGAACACCTCCGTGCAGGCCTACTGCGGCTGGCCCCGAGCCTGATCATCGGACCAGTCCTGATCGCGGTCGCCGCCGCTTTCTCATCCCCCTACCGAGAGCTGCTCTGGATCGGTGCAGCCATCATCGACTTCGGCGGACCCCTGGTGGCCGGGGTCGAGGTTTTCCGGGTGGTGCCCTCCTACTTCGTCGAGCGCCACGGCAACATCATCATCATCGTGCTCGGTGAAGCCGTCGTCGGGCTGGGCACCGGGGCCAGCGCGCACCTGCAGCAACCGGTCGTGCTCGCCGCCGCCGTCCTCGGAGTCCTGATCGCCGCCTCGTTGTGGTGGACCTACTTCGGTCTGACCGCCGGCGCCGAGCGGCGCCTCAAAGACGCCGACGGGCCCGAACGCGCCCGACTGGCCCGCGACGCCTACAGCTACCTACACCTTCCCCTGGTCGCCGGGGTCGGCTTCTTCGGCTTCGGCGCCAGCGCGGCGCTCGAGCACGTGTCCGACCCGTTACCGCTGCTGCCGGCCATCGCCCTCAGTGGCGGGGTGGGCCTGTTCTACGCCGCCGATGTCGCCTACCGATGGCGCGATCACCATCAGCTCGTGCCGGACCGCCTCCTCGTGGCGGCCGCATCCCTGCTCATCATCCCGCCAGCACTGACCATGCCCGCATGGTCAGTACTGACGGCTCTCACCGCGGTCGGCGCCCTGCGCCTGACGTGGGAACTCGTGCGACAGCCGCGGATCGGTCCCGCAGCCGCCGGCCAAGTCCGCTAAGGCCAGAACTCCACTGCCCCGTCACCAGTCCTCGCAATCGCGGTGTCGGTGCCGGTGAGGACGACGGCAGCGGCCTGGTGCGCGTCATACGGCCGGAGCTGGCTCGGCCGCAGGGCGAGGGTCAGGTGCGCTTGACCTGGCCCTTGACCGGCCCGGTGCAGCGGACCTTGTCCTGAGGGTCGTAGTGGGTGTCGAAGCCGTCGGTCTTGACGACCTGGCCGCCCTTGATCATCTGGCGGGTGATCGTGACCTCGAACCCGGGCACTGGCACCTGCGGCTGGCAGGTGGGGCTGTCGTCCTCGATCGTGCGCGGCGGCACGACCTTGCGGCGGGGGCTCTTGAGGGACTTCACCTCGTCGTAGCGCTTGGTGCTCCACAGCTCGAACTTCAGCACCCCGTCCTCGACCCAGGAGTGCACCAGCACGGCGTACGGGCTGTCGTTGCGCCACTTGTTGTCGAGGTCGGGCCAGTGGACGGTCGCCTCGCGGCCCTCCGGGTAGTGGGTGATGTAGAAGCTGTGGGCGCGGTGCTCGACCAGCTCCATGCCGGCGAAGAAGGCGGAGTTGAGCACGGAGGTGGAGACCTGCGAGACGCCGCCACCGGTGTCCCGCACGTAGCGCGTGCCCTGGATGATCAGCGCGTCGCGGTAGCCCTTGGCCGGGGTGCGCTCCCCCACGATGCCGTTGAGGCTGAAGGTCTCCCCCGGCTTGATGACCGTGCCGTCGATGGCGCCCGCCGCGAGCCGGATGTTGGCGGTGCGGTTGGGGTTGTAGGGCAGGTCGGCGTCGTAGCGGGAGATGACCTCCTTGATCCCCCACCGCGCGACGTCCTCGGTGCTGATGCCGGGCTCCACGGGCTGGGCCTTGACGGTCGCCGTGCGGGTGGGTGACGCGACCGCCCCGAGCACGGCGGTGGACAGCTGCTCGGCGGGCACCTCCGTGCCGTTGCGGCCGGGGACGGTCTGGGGACGGCCGTCGACGAGACGGACGCCGGCGTTGACGGGCGGCGTCTCGATGCCCGGGGCGACCCCGACGAGCAGCCGCCCCAGCTTGTCCTGGTCGACCTGTGGGGCGAGCGTCCCGTCCTTGGGGGCGAACGCGATCACCGACGCCAGCTGAGCGGGGGCCAGCACGCCCTTGTGGGTGCCGTCCGTGACGGTGACCGGGCCGGCCAGCACCGGTCGGGCGACGGTGGCGACGGCCTGGTCCACGGCCTTCTGCGGTATGGCGGGCTGCTGCTCCTGCATCACCGCGTCCGTCGTCGTGGTGCGGGGCCACTGCTCGAGCAGCTGCGAGCGGGTGCGGGCCACGTCGAGGCGACGGCCGACGACCGCGTCCTTGGCCTCGATGTCCCCCTTGGCGATGGACAGCGCACCGTCGGTCGCCGACACGTCGAGGGTGGCCCGGGCCTTGTCGAGGGCTGCGTCCAGCGTCTCCTCGTCCACGTCGACCCGCACGTCCCGGTCGCTCCCACCCGTGAGGTGGGCGACCACGTCGCGCGGGTCGAGCGAGAAGCGCGTGAGGCCGGTCAGGCTGCCCGGCACGTCGACGGACAGCCCCGCCGCGCGGGGGTCGATCGTGGCGCTCCGCTCGCCGGAGCGCAGCGTGATCGGCTTGGTCGTCAGGGGCGCGAGCCGCTCGGTGAGGGTGCGCTGGGCGGTGGCCTGGTCCATGCCGCCGATCGACACCCCGCCCACGCGTGACCCCGCGGGCGCCTGCCGGGTGAGGATCGCCGCGAGGCCGGCATACAGCCCCAGGAGCACGGCGAGCGAGACGAGCAGACGCACGAGCACAGCGGTGCCCGAGCGCCTCGTCCCGGAGGGGGAAGCAGCCATCACAACTCCTGGATCAGACGGTCAGAGACACGTTACGTCGTCCACCGTCACGACAAGTGACCAAACGCGCCACGGTAGTAGGTCAATGCCTCCCCGGCGTGCGCCGGCACCTCGAGCCCGACCACGGCACCGATGATGATCGAGTGGTCCCCCGCCGGCACCACCTGCGTGGTGCGGCACTCCACCGCCGTGAGCACGTCGTCAAAGATCGCCACCCCCGTGGCGGCGCCGCGGTGGTGCGCCACCCGGTCGAGCTGGCCATGCACCGGACGCCCCCTGGTGGCGAACCACGCTGCGTGCGAACGGGACTCGGCCGGCAGGACATTGACGCCCCACACCCCGGTCTCCAGCACCACGTCGTGGAAGCGCGCCTCCTGCTCGACGCAGCAGAGCAGGAGCAGGGGATCCAGGGAGACCGACGTGATGGCGTTGGCCGTCATGGCGTGGTCGACCCCGTCCTGCCAGGTCGTCAGCACCGACACCCCGGTCACGAACCGCCCCATCGCCCGGCGGAACACGTCCCGGTCCGGCGGCGGGGTGGGCACCGGCGCCTGCGGCGCGCTTTCACTCATCAGGTCCTCCCGTGGACGTGACGGCCGGCGGGTCGACGAGGACGAAGGCCTCGCGCCCCGCGAGCCGGGTGGCGATGTCGTTGGACAGGGCGTAGTAGCCGTCGTGCACGGTCACCTGCGTCGGGTGCTCGCGCAGCGCGGACGCCTGGACGCGGGCCGCCGCAGGGTCGACCACCACGTGGGTGACGAGGTCGTCGGGCACCACCGACGGCGGATAGGGATCGTCCGGCCCGGGCACCACGACGTCCGTGCGGTGGACGTGCTCGGCGAGCCAGGCCCGGTCCTCCATCGCCCACGACCGGGGCACCACCACCTGCAGGACGTGCGGCGGGGCCTCGAGGTCGCCTCGCACCGCCAGCGACGCCACCGCCGCGAGGGTCGCCCGGTGCGCCGCGACGTGGTCCGGGTGCTCGTAGCCGCCGTGCGGGTCGTAGGTGATCACGCCGTCCGGACGCAGCTCGCGCAGCAGGTCGGCGAGCGCCTCGACGGCGGCCCCTCCTGCGGAGGCGAAGGCGTCGGGGTGGCCCGCGGCCGGGGTTCCCGCCATACCGGAGTCGCGCCAGCGCGCACCCGGCCCGCCGCCCCCCTCGGACCCGGCCGCCCCCTGCAGCCCCGGCCGCCCCTCGGACCCGGCGGACAGGACGTGCGAGGTGGCGCCGAGCACGCGCATGGCCCCCGCCAGCTCCCCCCGCCGATGCGCCGCGAGCGCCGGCCCGTCACCCTCGAGGTGACGCAGGTCGGGCGGGATCACCTCGCCCTCCTCCCCCAGGGTGCAGGTGACGACGTGAGCCTCGGCACCCTGCGCCACCAGGTGCGCCGTCACCACCCCGGTCCACAGCGACTCGTCGTCGGGATGGGCATGGACGAGGACGACCCGCCGCAGGGACAGGTCGTCGAGGGAGCGCGTGACGGTCATCCCGCAGAACGTTACTCGTCCCCACGGGTCGGTGGCGCGACACGGCTCCTGGCGGGCCTTCACCGGGGCCCCGCGATCGGGCGGGCTGCCGTTCACATCGCGTTCACGAACCCCGGCCTATGCTCCCCGCAGACCCCGACCCGGCTGGAGATCCCATGCAGCAGAACTTCCGTGAGTACCTCGCCACGCTCCACGAGCAGGGGTACACGGTGCGCGACGACCAGGGCTCGGACCCGGACCTCATCGACCCTCTGGGCAACCCCGTCGAGACCTGGCGCGAGGACTACCCGTACGACGAGCGCCTGGACCGCGAGCAGTACGACATCGAGAAGTACCTCCTGCAGGTCGAGCTCCTGAAGTTCCAGAAGTGGACGCGCCAGACCGACAGCAAGCACCTCCTGGTGTTCGAGGGGCGCGACGCCGCGGGCAAGGGCGGCACCATCAAACGCTTCACCGAGCACCTCAACCCGCGGTACGCCCGGGTCGTGGCGCTCGTGAAGCCCACCGAGACCGAGCTGGGGCAGTGGTACTTCCAGCGCTATGTCCAGCACTTCCCCACGTCCGGCGAGATGGTCATGTTCGACCGGTCGTGGTACAACCGCGCCGGCGTCGAGCGGGTCATGGGCTTCTGCACCGACGAGCAGTACACCCAGTTCATGCAGCAGGCGCCGGTGTTCGAGAAGATGCTGGTCGAGTCCGGGATCTCGGTGACCAAGCTGTGGTTCTCGGTGTCCAGGAGCGAGCAGCGGACCCGCTTCGCGATCCGCCAGATCGACCCCGTCCGGCAGTGGAAGCTCTCGCCGATGGACCTCGAGTCGCTCGACAAGTGGGATCGCTACGGCGAGGCCAAGGAGGCGATGTTCACCGCCACCGACACGGACTACGCACCCTGGATCACGATCAAGTCCAACGACAAGAAGCGCGGCCGCATCAACGCGATGCGCTACTTCCTCAACAAGTTCGACTACGACGGCAAGGACACCGACGTGGTGTTCGACCCGGACCCGCTGCTGGTGCGGCGCGGCATCGACACCGTGGACGACTGAGCCGAGGACCCGAGCGAGGAACGAGCGAGGCCCGGAGGCGAGGCAGAGTCCACGGCGCGGGCCCCGTGGACGACTGAGCCGAGGACCCGAGCGAGGAACGAGCGAGGCCCGGAGGCGAGGCAGAGTCCACGGCGCGGGCCCCGTGGACGACTGAGCCGAGGACCCGAGCGAGGAACGGGCGGGGAACGAGCGAGGCCCGGAGGCGAGGCAGAGTCCACGGCGCGGGCTCCCTGGACGACTGACGTCTGGGACGGCCGCGCCGGTCTCTCCAGCCATCCCCCGTCTTGCGCTGGAGCACGAGACCAGGGACGCAATCCCAGACGGAGCACGCAACCCCAGACGGAGGACGCACGCCCAGACGGGGGCGTCAGACGACGGCGCGCAGCTCCGGGAAGTGGCAGGCCACGCGGTGGCCGGGAGCCACCTCGACCGGCAGCGGCACCTCCGCGGCGCAGCGCTCCTCGGCCTTGGGGCAGCGGGTGCGAAAGACGCAGCCCGACGGCGGGTTCTGCGGCGAGGGCAGGTCACCCTTGAGCAGGATCCGCTCGCGCCGCTCCTGGTGGCGGGGGTCGGGGACGGGGACGGCCGACAGCAGCGCGTGGGTGTAGGGGTGCAGCGGCCGCTCGTACAGCTCGTCGCGGTCGGCCTCCTCCATGACCTTGCCGAGGTACATCACGACGACGCGGTCGGAGATGTGGCGGACCACGGACAGGTCGTGCGCGATGAAGACATAGGCCATGCCCTGCTCGTCCTGGATCTCCTCCAGCAGGTTGACGACCTGGGCCTGGATCGACACGTCGAGCGCGGACACCGGCTCGTCGCAGACGACCAGGCGTGGGCGCAGAGCCACCGCGCGAGCGACGCCGATGCGCTGGCGCTGCCCGCCGGAGAACTCGTGCGGGTAGCGGTTGTAGTGCTCGGGGTTGAGGCCGACGCGCTCCATGAGGCCCTGGACGGTGCGCTTGACGCCGCCCTCGGGCTTGATCCCCTGGATCTCGAACGGCGCCGCGATGATCGAGCCGATCGTGTGCCGGGGGTTGAGGGAGCCGTAGGGGTCCTGGAAGACCATCTGCATCTCGCGGCGCAGGCGACGCAGGCGTGCGCCCTTGGCGTCGGTGATGTCCTCGCCGTCGAACTCGATGCGGCCACCTGTGGGCTCGAGGAGCTTGAGCATGGTGCGTCCGGCGGTGGACTTGCCGCAACCGGACTCCCCCACCAGACCCAAGGTCTCGCCCTGGCGCAGCTCGAGCGAGACGCCGTCGACGGCCTTGACGGGCGCGTCGGGGCGCTTGACCAGGGTCTGGCGGAACTGTGGGAAGTGCTTCTGCAGGTCGGTGACCCGCAGCAACGGCTCTGCACCGGGCCGAGGTGCGGGCGCGGAGGACGGGGTGACGGCGGTGCTCATGCTGGTGTGGTCCTTCCCGGTCACAGCCGCGGCTTGACGTGGGTCTCGAAGAGCTCGCGTCGCCGCTCCTCCATGAGGTGGCAGCGGACGAGGTGGTCGGACTGCTGGGCGGGCAGCAGCTCCGGGACCTCGGTGGTGCAGCGGTCCTGCGGCACGTGCTCGCGATAGGCGCACCGGGGGTGGAACGCGCAGCCCGCCGGCACGCGGATCAGCGACGGCGGGTTGCCCGGCACGGGGTCCAGCCTGGCCTGGCGGACCCGGTCGAGCCGGGGCATCGACGACAGCAGCCCCCAGGTGTAGGGCATCTGGGGTGCGTAGAACACGTCGTCGACCGGGCCCCGCTCCACGGCCTTGCCGGCATACATCACCAGCACCTCGTCGGCCATCTCGGCGACGACGCCGAGGTCGTGGGTGATCACGATGATGGCCGAGCCGAACTCCTGCTGGAGGTCCCGCATCAGGTCGAGGATCTGGGCCTGCACCGTGACGTCGAGCGCCGTGGTGGGCTCGTCCGCGATGAGCAGCGAGGGGTCGTTGGCGAGCGCCATCGCGATCATGGCGCGCTGCCGCATGCCGCCGGAGAACTCGTGCGGGTACTGGTCGACGCGCTTGGCGGGGTTGGGGATCCCCACACGGGCCAGCAGCTCCTTGGTGCGCTCCTTGGCGGCCTTCTTGGACACGTCGGCGTGGTGCACCCGGATGGCCTCGACGATCTGGGCGCCCACCGTGTAGTAGGGGTGCATCGCCGACAGCGGGTCCTGGAAGATCATGGCCATCGTGCTGCCGCGCAGCTCGCGCAGCTCTGACTCGGGCAGGTCGAGCAACTCCTGGCCGTCGAGGCGCACCGACCCGGCCAGCCGGGCCCGGCTGCCGCGGTGCAGCCCGAGGATGGCCTGGCTCGTCACGGACTTGCCGGAGCCGGACTCGCCGACGATGCCGAGCGTCTGGCCCTTGTCGACGGAGAAGGTCAGCCCGTCGACCGAGCGGACGAGACCGTCCTCGGTCGGGAAGTGCACCTGGAGGTCGGTGACCTGGAGGTATGGCGCCGCGCCGCTGCGGGAGGGGGTCCGCTCGCCGGCATACGTGGTGGAAGGTGTCATCTGGGCTGGTCTCCTCGCCTCAGGTCAGCCGCACGCGCGGGTCGATGACGCCGTAGAGCACGTCGACGACGAGGTTGGACAGGACGATGAAGAAGGCGGCGACCAGCACGATGCCGACGATCACCGGCAGGTCGGTCTCGGTGATGGCGCGGACGGCGGTCCACCCCATCCCTTGGAAGTTGAAGACCGACTCGGTGATGACGGCACCGCCGAGCAGGCCCCCGAGGTCGAGCCCCGCAGCCGTGACGATCGGGATCAGTGCGGCGCGCAGCCCGTGGCGCCGGATGATCGGCAGCCGCTTGACGCCCTTGGCGCGCGCCGTGCGGATGTAGTCCTCGGACATCGTCTCGATCATGTACGCGCGGGTGAGCCGGACGTACTGGGCGGCGAAGATGCACGCCAGCGTGATGGCCGGGAGGATCAGGCCCTGGGCCCACGCGAGGGGGCTCTGCGTGAACGGCACGTAGGCCGGCGGGGGCACGACCTGCCACTTGATCGCGACGAAGGTGAGCAGCAGCAGGCCGATGAAGAAGGTCGGCAGCGAGTAGCCGACCAGGGCGAGGCCGACGACGACGCGGTCGACCACCTTGCCCTTGTTGAGCGCGGCCAGGATGCCGCCCACGATGCCGACGACCATCCAGAGCACGAACGCCGCCAGCGCGATGGAGACCGTGATCGGCAGCGTCTCCTTGAGGATGTCGGTCACCGACTTGCTCTTGAGCACGGAGAAGCCGAGGCAGGGTGCGTCGCAGTGGCTGGCGAGCTGTGGCGCCGCCTTGCGGAGCTCCTCGTCGGCCGGGTAGTCCCGTCCCACGGCGATGCCCTTGAGGAAGTCGCCGTACTGCGCGAGGACCGGCTTGTCGAAGCCCATGAACTTGCGGTTGCCCTCGATGACGGCCGGCGTGCAGTTCTTGGCGCAGGTGAGCCGGGCTGGGTCCTCGGGGGCGGCGTAGAACACGAGGAAGGTCGCCAGGGTCACGATGAGGAGCATGACGACGGCGGTGGCCAGTCGTCGCAGGATGTAGAAGATCATCGGGCGTCAGCGCCAGGTCGTGGCGCCCTCACCGCCTCTCGGGAGCGTGGGCTGGTCAGACGGACGAGCCCGTATGCCGCGGCGGGGTGCGGCGACCAGGTGGCGCCGCACCCCGCGTTGCGTCATACGGTCTGGATCACTTGACGGCGATCCGGGCCAGGTCGGGGTAACCGCCCATCTGGGAGTTGACCTCGAAGCCCTTCACGCCCGAGCCACGCATGAACGTGAACTTCTGGTTGACCAGGGAGACGTAGCCGCCCTTCTTGCCGATCATCTCGTCGACGTCGCCCCAGGCCTTCTCGCGCTGCGCCTCGTCCTGGATGCCATAGGTCTCGTCGATCTTGGCGTTGACCTCGGGGTCGTTGAAGTAGCCGTAGTCCTGGCCGGAGCCGCCGGCCGAGATGTTGACGCGGCCGTCGAACAGCGCCGGCAGGACGGTCGAGCCGGACGGCCAGTCCGCGCCCCAGCCGGCCCAGAAGACGTCCTTGTCCACCATGCCGGGGGCCTGGATCGTCGCGTAGTACTTCTCGGCGATGGGCTGCAGGGTGACGTTGAAGCCGGCCTTGTCCCAGGTCTCCTTGAGGGCGGTCAGCGCCTTGTCGGCGTTGCCGCGCTTGCGATAGACGACGGTGATCGGCAGCGGCGACGGCGCCCCGGCCTCCTGCAGGAGCTTCTTGGCGCCCTCGACGTCACCGTTGGGCTGGTTGCCGAAGGGGTTGAAGTCCTTGGCGCACTTCAGCTCCTTGTTGCACATGCCGAAGGACGGGGTCATGACCGTCGGGCCGCCGTAGGCCGTGATGTAGGCGCTGCGGTTGGTGGCCATGGCGAAGGCCTGGCGGATCTTGGGGTTGGACATCGTCTTGGACTTGAAGTTGGGCGCAAGGTAGTCCACGTAGGGGGCCGGCACGTTGATCGAGCGCGACTTGGCGGTCGGGTTGCCGGCGATCTGCGGCAGCGACGCGGCCTGCGCCTGCAGCGCCGAGATGGCCGTCTTGTCCTCCCCGGCGTCCGCGATCAGGCGCTGGTAGGTCGTGTCGACCGGGATGCCCTGCACGTCCACGATCTTGTCGGGGTAGGCCATGCGGACCTTGTCCGAGTCGGCCGACCAGTTGGGGTTGCGCACCCAGGTGCCGCCCTTGTTGGGGTCGTAGGTGCCCTCGAGCATGTAGGGGCCGTTGGAGAAGGCCTGGTAGTCGGACTTGGCGCCCTGGTCCTTGTCCTTGCGGAAGGGCGCGAACGCTGTCAGGGCCGCGTTGTTCATGTTGAAGTCGGTCCACGGCTTCTTGAACTTGAAGGTGATGGTCTGGCCCTCGCAGGTCACGGCCTTGTCGAACGCGGCCTGACCGGCGGCGTCCGACTTGTAGGGGCCGCTGAAGGCCGGCACCTCGCCGTCGGGGGTCTGCTTCGTCGGGATGTCCAGGAAGGTCAGCGCGTAGTTGGGGCCACCGGTGATGACATCCTGGGCGAACGTGCGGGAGACGCCGTACTTGACGTCCTCGCAGGTCACGGGCTTGCCGTCCTGCCACTTGGCGTTCTGGACCAGGGTGAACTTCCAGGTCTTGCCCGCGTCGGACATCTGCCCGGTGTCGGTGGCCAGGTCCGGCACCATCTTGGCGTCGCTGCCGGGGGTGTAGGTCGTCAGGGTGCGGGCGTAGGTGCGCGAGCCGAACAGGATGTCCGCGCCGACGTACATGCGCTGCGGGTCGAGGTGCTCCTTGGGCCCGAGGTTGAGGACCGTCAGGGTCCCGCCCTTGGCGGCCGGGGCCTGGCTGGACGACGTCGTCGTGCTGGCTCCGCCACCGCAGGCCGCGAGGCCCAGGGTCGCCGCGGTGCCGAGGGCGACGGCGAGCGAGCCCTTCGTCGTGCGCTTCATGACTACTCCTTTGAAGGTGCCCACCGCGGGGGTGCGGTGATGGGATGGTGCGATGAGGAACGCCCCGCCGGCAGCGGATGGGTCACTGCCGGTCAGCCTTGGGGTCGAGGGCGTCCCGCAGGCCGTCGCCGAGGATGTTGAAGGCGAAGACCATGAGGAAGACGGCGAGTCCGGGGAACAGGAAGTAGGCGGGGTCCGGCAGCGCGTAGTTGATGGAGTCGTTGAGCAGCGTGCCGAGCGAGATCGTGGGCGGCGGGACGCCGACGCCGAGGAAGCCCAGGGCCGCCTCCTGCGCGATGTTCTGCGGCAGGATCATCGTGGTGTAGACAAGGATCGGCGCCCACAGGTGCGGGAGCAGCTCCTTGGTGTAGAGCCGCCACGGGCGGGCGCCCAGGGAGCGCGCGGCCTCGACGAACTCCCGCTCCCGCAGCGACATGACCTGGCCGCGGACGATGCGGGCGAAGTAGGGCCAGCCGAAGAACCCGAGCACCGTGATGATGAAGAGCAGCTTGGGTGTGGACGCCGTGTCGGCCATGCCGACCAGGTCGGCGATCCAGGTGACCATGACGGTCTGCAGGGAGAGCAGCATCAGCGTCTGCGGGAAGGACAGGACGAGGTCGATCACGCGGCTGATGAGCCAGTCCGTGCGACCGCCGGCGAAGCCCGAGACCAGCCCCATGATGGTGCCGAGCAGGATGGCCACGCCGGTGGCCGAGACCGCGACCAGCAGCGAGGTGGTCATACCGGAGAGGATCAGGGACAGCAGGTCCCGTCCCGTGCCCGGTTGGACCCCCAGCCAGTGGTCGCCGGTCACGCCACCCATGGGCCCGGAGGGCATCGAGCCGAGGTCCTGGACGAGCTCTTCGTGGTTGCTGAGGTCCAGCACGCCCGCCGAGGTCAGGACGGGGGCGACGACGCCGAGCAGGACGACCACGACCGAGCCGACGAGCGCGGCCATCGTGACGCGGTCCCGACGCAGCCGGGCGAACACCAGCTGCCACGGAGAACGCCCCTTGATGTCGTCTCCCTGCGCGGGCGCGACATCGACGGCGATCCCCGCCTGATCGGCATGGGTGGGCGAGGTTGACATCGACGGCGGCCTTTCGAGAGCGGGCCCGCGCCTGTCCCGGTTGAGCGGCCGAGGGGCGCGGGTGCTGGTGACACTAAGGACAGTGCCTCCCCGACGACAGTCCCCGGCCGTCACCGTGTCCCGATCGTGACCTGGGTCTGGTGGCCCCGACCGGCCGTATGACGAAGCCGGTCACCCCCGCGCCGAGGGAGGGTGACCGGCTGTCGGCATACGCGCTGCCCCCGACGATCAGGGGCCCGGGATCACTGGCCCTGCTCGCGCTTGGCCTCGGAGCGGGCGCGGGCGGCCGTGCGGGCGCGCTCGGTGGCGCCGAGGACGACCTTGCGGATGCGCACGTGCTGCGGGGTGACCTCGACGCACTCGTCCTCGCGGCAGAACTCCAGCGACTGCTCGAGCGAGAGCTTGCGCGGGGGCACGACCTTCTCGAAGTTGTCCGCGGAGGAGGCGCGCACGTTGGTGAGCTTCTTCTCCTTGGTGATGTTGACGTCCATGTCGTCGGCGCGGGAGTTCTCGCCGACGATCATGCCCTCGTAGACCTCGGTGGTCGGGTCCACGAACAGCGTGCCGCGCTCCTGCAGGTTGACCATCGCGTAGGACGTCACCGCGCCCGCGCGGTCCGAGACGAGCGAGCCGGACTGGCGCGTGGAGATGGTGCCGAACCACGGCTCGTAGTCCTCGAGCACGTGGTGGGCGATGCCGGCGCCGCGCGTCTCGGTGAGGAACTCCGTGCGGAAGCCGATGAGGCCGCGCGAGGGCACGAGGAACTCCATGCGCACCCAGCCGGTGCCGTGGTTGGTCATCTGCTCCATGCGGCCCTTGCGGGCAGCCATGATCTGGGTGACCGCGCCGAGGAACTCGTCGGGGGTGTCGATGGTGAGGCGCTCGGTCGGCTCGTGCAGCTTGCCGTCGACCTCGCGGGTGACCACCTGCGGCTTGCCGACGGTCAGCTCGAAGCCCTCACGGCGCATCTGCTCGACGAGGATCGCGAGCGCCAGCTCGCCGCGGCCCTGGACCTCCCAGGCGTCGGGGCGCTCGGTGGGCAGGACGCGCAGGGAGACGTTGCCGATGAGCTCGCGGTCGAGGCGGTCCTTGACGAGGCGCGCCGTGACCTTGGTGCCGCGCTCCTTGCCGACGAGCGGCGAGGTGTTGGTGCCGATCGTCATCGAGATCGCGGGCTCGTCGACGGTGATGACGGGCAGCGGGCGCGGGTCGTCGGGGTCGGCGATGGTGTCGCCGATCATGATGTCCGCGATGCCGGCGATGGCGATGATGTCGCCGGGCCCGGCCTTGTCGGCGG
Source organism: Arsenicicoccus cauae (assembly GCF_009707125.1). Classification (GTDB taxonomy): domain Bacteria; phylum Actinomycetota; class Actinomycetes; order Actinomycetales; family Dermatophilaceae; genus Arsenicicoccus; species Arsenicicoccus cauae. The sequence goes on from NZ_WLVL01000057.1 coordinate 74,255, forward strand.
GCTTGCGCTCGAGGCCCTCGGTGACCAGCAGCTCGGTGATCTTGACCTGCTTGGACGAGCCGTCGTGCTGGAACCACACGGCCTGCTGGCCCTTGCGGATCTCGCCGTTGAAGACGCGCAGCAGCGCGAGGCGGCCGAGGAAGTTGGACGAGTCGAGGTTGGTGACGTGCGCCTGCAGCGGCGCCTCGTCGTCGTAGGTGGGGGCCGGGACGGTCTCCATGATCGTCTTGAACAGCGGCTCCAGGTCGGGGCTGTCCGGCAGGCCGCCGTCCGCGGGCCGCTCGACCGAGGCGACACCGGACTTGGCCGACGCGTAGACGATGGGGAACTCGATCTGGTGCTCGTCCGCGTCCAGGTCCATGAACAGCTCGTAGACCTCGTCGACGACCTCCGCGATCCGCGAGTCCGGGCGGTCGACCTTGTTGATGCACAGCACGACCGGCATCTTGGCCTGCAGCGCCTTGCGCAGCACGAAGCGCGTCTGGGGCAGCGGGCCCTCGGACGCGTCGACGAGCAGGACGACGCCGTCGACCATCGACAGGCCGCGCTCGACCTCGCCACCGAAGTCGGCGTGCCCCGGGGTGTCGATGATGTTGATCGTCACGCCCTCGGGGAACTCCGACGCAGACGGGCCGTTGTAGTGGATCGCGGTGTTCTTGGCGAGGATCGTGATCCCCTTCTCGCGCTCCAGGTCACCGCTGTCCATGGCCCGCTCGTCGACGTGGTCGTGCTCGCCGAAGGCACCCCCCTGCCAGAGCATCTTGTCGACAAGAGTCGTCTTGCCGTGGTCGACGTGAGCAACGATGGCGACGTTCCGGATGTCGCCGCGGGTCTTTTGGGCCATGCCTCCATTGTCTCAGCCCGGGGGACCTGCCCCGACCATTCGTGACGCGCCCCCGCTCACGGCCCGAGGAGCCGACCCACCGCCTCGACGATCGGCAGATCAGCGGGCAGCCAGGGGACGCTGGTCAGCTCGCCTGCGGCGAGCCAGCGGAGCTCGTCGTGGTCCTCCAGGAGGCTCACCTGTCCCCCGCTGACCTGCGCGGTCCAGACGCGTATGGCGTACCGCTCGCTCAGCACCCACCGACCGTCCGGGCGGGGACCTGTGACCTCCTCCCCCACGACGACGTCGACGCCGAGCTCCTCGCGCAGCTCACGGTGCAGCGCCTCCAGCTCGGTCTCGCCGGGATCGACCTTGCCGCCGGGCAGCTCCCACCCGCCCGCGAGGTGGGAGGGCTCGGTGCGGCGTGCGGCCAGCAGCAACCGCGGTCGTGACAGGTCGTCGAGGAGCGCGGCCCCGACGACGGCGATGGGTTCCGGCATACGGCCCATCCTGCCCCGAGGGGCGATGATGTCCGCATGAGTCGACTGCTGGACGACGAGGAGATCGCCCGTCAGCTGCGCGACCTGCCCGGGTGGGAGCGCGTGGAGGGGCACCTGGTCGCGACCTACGAGTCGCCGTCCTTCCTGGAGGCGGTGCGGCTGGTCGAGTGGGTCGCCGACGAGGCCGAGCAGATGGACCACCACCCCTTCGTCGACATCCGCATGGCGCGGACCCGGTGGGAGCTGTGGACCCACTGGCGTGACGGCATCACGCAGCTGGACGTCGAGCTCGCCCACCGCATCCGCCAGCGCGCCGAGGCGACCGGGGCCCGCGTCACGACCGCGGGCGACGCGGACGACGACGGCCGCCGGAGGGGTACCCCCGCGCCTGGCCCGAGCACGGGCCCTCGGTAGTGTCGTAGGTGCCACTGGACGGAATCGGTGGCCAGCGACAGCTGAACGACGACGTTCTCGGATCGAGCCGATCATGCAGGTGCACACAGTCCTTGCGCCCCCACTTCGCGTCCCGGCCTCCGGCGAGGCCGACCTCCACCTCCCCGACCTCGGGTCGGTCGACTTCCTCGGCGGCATCAGCGGCCACTCGCTGCTGATGGGCGGCATCGTGGTGTGCCTGCTCGGCCTGGGCTTCGGCGTCGTGACCTACGGCCAGCTGCGGCGGCCGCCCGTGCACGAGTCGATGCACGAGGTGTCCGAGCTGATCTACCAGACCTGCAAGGCCTACCTCGTCCAGCAGGGTCGGTTCCTGCTGATGCTGTGGGTCTTCATCGCCGCGGTGATCGTGGCCTACTTCGCCTTCCTCATGGACTACTCGCTCGGTCGGGTGCTCGTCGTCCTCGCGTTCTCGTTGGTCGGGATGGGCGGGTCGTATGCCGTGGCGTGGTTCGGCATCCGCGTCAACACCTTCGCCAACAGCCGCACGGCCTTTGCGGCTCTGCGCGGCAAGCCCTACCCCGTCTACGAGATACCCATGAAGTCCGGCATGTCCATCGGCATGGCGCTGATCAGCGTCGAGCTGCTGATGATGCTGGTCATCATGCTGTTCGTCCCCGGGTCGCTGGCAGGCGCCTGCTTCATCGGGTTCGCGATCGGTGAGTCGCTCGGGGCGAGCGCGCTGCGCATCGCGGGCGGCATCTTCACCAAGATCGCCGACATCGGCTCGGACCTGATGAAGATCGCCTTCAAGATCAAGGAGGACGACGCCCGCAACCCCGGCGTCATCGCCGACTGCACCGGGGACAACGCCGGCGACTCGGTGGGCCCGTCGGCCGACGGTTTCGAGACCTACGGCGTCACCGGGGTCGCCCTGATCACCTTCATCCTGCTGGCGGTCCACGACCCGGCCACCCAGGTCAAGCTCCTGGTCTGGATCTTCGTCATCCGCGCCGTCATGGTCATCGCGTCCGGCCTGTCCTACGCCGGCAACCAGGTCATGGCCGGCCGCCGCTACTCGCACCTGGACCGGATGAACTTCGAGACGCCGCTGTCAGCCCTGGTGTGGCTGACCTCGGCCGTGTGCATCGTCCTGACCTATGTCACGTCCTGGGCCCTGGTCGCGGACCTCGGGACCGGGCTGTGGTGGCAGCTGGCGACGATCGTGTCCTGCGGCACGCTCGCCGGTGCCCTCATCCCCGAGCTGGTCAAGGTCTTCACCTCCACCCACAGCCGACACGTGCGGGAGGTCGTGACCAGCTCACGGCAGGGCGGCGCCTCCCTGGACATCCTCTCCGGTCTGGTGGCGGGCAACTTCTCGGCATACTGGCTCGGCATCGCCATCGTCGGGCTCATGGGTGGCGCCTACCTGATCTCGACGATCGCCCTCGGTGCGCTGATGATCGCTCCGGCGGTGTTCGCCTTCGGTCTGGTCGCGTTCGGCTTCCTCGGCATGGGGCCGGTGACCATCGCGGTCGACTCCTACGGGCCGGTGACCGACAACGCCCAGAGCGTCTACGAGCTGTCGGTCATCGAGGAGATCCCCGGCGTCGCCGAGGACATCAGGGCCGAGCACGGCTTCGACGTGCAGTGGGAGCGCGCCAAGTACTTCCTCGAGGAGAACGACGGCGCCGGCAACACCTTCAAGGCCACCGCCAAGCCCGTCCTGATCGGCACCGCGGTCGTCGGCTCCACCACCATGATCTTCTCAATCATCATGGCGCTCACCGGCGGTCGCACCGACCAGATGATCCACCTCTCGCTGATGCACCCGCCGTTCCTGCTCGGCCTGATCACCGGCGGCGCCACGATCTACTGGTTCACCGGGGCGTCCATCCAGGCGGTCACCACCGGCGCCTACCGCGCGGTCGAGTTCATCAAGGACAACATCCACCTCGACGGCGCCACCAAGGCGAGTGCCGCCGACTCCACCCGCGTCGTCGAGATCTGCACGCAGTACGCCCAGAAGGGCATGCTCAACATGTTCCTCGGCGTCTTCTTCTCCACCCTCGCGTTCGCCTTCGTCGAGCCGTTCTTCTTCATCGGCTACCTCATCTCGATCGCGCTGTTCGGTCTCTACCAGGCGATCTTCATGGCCGACGCGGGCGGCGCCTGGGACAACGCCAAGAAGGTCGTCGAGGTCGACCTGCACGCCAAGGGCACCGCGCTGCACGACGCGACGATCGTCGGCGACACGGTCGGCGACCCCTACAAGGACACCTCCTCGGTCGCGCTCAACCCGGTCATCAAGTTCACGACCCTGTTCGGCCTGCTCGCCGTCGAGCTGGCCGTGCAGCTGACCGCCTCGTCGGGCACGGTGCTCACCCACTCGCTGGCCGCGGTGTTCTTCGTGATCTCGGCCTACTTCGTCTACCGCTCGTTCTACGGCATGCGCATCTCGGGCGGCTCCGGCGCCTCTGACGACGAGCCCGAGCCGGCGCCGGAGGGCGGCACCCGTCCGGCGACGGTCTGAGTCGTACGGAACGGGTCGCACGGGGTCTGTCGGTGGGGCGTGAGACGCTGCGCGGGTGACCTCTCCCGAGCCGGGGCCCGCCCCCGCCACCGCCCCGCCCGCTCCCGAGGCGGTCGACCCGCGCGCCGCCCGTCCGTGGCCCGCCCTGTGGGCGCTCTGCCTGGGCTTCTTCATGATCTTGGTGGACTCCACGATCGTGACCGTGGCGATGCCCGCACTCATGGTCGGGCTGCACGCCGACATCGGGCAGGCGGTGTGGGTGACCAGCGCCTACCTGCTCGCCTACGCCGTGCCGCTGCTCATCACCGGGCGCCTCGGGGACCGCTACGGGCCCAAGCGCGTCTATCTCGTCGGGCTCGTGACCTTCACCCTCGCCTCCCTGTGGTGCGGGTTGACCGGCACCATCACCGGGCTCATCGTGGCCCGCGTCGTGCAGGGCCTCGGTGCAGCGCTCATGAGCCCGCAGACGATGTCGGTCATCACGCGCCTGTTCACCCCGCAGACCCGTGGCCAGGCCATGGGCCTGTGGGGCGCCGTGGCGGGTGTGGCCACGCTGGTCGGCCCGATCGTCGGCGGGGTGCTCGTCGACACCCTCGGCTGGGAGTGGATCTTCTTCATCAACGTGCCCGTGGGGCTCCTCGCGATGGTGCTCGCCTGGCGTCTCGTCCCGATGCTCCCCACCCACCAGCACCGGTTCGACTGGATCGGGGTAGTGCTCTCGGCGGTGGGGCTGTTCTGCATCGTCTTCGGCATCGAGGAGGGCCACAGCTACGACTGGTCCACCATCACCGGCCCGATCACCGTCTGGCGGCTGATCGGTCTCGGCGTGCTCGTCATGATCGGGTTCGTCGTCTGGCAGGCGCGGCAGCGCAGCGAGCCACTCGTGCCGCTGCGGTTGTTCCGCGACCGCAACTTCTCCGTCGCCAACGTGGCGATCACCACCGTGGGCTTCGCGGTCACCTCGACGATGTTCCCGATCATGATCTGGGCGCAGAGCGTGCGTGGTCTCTCGCCGACCGCCGCCGCGCTGCTCATGGCGCCCATGGCGGTCATCTCCGGCGGTCTCGCACCGGTCGTCGGCCGCCTCGTCGCGCAGACCCATCCGCGCCTGCTCGCCGGGATCGGGCTCGTCTCCTACGCCGTGTCGCTGGTGTGGATGCGAGGCGTGCTGCGGGCCGACGTCCCGCTCTGGCAGCTGCTGCTCCCGGCGGCGCTGCTGGGCGTCGCCAACGGCTTCATGTGGGCGCCGCTGTCCACCTCGGCGACCGCCAACCTCGACCGCCGCGAGGCGGGCGCCGGGTCAGGCGTCTACAACACCACCCGGCAGATCGGCGCGGTGCTCGGCTCGGCCGCCATCGCGCTGGCCATGGAGGACCGGCTCGCCGCTCACCTGCCCGGCACCTCGGCCACCGCCCCCACCACGAGCGCGTCGGGCGCCACCGTGCCGCCCCAGGTCGCCGAGGCGTTCAGCGCGGCCATGGGGGACGCGCTGATGGTCCCCGCCGCCGTGATCCTCGTCGGCGCGGTCGTCGTCATGGCCTTCGAGCGGCCCCGCCACCAGCGCGCCTGACCCGGCACCGGGCGTTCACCGCTCACGGCGGTGAGCGCCCCCACCCGTCCCGGCCTGCGGCGACGCCGGTCGTCTCGGTCCCCTGACTCCAGCGACCAGGCCGAGCAGCAGCCACATGAGCGTGGCGACCCCCGTCGCGTTGGCCGGGTGGTCCGCCAGCGACATGACGGAGGTCCTGACGTCGAGCACGAGCGTCTCGCCCGGCGGGCGGCGCGGTGGCGGCGCGGGCACGCCGACGTGAACACTGCGTGGGACGGGAGGGTCTCGCCCAGCAGACTCGACGAGATCGGCTCAACCACGCGGATTATCGTCCAGAGCATGATGGACGTTGCTGCCTACGCGGCCCCCTCCGCCGGAGCCCCTCTCGAGAAGTCCACGATCACCCGCCGCGACGTCGGCGAGCACGACGTGCTCATCGACATCGAGTTCGCCGGCATCTGCCACTCCGACATCCACACCGTCCGCAACGAGTGGGGTGCCCAGCAGTACCCCCTCACCCCCGGCCACGAGATCGTCGGCCGCGTCACCGAGGTCGGCTCGGGCGTGAGCCGCCACCAGGTCGGCGACCTCGTCGGCGTCGGCTGCATGGTCAACTCCTGCCAGGAGTGCGCCGCGTGCGAGGAGGGCCTGGAGCAGTACTGCCTCGCGGGCAACATCGGCACCTACGGCGCCGTCGACAAGGACGGCACGATCACCCAGGGCGGCTACTCCACCCACGTGGTCGTCGACGAGAAGTTCGTCGTCCGCGTCCCCGAGTCCCTCGACGAGGCCGCCGTCACGCCGCTGCTGTGCGCGGGCATCACGCTCTACTCCCCCCTGCGCCACTGGGGCGTCACCGAGGGCACCAAGGTCGCCATCATCGGCATGGGCGGCCTCGGGCACGTCGGCGTCAAGATCGCGAGCGCGATGGGCGCCGAGGTCACCGTCCTGTCCCACTCGGACAAGAAGCGCGAGGACGCCGCGACGTTCGGCGCCCAGCACTACGTCAACACCACCGACGAGGACGAGATGAAGGCCCTCGCGGGCACGTTCGACCTCATCATCAACACCGTGTCGGTCAACCTGCCGATGGCGGACTACCTCGCGCTGCTGCGCTACGACGGCACGCTCGTCGAGCTCGGCGCCCCGTCCAAGCCGCTCGAGGTGCCGGCGTTCGCGCTGATCCCCGCCCGCAAGGCCTTGGCCGGGTCCTGCATCGGCGGCATCGCCGAGACCCAGGAGATGCTCGACTTCTGCGCGGAGCACGACATCACCGCCGAGATCGAGCTGATCGACGCCGACCGGATCAACGAGGCCTACGACCGTGTCGTCGCCAGCGACGTGCGCTACCGCTTCGTGATCGACGCCAAGACCTTCTGAGCTCCGGCTCCACCCGAGTGGCCAGGCATCCGAGGGTGCCTGGCCACTTGGCGGATGGGGGCGCGTCGCGGTCAGACGAGCTGACGGCCCAGATGCCGGAACGGCCCGTCCGCCTCGAAGCCGGCCCGCTCGTAGACCCGGCGCCCCGACTCCGTCGAGTGCAGCTCGATCCGGCCCGCCCCCTGCTCCCGGGCCCACGCCAGCGCGTGGTCGAGCAGCGCGGTGCCGATGCCACGGCCGCGGTGGGGGACGTCGGTGCTCATGTCCGAGAGGTATGCCGACAAGCCCCGCCCGCGAGGACCGGGCAGGTGCTGCTCCACCGCCACGCTGACGCACCCGGCGAGCGAGCCGCCCTCTCCCGCAAGGGGATCCACGTCGACGACGAAGCAGGCGTAGGTGTCGCGCGCGAGCAGCACCTCCGCCGCCTCGGCGCATCGCCGGCGCCAGTCCTCGTCCTCGGAGACCGCGACCGGCCAGGGCCAGCCCGTCTCCATCAGGAGCGCCTTGAGGCGCACGATCTCGGGGATGTCAGCAGGGGTGGCACGGCGCACGATCACGGACGCCGAGCCTAGTCGCCCAGTCGCCCCCGCATGCACCCGCACCTCAGGTCCGCTCCCACACCGCCCCAACCCGCCGCCCGGCTCGCCGGCAAGCGACAGGAAGTGACCTGACGGGGCGAGAGACGCCGCGTGACCGCCGCTTTGATCGTTCAGCCTGACCCGACGGGTCACTTCCGGTCGGCGGGTGGGGTCGGGCCGCCACCGACCCGGCACGTCGCGCCCACTCCCCCCACGCCACCCCGCCGGCCCGGCACCTCGCGCCTGCGTCGCCCCGCCGGCCCGGCCCGCGGGCGGGTAGCGCCAAAAAATGACCCGGCGGGGCTCGAACCGTCGCATCACCGCGGGTTTGATCGTTCAGCCTGACCCGACGGGTCACTTCTGGTCGGCGGGTGGGGTCGGGCCGCCACCGAAGCGGGCAGGGAGGGCCGGCGTCACGTCGCGGGGCAGTGTCCGACGCTCCTATGGTTCGTCAAGGGGTGGTGGGGCCTGATTCGAGGGTTCGGTAGAGGTCTCGGATGACGTAGCGCTTGAGGCAGCGGCGGATCTCGCGTGGGGTCTTGCCTTCGGCGGTGCGGCG
>NZ_WLVL01000058.1 GCF_009707125.1 Arsenicicoccus cauae
TTCGAGCAGCCACTCCGGATACAGGCTTCCCTGGCGGAGCTTGGGCACTGCGACGTCGAGAGTCCCGACCCGGGTGTCGAGGTCGCGGTGGCGGTAGCCGTTGCGGGAGTTGACCCGCTCCGGGCTCCGCTCGTTGTAGCCGGCGCCGCACACCGCGTCGGCCTGGGCAGAGAGCAGTGCGTTGACGAACGTGGTGAGCAGCTCCCGCATCAGATCAGGGCTCGCCTGGGACAGCTGCTCGTCGAGGAAGCGGGCAGGGTCGATACTGGGTACAGCGGTCATCGTTGTGGTTCCTTCTTCGAGTCGGTTTTCGCAGATCACTCGAAGGATCCACCCGGTGGCCGCGCCTACGTTGGAGGCACGCGCTCACTCAGGTCCGTCGTACACCACTCTGCTGGACTTCACTCAGGCCGAGGGTCGGTCGTGGAGCCGCAGCGTCAAAGCAGTGGGAGGGTCAATGTCAGCCGAGTGCCGTGCCCGCGGCCGCCACTGCTGGCGTAAATACTGCCGTGGTGGGATCCGATGAGAGCTTTGCTGATGGTGAGCCCGATGCCTGATCCGGTGCGGTCGCGGGTGCGGGCTGTGTCCCCTCGATAGAAGCGTTCGAAGGCGTGGTCAAGTTGTTCGGGTGTCATTCCGTCGCCGTCGTCGGTCACGGAGATTGCCGCTTCATCGCCGCTGCGGTGGGCCGCCAGGATGACGGTTCCTCCCGGGGGGGTGTGGCGGAGTGCATTGGAGAGGAGGTTGGTCAGGACCTGTCCGATACGGTTGTGGTCGACGTGGACGTCGAGGCCTGGAGCAGTGGGTGTCTCAACGACGAGGTTGACTCCCTTGGCGGCGAAGGCGTCACGCATGCCCTCGTGGGCCGCCCAGAGGAGATCCATGACGCGGTGTGCCTGGAGGTGAAGGGCGAGTCGGCCCTCCTCGGCCGTGGAGACCTCGTCGATGTCGTCGGCGAGGCGCGCCAGCCGGGTCGTTTGTTCCTCCAAAGCTGCGCGAGATTCGGGCCCCAGGGCGGCGATGCCGTCATGGAGGCCTTCGTGGTAGGCGCTCAGGGTGGCGATGGGTGTGCGCAGTTCATGGGCGAGGTCGGAAAGCATCCGTCGTCGGGTGTCTTCGATACCTTCGAGCTTGCTGGCCATCGTGTTGAACGCAGCCGCGAGAGTCTCCAATTCGGTGCCTGAGGCGATAGTCGGAACGCGCGTGGAGTAGTGCCCACGGGTGAGTTCTTCGGCGGCGGCCGTGACCTGTTCGAGAGGGCGGCGGAGCCGTCGGCTGAGGAACCATGTGACCGCGCCAGCTGCGAGCAGCGAGATCAACACGCCGACCGCGACGGAGATCAGCGAGGCATCGCGGTAGGCCATCTCGATGTGGACGAGCTCAGGCGAGTTCTGTTGGTGGCCGGCTTCGACGAGGTGGTCGTGGAAGATGGGCGGGCCGATCATGGCGGCGACCAGGCCGACAGTGAGGGCACCGGCGACCAGCACGATGGCCTGTCCAGCCAGGAGGCGGGTCGCCAGCCCAGTGCTGTAGGTCCGCGCTGGTGCCATCACCCTTGTCCCATCCGGTACCCGACTCCTCGGACCGTGGTGATGTATCTACCGGTGTCAGGGTCATCGCCAAGTTTGCGGCGCAGGTGAGCAACGTGCACGTCGACGAGGTGCTCGTCACCGACCCAGTCGGGTCCCCAAATGTCGTCGATGAGCTGGCGGCGGGAGAACGCCATTGATGGTCGGCGTGCCAGAGCCATGAGCAGGTCTCGTTCGGTGGGGGTCAGGGCCACCTCGACGTCGCCCAGGTGCACACGCTGGCCCTCCGGGTCGACACGAAGGTCACCGAACACCCGGGTCGGTTCACTACGCGCGGTCGCGGAGTCGGTGGCGGAGTCGGTGGCGGATCCGGTGCGAGGGCGGCGCAGCACCGCTTGGACTCGGGCCACCAGTTCGCGGACGCTGAACGGCTTGGTGACGTAATCGTCCGCGCCGACGGACAAACCGATGAGGGTGTCGATCTCGTCCTTTCGGGCCGTGACGACGATGACGTAACAGTCGGTGAAGGTGCGGATCTGACGGCACACCTCGATGCCGTCCAGCCCGGGCAGGCCCAAGTCCAGGATCACGACATCTGGTGCCAGGTCACGGGCGGCCCGGACGCCGTCCGGGCCGGTGTGGACCACGCTGGACTCATAACCGGCGCGGGACAGGTAGGCCGCGATCATCCCGGCCAACGTCGTCTCGTCCTCGATGATCAGGACCCGAGCGGCCGGGGGTGGTGTCGTGTTCACGCTGACAGTGTCCCTGCCCTGCGCCCGTGGGCCGATCTCTCTTAGGGCGCCGGGAGCGGATCTTCGTCAGACCTTAACCTCGCCACCGCCTGGTCTTGAGGAGCAGGTTGCACCGTGGATCGTGTCCGGCGAAGTGCGCCGCGACGGCGAGGCGGGAGAACGCTCATGATGTGGGGCAACGGGACCGGGATGGGTTGGTGGATGTGGCTCGTGATGGGAGCCGGCACCTTCGCGTTCTGGGTCGTCATCGTGCTGGTGATCCGGGCCCTGCTCCCGGCGGGGCGCGTCAGGCAGGAATCGGCGCGACCGGATCCGCTCACCCTCCTGAAGGAGGGCCTGGCCCGCGGCGAGGTGAGTCCCGATGAGTACGAACAAAGCCGCCGCCTCATCGTCGATGGCCACTGACTGCGACCACGCACTGAGACCCCCTGTGAAAGGCATCATGACTTCGTCCTTGCTCTCCCGCCGCAACATCCTCCTCGGCGGGCTCGGTCTGGCTTCGACCGCAACGTTGGCCGCATGCACCTCTAGCTCGTCAGGGACGGGGGGTATGCCGTCGCGAACCTTCGGGCCCCCGACGCCAGTCTCCCCCTCACCGGGACAGAAGGTGCTCGAGAAGACGTTGACCGCCCGACCGGTCAGCCTGGACCTGGGCGGGCGGACCGTGGCGACGTGGGCCTACGACGGTGCACTGCCGGGCCCGTTGGTGCGAGCGACCGCAGGGGACTTCCTGCGCCTCACGCTCGACAACCAGCTCCCCGCAGACACCACGATCCACTGGCACGGCATCCGACTGCCCAACGCCGCCGACGGAGTTCCCGGACTGACCCAAGATCCGGTCAAGACCGGCGGCAAGTTCGTGTACGAGTTCACCGCACCTGATCCGGGCACCTACTTCTTCCACCCCCACGTCGGGGTCCAGCTCGACCGCGGGCTGTACGCCCCGATGATCATTGACGACCCCACCGACCCCGGCGGTTACGACGCCGAGTGGATCCTCGTCCTCGACGACTGGATCGATGGCACCGGCACCACCCCCGACGAGGTGTTCAAGAAGCTGATCGCCGACGGTGGCCCCGCCAACGGAGGCGGCATGGGCGGAATGGGTGGCATGGACCACGGATCCATGGGTGGGATGTCGATGGGGAGCGGGCCGTGGGGGGACGCCGGCGACGTCACCTATCCGCTGTTCCTGATCAACGGCAAACCCCCGACCGACCCGGACGTGTTGACCGCTAAACCGGGCCAGAAGGTGCGCCTGCGGGTCATCAACGCGGCTTCCGACACCATCTTCACCGTGGCCCTTGGTGGGCACCGGCTCAGCATCACCCACAGTGACGGGCACGCGGTCGAGCCGACCGAGGTCGGCGCCTTCTACATCGGGATGGGAGAGCGGTATGACGCGATCGTCACTCTCGGCGACGGCGCCTTCCCTCTTGTCGCGCGACCGTTCGGCAAGACCAGCGGCGGGCAGGCGATGGCCGTGGTCCGTACCGGCGACGGTGCCACTCCTCGAGCGGACGCTGACCCGGGCGAGCTGGCCGGTCAGGTCCTCATCGGCTCACAGTTGCGCCCGACCGAAGCAGCCAAGCTGCCGGGCAAGGAGCCGGACACCACCGTCGACCTGGCCCTGCAAGGCTCGATGAAGCCCTACCAGTGGGGCATGAACGGCGCCAAGTACGGCGAGAACGAGCCACTGACCGTCAAGGCTGGGCAACGGCTGCGGATCAACGCCACCAACATGACGATGATGACCCATCCCCTGCACCTGCACGGCCACACCTTCGCGTTGCCGTCGGGGCTGCGCAAGGACACCGTGCTGATGGCGCCCATGCAGTCCTTCGCGATCGACCTCGACGCCGACAACGCCGGCGACTGGATGATCCACTGCCACAACATCTACCACGCAGAAGCGGGCATGATGATCGCCCTGGAGTACCGCTGATGATCACCACCACCCGACGCCGCGTCCTCGTCGCAGGGGGCGTACTCGTGACCACGACGATTCTGGCCGCGTGTGGCGCCACGACCACACCCACCGGCAATACGACGTCCATCGCGACCCCCACCGTGGCCGGAGGAGGGTCAACCTCCACCGCATCAGCAGCCAACCAACCGCCGGTCGCGATCACCCACATCCACGCTGTCGCCCGCGACCCCAAGACCGGTGACCTACTCCTGGCCACCCACGAGGGACTCTTCCGCCACGCCAACGGCGAACTCCTACAGAACGGACCGGTCATCGACCTGATGGGTTTCACCGTCGCCCCGGACGGCACCTACTACGCCTCAGGGCACCCCGGCGCAGGCGTCGACCTGCCCCAGCCGGTCGGGCTCATCACCTCCACCGACTCCGGTCGCACGTGGCGCGTCAGCTCTCGAGGCGGAGAGTCCGACTTCCACGCCCTCACCTCAAGCCCAACCAGCGTGGTCGGCTTCGATGGCACTCTTCGCAGCACCACCGACGGCGAGACCTGGACCACCCGCACCATCCCGGCTGCCCCCCGCACCTTGGCCGCGTCACCGCAAACCGGAGCACTACTCGCCACCACCGAAACCGGGCTCCTCCACAGCACCGACGACGGCCGCTCCTGGAAGGGCCTGACCCCACCCGCGACGGCCCTGCTCGCTGCGTGGGCCGACGAGCAAACCATCGTGATCGCCACCACGAACGGCCAGATCGCGACCAGCAACGACACCGGAGCGACCTGGACCCTGCAACCCAAGCGCATCGGAGCTCCACAGGCCCTGTTCGCCCAACGCGGCACCGACGGCCAGATCGAAACCATCCTCGTCGCCGACGGCGCAGTACTGCGCACCGCCGACGGGGGCGCCACCGTCGAGAAGCTCTTGTGAAGCCCGCATAGACCTAGACCAGATCTTCACCGAACCACGACCCGAGGGCCACATCGACCTCGCAGGCTGAAAGCACCCGGGGACAGCCCCGAGCACCGCAACCGAGACCAAGGGAGCAGCCATGCAACAGCAGAACACCCCGAACCCGACCTACGCACCCCTCACCCCACCCGCCGAGCCGACCCCCACCGAGTCATCCCCCACTGAGCCCGGTCGCCGCAGCGGCCACCACTGGCTGATGTGGCTCATGTGCGTGCCCATGCTGCTGCTCGTGGGCACCTTGATCACGACCGGCCGGCTCGGCGCCGGCGGCCTGCTCTACGCAATGGGCTGCCTGCTCATGATGGGCGTGATGATGGCCTGGATGAACCACGGCACCAACCACGAGCACAAGCCGTGAGAACCCCAACCGCCCCACGACCCAAACATCAGGGAATACCCCTAGGGGGTATGCTTGTTGGGAGGGTGTCACCTACAGAAGAGGCCAGACCTGATGAACTCCACCCAGACGTATGCCGTCACTGGAATGACCTGTGGCCACTGCGAGAGCAGCGTCCTCGACAAGGTCTCGGCATTGCCAGGCGTGCGAGACCTGACGGTCAGTGCCGCCACCGGCGAACTGATCATCACGACTAGTGGACACGTCTCCGACGACGCTGTCGTCAGCGCCGTCGTCGAGGCCGGCTACACCGCCCACCGCAACTGACCCACGCCCAGCCGTGGCGACCACAACGGGCGTCACGAGCTCTGCCGGAGGAGAACCCGGACATGCAGCACGACCATGAGCACCACCAGAGCGTCACCACGACCAGCCAGTTCGTGACCGACCCGGTGTGCGGGATGCAGGTCGACCCCGCCACGGCTCTGACCCTCGCACTCGAGGGCACGGCATACCACTTCTGTTCCGAGCGTTGCCGCGACCGCTTCCGCAACGACCCAGCCAGCTTCCTCACGCCCCCACAAGACTCCGACGACGCGGCCTCGCGCAACCAGGACGTGAACGAAGACGTTGCCGAGTGGACGTGCCCGATGCACCCCGAGATCCGCCGTCCCGGTCCTGGGTCGTGCCCGATCTGCGGGATGGCTCTCGAGCCGGTCACCGTCACCGCCGACACCGGTCCCAGCCCGGAACTTGCCGACATGACCCGCCGCTTCTGGGTCGCCACCGCCTTGACCATCCCGATCGTGATCCTCGAGATGGGCCGCCACTTCGTCCCCTTCCTGCATGACCTGATCTCCGCGCGTGCCTCCGTCTGGCTCCAACTCATCCTGGCAACGCCGGTGGTGCTGTGGGCCGGGTGGCCCTTCTTCGTGCGCGGCTGGGCCTCGGTCCGCACCCGCAACCTGAACATGTTCACCCTCATCGCGATGGGCACTGGAATCGCGTGGCTGTTCAGCGTCATCGCGACCGTCGCGCCCGGGATCTTCCCCGCCTCCTTCCGCGGCGACGCGGGCACCGTCGATGTCTACTTCGAGGCCGCTGCCGTCATCACCACCCTGGTCCTGCTCGGGCAAGTCCTCGAGCTGCGTGCCCGCGAACAGACCTCCGGAGCCATCAAGGCCCTGCTGGATCTGACACCGAAGACCGCCCGCCGCATCACGGACAGTGGCGACGAGGAAGAGATCTCTCTGGACACGGTCCAACTCGGGGACCGGCTGCGGGTCCGCCCCGGCGAGGCCGTGCCTGTCGACGGGACAGTCGAGGAAGGCCGCTCAGCAGTCGACGAGTCCCTGGTCACCGGGGAATCCATGCCCGTGACCAAGACAAGCGGAGACACCGTCATCGGCGGCACCATCAACGGCAGCGGCGCCCTGATCATGCGCGCCGAGAAGGTCGGCCGCGACACCATGCTCGCCCGGATCGTCGCCATGGTCGCCGACGCGCAACGCTCCCGCGCCCCCATCCAGCGCATGGCCGACAAAGTCGCTGGCATCTTCGTGCCGGCCGTCATCGTCATCGCCGTCGTCGCGTTCATCGTGTGGGCGCTGGTCGGACCCGACCCCAAACTCGCGCACGCGCTCATCGTCGCCGTCGCGGTCCTGATCATCGCCTGCCCCTGCGCGCTCGGGCTGGCCACTCCCATGTCGATCATGGTCGGCGTCGGACGCGGCGCGGGACTGGGTGTGCTCATCAAGAACGCCGAAGCCCTCGAGCGTATGGAGAAGGTCGACACACTCGTGGTCGACAAGACTGGAACGCTCACCGAGGGCCGGCCCACCGTCACCAACATCGTCACCACCAGCGAACACTCCCAGGACGACCTGTTGCGCCTCGCCGCCGGCGTCGAGCGTGCCTCCGAGCATCCGCTCGCCCTGGCCATCGTCGAAGCCGCCACCGCCCGGAGCCTGCCCATCCCCGACGTCACAGACTTCGACTCACCAGTCGGCCGCGGCGTCATAGGCACCGTCGAAGGACAGGTCCTGGTCCTCGGCAGCTCCGACTTCCTCGACTCCCACCACATCGACACCACCGGCCTCAAGGACCGTGCCGATGAGCTGCGCGGCGACGGAGCCACCGTCATCTACATGGGAGCCGATGGCCGGCTCGTAGGCCTCTTCGCGATCGCAGACCCCATCAAGGCCACCACGCCCGCCGCGCTAAAGACACTGCGGGAGGAAGGCATCCGGATCGTCATGCTCACCGGCGACAACCGCGTCACCGCCCACGCTGTGGCCAAGACGCTCGGCATCGACCAGGTCGAAGCTGAAGTCCTGCCCGACCACAAGAGCGACATCGTCACCAAGCTCCGGAGCGAAGGCCGCGTGGTCGCGATGGCTGGCGACGGCGTCAACGATGCCCCCGCACTGGCTGCCGCTGACGTGGGCATCGCGATGGGATCAGGCACCGACGTCGCCATGGAGAGCGCTGGCGTCACCCTCCTCAAGGGCGACCTCACCGGCATCGTCCGTGCACGCGAACTCTCCGAGAAGACCATGCGCAACATCCGACAGAACCTGTTCTTCGCTTTCATCTACAACGCCCTCGGCATACCCGTCGCCGCCGGCGTCCTCTACCCCGTCTTCGGGCTCCTGCTCTCACCCATCATCGCCGCCGCCGCAATGGCCCTCTCCAGCGTCAGCGTTATCGCCAACGCCCTACGCCTGCGCGCACAGACAATCGCCTGAGGGAGT
>NZ_WLVL01000006.1 GCF_009707125.1 Arsenicicoccus cauae
CTACCTCTCCGAAGGCTCCATGGCCAAGCTCTACCCAACCCGCGATACTGAGACCGTCGCCCTCGAAAAGAGCGACCGGTAGGCAACGAGCATCACCTCAAAGCCCACCACTCAACGGGGCTCTATCCAGGGTAGTCCGCGTGTGCTTTCGGCTTCTTCCTGACGCCCCGTGGCCCCGGCAGCGTCATTGCGCGTGGACAGGCCGCCCGGGATGAGCGGCGCGATGACAACCGACCCAGAGTGCGGTCCCTGTCCGCGGAGCCATCTGGGTCCAAGGAGGTAGGTCAGTTCCCCTGGGATCTGGGACCACCCGCCTCCTGGCACCGGTCCACAACTGACCGAGCCTGGAACGGGTCACTGGCCGCTGGGCTCGGCAGGTGCGGCGCCCCGCGATTGGATCGGGTGTCGGAGCTCCTATTGGACTCAGTCGCCGAGGGGCGGCTCCGGAACGGATCGGACGATCCTCATCGTGTCGACGCTGACGCGGGTGACGCGCTTTACCAGGTCGATGATGTAGCGAGGGTCGTTGTGTTAGCGGGCCCACTCGTTGGGGTCGTTGACGATGCCGGAGGGCTTGTCGGTCTCGACCTGATATCGGTCGATCAGCCACTCCAGCACGCCGATCTACTGGCCAAGGATCGCACCGCCATCGAACGCGCCGCCAGCCAGCGCCTTAGGGCCCTGGAGCGCCACCCGACACCGGGATGGGGCCGGCCAGCCCACGTCCTGACCATGGAGTGGGTTCAGGCTGACTCGCGCAGCGTTTCCCAGAGCTTCATCATCCCCATGATGGTCAGGATCTCTTCGCGGGACCGGTCGGCGGCCAGGCGTTCAAGCCCGCGTTGCTGACTGTCGGTGGCCTCGACGATGACCTCCTGGATGGTGTGCCACAAGTCTGGCCCGGAGAAGAAGTCGGGCTTGTTGTTGGCGACTGCTTGAGCGCGCAGGTCCTCGTTCTCGAGCATCTTGCGCAGCACCGTCTCGACCGCGGAGACCTGGTCGCCGTCGGAGAGGCCGTCGCCGTCGAAGAGGGTGTTGATGTGGGCCAGCACCTCCGACCATGGCACCAGGTCGGCCTCGTGGCGACCGCGGGATCCGGCTGCGAGGACAGACGCGAGCCCCTCGGCCTGCCCGGTCGCCAGGTCGAGTTCCTGCTCGGGCTGCTTGTGCAGCGCGTGGTGGGTCAGAGTGACATCGGAGAGGTCGATGGTGTCCTCGTGCCGGTTGGAGTCCTTGAGTGCCTCGGCGAGCAACCGCGCGAAGGTCACACGCTTCTCCAGGTCGACGTCGTCGTAGTCGACGATCGAGCCGAGGAAGTCGTAGGTGCCGACGAAGGTGCGGAGGTCGCGGCGGAAGGTGTCGAGCCGGTCGGTCTCGCTGTCGTCACGACTCTGCAGTGCCCGCCGGTATGCCGTGTTGAACCTCTCCTTGACCGGCGCCAGAGCAGCGGACAGCTTCCCCTGATTGGGCTTGGTGGAGCCGTCGCCCCAGTAGGCCCTCGCGCAGGTGTCAACGTCGACGTCGTCGAAGAGACCGACACCGGCAAGCTTGTCCCACTGGTCGAAGACGATGTTGGGATCGCTGGCCTGCGTGAGGTAGGCGCCCTCGTAGTAGACCTTGAACGCGTCGAGGACGTCCTCGGCCTGGTTGACGAAGTCCAGCACATAAGTGGTCTTGCCCGGATACACCCGGTTGAGCCGGGACAGGGTCTGGACGCACTGCACACCGTCGAGCCGCTTGTCCACATACATCGCGCACAGCAGCGGCTGGTCGAACCCGGTCTGGTACTTGTTCGCCACGATCAGCACCTGGTACTCGTCCGTCCCCAGCGCCTCCGGGATGGTGCGGCCGCGCAGGTCTCTGTTCATCGAGTGCTCGGTGAACTCTTCCGGCCCGGACTCGGAGTCCTCGACGGACCCGGAGAACGCGACCAGGGTCGCCACGTCCGTGAGGTGGTGCTCGGCGATGTACTTGTCCATCGCCAGCTTGTAGCGCACCGCGGACTTGCGGGAGTCTGTGACGACCATGGCCTTGGCGTTGCCGTCGAGCAGGGGCGCGACGTTGGCGCGGAAGTGCTCGACGATGACAGCGACCTTCTGGCTGATGTTGTACGGGTGCAGCTTGACCCACTGCATCACCGACCTCATCGCCTTCGACTTGTCGACCGTCTCAGAGTCGTAGTCCTGGCCGCCGTGGACCAGCCGGAATGCGGTCCGGTAGGTGGTGTAGTACTTGAGTACGTCGAGGATGAAGCCCTCCTCGATGGCTTGCTGCATCGAGTACAAGTGGAACGGGACCTTGTCGACCTCCTCCCCGGCCTGCGAGGTCCCGAACATCTGCAGCGTCTTGCCCTTCGGGGTCGCGGTGAACGCGAAGAACGACACGTTCGGCAGCGCGCCCCGCCCCTCGAGCTCGAGCCGGACCAGGTCGTCGACGCCGACCGTGCCGTCCTCGTCGGTGACGTCGTCGAGCACCTTGCCCGACAAGGTCTGTCGCAGCTTATTGGCCGACTCCCCGGTCTGGGAGGAGTGCGCCTCGTCGATGATCACCGCGAACCGCCTTCCGGCCAGCGCCTTGGACTCCCGGATCGCGTCCAGCGCGTACGGCACCGTCTGGATCGTGACGACGATGATCGCCCCGCCGTTGGTCAGCGCCTCGGTCAGGGCCTGAGACTTGGAGGAGAACCGCTTGGCGAAGTCGCTGTCGGTGCCCTGCCCGATCGGCAGCACCACGCCCCGCTTGTGGTCGATCTGGTAGATCGCGTCCTGCAGCTGGTCGTCCAGCACAGTCCGGTCGGTGATCACCAGCACCGAGTCGAACACCTTGGTCGAGTCGGCGTCATGCAGGGTGGAGAGCTGGTGCGACAGCCACGCGATCGAGTTGGTCTTGCCCGACCCGGCCGAGTGCTGCACCAGGTACCGCTGCCCCGGCCCGTGCTTCTTCGCATCGGCCAGGAGCGTGGTGACCACGTCGTGCTGGTGGTACCGCGGGAAGATCACCGTCGAGGACCGGCTGACCTTGCCCGTCGCCGGGTCCTTGTGCTTGCTCACCTGCACATGCATGAACTTGCCCAGGATGTTCAGCCAGGTGTCCCTTGCCAGCACCTCTTCCCACAGGTATGCCGTGGCCGCCCCGTGCGGGTTCGGCGGGTTCCCGGCGTGGCCGGCGTTACCACGGTTGAACGGCAGGAAGCGGGTCTCCGGGCCCTCGAGTCGGGTGGTCATGTAGATCTCGGCGTTGTCCACCGCGAAGTGCACCAGGGCCCGGTGACCAGGCGTCAGCAGCGGCTCTCGGCGCCTGGTCTTGGGGTCCACCGGCGGACGGTCGTGGCGATACTGGCGGATCGCTTCGTGCACGTCCTGCTGGAACTCGCTCTTCAGCTCGGCGGTGGCGACAGGTAGCCCGTTGACGAAGAAGACCAGGTCGACCGAGTCGGTCTTGTTCTCCGAGTAGTACAACTGTCGTGCGACGCGCAGCCGGTTCTGGGCATACCGCCTCGTGGCCGTCGGGTTCATCGACTCCGCCGGCCGGAACTGGCACAGGTCCAGCTGCTTGGTGAACTTGAACCCGTAACGCAACGCCGCCAGGGTGCCGCCACCGGCGTCGAGGGGACGGTCCAGCGACTCGGCAAGCCGGTCCAGCAGTCGCTCCCGGTCCTTGTCGGTCTTCACCATTGCGGCGAGTGTTTCCGGCTGGGTGGCCTCCAGCCAGGCGAACAGGTCATCGGGCCACAGCGCCCGCTTCTTGTCGTAGCCGGTGGAGCCTGGCTCGTAGACCCACTCATGCGCCCCGAGGTGGTCGCACAACTCGTCCTCGAGCTGCCGCTCATGCTCCACCGCCACGCCTCAGCCCGCCTTCCCGTAGGTGGTGACGTCCAACCTGCCCTTGACCGCCGCCGTGATCAAGGCCGCACGCCGCTCCTTCAGGTTGGCGCTCAGCTCCTGTGCCTTGCCCACCATCGCATCAACTTTGGGCGCGTCCTCCTTCAACGCCCGCGTCACCGCGATCTGAGACGCCACGGGCGGCAATGACATCGGCAAGTTGAGCAAGTCCTCCTTGCTGACGTTCTGCATCGAGTGACTGGCCCCTGTTGCCTCCAGTTCGATCGCCTGACGCATGCGGGAAGTCCCAAGAAGCGTCGAGACGAACCAGGGATCGGCGACCCGTGGATCCACCGTGATCGCATACGTCTTGTCGCTCAGCATCAGTCGCGGGTACTCATCCTCCACCACCGCGGCACTCCCCACGAGGTCCTTCGTGCTTGCTCGCGATATCACGATCTCTCCGCGTCGGACGACGGCCTCGACGCGCGGTTCCACGTCAGCGGGGAGCAGCTTGTTCTCATCGGGCCGGAAGACCCCACCGTTGACACAGCCGGTCTTAAGCACGCCCCATTCGGTGACCCCGTCGGCTGGGACGGACTCGCACTGCGGGCTCGACCCCTGCCGCATCTCCGTCGCGAAGTGCTTGAGGCGTGTCCCAGACGAAGGATCGAGCACGGCCTCCACGGCCTGCGCGATCGATGACCGGTGGCGTTCGCGGAGGCGGGCGACCAGAGCATCCTGCTTGGCGACGAGCGCGTCGATCTTCGCTGTCTCACGGTCCAGGAAGTCCACGATCACCGAAGCGCCCTCGATGCCAGGCCACGAAACTGTGGCGTGCAGGATCTGCGAGGCAGAGAGATGCTTGACCGTCGTGGCGTAGGTGACAGCGTTGATGGCCTCGAGTTCCTGCGGCAAGGCGTACAGGAGGAACCGAGCCGTGATTGCGTCCGTCCGCAGCAATGCCACCCGCTGATTGAGAAGCGCGTCCTCAGCTCCCAACCACTGACCGACCTTGAAGTCGCCGTCCATGCCTACGACCACGTCGCCACGCACAACCTTCGCGGCTTCGACGAACTCGCCGGTGTAGCGGATCTCTGTGGCGTCCGCTCCCACGTCTCGGATCCGAAGCAGCGGATAGCCGTTAGAGGTGTCGAACCGTTCGGAGTCGAACGGGTAGCCGTTCACCACTTCGGCGAGGTGCTGGACCCGGACCGGCTTGAAGCCGCTCATCCGTCCAACTCAGCGAAGAGGTCCTGGATCTCGGCGATGAGCCGCTTGACGTCGGCGTCGATCTCCTCGAGCGGGCGGGGTGGGACGTACTCGTAGAAGTGGCGGGTGAAGGGCATTTCGTAGCCGATCTTGGTCTTGGCGTGGTCGACCCAGGCGTCGGGGACGTATGGCAGGACTTCGCGAGCGACGTACTCCTCGATGTCCTGCCCGAGGGGCACGTTCTCGGTGTCGCGGAGCCTGGGGTCCGGCTCGGGGTTGCCCTTGGCGTCGGCGCATATCTCGGCGGTCTCGTCCCGTTCGCTCAGGGCGGCGTGGATCGCCTTGCGGACCGGTGATCCAACCTGGAGGTCGGCTTCACCGAGCGCCTTGCCCAAGGCCTGATCGAAAGTCTGCCGCGCTCTCCACACGGTCTCGCGGTCGAGGGTCTGCAACGCGCGGCGGAGCTGCTCCTGCGTGCTTTCGTCGAGCTTCTGCACCGCCTTGGCCTGGATCGCCTCGTCGATCCGCTCAGCCGTCGCCTGGTAGGCCAGCCGAAGGGGTCGTTCGACAGTGATGGTGTGGAAGCCGAAGGTCTCCCCCGGGAAGACCTTGGAGCGCTTGTCGTCAGCGTCGTCGAAGGCGGCATACAACTTGACGAGGGTCTCGATGTCGGCGGGCAGCAACTCCTTGCGCTTCGACCCGAGGGACTTGCGCATCTTGGTGAACATCTGCGAGCCGTCGATGAGCTGGACGTAGCCGCGCCGCTCGACCGGCTTCTTGCGATCGAGCACCCAGATGTAGGTGGCGATGCCGGTGTTGTAGAACATGTCGCTCGGCAGGGCGATGACCGCGTCGAGCAGGTCGGACTCGATGACCCAGCGGCGGATCTCCGACTCACCCGACCCTGCCCGCCCGGTGAACAACGGCGATCCGTTGAGGACGATCGCAGCGCGTCCGCGCACGTTCTCATCGTCGGGGTCGACGGTGCGCATCTTGTCGATCAGGTGGAGCAAGAACAGCATGGACCCGTCGGAGACGGCGGGCAGGCCGGGGCCGAAGCGTCCGTTGAAGCCGAGCTGCTTGTGCTCCTTGACGACCTCGCGCTGAGAGATCTTCCACTCCACTCCGAACGGAGGGTTGGAGAGGCAGTAGTGGAAGTCCTTGCCCGCGTGGGCGTCGTCGGTGAGGGTGTTGCCCAGGGCGATGGCGTCAACCGGCTGGCCCTTGATGATCATGTCCGCCTTGCACACGGCATACGAGCTGGGGTTGATCTCCTGCCCGGCCATCAGCAGCCGGGCGGCCGGGTTCTGCTCACGCAGGTGCTCATCCATCGTCGAGAGCATCCCGCCGGTGCCGGCCGCGGGGTCGTAAACGCGGCGGTTCACGGCCTTGCCCGGGGTGGTCGCATCCTCGTCGCCCACCAGCAGCAGGTCGACCATGAGGGCGATGACCTCACGGGGGGTGAAGTGCTCACCAGCGGTCTCGTTGCTCGCCTCCGCGAACTTGCGGATCAGCTCCTCGAAGACCGAGCCCATCTCGGTGTTGCTGACGTGCTGGGGGCGCAGGTCGAGCTTGGCGAACTCCTGGACAACCAGGTAGAGGGAGTTGGCCTCCTCGAGCCGCTGCACCTGCTCCTCGAACCCGAACCGGGTGAAGACGTCGCGAACGTTGTCGCTGAAGCCGTCGACGTAGGACAGCAGGTTGGCCTTGATGTTGACGCTGTCGCCGGTCAGCGACGGGAGCGTGTACGGCGAGGTGTTGTAGAACGAGTACTTCGCTGCCTTGCGCAGTTTGACGTCCAGCAAATCCTTGGCCGTCCGGTCACCGGAGCGCTTCTGCTCGGACAACACGGCGTCCTTCGTCGGCGCCAGGACGCAGTCGAGGCGGCGCAGGATCGTCATCGGCAGGACGACGTCTCCGTACTCCTTGGGCTTGTACGGCCCGCGCAACAAGTTGGCGATGGACCAGATGAAGTTGGCGTCTGGCTTCGACGGCAAGGTGGGGCGTCCTCTCGTGGTGCGTGCCCCCATCCTCGCCCATCACCGAAGAGCCTCTGCGCAGCGGCCTTCCCGCGCCGCGACAGTTGCCGATTCACTGCTCGACAGATCGGCGTTGGACACCGGTCGCGCACCTGGTGGTTCCGTCAGTTGCGGTTGAGCCCGTGTCGGCGGGAGTCGAGTGCACGCTTGTAGTGGCTCTCGGCGGCGTTGATCTCCCGCGTCGGCGTGGCAGGGTCAAACACGCGCAGCACCGAGAAACGGAAAGTCATCGGGTCCCGTCCCTTGAGCTCCACGTTCCCTCCGTGGCCGTTGGCCGCGTAGGCAGTCCAGCGCTGCAGCACACTCGCGGTGCCGTCTGCCTTGCCGACGTACTGTCGACCGTCCCGGGTGTCGGTGATGAGGTAGATGCCCATGACCGATGAGAGCGCGGTTCGCCAGGTGGCGTACCGGTGCTCACGGACCACCGCCTGCAGCTGTGAGTAGTCCAACGTGAGCGCGTCGAAGCCGGGGAACCTCACAGGCTCGGCGTCGGCGATCTCCATGACCGGATAGCGCGCCGCCGTCGTGGCCTTGAGCGCCCAGGTGCGCGGTGACCTCCAACCGATCACCAGACGTGACTGCAGGTCGCTCAGCTGGTCCGACCGCTCCAGGTCGAACGTGCGCCTGACGCCGTCGTTGGAAGTCTCACCATGACTCCGGACCACCGACCACAGGCGAGCACGGTCACCGCCCTCGGGCAGGAACACCACCCAGACGCCGGGCGGTGCGGCCGGGAAGGCGCGGGTGTTGGCCGACTGATTGCTGGTGTAACCCATGATCTCAGCATCAGAGGAGTCCCCGTGGATCCCCGCTGATCCGTCCCCGTGCTCACGCACGTAGGCGTGCCGAATCACCAACGCCTCCAACGGGTCGATACCGGCGCTGTCCATGACCTGCGCGAACGTAAGCGTCATAGGCCTGCCTCCGTGTCGATCAGCACACCGCTGAAGCAACACTCATAACGAAAAATGATGAAGATCGCTCTTACGGATAACCGTGGGGAATGTTACATAGGGACGGTCGCTGCGCAAGATTGGCTGCATCTCGACATGAGACATGAACGACGAATAGTCCAATCGACACGCCGTCCGGCGACTATGCAACATACGAGCGATCTCGACACTAAAAGTTGGTGGCCATGTTGGTGAAGCGGGAGTAGTGGCCCTGGAAGGCGACCACGATCGTGCCAGTGGGACCGTTTCGGTGCTTGGCCACGATCACGTCAGCCTCGCCCTCGCGGGGAGATTCCTTCTCGTACATCGACTCTCGGTGCAGCAGCACGACCATGTCGGCATCCTGCTCGATCGAGCCCGATTCGCGCAGGTCGGAGACCATCGGCTTCTTGTCGGTGCGCTGCTCGGGCCCACGGTTCAGCTGCGACAAGGCGATGACCGGCACCTCGATCTCCTTGGCCAGGAGCTTGAGGGCGCGGGAGAACTCCGAGACCTCCTGCTGGCGGGACTCGACGCGCTTGCCGGAGCTCATCAGCTGCAGGTAGTCGATGACCACGAGCTTGAGGTTGTTGCGCTGCTTGAGCCGGCGGCACTTGGCGCGGATCTCCATGAGGGACATGTTGGGCGAGTCGTCGATGAAGAACGGCGCCTCGCTGAGCCGCCCGGTCGTGCGGGCGATCTTGGTCCAGTCGTCGTCCTGCAGCTCGCCCTTGCGCAGCTTCTGCAGCTGGATCGAGGCCTCGGCCGAGAGCAAACGCATGGTGATCTCGGTCTTGCTCATCTCGAGGCTGAACAGGACGGTGGCCTGCTGGTTGTGGATCGCCGCCGACCGCGCGATGTCAAGCGCGAGCGTGGAGTTGTGGGTCGGGATCATTGACCTGCCGGCGAGATACAGGTGGTCGTCGTTGCTCACCTGGATGCAGCGCACGGGCACCGAGGCGATGGGCTTCACCTTCGTGATGAAGCGGGAGTTTCTCCGCTGGAACTGGCGGCGACGAAGCTCCTTGTGCAGCAGCCTCTTGCGCTCCAGCACGAACACGTCCTCGTCCGAGGAGAAGGTGATCGTGAAGGCCGTCGAGCTTGCCGCCGAGCGGCCGCGCACCTTCTTGCGGCACATGCCACTTCGGTAGCCCAAGCCGGAGATGAGTTCATGTACGTCCTCGGCGAGGCGCAGGCTGGTGGTGGTGAATTGCACGCACCCGCCTGCAGACACGGTCCCGTCGGTGTCGAGGAGGCCAGCCAGCAGGGCGCGCCGCTGGGACTCGCTGGCCCGCTGGTACTCAACGGGGATGTGCTTGTCGCCGAGGACGCCGATCGTCCGGAGGCGGGCCTGGAGGGTTCCATGATGCTTCCGGCATGCCATGCACTGGCGGCCCGTCGTGGTGGGGCCGCCGCAGTCGGGGCAGACTGGCGTGGCGATCGGCTTCTGAAACGCCTTGAGGCGCCCCCCGCACGACTTGCCACACGTCCTGACGTAGGCAACGGGGTTGGTGAACGACGTCCCACACACGGCGCAGCTCCTCTGCTCAGCGACCACCTCGGTGGCGAGCTGCATGAGATAGCGCATCGGGGACGACGTCTTGGTCACGACCAGTCCATCGGCCTCGAGCCTCATCACGATCTCGGGGTCCGCCATCATGATCTGCGCAGCAGCAGACGTCCCGTCTCCCAGCCAGGCCCCCAGCGTGTACGGCTGGACCAGGAGCTCCCGCTCCGCGAGGGCGAGCGCAGCCGCCAGCGGCACGCTGTGGTTGAGGCGTGCGTCGGCTGTGCCCGTGCGCACCGTCGCAGCAATCTCCTCCGTGGTCCGGATCGCGGCGAACGTCCGCTGATTGCGCTGACCGTTCCTGCCGTCACGAGCGGCCTGAAGAGACTTGCGGCTGGCGCGCGTATCCGTCAGCCACTGGTGCTGGGCATCGGCCACGATGGTCGAGCCGTCCGAGAAGGACACCTCGTAGCAGGGTCGGTCGGTCATGACCTCGGTCGCAGCGACCACGCGGGTCGGACGACCGTCGGCCCCAATGACCTCGTCACCGACCTGAACCTCACCCATCGTGGTCCAGCCGGCCGGCGTCACGAGGGGGGTGTCGAGCGCAAGCGCCTTGCCGACGGCCGGTCGAGCGGCGATCACGATCATCTGGCCGGGGTGCAGACCGTTGGTGAGCTGGTCGAGCTCGGTGAAGCCGGTGGGCACGCCGACCATCTCGCCGTTCTTGCCCGAGGCGTGCTCGATCTCGTCGATCGTGGCCTCGAGCACCTCGCCGACAGCGATGTAGTCCTCGCCGCCGCGCTTGTCGGCGACCTGGTAGACCTCGGCCTGCGCGGCGTTGACGATGTCCTCGACGTCGCCGCCCTGGCCATAGCCCATCTGCACGATGCGCGTGCCCGCGTCGACGAGGCGCCTCAGGACGGCGCGCTCCTGCACGATCTCGGCGTAGTAGCCCGCGTTGGCCGCCGTCGGCACGGCGTCGATCAGCTGGTGCAGGTAGGCCTGGCCGCCGATGCGCTGGATCTCGCCGCGCTTGGTGAGCTCGTCGGCGACGGTGATGGCGTCGGCCGGCTCGCCGCGACCGTAGAGGTCGATGATCGCCTCGTAGATCGTCTCGTGCGCGGGGCGATAGAAGTCGAGCCCGCGCAGCGTCTCGACGCAGTCGGCGATCGCGTCCTTGGACAGCATCATCGAGCCGAGGACGGACTGCTCCGCGTGCACGTCCTGGGGCGGCACGCGGTCGTCGCCACCGCCCCCACCAGGTCCCCCCACCGCGGGGCCGTAGTCCCGACGGTCGTCCAGCTCGGCGATCGACACGTCCGCTCCCTCGTCCTAGCCCTGCGCTGCCCGGTCCCTGCTCGTCAGTCCACCACCGACCTCTGACAGACCCTCCACCGGCGCCTCCGAGGCCCCCTGGGAGGGCCTCGCGCGCGTGTGGACAAACCTGTGGACAAGTCGGATGGCCCTGGGCGAACGACATCACCCGGACGGGCTGCTGCGCCACGTTAGGGGCCGGGAGGAGACCCGGGCAAACGGGGGCTGTGGACAAGGTGGGGACAACACGCCGTGGCGTGTGCGCAACCCTGGGGACAAGCCTGTGGAGGGAGTGTGACTTTGCCGTGACCTATCGCTTCACCATCGCTGTGACCAGCCCCTACGCCGTCCACCGCCTGTGCACAGAAGATTTGTGCGGGAGGTTAGGCCATTTGAGGACGCCGCCGCGCGGTGTGGACAAACCGTCTCATCACCGACACGCCGACCCCCGCCCTGCCGCGCCGGATCTCGCTCAATGTCACCGGTACAACACTCACAGCAACCGTCCGGGCTTCTGACCTGCGACTTCCCACATGGGGCCGACGGACCTGTCACATCTGTGGACAACGACACACCCGAAACCCGCAGGTCACCGCCCCGTCACCAGACTCACCCCCTGACACCGACTGGGGGCGCACACCGCCGCCCACCTATGCTCGGCGGGTGACGAGCGACCGGGGGGCCCAGCCGCCGCCCTCCCCCGCCCGCGAGATCCTGCGCCTCGCCGTCCCCGCCTTCCTCGCCCTCGTCGCCGAGCCGCTCTTCCTCCTCGCCGACAGCGCCATCGTCGGCCACCTCGGCACCCCGCAGCTCGCCGGCCTCGGCGTCGCGAGCGCCGCCCTGCTGACCGCGGCCAACATCTTCGTCTTCCTCGCCTACGGCACCACCAGCATCGTGGCCCGCCACGTCGGCGCCGGTGACGAGCGCGGCGCCGTCGCCAACGGCCTCGACGGCGTGTGGCTCGCCGCGGCCCTCGGGCTCGTCACCAGCCTGCTGGTCGCGGCCTTCGCCCGCCCCCTCGTGGCGGCGTTCGGCGCGAGCCCGGACGCCCTCGTCCACGCCGAGCACTACCTGCGCGCGAGCGCCGCCGGCATCCCCGCGATGCTCGTGGTCCTCGCCGCCACCGGCATCCTGCGCGGCGTCCAGGACACCACCACGCCCCTGGTCGTGTCCGTCGCCGGTTTCACGTGCAACGTCGCCCTCAACGTCCTGCTCGTCTACGGCCTGCACCTCGGGATCGTCGGCTCGGCCATCGGCACGGTGATCAGCCAGTGGGGTATGGCGGTCGCCCTGCTCCTCGTCGTGGTGCGGGCAGCGCGGCGGCTCGACGCCTCCCTGCGCCCGCATCCGGGGCGGGTGCTGGTGGCCGCGCGGGGCGGCATACCGCTGCTCGTCCGCACGCTGGCGCTGCGCACGGTCCTGCTGCTGACCACGTGGGTCGCGGCGGGTCTGGGTGACGTGCCGCTCGGCGCCTACCAGGTGAGCGCGACGGTGTGGAGCTTCCTCACCTTTGCCCTGGACGCGCTGGCGATCGCCGCGCAGGCCCTGACGGGCAAGGCCCTCGGCGCCGGGGACACCGCAGGCACCCGCGCCGCCACCACCCTCATGATCCGCTGGGGCCTCATCGGCGGCGCGGTCCTCGGCGCCCTGGTCCTCGCGCTGCACACCGTGCTGCCACACCTGTTCACGAGCGACCCCGAGACCCAGGCCGCCCTCGCCGCCGGCCTGGTCGTGGTGGCGCTGTCGCAGCCGATCTCGGGGTGGGTCTTCGTCCTCGACGGGGTGCTGATCGGCGCCGGCGACACCCGCTGGCT
Organism: Arsenicicoccus cauae; assembly: GCF_009707125.1. Taxonomy (GTDB): domain Bacteria; phylum Actinomycetota; class Actinomycetes; order Actinomycetales; family Dermatophilaceae; genus Arsenicicoccus; species Arsenicicoccus cauae. Next base: position 12,643 of record NZ_WLVL01000006.1, read on the forward strand.
GGCGTGGGCGCAGCTCGCGCTCCTCGTGGCCTATGTCCCCGTCGTGCTGGTCGTCCGGCACGTCGCCGGCCCGCTCGACGACCCCGCGGCCGTGGTGTGGCTCTGGGTCGGGTTCAGCATCTTCATGACCCTGCGCGGCATCGCGCTCGGCCTGCGCGCCCGCTCCGACGCCTGGCTCGTCACCGGCGCCACCCGCTGACCCCAGCCCGAACCGACCCGGGATCAGGCGCCCACAGACTCCTGGGTCGGGCTCAGCGCCAGCACTGCACGACGAAGCGCGGCAACGACCGCAGGGCCACCAGCGAGGCCACCCACGCGAGACCGTCGCAGCCGAGCCCGAGCACATAGGCGGGGTGCCGGACCACGCCCGCCCCGGTGGCCCGGGACGCGGCGTAGCCCTGCGAGACGGAGGCGACGGCATACATCAGCATGCCGACCACCGAGGCGACGAAGCCGAGGATCACAGCTCGAGACCCAGCAGGGCGTTCTCGACGACCTCCATGATCGCGGGGTGGATCCAGTACTGCCCGCGCGCCATCTCGGGCACGGGCGTCCCCAGCGACATCGCCTGGATCAGCGGCTGGATCAGGTTGCTGGCCTGGTAGCCCATGAGGTGGGCGCCCAGCAGCAGCCGGGTCTCGGGGTCGGCGAGCAGCTTGACGACGCCCACCTGGTCCTCCATGGCCCAGCCGTACGCCGTGCCGCCGTAGTCCTGGACCTTGACGACGTAGTCGCGCCCGGCCGCCTGCAGCTCGCGCTCCGTCAGGCCGACCGACGCGATCTGCGGGTGGGTGAACACGGCGGCAGGGACGTAGCGGTGGTCGCTGGACCGCAGGTCTTCGGGGTGGGCGAGGTTGTGCGCGACGACCCGCGCCTCGTGGTTGGCGACGTGCTTGAGCTGCCAGTGGCTGCTGATGTCGCCGAGCGCCCAGACCCCCTCGACGCTGGTGCGCTGCTGCTCGTCGACCCACAGGCGGGGTCCGTCCATCCGATAGCCGACCTCCGCGAGGCCGAGCTGGTCGGCGTTGGGCACGCGCCCGGTGGCGACGAGGACGGCGTCCGCCACGACCTCGCCCGACCCGGAGGGCCCGGTGGTCGTGAGGTGCCACGCGCCGTCCCGGCGCTCGGCCGCGCTGATCTGGGTGCCGAGCCGCAGGTCGTAGCGCTCGGCCGCCAGCTCCGTGAACCGCCCCGAGATCAAGTCGTCCTCCTTGCGCAGCAGGCTGCCGCTGCGCTGGAGCCAGGTCACCTCGACGCCGAACGCGTCGAAGATGTGGGCGAACTCGGCCGCGACGAAGCCGCCGCCCACGACCGTCAGGCGCCTCGGCAGCTCCTCCATCCGCATCACGCTGTCGCTCGTGTGCACGCCGAGCGAGGGGGCCGCCTCGCGCAGGCCGTCGACGTCGAGCATCGACACGCGCGAGCCGGCGGCCACGACGATCTGGTCGGCCGTGATGGTGGCGCCGGTGCCGGTGTCGATCTCCTTGGGCCCGACGAACCGCGCGCTCCCGTCGAACACCGTGATGTGCGGGTCCTGGCGGCGGTACTGCTCGCCGCCCGCGGCGATCTGGTCGATCCGCCCGGCAAAGATCCGGTCGCGGATCTCGCGCCACCGCACCTGCGGGTCGCACGGGAAGGACGCGCCCAGGCGGTCGAGGTGCTGCGCGGAGGTGATGACGTCGGCCGGGTAGGCGTACATCTTGGTGGGGATGCAGCCGACGTTGAGGCAGGTGCCGCCGAAGGTGCCCCGCTCGAGGATCGCGATGTCCTGGTCGGCCAGCTCGGGGGTGATGAGCGAGTTGCCCGAGCCCGTGCCGATGATGATCAGGTCGAAGTGACGGTCAGCCATGCTCCCGAGCCTAGACGTGCAGCCTGACCCCAGGCTGCCTCCAGGACCGGTCCTCAGGACTCCCCGGCCAGGCGGTCGCCCGTCACGGCCCTCACCTGGTCCATCGCCTCGAGGGTCGCGATGGTCGCGTCGAGGGGCCGTATGCCGCTCTCCACCCGCCCCTCGCCGAGGCAGTGCGCGACCTCCAGCGCCTCCCAGTACAGCCCGTCATGAGCGGTCGCCGCCTCGAGGTGGCGCAGCTGTCCCCCGTCGCGTCCGTGCAGGGTGAACGACCCCGGCTGGTACCACGGCCCGTCCAGCGACACCCACGCGTCGGTGCCGCTGATCGCGGCGACGGTGGGGGTCTCGACCAGGGCGCTCGCGTGCAGCGCCGACTGCGCGTCGCCGTGCCGCAGCGTCATCGTCGTCTGCGCCATCGTGCCCGTCGGCCCCCGCACGCCCTGCGCGGCGACCTCGGTGGGCGCCCCCAGGACCCACGTCGCGAGGGTGAGCGGATAGGTGCCGAGGTCCATCATCGCGCCGCCCGCGAGCGCCGGGTCGTGGATGCGGTGGGCGTCGGGGAAGTACTCGCCGATGTCGGCGGACACCATCGTCGGCTCACCCAGGACGCCGTCGTCGAGCAGCCGGCGGAGCACGCGGAACTTCGGCAGGCACAACGACCACATCGCCTCCATCGCGAGGACGCCGGCGGCGCGGGCGGCCTCGGCGATGCGCCGGGCCCCCGTGGCGTCGATCGCCATGGGCTTCTCGACGAGCACGTGCTTGCCCGCCGCGATGGCGAGCAGGGCGTGCTCGACGTGCTGCGGGTGGGGGCTCGCGACGTAGACGACGTCCACGCGCGGGTGGGCGACCAGCTCGGCATACGACCCCAGCGGCTCGCCCCCGAGCCGCCCGGTGAAGCGCTGCGCGCCCTCCTCGGACCGGGAGCCGACCGCCACCACCTGGTGGTTCGTATGCCGGAGGACGGACGCGGCGAACCGCTCGGCGATCCACCCCGTGCCGAGGATGCCCCAGCGCAGGGCGGGGCCCCCGGTGGGATCCGGCAGGCGGGGCTCGGGCAGGCTGTGCGGGAAGGACATCGGCGTCGCTCCTTCGACCGTTGCTGGACAGTGGCCGGTTCATGTCAGATAGTACTGACAATCGTCCAACGAAGGAGATCGAGCATGCCCCTGCAGCCCGTCCGCATCGGTCTGATCGGCTGCGGCCGCATCGGCCGGGTCCACGCCCTCAGCGTCACCGCGGCCCCTGGGGCCGTGCTCACGACCGTCGTCGACGCTGTCCCCGCCGCCGCGGAGTCGCTGGGCGAGCTGCACGGCGCCCGCGTCGCCGCCACCCCCGCGGAGGTGCTGGCGTCCGCCGACGTCGACGCCGTCATCATCGCGTCCCCCACCGCCACGCACGTCGACCTCATCGATGCCGCGATCGACGCCGGCAAGCCCGCCCTGTGCGAGAAGCCCATCGACCTCGACATCGCCCGCGTCGAGGCGCTGCGCGGCAAGGCGTCGGCCGCGACCACGCCGATCATGCTGGGCTTCAACCGGCGCTTCGACCCGCACTTCGCGACCCTGCACGCGCGCGTCGCCGCCGGCGAGATCGGCCGCCTGGAGCAGCTGTCCATCATCAGCCGCGACCCCGCGCCCGCGCCGACGGACTACCTCGCGGTGTCCGGCGGGATCTTCCGCGACATGACGATCCATGACTTCGACATGGCGCGGCACTTCGTGCCGGACGTCGTCAGCGTGTTCGCCTCGGGGACGGCGCAGTTCAGCGAGGACATCCGCGGTCTCGGCGACTACGACTCCGCGGTGGTGGTGCTGACGGGCCGCGAGGGCCAGCAGGTGACGATCACCAACTCGCGGCACGCGGCCTACGGCTACGACCAACGGCTGGAGGCCTTCGGCTCGGAGGGGCTGCTCGAGGCCGGCAACGTCACCGACACGGTCGTGCGCCGCTGGACCGCCGACGCGGTCGAGGTGCGCGAGCCCTACCAGAACTTCTTCCTCGAGCGGTATGCCGCGGCCTACCAGCGCGAGCTCGCGGCGTTCGTCGCCGCCATCCGCGAGGACGCTCCGGTGCCGGTGGGCTTCCACGACGGGTGGGCCGCCCTCGTGCTGGCCGACGCCGCCGCCCGGTCCGCCGCCGAGGGTCGCGTCGTCGAGGTCGACCTCGACGCCTGACCCGTCCGGTCAGGCCGGGTCGATCCACCGCGTCGGCAGGTTGTAGCGCGTGATGATCTCCAACGACGCCGGCACGGTCAGCGGGGCGCCCGACACCAGCCGGTGGTGCCTCAGCACCTGACGGACGGCCCGACGGCAGTCGCTCTGCAGGTCGTGGTGGATCACCGCGTCGATGGCGCCCGAGCGGAGCAGCGCGACGTTGTCCTCGTCGAGGTCGTGCGCGACGTAGGCCTCCACCCGTCGCCCCCGGCGCCGCAGCTCGGCGAGGGTGGCGCGGTTGCCACCACCGACGGAGTAGACCGCGCACACGCCCGGCTCCTCGTCGAGCGCCGGCCCGACCAGGTCGCCCGTGGCGGCATCGAGCCCGTCCGCGTCCGACACCACGAGCACGGGCTCCTCCGGCCGGAGCACCGCCAGCTCGTCCTCGAACGCCCGCACCCGCTCATGCTCCCCCAAGAAGGTCGAGCGGCTCATCGTCACCAGCACCCGCCGCCCCTCGCCGTCACCCACGCCTCGCGGGGTCAGCCAGCGCGACACCAGGAAGGCTGCCGTCGCCCCCGCCTGCTGGTTGTCCAGTCCGACATACGCCACCCGCCTGCTGCTCGGGACGTCGGTGACCAGGGTGACCACCGGTATGCCGCGCCCCGCCGCCCGGTCCACCGCCGCCGCGATGGCCGGGTCGTCCGGCGCCTTGAGGAGCAGCCCCTGCGAGGTGCGGCCTCCCGACCCGACCCGGTCAATCGTCTCCACGAGCTCCTCGACGTCGGCCCGCTCGCGCAGGTGGAACCTCGCCCGCACGGCCGCTGGCCGCACCCACGCCAGCTCGGCCTCGAGCGCCGTCCGCACGGCGCCCGTGAACCGCGCCGGCGCCTGCATCACGACGTCCACCAGCACGGTGCGGGCGCCGAGCCGCAGCTGCGACTGCTGGCGGTCGAGCTCGAGCACGGCCTGCTCGACGGCCCGCACGGCCGCGGCGCTCACGTTGCTGCGCCCGTGCAGCGCGCGATCGACGGTGGCCTCGGACAGGCCGGCCTGGGCGGCGATGTCCTTGAGGGGGTGCGGCGGCCTCATCCCCCGACGGTAGGCCTGATCGTGACTGAGGTCTATCTGAGGTCTTTGACCCCAGCCGACGGCCGGTCCCCGAGCCACCATGGAAGGGAAGGACCACGACGACGAGGAGACGCCATGCCGACCACGACCCGCCCGGCGCCCAGCCCGACCTACACGGCGCAGGACTGCCGCCTCGAGGACCTGCGCGCGGTGCTCGAGGCCCGCACCGACGTCACGGCATACCCGCACGCCCAGGCCGTCGAGCAGGAGGTGCTGCTCTATCGCGCCGACCGGCTGCGCGAGGCGCTCGGCAACGGGCCCGAGGCCGCCCGCGAGGTGCAGGCCGAGCTGGCCCGCGCCCTGTCCGAGGGGCCGGGGATCGTGGTGCTGCAGGGCGCCTTCGAGCACGACGTGGTCGACCGGGTCAGCGACGGCTTCCGCACGATCATCGAGGAGCAGCGCGCCTCCGGCCGCGTGGCGGGCGACCACTTCGCCAGGCCCGGGGCCAACGACCGCGTCTGGAACGCCCTCGAGAAGCTCGCCGTCTCCGACCCCGAGGCGTTCGTCGACTACTACGCCAACGACCTCGTGGCGCTGGCGGCGACGGCCTGGCTGGGTCCTGGCTACCAGGTCACCTCGCAGGTCAACGTGGTCAACCCGGGAGGCGCCGGCCAGACCGTGCACCGCGACTACCACCTGGGGTTCCTCGGGCCGGAGGTCAGCGAGCGCTACCCCCGGCACGTCCACATGATGTCGCCGATGCTGACCCTGCAGGGCGCCGTGGCGCACGTCGACATGCCCGTCGAGAGCGGCCCCACCCTCTACCTCCCCCACTCGCACCGCTACGAGCCCGGCTACGTCGCCTACTGGCTGCCGGAGTTCCAGGACTACTTCCGCGAGCACCGCGTGCAGCTGCCGCTCGCCAAGGGCGACGCCGTGTTCTTCAACCCCGCGCTGTTCCACGCCGCCGGCACCAACCACTCGACCGACATCCTCCGCATGGCCAACCTCCTGCAGATCTCCTCGGCGTTCGGCCGGGCCATGGAGCGCGTCGACCGGCGCCGCGTGGTCGAGGCCGTCTATCCGGTCCTGCTCTCCCGCCAGGACGCCGGTATGCCGACCGCCCGCCTCCACGACGCGATCGCCGCGTCGGCGGAGGGCTACGCCTTCCCCGCCGACCTGGACGTGGAGCAGCCCGTCGACGGGATGGCGCCGCCCACGCAGGCGGACCGGGTGCGGGACGCGCTGTCTGCTCGGCTCCCGCTGACCGAGCTGGCCGCGGCGCACGGCGCCCCGACGACCGGTCCGCTCGCGAGCGCACCGACCGAAGCCGCCACGGCCGCGGGCCCCACCACCGGGGGCGCGGCCTGATGCGCGAGCTCCTCCAGGACCGGGTGGTCCTCGTCAGTGGCGGCACCCAGGGCGTGGGCGCCGCCGTGGCGCGGGCCGCCCTGCGCGAAGGCGCCCGCGTCGTCGTCACCGGGCGCCGCGCGGACGTCGGGTCGGCGGCGGCCGACGAGCTGGCACGCGAGCACGGCTCGCACCGCGCGGAGTTCGTGCAGACCGACCTGGCCGACGTGGACCAGGCACGCGCCTCGGTCACCGCGACGGTCGAGCGCTTCGGCCGGGTCGACGGGCTCGTCAACGCCGCCGGCCTCACCTCGCGCGGGTCGCTGCTCGACACCACCCCCGAGCTGCTGCAGCAGCACCTCTCGGTCAACCTCGTGGCGCCGTTCTTCACGATGCAGGCGGCCGTCGAGGACATGCGCCGCCGGGGCGCCCCCGGCACGATCGTCAACGTGCTGACCATGTCCTCCCACGGCGGCCAGCCCTACCTCGCGCCCTACGTCGCCGCCAAGGCCGGGCTGGCCGGACTCACCCGCAACGCGGCGTACGCCCACCGCTTCGACCGCATCCGCATCAACGGCCTCAACATCGGCTGGACCGAGACGCCGGGCGAGGACGAGGTGCAGCGGCGCTTCCACGGTGCGCAGGACGGGTGGCTCGAGGAAGCCTCCGCCGCCCTCCCCATGGGCAAGCTGGGGCAGGTCGACGAGATCGCCGACATGGTCGTCTACCTGCTGTCCGACCGCAGCGGCGTCGTGACCGGCTCCGTCATCGACTGGGACCAGACGGTGCCCGGCGCCCACGACTGACGCCTGCTGCCTCCACGCCCCGGCCGTCCGGAGGTGACCACTCGGCGGGGGGTGCGGGGCGCCGGATCGCCGACACCCCGCCTCTCGGCATACGGCTCAGACGAACTCGCCCCGGGAGAAGCTCTCCTCGAGCTCCTCCAGGGAGCGGCCGCTGGTGTTGGGCAGCATCTTCCAGAGGAAGAAGATCGCGGCGAGCCCGATCACGAAGAACAGGCCGAACATCCCCTGCAGGCCGGCCTTGCCCACGATCACGGGGAAGGAGAAGGTCAGCGCGGCGTTGACCAGCCACATACACAGGATCGAGATCCCCATCCCGAAGCCCCGGATCCGTAGCGGGAACATCTCGGACAGGGCGACCCAGACCGGCGCGTTGAGGCAGCACTGCATGAAGAACACGAAGGTCACGCAGAGCACCAGGATCACCCAGGCGCGGGTGGTGCCCGCCGGGAGGATCGTCGCCGCGAGGGTGATCAGGCCGTGGATCGTCGTCGTGGCGCAGAACCCGATGATGATGAGCTTGCGGCGGTGGACCTTGTCGATCACCACGAACAGGCACAGCGCCGTCCCGACGACCGCGAGGACCCCGTTGGCGACGTTGGCGATGATCGCCGCGCTGGCCGAGAAGCCCGCCTCGGTGAGCAGCTGGGTGCCGTAGTACATGATCGAGTTGATGCCCGTGACCTGCTGCGCGGCGGCCAGGCCGCAGCCGATGATCACCAGTCGACGGATCCACGGGACGGCCATGTCGGACCAGCCGCCCTTGTGGGACTCGGCCTCCTCATCGGCCAGTTGCTCCACCTCGCCGAGCTCGGCGCGGGCGCGGTCCTCGTTGCGGACCTCCATGAGCACCTGCAGCGCCTCGTCGTAGCGACCCTTCGAGATGAGCCAGCGCGGGGACTCCGGCATACGGAGCATCCCGAAGAACAGGAACACCGCGGGGACGGCGCACACCGCGAGCATGTAGCGCCAGACCCCCTCGTGCTCGCCCCAGACGCTGGCGATGATCGCGTTGATGATGAAGGCGAGCATCTGCCCGAGCACGATCGCGAGCTCGTTGCGCCCGCTGAGGGTGCCACGGCGCTCGGTGGGGGCGAGCTCCGACAGATAGACGGGGACCGTGGCGGATGCCGCGCCGACCGCCACGCCCAGGACGAAGCGGGACGGGAGCATGACGCCGAGCCCGGGGGCGAAGACGCAGCCGAGCGTGCCCACGAAGAACACGACGGCGATCAGGGTCAGCGTCCGCTTGCGGCCCAGCCTGTCGTTGAGCACGCCGGAGACGAGCGCCCCCACCGCGGCGCCGATGAGCAGCGTCGCCGTCACGAGACCCTCGGTGACGGTGGTCAGGCCGAGGTCCTCCTTCATCGGCTCGAGGGCGCCGTTGATCACGCCCGTGTCGTAACCGAACAGCAGGCCGCCGAACGTCGCGACGACGGCGATCAGGTCCAGGCGCCGCTGGTGCGGGCCCGGGCGGAGCGGCGGGAGCGTCACCCCGCCGTGGCTGCTGGTGGGACTGCCGTGGGACATCCTCGTCTCCTTCTGCCTTCCGCAGCACGCGGATTCGTAGCGTCCGTGCTCGTATCGCTATCACAAGTGAAGAGGCCGGTGTGGACACTGTCAATAGATTGTCCTTACATTTGCCACAAACCGTTGCACGACGAAGGAGTCCGCATGACCCTCACCGCCGGACCGTCCGAGCAGGTCTCGCAGCACCCGGGGTTCGACCTCGCGGTGTGCTCCGAGATGCAGCTGCTCGATCTGCCCCACCTCGACCGCGTGCGGCGGCTGCACGCGCTGGGGTTCGCCGTCGAGCTGTGGGACTGGACGGCGCTGGACGTCGACGCGCTGGCGGCGACGGGTGCGCGCTTCACCTCGATGACGGGCTACACGCGGGGCGAGCTGATCGACCCCGCGGGCGCGGACGAGCTGCTGCGCACCGCCCAGGAGTCCGTCGCCGTCGCCCATCGCCTCGGCGACCCGCACCTCAACCTGCACGGCACGGCCTCGGAGACGGCGGTATGCCGAACCGCCCGCAGAGCGTGGTGACCCCTCGCGACTGGCTCGCCGCCGAGCGGACGCTGCGTCGTGTGGCCGCCCTCGGCGAGAGCGAGGGCGTGACCTTTCAGCTCGAGAACCTCAACCTGGACGTCGACCACCCCGGCGTGCCGTTCGCGCGGGCGGCGGACGTGATCACGCTGCTGGAGTCCGTCGGGTCGCCCGCGCTGCGCATGAACCTCGACCTCTACCACGCCCAGATCGGCGAGGGGAACCTCATCGAGCTGTGCCGCCGGGCCCTGCCCCTCGTCGGCGAGATCCAGGTCGCCGACGTGCCCGGGCGGTGCGAGCCGGGGACGGGCGAGATCAGCTATCCCGGCATCGCCCGGGCCCTCGCCGAGATGGGGTATGCCGGGGTGGTGGCCCTCGAGGGGTGGGCGTCCGGCGACAGCGAGGTGGCGCTCGAGCGCTTCCGGGACGCCTTCACCCTCTGACCCGACCCCCGCCCCACCCCGCATCACCCCGCCGCCAAGGCGAGCCGCTGCTCACGCGCGAGAGGGCAACGATGGTCCCCACCACCGCGCGGGAGCAGCCATTCGTGCCCACTCACCCCGGCAGGCCGCCAAGGCGAGCCGCTGCTCTCGCGCGAGAGGGCAAAGATGGTCCCCGCCACCGCGCGGGAGCAGCCCTTCACGCCCACCCACCGCGCCCCAACGCGTTGAGAGGCGACACATGGGGGTTATCGGGTGCGGATAACCCCCATGTGTCGCCTCTCAACGAGGGGACGGGCGGGACGAGGCGGGCTGCCTGGGAGCCCTAGTCGCGGACCTTGGGGAGGTCCACGGTGGGTGCGTCGATCGAGCCGTGCTCGACGGTGCTGGGGTCGACGACCTTGCCGGGATCCGCGGCGCGCAGCTCGTGCGACAGGTCGGCGAGCTCCTTGCCGCCCGCCATCTCCTCGGTCAGCTCGTCCAACGAGACCTCGTCACGGTGGGCGTCCAGGACCACGCGCCCGAGCTTGAGGATGACGAAGTGGTTGCCGACGAGGTAGGCGTGGTGCGGGTTGTGGGTGATGAAGACGACGCCGAGGCCGGCGTCCCGCGCCTTCATGATGTACTTCAGCACCACGCCGGACTGCTTGACGCCGAGCGCCGCGGTGGGCTCGTCGAGGATGATCACCTTGGCGCCGAAGTAGATCGCGCGGGCGATCGCGATGCACTGCTTCTGACCGCCGGAGAGGCTGCCGATGGGGCGGTCCAGGTCGGGGATGACGATCCCCATCTTGGTGAGCTCCTCGCCGCAGACCCGCTTCATGGTGGCGATGTCCATCCCGAAGAGCCCCTTCTTGACCTCGTTGCCGAGGAAGAAGTTGCGCCACACCGACATCAGCGGGGCGAGCGCGAGGTCCTGGTAGACGGTGGCGATGCCGCTGCCGAGGGACTCGCGCGGCGACGAGAAGTGCCGCTCCTCGCCGTTGACGTACATCTCGCCGGCGTTGTAGTCGTGCAGCCCCGCCATGATCTTGATGAGCGTGGACTTGCCGGCGCCGTTGTCGCCGAGGACGCAGGTGACCTTGCCCTGCCGGACGGACATCGAGACGCCGCGCAGCGCCTGGATGTTGCCATAGCTCTTGCCGCAGTCACGCATCTCCAGGATGGCCGTGGTGGGGCCACCCTCGTGCGTCGGCGCGGTCTTGGTCGCGCTCATGCCGCGTCCGCCCTTCTCTTGACGTACATGTTGACCAAGGTCGCCACGAGCAGCAGCACCCCGAGGAAGGTCCGGAACCAGTCCGGGTTCCAGTTGGCGTAGTTGATGCCCAGCTGGGTCATGCCGAACACCAGCGCGCCGATAGCGGCCCCGACCACGGAGCCGTAGCCGCCGGTGAGCAGGCAGCCGCCGACCACCGCGGCGATGATGAAGATGAACTCCTTGCCGACGCCCTCGCCGGACTGCACCACGGAGTACTCGAACAGCAGGTGCATGCCGAGCATCCAGGCGCAGAACCCGACGAACATGAACATCCCGATCTTGACCGCGGTCACGGGGACACCGACGGCGCGGGCCGCGGCGGCGTCGCCGCCGACGGCGAAGATCCAGTTGCCGACGCGGGTGCGGAGCAGCACGTACGCCGCGATCGCGGTCAGCACGATCCAGAACAGCACCAGCATCTTGATGCTGACCGTGCCGATCGTGAAGGTCGTGGCGAACACCGCCTTGGCGGAGTCCCATCCCTGCATGTCGGTGATCGACGTCGAGGCGACGTTGCCGGTGACCAGTCGGGTGATGCCGAGGTTGGCGCCCTGCAGCACGAAGAAGGTGCCGAGGGTGACCAGGAAGCTCGGCAGGCCCGTCCGCATCAGCAGCCAGCCGTTGAAGGCGCCGATCGCCAGGGAGATGACGAGCGCGAGGATCACGCCGACCCACACGTTGAGGCCGAAGTTCCACGAGGCCAGGGCCGCGGTGAGCCCGGAGGTCGTGGCGGCGACGCCGGTGGACAGGTCGAACTCGCCGCCGATCATGAGGACGGCGACGCCCACGGCCATGATCCCGATCGTGGCGGAGCCGTAGAGGATGGTGCCGACGTTGCTGATGTTGCGGAAGGCCGGTGCGATGGCCACGAACAGCGCGAACACGGCGAGGGCACCGATGAGGGAGCCGATCTCGGGGCGGCGGAGCAGCAGGTTGACTGGGGACCGGCGCGCGACGCGGTCGTCGCCGGCCGGTGCCTGTGTCGCCGGCTCGGGTGCCGTAGAGGGAGTGGTGGTGGAGGTCGACATGGTCAGCGCTTCCCGTTGGCGGCGAACTTCTCGACGGCGGCGACGTTGCTGCTGTCCACGAAGGACGGCCCTGTCAGGACGGCCTGGCCGCCGCCGATCTCGTTGCCGTTCGTCTTGTGCAGCCACAGCGAGTCGACCGCGAGGTAGCCCTGCAGGTAGGGCTGCTGGTCGACGGCCCAGACAACCTTGTTGGCCTTGATCTGGGCGACGATGTCCTTGTTCATGTCGAAGGTCACGAGCTTGGACTGGCTGCCGGACTCCTCGATCGACTTGATCGCCGTCATGGCGAACGGTGCGCCGAGCATCATGACGTGCGAGACGTCCTTGTCCTGCTGGAGCTTGGCGGTGACCTTTGACTGGACGTCACCCATGTCGGTGCCGTTCACGTAGAGCTTCTCGGTCTGGGGGAAGCCGGCCTTGACTCCGTCGCAGCGAGCCTCCAGACCAACGTGGCCCTGCTCCTGGATCACGCAGAGCACCTTCTTGCCACCCTCCTTGGTGAGCCGTTCGCCCGCGGCCTGGCCGGCGACCTTCTCGTCCTGGCCGAAGAAGCTGGTGACGCCCATGGCCTTCCACGCGTCGCTGCCGGCGTTGAGGGCGACGACCGGGATCTTGGCGTCGGTGGCGGCCTTGACGTTGCCGGCCATGGCCTCGGGCTTGGCGAGGGTGACGGCGATGCCGTCGACCTTCTTGTCCACGGCCTGCTTGACGAGGTTGGCCTGGTTGGCGCCGTCCGGGTCGGAGGTGTAGGTCAGGGTCACGCCGTCGTTGGCTGCGGCGTCCTCGGCACCCTTGCGTACGAGGTCCCAGAAGGTGTCGCCGGCGGCGGCGTGGGTGACCATCGCGACGGTCATCGTCTTGGCCTTGGCCGCGCCCCCGGCGGCCGATTCGGTGGTCTGCTTGCCGCCGGTCGAGCTGCAGGCCGCCATGGTGAGGGCGGTCGAGGTGGCGAGCGCCAGGGCGAGGGTGGTGGTGACGGTGCGGTTCATCGTGGTGCCTCTCGTGCGGCGGAGCAGCGTGCTCCTGGCTGGTGATGTGGTTGCTGACAAACTAAGCGTTTGTCCTGCCGGTCGGGGTGTCGGTGGTGGCGGGTCGGGAGAACCGTTGGCGAGTCGTCATCTCGCGTCGAGGATCTCCTCGAGACGGACGGGTGCGCCACGGCGGCGGGAGAGGTCGCAGGCCTCTGCGAGCCGCTGCGCCTCGAGGCCGTCCCGAGCGGTGCAGGGTGACGGCGCGCCGCCGATCGAAGCGACGAAGGCCTCCAGCTCGGCGGCGTAGGCCGGCCGGAAGCGATCGAGGAAGGACCAGTGCCGCGGACCGTGGGTGAGGGTGACCCCCGGCTCGGCGGAGTCCAGGGCGAGGGACTGGTCCAGACCCACCGCCATCGCGCCCCTGCTGCCGGTGACCTCCAGGCGGACGTCGTGCCCCGCGCCGTTGTAGCGCGTGGCCGACAGCAAGGCGAGCGTGCCGTCCGCCATCGTGAGGATGGCCGCGGCCGTGTCGACGTCGTCGGCGTCGACGAAGGACCTGTCGCCCTTGTTGCCCCCGGCGGCGCTGACCGTCACGGCCTCCTGGCCGGTGACGAACCGGACGACGTCGAGGTCGTGGATCGAGCAGTCGCGAAAGATCCCGCCGGAGACGGGCAGGTAGGCCGCGGGGGGCGGGGCCTGGTCGTGGGTGATCGCCCGGACGAGGTGCACGGTGCCCAGCTCGCCGCCCGCGACGGCGTCCCGCACGCGGCGGTAGCCCGCGTCGAACCGCCGCTGGAAACCCACCTGCACCGGCACGCCCGTCTCGCGCTCGAGCCCGGCCAGGGCCACGGCGCCAGCGAGGTCACGCGCGACCGGCTTCTCGCAGAATGCCGGCACGCCCGCACGCATCACGGTCTCGAGCTGCTCGGCGTGGGCGGTGGTCGCGGACGCGATGACGCAGCCGTCGACCCCTGACCGAAGGACGGAGCCGAGGTCGTCGGCCACCGACACCTGCAGCTCGTCGGCCACCGCCTGCGCGACCCCGGGGACCGCGTCCGAGACGACCACCTCGCCGACCTCGGGGAGGTCGCGCAGGTTCTCGGCATGGAGGCGGCCGATGCGGCCGACTCCGATGACTGCGATGCGCATGCCTCTCCTTTGAGACGTGGGCGAGGGCTCGCCCGGGCTGGGACCACCTTCACCGAGCGACCGGGGTCACGTCAAGACTTTGTCCGGACATTTACACGTCTTGACCAGACCGGGACGGCGCGGCCCGTGACCCTTACTCATTCGTCATACGTTTGCCAAGCCCGGAGGCTCGTGCGTACACTTATATATGTCAGCACATGAGCTGGCACCCCACGATGGCCGTGCAGGGCGGCCCCGCCGGGATCCGCCCGTGCGCGGCGGAGAGCAGGATGAGTTGCCCCGCCACCTGACCGACCTGGCGGCCCCCGCGCAGATCGACGCCGAGGCCGTGGCCGCCACCCGCCCCGCCCTGAGCCTGGCCGTCACCCTGACCCTGATCACCATCGCCCTCGTGGTCGCCGGGACGCTGCTCGCGTCCCCCCACCTGCTGGTCGCCGCCATCGTGCCCGCCGCGGGCACGGTGGTCCTGGCGGGCGTCGCGAGCTATCAGGGCGTCTTTCGCGCCTGAGGGCGACCCCACCCCGAGAGAAGGAACCATGACCACCACCCACGTCGCCGACGCCCGCACCACGCAGGCGCCGACCCACCGCACCCTCGCCGTGCAGGCCGCGCTGCTGGCTGCTCTGGCCGTCGTCCTGACCGTCGTCGGGGGCGTCCTCGCCTCCGCGCCGATCCTGCTCAGCGCCCTGCTGCCGCTCGCCGGCACCGTCGCGGCGTTCCTCACCTGGAACGCTCGCGAGCTCAGCCGCGCCTGACCGGGCTAGCTCTCGTGAGCCCCCTCTCCCGGCCGGGGAGGGGGCTCACGGCATCAGGCGTCGTATGTCGTCCGCCCGCTCACCTGCGGGACCGGCTCCCACGCGCGGCTCGCCGCAGCCCGGACGACCGCCTCGTCGACCTCGGCCGCCGACCAGGCGTCCGCCGCGGAGGGGGCGACCTGCTCGCCCGTCAGCACCGACTGCACGAAGTCCCGCCCCTCCACGACCTTGAGGTCGTCGAAGGAGAGGTTCTGGCCCGGCCCCGGCTGGAAGCGGGCGTACTCGCCGTGCTGCGGCCCGGCCATGACGGTGGTGTAGCCGTGCACGTCCCCGCCGTCGCCGAGCAGCACCTGCACCTTGGACATGTCCTCGAAGCTCCAGCGCACGGACCCGCCGGTGCCGTAGACCTCCACGACGTACTCCGCCCGCGGGCCGCGCGCCACGCGGGATGCCTCGAGCGTGCCGACCACCCCCGAGTCGAAGCGGGCGAGCATGCCGACGTAGTCCTCGTTGCCGACCGGGCCACGCTCGTCCGAGACCCGCACCTTGGCGTGGCCGACTCCCTGCTCCAGCGGGATGGGGCGGTCGGTGATGAAGGTGTCGGTCAGGGCGGCGACCTCGGCGACCCGGCCGACGAGGAACTGCGCGAGGTCGATGCCGTGGGACAGGAGATCGCCGACGACGCCGGCCCCCGCGCGCTCGCGGTCATAGCGCCAGGTCAGCGGCCCGTCCGGGTCGCTCGCGTAGTCCGCGATCAGCCACACGCGCACGTTGGTGACCCGCCCCAGCCGGCCGTCGCGGATCAGCTGCCGCGCGAACTGCACCCCCGGCGCCTGGCGATAGTTGAACCCCACCCCGGTCACGAGCCCGGCCTCCGCTGCGGCGCAGGCGATCTCGCGCGACTCGTGCGCCGAGACCCCCATCGGCTTCTCGATCCAGAAGGGCTTGCCCGCCGCCACCGCGGCCAGCGCGATCTCGCGGTGCAGGTAGTTGGGCGCGCAGATCGACACCGCCTCGACGGCGGGGTCGGCCAGCAGGTCGCGGTGGTCGGCATACGCCTCGGCGAAGCCGAACTGCTCGACGGCGGCCTCCCGCGCCCCGGCCACGGGGTCGGCGACCGCGACGAGCCGCGGGCGGACCCGCAGCTCGGGATAGCGCTCGGGCAGGGAGGCATAGGCGCGGGTGTGCAGCCGCCCCATCCACCCGAAGCTGATGACCCCGACCCCCAGCTCACGCATCGCCCTCACGCGCCCAGCTCCTGCTCGATCCGCTCGCGCATCCGCACGTGGATGGCGTCCATGTCTTCCTCCCAGCCAAAGACGCACACGGACACCGGC
Source organism: Arsenicicoccus cauae (assembly GCF_009707125.1). Classification (GTDB taxonomy): domain Bacteria; phylum Actinomycetota; class Actinomycetes; order Actinomycetales; family Dermatophilaceae; genus Arsenicicoccus; species Arsenicicoccus cauae. The sequence continues at coordinate 28,859 of NZ_WLVL01000006.1, forward strand.
CCGTCATAACGGGTCTCGCGCAGGTAGCCGAAGACCTCGTCCCACGGCACCTCGCCGTTGCCGATCTCGTTGTGCTGGTGGATCCGCGCGTCGACGCCGGGCGGGTTGACGATGTAGCGGTTGCCGACGTTGGCCAGGTGGTTGTAGACGTCGGCGAGGTGCACGTGCCGCAACCGGTCCCCGGCATACGCCATCATCGCCCGCGCGTCGCCCGACCCCTGGGACAGGTGGAACATGTGCGGGCAGCAGAACTCGTAGTTGAACCACGGCTTGTTGACGCCGCGGACGATCTGGACGGCGCGGTCGTTGGTCTCGACGAAGTCGTAGGGGTGCGCCTCGATCGTGCACTCGATGCCGTGCCGATCGAAGTCGGGGATCAGCTCCTCGATGCTCCTGTAGAGCTGAGCCTCGCTGCGCAGCGGGTCGTTCGGGTCGCCGGACAGCTCGGTCGCGATCATCGGGACCTCGAGGTCGTCGGCGATCTGGAGCAGCCGGCGCAGGCAGCGCACCGCGTGCTGACGGTCCTGCTCGTCCGGCGCCGACCAGTTGTAGACCGGGTTGAAGCTCCAGATCCGCACGCCCGTCTCGGCCATCGCCCGCCTGACCTTGGCGATCTCGGCGTCGTCGACCTTCGGGTAGTGGTGCCACTCGTGGAAGTCCGCCCGCGGCGACAGCTCGATGAACTCGTAGCCGAGGTCCGCGGCCTTGCGGCACTCCTCGGCGACGGTGAGCTGAGGGTGATACATGGACGGGTCGAGCAGGATCTTGACCATCGTTGTCTCCCAGAGGTCGTGGCCGTATGACGAACGCGTGGCGGTCAGGCGTAGAGGGCGGGCTTGTCGATCATCTCGACGTCGACCTCCCCATCCTCGGTGAGGGCCCGCACGCCGGCGTCGCACACGCACGCCGCCGCGTAGCCGTCCCACGCGCTGGACCCCGTGTGCTCGTCCCGGGAGACCGCGGTGATCCACTCCTGCACCTCGCGGACGAAGGCCCCGCCGAAGCGCTCGTTGTGGTCCATCGTCAGCGCGTTGCAGCGGCCGACCGTGCCGGTGCGCTCGATCAGGTGCTGGTCCGAGAGGCGGATCGTGCCCGACTCGGCCACGGCCTCGCACTGGATGTCGTAGGAGTGCTGGTTGTTGACGAAGATCTCGTCGTCGATCCAGATCCCCGACTCGGTGTGCATGATGAGGATCAACGGGTCCTGCAGGTGCTCGAACCGCTTGCTCGTCTTCTTCGGGGTGTCCACGCGCACCCGCACGATCTCCTCGCCGGTGAGCCAGCGCATGGTGTCGATCTCGTGGATCCCGGTGTCGTTGATCGCCATGTCCCACGTGTAGCGCGCAGGCACCGTGGGGTTGCGGTGCCGGTTGTGGATGATCAGCGTCTCGCCGACCTCGCCGGAGTCGAGGATCGCCTTCATCTGGCGGTAGGACTCGTCGAAGCGCCGCATGAAGCCCACCGTCACGAGCTTGCGCCCGGCCCGCTGCTCGGCCTCCATGACGTTGAGGGCACCCTGGGCGTCGGGGGTCATGGGCTTCTCGCAGAAGACGCGCTTGCCGGCCTCGATGCACGCGATGATGTCGGCCTCGTGCGCCGGTCCGAACGAGCAGATCATCACCGCGTCGACGTCGGGGTCCGCGATGAGCTCGGCGCTGTCGGTGTACCCCTTGACGCCATACGTGTCCGACACGGTCCTGACGTTGTCCTCCGCGATGTCCGAGACCGCCACGACCTCGCCGCCCGCGATGACGCTGCGGATCCGGTCGATGTGGGCCTGCCCCATGCCGCCGGGGCCGATCATGCCGATGCGCACAGTCATGAGCTTGCTTGTCCCTTCGAGTGCTTCAGGTCTCGTCGACTACGTCGACTACTTCAGGCCGAGGCCGCAGGACGCGAGGTACTCGCGGGTGCGGATCGCGTTGGGGAGCGGGTAGGACGGGTCGCAGCCGTACATGTCCTGCTCGCAGATGACGTAGAGGTCCTTGTCGAGGCGGGCGAGCGCGTCGATCAGGGTGGGCATGTGCGGCTCGCCCGCCGGCGGCGCCACCGACACGCCCTTGTGGACCGCCGCCACGAACGGCCAGTCGTCGTCGTGGGCCTGCTTGACCAGCTCTGGGTCCATCGCCTTGATGTGGACGTAGTCGATCCGCTCGGGATAGCGGTCGATCAGGTCCACGCAGTCGCCCTGGCCGTAGACGATGTGCCCGGTGTCGAGGCAGAAGCCCACGTAGCTCGGGTCGGTCGCGGAGAAGATGCGGTCGATGTCCTCCGGCGTCTCGATGTGGGAGTCGCCGTGCGGGTGCAGGACCATCCGCAGGCCGTAGTCCTCCTTCATCATCCGGCCGAGGCGGTCGGCGTTGGTGACGTAGAGGTCCCACGCCTCGCCCGTGAGGGTGCGCTCGTCGGTGAAGTCACCGGTCTTCTCGTCGCGGAACATCGGGGGCAGGTGGACGACGTACTCCGCGCCGACCGCGGCGTGGGTCTCTCCGATCGCGCGGAAGGTGCGTTCGGTGTCGGCCCAGGCCTCGGCCTGGTGCAGGATCCCCCAGCCGGTGCCGGCGACGACGCGGAAGCCGCGCTGGGCCATCTCGTCCGCGAGACGCTTGGGCTCGGTCGGGAAGTAGCCGAACGGACCGGTCTCCATGACGCTGAAGCCGGCCTCCGCCATCTCGTCGAGAGCCTGCTGCCACGGGATCTGCTGCGGGTCCTGCGGGAACCACACGCCCCACTGGTCGGGGCAGACGCCGATCGTGAGCCTGGCGTAGCGCGGGTTTGCGGTGTTGCGCGACCGGTCGGTGCGGGACGGGTTCTCGGCCATGAGCGGTCCTCGGTCTCGTGTCGTCGTCGACGCGGGCATCGTCTCGCCCCCGTACTCGCCACGCTAGCCAGGGCCCTATGTCCTGTCAATAGATCAAACCCTAACCGGGGGTAAGGGCATCGACCGGCCTTCGTTCGCCAGGTCGATGATCCCGCCGGGGGTAAGGGCATCAGCCGGGGTTCGTTCGCCAGGTCGATGATCCCGCCGGGGGTAGGGGCATCGACCGGCCTTCGTTCGCCAGGTCGATGATCCCGCCCCCGGCGAATCTCGGGGGTCCCGTCGACCCGGCGCGCCCGTCATGTCAGTATGTCAGAGCAAACTTGTCGTACGGCCTGGTCGTCAGACCGAGCCGACCCGAGCCGACCAGACCGACCCGACCGACCGAGGAGCGCATCGATGAGGATCGCCACCGCCCCCTGCAACTGGAACAACGGGGACATCCCCGACTTCCGGCCCTACACAGCGCCTGGCCCGATGATGGACGAGATGGTCGAGGCGGGCTACACCGCGACGGAGTGGGGGCCGGGTATGCCGGACGACCCCGCCGTGGTCCGCGCCGAGATGTCACGACGGGGGCTGCAGATGGTGGGGGCGTTCGTGCGCCTGGGCTACCGCGACCGCGAGCGCTGGGACGAGGCCGACGCCGCCGCCCTGGCCGTCGCCGAGCGCGTCCGGGCTGCCGGCGGGTCGATCCTGGTGGCCGCAGAGCTCGGGGACGAGCGCCGCGATGCCGAGGCCGGCCACGTCGACGAGTCCCGCGGCCTGACCGACGAGCAGTGGCGCAACCTCGCCGACGGCCTCGCCCACCTCGCGGACCTGCTGGAGCCCATGGGCATGCGCGTCGTCCTGCACAACCACGTCGGGACGTATGTCGAGACGGCCGCCGAGACGCGACGCTTCCTCGACGAGACGGATCCCGCCAAGGTCGGCTGGTGCCTCGACGTGGGCCACCTCAAGTACGGCGGCGGTGATGCGCTCGACTTCCTGCCGACCTATGGCGACCGCGTCGCGCACGTCCACCTCAAGGACGTCGACCCCGAGGTGCTGCGCCGCGCCCAGGCCGAGCGGTGGAGCTTCGGCGACGCGTTGCGCGGCATCATCTTTCCCGAGCTCGGGGACGGCCTCGTCGACATCGCCGGCGTCGTGCGGTGGCTGCGACAGCGCGGCTACGACGGGTGGATCGTGCTCGAGCAGGACACCACGCACAAGCACCCCAAGGACGCGGCCCGCATCAACCGGGAGTATGTCGAGAAGCTCCTCGTCTGACCGGCAGGTCGGGGCGGGTCTGGTGGCCCTGACCACCCGAACCGCCCCGATCTGCGGTCCACACCGCCTCGCGCCCCGCCCCCATCGATGGGGCGGCCCGATGCTGGGGCAACGCCAGACGCAGCCACCACCAGACCCGCACCAGCGCGAGGCGCCCGGCCCCGCGTGGGGTCGGGCGCCTCGGCATACGGCACTCGGGGCACGATCAGCCGGCCTTGGTCCCATCAGCCTGCTGGACGAAGGCCGGCGGATGCCCCGGCCCCCGGTAGGTCAGTCGTTCTGGGGGAAGCCGAGGTTGAGGCCGCCGTGCGACGGGTCGAGCCAGCGCGCCGTGACCGCCTTGGTCTTGGTGAAGAAGTGCACGCCCTCCATGCCGTGCGCGTGCGTGTCGCCGAACAGCGAGTTCTTCCACCCACCGAAGGAGTAGTAGGCCATCGGCGTCGGGATCGGCACGTTGATGCCGACCATGCCGACCTGCACCTCGTTCTGGAACCGCCGCGCCGCGCCGCCGTCATTGGTGAAGATCGTCGTGCCGTTGCCGAACGGGTTGTCGTTGATGAGCCGCAGGCCCTCGTCATACGAGCCGACCCGCACGACCGACAGGACCGGCCCGAAGATCTCGTCGGTGTAGATGGACATCGGCGGCGTGACCTTGTCGAAGAGCGTCGGCAGCAGGAAGAAGCCGTCGGGAGTGCCCCCGACCCACTCGCCCGAGCGGCCGTCGACGACGAGCTCGGCGCCCTCTGACACCCCCGCGTCGACATAGCCGCGGACCTTGTCCAGGTGCGCCTTGGTGACGAGCGGCCCCATGTCGACGCCCTCGCCGTTGCCCTCACCGGTCGTGAGCTGCGCCATCCGCTCGGTGATCTTGGCGATGAGCTCGTCCGCCACGGAGTCGACCGCCAGCAGCGCGGAGATCGCCATGCAGCGCTCCCCGGCCGCACCGAAGCCGGCGTTGACCGCGGCGTCGGCCGCCAGGTCGAGGTCGGCGTCGGGGAGCACGAGCATGTGGTTCTTGGCGCCGCCGAGGGCCTGGACGCGCTTGCCCGCCATGACGCCCCGCTCGTAGACGTAGCGCGCGATCGGCGTGGACCCGACGAACGAGATGGACTTGACCTGCGGGTTGTCCAGGAGCGCGTCGACGGCCTCCTTGTCGCCGTGGACGACGTTCATGACGCGGTCGGGCAGGCCGGCCTCGCGCCACAGGTCGGCGATGAGGTTCACGGCGGTGGGGTCCTTCTCCGACGGCTTGATGACGACGGCGTTGCCGCACGCGACCGCGACGGGCACGAACCACAGCGGCACCATGGCCGGGAAGTTGAACGGGCTGATGACACCGACGACGCCGAGGGGCTGCAGGATCGAGTACGCGTCGATCTGGGTGGAGACGTTCTCGGAGTAGCCACCCTTGGTGATGTGCCCGATCCCGCAGGCGAACTCGACGACCTCGAGGCCGCGGTTGATCTCGCCGACGGCGTCCGGATAGGTCTTGCCGTGCTCGGCGACGATGGCCTTGGCGATCTCGCCCTTGCGCGACTCCAGCAGCTCGCGGAAGGCGAACAGCACCCGGGTGCGCCTGGCGATGGAGGTCTGACCCCACTCCTTGGCGGCCTCGGCGGCCTGGGCGACGACCTCGTCGACGAGCGCCTTGCTGGCCAGGTCGAGGGTGCCGGTGACCTCGCCGGTGGCGGGGTTGTAGACCTCGGAGGTGCGCTCGGCCGTGCCCTCCCACGAGGAGTGGCCGATCAGGTGGGTGATGCGGGTGGTCATGGGGAGTGGTCCTTTGCTCGATGCCGTATGACGGGACGCTGGGTGCGGGGCTCAGACCCGCCGGGGGTGGGGGCATCGGCCTGGCGAACGACGGCCGGTCGATGCCTCTACCGGGGGTAGGTCAGGGGTAGGGGAGGCGGGGGTCGACGGACTGGGCGTCCCAGGTGCCGCGCACCCAGGCGTGGGAGGGGTCGTCGCAGATGAGCCAGGCGCGCTCGTCGCCGGGCCCGGCCATGACGTTGAGGTAGTACATGTCGTAGCCGGTCGGTGCCATCGCCGGCCCGTGCCAGCCGTGCGGCACGAGCACCACGTCGCCGGAGCGGACCTCGGCCAGCACGTCGATCGGGCGGTCGTCGGTGCCGTAGACGCGCTGGTAGCCGATCGGGTCCGGAGCGCCTGCGCCCCCGTCACGGCCCGGGCCGCCGCCACGCTCGGTCTGCATCTCGAAGTAGTAGATCTCCTCGAGCGCCGTCTCCTCGCCCGACCGCTCCTCGTCGTGCTTGTGCGGCGGGTAGGACGACCAGTTGCCGGCGGGCGTGATGACCTCGCAGGCGATGATCGAGTCGGCGTCGAGGACATCCGGCGTGCCGAAGTTCTGCACCTGCCGGCTCGCCTGCCCGGCCCCGCGCAGCTCGACGGGGATCTCCGCCCTGCGCAGATGTTTCACGGGGAACGCGCTGCGAGCGGTCGCGTGGCACAGCGCGATCCGCCCACCCCGCGGCGCGGTGACGGTGAAGCTCGCATCGCGCCCGACATACAGGCAGTCCGCCGGCCCGGCGAAGACCGAGGGTCGACCCTCCAGCTCGTATGCCGAACCGCCCGTCTCGACGACCGCCGCCTCGCAGGCGAGCGGCACGACGACGAACTCGTGCTCGCCGGTGGCGACCTCGCGGGACTCGCCGGGCTCGAGGTCGGCGACGAGCAGACCGGTGTGGGCCCAGCCGGGGTCGCCCGGTCGGATCCGCACCGGGTAGTCGTCGTCCCCGGTCGTGCGCCAGGGCTTGAACCAGTCTCTCATCGTGCTCCTCCAGCGGGTGGTCGGTTGGCGGGGACAGGGTCGCCGTGGACGAGGCGGGCCGCGACGTCGACCGCTGCAGCGACGTCCCCGTCGGGTGGATAGAGCAGCGCCCGGCCCACGACGAGGCCGGCGGCGTTCGGGCAGGTCAGGGCGTCGGCCCAGGTGGTATAGGTGTCCTCGGGATCGCCGGCGGGGTCGCCGCCGAGGAGCAGCGCGGGCATGGTCGAGGCGTCCAGGACGCGGGCCATGTCGTCGACGACCGGCAGCTTGAGCCAGGTGCGGGCACTCGTGGCCCCGAGGCCTGCGGCGACGTGGATCGAGCGGATCACCGCGTCGGGGTCGAGGTGGTTGACCACCCTCCCGTCGGCGCCCCGGGAGCTCCAGAAGGGCTCGACCATCGCCATCAGGCCCGCGTCGGCGAGCTCGGTCACGGCCCGGGCGCTGGCCTCCAGGGTGGCCACGGTGCCCTCGTCGGACAGGGCGATGCGGGTGAGCATCTTGCCGCCGTCGAGCCCGCGTCGCGCGAGGTCGGCGGCGCCGTAGGCCGTGAACCGGTCGTCAAGCTCGAACGAGGATCCTTGCAGGCCACCGCGATTCATCGACCCGATGACGACCTTGTCATCGAGCAGGCCGAGCAGCAGCAGGTCCTCGAGGATGTCGGGGGTGCCGAGCACGCCGTCGACGCCGGGGCGTGACAGGGCCGTGGCGAGACGCTCCAGCGTGTCGATGCGGCTGGCCATCGCCATACGGTCGTCGCGGACCCCGAGGGCGCCACGGGCCGGGTGGTCGCAGGCGACCAGGAGCAGGCGGCCGTCGTCCCCGACGAGGGGGCGGCGCCGGCGGGCCGCCCACAGGAGGTCGATCCGCTCGGGCTCGCGCAGGCGGGTCCTGGTGAGGGCCCGGACGTCGACGCCGGCGCGGTCCATCACCGGTCTCCGTCGCGCTCGGCGAGCAGCTGCTCGACCTCGTCGGGCGTGGGCATGGCCGTGGAGCACTCGAGCCGACCGACGACCAGGGCGCCGGCCGCGTTGGCGAAGCGCAGAATCCGCTCGAGCCCCCAGCCCTGGAGCAGGCCGTGGCAGAAAGCGCCGCCGAAGGCGTCCCCGGCCCCGAGCCCGTTGACGACGTCCATCAGGATCGGCGGGACCTCGACGCGCTCGTCCCGGGTCTTGGCGAGCACGCCCTGGGGCCCCCGCTTGACGACGGCCAGCTCGATGCCGCGCTCGAGCAGCGCGTCCGCGGCGCGTTCCGGGTCCTCCTCGCCGACGGCGACGCGACACTCCTCGCGGTTGCCGACGGCCACGGTGCAACGGTCGAGGACGGCCTCGACCTCGCGGGTCGCGGTGACCTCGTCGGGCCAGAACATCGGGCGGTAGTCCAGGTCGAGCACGGTGTGGGCGCGGCGGTCGCGGGCGGCCCAGGCGGCGTGGTGCGCGGCGCGGCTCTCCTCGTGCGAGAGACCGGTCACCGTGGCCCAGTAGATGCGCGCTCCCGCGATGGCGTCGAGCGGCATCTCGTCGGCCCGCATCACGAGGTCCGGCGCCTGGGGGTAGCGGTAGAAGTAGAGCGGGAAGTCGTCGGGCGGGAACATCTCGCAGAAGGTCACCGGCGTCGGCAGGCCCTCGACAGGGGTGACGAAGCGGTCGTCGACGCCGAGTCGCCGCAGCTCGCGGTGCACGAACCGGCCGAACGGGTCGTCGCCGGTGCGGGTGATGACGGCGGAGCGGTGGCCGTGCCGGGCGGCAGCGACGGCGACGTTGGTGGCGCTGCCGCCGAGGAACTTGCCGAAGGTCTCGACGTCCTCGAGCCCCACGCCGATCTGGTGGGGATAGATGTCGATGCCGACCCGTCCGATGGTCAGCACGTCGAACGGCTCGGGCCCGTCGGCCCGCTGGGGCCGCTCGGCGCTCGTCGCGTCGGAGGGTGCGTCAGCCATCACAATCCCTTGTGCGTCGGTGTCACGTCGGTGGGAACACGCCCAGCCTGCCTCAGCGCTCGCAACCCTGTCAAGGTTTGTTAGGACAAACGGACTTTAGTGAGTTGGTGACACTTTGACATATTGCTATTACCATCACGGACTGTGACCATTCAGCTCCCCGTGATGATCGACCGCACGAGCCCGGTGCCGTTGTACCACCAGCTCGCGCAACAGCTCACGGCGGCGATCGAGGGTGGCGCGCTCAAGCCCGGCGACGCGTTCGAGAACGAGCTGTCCCTCGCCGAGCGCCTCGACCTGTCCCGCCCCACGGTGCGCCGCGCCATCGGCGAGATGGTCGCCCGCGGCCTGCTGGTGCGCCGCCGCGGCATCGGCACGACGGTGGCCAACGAGGTCATCCACCGCCGCGACGAGCTCACCTCGCTCTACGAGGACCTCCAGCGCTCCGGTCGGGCCCCGGTCACCACGGTGCTCTCGTATGACGCAGAGGCCTACAGCGAGCGCGCGGCCGAGGCACTCGGCCTGCCCCCCGACACGCCCATGCTCTCCATCGAGCGGCTGCGCTATGCCGGCGACATCCCCCTGGCGCTGCTCCACAACTGGCTGCCGCCGCGCTTCGCCGACATCACCGAGGCCGAGCTGACCGAGCACAGCCTCTACGAGCTGCTGCGCGACCGCGGCGCCAAGATGGTCGTCGCCCAGCAGACCATCGGCGCCCGCTCCCCCGGTGGCCGCGAGCGCAAGCTGCTCGAGCTCGCCAAGTCCGACCCCCTGCTCACCATGACCCGCAAGGCGTATGCCGGCGACGGCGTGGCCGTGGAGTTCGGCGACCACTGCTACCGCGCCGACCAGTACGCCTTCGACATCACCGTGCACGAACGCTGACCCGCGGGGCCGCACCTCAGGATCGCGCTCGCGTCGACCTGTGTGCCACCGTCACGGTGACGGCGAGGTCGTCACACTCACGCCTCGTCCGGACCGCGTCGACCACCGCGGCCTCGACCTGATCGAGGCGCTCGGCCTGGGTGAACGCACCCGGCACCTCAGGCACCTCGACCGCCCACCAGGCGCCGGACCTGGATACTTCGGCGGTCACCTCCATGACCTGGCTCCCGTCTGATCGAAGACCGGATGAGCGGGTGGCTCGCCCCCCTCACGTCCGATGTCAGAGACTCACGACTACTGCTGCAACGATGGAACAGGTGATCGTGCCGCACATGACTGTTTTGGACCGCCGTGCAGTCGCGGGGTCATCCTCGGCATCCCCCGCCAACAGCTCGCCCATGATCAAGGCTGGTCTCCCACCACTGAGGACAATCAGGCAGACGGAGAGGTCGGTGGCCTCACCCGGAGCATCGACGCATTGTCGGAGGGATCGGCGGAGTTGCGGATCGCAGCAGCGACGAAGAGCAGAACGAGACCGGCCACGCCTATGATCCGCGAACCACCATCTTGTAGCGTCCTGCGGTCCAAAGATCATGCGAAGTGAATAGCAAAGCTCCCCAAGACGAACCCTGGCGGGGTGTCGCGCCTGACGACAATCTTCAGTCATGGGCCCCGTTGCTGAGGGTCGATGACGTCGTCTGCCACGACCCGAGTTTGGTCATTTCGTTAGTGCGTGAGCCCGCCCCGGTGGATGGCCTTGAGGATGGCCTGCTTGTCGGCGGGGATCTGGGGCGGGAAGATCTGGCTGGTGGCGTTGATCGCGATGGTGGCTGAGCGCAGCGGGCGGAGCTGGCGGACGACGTTGCGGATGGTCAAGCCGGTGCGGTTCTGGACCTCGCGTGACACCGCCAGGGCGGTGAAGACGATGGTCAGGTGCGCCTCGATCGCGTCACGTTTCCGGGCGAACAGCGGCCGGGCCTTGAGGTATGTCTTGGACATCCGGAACGAGGCCTCGACGTGCCACAGGTCGTGGTAGGAGGAGACCACCTCGCCGGCAGGCATGACCGTGGCAGGGATGTTGGTGACGTAGCCCTTCAGCCCGACCAGCCGCCGGGCTCTGGCCAGGGACGCCTCGTCGAGCACGGTGGCCCCGCCGTTCTTCTTCACGAATCGTGGCGTGCGGGCGGCCTTCTCCCCGGCGATGACGGCCTTGGCCCGGTTCTCCTGCAGGGTGAGGGTCTTGTGGTCGCGCGCGGCACGCTTGGCCGCGTAGGCCCACACCGCCCGCCAGGAGGCCACGTGCTCGTCGGGGTCCCACGAGGGCTCGGCGCGGACCTTGACATCGTTGTCGCTTTTGCGGCCGGTTCGCGGCGTGGTGGTGTCGATGACCTGCCCGTCGGTGAACGCGTCCCCGTGCCAGCGGAAGTGGGAGGCGAGGTCGATCGGGGCCTTGGTCACCCCGGAGCCGACGATGAACCGTAGGTTGGCCTCGTCGAGCTGGCGCAGGTTGGTCGCCGAGAGCATCCCGGCGTCGGCGACCACGACCATGTCAGCCAGGTCGTGCCGGGCCTGGAACGCCTCGATGATCGGCACGATCGTGGAGGTCTCGGCCTTGTTGCCCTCGAAGCAGATCTCCAGCGGGAAGCCGTTGCGGTCGACCAGCAGCCCGACGACGATCTGCGGGTCGACCCGGCGTTCCTTGGAGAAGCCGACCTTGCGCAGGTCGTCCTCCTTCTCGGCCTCGAAGTACAAGGTGGTGACGTCGGAAATGACCAGCGAGACGTCACCGCTGGTCATGTACGACTGCTCGAAGCAGGCCGTGGCGACCTGGTCGCGGTATCCGCGTTCCCTGGCGCGGGTCAGGGTGCGCCCCATCGTCTTGTAGCTGGCAGCCTCCTGACCCAGATCGGCCAGCACCCGGGCGGCGTCCAGCAGCGAGGTCAGCTCCACGACCCGGGCCAGCACCAGGTCGGCAAACACCTCGTCCTCGAGCACGCCGAACCCCAGCTGGGCGTACACCGCGGCGAGGGCCTCGAACAGCACCCGGCTGTCCGTACCCACCACCCGCCCCGGACCGGTGCGTACCGCCAGCCCAGACGCAGGCGACGGGTTGAGCAGCGCCGGCTCAGGAGCCGGCGCCACCAGCGCCGCCGAGGGCGGGCTCGGTTCCACCCCCAGCTCCAGGACGCCCTGGTCGCGGTCATCCAGCAGCTCACCGGCCCGGGCCAGCAGCACCCCGAGCTCGGCCTCGGTGTGCGCCGAACCGACGTGCTTGAGGATCCGCTGACGCCCAGCGGCGTACTCGGCGATCTGCACGGCCGTCGCCCCCGACTTCGTCCGCACCCGCCTGATGAACGCCACACCAGGAGGCTAGACGCACCCAGTTAGTGCGTGAAACTGCCCAACCCCCAGGAAATCACCACAGGTTAGCGGTCCGTCACCTCCAGATCCCGCACTACCTGTCCAAAGTCAGGGCCCCGTTGCTGAGGGTCGATGACGTCGTCTGCCACGACAGCGCCGCCGTTCACGAACGACAACGCCACCGCCCTCGCCGCCCTCGACACGCGGGGGGGGTACCCGACGACCTGCCCAGACTGCCCTATGCCGCTAGAGGCGACCCCCACCGTGGGGGAAATGCGAGGTGGACCCTATCTGCCCTGCAACGGCGGTGCCGCTGGGGCGGTATCGATGGGGTGTACCCCATCCCCCAGCACCGTGCGTCGGCGTGCGCGAGCTGGTGAGCCAAAAGCCCCTCCTCGCGACCGGTGGATTACGGAGGGCGGCGAGTTACCCGAACGGACCCCACGCGGCCCTACGGCGCGGCCTGACAGCCCGCGCGACGAACCTCGGGACACGCACCTACGCCCACCGGATGCGCGACCAGACGCAAGGCCGTGAGCGTAACCGAGAGCCCGGGCGGTAGGTGCAGCAGCCCCCCCACCGGAATGAGTGGCCGCGTACACTCTCTAAATTCGATGACTATTTGAGGTGTACGCGACCACTTTCGAATCTAGGTCTACTGTCGATTGATTCTGTCGACACGGGTGGTGTCAACTTCAGTGGAGTCCCGTGAGCGTAGGTGGCCAATTCTCTATCGAATCAAAATTACTAGTACAGATAGAACAGCCACTAGTACAATCAGTTCGAACGCGGTGATCTCAAACATCAGGCATTGCCCCTATCGTGGCGTTCGGGCCGGCGGTCCGCAAGGTGATCTACACGACGAACTCGATCGAGTCGTTGAACTACCAGCTGCGCAAGATCATCAAGACCCGCGGCCACTTCCCCTCCGACACGGCCGTCATCAAGTTGTTGTAGCTGGCCATCCGCAACATCGAGGACCGCCGAGCCCGAGAACGCGCCAAGGAAGCCGGCAAACCCCGCGACCAACGCAAAGCCAGCGGGCGCCTCGTCGAAGGATCCACCGTCCACGACTGGAAAGCCGCCCCGGGCGAGCTCGCCCTCATCTACCCCGGCCGCTTCACCGCCCACCTCTAAACCCATTGAGAACCATTCCATTTACACAGACAAATTGACAGGCTCCGCGACACGACCGGGGTCATCTTCCACGCCGACCTCGGCTGCCAGTACACCTCAGACCAGTTGGACCGTGCCGGGGTCAGCCCCGGGTTTGTTGACCTGTCAACCAAACCCGGGCAGACCCTTCCGCACGCTGCTTGACATAGGGGACTCAACGCCCTGACGGAGTGCATCAACGGCCTGTACAAGACCGAGTGGATCCGCACGACGATCTTCCACGCCGGGCCGTACAAGACCGTTGGCAACGTCGAGTATGCCACCGCCGGATGGGTCAGCTGTTACAACCACCGGCGCCTGCGCAGCGCGCTGGGCTACGTTCCCCCGACCGAGTACGAGATCGCCCACTACGCTGCCCTCAACCCCGAGCCGCAGCCCGCATGCGAGCGGCAAAGACCTCAGGCGGTTCACCCACCTTGCCGTCAGCACGCTGAAGTGACCCGGTGAGGCATGGGCACAATCGAGGAACTTTGGCGGGCTACTGCGTGAAGAAATATCCAACCAGCATCAAGCTCGTGTATAGCATCGAAGCCAACACCGGCCATACTGACCACTTGTCGTTGCTCCAGGAGATCACCGCCTTGAACATGACCATAATCCCAAGGGCGGCCAAGACTAGGAAAACCCCCATGTCTAGTCGTCTCCTCCTGTGCTCTTGCCAAACTTTCCGACCGCGCGGCCTATGAAACCCGCAGCCGCACCGCTTGCGCATGACAAGGCGACGTCTCCTCCCGATGTTCTTTCTCCATCGATGTAGTTGCCAATTCCTTCCGCGGCTACTCCTGCGATGCACCCTCCTGCGAGAGCAACGCCTAAGCCCACGGGTCCAGCCTTTGAGACCAATCCCAGACCCGCTCCGGCAACCTCGCCAGCCACGTCTCCAACTGCGTCTCCGATGGACTTCTTCCCTGACCGATCAGTGGCGTTGCTGGGGTTGCCTGCGGCGTAGAGGTAGGGGTTGGTTTCGTAGGCGGTGGTGTCGGGTTGGGTGAAGCGCCCGGTGGTGGGGTCGTACCAGCGGGTGTCGGTGCGGTATAGGCCGGTGGCGTCGTCGTAGAGCAGGCCGTGGAACTGGATGCGGTTGGCCTTGGTGCCGCCGTCGTAGTGCTCGTCGGCGACGCGCCACTCGCCGTAGGGGGAGTATCGGTAGACCGCGGCTTCGAGGCCGTGATCGCCGGTTGCGGTGCTGGTGATCGAGCCTTGTCGGTCGGTCAGGTAGTAAAGGCCGGGGTCGGTCTTCCAGTCCCCGCCGTTGGGGGCCCACTTGTAGGCCAGGGGCTTGCCGGACGGGGAGAGCAGGTACTTGGTGGTGCCGGCGTTGTCGGTGCGGGTGGTGTCCAGTCCGATGGGGGATCGCTGCTGGGTGGAACCGTGGTTCCACCACATGAGGTTGCCCTGGTTGCTTTGCTGGACGTACCCGTACTCGTAGCGGTCGCTGGTGTTGGTGGTCATCGCTGTGGCCACGTGGTCAGCGGTCCACTCACTGGCGTGGTTGGGCACCCCGACGGCGGTGTCTCCGGCGGCGGTGAGCTCGTTGCCGTCCGCGTCGTAGGAGAACTTGCTGGCGTCGCCGTTGAGCGTGGTCAGCTGGTCCGCAGCGTTGTACCCGTAGCTGGTGGTGCCGGGCTGCCCGGCACCTCCCAGGTTCCCCGACCGGGTGTAGCTGGTGCGGTTGCCGTTCTTGTCATACGCGTACGTGAACGACGCCGACGCCGCCCCGGCGGGGGTCTTCTCGACCGCGCTGGTCAGGCGCTTGAGGGAGTCGTAGCCGTAGCTGGTGACCGCGCCCTTGGCGATGACCGTGGCGCCGTTGGCGGTGTACCCCACGTGGTCGGTCATGGTCTGCACCTGGGTGCGGTCCGCGCCGGCGGCGGTGTACGTGTACGCGAAGTCGTTCAGGAGAGCCTGGTTCGGCGAACCCGCCTTGGTGCGGGTCACCCGGGAGGAGTTGTCGTAGGTGACGTCCTGCACGACGTTGGCGGGCATGACCCGCTTGTTCTCCAGGCCGTTCGCGTTATAGCCGAACTTGACGCACCCGGCCTGCGAGACCAGGTCCTGGGCGCAGGTGGCGCCGGGGAACCCGGCCGTGGTGACCTGGTTCGCGGCGTCGTAAGTGTACGTGGTGACGTTGCCGTCGGGGTCGGTGGAGGTGGTGACGTTCCCGGCCGGGTCATAGCCCACGGTCGAGGGGTTCGCGTGCGCCGGGGTCTTCATCGACACCAGCCGGTTCAGCGCGTCGTACTCCAGCGTCGACTGGTTGTAGGTGACGTTCCCGTCGGCGTCGTAGGTCAGATAGTTCGTCCACGGGTTCCCCGCGGGGGTGTCCGGGATGGAGTAGCTCACCTTCCGGTCCTGGTTGTCCCAGGTGTACGTGATCCGGTGCCCGCGGCCGTTGACCGAGGCCGTCATCCGGCCCAGGGAGTCGTACTCGAAGGACTGGACTCCCAGCGGGGACGGGGGCGTGATCTTGGTCAAGTCCCCGTTCGCGTTGTATGTGTACCGGGTGACGTTGCCGTTGCCCTTGGTGATGGTGCACAGCTGGCCCGCGAACGGGGAGCAGTTCTCCGTGCCGTCCGTCGAGCCGGGCACGCTCCACGTGTACTTCAACGCGGCCCCGCCGGTCGCGGTGGTGTCGGTCTTGCTGGTCAGGTTCCCGACCGCGTCATAGGCCATCGACGTCTTGTTGCCCGCGTCGTCGGTGAGGCACTTGGGCCGGTCCGGGTTGGCCGAGTCCGTCGAGGCGCACGCCCCACCGGTGGTGTACACCGCCGAGGTGACCGCCCCGGTCGGGATCTGCACCTGGGTCGGGTTGTTCGCCGTGTCCCACGTGTACTTGGTGATGTTCCCGCCCGTCCCGCCAGCACCCATGGCATCGGTCGTGGTCGCGATCATCGAGTTCGCCGTCCACGACGCCGACCGTGCCCGCCCCAACGGGTCGGTGACCTTGGTGACCCGCCCCACCGCGTCGATGGCGTAGGTCCACTTCTTCCCGTTCGGGTTCGTCTGCGTCGAGGACCCGGCCGCGTACGCGAAATCGGTGCCGTTCGCGGTGCCGTTCGCGTTCATCCCCGTCCACCGGTTCACGCGCCACACGCGTCCGCCGGCCTGGTAGCCGATGGTCAAGGTCACGCCACGAGCCGTGGTGATTCGGGCGAGGCGCCCGTTCGCGTCGTAGGTGTAGCTGGTGGTCTCGCCGTTGGCGTTGGTGTCCGAGGCCAGGCGTCCCGCCGCGTCGTAGGCGTACGTGATCGCCCGCCCCGCCGAATCAGTCAGCTTGGTGATCCGCTTGGCCGCGTCGTACGTGAACGTCGACGTGCGGCCCGCCGCGTCGACGACGCTCTGGATCTGTGTGGTCGACCCGTAGTAGAACTTCAGGCCGACCCCGTTGCGGTCGTTGTGCTGGATCAAGTACCCGCCCGCGGTGAACTTCAGCGTCTCTCCGGTGCCGTTGGTACGCACCGACTAGGACCCGTCCGCGTTCTTGATCAGCTTCGCGTTCACGCCCGTCGGCGCCGTCCACGTCGACCCCGACCCGGTGAACGTGGCCCGGAACCCCGACGGGCCCCGGAACACGACCGTGGAGGTCCCGACCTCCAGGCCCACGTCATGCCCACCCGACAGGGACCACTTGCCACCAAACGCGCCCGTGCGCGTGGCCAGGCCGTTGTAGAACCGGTCCCAGCTCGTCCCGATCCCCGGCCCGTTGAACTTCAAGTCCGTCGACCGGACCACCAGATTCCCGTTGGCCACGTTCACCGCGACCGACAGCCCCTCGCGGATCTTGAACTCCTCCATCCCGTAGTGCCCCTGCACCCCCAGACCCGGCGCCGCGACAGCCTCGTCCGGGTCCACCGCCGCGACCCGCTCCGGCGCAGCCACGTGAGGAGCCGCACGTCCACCCGTGGCCTGCACCACACTCTCGAGACCATCACCGCTGCCCTCGTACGTCCACCGCGCCGACGGCGGCGGGACCATCCCCACTGCACCCCTGCGCACCTGACCCGGCGCGCTCCAGCGGCTCTTGGCGACCTTGTCCTTCACCCACCCCGGCGCCTCCGGGTGGGTCGGGGCCTTCTTGCCCTTGTCCCCCGGGTTCGGGCCCACTTTCGACCTCGAATGCCCCGGGGATGGCGGCTTCGGATCCGCCCCCACAGCCCCGGCGGTACCACCCAACGACGTCGCGACCAACGACACCGTCGCAGCAGTCACCAGCACCGACTTCCGAGTACGACCCGTCCACGATGACGAACCAGCCATAACGAGCTCCTCAGGCTTAGACACGCTCAGTGATCACGCAGAACCTGTGTGTCACTGCAACGTGCGCCTCGCACCAGGCCACGTCAACCAGGGTAAACGAAGAATCACCCACATGGACCTCACCCCCCCCGTGGCGGTCGTGGCGGCCGACGCGCTCGTCCTCCTGGCGCCAGCCAACCGCGACCGGCTCGCGCTGTGCGCTTCACCAACCTGCCAAGAGATGTTCGTTGACAACAGCCAGAGCCACACCCGCCGCTGGTGCGACATGAACATCTGCGGCAACCGGAGCAAGAAGGCCCGCCATCGCGCCGCAACCCGACCACCTCGATCGGGCGCCTGAACCCCGCGGCCGTCCGTCAGAGACTGTGCTCCAGGAAGCCGACGAGAGCGGCTACGACTTGGCTCGGGTTCTCCTCTGCCATGTGGTGCCCGCTGTCGATGCGTGCGGTCGTGATCGGCCCAGCCACCCAGTCCCTCCACAACGCGGCCGGGTCCCCGTAGAGCTGTTCCAGGTCGTCGCGGATGGACCAGCCGACCAGGGTCGGGCACGGGATCGTGCGGCCTTCGGTGCGCGCCGCGCGGTCGTGGTCCAGGTCGGCGCTCAGGCCTGCTCGATAGTCCTCGAGCATGGCGCGGATGGTGTCGGGGCGCCGGATCGCCGCGGCCACGTAGTCGAAGTTCTCCGGCCCCATCGCGGCCCGCTTGTCGGCGTCGAGCTCGTACCACGCGTCGGGATCGGCGGTGATGACCCGTTCGGCGTGCGGGGAGCCGGTGTAGAAGAACCAGTGCCACCACTCGGTGGCGAAGCGGGTGTTGACCCGCTCGTCCGCTTCGAGGCGCGGCACGGCGTCGAGAACCCCCAGCGCCGTGACTCTTCCGGGGTGGTCGAGGGCACACGTGTAGGCCACTCCCATGCCTCGATCGTGGCCGATCACGGCGAATCGGTCATGACCGAGGGCCTCCGCAAGCGCCACCGTGTCGCCGGCCTTCGCCTCGGCGCAGTAGACCTTGTGCGCCGCGTCCGGGGTGGGCTTGCTGGAGCGTCCGTAGCCCCGCACGTCCGGGCAGATCACCGTGTAGCCGGCATCCGCCAGACGGGGAGCGACCTGGTACCACGTGGTGTGCGCCCGAGGATGACCGTGCAGCAGCACCACCGCCGGACCCTCACCTCCCGAGCGTCCGTGAAGCGTCACCCCCGTCTCCAGGGACAGGTCCCACTCGTCGAAGCCGCCGAAGAAGGTCACGAGCTCACGCTAGCCGCGGATGAGGTCGTGCGGGGGGCCTCGCCAGGACCCGCGAGGCAACCGCTTCTGGGGATCGCGATCACGCGACCTTTTGTCACCGGTGCCGAAGCAGCGCAGCCGCTGAGGCGACCCCGACACCGGGGAAGGATGGTGACGCTATGGCGACACCGAAGCTCCCCAAAGATGGGGCGGCGGTGGCGGGGGGTGAGGGGGTCAGGTGGTGGCCCTCAGGGGCGCCCACCATGCGGTGAGCGCCCCTGCAGCACCAGGGATTACCGACGCGGACGCGACGGGGTGACGGAGGACGACAGGGTCGTGTCGCCCGGGCCGTCCCACCCGACCAGCGCGGTCGGCGTGCCGACCGACGGGCGCGTGACCGGCACCCGCACCGCGAGCGTCCCGCGACCGGGCACCTCGACGGTCCGGCGGCCGAGCACGCCAGAGGCGTCCATCAGCGAGACGTGGGCCACGCCGGCGCGCGCCGCACGCACGGTGACCACGGCCTCGCCATACGCCGGTCGCACCGACTCGATCCAGCCACCGGTGCGCAGGGTCGCCGACGGACCACCCGCGAGGGCGACGTTGTCGACGACGGCCTGGGCCACGGACTGCGGCGAGTCGAGCGAGGACAGCGCCTCGAGCGGGATCACCGGCTCGGTCGGCGTGGTCGAGCGACCGGCCGGAGGGGTGTAGCCGTCGAGCCGCACCTGACCCCAGCGGTAGGGGTCACCCTGCACGCCGCCCCACACGGACCAGCCGATGCGGGTCTGCCCGGTCTTGTCCTGCGTGTCGGAGTCGTAGGGAAGGATGTTGAGCCCCAGGTGAGCCGGGTCCACGGCTGCCGGAAGCTCGCTCATCGGGATCGCCACCTCGGCGGTGTAGCCGCCACCGACACCGCTGGGCTTGACCGCCCACCGCATGCCGGGCGCCGTCTGCGCGGCCGGCCCCTGGTGGTTGTCGGCGTCACGCAGCGCGCACGCCGGCCCCTCCGCGGTGAACGGCAGGATCGCGGCCTTGAAGGTCGTCGACGTGTTCTCCGAGGTGCCGCGCGGGTCGATCGCGATCTCCAGGGAGTCGGTGCGCCAGTGCCGCTTGCAGTCGTTGGTGGCGAGCGCCGTGCCCTTGGTGTCGTCGACGACGGTGGCGGCGACGTAGAGCGTGTCATCGTCCCAGCTGACCCACGCCTGGCCAGAGCAGTCGGCGGCCGAGTCGCAGGCCGCGCCCTCCCAGACGCGCGAGATGTCCAGCGCCGCACCGGGATACTCCCCGGCGGAGACGACGCCGTCGAGGGTCGGCTTGGCCCTGGGCGCCACGGTCTGCGGGACGAGCTCGAGGGCCTGCGGGGTGCTGGCGGTGCCCGTGGAGCTGGTCGTCTCGAGGGTGTAGGCGTAGTCCCCGCCCGGCGCGCCCGTCTTGAGCGTCGCCTCGGTGTTGGTCACGGTGAAGGTCACCGTGGCGCTGGCCCCGGGCGCGAGCGGCCCGTACGCCCGGCTGGCCGGGGCGACGGAGAAGCCCGCCGGTGGCTTGAGGGTCACCTGGCCGGACTGGGTGCTGCCGGAGGAGTTGGTGACCACCACCGGTATGTCGCGCCGCCCGCCGCTGGCCACGGTGAGCACAGGGGCGACGGTGCCGCTCAGCTGGGGCACCTGCACGTCGCGGGTCCAGGCCTCGAACTGCTCCACCTGCGGCAGCCACTGCTGGTGGGCGGTGACGGCCGGGGCGACGAGGATCGACCGGTCGACATAGCCGCTTCCCTGCGCCGACGTGAGGCGCACCGCGAGGCGCGAGCGCGCGCCCGTGGCCGCACCGCTCGGCGCGGTCAGGGTGAAGCGCACCTGAGCGGTTCGGCCCGCCGCGAGGCGGGTCGGGAGGGTGCCGGCCTGCACGGTCCACCCGTCGGGGAGGGTCGGCTGAGCCTGCAGTCCGGTGAGGGCCTGCGCGGCGGGGGCGGTCACCGTGAGCGTGCCGGTGACCCGGCCGCCGGGCTGGATGTAGGCCTGGTCGGTGGTGAGGACGGCGCCGGTGCCGAGCGGCAGGGCACCGGCGGGGCGGGTGAGCGCCCCGGCGATGGCGCCGTCAGCGGCCGTCGCGGCGGCGGAGCCGGGCTCGGGGATCGGCACCCGCGACTCGATCTGCGTCATCGTGTCGCAGCCGATCTTGGTCGGGTCGGTCGGCACGTCGGGGAAGCCGGCCCAGCCCTGGGTGACGTACTGCCGCTGGGCCTCACGCTCCACGGCGGCCCAGGTGCGCCCGTCGGGGGCGCGCTCGCCGCCCCACACGCCATAGACGTCACGCGTCGCGTCCCGCGGCACCAGCGTGGAGCCGCAGGTGGGGCCGGTGGACGAGGTGCCGGCGAAGGACCGGGTCAGCAGCCGCGAGGGCGCCCAGGGCTTGAGGCCCTCCGTGGTGATCTGCTCAGGGAAGCGCGCCGGGTCACCGGCGGCGCGGTAGGCCTCGACGGCGAGGCGCGCGGCCTCCTGGTGGTTGCCGTGGTTGCCCGGCGACGGGGCTGGGTCCATGGTCATCAGCACCTCGGGCCGGGTCTGGCGGATGATGCGGACGGTGCGGGCGAGGGTGTCGTCGTGACCCCAGACCTTGCGGGTCAGCGGCTCGGAGACGGTGTAGTAGAAGTCGACCTTGTCGAGGTTGTAGACGTTGGTGATGCCGGCCTTGCCGACGGCCCGCCGCTCCTCCGCCTCGCGGAGCAGACCGAGGGCCGGACCCTCCTCGGGCCCGGCGGCGTTGCCGCCGCCCTCCCCGCGCGTGACGGTGACCACGCCGCTCTTCACGCCATACCGCTGGCGCCAGAGCCCGAGCGTGGACAAGGTGCCCGCCTCGTCGTCGGGATGGGCTCCGATGTAGAGCAGGCCGAGGTCCACCGGAGTCCCGATGGACGTGTCCCGGACCTGCTGGCCGGGCCCGCGGGCGAAGGCCTGGAGGCTGCCGTTGCGGGCGTCGGAGCGGGCGTCGGCGTGGTCGTCCGAGGGGGCGGCGACCGCGCTGCCGATGGCCGTGGTGCCGGCCGTGAGAGCTGCCGTGACGGCGGCCAGGGTGGTGAGTGCGGCGCGTCCTCGTCGACGTCCCGCGGGATGTGGTGCCATGCCGTGCTCCTTCTGGGGGTTGGAACCGGACTACTCGCGGACGGCGCCCTCGAGCATCCCGGCGATGAAGTGGCGTTGCAGGAAGAGGTAGACGATGACCACCGGCAGCGCGACGAGCACGGCGCCGGCGGCGAGCAGGGTGAAGCCCTGGGTGTACTGCCCCTGGAAGAACGCGAGCCCGAGCGGTGCGGTGCGCAGCTCGTCGGTGCTGGCCATGACCAGCGGGATGAGGAACTCGTTCCAGGTCCACATGAAGGTCAGGACCAGCAGGGTCGTGATCGCGGGGCGGGCGAGCGGCACGAGGACGCGCCACAGCGTCTGCCAGCTGGTCGCGCCGTCCAGGCGGGCCGCCTCGACGATCGAGCGGCTGGAGGAGCGGAAGTAGGTGCGCAACCAGAAGGTCCCGAAGGCGACCGACTGCGCCACCTGCGGCAGCACGATCGCCCAGATGGTGTTGGTCAACCCCAGCGAGCGCAGGTCGTAGTAGAGCGGCACGATGATCGCCTCCGCCGGCATCATGATGCCCAGCAGGAAGACGTAGAACAGCACCGTCTGCCCGCGGAAGCGCAAGGCGCCCAGGGCATATCCCGCCATGATCGACAGCGGCGTCGCGATCGCCAGCACCAGCGCCGAGACGAGCACGCTGGTGCGCATCAGGCTCGCGAAGTGCCCCTGCTCCCAGGCCGCCCCGACGTTGGCGAGACCGCCCGGCGAGCCCGCGTCGTGCCCGAAGGCGCCGATGACGACGGTGAGGATGGGATAGATCGCGAAGAGGGCGAAGACCCCGAGGATGACGTAGTTGGCGAGCTGCTCGCCGCGGCTGATCCTCATGACTCCCCCCGCTCGACGACCCGGGTGATCAGGAAGGAGATGGCGAAGACGATCACCGTCAAGGTCACCCCGATCGCGCACGCGAGCCCGACCTGCCCGGTCTCGAAGGCCCGGTGGTAGACCTCGTAGGACGGGACGGAGGTCTGGTTGCCGGGGCCGCCGCGCGTCGTGACGTAGACGAGGTCGAAGGTCTTGAGGGCCGCGATCACCGTCAGGGTCAGGGCCACCGAGATCTCGCCGCGCACGGCCGGCAGGGTGATCGCGAAGAACTCGCGCACGGGCCCCGCGCCGTCGAGGCGGGCCGCCTCGTAGAGCGCCTTGTCGATCTGGCCCATCCCCCCGAGCATCAGCACCGTGACCAGCCCCGTCTCGAACCACGTGCCGATGAGGCCGACGGCCGGCAGGGCCAGCGCGTAGTCGCCGAGCCAGGCCCGCCCCAGGTCGCCGAGACCGACCGCTGACAGCACCGAGTTGAGCGTGCCCTCGGGGGCGTAGATGCGCCGCCAGGCCACCGCCACCACGACCATCGCCACGACCTGCGGGAGGAAGACGACCGTGCGGAAGAAGGTCAGCCCCCGCACCTTGGCCCGGTTGAGGATCGCGGCCAGGAGCAGGCCGACGACCAGGGGTATGACGGCGAAGAACACGATGAGGACCAGCGCGTGGCCGAAGGCCGCCCGCAACCCCTCGTCCTGCACCACGCGGGCGTAGTTGTCCAGCCCCACCCACGTGCCGAGCGTCAGCCCGTCCCAGTCGTAGAGCGAGATCTGGACCGATCGCAGCAAGGGGTAGAGCAGGAAGGCGCCATACACGAGCAGGGCGGGAGCGGCATACGCCCACCCGATCGCCCGAGGCTCGCCCGGGGGACCACCGGACCGCCGGGAGAGCCTCGGGCTGCGGGTGCTCGCGCTCATGTCAGCCCTGGCCACCCGTGAAGTCCGCGTAGTCCTTCTGCAGCTTGTCGAGCGTCTGGTCGGGCGTGGCCTTCTTGGCCATCATGTCCTGCAGCGCCGCCCCGATCGTGTCGCTCATCGTCGGGGTCGCCCAGTCCAGGTAGGGCAGCAGCGCGTCGTCCTTGGTGGTCGTGGCGAACGCCGTGAAGACCTGCTGGCCCAGGGGGTTCGGAGCCTTCTGCTCGGCCGTGTCGACGACGGGGAGGTTCTCCGTCTCGGCGATGACCTTCATCGCCTCCGGGGTGGTGATGTGGTTGATGAAGGCCGCTGCGGCGTCGGGGTTCTTGGCCTTGCTGGTGATCGCGAAGGGCTGACCCGAGGCGCCGGTCGTGTAGGTCTTGCCGCCGGCCTGCGCGGGCGGGGGCAGCATGAACTCGACCTTGTCGCCCATGGCCTTGGAGATGTCGGCCTGCAGCCACGTCCCGGCGATCAGGTAGGCCCCCTGACCCTTGGTGAAGGCCTGCCAGGCCGGGTCGTAGTCCTGACCGTTGAAGCCCTGGTTGAAATAGCCCTTGTCCACCCACTCGACGAGCTTGCCGGCGGCCTGCTTGTTGCCGTCGGAGGTGTATGACGCCCCCGGGTTGCCGAAACCGAGCTTGCGGATCTCGTCCGGCTTGGCGAGCTGCCCCTGCAGGACGCCGAAGACGTGCACGGCCGGCCACTTCTCGAGGTTGCCGAGCATCAGCGGGGTCTCGCCCTTGCCCTTGAGCGTCGCCAGGGACGACTCGAAGGACGCCCAGTCCGTCGGCGGCTGCAGGCCGGCCTTGGCGAGCTTGTCCTTGTTGACGTAGACGCCGACGACCTCGCCCACCTGCGGCAGGCCGTAGAGGTTGCCCGAGCCGAAGGTCTTGCCGTCCGGGGAGTAGGACACGACCGAGCGCAGCGACTGGCTGTAGCGCTTGTCCCAGCCGTAGGCCTTCATCCACGGGTCGAGGGGCACGAGCTGACCGCCCTTGACGAACTGCCCCATCTGCGAGCGCGTGTTGTTGGCCTGCACGATGTCGGGGGCGTCGTTGCCGGTCAGGGCCAGGCGCAGCGTCTTGACCAGGTCGTCGAAGGACCGCGAGACCCGCTTGATCTTGATGTTGGGGTACTTCGCCTGGAAGCTCGCGATGTTCTTGGTGAGCTGGGCGTTGCCGCCGCCGCGGACCTCCTGGTCCCACAGCGTCAGGGTGACGTCGCCGAGCTGGGCGGCGTCGGTCTTGACCGCGCGCTCGGTGCTCTGGGAGGACGCGGCGCTCCCCCCGGAGCCGGACGAGCCCGGTGCGCAGGCCGCGAGGGCCGTCCCGGCGACCGCGACCACGGCGGCACATGCCTTGCGATTCATGCTGACTCCTTCGAGAGGGCCGCGGTCGCGTCGGACCGTCGGGCAATGGTGGCAGCCGCCCGGCGCACCGCGCTCGGCGGGACGTCGGGGACCAGGTCGTCCAGGAACGAGTATCGACGCAGCACCGCCTTGTGCAGCGCCGTCGGGGACGGGGACTGGCGCTGCGCGTGCCACCAGTCCGCGATGTCGCCCCACCCGGGGGCGGCGAGGGACCCGCCGAACTGCTGGACCGCGAGCGCCGAGCACAGGGCGGCGAAGGCGAGGCGGTCATCGAGGCGCCAGCCGGCAAGGGTGCCGAGGGACAAGGCCGCGCAGAAGACGTCGCCCGCCCCCGTCGGGTCGATCGACTCGACGCGCAGCGCCGGGACCATGGCCTCCTCGCCGGTGGACCCGTCGATGGCGAGCGCGCCGTGGGCGCCGTTGGTGACGACGGCGAGCGGCACCCGGTCGGCCAGCGCGTAGAGGGCGTCGTAGGCGGTGTCGGTCCGGGTGTAGGCCATCGCCTCGACCGCGTTGGGCGTGAACGCGTGGCAGCGGTCGAGCGGCTCAAGGACGCGCTGGTCCCACCGGCCCGTGCCGTCGAAGCCCACGTCGGCGAACAGCAGCGACCCCTGCTCGCGCGCCGCGTCGATCCACTGCAGCTCGTCCGGGGCGTCGGCGGGCGGCAGGTCGAACAGCACGGACCGGCTGCGCGGCGGGGTGCCGATGAGGTCGTTGGCCGACATGGGGGCGTCGTGCCCGTGGGTGATCATCCGCCGGTCCCCGGCGTGGGACACCGAGACGGTCACCGGCGTGTGCCAGTGCTCGAAACGGCGGGAGCAGCCGAGGTCCACCCCCTCCTGGTCCTGCAGCGTGCTCCACAGGAAGTCGCCGTAGGCGTCGTCGCCGAACGCCGCCGCCAGGCCGGTGCGCAGCCCCAGGCGGGCGCTGGCCACGGCGAGGTTGGCGGACCCGCCCGGGCAGGACCCCATGCCGTCGGCCCAGATCTCCTCGCCGCCCTCGGGGATGCGGTTCAGCCCGCTGAAGATGATGTCGAGGAAGACCATCCCGTGCAGCATCACGTCGATCTCGGGCTCGCCGGGATGACGCAACCCCGCGAGCGGGTCGAAGGACGTGCCGGAGGGGCCGGTCTGGCCAGTCACGTGTCTGCCTCGCTGTCTGCCTGGCTGTCTGCCTCGCATCGCTGAGAGGGACGGATCAAAAGGTGGTCACATGATCGTCCGTGCGCTGCGCGGATGCAAGCAAAAGCGAGCACTAGTTGCACGGTTGTGCTCGCCCCTGATCGCCGGTGAGCGCTACCCTGGGCCCGTGAAGCAGCTGCGCCAGGCCACCCTGATGCAGCACCTGCGCGCCCACGGGCTGACCACCGTGGCCGACCTCGCGTCGCGGGCGGGGGCCAGCGCGGCCACCATCCGGCGCGACCTGGCCGAGCTGGAGCGGACCGGGCGGCTCGTCCGCGTGCACGGCGGGGCCCGGCTGCCACCCGACGACCTGGCGCGTGACGAGCCGGTCCCCTTCGAGCGGGTGGCGACCCACGAGCTGCGCCACAAGCACGCCATCGCCCGTCGCGCGGCCCAGCTGGTGTCCGACGGCGACGTCGTGCTCCTCGACATCGGCACCACCACGATGCTGCTGGCGCGCGAGCTGCGCGGCCGGCGCATCACGGTCCTCACGAGCTCGCTGGCGGTCCTCGACGAGCTGCGGCACGACCGCACCGTGGAGCTGGTGCTGCTCGGCGGCACCGTGCGCCGCGCCTATCACTCGCTGGTCGGCGTCCTGACCGAGGACGCGCTGCGCCAGGTCCGCGCCGCCACGGCCTTTCTCGGCACGAGCGGGATCACGACCGACGGCGACGTCCTCGACACCACCCTCGTCGAGGTCCCCGTCAAGCGGGCCATGATGCGCAGCGCCGACCGCGTGGTGCTGCTCGCGGACCACAGCAAGCTGCCCGGCCACGGCACCCTGCGCGTGTGCGGGGCGGACGGCATACACACCCTGGTGACGGACGACAGGGCCGACCCGCAGGTGCTCGCCGCCCTTGCGGAGCGCGGCACGGAGGTGATCACGGCATGAGACTGACCATCCTGGGCGGTGGGGGATTTCGCGTCCCCCTCGTGTACGGCGCGCTCCTCGGCGACCGGCACGACCGCCGCGTCGACGAGCTGGTGCTGCACGACGTCGACGCCGGCCGCCTGGGGGTGATCGAGCGGGTGCTGCGGCAGATGGCGGCGGGCCGGGAGGACGCCCCGACGGTCACGGCCACCACCTCGCTGGACGAGGCCCTGGAGGGGACGGACTTCGTGTTCTCCGCGATCCGGGTCGGCGGGCTCGAGGGGCGCACCTGCGACGAGCGGGTGGCGCTGGACCTCGGCGTGCTCGGTCAGGAGACGACCGGGCCGGGCGGCCTGGCCTATGGGCTCCGCACCCTCCCGGTGGCGCTCGACATCGCCTCGCGCGTGCAGCGACTGGCGCCGGACGCGTGGTTCATCAACTTCACCAACCCCGCGGGGATGATCACGCAGGCGATGCAGACCGTCCTCGGCGACCGCGTGATGGGCATCTGCGACTCACCGCTCGGGCTCGGGCGCCGCGCTGCGCACGCGCTCGGGCTGCCCGGCGACGCGACGCGGTTCGGCTACTCCGGGCTCAACCACTGCGGCTGGCTGCAGACCCTCGTGCATGACGGTGTCGACGTCCTGCCCACGCTGCTCGACCGGCCGGACCTGCTGCTGACCACCGAGGAGGGGCGGCTCTTCGGCCCCGAGTGGCTGCAGACCATCGGCGCCATCCCCAACGAGTACCTCTACTACTACTACTTCACCCGCGAGGCGGTCGCCGGGATCCGCGGGTCCGCCGAGACGCGCGGCGAGTATCTCCTGCGCTCCCAGGCGGACTTCTATCGTGCCGTGGGGGACTCACCGGATCGGGCGCACGAGCTGTGGGTGCGGACCCGGCGCGAGCGGGACGAGACCTACATGGCCGAGGCGCGGTCCGAGGGCGAGGAGCGGGACGCCGCGGACGTGGCGGGCGGCGGCTACGAGGGTGTGGCGCTCGCGCTGATGGCGGCGATCGCCCGCAACGAACGCGCAGCCATGCTGCTCAACGTGCGCAACGGCACCACCCTCCCCGGCCTGCCCGCCGACGCCGTGGTCGAGGTGCCGTGCGTGGTGGACGCGTCGGGCCCGCAGCCGCTGTCGGCCGTGCCCCTCACCGGTCACCCGCTGGGACTCGTGCAACAGGTCAAGGCGGTGGAGTCGTTGGCCATCCGCGCGGCCCAGGAGGGGTCGGAGGCGCTGGCGCTGCAGGCCTTTGCGCTGCACCCGCTGGTCGACTCGGTCGTGACGGCGCGGCTGCTGCTGGCGGGCTACCGCGAGCGGATCCCGTCCTTGGACGCCGTCTTTCGCTGACCTGCGCGCCCGCGCCCCGCGGCACGACCGGGACGTTCATGCTCGGATCCCGGGCACGGACGTCCCCACTCGCGCGGTGGCGGAGGGGGACGCTCAGGTCGTGCTGCGTATGACGATCCGCGGCGGCACGACCACTGCAGCCTCGCCGGCC
Organism: Arsenicicoccus cauae; assembly: GCF_009707125.1. Classification (GTDB taxonomy): domain Bacteria; phylum Actinomycetota; class Actinomycetes; order Actinomycetales; family Dermatophilaceae; genus Arsenicicoccus; species Arsenicicoccus cauae. Next base: position 57,363 of record NZ_WLVL01000006.1, read on the forward strand.
GCGTCGCTCACACCGGAGCCGCTCACACCGGAGCCGCTCACACCGGAGCCGCCGGCGCGGGCCACCGCCAGGAGCAGGGCCTCCTCCGCGAGGCGGGCAGGGTCCTGCGAGACGGTCGTGAGGGCGATGCTCGACAGCGCGCCCAGCCGTGTGTCATCGTAGCCCGCCACCGCCAGCCCCTCCGGCACGGCGACCCCGGCCGACCGCAACGCCAGCAGCAGGCCGGTCGCGATCATGTCGTTGTGGGCGAGCACGGCCGACGGGGGTGACTGGCGTCGCAGCAGGGCGGCCGCCGCGCGCACGCCCGCGTCCTCGCTGGGATCGCCTGGCAGCACGTCGATCTCGCGCTCAAGGCCGTGGGCCCGCATCGCCCGGCGGTAGCCCTCGCGGCGCGTGGCGCTCATCGCGGCGTCCCCGCCATCCACGAAGCTGATGGTGCGGTGGCCCCGCTCGTGGAGGTGACCCACGAGCAGCGCCATACCGGCGTCGTCGTCCGCCCGGACCGTGTCGACACCCGGCGCGGTCAGGTCGGAGCCGACCACCACGGTCGGCTGCCGGGAGCCGAGCTCGGCCAACGTGCGCGCGTCGACGTCGGGGCTGACCAGCAGCACCGCGTCGCACCGCTCGTGCCGGAGGCTGTCCACGGCGGCGGTGACGTCGCGAGCGGGTGTCGTCGCGCTGAGGACCAGGTCGAGGCCCTGGCCGGCTGCGGCGGCATACAGGCTCTCGACCAGGGCCGCGTGGAAGGTCTGGCGCAGGCTGAGGGTCACCCCGACCACCCGGCTGCGTCGCTCCCGCAGCCCGCGGGCGCGCCGATCGGGCTGGTAGCCAAGGCGATCCGCCGCGGCCAGGACCAGGCTGCGGGTGGCCTCGGAGACGCTGGCAGGAGATCGTCGACGACCCCGACATCGACGTCGTCTCGATCGTCGTCGGCAACGACCTGCACCGTCCGATCGCCGAGGCGCTGGTGCGCGCCGGCAAGCACGCCTTCTGCGAGAAGCCGCTCGCGGGCACGCTCGAGGACGGGCGCGCGATGGCCGAGCTCGAGGGGGGCGCCGCGCGCGAGGCGGGCGTGGTGACGGGCGTCGGCTTCACCCATCGCCGCAACCCCGCCATGGCCCGCGTCGCCCAGCACGTCGCCGACGGCGACCTGGGCCCGCTGTCGCTGGTGGAGGGACGCTACGACTGCGACTACGCGTGCGATCCGCGCGGTCCCCTGACCTGGCGCTTCACCGGCCCGCTGGGCAGCGGCGCGCTCGCGGACGTCGGGGCCCACCTGATCGACCTTGCCGAATTCGTCTGCGGGCCCATCGAGTCCGTCGCCGGCGGCACCTTGTCGATCCAGGTCGGCGAGCGCCCCACGCCGCTCGGCTTCGTCGTCGGCCACGGGGCCGCGCCCGTGTCGGACGAGATGGGGCCGGTGACCAACGAGGACACCGCGACCTTCACGGCGCGCTTCGCCGGCGGCGCGGCGGCCACGCTCGCCTGCTCGCGCACGGCCTTCGGGATGCCGAACGGCCTGCGGCTCGAGGTCTACGGCCTCAACGGGCGTGCGGCGGTCGACTGGCACCGTCCCGCGGAGTACGTCTATGACGACGAGCAGCCCGCCGCGGCCACCCGTGGCGAGCGCCGGATCATCGCAGGCCCGCACCTGCCCTACTTCAACGGCGGCTACCCGATGCAGGCCGCCGGCAACGGCGGCGGCAACGCCGAGATGTTCGCCTACGAATGCCGCGCCTTCCTCGACCAGGTGCTCGGGATCGACGGCGGCACGCCGCCCAACGCGTCCTTCACCGACGCCTACCGCACGATGCTCGTCGTCGACGCCGTCGTGCGGTCCCACCGGTCCGGCGGCGCCGCCGTCACCGTCCCCTCCCCCGGAAACGAGCTGTGACCATGAAGCTCGGCGCCTACACCGCCTGCCTGGCCGACCAGTCCGTCCCCGAGATGCTCGACACCCTGCGCGGCCTCGGGCTGACGTCGGTCGAGGTCAACTCCGGCGGCTTCATCCCCGTCCCGCACCTCCACGTCGACGGCCTGCTCGCGTCGGCCTCCGCGCGCGAGGACTACCTCGGGCTGTATGCCGAGCGCGGCATGGAGCTCACCGCCCTCAACTGCAACGGGAATCCCCTGTCCCCCAACGCCTCAGACGGGCCCAAGCACGACCACGACCTGCGTCGGTCGATCGAGCTCGCCGCGCTGCTCGGGGCCGAGCACGTCATCACCGTGTCCGGCCTGCCCGGTGCCGAGCCCGGCGCCACGCTGCCGACCTGGGTGGTCAACGCCTGGCACGGCCAGGACCAGCAGATCCTCGCCCACCAGTGGCCGATCGCCGTGGCCTACTGGCGCGAGATCGACCGCTTCGCCCGCGACCACGACGTGCGCGTCGCCCTCGAGCTGCACCCGCGCAACCTGGTCTTCAACACCACGACCTACCAGCGGCTGCTGGACGAGACCGGCGCCACGAACGTCGGTGTGGAGATGGACACCTCGCACCTGATGTGGCAGCAGATGGACGTCCCCACGGTGATCCGCACGCTCGGCGACCGGGTCTTCTTCGCGGCGGCCAAGGACGTCGCGCTGTTCGACGGGGTCCGGACCAAGGGGGTGCTCGACGTCGACTTCGGCGCCGTCCCGCCCGACGCGGAGGACAAGGTGCCCGTGGGCTACCACCACTGGTGCGCGTCCTGGCCCGACGACCCGGCATGGCGGTTCGTGGCAGTCGGGGCCGGCCACGGGGTCGACTACTGGGTCGAGGTGCTGCGCGCGCTCAAGGAGGTGGACGAGGACATGGTGATCAACATCGAGCACGAGGACGCCGCCATGTCGACGATGGACGGCCTGCGTATGGCGGCCACCACCCTCCTCGAGGCCGCCGCCCGCACCTGACCCATCCCCCTCTCGCCGCCACCCCTCTCGCCGTCACCTGGCGGACCGCAACGGGGACGTTCGTGCCCGCCCAGCGAGCACGGACGTCCCCGTTGCGCCGCCGCTCAGCCCCGAAGCCTGGCCGCCTCGCCGGTCAGGTGGACCCTCTCGGCCGCGTTCGTGGCCGAGCGCGCTGCCGCGAGATAGAGCTCGGCCGCCTTGGCGGCGTTGCCGGCCTTCGCCTCGAGATAGGCGCGCACAGCGGTGTGGCGCGGCAGACCCGGGTCCAGCTCGGCCAGAGCGGCCAACCCCGCAGCTGGGCCGTCCGCCTCGCCCACCGCGGCCGCCCGGTTGAGGCGGGCCACCGGCGAGGAGGTGAGCGCCACGAGCTCGTCATACCACTCGACGATCTGCACCCAGTCGGTCTCGTCGGCCCGCTGGGCGTCCGCGTGCAGCGCTGCGATGGCGGCCTGAGCCTGGTACTCCCCCAACCGATCTCGCGCGAGCGCGCCCTGCAGGAGGTCGACGCCCTCGGCGATTAGGGCGGTGTCCCACAGCGTGCGGTCCTGCTCGGCCAGCGTGACCAGAGCCCCGGCTGCGGTCCACCGGGCAGGGCGGCGCGCGTGGTGCAGCAGCATGAGGGCGAGCAGGCCGATCGCCTCAGGGTCGTCCGTGAGGGCGACGAGCTGGCGGGTCAGCCTGATGGCCTCCGCCGCGAGGTCGACCGACCCCGAGTAGCCCTCGTTGAACACGAGGTAGAGCACCCGCAGCACGGTGCCCACGTCGCGCGGCTCGCCGGCGAGGTCGACCGAGACGAGACGGGCCTTGGCGCGGCTGATCCGCTGCGCCAAGGCCCGCTCCGGCACGAGATAGGCCTCGCTGATCTGCCGCGTCGTCAGTCCGCCGACCGCGCGGAGCGTGAGGGCGACCGCGGACGCCGGCGTGAGCGAGGGGTGCGCGCACAGCGCATAGAGCTGCAGGGTGTCGTCGACCGACGTGACGCCGCCCGGCGGGGGTTCCTCGTGGACGAGCACCTCCCGCGCCTGGCGCGCCTGGTCGGATCGGACGGCGTCGACGTGCTTGCGCCACGCCGCGGTCACGAGCCACGCCCGCGGGTCGCGCGGCGGGTCCGTCGGCCAGACCTCCAGGGCCTTGACCAGCGCTTCCTGCACGGCGTCCTCGGCCGACGCGAAGTCTGCTCCGCGCCGGACGAGGACGCCGATCACCGCGGGGATCAGCTCCCGCAGCGTGACGTCGTCCATGGACCGACTCGTCTCGTCCCGCTCACTCGGTGACGGTCGGCGCGGACTCCAGCAGCGGCCGCAGCTCCAGCCACTCGCGGTATGGCGTCCCGCCCTCTCCCGGCGCCGCCGACAGCTCGCCCGCCAGCTCGATCGCCCGGTCCTGCGAGTCGACGTCGATGATCATCCACCCGGCGATCAGCTCCTTGGTCTCGGCGAACGGCCCGTCCGTCACCGGCGGCCTCCCCTCACCGTCGTGGCGCACCCACAGGCCGTCCTGGGCGAGCGCCCGGCTGTCGACGAGCTCACCGGACTCGCGCAGCCGGTCGGCGAAGTCGTTCATGTACTGCATGTGCGCGTCGACCTCCGCCGGCGTCCACCGGTCCATCGGGACGTCGTGCTCGGCGTCGTCGGGCTTGGTGCTCCGGTAGTGCTTCAGCAGCAGGTACTTGGCCATGGCTGTCTCCTCGTCGCCGGTGCCGCCATTGTGACCGCACTCACCCCAGGGACGGAGCCGCGGGAGCGTTCTCGACATCGGCTCACCGCTCCAGCCGTATGTCGTCCGCGCCGTCCCTGCATCGTGGTGGGGTCACAGGACGGCGAGCTGCACCGCGCTGACCGCCACGAACGCCGTCACGATCCGCGCGAACCACACCTGGTCGATCCGCGCCACCACCTGCCGCCCGAGCCACGCACCCACCAGCACGACCGGCGCCAGCAGCGGCAGCAACGCCAAGCCGCGCCCCGTCACGAGTCCCAGCCCCACCATGAACGGCAGCTTCACGAGGTTGACCGCCAGGAAGAACCACGCCGTCGTGCCGAGGAAGGTCCACTTCTCGTAGTTCTCGCGCAGGAGATAGAGATTCATGGCGGGACCTCCGGCGTTGGCCACCATGGTCGTGAAGCCGGCGAGCGCGGCATACGCCCGCCCGACAGCGCGAGAACCCTGACGCGGCGCCGGGCGTCGCGCGCTCCACAGCTGGATCCCCAGCAGCACCAGCAAGATCGCGCCGATCACGCGCCGCAGCACGAGGTCGTCGACGACCGCCAGGAAGCCCACGCCCAGTCCCACGCCGAGCAGCACCGGCAGCACGAGCCGCACCAGCAGGCCCCGATCGACCGTATGCCGGTACGCCCGCGTGGCCACCAGGTCGCCGACCAGCAGGAGGAGCAGGAGCGTCCCCGTCGACTCCTTGGCCGGCAGCGCGAGAGCGAAGAGCCCGACCGCCACCATCGCGGCGCCGCCGATCGCCGTCTTGGAGAAGCCGACGACGAGGGCGCCGGCCACCAGCAGCGACCAGGCGAGGGGGCTGAGCTCCGGCATACGGCCTCGTGCTCTGGTCAGAGGTGGTGGCGCTGGGCCGTCTTCTCCTCGGCGTACTCCGCGTGGGCCCGCTGCGTGGACTCCAGCTCGGACACCTCCGAGACCGGCACGTCCCACCAGGCGTGACCGGGCGGGTTGGGGCCGCACAGGTCGGTCTCGATGTAGAGCACGACGGGGCCGTCCGCCGCCGCGGCCGTGGCGTAGCCGGCGCGGAACTCCTCGATCCCGTTGCAGCGCAGCACCTCTGCGCCCCAGGACGCTGCGTTGGCGGCGAGGTCGAAGGGGACCTTGTCGCCGTCGAGCCGACCGGACTCGCGGTTGCGCATCCGATAGCTCGTCCCGAAGCGCTGCGAGCCGCGCGACTCCGACAGTGCCCCGATGGACGCGAAGCCGTGGTTCTGCAGGAGCACGACGATGACCTTGAGGCCCTCGGACACGATGGTCGCGAGCTCCATCGGCATCATCTGGTAGGTGCCGTCGCCGACGATCGCCACGACCTGACGGTCCTCGTGGCCGTCGCTGTCGAGCGCGAGCCGGACGCCCATCGCCGCGGGGATCTCGTAGCCCATGCAGGAGTAGGCGTACTCCAGGTGGTACTGCTCGGGGGTCCGCGCGCGCCAGAGCGCCTGCAGGTCCCCGGGCATCGAGCCGGCCGCGTTGATGACGACGTCGTGGTCGCCCATGAGCTCGTTGAGCGCGCCGAAGACCTCGGTCTGCGCGGGGAGCGGCTGGTGGTCGCGGTGGTAGCACTCGTCGATGACCTGGTCCCACTCGGCCCACAGGTCCGCGGCGCGCTGCTGGTATGCCGGATCGGTGGTCCAGCCGTCGAGCGCGCCCTGGAGCGCGGTCAGCGCCTCGCGCGCGTCCGCCACCACCATCGTCGCCGCGTGCTTGGCGGCGTCGAAGGCGAGCACGTTGACGTTGACGAATCGCACGTCGGGAGAGGCGAACACGGTGTGCGACGCCGTCGTGAAGTCGCTGTAGCGCGTCCCCACCCCGATGACCAGGTCGGCCTCGCGGGCGAGGGTGTTGGCGGCACTGTTTCCCGTGGAACCAACCCCGCCGACGGACAGCGGGTGCTCCCAGCTGATCGCGCCCTTGCCGGCCTGGGTGTCGGCGACGGGGATGCCCGTGGCCGTGGCGAACTCACGCAGTGCCTCGCTCGCCCCGCTGTAGATCGCGCCCCCGCCGGCCACGAGCAGCGGTCGCTCGGCGGCGCGGATCGCCTCGACGGCCCGCTGCAGGGCGGCGGGCTCGGGGACGGGCCGGGCGACGTGCCACACCCTCGTGTCGAAGAGCTCGACCGGCCAGTCGAAGGCCTCGGCCTGGACGTCCTGCGGCAGGCAGATCGTGACGGCGCCGGTCTCGGCGGGGTCGGTGAGCACGCGCATGGCCGCCAGCAGGCTCGGGATCAGCTGCTCGGGGCGGTTGATGCGGTCCCAGAAGCGACTGACCGGCTTGAACGCGTCGTTGACCGACACGTCCAGGCTGCGCGGGTCCTCGAGCTGCTGCAGCACCGGGTCGGGGTAGCGGGTCGCGAACTGGTCGGACGGCAGGAGGAGCACGGGGAGGCGGTTGGTGGTGGCCAGGGCCGCGCCGGTGACCATGTTGGTCGCGCCGGGCCCGATGGAGGTCGTGACCGCGAGCGTCTGCAGCCGGTCCTTGGTCGTGGCGTAGGCCGACGCCGCGTGGACCGCGCCCTGCTCGTTGCGGGCCAGGTAGTAGGGCAGGTGCTCGGCGTCGTCGCCGCCCTCCAGGGCGACCTGGTCCTGCAGCAGCGCCTGCCCGACGCCCGCGACGTTGCCGTGCCCGAAGATGCCGAAGCAGCCTGGGATCAAACGCTGCTCGTGGCCGTCCCGCTCGGACCACTGGTTGGCCAGGAAGCGCACGACCGCCTGGGCGACGGTCAGCCGCACGGTGGGTGCTCCGGCATACGGGTAGGTCGAGGTCATCGTCGTCCTCCTCGGTGTGGTCGCGTCAGGGTGCCGGGACGAGGATGTCACGCACGACCTGGTCGAGCTCCTCGTCGGCGGCGAGGAACTGCCGCAGCGTCTTGCGGGTGGCGCCGAAGGTGTCGAACTCCTCGGGGGTCATGCCGTCGACGTCGTACGCGCGGCGGAACTCCGGGACCTTGGTGTAGAGCTCGTCGACGATCGCCGGGTCGACCGGGACGCTCATGCGCTCGGGCAGCTCCTCCCCGGCGTCGACGATCCGCTGCTGCCACGCGAACGGCGGGGAGATCACGACGTCCCCGCCGACGAGCTCGGACAGCTGCTTGGTGTTGCGGAAGGCCGCGGACAGCAGGCGGGCTCGCAGCCCACGCTCGGCAAAGATGCCGTAGGCCTTCTTGAACGCCGCGATCCCGGCCCACTCCAGGTGCTCGGGGTCGATGTCGGTGCCGTCGGCCTTGACGCAGTCCTTGAGCCAGTCGTCGAGGCGGCCGCACATGATGGTGACGACCGGGCCCATCCCCTCGACGCTCCTGCCCTCGGCCTCGCGACGCCGCAGCCCGCGTTCGATGGCCTCCCCGGCGGCGACGGCCTGCGGGACGGTGAAGGAGACGGTGACGTTGATGCTGACCCCGCGGTAGGTCGCCTCCTCGATCGCCTCGATGCCGCGCCGGGTGGCGGGGATCTTGACGATGATGTTGTCGGCGAGCCCGCTGAAGTGCTCCGCCTGGTCGACGAGCTTGGCGGCGCTGCGGGCCAGGCGCGGGTCGGTCTGCATCGAGAGACGGCCGTTGCGCCCTGCATACCGCTCGAAGGCCGGCTCGAGCAGCCTGGCGGCGTCGATGGACAGCTCCTCGACGACCTTCCACCCGATCTCGGACTCGGTGGCCTCGGGCATCTCGGCGTCGAGCTCCTTGATCCGGGCGCTCCACCGCGGCAGGTCCGCCTTGACGCAGGTCACCGCGATGACCGGGTTGCAGGTGGCCCCCACCGCGCCGTACTCGATGGACTGCTTGAGCTCGACCGGGTCCGCGGAGTCGTTCCACAGGACGGTGGTCGGGTAGGCCTCCACCATCGAGTTCAGGTTGGTGCTCATCAGCTGCCTCCAGTGCACGTCGACGTGCGGGTGGGTCGCGGGTGGGTTCGCGGGTCATGCCATTCAAGCCGGGCGCCGATCCCCTGTCAACCTATTGTCCTGACATTTGCACACTGGACTCAGTGCCGGCCCACCCGTCGTCGCGCCCGCTCGCCATGACGAGATCGGATACTGTGCAACCGTGCCCACGCCGTTGCCCGTCTCGCTGGACCGTGCGGCCCCCACACCGCTCTACGACCAGCTCGCGGCCCAGCTGCGCGCCGCGATCGACGACGGCGTCCTGCAGCCCGGCGACCCCTTCGAGAACGAGCTGTCCCTCGCCGCCCGTCTGCACGTGTCGCGACCCACCGTCCGCAAGGCCATCGCCCAGCTCGTCGCCGACGGGCTGCTGGTGCGGCACCGCGGCATCGGCACCCGCGTCGCCTCCCCGGTCGTGCACCAGCGGGACGACCTGACCCCCTTGTACGACGAGCTGGACCGCACCGGGCGCCGCCCCCAGACGCAGGTGGTCCGCCTGGTGCCCGCCCGTCGCAACAAGGTCGCCGCCACGGCCCTGGGGCTGGATCCCCGCGTGCCGCTCGTCTATCTGGAGCGGGTGCGCTGGTCGGACGGGCGCCCCCTGGTGGTGCTGCGGTCCTGGTTGCCGCCGCAGTTCGCGACGCTCACAGCGGCCGAGCTGGGCGAGCACGGGCTCTACGAGCTGCTGGGGCGTCGCGGGGTGGTCGCCGACGTGGCCCGCCAGCGGCTGGGGGCCCGGATGGCGACGCTCACCGAGCGGCGCCAGCTGCAGCTCACGCGCGCCGACGCCGTGCTGACCGTGCTGTGGCAGTCGTACACCGCCGACGGGACCCCGATCGAGTACGGCGACCACGCCTACCGCGGCGACCAGTACGTCGTGGACAACACCCTGCGCAATCCCTGACTCCCTCACCCCCACGCCGACCGGTCACCTCCAGACACGCCGACCGGTCACCTCCAGACACGCCGACTGGTCAGAATCGGACGCCGTGGGCCTCCATCACTGACCAGTCGGCGGGAGGGCGCGCGCGCAGACAGCGGAAGGCCCGGCGCCATGCCCCCGTGGGGATGGCGCCGGGCCTCTCGGCATACGGCAGGTGAATCAGCCTGGGTCGATCACCTCGACCTGCGGTGAGACACCCGGCTGATGAACCTACCGGGGGTGGGTCCATCAGCCTGGGGGACGGAGGCCGGTCGATGCCCCTACCCCCGGTGGGTCACTTCGCGGCGACGACGTCCAGCTTGACGTTGGCCGTGACGTCCGCGTGCAGACGCACGGTCGCCTCGTACGCGCCGAGGGTGCGGATCGCGCCCTTGACCTCCAGCTTGCGACGGTCGACCTTGGGGCCGCCGGCGGACACGATCGCGTCGACGATCTGCGCGGTGTGGACCGAGCCGTAGAGGCGACCGGCCTCGCCGGACTTGACCGGCACCTTGTAGGCCTTGACCTCGAGACGCTGCTTGGCGTCCTTGGCCTCCTCGATCGTCTTGTGCTCGCGCGCGGCGCGGGCCTTCTGGATCGCCTCGACCTGCTTCTCGCCGCCCTTGGTCCACTGGGTCGCGAGCCCGCGGGGCATGAGGTAGTTGCGGGCGTAGCCGTCCTTGACCTCGACGATGTCGCCGGGGGCGCCGAGGCCGGTGACCTCGTTGGTGAGGATGAGCTTCATGTCAGTTCGTCCTTTCCCGGGCTCAGCGAGCGGAGCTCGAGTAGGGCAGCAGGGCGACCTCGCGGGCGTTCTTGACGGCCTTGGCGATGAGGCGCTGCTCCTGGACGGAGACACCGGTCACGCGACGTGCGCGGATCTTGCCGCGGTCGGAGATGAACTTGCGCAGCAGCGCGGTGTCCTTGTAGTCGATGTTCTCGACCTTGGCGGCCTTGAGCGGGTTCGCCTTCTTCTTGGGCTTGCGCACAACGGGCTTGGCCATTGTGGAACTCCTTGGGTGTGCGATGCGTGGTGCCGCCGGCCTGGGGGCAGCGGCTCAGAGTGTGATGTCGGTATGACGGGCGCGATGCCCCGCCACCGACGGACGTGCTCGATCCGGACGGGTGCCGGGGTCGGTCAGAACGGCGGCTCGTCGTAGGACGGCGCTCCGCCGCCCCAGCCGCCCTGGCCGCCGGCCGCCGGCTGACCGCCGGACTGCTGACCGCCGCCGGAGCCACCGCCGGTCGACCAGGGGTCGTCGCCGGAGCCGGCATTGCCGCCGCCCCAGCCACCCTGGCCACCGCCGGAGCCGGCGTTGCCACCACCGAAGCCACCGCCCTGGCCGCCGCCACCACCGCCACCGCGCTGGGTGCGGGTGACCTTGGCCGTGGCGTAGCGCAGCGACGGTCCGACCTCGTCGACCTGCATCTCCATGACGGAGCGCTTCTGGCCGGACTCCTTGTCCTCCCAGGAGCGGGAGACCAGGCGACCGGTGACGACGACGCGCATGCCGCGCTGGAGGGACTCGGCGACGTTCTCGGCTGCCTCACGCCACACGGAGCAGCGCATGAACAGCGTCTCGCCGTCCTTCCACTCGTTGGACTGGCGGTCGAACGTGCGCGGCGTGGACGCCACAGTGAAGTTGGCGACGGCCGCACCGGACGGCGTGAACCGCAGCTCCGGGTCCTGGGTGAGGTTGCCGATGATCGTCAGCGTGGTCTCTCCGGCCATGGATCTCTCCTCGTCGAGCGGTGGTGGATCGAGCTGTGCGAGAACGACTCAGGCGCCGGGGCGCAGGAGCTTGGTCCGCAGGATGGACTCGTTCAGACCGAGCTGGCGGTCCAGCTCCTTGGCCGTGGCGGGCTCGGCCGTGAAGTTCACGACGGCGTAGTAGGCCTCGGCGTTCTTGTTGATCTCGTAGGCCAGGCGGCGCTTGCCCCACAGGTCGACGTTGTCGACGGTGCCCTTGTCCTGGGTGATGACGGTGAGGAACTTGTCCAGCGACGGCTGGATGGTGCGCTCCTCGAGAGCGGGGTCGAGGATGATCATCAGTTCGTACTGACGCATGCGTTAACCCACCTCCTCTGGTCTCGGCGGTCACGGTCTCTCCGTGACAGGAGGGTGTGCATGACGCTCGCCCAGGCACCGCGACGGGCGTCGCGAGCACACAGACGAGCCGTCCTAGCCTACACGACCTTGAGCAGGACCTGGTCAGGGGCGTTGGCGGCGACGCCCGCCACGGGATCGCGCTCCGGACGCCCGGTGGCCTCGCGGTCCGGTGGCTCGTCCCGCGCGCGCCGGGTCACGACCCAGACCAGCCACAGCCACGCGGCGAGGCGGGCCACCACGAGCACCCCGAACCACCCCGCGGGCAGGCCCCGGTCGGGGTCGGTGCGGGCGGCGATGTGCAGCCACACCCCGACGAAGTAGGTCACCTCCACCGCGGCCCACACCAGGTGGTCGCGCCATCGCACGCCGATCAGCGCCAGCAGGGGCGGGACCCACAGCGCGGCCTGCGGCGGCAGGCTCTTGCCGGTCGCCGCGACGAGCACCACGAGCACGAGCGCGACCTCGGCGACGGCCGGCCGCCGCGCCGTACCCAGGGCAAAGAATGCGGCCACCACGACGGCCGCCACCCAGCCGAGCACGGCCAGCAGGGTGGCGAGGCCGGTCGGGACGGCGACGCCGGCCGCGGCCAGCAGGTGGGTGAGCGAGCCGTAGCCCGGCGCGGCCGCCGCCCAGCCGGTGTAGACGTCCAGCGCCTGGCGACCGCTGAGCGCGACCACGGTGCCGACGACGGCCACGACCGTGAGCAGGGCGACGCCCGCCGCGAGCCCCCACTCGACCAGCCGCCCGGCGCGCAGGCACACCAGGCCGAGCGCGAGGACCAGCAGGACCGACGTGGACCGGCAGCTGATCGCGAGACCCAGCAGGATCCCGGCCTGCACCGCGTGCCGACGTCCCCACGCCACGAGCCCCGCGATGCCCAGGGTCACCGCCAGCAGGTCGAAGCTGACCAGGGCGGCCGTCGCGACGACGGGTGACAGGGCGAGGTGCGCCACCGCCCAGCGGGTGCGGGGCTGGGCGCGGACCAGCAGGCCGACGAGCAGGACGAGCAGGACGGTGAGCAGCCCCGCCCAGGCTGCGACGTAGACCTGGGCGGCCGGCAGCGTGCGCCCCTGCTCGGGCCCGCCCGGGACCAGCAGCGACAGCAGCCACATCACGACACCTGTGCCGGCCGGCTGCCCGACCCCGGACCCGTGGCCGTAGGCGAAGCCGCCGTCCGCCAGGCCGCTGCCCTGGTAGACGACGGGGATGTCGGAGTAGCAGGCGTGCCAGAACTGGTCCGCCGCACGCCACCCCCGCGCGAGGCAGTGGCCACGCAGGAGGACGGACAGGGCCATCAGCACGGTCGCCGTGCAGGACAGGACGACGACGGCGGGACCCAGACCACGGCGGCCGATGGCGGCATACCGCCCGACCGGACCACCCAGCCACTCGCTCGCGACCCGAGCCACCGGGTCCTCGCGGGTGGGCGCGACGGTGCGGGTGGGGTCGCTCAGCTGCATGCGCCCATCATGCCCGCTCGCCCGCCGCTCAGCCGGTGGCCGACGTGGGGGCGCTCCGGGCCGTCTGGGTCGGGGGCGGCGGGGCCGGCGCTGTCGCCGACGGCTGCGCGGCCGAGGAGGTGGCGGGCGCGCTCGCACGGCCGGTGTCGCCCGTGCCGGAGGTGCCCGAGCCACCCGGGTCCGCCGACGCCGTGGACGTCGACCGCGGCCGGGTGCCGATGTTCTTGCGATCCTCGTCGTTGACGCCGACCCGCTCGGGGAAGTCCTTCTCCTCGACGCCCTCCAGCACCGTGCGCATGAACTGCGTCCAGATCGGCACGCAATACTTGTAGCCACCGACGTTGCGGCCGAGCGGCACGTTGGTCCTGCCGTCCTCGGACGGCTTGTAGATCGCGCACCCCGCGGCCAGCTGCGGGACATAGCCGATGAACCAGACCTCCTTGTGGTCCTCGGCCGTGCCGGTCTTGCCGGCGGCGGGACGCCGGACCCGCTGGGCGTATGACGCAGTGCCCTCGGTGATCGGGTGGGTCAGGGCCTCGGTGACGTCCACGGCCACGTCCCGGTCGATGGCCTGCGTCGTGCTCGTCGACGCGGTGTAGTCCACCTCCCCGTCGGAGCTCTTGACCGAGGCGATGATGTGCGGTGTCGCGCGCCTGCCCTCGGCCGCGATCGTCGCGTAGCCGTTGGTGTTGTCCAGGACGCTCGGGGTGGCCGTGCCGAGGGTGTTGGTGAGGTTGTCCTCGACGTTGACCTGCGCGGTGCCCGGGATCCCGGCGTCCAGGGCCGCCTTCTTGGTGGCGGCCGGGCCGATCGCCTTGTTGAGCCGCACGAACGCCGTGTTGACCGAGTCCGCGGCGGCCTGACGCAGGTCGATCCAGCCGTACTGCTGGTTGAACTCGTTCTCGATCTCGTCGTTGGTCCCCGGCACCTGGTAGGGCGAGGAGCCGCTCACGCGGGACCGTGTGGAGTAGCCGTTCTGCAGGGCCCCCACCAGCGTGTAGGCCTTGAAGGTCGAGCCCGCCGACAGGTGCGCGTCCACCGCGTTGTTGTAGGGACGCTTGGCGAAGTCGGTCCCGCCATACAGCGCCTTGATCGCCCCGGTGCCCGGCTCGACCGCGGACATCCCGGTCTGCGCGCCCTCGATGTCGTCGGCCGCACCGCGGTCGGCGATGGCCTCGATCATCGCCTGCTGGTACCTCTGGTCCACGGTCGTGACGATGCGCAGACCACCCTTGGCGATGGCGTCCTCGTCCAGCTTGGCCCGGCTCACCAGCTCCTTCTTGGCCAGGTCGACCAGGTAGCCGTTGGTGCCGCCGGTGATCTCGATGGGCTTGGCCTTGACCACGGTGGGATAGACCGCCTGGGACCGCTGCGCGGCCGTGAGCCAGCCCTGGTCGACCATCGCGTCGAGGATCCACGACACGCGCTCCTTGCTGCGGGCCAGGTTGCTCGCCGAGCGGGAGGGGTCGTAGATCGAGGGGCCCCGGATGACCGACGCCAGCAGGGCGCCCTCGGCGGGGGTCAGCTGCGAGACGTCCTTGCCGAAGTACGCCTTGGACGCCGTCTGGATGCCGCTCGCGCTGCGCCCGAAGTAGATCGTGTTGAGGTAGTCCTCGAGGATCTGGTCCTTGCTGCGCTGCTGGTCCAGCTTGACGGAGATGATGATCTCCTTGAGCTTGCGCTGGACCGTCTGGTCGCTGGTCAAGAAGGTGTTCTTGACGTACTGCTGCGTGATGGTCGACCCGCCCTGGGTCGCGCCACCCTCCAGGGACACCTTGATCGCGCGGGCGATACCGCTCGGGCTGACTCCGTTGTTGGAGTAGAAGGAGCGGTCCTCGGCCGCGAGGAAGGCCTTCTGCACGTGGTCGGGCACCCTGCTCAGCGGGACGTTCTCGCGGTTGGTGCCACCCGTCAGCCGGCCCATCTCGGTCTTGCCGTCGGCGAAGTAGACCGTCGAGATCTGCGCCTGCGACGCCGGGTTGGGGTCGGGGATGTCGATCGTCGAGTAGAGATAGGCCACCACCGCGGCGCCGAGCGCCAGCAGCGTCACCAGCGCGAGGCCGAGCCAGGTCAGGAGGCGGGCCCACCCGCTGCGGCGGCGGGGCTTGCGGGGCTTGCGCGCCCTGCTCGACGGATTGCCCCCCGGGCCGACGCCGGCACCGGCGCCCTGGGTCGTGGCTGGGCTCACGCGATCTCCTCGATGCTCCGAGGTGGTGGGCCCACCTCCGGTCTGCCCGTCAGTATGACGGCCCCTCCTGGTCCTGGCCCGGAGCATCGCCGGTCCCCTCCCCCAGCCGGATGCGCGTGGCGGCATGACAAGCCCGAGCAGACATGACAAAGTGCGTGTTTGTCATGTCGGTGACGGGCGGACGGCATACAGCCGGCCCTGCCACGGGTCCCCGCCACCCAGCCATCCAGCCATCCACACGAGGAGCACCCATGCCTTCAGTGCGCGTCGCGATCGTCGGCGTCGGCAACTGTGCGACGTCCCTTGTCCAGGGCGTCCACTACTACAAGGACGCCAGCCCCGAGGACACGGTCCCGGGGCTGATGCACGTCCTGCTCGGCGACTACCACGTGCGCGACGTCGAGCTCGTCGCCGCGTTCGACGTCGACGACAAGAAGGTCGGCAAGGACCTGTCCGAGGCCATCAACGCCTCCGAGAACAACACGATCAAGATCTGCGACGTGCCGACGCTCGGCGTCGAGGTGCAGCGCGGGCACACCCTCGACGGCCTCGGCAAGTACTACCGCCAGACCATCGACGAGTCCACGGCCGAGCCCGTGGACGTGGTCCAGGCGCTCAAGGACGCCGAGGTCGACGTGCTCGTGTCCTACCTCCCCGTGGGGTCGGAGGAGGCCGACAAGTTCTACGCGCAGTGCGCGATCGACGCCAAGGTCGCGTTCGTCAACGCGCTGCCCGTCTTCATCGCGAGCGACCCCGAGTGGGCCGCGAAGTTCGAGGCCGCCGGCGTCCCGATCATCGGCGACGACATCAAGTCGCAGGTCGGCGCCACCATCACCCACCGCGTGCTGGCCAAGCTGTTCGAGGACCGCGGGGTGGCGCTGGACCGGACCTATCAGCTCAACGTCGGCGGCAACATGGACTTCAAGAACATGCTCGAGCGCGAGCGCCTGGAGTCCAAGAAGGTCTCCAAGACCCAGGCCGTCACCTCCAACCTGCACGGCGAGCTGGCCGGCAAGACGGACGACCGCAACGTCCACATCGGCCCGTCGGACTACGTGGCGTGGCTGGACGACCGCAAGTGGGCCTATGTCCGCCTGGAGGGCCGGGCGTTCGGCGACGTGCCGCTCAACCTGGAGTACAAGCTCGAGGTCTGGGACTCCCCCAACTCGGCGGGCATCATCATCGACGCGATCCGGGCGGCCAAGATCGCGCTGGACCGGGGCATCGGGGGTCCGCTGCTCTCACCCGCGGCATACCTGATGAAGTCCCCGCCGGAGCAGCGTCCCGACGACGAGGGCCGCGCCAAGCTCGAGGCCTTCATCGCCGGCAGCGAGAGCCGCTGACGCCCCCTGTGACCGACAGCCCGACAGCCC
The DNA here is from genome assembly GCF_009707125.1 of Arsenicicoccus cauae. Taxonomy (GTDB): domain Bacteria; phylum Actinomycetota; class Actinomycetes; order Actinomycetales; family Dermatophilaceae; genus Arsenicicoccus; species Arsenicicoccus cauae. Next base: position 73,912 of record NZ_WLVL01000006.1, read on the forward strand.
CAGCAGGCGGACGACGCGACGACCGGTGATCGCGCAGACCTGAGCACGGTGGACGGTGCTCAGGTCTCCGCGACCGGTGTGTGTGGCGGTCGTCTCGTTCGTGGGGCCGCACCGGCGCGAGGGGTCGCGGCGGGGCCGACCGGGGTCTACGGTCGAGCCATGCAGCTCGCCGAGGAACTCCTGCTCCTGCTCACCGACGACGAGACGGGCCGGATGAGCGTGCCCGAGCGCGTGCTGGACCTTGCGGTCGCCGGTGGCGCGCTGAGCGAGCTGGGGGCGATCGAGCAGGTGCGGGTCGTCGAGGAGCACGAGCACGTGGTCGGGTCGCTGGGCGAGCCGATCCAGGCGGGCCGGCTCGTCATCGACGACGAGGTCACCCACGACGCCGACCCCGTGCTCGACGGGGCTCTGGAGACCTTCCGCGGGATGCAGGGACGCAAGCTCACCAACGTCCTGCCGATCATGGGCCGGGCCCTCTATCCGGCGCTGCACCGTGACCTGGAGGCCAAGGGCGTGCTCCGCCGCGAGGCCCCCGCCCGCCAGTCGATGATCCCTCGGACGACCTGGGTCGCCGTCGACAGCACCCACGAGGACTCGGTGCGCCGGCACCTGGCGGACGTGCTGCTGCACGACGCGGAGCCCGACGACCGCGCCCGGCACCTCGTCGGCCTGCTGCACGCGATCGGAGCCCTGACCGTCGCCATGCCCGAGCTCGAGGCCGACCGTGAGCGAGCGCTGCAGACGGCGCTCGAGGTGCGGGCGTTGACGGACGTGCACGGGCCGTGCGGGCGCGTCCTCGCAGCGATCGACGAGCTGGTCTAGCTAGTCCGGCTGGTGTTGCTGCTCGGTGGACTCGGGCTGGGTGACCCACCACTGCTTGAGGCGCAGGGTCGCCTCCTCGCGCCCGATCATGCCCTCGTCGAGGCGCACCGCGAGCAGGTGCTTGTAGGCGCGTCCGAGCACCGGCCCGGGCCGGATGCCGAGCACCTCGACGATCTCGTTGCCGTCGAGCTCGGGCCGGATGGCGGCGAGCTCCTCCTCGGCCTGCAGCCGCTCGATGCGCGCCTCCAGGCCGTCGTAGCTGCGCCGCAGCCGGCCCGCCTTGCGGATGTTGCGCGTGGTGCAGTCGGCGCGGGTCAGCAGGTGCAGCCGGGACAGCAGCGGCCCCGCGTCGGTCACGTAGCGGCGCACGGCGGAGTCGGTCCACTCGCCGTCGCCGTAGCCGTGGAACCGCAGGTGCAGCTCGATCAGCCGTGACACCGCCTTGGTCGTGTCCTTGTCGAAGCGCAGGGCCTTGAGGCGCTTGGTCGCCATACGGGCGCCCACGAGCTCGTGGTGGTGGAAGGACACGCCCCCGTCGGGCTCGAACCTCCGCGTCGCGGGCTTGCCGATGTCGTGCAGCAGCGCCGCGAGTCGCAGCACCAGATCAGGCCGTATGACGGGCCCGCCGTCGGCCGGGGCTGCCGCCCCCGGCTCGGCCGCCGCCGTCCCGCGACCCGGCTCAGGGGCGGGGAGCTCCAGGTCGATGGCCTGCGCGAGGACGGTGAGGGAGTGCTCGTAGACGTCCTTGTGGCGGTTGTGCTCGTCGACGGTGCGCCGCATGCCGGACAGCTCGGGCAGCATCACGTCGGCGAGGCCGGTGTCGGTGAGCACCTCGAGACCGGGCCTGGGGTCGGGGGTCAGCATCAGCTTGACCAGCTCGTCGCGGATCCGCTCTGCGGAGATGATCTCGAGCGACCCGGCGCGCTCGCGCATCGCCGCCTCCACCTCGGGGTCGAGCGCGAGGCCCAGCTGGGACACGAAGCGCGCCGCCCGCATCATGCGCAGCGGGTCGTCGCCGAACGACTCGGCCGGGGTCCCCGGGGTGCGCAGCAGCCCGCGGGCGAGGTCGCCCAGACCGTCGTGCGGGTCGACGAAGGTCAGGTCGGGCAGCCGCAGCGCCATCGCGTTGACGGTGAAGTCGCGGCGGACGAGGTCGTCCTCGAGGCGGTCGCCGTAGGACACCTCGGGCTTGCGGGTGGTGCGGTCGTAGGCGTCCTTGCGGTAGGTCGTGATCTCGACCTGCCAGCCGTCCTTGCGCGCCCCGATGGTGCCGAAGGCCCGCCCGACGTCCCACAGCGCGTCGCCCCAGCCGCGGAGCAGGCGCTCGGTCTGCTCGGGGCGGGCGTCGGTGGTGAGGTCGAGGTCCATGGACCTGCGGCCCAGGACGGCGTCCCGCACCGGCCCACCCACGAGGGCGAGCTCGTGCCCGGCCGCCCCGAACCTCTCCCCCAGCTCGGTCAGCAGGCCGGTGACGGGCGCGAGCCGACGCGCCGCGGCGGCGAGCAGCTCGTCGGTGGGGGGGTGGGTGGGTCCAGGCACAGTTCCCCACCTTAGAAGACCGCGGGGGCCGACGTGGCACCGCGACCGAGCACTCCAGGTCTCGTTAGAGTGCTCAGGTGACCACTCCCCATCCGACCAACCCGGCAGCGCGGTTCCCGCGTCGACTGCCGGCGGTGGAGGAGGTCTCGGCGGGCGGCGTGATCGTGCGCGTCGAGCGCGGTCTGGCGGAGCTGGCGATCATCGCGCGCCGCAACCGGGCGGGCCGCGTCGAGTGGTGCCTGCCCAAGGGGCACATCGAGGGGGCCGAGACGCTCGAGGAGACGGCGGTCCGTGAGGTGGCCGAGGAGACCGGCATCGAGGGGCGGGTGATCGCCTCCCTGGGATCCATCGACTACTGGTTCACCACCTCGGCGTCGCGCGTGCACAAGGTGGTCCACCACTACCTCCTCGAGGCGCTCGGGGGGCACCTCACGATCGAGAACGACCCCGACGCCGAGGCGATCGACGTGGCCTGGGTGCGCCTGGGCAACAACACGACCGAGCTGACCTTTCCCAACGAGAGGCGCATCGCCGCGGCGGCATGGCAGCGCCTCGCGGGGGACCGGTGACTCGTCGGTCGGTCCGGGCCGCGGCGGCTGTCGCCGCCTCGATCGTGCTCGTCGGTATGCCGACCGCGGCCGCCGCCATACCTCACCGCCCGCCCGCCGCGGTTCCCGCCCCGGGATCCGCCATACCTCACCGCCCACCCGACCCGGCCTCCGTCCCCGAGGCCCGGCCCAGCGCCCAGGCGAGTGGGCTCACGGTGCGCCTGGACGAGCTCGCCCCGGCCGTGGTGCGGCCGGACCAGGACGTGACGGTGCGGGTGACCGTCTCGTCCACGAGCACCCAGGCGAGCGGACCGCTGTCAGCCCGGGTGCTGCTCGGCGGCGCGCCCTTCACGCAGCGCCAGGCCCTGTCGAGCTGGCTGCACGCCACCCAGCCGCGATCCCTCGCCACGCGAGAGGTCGCCACCCAGTCGCTGGCAGCCGGGGTGCCGGCCAAGGGCTCGACGACGGCGACGATGACCATTGCCCGCAGCGCACTGCGACGGGGCACGCCGTTCGGCTCCTACCCGCTGGCCGTCGAGGTGCGCAGCGGCAGCGAGCGCGTGGCCCTGGCCCGGTCGGTGCTGCCCTGGGTCAGCGGCAGCCAGGAGTACGAGCCGCTGCGCCTCGCCTGGATCGCCCCCCTCACCCTGCCGGCCCGCCGCGAGCTGTTCGCCGGCGACGTCCGCGAGGTGGGGGCCGCCTGGTCGCAGACCATCGGGGACGGGGGCATCCTGCGGCAGCGCCTGGACGCCGCCGTCGGCACACCGGTGACCTGGATGGTCGACCCGGCCGTCCTCACGCCCCCGACCGGGGCCGGTGGTCTGGTGACGTCCGCGTCCACAACCCCGACCCCGACATCGACACCGCCGAACACCACGAACACGAGCCCGAGCCCGACCACGAGCACGAGCACGAGCACGAGGGCCGGGGTGGTCACGCCCCAGCCCGCCGACACGCCCGCGACCACGGCATCGCCCCCACCCGGCTCGGCGTCCTCCGCGCCCCCGGCCCCCTCGCCCCCGGCCTCCTCGCCCGCGGGTCAGACCCCGCCTCCGGCCCCCGGGGCTGCGTCCGACCCTCTGGGCGCCGCCAAGGCCGCGGCGGACGCCCTCGCAGGCCGCCTCAAGGCGTTGGGCGACGACCAGCCCGTCTGGTCCCTGCCGGCCGGCGACCCCGACACCGCCGCCCTCCTCCGTGCCACCCCCGACCCGGGTCTCAGCTCGGTGGTGTGGCCCGCGGGCAGCGACCCGCTGAGCACGGTGCTCGGGCGCACCGTCACCGACTCCATCGCCTGGCCGGCGGACGGCTCGTGGGCCGAGGGGCGGACCACCGCCTGGACCCGGACCACCGGTGGCTCCTCGCCGACCGCGGCCGTGGTGTCCACGGAGGCGGTCGCGTCACCCCAGCGCCAGACCACGCCGGGGGCGGCCCAGCGCAGCGCCGACGGCACACCGCTGCTCGCCTACGACGAAGGCCTCAGCGAGGTGACCGCGGGCAACGAGTCCTCCTCCTACACCGAGGTCGTGCAGGAGTTCCTGGGCCAGTCGCTCACCCTGCTGGGGGAGCTGCCGGGCACGCGCCGCACGGCCCTGGTGGCCGTCCCTCGCGGGACCACCCTGTCCGGCCCCGCGCTCCGTCGGCTCTGGGGGGCCACCGCCTCGGCGCCCTGGCTGCGTCAGGTCGACGTCAGCAGCATCCTCGGGCAGGGCCCGCAGGTGCGGCAGGGCAGCCAGGTCACCTCGTCCACCACTCCCACGAGACCTCCCTCGCCGCTGGACGGTACGACGGTGGACGAGCTCGAGTCGGACCTCGCGACCGTGGAGGGGCTGCGGCGCATCCTGCCGGCCGACGCCCCGACCACGCGGACCTGGACGGCCGGCATCAAGCAGCTGACGTCGTCGCGCTGGCGCGGTGGGTCGCAGGCCTGGAGCCAGCTGCGGGAGGCGGTGGGCGGCTCGATCGACGCCGCGGCCCACGGCGTGCAGGTCCGGCCGAGCACGATCAACTTCCTGGCGGACTCGGGCACGATCCAGATCACCGTCAACAACACGCTGCCGTATGCCGTCCACGACGTCCGCCTCGAGCTGGTCCCCGGCAGCCCCAAGCTGCGGGTCACGCAGAGCACCAAGTCGCTCACCATCGCGGCCGGCAGCCGCACGACCATCCAGGTCGAGGTGACGGCGCTCGGGGCCGGCACCGTGCCGCTGGAGGCGCGGCTGTCCACGCCCGACGGGATCGCGCTGGGCTCCGCGACGACCGTGGACATGAACGTCCGCCCCACGAGCGTGTGGGTCTTCGCGCTCGTCGCGGGTATCGTCGGCCTGATCCTCGTGCTCGGCCTCGCCCGCTCCCTGCGCCGTGGCCCCACCCGGGCCCAGCGCGAGCTCGGCGACCACGAGGCGGTGGCCGACGCGGTCCTCGGCACCGGCGGCTCCGACCTCTCCCGCAGCACCGACAAGGATCCTCGATGAGCAGCACACGGCACGGTGCACCGCCGCCGACGGACGGCCCCGCCCTCGGGCGCCCCGGCACCGACGAGACCCTCGCACCCACCGCCGCCGCGCCTGCCCCGGCCGACGGCGTCGTGCAGGAGCAGAGCGTCCGACGGGCGAGCGCCCTCATGGCCGCCGGCTCGATCGTGTCCCGGCCCCTGGGGCTCGTCCGCCAGCTGATGCTCGTGGCCTGCCTCGGGGTGACCACCGCGTCGGCCGACGCGTTCAACACCGCCAACCAGCTGCCCAACATCATCTACATGCTGCTGTCCGGTGGCCTGCTCACCGCCGTGCTCATCCCGCAGATCACCAAGGCGATGAAGCGCGAGGACGGCGGCCAGGAGGTGATCGACCGGCTCCTGACGATCTGCCTCGGGGCCATCCTGGTGGTGACGGTCATCGCGACCCTGCTCGCGTCTCCGCTGGTCACGCTCTACCGCATCCCGCCCGCCACGCGGGAGCTGGCGACGGCGTTCGCCCTCGTCTGCCTGCCACAGATCTTCTTCTACGGCCTGTATGCCGTCCTCGGCCAGGTCCTCAACGCCCGAGGACGCTACGCGTCGTTCATGTGGACGCCGGTGCTCGCCAACCTCGTGCAGATCGCGGGCATGGCGGTCTTCCTGGCGCGCTACACCCACGCCGCCCCTCCGCAGGAGTGGACCCCGGGGATGATCTGGCTGCTCGCGGGCACGAGCACCGCCGGCATCGCGCTGCAGGCGCTCGCCCTCGTCCCGGACCTGCGGGCGAGCGGTTTCCGGTGGCGTCCCCGCTGGGGCTTTCGCGGCTACGGCTTCCGCGCGGCATCCACGATGGCCGGGTGGGCCTTCGCCGCCCTCGTCGTGGCCCAGCTGGGCGGCTACGCGTGCGCCGCGGTGATGAACACCGTCGCCGGCTGGGCCCGGCACGACGGCCAGCAGGTGGCGGGCATCTCGGTCTACCAGCTGGCCTTCCTCGTCTTCATGCTGCCGCACGGGATCATCACGACGTCGATCCTCACTGCGATCTACCCGCGCATGTCCCGCGCCGCCCACGACGAGGCGACCGACGAGCTGCGGCGACTGCTGACGCGCGGCCTCACGCTGCCCTCCGTGGCCCTGGTGCCCATCACCGCCGCCGCGATCCCGCTGGCGGTGCCGGGCATGGCCATGGTGCCCCGGGTCAGCGGGGACGCCCTCAGCGAGACGGCGCTCGTGTTCGCGATCATGGTCCTGGGCCTGATCCCGTTCGGCTGGACCACGCTCCAGCAGCGCTTCTTCTTCGCCCTCGAGGACGGCCGCACCAACCTGCACCTGCAGCTGCTGCTCACGGTGATCCAGATCGCGCTCGCCCTGCTGGCGCTGGTCGGTCCGCGGGAGCACGTCGTGGCGCTGATCGCGGCCGGGCAGACGCTGGGCAACCTCGCGGCGGCGGTCGCCTTCGTCGTCATCGCGCAGCGTCGCGTCGGCGGGCTGCCGGTGCGGCACGTGGTGCGGCTGCACGTCCGGCTGGTCGTCGTGTCCACCCTCGCGGCCCTGCTCGCCTGGGGCTCGGTCGTCGGTCTGTCGGCGCTCCTCGGCACCTCGCGCCTCGACCACCTCGTGCAGCTGCTGGTCGGCGGGGCCGTGTTCGTCCTGGCCTTCCTGGGGCTGGCCCGCGCCTTTCGCATCCGGGAGGTCGACGACCTGCTCCGACCGGTCGCCGCGCAGCTGCGTCGCCGGACCGGAGCCGCCCCCAGCGCCTAGGATGCGATGAGCACGACCGCCCGCCCGTGGGGGACGCGACGCAGGTCACGCAGGACGACGAGAGGGAGTGACGGATGCCGGCAGTCGGACCGGGCACGTCGATCGGGGGCCGCTATCACCTGCGGCAGCGGCTCGAGCGCACGGACCGCGTGGAGCGCTGGGAGGCCGACGACACGACCTTCGGTCGCCGCGTCGTCGTCACCGTCCTCGACGCCGCCGACCCGGCCGCCGAGGCCGTCCTCGACGCCGCTCGCCGCGCCTCCGCGCTGACCGACCCACGGCTCCTGCCCATCCTCGACGCCGGCCGCGAGGACGGCCTCGTGCACGTCGTGGAGGAGGAGGTCCAGGGCAGCACCTTGACCGAGCTGCTGCGGGACGGCGGCCTCCCGCCCACCGAGGCACGGCGGATCGTCCTCGAGGTCGCCGAGGTCCTCGACCGCGCTCGTGCCCGCGGGCTGCACCACCTCGCCCTCACCCCCGACGACGTGCTGCGCGGGCGTGACGGCAGCGTGCGCCTGCGTGGCCTGGCGGTCCGTGCCGCCCTGCTCGGCCGGGACGGCGGCAGCGACCAGGCCGCCTCCCGCACCGACGCCATCGGTCTCGCGGCCCTCCTGCACGCGGCGACCACCGCCACGTGGCCGGGCCAGGACGCGACCTCGCTGCAGGCGACCCCCTTCGTGGGTGGCGCGCCGGCCCCACCGTCCGAGCTCGTGGCCGCGGTCCCGGACGACATCGAGGACCTGGTCCGGCGGGCCCTCGGCCGCAGCCGTCCGGGCGACGACCGCCCCCAGGACCCCGGAGTCGTCGCCGACGCGCTGCGCCCGGCCACGACGCGGGCCAGCACCCTGAGTGCCACCCCCCTGCTCGAGGACGCCACCGCGGGCTCCCCGGGCGACCCTCTCCCCGCGTCGCCCACGGCCGTCACCGGGGCAGCGGACGCCAGCGCAGCCCCCGCCGCAGCAGACGTCGGCGCAGCCCCCGCCGCAGCGGACGACGGCACCGTGCCGCAGGGCCCGGGCCACCGGCTCGCGGACGACCTGCGCAAGGACGTGGAGCACGTCCCCTCCCGCGCCGAGGCCGCGGCGATCGCCGCCGCCGGCGCCACCGCCGCCGGGACCAAGGCGGCCGCCCGTCGGGTGGGCGACCTCGTCGACGGCGCGTCCCGCCGGGTCGAGGACCGTCGCCGGGAGCGGGAGCAGCGCCGGCTCGAGAGCCAGCCCGCGAGGGTGCCGCTGTCGACGCTGGCGGACGAGCCACCGCGCCCGGTCGAGCCGGTGGCACCCATCTTCGTCAACGACGTCCCGACCGGCACGCCCTCGCCTCGGCAGGCCAACTTCGTCATGGCGCTGCTCGCCGCCCTGGTGGTCCTGGGGCTGGTGCTGGGCGTCATCGGCGTCATGTCGATGGTCAGCAACATCCAGCGGCAGCTCGACGCACCCCCGGTCGCACGCACCTACACGGTGACCGCCCCCGCCGTCACCATCACCAAGGGGGCCGACGGCACGGTGACGACCCGTCCGGCCGCCCCGACCCGGCCTGCGGGCGCCCCGATTGCGGTGGTGGGCGTCTCGGCCTACGACCCCGAGGGCCAGGACCACGCCGAGAACAACGACTCCGTCGGCAACGTCCACGACGGCGACACGTCCACCTACTGGCGCAGCCAGCGCTACAGGACCGACACCTTCGGCAACCTCAAGTCGGGCGTCGGGCTCGCGGTCTACCTCGGCGACGCCCACTCCGACGTGTCCCAGATCAAGCTGACGCTGCCCGACTCCTCCGGCGAGGACCTGACGGTCTACGGCAGCGACACCCCGACCCGGGACGGGGCCGCGGTGCTGGGCACCGTCAAGGGGGGCAAGGGCGAGGTGACGCTCACGGTGCCCCCCGGCCAGGGCAAGCGCCCCTACATCGTCGTGTGGTTCACCAACAGCCCCAGGATGTTCGGCGGCAACTACGCGGCACTGTCCGAGATCAGCCTCTCCTGACATGAGCGCCGTCCTCGACCTGGCCGCGGCCGACGACCGTGCTCTGATGGCGGCGCACAACGACGGTGACCCCCACGCCTTCGGCGAGCTGTACCGCCGGCACCGGGACCGCATGTGGGCCGTGGCGATGCGGACGTGCTCCGACCGCGAGCTCGCCGCGGACGCCGTCCAGGACGCCTTCATCGCCGCGTTCCGGCGGTCCGCGTCCTACCGCGGCGAGGCGGCCGTCACCACCTGGCTGCACCGGATCGTGGTCAACGCCTGCCTGGACCGGCTGCGCCGCGTGCGCCCGACGTCCGAGCTGCCCGAGTACGACCTCGCGGACGGTCGGGACGAGCATGCCTCCCTCGAGGTGCAGCTGGACGTCCGGCAGGCCCTCGCCCGGCTCCCCGAGGGGCAGCGCCTGGCGCTGGTGCTCGTCGACATGCAGGGCCTGAGCGTCGCCGAGGCGGCGCAGGTCCTCGACGTCGCCGAGGGCACCATCAAGTCGCGGTGCGCCCGTGGCCGGGCGGCCATGGCGGAGATCCTCGGGCTGCGGCGGGCCGACACGTGAGCGGTACCTCGCCGGACGTGCGTCCCGCAGGACGGCGGGAACCAACGACGCGCACGGCGCGTCCTACACATGGTGCAGGCACGCCCGGGCTCCGGCAGCCCCCGCTGTCCCTGCACCCGCGCCAGGTCGTGGCCGCCGAGCAGTGGGGCCACGACGCATCCCCCTCGACCGCCCCGGGAGGTGTCCGGATATGACCGCGACCCGTTCGTCGCACGCATCTGGCGACGGCGACCACGACCCGACGGGCGTGCGCGACCTGCTCGGCTCCCTGCCCGACCCGGGCCCCATGCCCGGTGACCTCGTGGCCCGCATCACCGCCTCGCTCGAGGCCGAGTCCCGCGCCCGCCGCCCGGCCAGCGGCCTCGACCCGGCCCCGGTCCCCCACGCCGACGGGCAGGGCCCGATCGCGGTGGTCGTGCCGCTGCACCAGGCGACGCGGCGACCCTCCGGCCGACGGATGTTCGGCCTCGTCGCCTCCGCCGCCGCCGCCGTCACCGTGTTCGGCATCGCGATGACCTCCTTCATCCAGTCCTCGGGGGGCGACCTCAGCACGGCCGTCGCCAACCTCGGCTCCGGCACCAACGGCTCCGGGTCGAGCGCCGCGAGCAGCGCGAGAGGCGCCTCCACGTCCTCGACCCCGGACCAGGGGACGGGGCAGCAGACCGGGCAGCCGACGGACCCCGGCACCGGTGCCGCCGAGGCGGACGTCCAGATCCGGCTGGCCGCGGGTCCGCTCACCATCGGCGAGGCCGGGCTGGCGGCATACGGCCGAGAGCTTCTCCAGCAGCGCTGGACCCCGACCACGCCCCACACCGTGGAGCAGCCGACCGTCGGCCCCATCGGCACGCCGACCGGCGTCCGCGAGTGCCTCCACGCCGTCGGCGGCTCCGCGACCGGTCGGGTCGCGGCCGAGATCACCTCGTATGCCGGGCGCCCCGCCGTCCTGATCGCCGCCCAGCAGGGCGCGGACCGCCGCACGGTCGGCGTCTACCTCGCCGCGGTGCCCTGCGGTCCGAGCGGCGCGACGCTGCTCGTGCCGGCCGGTGTCAGCGCCCCCTGACTCCGCCGCGTTCCACGTGAAACGTCCAGGCTGCGGTCCCCTGGAATGAATACGCCGCTTCGGCGGTTTCCGCCCGTGCGCCCTGCGATGGGACAGTGGGTCTTGGACCCACGACGTCACGTCCACGGGTGCCGCGTCGGCCCCGACCGACGACCACACGACCCAGGGATGAAGGACCTCATGACCAGCGACGTCCGCAACGTCATCATCATCGGCTCCGGCCCGGCCGGCTACACCGCCGCCGTCTACGCCGCGCGCGCAAACCTCGAGCCGCTCGTCTTTGAGGGCTCGGTGACGGCCGGGGGCGCCCTGATGAACACCACCGACGTCGAGAACTTCCCCGGGTTCCGCGACGGCATCATGGGCCCCGACCTCATGGACAACATGCGCGCGCAGGCCGAGCGCTTCGGAGCCGAGCTGGTCCGCGACGACGTCACCGCGGTGGACCTCACCGGCGACGTCAAGGTCGTCACGGACGGCGAGGGCAACGAGCACCGCGCCCACGCGGTCGTCCTGGCGATGGGCTCGGCCTACCGCGAGCTGGGCTTGCCCGACGAGAAGCGGCTGTCCGGTCGCGGCGTCTCCTGGTGCGCGACCTGTGACGGCGCGTTCTTCCGCAACAAGCCGATCGTCGTCGTCGGCGGCGGCGACTCGGCGATCGAGGAGGCGACCTTCCTCACGCGGTTCGGCGAGAGCGTCACCGTCGTCCACCGCCGGGACGAGCTGCGCGCGTCCAAGATCATGGCCGAACGCGCCCTGGCCAACGACAAGATCAGCTTCGCCTGGAACTCCGCCGTCACCTCGATCAACGGCGACACCAAGGTCGAGTCCGTGACCCTGCGCGACACCGTCACCGGTGAGGAGCGCGTGCTCGAGACCTCGGCCGTCTTCGTCGCGATCGGCCACGAGCCCCGCAACGAGCTGGTCAAGGGCGCCGTCGACCTCGACGACGAGGGCTACGTCCTCGTCCAGGGGCGCAGCTCCGAGACCAACCTGCCCGGCGTCTTCGCCTGCGGCGACCTCGTCGACCACACCTACCGCCAGGCGATCACCGCCGCGGGGTCCGGCTGCGCCGCGGCCCTCGACGCCGAGCGCTACCTCGCGGCCCGCGACGAGGCCGGCGCGCCGGCGACCGACGCGTCGCTCACGGCCGAGCCGCAGGCCACCGCGATGGCGCGCTGACCGCACCTCACCGACCTGCCTGCACCACCTGACCACCTGACCACCTGACCACCCGACCACAGGAGGAGCCCGCGATGGGTGCCAACACCAAGGACACGACCGACGCGACGTTCGAGCAGGACGTCCTGCACAACCCCAAGCCCGTCCTCGTGGACTTCTGGGCGTCCTGGTGCGGACCGTGCCGCCAGATCTCTCCGGTCCTCGACGAGATCGCCGGCACGTATGCCGACAAGATCGACGTGGTGAAGCTCAACGCCGACGAGAACCCCCAGACCACCGCGAAGTACGGCGTCACCGGTCTGCCGACCATCAACGTCTATGTCGGTGGCGAGGTCGTCAAGACCATCGTCGGCGCGCAGCCGAAGCCTCGGATCCTCAAGGAGCTCGCGGACTACATCGGCTGACCCGCCACCGCACCCGGCTCGCGGGTCGCACCCGCAGCCAGCACGTCCCGGCGCCCGCCCCGACCTCAGGTCGAGGCGGGCGTCGTCGTGCGCTCTGGTCAGGTCGCGGCGGGGGCCGTCGCGCGGTCCGCGAGCCACGCCCGCACGGCCGAGGTCACGTCCTCACGCACGGTGGCGGTCGAGCGCAGGTCCAGCCGCAGCCGGGGGCACGTCGGGTGCGGCCGGACGACGGTGAACCCGACGCCGGTGAGCAGCGTCGTGGGCACCCGGCACACGTCCGGCGGCGGCCACGGCAGGTCGCTCTGGGCCACCTCCGCCGAGGACAGGCACCCGGTCACGACGGCGGGCCCGCCATACGCCTCGACGGCCCGGACGGTGCGTCGCAGGAGCTCGCGGCCGAGAGACTGGACGGCGACCTTGGTGAACGCCCGGCTGCTCGACGACAGGGACAGCAGCAGCACGGCGTCGTCCGAGACGGGGGCCGTCGCCGGCAGCGCCGCGCGGGGCACCAGGGACGGCGGCGCCACGACGACGTGGGCCACGGTGCGCCCGTCCTGCCGGACGAGCAGCCCGGGCGGACCCCACTCGTGGGTGACGGTCTCGGCCCACGCTCGCAGCCCGGGGACCGAGTGCCGGGCCGCGTCCGCGTGCGCCTCCACCGGGTCACGCAGCCAGCGCACGCAGCCCCGGCAGGAGGGCCGGAGCAGGTCCGTGGTCGCAGCCGTCAGCGGGACCACCTGACGACCGGTCATGGCACGATCCTCCCTGTCCTGGCTCCGGCGCGCCCGGACACTGCGACGCTGCCGTGGGCGGTCGTGCGAGGATGCAGACCTCACCCTGGTCCCAGGCTACGGGCCGACCCCGCTCGCCGTGCCGGCCCACACGTCGAAGGAGCGCGCATGACCGACCAGCATCCCGTTGGCTCACGACTGGACCCCTGGATCGAGTCCTACGCCGCACGCACCGCCGGGATGAAGGTCTCCGAGATCCGCGCCCTGTTCGCCGTCGCCTCCCGCCCCGAGGTGGTCTCCCTCGCCGGCGGCATGCCCAACATCGGCGCCCTGCCGATGGAGCTGGTCGGCGACACGGTGCAGCGCCTGCTCCTCGACCAGGGCCTCACGGCGCTGCAGTACTCCTCCGGGCAGGGCGACGAGCGCCTGCGGGACCAGCTGCTCGAGGTCATGGCGCTGGAGGGCCTCGACGCGCACCCGGATGACATCGTCATGACGACCGGCTCCCAGCAGGCGCTCGACCTGGTGGCCCGGGTCTTCCTCGACCCGCGTGACGTCGTGATCGCCGAGTCACCGTCGTACGTCGGTGCGCTCGGGGTGTTCGCGGCCTACGAGGCCGACGTGGTCCATGTGCCCTGCGACGCCGACGGGCTCGTGCCCGAGGCGCTCGAGGAGCACATCACGCGGTTGCTGGCCGAGGGTCGGCGCATCAAGTTCCTCTACACCGTCCCGACCTTCCAGAACCCCGCCGGCACCGCGCTGTTCGACGATCGCCGCCCTCGGGTGCTCGAGATCTGCCGACGGCACGGCATCCTCGTGGTCGAGGACAACCCCTACGGCCTGCTCGGGTTCGAGGGGCGCACCTACCCGGCGCTGAAGTCCATGGACGCGGACGGCGTCATCTACCTCGGCACCTTCTCCAAGATCTTTGCCGCCGGCCTGCGGGTCGGGTGGGCCGTGGCACCGCACGCCGTCCGCGAGAAGCTCGTGCTCGCCAACGAGGCCGCGATCCTGTGCCCCAGCGCGTTCACCCAGGCGGTGGCCTCGCGCTACCTGTCCGAGATCGACTGGCAGGCGCAGACCGCGAGCTACCGCGCGCTCTACCAGGAGCGCCGCGACGCGATGGCCGACGCGCTGAGGTCGCTGCTGCCGCAGGCCCGGTGGAACCTCCCGCGCGGTGGCCTGTTCTTCTGGATCGAGCTGCCCGAGGGTCTTGACACCAAGGCCATGCTGCCCCTCGCGGTCAAGGAGCTCGTCGCCTACGCCCCCGGCACCGGGTTCTACGCCGACGGCACCGGCCGGCGCAACGCCCGTCTCAACTTCTCCTACCCCACCTCGGAGCGGATCCACGAGGGCGTGCGCCGCTTCGCCACCGTCGTCGAGCGCGAGCAGGAGCTGCTCGAGACCTTCGGACCGTATGACGATTCCACCCGCTCCCGGGCTCGACGAGTCCTCCTCCCCTCACCGGATGTGTCATGACCTCAGTCCTCGTCCTCGCAGGTGGCCTCTCGCACGAGCGCGAGGTCTCCGTCCGCTCAGGTCGGCGTCTGGCAGAAGCCTTGCGCTCCAAGGGTTTCCAGGTCAAGATCGCCGACCTCGACCGCCACCTGCTGGGCACCGTCGACGCCCTGCAGCCCGACCTCGTGTGGCCCACGCTGCACGGCTCGCCGGGGGAGAACGGCTCCCTGCGGGACGTGCTGCAGCACCTGGGTCTGGCGTTCGTCGGGCCGCGGGGGCCCTCCTCGCGCATGGCGTGGGACAAGCCCGTCGCCAAGGCCCTGGTGGCGCGTGCCGGCGTGGCCACCCCGGCGCACGTGGCGGTCGCGCACAGCACCTTCCGTCAGATCGGCGCGGGGGCCGTCCTCGAGCGCCTGGCCCGCGACCTGGGCCTCCCACTCGCCGTCAAGCCCGCCCGTGGTGGCTCGGCCCTCGGGTTCCACGTGGCACGGACGGCGACGGAATTGGGCGCGGCCCTGGTGGACGCCTATGCCTATGACGATCTGGCGCTCGTCGAGCACGTCGTGGAGGGGACGGAGGTCTCGGTGACGGTCATCGAGCAGGCCGACGGCGAGCTGCGGGCCCTGCCACCGGTCGAGATCTGCCCGGTCGACGGGGTCTTCGACTACGACCACATGTACAACGCGGGCGAGACCGAGTACTTCACCCCCGCGCGGCTGTCGCCGGAGGCCACCGAGGCATCGTTGCAGGCAGCCCTCACCGCGCACCGGGTGCTCGACCACCGCCACCTGTCCCGCACGGACCTGATCGTCGACGCGGACGGCACCCCGTGGTTCTTGGAGTGCAGCGTCTCGCCGGGGCTCACCGAGACCAGCCAGGTTCCGCTGGCCATCGCCGGAGCCGGCCTGCAGGCCGCGGATGTGTATGCCGACCTCGTCGAGCGCGTCATTGCGGAGCATCGCACGGCCCGCGACGACGCCTAGGATCGCTCTCACACAATCCTAGAGTGTCCTAGAGTGGACTAGCCGGAGCTAGGTATGGGTAGAGCATCGTCGAGAGCACCCGCCGCTCG
Organism: Arsenicicoccus cauae; assembly: GCF_009707125.1. Classification (GTDB taxonomy): domain Bacteria; phylum Actinomycetota; class Actinomycetes; order Actinomycetales; family Dermatophilaceae; genus Arsenicicoccus; species Arsenicicoccus cauae. The sequence goes on from NZ_WLVL01000006.1 coordinate 89,479, forward strand.
CCGCTGATCGGGCTCCAGCCCAGACGCCCGCCGCCTCGCACCTGGTGCGACGCGGCGGGCGTCTGGGCTTGGGCCGGAGGCAGCGGCTGGGATCGCGCCGTCCTCAAGGTCAGAGGGCCGCCCCCACGCTGCCCTCCTGGCCCATGAGGGCGAGGATCCGCTGGAGGTCGTCGACCGACGCGAACTCGACCGTGAGCTTGCCCTTGCGACGCCCCATGGTGACCTGGACGCGCGTGTCGAACCGATCGGACAGCGACGTGGCGACCTCGTCCAGCTCGGGGCGCGGCTCGCTGCTGCGCGCGGGGCGAGCCTTGGGCTCGGCGGACCCGTCACCTCCGAGCGAGACGATCTCCTCCACGGACCGCACCGACAGCCCCTCGGCGACGATGCGCTGAGCGAGGCGCTCCATCGCCGCGGCGTCCTCGAGGCCCAGCAGCGCCCGCGCGTGACCGGCGCTGAGGACGCCGGCGGCGACGCGGCGCGCGACCAGGGGAGGGAGCCGCAGCAGGCGGATCGTGTTGGAGATCTGGGGACGCGAACGCCCCAGCTTGCCGGCGAGCTCGTCGTGCGTGCACCCGAAGTCCTCGAGCAGCTGCTGGTAGGCGGCCGCCTCCTCCAAGGGGTTGAGCTCGGAGCGGTGGAGGTTCTCCAGCAGCGCGTGCCGGAGCATCTCGTCGTCGTCGGTGTTGCGGACGATCGCCGGCACGGTGGCGAGCCCCGCCCGCTGGGTCGCGCGCCAGCGCCGCTCGCCCATGATGAGCTCGTACTCCGCGGTCGGGTAGTCCTCCGCCGGGGCTCCCCGCAGGGGACGCACCACGATCGGCTGCAGCACCCCAAGCTCGGTGACGCTGTGGACCAGCTCGGCCATGTCGTCCTCGTCGAAGACGGTGCGCGGTTGCTTGGCGTTGGGCTGGATCGCCTCGACCGGCACCTCGGCGTAGGTCGCGCCGGGCACCGCCTGCAGGCCACCGTCGGAGGCCATCGCGCGCTCGGACGTCACCGACGCGATCAGGCTGGCGTCGAGCGGTCGACGGCCGTAGCCGAGGCCACGCAGGTCGTCCGCCAGGTCGTCCGTCAGCGGGCCCGACGGCTGCGGCGCCGTAGAGGCGGCATCCGCGACCGAGGCCACCTCGGAGCCCGGCTTGACCCGCTCTGCGTCGCGAAAGAACACGTCGATCGGACGGTCGCCGGCGGGGGCCTGCGGGATCAGGGCCCCCAGGCCACGGCCGAGACCCCGTCGCTTCTCACTCATCGGTTACCTCCCTCGCCGGCGCCGTGCCGTGCGATCTCGACCGCCGCGGCGGCGTAGGACAGAGCACCACTGCTGGTGGGGTCGTAGGTCATGACGGTCTGGCCGTGGCTGGGCGCCTCGGAGATCCGCACCGAGCGCGGGACGGTCGACCGGATGACCTGCTCACCGAAGTGGCGCCGCACCTCCTCGGCGACCTGGGCGGACAGGCGGGTGCGGCCGTCATACATCGTCAGCAGGATGGTCGACACGTGCAGGGAGGGGTTGAGATGCGCCTTGATCAGCTCGATGTTCTTGAGCAGCTGGCTGAGACCCTCGAGGGCGTAGTACTCGCACTGGATCGGGATGAAGACCTCCTCAGCCGCCACGAACGCGTTGATCGTGAGCAGCCCGAGGCTGGGCGGGCAGTCGACGAGGACGTAGTCGATGCGCTCTCCCCGGTCCTCCTCGTCGCGCAGGTAGGTCGTGAGCGCTCGCCCAAGGCGCATCTCGCGTGCCACCAGCGACACGAGCTCGATCTCCGCGCCGGCCAGGTCGATCGTGGCGGGTGCGCACAGCAGGTTGGGCACGTCGGGGCAGGACTGCACCACGTCGCGCATCGGTGTCCCGTCGGCGAGCACGTCGTAGACGCTGGGCACCTCGGCGTGGTGCGGGATCCCGAGTGCGGTCGACGCGTTGCCCTGCGGGTCGAGGTCGAGGACGAGGACGCGCAGCCCTGCCGTGGCCAGGGCGGCGGCGACGTTGACCGTGGTGGTGGTCTTGCCGACCCCGCCCTTCTGGTTGGCCACCGTCATGACACGGGTCCGGCGCGGGGCCGGGAGCGCCTCGCCCTCCGTCTGCGCGCGGCCGGTCGGCGTGGACCTGGGGCCGGTCGGTGTGGATGCGGGGACGGAGGGGGACGTCGGGAGCGGCTCAGTCGGCCGGGCCGGTGGGATGGTCTGGGTGCTCGTGCCATCGGTCATCTCGGTCCGGTCCTCGTCTCCCTGCTGACGGAAGGTCTCCACGACGTCGACCCCACCGGACTCGGCCCGGGTTTCACGTGAAACTGGCTCGTCGGTGGTGACCGCGGCCGCCATCTCGGCGAGCTCGTCGCGGGCCACGCCCGCGGTGTCACCGAAGAGCGCGGCATCCGCCACCTCGCGGTTCGCGGGCTCGTCCCAGGCCGAGGCGAGGCGGCTCTTGCGGTCGTCATGGGGAGACGTCCCGAGGTAGCGGCTCTGCACATCGGCGTGGGCAGCGGCCTCAGCCCCCCGCGGCCGATGGGCGCGCAGCCGTTGGCCGGGCTGATAGTCCTTGCCGGGCAGATCCTGGCTCCAGGACTGCGCGAGCGAACCGAGCCCGTCCCCGTGCCCCTCGGCCACCCCTCCCGAGGCGACGGCGTCGACGACAGCGTCCTGGTCAGCCTCGTCGTGCGCAGCCGCAGCCTCGTCGGGCGCGGTCCCGTCGGTCGCGCTCCCGTCAGTGGCGCCTTCGCTGGGAGCCTCCTGCGAAGGCACGCCGACGGGGGTCTCGCGGAGATCGCTGCCGTCGTCCACCAGGGTGGTGCCGTCGGCGGCGATCGCGTCAGCCGGGCCGGGAGCCGCGCCGTGGCTGGAGTCAGCGGGCGCCTCGGTTGTCTCGGAGGTCTCGGGGGTCTCGAGGGTCTCCGGGGTCTCGGGGGAACGAGATGTCGCAGACGCGTCGGGGGTCAGCCCATGCGCCCCCCACGCCTCGTCCGGAGCGGAGGCCGCGCGCACCTCCCGCGAAGCCTGTGTTTCACGTGAAACGGTGGATGGCCACCCGAGCCCGGACCCACCCCCTGCCAAGAGCTGCAGGTCAGGCCAACCCAACCCGGTCGTGACGCTCACACCTACTCCTCATGCCGCTCGATGATGCCGAGCGCCCACTCTAGACGGCCCCTGGGACGAGCCCGGTCAGGCATCACCGCGCGGCGCCGGGCGCTTTGTCCGGGAGGAGCCTAGGCCGCGTTCCCCGTGAAACCACGGTCACGTCGGCGCGTGTCCCTGACCGCGGTACGACCCGATCGCTGGCCCCCGACGTTCTCGCCCGCGCATCACGACCCACCCCCGACACCCAGCCGGCTGCGTTTCACGTGGAACGCCGCCCACCAGGTCCTTCGCGACCCCGGGACGATCACCCGCTATCGGGACACCTTCACCCGACAGGGGCCATGTGAACGATCCAGAACCGGTGGCGGGAGACGACGTGCCGTGGTCAGCCTCCGTGGTTGGCCGGTGGAGCTGTGCGGTCAGGAGCGCGACGGGCGGCGGCGCCCCTTGCCCGCACGCCCCCGTCGTGGACCGGAGCCCTCTGGGACGACGGCGATGCCTGGCTGATGGTCGTCAGCGAGGTGGAGGCGGACCACCGTGGTGGGCGTCTCCAGCACCTCGAGACCGCAGCGCAGGATCTCGTGGTCGACCACGTGGGCCGATCGCAGGACGGCCGCGTCCTCGTCGAGCTCGGTCGCCGCGCTCGCACCCTTCAGAGCCAGCAGGGTGCCCCCGGCCGACGTCAGGGGAGCGCACCACTGCGCGAGCTGGCCGATCCGCGTCACCGCCCGGGCCGTGGCCACCGGAGCCACGACCGTCCCGACGACGTCCTGGGCGCGGGCGTGGTGCACGACCACGTTGTCGAGGCCGACGGCGTCCGCCGTCGCGGTCAGCCAGTCGGTCGCTCGGCGGCGCGGCTCGACGAGGTGGACCTCGCTCGTCGGACAGACGATGGCCAGGGCAAGACCGGGCAGCCCCGCCCCCGAGCCCACGTCGATGATCGCCGCCCCGCAGGGCACGAGCTCCGCGACGACGGCGCAGTTGAGCACGTGGCGCCCCCACAGCCGCGGCACCTCGCGAGGTCCGATCAGCCCGTGGGTCACCCCCGTCGTGGCCAGGCACTGCACGAAGCGCTCGGCCAGGGGGAGACGTTCCCCGAAGACGACCTCGGCCGCACCCGGCGCGCGCGGCGGCGCCGCCTCCGGGTCGGGGGCGGCGCCGCCGCGGTCGTGCTCGTCGTGCTCGTCGTGCTCGTCGTGCTCGTCGTGCTCGCTGCCCCGAGAGGTCATCAGGCCGGCAGGACCACGACGTGACGCCGCGGCTCGGTCCCCTCGGACTCCGAGCTCAGACCGGCCGCGAGGACCTCGTCGTGGACGACCTTGCGCTCGAAGGCCGACATCGGCTCGAGCGGCTTCTCCTCGCCGGACTCCTTGACGTCGCGGACGGCCTCGCGGGCAATCTCCACGAGCTCCTCACGGCGGGCGGCGCGGTGGCCGGCGACGTCCAGCATGAGGCGGCTGCGCTCACCGGTCTCGGCCTGCACTGCCAGGCGCGTCAGCTCCTGCAGCGCCTCGAGGACCTTGCCGTGGTCGCCCACCAGACGGCGGGGCACCCGCCCCTCGTCGGAGTCGACGATCGCCACGGACGCCCGGTCGCCGTCCACGTCGACGTCGATGTCACCGTCCAGGTCGGCGATGTCGAGGAGGGTCTCGAGGAAGTCGGCGGCGACCTCCCCCTCACGCTCCAGCAGCGCGACCCGGCTGGACCGGCCGGGCTCGGCGCCCTGGGCGCTGCCCCGCTCGGCCTGCTGCTCGGAGACGATCCCGTCAGTGGTCTCGTCCGTCTCCGGCTCGACACCCTCGGTGGTGCTGGTGTTCATGGCGGTCAGCCTTTCTCATCGTGGCCGGCGGTAGGACGAGGGTCGTCCCGGAGGCGCCGGTCGGTGCTGTCGTGGGCCCGCGCAGGCCCGGTCAGTCTGTCTCGCCGGGCGTCGCGCGGGACGCACCCCCGGCTGCCCCGCTGGCAGGGCCACGGCTCTTGCGTCCCTTGCGCTTCGGCTGCTGCCGCTGCCCGCTCGGCCGGGGCGAGGTGATCTCACCCTCGACCGTTTCCGTGGCGGCCGCGCTGGTGCCGCCCGTCATCCGGGCGGCACCGGGCATGGGCTTGCCCTGCGCCTTGCGCTTGGCCTCGAGGCGCTCGTAGGCCGGGGACCCGGGGGTCGGCATACGACCAATGGTGTAGAACTGCTGGCCCATCGACCACAGGTTGGTGACCAACCAGTAGATGAGGACACCGATGGGGAAGTTGATGCCCGACACGGCAAAGATGACCGGCATGACGTAGAGCAGGATCTTCTGCTGCTTGAACATCGGGTTGTCCATGGCGGACGCCGGCATGTTCTTGGTCATGGCCTGGTGCTGCGAGGTGAACTGCGTGATCGACATCAGCACGATCAGGGCCACCGTGACGAGCTTGGCCGCGAGGTCCTCGCTGCCGACGAACTTGTCCGACAGCTGCACCCCGGCGAAGGTCGACAGCTCGGCCTGCTTGGCGACCGAGGCCGTGATCGGCCCGACCGCGTCGCGCGCGCCGCTGGCGATGGCTCCCAGGCCGTTGAGCACGTTGAACAACGCGAAGAAGATCGGCATCTGAAGCAGGATGGGCATGCACGACGAGAAGGGGTTCGTACCGGAGTCCTTGTAGAGCGCCATCGTCTCTTCCGTCATCTTCTGACGGGACTCCGGATCGCTCTTGCCCTTGTACTTCGCCTGGATCTTTTGCAGCTCCGGCTGGATCAGCGTCATCTTGCGCGAGGCGTGCAGCTGCTTGATGAACAACGGCGTGATCAGGATCCGGATCACCACCACGAGCCCAACGATGGACAGGCCCCAGGTAAGGCCTCCCTCAGGGTCCATGCCGAGGGTCGTGAACAGCTGGTGGAAGCCGTACATGATCCACGCGACGGCGATCTCGATCGGCCGCAGCAAGGTGCTGAAGAAGTCCATCTCGTCCTCTGTGCTCAGGCGGTCGTCCGCCATGGGTGGTGCAGGTCTGGGTCCAGTCTGCCCCCTCGAGGGCGGGCCGGGGTGGGGCGGGAGGTGGGCTCAGCGGGTGGCCGGTGGCGGCTCCTTGTCAGGAACGTGGTCGACACCACCGGGGTTCCACGGGTGGCACCGGCCGAGCCGCCGCGCGGCCAGCCAGCCGCCCTTGATCGGGCCGAAGCGTTGGATCGCCGTCATCGCGTAGGCGGAGCAGCTGGGGTAGAAGCGGCACGACGGCGGGGTGAGCGGCGAGATCCACAGCTGGTAGAAGCGGATGAGTCCGAGGGCCGCAGCCCTGAGGGGGCGTCGTCGCCACCCGGCGTGCCAGGCCGCCGTCATCAGGCATGCACCTTGGCCAGGCAGCTGGAGAGCAGCCGGTCCAGCTCGGCCCCCAGGCGCGTCTGGTCGGCCTCGGCGGCCGGCGGGTTGGCCCGTACCACCACGTCGAGGCCAAGGGGCAGTCGCCCCACGCGGTCCCTCATCGCGTGCCGCAGCCGCCGCTTGGTGCGGTTGCGCACGACGGCTCCCCCGACGGCCTTGGACACGACGAGACCGACCCGCGGCGGCTGGGCCGCACGCGAGTCGGTCAGGTTGATGTGCACGACGAGCAGCTGGCTGCCCGAGCGCACCGACGTCCGTCCACGCACCGTCGAGGCGAAGTCCGCACTGTCACGCAGGCGGTGCTGCGCCGACAGCACGGGAGGTCGGCTCTCAGGCAGACAGCTCGGAGCGGCCCTTGCGGCGGCGGGCAGCGAGGATGGCGCGGCCGGCGCGGGTGCGCATGCGGAGGCGGAAGCCGTGCGTCTTGGCGCGACGACGGTTGTTCGGCTGGAAGGTGCGCTTGCTCACGGGACAACTCCGTTGACGGTGTCGGGTGGTCCACGCGGGGTGGACCCGTTGGGCGGGTGGTCTGCACGCCTGACGGGTCGCGGCTCACGGACGGCAAGCACGAGGCTGACAACCGGCATGCAAAACGGGTCGGCGCGAACCGACCGCCCTCCAAGGTACGTCAGCCGATCGAGCAGGGTCAAACCGCCGCCGACCGGCGCAGCACGGGCGCGCCCGCGGTGCCACGAACCTCGGGGACGGGACAGCCGCAGGATGGGGGATCGATCGCCACCGGCGGGGTCGACACGCCGGTGGGGGCGGGGGGTTCACCCGCGCGGCCCTCGGGCTCCCTTTGTGGCGGGACACGGGGGTTGTTAGCGTGGTGGCTTCCGGTCGGCCCGGCAGCACCTGTCTATGCTTCGTCCACAGCCTGTGGACGAGGATGTGGACCAGTGCCTCACCTGCGCCGATCCACCCCTGTCCACACCCCGGGCGCGACGTCGTCCACAGATCGTGCCACCCGGCACGCCGCCGAGCAGCAGACCGTGAATCGAGGCCCTTCGTGACCGACGCGCAGGTGGACGTCCCCCGCGTGTGGCGAGACACGCTGCGCGCCCTCGAGTCCGGAGGCATCTCCGCCCAGCACCGCGGATTCCTGCGGCTCAGCCGGCTCGTGGGTCTGCTCGAGGGGACGGCTCTGATCGCGGTCCCCAATGACTACACCCGGGACATCGTCGAGAAGCGCATCCGCACCGAGCTCGTCGAGGCGCTGCAGGAGCAGCTGGGCCGGGACGTGCGGCTCGCGGTGACCGTCGACAGCTCGCTGGAGCTCTCCGAGGCCGAGGACCGGGACGACAGCCCCCCGCGACCCGGTCCGGCGGGGGCCATGCCCCATGTGGTCACCTCGTCCGACCCCGTGCGCACAGACGGCGACCGAGGCACCTCCGACCCGCGGTCCACCGACGGCCCCCGCCTCGTCCGGGACGAGCGGGTGCCCCGCCCGGTCTCGCCCGACGTGTCCTTCGGTGGGGACCGGTCGTATGCCGACACCGCCCGTCATGACGGCGCGGCCACCCGGGCCCCCGGCATACGGCCTGCTCAGGATGACGACGCCGACGACGACCACGAGCTGCTCGCCGAGGGCGACGGGATCCGCGAGATGTTCCGCAAGCCGTTCGTGCCGGAGGACGGCCGCGACGCCAAGCTCAACCCCAAGTACACCTTCGACACCTTCGTCATCGGGTCCAGCAACCGATTCGCGCACGCCGCCGCCATCGCCGTGGCCGAGGCGCCGGCCAAGGCCTACAACCCGCTGTTCATCTACGGCGGGTCGGGCCTCGGCAAGACCCACCTGCTGCACGCCATCGGGCACTATGCCCAGCAGATCTACCCGAACGTCCGGGTGAAGTACGTGAACTCCGAGGAGTTCACCAACGACTTCATCAACTCGATCGGCGCCAACAAGGCCAGCGACTTCCAGCGGCGCTACCGCGACATCGACTTCCTGCTCATCGACGACATCCAGTTCCTGCAGGGCAAGGTGCAGACGCAGGAGGAGTTCTTCCACACCTTCAACACGCTGCACAACGCCAACAAGCAGGTGGTCATCACCAGCGACGTGGCGCCCAAGCTGCTGAGCGGCTTCGAGGAGCGCATGCGCAGCAGGTTCGAGTGGGGCCTGCTGACCGACGTGCAGCCCCCCGACCTCGAGACCCGCATCGCCATCCTCCGCAAGAAGGCCGTCCAGGAGCGCATGACGGCGCCGGACGACGTGCTGGAGTTCATCGCGAGCAAGATCTCTACCAACATCCGCGAGCTCGAGGGCGCGCTGATCCGCGTCACCGCCTTCGCCAGCCTCAACCACCAGGGCGTCGACATGACCCTGGCCGAGATCGTGCTCAAGGACCTGATCCCCGCGGACCAGACCAACCAGATCACGCCGGCGACGATCATGGCCCAGACGTCCTCCTACTTCGGGCTGACGGTGGACGACCTGTGCGGCACCTCGCGGTCACGGGTCCTCGTGACGGCGCGCCAGATCGCGATGTACCTCTGCCGCGAGCTGACTGACCTCTCCCTGCCCAAGATCGGCCAGCAGTTCGGCGGTCGTGACCACACGACGGTCATGCACGCCGACCGCAAGATCCGCGAGCTCATGAGCGAGCGGCGCGCGATCTACAACCAGGTCACCGAGCTGACCAACCGCATCAAGTCCAACCCCAGCTGACGCGCCCCCTCCGTCTCCCGCGAGGCAGCAGGCAGGTACCCGTCGTCCACAGAGTTGTCCACAGACCTGTGCGTCGTCACGCATATAGCAACAGGGGTTACTCAGCGTCAATCCCTAGGCCCGCCAAGATCACCCGCCCGGAGTATCCCCAGCTGTGGACAACCCTGTGGACGACGCCGCGCGGTGTTGACACGGGTGACGGCGGGCGCAGGCGGACCACCTGTGGGCCGACGGTGGACAACTCGGGCACAACCCCCCACCCGACCTGGGGACAGACGGGCATCCGAGGTGGACGGCGTGTGGACGACGGCCGGTCGTCCACAGGCGACGGTGCGTGTCCACCGATCGCTCCACACGGAGTACACACCCTCCCCGCCCCGCTGACGTGCGACGACGCCGGTTGTCCACAGCGTCCACAGGCCCGATGACAACGATGAGACCTGATGACCTGGATGGATTCGCCCCACGTACATCTGGGGACCGACCAAGGATCCGGACCCACCCCGGGAGCGGTGGGGAGAACTACACGCCACGGCTGTCGTTGCACTACTGTCGTGCGGGACTGGACGCGTGAGCGGTCCGAGTGGAGAGCAGGAGCAAGCGATGAGGAGTGACCGACGGTGAAGTTCCGACTCGAGCGTGAGGTCCTCACCGAGGCGGTCACCTGGGTGGCCCGTGCATTGCCCAACCGCCCTCCGACCCCGGTCCTCGCCGGCGTGCTCATCGAGGCCAAGGACGACGACACCGTCACGCTCTCGGCCTTCGACTACGAGATCTCCGCACGGCTCACCATCGCCGCCGAGGTCAGCGAGGCGGGCTCCGCGCTGGTCAACGGCCGTCTGCTCGCCGACATCTGCCGCAACCTGCCCGCCAAGCCGGCCGAGCTGGCCACCGACGGCTCCAAGGTCCAGCTCACCTGCGGATCGAGTCGCTTCGCGCTGCTGCAGATGCCGGTGAGCGACTACCCCACCCTGCCCACCAGCCCCGAGCCCAGCGGCTCCATCGACGGCACGACCTTCACCCAGGCCGTGGCCCAGGTGCACGTCGCGGCGGACCGCGGCGACACCCTGCCGATCCTCACTGGCGTGCGCGTGGAGATCGACGACGACAAGATGACCCTGCTGGCCACCGACCGCTACCGCCTCGCGATGCGCGAGCTCACGTGGAGCCCGTCGGCGCCCGGCACCGCGCACGTCGCGCTCATCCCGGCGCGGCTGCTCTCCGACACCGCCAAGTCGCTCGGCGCGTCCGGCTCCGTCGAGATCGCCCTGGGCGAAGCCGCGGGGGGCGACGGCCTCGTCGGCTTCGAGGCCGGCACCCGCCGCACCACGACGCGCCTGCTCGACGGCGAGTACCCCAAGGTCACCTCGATCTTTCCATCGTCGGTCGACAGCGAGGCCGTCGTCGAGACCGCCGCGCTGGTCGAGGCCGTCAAGCGCGTCGCCCTGGTGGCCGAGCGCAACACCCCCGTCCGCCTGCGGTTCACCGACGGGCAGCTCGCCATCGAGGCCGGCGCCGGGGACGACGCGCAGGCCAGCGAGGCGGTCCCCTGCACGATGACCGGGCCCGAGCTCGAGATCGGCTTCAACCCGCACTTCCTGCTCGACGGCCTGGGCGCCCTCGGGACCTCGCACTGCCGCCTCCAGTTCACCCAGCCCAGCCGCCCGGCCGTGCTCGTCGGGCAGACCGACGCCGACACCGAGCCAGACATGAGCTACCGCTACGTCCTGATGCCGGTGCGGTTCCCCGCCTGACCGGCCAAGGACCGACCCGGCCCACCCAAGGACCACCACTCACCGCACGGCCAGTCTCACCACCCCCCAGCCCGACCTCCTCGTCGGCGCACCGCGCCAGGAAAGGTTCTCCCATGCAGCTCGGACTCATCGGCCTCGGCAAGATGGGTGGCAACATGCGCGACCGCATCCGTGCGGCCGGGCACGAGGTCGTCGGCTACGACCGCAACCCCGACGTCAGCGATGCCACCTCCCTCGAGGACCTGGTCAGCAAGCTCGAGGCACCCCGCACCGTGTGGGTCATGGTCCCGGCCGGTGACCCCACGCGTGACACGATCAAGCAGCTGTCCGAGGTCCTCGACGAGGGCGACCTCGTGATCGACGGCGGCAACAGCAAGTTCACCGACGACGCCGTCAACGCCGAGCTGCTCGCCGGCCAGGGCATCGGCTACCTCGACTGCGGTGTCTCCGGCGGGATCTGGGGCAAGGACAACGGCTACGGCCTGATGTGCGGCGGTGACGACGAGCTCGTCGAGCGTGCGATGCCGATCTTCGACGCGCTGCGTCCCGAGGGACCGCGCGAGGAGGGCTTCGTCCACGCGGGCAAGGTCGGCGCGGGCCACTACGCCAAGATGGTGCACAACGGCATCGAGTACGGCCTGATGCACGCCTACGCCGAGGGCTTCGAGCTGCTCATGGCCAAGGACATCGTCGAGGACGTCGAGGGCTGCTTCAAGGCCTGGACCCGCGGCACGGTCGTGCGCTCCTGGCTGCTCGACCTCATGGTCAAGGCGCTCGAGGAGACCCCCGACCTGGAGGGGATCAGCGAGTTCACCACGGACTCCGGCGAGGGTCGCTGGACCCTCGAGGAGGCCATCGAGCTGGCCGTCCCGATGCCGGTGCTCGCCGCCTCCCTGTTCGCGAGGTTCCAGTCGCGCCAAGAGAACTCCCCCGCCATGCAGGCCGTCGCCGCGCTGCGCGGCCAGTTCGGCGGCCACGCCGTGCAGATGCTCGAGGGCACGCCCAAGTCCGACGTCCACCGCGGCGCCCAGGAGAAGGGCGACGACAACGGCGCCAGCTCCGAGGACCGTCAGGGTGGCGGGGACGAGTCCGGCACCCAGGACCTGCAGCAGCACTGAGGTGTACGTCCGGCACCTGTCCCTCGGCAGCTTCCGCAGCTACGAGACCGCGGAGCTGCCGCTGGGACCGGGTGTCACGACCTTCGAGGGCCTCAACGGCCAGGGCAAGACCAACCTGGTCGAGGCGATCGGCTACCTCGCGACCCTCGGCTCGCACCGCGTCGCCCAGGACGCGCCCCTCGTCCGTCATGGCGCCGAGCAGGCGGTCGTGCGCGGGGTAGTGGTGCGGGACGGCCGCGAGACGCTAATCGAGCTCGAGATCACGCCGGGCCGCGCCAACCGGGCCAAGCTCAACCGGTCGTCCGTCGCCCGCACCCGTGAGGTCCTGGGGTCGCTGCGGACCGTGCTCTTCGCCCCCGAGGACCTTGCCCTGGTCAAGGGAGACCCCTCCGAGCGCCGCCGCTTCCTCGACGACCTGCTCGTCCAGCGCCAGCCCCGCTGGGCTGGGGTCCGCGGCGACTACGACAAGGTCGTCAAGCAGCGCAACGCCCTGCTCAAGTCCGCCGCGCCGGTGCTGCGCAAGGGCTCGCGTCGGCGGCCGGCATACGACCAGGGCCCGGTCGAGGACGACCGCGCGAGCGCCCTGCACACCCTCGACGTGTGGGACCAGCACCTCGCCCAGGTGGGGTCGAGTCTGCTCTACGCCCGGCTGCGGCTGCTGCGCGACCTCGGGCCCTACCTCGCCACGGCGTACGACGAGGTCAGCGCCGGGCAGTCCGACGCCCGGGTCACCTACCGGTCCTCGCTGCACGACGAGGCGGCCGCGCGCCTGGCCGAGGGCGAGGTGCCCGAGATCCCGGAGCTCGCCGAGCTGATCGTGGACTCGTTGGCGCGCGTCCGCGAGCCGGAGGTCGAGCGCGGCATCACCCTCGTCGGGCCGCACCGCGACGACCTCGTCCTGGGCCTCGGCGACCTGCCGGCCAAGGGCTACGCATCGCACGGCGAGTCCTGGTCGTTCGCGCTGGGGCTGCGGCTCGCGGCCTTCCAGCTGCTGCGCACGGACCTGCGCGAGGACCCGGTCCTGATCCTCGACGACGTCTTCGCCGAGCTCGACGCGGGACGCCGCTCGCGCCTCGCCGGGCTCATCGCCGACTGCGAGCAGGTGCTGATCACGGCGGCGGTGGGAGACGACATCCCGCCGGAGCTGCGCGAGAGCGCGAGGTTCCACGTGAAACGCGGGGAGGTGAACCCCGTTGAGCAGTCGACCGCCTGACGAGCCGTATGACGACGCCCGGCCGGTTGACGACGAACCGCATGACGCCGAGGGAGACCTCACGACCGGCGGAACGTCGGGCCCGCTCGACGAGCCCGACCCGCGCCTGGACCCCGACGCCGCCAGGACGGCGGCGGCCGCGGCACTGCTGCGCGCCCGGGCCGTCGCGAAGGGCAAGGGCCTGCGCCCCGGGTCGCGCGCCAAGCGACGCCGCCGACCGTCGGAGGTCATGCTGAGCGGCTCGGCCGCCGAGGTGGACGGGCGCGACCCCTTGCTGCTCGGGGACACCCTCGAGCGGCTGGTCGCCGGACGCGGGTGGCAGTCGGACGTCAAGGTGGGCTCGGTCATGGGGCGGTGGCCGCAGGTGGTGGGGGCGAACGTCGCGGAGCACAGCGAGCCGATGACCTTCGACGACGGGGTGCTGACGGTGCGCGCGTCCTCCACGGCGTGGGCGACCCAGCTGCGGCTCATGGCCTCCTCGATCCTCGGCCGGCTCGCGGCGGAGGTGGGTGAGGGGGTCGTGGTGGAGCTGCGGGTCGTCGGGCCCAGCGCCCCCCGCTGGGGGCGTGGGCCGCGGCGGGCGACGGACGGGCGCGGACCCCGGGACACCTACGGCTGAGCCTGGGGGCGGGTTCGGTGGGCGGGTGAGCAGGCCGGGCGCGAAGGCCCGGGCGTCAGGGGGCCGGCGAGTAGGTCGCGACGACGACGTCCATGATCCGCCTGACCGTCGCGGCGTCGGCCGCGCCGACCGCCACGACGTCCTGCTGGCCCTGGCTCGTGACGGCGAGCTGGGAGCCGTGCAGGACCGTGCCGTCGACGTTCACGTGGTAGTCGCCGCGCACGCCCGGACCCACCGCGGTCTGCGGCTTGCTCTGGGCATCAAGTGTGCCGGTCTCGCCGCGACTGCCCGACGTGAGCTGGTCCCCGTCCTCGAAGGCCCCGCCGCCGACGGCGCGGATGAGCAGGTTGGGCGCGGTCTCCCCTGAGGTGGGTCCCACCGCGACGGCGAACGCTCCGGACGACAGGAAGCTCGTGAGCTCGGCCTCCGTGTAGCCCAGGTCAGCCGCGGCCTTGGCGTAGGCCGGGGTGCCCTTCTGGTCGCGCAGGGTGCCGACGTCCAGGACCTTCCACGTGGTCGGGATGGCGAGGCGCGTGCGGAGCGAGGGCACGGTGAGCCACTGGTGACCCTTGGGCAGGGCGACGGCGGGCGCCGGCGTGCTGGGCGTGGTGGTCGACCCGGCGCTCGTGCCCCCGGCGGAGGAGGTGCTCGTGGCGGAGGAGACGGGCGAGGTGGAGCTCGTGCTCGTCGCGGTGCCGCCCGAGCCGCCCGAGCCGCCCGAGCAAGCTGTGACCAGGGTGGTCACCAGGGCGAGCGACGAGGCGAGGGATACGAGGGCGGGGCGACGATCCATGCCTTCACGGTAGACGACGCGCCCACCGCGGCCGGGGCTCAGCCGTGCCTGCGCACGTGCTCCGACCCCGCGACGAGCACGCCCTGCAGCGGCAGCCGGCCGTAGGCGATGGCCTGCATCCGGGCCGGCTTGTGACGCCAGTTCCAGGCCATCTGCACGTTGGCGGGGAACACCGCGACGAACAGCGCGGTCGCCGCTGCCCCGCCCAGCCGCCGCGTCCGCGGTACGGCCAGCAGGGCCGCGGTGGCCAGCTCCGCGACCCCGGAGCCGTAGGTGTACCACCGCGCCGGGCCCGGCAGGGCCGGCGGCACGATCGAGTCGAACGGGGCGGGCCGGCGGAAGTGCTGCACCCCGGCGGCGGCGAGCAGGGTGACCAGGGCCAGGGTCGTGCGGGGGGCGTGGGAGGCGGCGGGCGTCATACGGACGACCCTAGGTCCTCGCCCGGGGTCTCAGGAGGTCTGGGCTGGGGCAGGTGACGGCGACGACCCTTCTCGACACCCTCGGCGCCACCGGCAGCGACCCCACGGCCACCGACCGCCCAGGTGATGACGCCGGCCTGCGGGGCCGAGGTCGGCGAGGACGACTGGGCCGCGAGACACTGGGGGCGATGAGCTCCCCCAGCCTGCGCCGCCACGCCCGCTCCCTGCTGCGCCTCAACCCCTCTCCGCCGCGGTGGCCCGTCGCCGTCAAGGCGGCCGTGGCCATGGCGGTCCCCCTGTCCGTGGGTCAGCTGGCCGGGCACCTCTCCCTCGGGCTGGTGGCCAGCCTGGGGGTCTTCACCATCCTGTATGCCGCCACCGCGCCCGGCCGCTTCCGGGCGCGCGTCATGGCGCTGGCCGCCCTCGGCCTGACCGCGTCGGTGGGGCTGGGGGCGCTGACCGCGGGCCACCCGGTCGTGACGGTGGCCGTGCTCGTGGTGGTGGCGATGGTCGCGGCGTTCGTGTGCGTCGCGCTCAAGGTCGGGCCGCCCGGCTCCTACTTCTTCGTGCTCGTGCTCGGGGTCGGCAACCTCGCGGTCACCCATGGCGCGAACCCGTGGAGCGTGGTCGCCCTGACCTTCGCCGGGGCTGTCTCGGCGTGGGTGATCGGCATGGCTGACCTGCTCGTCGCGCCGCACCGGGCCGAGCGGCGTGCCACCGAGGCGGCCGAGGGCGCCATCCGGGCCTTTGCCGCCGGAGCCGACCAGGCGCCGGCGGGAGAGGGCGCCGACGGTGAGCTGGCGGCCCTGCGAGCCGGCGCGTCGGGCGCGCTGCACCGGGCGTGGACGGCCGTCACCGACGGTGGCCGTCCACCGCAGCTGGTGGAGCGTCTGGAGCGTGCCCAGCTCACCTACGCCGCGGCGAGCGCCACGCTGGCCGGGGTGCGGCTGGGCGTGGGACCGCTCCCGTGGGGGTCGGTGGACGACGAGGCCGCCTCCGACGACGTCGGCCCCGGCGAGCAGGACTCCCCGGTGGACGGGTCGGTCGACGCCGAGCAGCTGCGCGACACCGCCCTCGGCCGGCCGGGGGCGGGCTACCTGCTGAGGGAGGCGGCGCGGTGGCCCTCGGAGGTGCTCCTGCTCGTGCTCCGCGTGGGGCTGGCGACGGCGCTGGCCGGCCTGGTCGCCGGCCTCCTGCACCAGGGCCACGTCCACTGGGCCGTCTGCTGCGCGGCCCTGGTCCTGCACCAGGGCGGCACGCGCGAGGTCCAGACCGTCCGGGGCGTGCACCGCACCCTCGGGACGCTGGTCGGCCTCGTGATCTATGCCGGGCTCCTCGCCCTGGCTCCGCAGGGCTGGTGGCTGGTCCTCGTCGTCGCCGCGCTGCAGCTGCTCGTGGAGCTGCTCGTCACGCGCAACTACGCGCTGGCCGTCGTGGTCATCACCCCGCTGGCCCTCACCATCGGTATGGCGTCCGCCCCGGGCGAGCCGGTGTCCTCCGTGGTGGCGGACCGGCTGGTCGACACGCTCGTCGGCGTGGCCTGCGCGCTCCTGGTGCTGTGGACCACGGGCCGGCGGGCCCCGGAGGTGGTGCTGCGGGCGCACGCCCGCCGGGTCGTGGTGGCCACCGAGCGCGTCATGGTGGATCTCGCCGCGGGCGCCCTGGAGACGCGGGCCGCGCTGGCCCACCGCCGCCACCTCTACTACGAGCTGCTCGAGTCCGAGGTCGTCGCCCGGCGCGCGCTGGCCGACAGCCACGCCGCCGTGGCGCCCTACCACAGGGTGGAGCGCTCGCTCGCGGCCCTCGGCTATCTCGTGCTCGGCGCGTGCTGGCACCCCGACATCCGCCGCGCCCACGCGGCCTTCGACCGGGCCCGAGGCCCGCTGGAGCGGATCATGGCGGAGCCCGTCACCCGTCCGCGCCCCGCGGAGGCGATCGAGCGGGACGTGCGCGAGGTCGAGGAGCTCGTGCTGAGCCTTCGCTGACCGCAGGGAGGGCCCGCAGGGGCGCCTGTCGCCCCCATCCGTGAGGGGGACCATGCCGATGGCAGGAAATTTCCGCCGACATGGCTCCCAGGGGCCTCAGGCGGCGTGATTTGCCTCCCGCGACCGATAGACTGGCGGACGGTGCGCCAAGGTGGCGACCGGTGTCCGGCCTCATCGCGGCGCGCTCCTGGCGCGGCTGCGGGCCCGGCTCGCTCCCGGATCCCCGGGCGGGCCGTGCGGGGGGTTCGGCATACGCGCGATTGTTTGTGAGGAGCACTGTGGCCGACGTCGAGGAGCCCACCGGTCCCGAGGCCGTCGAGAAGCTCGCCGAGGACCTCGCCCAGCAGGCGCCGGCCCAGGGGGCGGACTACGACGCCAGCTCGATCCAGGTGCTGGAGGGTCTCGAGGCCGTCCGCAAGCGCCCGGGGATGTACATCGGGTCCACCGGTGAGCGCGGTCTGCACCACCTGGTGTGGGAGATCGTGGACAACGCCGTGGACGAGGCGATGGCGGGCTTCGCCGACCGCGTCGACGTCACCCTGCTCGCCGACGGTGGCGTCCGCGTCGCCGACAACGGGCGCGGCATCCCCACCGGCAAGAACGAGCAGTACGCCATGAGCACGGTCGAGCTCGTGCTCACCCAGCTGCACGCGGGCGGCAAGTTCGGCGGCGGCGGCTACAAGGTCTCCGGTGGTCTGCACGGCGTGGGCTCCTCGGTCGTCAACGCCTTGTCGACGCGGCTGGTCGCCGAGGTCCACCAGCTGGGTCACGCCTGGCGCGTCGAGTTCGACCATGGCGAGCCGGTCGCGCCCCTGGCCAAGCAGGAGGCGTCGGACCGCAACGGCACGACCATCACCTTCTGGGCCGACGGCACGATCTTCGAGACGACGACCTACGACTTCGAGACGATCCGGGCCCGATTCCAGCAGATGGCCTTCCTCAACAAGGGCCTGACCATCGCGCTGACCGACGAGCGCCCGCAGGCGCAGGCCGACGCCGACGCCGACCTGGAGGCCGCCGAGATGGGGGCCGTCGACCAGGTGGAGACCGAGGCGGGCGAGGGCGCCGACGAGGGGGCCCAGGAGGAGGTCGCCACGGACCAGGCCGGCAAGGCCAAGGGCCGCTCGGTCACCTACCGCTACGACAAAGGCCTGCTCGACTACGTCAAGCACCTCAACACGTCCAAGCGCGCCGACGTCGTGCACGACGACATCATCGACTTCGAGCTCGAGGACCAGGGCAAGTCCCTGTCCGTCGAGATCGCGATGCAGTGGACCAACGCCTACTCCGAGTCCGTCCACACCTACGCCAACACCATCAACACCCACGAGGGCGGCACCCACGAGGAGGGCTTCCGCGCCGCGCTGACCCGCCTGGTCAACGACTTCGCGCGCAAGCAGAACCTCCTCAAGGACAAGGACGACAACCTCACCGGCGACGACATCCGCGAGGGCCTCACGGCGGTCATCTCGGTCAAGCTCGGGGAGCCGCAGTTCGAGGGCCAGACCAAGACCAAGCTCGGCAACTCCGAGGTCAAGGGCTTCGTGCAGGGCGCGATGACCGACCGGTTCGGCGACTGGCTGGAGCGGCACCCCACCGAGGGCCGCGAGATCGTGCGCAAGGCCGTGCAGGCCTCCGCCGCCCGCATCGCGGCGCGCAAGGCCCGCGAGGCGACCCGCCGCAAGGGGCTCATGGAGTCCGGCGGCCTGCCCGGCAAGCTCAAGGACTGCCAGTCCAAGGACCCCTCGGTCTCCGAGGTCTACATCGTCGAGGGCGACTCCGCCGGCGGCTCCGCCGTCCAGGGCCGCAACCCCTTCAACCAGGCGATCCTCCCCATCCGCGGCAAGATCCTCAACGTCGAGAAGGCCCGCATCGACAAGGTGCTCGCCAACCAGGAGGTCCAGGCGCTGATCTCGGGGTTCGGCACCGGCGTGGGTGAGGACTTCGACCTGAGCCGGGCGCGCTACCACAAGATCGTGCTCATGGCCGACGCGGACGTGGACGGCATGCACATCCGCACGCTGCTGCTGACGCTGCTCTTCCGGTTCATGCGGCCGCTGATCGAGGCCGGCTATGTCTACCTCGCCCAGCCCCCGCTCTACCGCCTCAAGTGGGCCAACCGGGAGCACGAGTTCGCGTTCAGCGACCGGCAGCGCGACGAGATGGTCGCGGCCGGCCAGGCCCAGGGCGGCCGCCTGCCCAAGGACGCGCCGATCCAGCGCTACAAGGGTCTCGGCGAGATGAACTACCAGGAGCTGTGGGAGACCACGATGGACCCGGACCACCGGGTGCTGCTGCAGGTGACGCTCGACGACGCCGCCGCCGCGGACGAGATCTTCTCCGTGCTGATGGGCGAGGACGTCGAGTCGCGGCGGTCGTTCATCCAGCGCAACGCCCGCGACGTCCGATTCCTTGACGCGTGAGCCTTATGACGCTTCCACCTCCAGCGTGGGGTGCCCAATACCTGTTGTTGTCCGTCACCTGTGGTGAGAGGTCCTTTGACGCATGAGTGAGCAGACTCCTCCGACCGTCGACCGCGTCGAGCCGGTCGACCTGAACGCCGAGATGCAGCGCAGCTACATCGAGTACGCCATGAGCGTGATCGTGAGCCGAGCGCTGCCGGACGTGCGGGACGGGCTCAAGCCGGTGCACCGTCGCATCGTCTATGGCATGTACGACGGGGGCTACCGCCCCGACCGGGGCTACAACAAGTGCTCCCGCGTCGTCGGGGACGTCATGGGTCACTACCACCCGCACGGGGACTCCGCGATCTACGACGCCATCGTGCGTCTGGTGCAGCCGTGGTCGCTGCGCTACCCGCTGATCGACGGGCAGGGCAACTTCGGGTCGCCGGGCAACGACGGCGCCGCCGCGCCCCGCTACACCGAGTGCCGCATGATGCCGCTCGCCATGGAGATGGTGCGGGACATCCACGAGGAGACCGTCGACTTCAAGGACAACTACGACGGCAAGACCCGCGAGCCGGAGGTGCTGCCGGCGCGGTTCCCCAACCTGCTGGTCAACGGCTCGTCCGGCATCGCCGTCGGCATGGCCACGCAGATCCCGCCGCACAACCTGCGCGAGGTCGCGAGCGCGGTCGACTGGCTGCTGGAGCACCCCGAGGCCTCTCGTGAGGACCTGCTCGAGGCGTGCCTGCAGCGGATCAAGGGCCCGGACTTCCCGACGGGAGCGCTGATCCTGGGTCGTCGCGGCATCGAGGACGCCTACCGCACGGGTCGCGGCTCGGTCGTCATGCGCGCCGTCGTCAACGTCGAGGAGATCCAGGGCCGGCAGTGCCTGGTCGTCACCGAGCTCCCCTACCAGGTCAACCCGGACGCGCTGGCGCTCAAGATCGCCGAGCTCGCCAAGGAGGGGCGCCTGCAGGGCATCGCGGACATTCGCGACGAGACCTCGGGCCGCACCGGTCAGCGCCTGGTCATCGTGCTCAAGCGCGACGCGGTCGCCAAGGTCGTGCTCAACAACCTCTACAAGCACACCCAGCTGCAGCAGTCCTTCGGCGCCAACATGCTGGCGCTGGTCGACGGCGTGCCGCGCACCCTGCCGGTCTCGGCGTTCATCCGCTACTGGGTGGAGCACCAGGTCGAGGTCATCGTGCGACGCACGAAGTACCGCCTGCGCAAGGCCGAGGAGCGCATCCACATCCTGCGTGGTCTGCTCAAGGCGCTGGACGCGCTCGACGAGGTCATCGCCCTCATCCGCGCCTCGCGCACGGTCGAGGTGGCGCGCGACGGCCTGATGGAGCTGCTCGACATCGACGAGATCCAGGCGATGGCGATCCTCGACATGCAGCTGCGCCGCCTGGCGGCCCTCGAGCGGCAGAAGATCATCGACGAGCACGACGAGCTCCAGGCCAAGATCGACGACTACAACGACATCCTGGCCAAGCCCGAGCGGCAGCGACAGATCATCAAGGACGAGCTCGGCGAGCTGGTCGACAAGTATGGCGACGCCCGCCGCACGGAGGTCGTTCCCTACGACGGCGACATGTCGATGGAGGACCTGATCCCCGAGGAGGACGTGGTCGTCACGATCACGCGTGGGGGCTATGCCAAGCGCACCGTCACCCGCGAGTACCGCTCACAGCACCGTGGGGGCAAGGGCGTGCGCGGGGCCTCGCTGCGGGGCGACGACATCGTGGAGCACTTCTTCACGACGACGACGCACCACTGGCTGCTGTTCTTCACCAACCTGGGCCGGGTCTACCGCGCCAAGGCCTACGAGCTGCCGGAGGGGTCGCGCGAGTCCAAGGGGCAGCACGTCGCCAACCTCATGGCCTTCCAGCCCGGGGAGCGGATCGCGCAGGTGCTGGCGATCCAGGACTACATCAACGTCCCCTATCTCGTCCTCGCCACCCGCAACGGCCTGGTCAAGAAGTCGCGTCTGGACGACTACGACTCCAACCGGTCGGGCGGCCTCATCGCGATCAACCTGCGCGACGGCGACGAGCTCGTCGGTGCCTCGCTGGCGTCGGCGGCGGACGACCTACTGCTCGTGTCGGTCAAGGGTCAGTCGGTGCGCTTCACGGCGACCGACGACACCTTGCGCCCGATGGGTCGCTCGACCTCGGGCGTGACTGGCATGAAGTTCCGGGACGGCGACTCGTTGCTCGCCATGAACGTCATCCAGGACGGCACCGACCCGGACGTGTTCGTCGTCTTCGAGAACGGCCTGGCCAAGCGCACGCTGTCCTCGGAGTACCCCGTGAAGGGCCGCGCCACGCTGGGCGTGCTCGTGGCCAAGGCCTCCGACCGCGGCGGCGACCTCGTCGGCGCGCTGGTCGTGTCGCCGGAGGACGAGGTCATGCTCGTCATGGAGAAGGGCCGGATCGTGCGCTCCCGCGTCGACGAGGTCCGCTACACCGGGCGCAACACGCAGGGCGTGACCTTTGCCAACCCCGGCAAGAACGACGCCATCGTGGCCGTGGCCCGCAACGTCGAGCGCGCCGCGGAGGAGGAGCTCGAGGACGCGGGCGAGTCCGCCCCCGGGGGTGGTGACGACGCCGGTATGCCGGGCGCCGGCGCCTCGGACGGCACCGACACGGGCGCCGACACGGGCGCCGGCGGTGCGAGCACGACGCAGCCGTCCGCAGGCACTAGCGTGGCCGGGGAGAGCGACGAGCCGGGCGAGTCCGACGACGCGCCTGGAGCCGATGACCCGCAGGAGGACGACCAGTGAGCAGCTCGAGCAGCTCGGCATCCGACCGCACCCAGTCGATCGACGCCGTCGGCGACACGGCGGTGCGCGAGCCCGTCCGCACCTCGGGCGGCTCGGCTTCGTCGGCGGTCTCTGCCCCGGCGGCGGGCTCCGGCACGGGCAGCGGCCGCCAGGCCAAGCTCCGCGTCCAGCGGGTCGACCCCTTGTCGGTGCTCAAGCTGGCGTTCCTGCTGTCGGTGGCCGCGGGCATCGCGGGCGTCGTGCTGATCGCCGTGCTGTGGATGATCCTCAACGGGATGGGCGTCTTCTCGTCGATCAACGAGATGGTGCTCGGTCTCCTGCCGCAGGGCAAGGAGTTCGACCTCATGGACTACGTCGGCTTCAGCCGCGTGCTGTCCTTGTCGATCGTCATCTCGTTCATCAACATCCTGCTGCTGACGGCGCTCGCCACGCTGGCGGCGTTCCTCTACAACATCTGCGCCGGCCTGGTCGGCGGCGTCCGGCAGACCCTCACCGACGACTGACGGATCGGTGCAGGTCCGGTCTCACCTGTGACACCGGACCTGCACCGATCTCGTCCCGCCGCCCGTTTTGGCCGCTGACCGGGGCATGCGGTAGCGTTACTCCTCGCGTCGAGCACCCCGTGACGGGGCCCTCGAGGCGGGTGCGGGCCTATAGCTCAGACGGTTAGAGCGCTTCCCTGATAAGGAAGAGGTCACAGGTTCAAGTCCTGTTAGGCCCACCACGTGAGGAGCCACCAGTCCCCGAGACGGTGGCTCCTTTCGTCGTCCGAGCATGATCGCCAGGCGCCGCCGCCGTCCCGCCCCGCCTCTCCGCCGCCCCGGATCGTCACGGTGGCTAGGCTGGAGCCCCCGACCCAGGAGGTAGTCATGCGCAAGATCATCGCCGGTCTGCTCGCCGTCGGCGCCGCCGTCGCCCTCACCGAGCGCGAGCGTCGCCGTCGGGCCGAGGACGAGCTGTGGGCCGAGGCCACCAAGCCGGTATAATCGGCCGAGCGCCTCGCGGCGCGTCCGGGGCCTTGGCGCAATTGGTAGCGCACCTGCTTTGCAAGCAGGGGGTTAGGGGTTCGAGTCCCCTAGGCTCCACCAGAAGGTCGTTGTTCAAACCAACGACATCACCGGTTTGAGTTCCGGACTCCGCCTTCCGTCCTTGGTGGCGGAGGGCGAGGGTCTGGGCATCCGGGTTGAGGAACACGTTGAACGGCACCCCGGGCTCGCTGTGGATGGCGTCGTCGTCGGTGACGATGATCTTGTCGAACAAGGCTTGGTTGGCGATTCGGCGTAGTGAGTCGTCGATGTTCATGTAGATGGCGTGCATGTCGCCGGCGAGTGCGAGGCAGTCGTCCAGGTGCGCTTTGGCCTGCTCGTACTCGACGTCTCCGGCGTTGATCTGTGCGTCGAGGAACGCGAGCCGTCGCGCGATGCGGTCCTGCTCTGTGGCGAGGAGGTCGAGGGGGACGGCCGGCGTAGTGGGCCTGCATGAGCTTGGTCCGTTCGTCGCGGAGCGCGTCGCGTTCGGCCTTGTATCCCTGGCTCTCCTGCTTGGCGTCCTGGTGGAGTCGGTCGAACTCGCCGGTGACCAGCTCGCGGAGCGCAGGCAGGACGTGCTCGGGTATCTGCACGCGGCGGTAGTGGTCCTCGACGGCGGCTTCGATGTCGGGCACGAACATGGATTTGCGTTCCCAGATGGTGCGCTTGGCGTGTCGGCCGGTGCACATGAAGTAGGGGTAAATGACGCCGCGGCGACTCTTGGCGTTGTAACGTCAAGCGTGATCCGCACTGGCCGCAGTACAGGCTGCCTTTGCGGTAGTGGTCATGGCTCTGGGTCTTCTCTCCCAGAGGTCTGGTGCGCGGAGCACGGCCTGGACGCTAGGCAGGCGAAGGCGGCGCACGACCAGACGGAGATCCAACGCGAGCAGGTGGCCGCCGCGTGGGAGCAGACTCAACTACAACGCGATCTCGCTCATGAGGCCCTACAGCCCTATGTGTGGGCGGACATCCAGCCAGATGTGCAGCAAGGCACCGTGATGCACGTGGTGGTGGGTAACAACGGTCCCACCGTCGCCGCAACGTGAGGGCGACGTTCGATCCACCGCTTCCAGCTGGCGAGCAACAGTCGGACAAGGTCGAGAGTGTTCAGCGGGTGCTCGCCAGCGGACTCCGCTCGCTCGCGCCTAAACGGGAAATCCGGTGGACTCTCGGTGCCGGCTACGACCTCCTGTCCAGCGAGGAACCACAGGTCCGCACTGTGCGTGTCGAAGGCGAGGGTCCGCACGGTCCGCTGCCCCCTGGAGATTCAGATCGACATCTCAGAGTGGCGTCAGGCCAGGGACGCTTCGGACGGCTCACTGCACCATGTACGTGGCGCGATCAAGGACCTCACCAAGGCCGTCGGTGGCGTAGACAAGACGATGAAGCGTGTTGTCGATGGCTTGGATTACCCAGCGCCAGAGACGGTCGAGATCAGTGAAATGAGCGACGCCTTCAGCAGGCAGCAACTCGCACCGCCTGCACTCGAGGATGAAGCGGATTCCAGCACAGATCGAGCATCCCTGCCACCGTCGACGGCGGAGGAACGATAGCGCCTGCGGAACTCTCAGTCGGTGGTGCTCTAGCGTGCAGCCTCGCGAATCTGTGCTGAAGGGTGCTGCGCGGCGATGGTCAGCAGTTGAGAAACGGCTGGCACCTCCGCAGGCGTGTGGAGCCCGGAAACGACCGCCGCGGCACTCCGTCTTCCGCCAGACTTCAGGACCCTCGACAGGATTGTCGCGACTCCCTCCGACGCGCGCTCGGCAACGACCAACCTGCTCAGCCCTCTAAGCGCCGCGTCACGTACGGTTTCGTTTGCGTCACCCGCTAGAGCGAGAAGCAGTTCGGACTCTGCCTTGTCTCCGAAACGTTCAATGATCCGCGCACTCGCGGCACGGCGAACGGTGTCGCCGCCAAGAAGGTCCCGTATCAACGGTTCGCGTAAGGCCTCATCTGCGAGAGCAGCGAGCGCTTCGGCGGCGAGGCCTCGGATGTCCTCGTCGTCATCGAAGGAGGTCCGGACTGGCTCTCGGTTCCGAAGAGCTGACACGGCTTCGACAAGTTGTGTCTTGATTGGGTCGGCAAGCGTCGCTCCATGGATGGCAAGTACTTGCAATGCGCCAGACTGTTGCTGAGGTCTGACCCCGGGAGCCGTCAACAGAGCTTCGATACGATCCCACCGCCCACTCGAAGGGTGCCAGACGCCGAGCAGGCTAAGTGCATGGCCGGGGTCGAGACCGCCAACACTGTACGCCCCCTTGGCGGCATCCTCGATGAGATTGTCGATGACGCTGCACAGTCGGTCAGTAAGAGCATTGACTGCATCGGAGGGCAGCGTTCGCACGTCGTCGATGGCTTCGAAGACGATCAACTCCCCGGCCCGGGCTCGTTGAAGGACTTGCTCGCGACTCTCGACTGATGCAGGAGCAGCGACCCTCAAGAAGGCCTCGCGTAGGTAGGCGGCGTCGCCGTCAAATCGGTTCGCCGCGCGCTGACGGTCACTCTCACGCCACGCGGATGCGGGGATCGTATGGATCAGCCGGGCGAGGGTCTGCGCGGTTCCCTCGTCGGTGACCGGGGGCTGGTCGAGGAAGTAGTCGATCACGTTGTGAAGGGCGTCCTCGTTCAACGTCCACACCATGGCCTTCAGCAGATCGATGATCTTGTAGAGCACGATGAATGTAGGCCGGGCACGTTCCAGGTAGGCCTGTGGCTCTTGGAGCATTGCTAGCGCCCACGCACAGATTTCGTCGGCGAGTACTGGTTCGAGAACGTCGCCGGCGGCCGTCAGTAGTTCAATATCTGCCAAAGCGGTCGTTCGAGTCGATCGAGACAAGTCCACGCTGCTCGCCGCGATCCTGGCGGCCATCGTTGGACCCGTGCGTACGATGTGTCGAGTCGCGCGCCCAGTGCTCTTGCTGTCACCGGAGAGACGGAGAAGAGTCAGCCGGCCGGCGACCCTGTCGGGATCATCGGTGGGGCCGGTGGTGACAAGGAAGTGCTCCGCGAGAGCGCCAATTGCGCCACGCCACCCGTCATGATCACCAGCGCACGAGGCTAGCAACGCCGCGGAAAGCAGGCGCTTGTGGGCAGTGTCGGAGCCCCCGATCCGAATTGACGCATCCTCGCACCATCTCCGGAACTCCTCAGAGAGATGAGCGGATAGCCCATAGGACATCACCTGGGTTCTCCACCACGACGCTGGGTTGTCGCTGCGCCGGATGATGTTGGCGATGTCGCCCTGCATCCAGCCGCTGGCCCTGAACGACGTCAGCGCACACGCTCCCGCGATGGCCGCAGCCGTGACGTCTGACGGTGCCTCTCGATGGATGCGCTGGGTCTTCATCGCGAGGTCGAAAGCCTCCTCGTGTCTCCCGACTTCCAGCAGCGCCCGTGCTCGTTGAGCTTCTAGCCATGCGTGATCCACTGAGGAGTAGTCGTCATGTTCCAGGGCTTCTTGAAGCACTTGGAGCGCCGTATCGGGATCGTTCTCGTCGAAGTGATAAATGCATCGGAGCACGGATGCCGCGGAGCGTTCACTCGGCGTCGAAGCTAGGTCGACAAGCTGAAGCAGGTCAGCCGGTTCTCCTTGGTAGTGCCAGAGATGAAGGGCAGCAGTGGCGCGCCAACACCAGTCATCGGCCTCACGTGCATCGTCGAGTGACAGCCCCTTCCGCTCGGCGTCATTCTCCCCTGCGAGCGCAGGAAGGCTCATCGGTTCCAGAATTCGTTCAAGGTCGTCCCGGAAGAGCACTTGCATGGCGAGGGCTTCGAGCCCGGAGATCGAATCTGGGGCCAGGTTCGGATGCGGTGCGATGAGCCGTGGAGTGATGAGGGCATGCCGAACTTCGTCGACCGGTGCAAGATGCACCGCGCCGGTCCACGCAGTACCGTCCCAGGTCGGAGTCGGAAGCTGCGTCAGCGCGACGTCGGAGAGTGCTTCGTTGTGGTCCGCGTCAACGGTTTGGGAGGCCGGTACAAGAATCTTGGCGCCCTTACCGGTCGAGACGACTCGCTCAAGGGTGACGTGAACCCAGAACGAGAGGTTTCTGTCTTGATCGCGCAGGATCACCACGTGGGGCAGGGCGTGGCGCAGCCAGTAGTCGAAGTGTTCACGGTCGTCCTCGGCAAACCACCACCCAGTGACCGTGCCCTCGGCGTCCTTCTGCGGGGACTTGAAGTAAGACGACCCGGTCTTGACCTGGGCACCCATCACGGCGCCAAGTTCGTACCGACGGGCATCTCGCGGCCGCAGATACAGATCGGTGCCTGTGTCGTGCCGACTGTCGATCACCCCTCCCCAGCCCAAGCGCTCGAACTGCGCCAAGACCTCCGACTCACCCGAGGTTCCCGTAGCTTCATTCTTCGGCGCCCGCACCTACGCCTCCTCCGTTGCCTCGTCCGCAACAACGCGAACGTTGCTCATCGCAGAGCCAGTGAATATGAGCGGTATGAACGAGTCGCGAAACGCGAGTCCCGCTGACCGCCTCGCAGGCCCGCCACCGGGAGGAGTGGTGAGAGGGAACCTCATCCCGATCGGCGCCTTGCCTGAAACATGGTCAGGGTGCAGGCCGCCCACTGGGTAACCGGGGTGAGCGGGAGCGTCCAGATAGTCGGGGAGGTCTGCCCGTCCTTCGAAGTGTTTCGTGGCCGCGACATGAAACATCGCCGCGTGGGCCCAGGTGATCATGTATGCCTCAGCGAGAACGGCAGGGACATCCACCCTCAACTGCGTCAGCTCCAGCCCTTGTCGATGCCCGTCCACCTTGGGCGCCTGTGCGAGAACTTCGATAACGGGGCGGTCGAAGATGTCCACGGCGTCCGGGCCGGCCAGCGCACCAACCGGGATGGTCCCATCTGCGCTGGGCGGAGTGGTGACGAACGAGACTTTGAGGTCATCACGAGCGCGGACTGAGAGACCGTGCTTGACCTTGTTGTGAGCAGCATTAAGTTGGAGCTCATGTCCCACGAGGAGGTCGATAGCGAACTGGAGCCAGTCGGCGAACACGTTGGACGCCGAAGCAAGTTGCTCCGTCATCCCGCTTTGCAAGTCCTCCCGGCGGAGAACCAGACGGGCGAACTGCATCGGGTCCTCCGCCGAGGAGAAGGACAGGCGGAGCTGGCTTACGACCTGATCGAGTTGGTTTGGCCCGGCCGACAGGGCTTCCCAAACGCACGATTCGGCGACGTTCGTCCGTTGCAAGAGTGCCGCCGTCAACCGCACCAGCGCCTCAGCCGCATGGTGCCGCAGGGCGTACGCGTCCGTGGCGACCTGTGTAGCAATGGACCTCGGCGAGGTCTCGGGTATGAAGCCCACCGGCCGACCAAGGAGGCGAGCGAACCTTCCACGGGTCTCGGTGGTGTGCTGTTGTTCATCATCGGGCGCGGCCAGGGGATGCTCATCGCTGTCGACGTCTGACTCTGCCCACCGCAGCATCATGCCGATCCGAGCGCTGAAGTACCCGAACGGATCAGACGACAGGAACGTGTCGTCAAGCTCCTGACACTGCTCGGCCGTCAGGTCCGGCCCGGTTGGTGGCGGGTACATTTCAACCAGCGTATGGGCGCGAGGTCGGCCTGCCCAGTCGCCTCGCCGGGCCACCGGCACGCAGCGTGATCCACGCCTCATGCGAGAGTAGGGCGGACGACCGGTCGGAGCGCTCCAAGACCACGACCGTAGCTGTCCAGCTTCTTCCTTCTGGCAGGAATTGCCCGTAGACTGCCGGATGAAGCGGATTTCTCCTCTGTAGCGCGCCGGTCTCCGCAGACCCTCGGGTCACTCTTCAACACACTGCCCATACCCACCAACATCCTGCTGGATGCGATCCGCACCCCGTGGTTTGAAGTGGGGTATCCCCGCGATGGTTCTCGCAGCCCCGTACCTGCTGATCGCGAATGTCTGTGTCCAGTTCATCGAGGACGGCGCCCCCGCATGGCTCCACCTCGCAGTGCTGTGGGCGATATGGAACATACTCAAGATGCTCTGGCTCGGGCCGGTCAGCGCTGTGCTCCCAATCCGCGCCCGTGTACGTGAGTCCGTCACCGCCCGTCGCGAGCGCGCCAGCTCGCCCGCCGAAGCAGATGACGCAGAAGAGCGGGCCGTGGTGGACGCGATAAGTATCCGGTGAGGTGTGAGAACTCATGCACCGACCCGGCGACGACCGCCAGCACGGATCGTCCCGCCGCACGCGAGCACCGCCGAGCGCACGGCCTCGTTGCTGACTCCGAGTCGCGCGGCGACCTGAGCGAGCGTCATCCCACCCGCATAGAGCTGAGCGGCGTCCTGTCGGATCGCGTCCGGCAACTCCGGGCGACGCGCTGCTAAGCCCGCCAGTCGAGCTATCTCCCGCACGGTGCCGCGATGCACGTTGAATCGCTTTGCCAGCTCCCGCACGGACCACTCCACTGGCGTAACAGGCGATCAGCGCGGCTCGATTGGAGACACTCAAACGGTTTGAGACTGCCGAGAATTCTCCCGCACGGGGCCGTGCCGAAGAATCTGCATCGCGACCCGCGGGTGCACCCCAAGGTGCACGAGCAGGGTCGCGCACGTATGTCGCGCCGAGTGCACCGCTATCACTGGCACGCCGGCCTGCTCAGCAGTCCCCACAGCCAAAGCAGGACGCTCAGCGGAGACCCCCAGACCTCCGACCAGCCAAAAGGACGCAAACGAGGGATGCCGCCGAGCCTTTGCAAGCAGGGGGTTAGGGGTTCGAGTCCCCTAGGCTCCACCCACCGACGAAGCCCTCACCGTCACGGGTGAGGGCTTCGCGCTGCCCGGGGCCGACCGTCAGGCCTGGCGGCGGCCGGGGTCAGGCGTCGAGACGCTTCTTGAGTCCCATCAGCAGCAGCACCAGCGACACGGTCAGCAGGATGTGCCCCAGCCCGGAGATGCCCGAGATGGCCGGGCTGGAGGCCGCGGTGCTGCCCAGCACCTGCAGCGTCCCCTTGATCGTCAGCATGGCCACAGTGACGACCAGCCCGGCGTGGTAGGCCACGAGGAAGGGCTTCCACTGCGCCGTGCGGCTCAGCGCGAAGGCGCGCTCCAGGCCCAGCAGGATCAGGCCGAGCAGCGTCCCGAGCGCCAGCAGGTGCGTGTGCACGACGGACAGCTGCGTGGCGCCGAGGTAGTCGTGGGCCTTCGTCAGCTCGCGGTAGTACACGCCCCCGAGGAGCCCCAGCGCCGTGTAGGCGACCACGCCCCAGTAGATCGGCGTCAGGGTGGCCCGGGTCGGTGCATCGGTGCGGGAGGCGGTGGCATTCGTCATACGGCCCATCCTCCCCGATGATCCCGACGGCCCCCTCCATCGGAAGGTTGACCGGACCGGTCACCCGCCGAGGACCAGCCCGTAGGACGGGACGGCGGCCCCTCCACCAGGAGGGGCCGCCGTCACGGTGCTCGGTGAGGAGCGGGATCAGATGTCACGCTTGTCGTCGCCGTGACGACCCGCACCGGGGTCGGCGGTCTCGTCGACGACCTGGCCGGCGCCGTCGTCCGTGCGGTCGAACTCCGTGGCGTTGGAGGGCGTCGTCGCGGCGAAGTCCTCCTGGTCCTTGGCGTCCAGGATCACCGGCTCGGTGGAGACGGCGCTGAGCGGGTCGCCGGCCTCGTGGTCGGAGACGATCGCGTCGTCAGAGGTCGTGGCGGTGGTCGCCGACGCGTAACCCGTGGCGGCGCCGGCGCTCGTGCCGATCGTCGAGGAGGCCGGGGTGTAGGGGTCGGCGAGCGGCGTCGCCCACGGGTCGTCTTGCGGGGCGGTCTTCTTGTAGACGACGGCGGCCACGGCGGCAGCCGTGGCGAGCAGGCCGAGGGTCACGAGGAGCTTGCCCTGCTTGCGCTCGCGCGCCTTCAGCTCCTTCTTGAGCTGGCGCTTCGACAGGTGGGTCTTGGGGTAGGAGTCGTCCTTGGCCTTGTCGGCGACCTTCTTGGTGGCGAGCAGGCCGAGCGCGGTCTTGCCGGCGTCCTGCGCCTTGTCGCTGGTGGCGGCCTTGGCGGTCTTGGCGGCCGCGCCGGCGGCGAGCAGACCCGGCAGCGCCTCCATCAGGTCCTCGATCAGGCCGTTGCCCTTGTCGGCCTTGCTCGTCTTGGCCTCGACGACGTCGCTGCCGTGGGAGACGGTGTCCTTCACCTTGTCGGCAGCGGCGAGCGCACCCGAGGCGACCGCACCGGCCGCCAGCTTGGGGGCGGTCATGACGCTGTCCTTGACCTGGGCGGCCTTGTCGCTGGCCGAGCTCGTGAAGGCGTGCGCCTTGTCGGCCGCGTCCTCCTGGGCCAGCTCCAGCCGGCTCTTCTTCTCGATCTTGTACTTGTTGCGGAACATGAGTCCTCCTGGAGATCGATTCGCGGGGCGTCCAGCGCCCATCTTGCCCGTGTGGGACAACGCGTGCACGTTTCCGTCGGTTCCTCCCCTACCCGGCCCAGGGGGGTCGTATGCCGGGAGTCCGTCGTGCCGACACGACACCACCGGCATACCGGGGTCGCCGTGCGAGGATGAGGCTCATGAACTGGACGCTGCACACCAACCACGGCGACATCTCGATGACCCTCTTCCCCGAGGCTGCCCCCACGACCGTGGGCAAGATCACGGGCCTGGCCAAGGACGGCTACTACGACGGCCTGACCTTCCACCGCATCATCCCGGGCTTCATGATCCAGGGCGGCTGCCCCCAGGGCACCGGCACCGGCCAGCCCGACCAGCCCGGCTTCCCGTTCGACGACGAGATCTCGCCCGACAAGGACTTCACCAAGCCCTACATGCTCGCGATGGCCAACGCCGGCAAGCGGATGGGCCGCGGCACCAACGGCTCGCAGTTCTTCATCACGGTCGGTGCCACGACCTGGCTGCAGGGCAAGCACACGATCTTCGGCGAGGTGGCGGACCAGGCGTCGCGCGACGTCGTCGACAAGATCGCCGCCGTGCGCACCGGCGCCATGGACAAGCCGGTCGAGCCGGTCGTGATCGAGAGCGTCACGGTCACCGACTGAGCTCACGCCCCTCGGCGGAACCTCCACGCCCGACGGTCCGTTCCCCTCGTCGGCAGCCCCGCTGCCGACCGGGACGGACCGTCGCGCCGTCTCCGGCGAGGTCCACCCCTAGGCTCGGACCCGACACCCGCGCTCCGAACTCGACGAGGACGTGCCGATGAGCTCCTCCTACCCGCCGGTCGACCCGCCGCTCCCGCCGACTCCCTCCGGGGCCTCGGCGGGCGGCTCAGCTCAGCCGCCGACGTGCCCGCGCCACCCAGACGTCGTCGCGTACGTCCGGTGCAGCCGCTGCGGACGACCCGCCTGCCCCCCGTGCCAGCGCCAGGCGTCCGTCGGGATCCACTGCGTCGACTGCGTCCGCGAGTCGGCGCGCACCGCGCCCCGCGCGCGGAACCCCCTCGGCGGCTCGGCCTCGGCCCTGTCCGTCGGCGGCGGGGCCCCCGCGACCACGGCACTGGTGGCCCTGTGCGTCGTCGTCTACTTCCTGCAGCTGATCGTCCCGGGCCTCGAGCGTGCCCTGTGGTTCGCGCCGTATGCCGGGCGCGACGAGCCGTGGCGGTTCGTGACGGCGGCGTTCCTGCACGGCGGGGTCACGCACATCCTATTCAACATGCTCGCGCTGTGGACCGTCGGCCAGCCGCTCGAGCGGGCGATGGGGATCGCGCGGTTCCTCGCGTTGTTCCTGGTCAGCGCCATCGGTGGGTCGGTGGGCTATCTGCTGATCGCGCAGGCCACCGCGTCCCCCGGCCAGGTGCTGACCCAGTGGCAGATGAGCTGGTTCCAGCCGACGGTGGGGGCCTCGGGCGCGGTGTTCGGGTTGTTCGCGGCCGAGCTGGTGCTCGCGCGGCGGCAGGGCCGTGACCTGCGGGCAATGCTGATCTTTCTCGGCATCAACCTGGTCATCGGCTTCACCGTCCCCAACATCGCGTGGCAGGCGCACCTCGGCGGGTTCGTGACCGGGGCGGCGCTCGCGTCGGTGATGTGGGCGACCCGGACGCGCGAACGCCAGCGTTGGCAGTGGCCGGGCGTGGCCGCCGTGCTGGCGGTGCTCGTGGTCCTCGCCGTCCTGAAGTACGCCCTGTCACCCCAGATGACGGGCTTCGTCGTCGGCGGCGCCTGACCGCCGTCCCCTCCCCCCGTCGGCCCCCCGCGTCCTCGCCCCTCTCAACACAGGGGGGCGGGCCAGCGGGGCGGGCCAGCGGGGTGGCGGGCCGGCAGGGGCGCGCGGGTGGGTCCACCGGGGTCACAGAGACGACCGGCTGTCCCCACGTCGTCCCCAGGGTTGTCCACCGGGTTGTCCACACTTTCTGTGGATAACCCGTCTCGATCTCGTCTTACACGGATGTAATTATCCACACGATGGGGATAAGCCTGTGGATAAACCCGTGGTCATCCACCGGCGCCGGGCGAGGGGGCGGGGTCAGCGCCAGCGGGTCGTCATCATGAAGCCGACCAGCATCAGGCCGAAGCCGATCCCGAGGTTCCAGTAGAGGATGTTGGGGATGGGGTACTGCCCCGCGGTGAGGTAGAAGGCGACCACCCACAGCAGCCCGATCAGCATCAGCGTCACCATCACGGGCGCCCACCAGCGGGGGCTGGGCGCCTTGATCCCCGAGCCCTTCTCGGCGGGCGGGGTGTACGTCGCCTTGCTGCGGCGCTTGGACTCGGGCACGGCTCACTCCTCGGTGCGGGGCCCACCGGATACGGTAGGTCTCAGGGTCTGACGCACAGCCTAGCCAGGTGAGGAGGAGCCATGGGTGACACCGGTGCCCGCCGCGCGCGCCTCGGACGACTCCTCTTCGGAAGGCGACCGAGCCTGTGGGGCCTGCTCGTCCCCGTCGTCCTCGTGCTGGCCGGGCTGCTCTTTGCGACCAGCGCCGTCACCGCCGGCGGCCGCTCGCTGCGACCGTCCGACACACGTGACCTCGCCGGGGTCATCGACGCCCAGGACGCCGCGCTAGAGGCCAAGCAGCGGACGGTCCGCGACCTGTCGGGTCAGGTCGCGAGCCTCAGCGCACGCAACGCACCGGCCGACTCCCGCCTGCGCGCGATGACACAGCGGGCCGCGGCGCTCGACCGGGCCGCCGGGATGCAGGGGGTCACGGGGCCCGCGCTGACGGTGACCATGACGGACTCGACGAGGTCGGTGGACAGCTTCGGCGGCGAGTTCACCGCCGACGACCTGGTCATCCACCAGCAGGACGTGCAGGCGGTCGTCAACGCGATGTGGCGCGGCGGCGCCGAGGCGATGATGATCCAGGACCAGCGCGTGATCTCGACGAGCGCGGTCCGCTGCGTCGGCAACACCCTGATCCTGCAGGGCCGCGTCTACTCCCCGCCCTTCGTCATCAAGGCGATCGGCGACGTGGACGGCATGCGCCAGACGCTGGACCAGGACCCCACGGTCCAGATCATCCAGCAGTACGTCGCTGCCGTCGGCCTCGGCTACGACGTCGCGACGCAGCCGTCGGCGACCTTCCCGGCCTATGACGGGTCCGCCAAGCTGCGGCATGCGACAGTAGTCGGGTGAAGGCTGTTCGGGCGATAACGGGGACTGTGGGTGAGCTGCTCATCACCCTTGGTGTGCTGACCTTGCTCTTCGTGGGCTGGCAGCTGTGGTGGACCGACGTCGCCGCCAACGCCGTGCAGTCTGACACCGTCACCACGCTCAGCGAGGAGTTCCAGCGTCCCGGCCAGGTCGAGCCCGAGATCGCCCGGCTCAAGGACATCCCCCTGGGCAAGGCCTTCGCGATCGTGCGGATCCCGGCGCTGGGCCGCGACTACGCCGTGCCGGTCGTCGAGGGGACCACCCGGGACGTGCTGCGCACGGGCATCGGCCACTACGAGGGCACGGCGATGCCCGGCCAGGTGGGCAACTTCGCGATCGCCGGCCATCGGATGACCTATGGCGGGCCCTTCCGCGACATCGAGAGGGTCCTGCCCGGCGACCGGGTCATCGTCGAGACCGCGCAGACCTACTACGTCTATCGGGTCGGCCAGCACACCCTCGTGCCCCCCTCCCACGTCGCGGCCATCGCGCCCACGCCCGAGCGTCCCGGCGTGCGCCCCGACAAGCCCTTCATCACCCTCACCGCCTGCCATCCCAAGTACGCCGCCCAGCAGCGCTGGATCGTGCACGGCGAGCTGGAGCGCGCCATACCGCGCAGCACGGGCCTGCCGGCCGGCTATCTGGACCTGACGGGAGACCGTTGATGTATGCCGCGCTCTGGCGCGCCCTCCCTGGCCCCACCTGGGTGCGGGCGGTCCTGTGCCTGCTGCTGGCGGCGCTCGTGGTGTGGCTCTGCTTCGAGGTCGTCTTTCCGTGGCTCGCGGACCTCATGCCGTTCAACGACCAGACGGTCGAGCCCGCCGGCTGAGGTCGCGGCTAGGGTGAGGGGCCGATCCCACCGACCCGCGCCCCGAGGCAGACCCATGACCCGCATCCTCGTCGTCGACAACTACGACTCCTTCGTCTTCACCATCGTGGGCTACCTCCAGCAGCTCGGTGCGGAGTGCGAGGTCGTGCGCAACGACGCCGTGACGGCGACGGACGGTGCGGACTTCGACGGCGTCCTGGTCTCCCCCGGCCCGGGCACCCCCGAGGAGGCCGGGGTCTCGATGGCGATGATCGAGGCGTGCGCCGAGCGCGAGCAGCCGATGCTGGGCGTGTGCCTCGGGCACCAGGCGCTCGGCGTCGTGACCGGTGGCACCGTCTCGCGGGCCCCCGAGCTGCTGCACGGCAAGACGTCCGAGGTGCTGCACGACGGGCGAGGGGTGCTGGCGGGTCTGCCCAGCCCGTTCACGGCGACGCGCTACCACTCGCTCACGATCGAGCCGGAGACGATCGGGGCGGACCTCGAGGTCACCGGCCGCACCGAGACCGGGATCGTGATGGCCGTGCAGCACCGCACGCTGCCGCTGCACGGGGTGCAGTTCCACCCTGAGAGCGTGCTCACCGTGGGCGGCCACCGCCTGCTCGCCAACTGGCTCGAGGTGTGCGGCCTGGACGGTGCGGTGGCCGCGAGCGAGGGTCTGAGCCCGCTGATCCACCGCTGAGCGTTCGCCGGCTGCCGCGCCTCCCCAGGCGCCCGGCGCTCGGCGATCAGGGCGTCGGCGGGGTGGACGGGTTCGGCGGCGGCGAGGTCGGCGAGGATGGTGCGGTCGACGTGGGCGACGGTGGGGTCGTCGTGGTCGGGCGCGGCCGCGGTGTCGTGGTCGGCGTGGGTGCGGGGGCCGTGGAGGTCACCGTCACCGTCGGGATCGCTGCCGGCACGGCCACCGTGAGGGTGATCTTGGTGCCGGGGGGCTGCGATCCTTCGCGGATGTCCTGGTCGAGCACGAGGTCGCGGGTGTCGCGGCTGGGCTCGTCCTTGCGGGCGACGCGGAAGCCGGCGTCCGTGAGCGTCTTGGACGCCGACGTGTAGTCCTGCCCCACCACGTTGGGGACCCCCACCTTGCCGGTCGACACGAACAGTGCGACCTTGGTCCCGACGGGCACGGTCTGTCCGCTCGCCGGGTCGGTGCGCACGACCTGCCCCGCGGGGATGGTCTTGTCGTCGATCTCCGTGACCGCCCCCGCCTCGAGGTTGTAGTTGACGAGGCGTTGCTTCGCAGACCCCACGGTGTACTTGGTGACGTCGGGCACCGCGGTGTCGCTCGGGCCGGTCGAGACCTGCACGGCGACGGGGTAGGCGGGATCCTGCTGGGCGCCGGGCTGGGGGTTCTGGCCGACGACGATGCCCTTGGGCTTGTCGCTCTCCTTGGGCTGGAAGGACCCCTTGAGCTGGCTGGACTCGAGCAGCGACCGCGCGGTGCCCTCGGTCTGGTCCATCAGGTTGGGGACCGTCTTGTACTGGATCGGGTCGGGCCGCGTCATCCAGTAGACGCCGAACCCCGCCACGCCGATCAGCAGCAGCAGCGCCACGATCCACGCGATCCAGTTGCGGTCGCGCTCCTCGCCGATCGACGGGTAGCTGGACGTGTGGTGGCCGTCGCGGGGAGGTCCGGCGGCGACGTCGTCGCGCAGCACCGGCTCGGGGCTTGGCCAGGGCCTTGCCGCCCGCAGCCTGGGGCTGGGTGACCTGCACCTGCACGCCGTGCGGGTCCACGACGGTCGGGTGAGTCATCTCGGTGACGGCGGCGACGGTGGCGAAGCCGCCCCA
>NZ_WLVL01000059.1 GCF_009707125.1 Arsenicicoccus cauae
CAAGGACGTGATCTCGCGGATCACCGACCGGGTGATCGAGGAGATGCAGTCCTGGTGGGCCAGACCCCTGGAGAAGGTCTACGCCGCGATCTTCATCGACGCGATCATGGTCAAGGTCCGCGACGGTCAGGTCCGCAACCGCCCGTTCTACGCCGCGATCGGGGTCGACCTGGACGGGCACAAGGACATCCTGGGCATGTGGGCCGGTGACGGTGACGGGGAGTCGGCCAAGTACTGGCTCGCGGTGCTGACCGAGCTGCGCAACCGCGGCGTCAAGGACGTCTTCTTCATCGTCTGCGACGGCCTCAAGGGTCTGCCGGACAGCGTGAACGCGGCCTTCCCCCAGGCCATCGTGCAGACCTGCATCATCCACCTGATCCGCAACACCTTCCGGTACGCCAGCAGGAAGTACTGGGACCAGATCGCCCGCGACATGAAGCCGATCTACACCGCCCCCAGCCCCGAGGCGGCCCGGGCACGGTACGAGGAGTTCGCCGAGAAGTGGGGCACGCCCTACCCGGCGATCAAGAAGTTGTGGGACAACGCGTGGGAGGAGTTCATCCCGTTCCTGGACTACGACGAGGAGATCCGCAAGGTCCTGTACTCGACCAACGCGATCGAGTCGCTCAACGCCCGCTACCGGCGCGCGGTCCGAGCCCGTGGGCACTTCCCGAACGAGCAGTCCGCGATGAAGACGCTCTACCTGGTCACCCGATCACTGGACCCCAAGGGCACCGGACAGAGAAGATGGGTCACTAGGTGGAAGCCAGCACTGAACGCGTTCGCCATCACCTTCGCCGACCGCATGCCCGCGGCGGAGGACCGCTGACCATGCAAACGCCACTTACACCGTTAGCCGGACA
>NZ_WLVL01000060.1 GCF_009707125.1 Arsenicicoccus cauae
GTGATCGACACCGCCGGCCGGCTCCTGGGGCATCGTCAGTTCCCGGCCTCGCGGCGTGGCTACCTCGACTTGCTGGACTGGCTGCGCTCGTTCGGGCTACTGCTGGTCGTCGGCATCGAGGGCACCGGCGCCTATGGTGCCGGCCTGGCGCGCCACCTGCATGACCAGCACGTGGCGATGCTCGAGATCGACCGGCCCGACCGCAAGACCCGCCGCAGCGCGGGCAAGTCCGACCCGATCGATGCCGAAGCCGCTGCCCGGGCCGCTGTGGCTCGGGTCCGGACCGGGGTCCCGAAGGTGCGCACCGGCCGGGTGGAAGCCTTGCGGAACCTGAGGGTGGCCCGGCGCAGTGCGGTGGATCAGCGTGCGGACTGCGTACGTCGGATCAAGACGCTGATCGTGACCGCACCCGACGGACTGCGCGCACGCCTGCGCGGCCTGCCCAAGCAGGAGCTGCTCGACACCTGCGCCGGCCTACGCCCCGACACCGCCCGCGCGGACGAGCCCGAGCAGGCGACCAAGATCGCGCTGCGCAGTCTGGCCCGCCGGCACGCCGCACTCAGGGAGGAGATCACCGAACTCGACGCGCTCATCGAGCCGCTGGTCGCTGCCATCAACCCCGACCTGCTCGCACTCAACGGTGTCGGCGCAGACGTCGCAGGACAGCTCCTGGTCACCGCCGGCGAGAACGCCGACCGGATCTACTCCGAGGCCGCCTTCGCGATGCTATGCGGAGTGGCTCCGATCCCAGCCTCTTCGGGCAAGACCCACCGACACCGGCTCAACCGAGGCGGTGACCGACAAGCCAACGCCGCGCTCTACCGGATCGTGCTGTGCCGGCTGCGCTGGGATCCCCGCACCCAG
>NZ_WLVL01000007.1 GCF_009707125.1 Arsenicicoccus cauae
CACCGGCCAGCGCGCCGCCGGCGCCGGCAGCTCCGGCACCGCCAGCCGTCGCGGACGTCGCCCCGCCCGGGGGGCCCGCCAGCACGTCGGCCCGGTCGATGCTCTCGGTGGGGGCGAACAGGGCGGCGGCCGTCGCCTGCGCCGCCGGGCTGAGCGGGCGTCCCACGCGCGCCGCCTCGAGGTCGTCACGGAACTCGTCGGCGGTCTGGTAGCGGCGGTCCCGGTCCTTGACCAGCGCGTGCATGATCACCGTGTCGAGCGCGCGGGGGATGCTGTGCTCGTGGCTGGACGGCAGCGAGGGATCCTCGCCGACGTGCTGGTAGGCGATGGCGAGCGGTGAGTCGCCGACGAACGGCGGCCGCCCCGTCACCAGCTCGAAGAGCAGGCACCCGGCCGAGTAGAGGTCGGAGCGGCCGTCGACGTCCTGGCCGCGGGCCTGCTCGGGCGAGAGGTATTGCGCGGTGCCGATGACGGCCTGGGTCTGGGTCATGGTGGCGGTCGACTCCCCGCCCCCGCGGGCGATCCCGAAGTCCATCACCTTGACGTCGCCGTCGTCGGTCAGCATGACGTTGCCGGGCTTGACGTCCCGGTGCACGATGCCGCGCTGGTGGGAGTAGCCGAGGGCGGACAGCACCCGCATGACGATGCGCATGGCCTCGTCGGCCGAGAAGGCGCCGCGGTCGTGCATGAGCTGGCTGAGGGTGTGCCCCTGGACCCGCTCCATGACGATGTAAGGGATGACCTCCTGCAGGCCGACGCTGTTGGTGACGATGTCCTCGCCGGAGTCGAACACCGCGACGATGTGCGGGTGGTTGAGGCTGGCGGCGGCCTGCGCCTCGCGGCGGAAGCGTCCCTGGAAGGTCCGGTCGCCGAGCCGGCCGGCGTGGAGCATCTTGATGGCGACCCGGCGGCCGAGGCGGACGTCGTGCGCCTCGTGGACGGTGGCCATGCCGCCGCGGCCGATCTCCTCGCCGAGCTCGTAGCGGCCGCCGATCAGCCTGCTCACTTGCGGATCACCGCCTCCATGACCTCCTTGGCGATGGGGGCAGCGACCTTGTTGCCACCCGTCTCGCGCCCGGCGGACCCACCATCCTCGACCACCACGGCGACCGCCACCTGGGGCTGGTCGGCCGACGCGGTGAGCGGGGCGATGGCGGTGAACCAGGCGTGCGGCGCCTTGTCGTTGCCCTGCTGCGCCGTGCCGGTCTTGCCGCCGACCTCGACACCGGGGATCCGGGCGTTGGACCCGGTCCCGTCCTCGACCACGCCGCGCATCATCTGGGCGACCTGGTCGGCGACCTCGGAGGTGACGGCCTTGGACAGCTGCTCCGGCTTGGTCTCGTCGAGGACGCTGAGGTTGTCGCCGCGCACCGAGGCGATCAGGTGCGGGCGCATGACGACGCCCTTGTTGGCGATGGCGGCACTCACCATGGCGACCTGCAGCGGGGTGACGCGGACGTCGTACTGCCCGATCGCGGCCTGCGCGGACTGGGCCTTGTCCATCCCCGTCGGCACCTTGCTCGGGGTCACCCGCATCGGCACCCGCAGCTCGTCGCCGAAGCCGAACTTGGCGGCCTGGTCGGCCAGGGCGTCGCCCCCGAGCTGGATCCCGATGCCGCCGAAGGCTGAGTTGCACGACGTCTCCAGCGCCTTCTGGAGGGTGATCTGGTCAGAGCCCGTGCACGAGCCGTTCTGCCAGTTGGTGAGGGGGACGGACGACAGCGGCAGCTTGAGCTGTGCCGGGGCGGGGATGCGGGAGGTGACGTCATACTGCCCGGAGGACAGGGCCGCGGCCGTGGTCACGAGCTTGAAGACCGAGCCGGGCGGGTAGAGGTCGCCCCCGATGGACCGGTTGACCAGGGGCTTGGAGCGGTCGGCGTTGAGGGACTTCCAGGCGTCGGTGACGGCGGAGAAGCGGTGGCTGGACAGCGCCGCCGGGTCGTAGGTCGGGTGGCTGACCATGGCGAGGATCGCGCCGGTGCGCGGGTCGAGGGCGACCACGGCCCCGCGCTGGTCGCCGAGTGCCTTCTCGGCCGCCTGCTGCACCTCGGGGCGGATGGTGAGCTCGACGGAGGCGCCCGCGGGCTGCCGTCCGCTGACCAGGTCGCTGATCCGGCGGTAGAAGAGCTTGTCGGATCTGCCGGAGAGCAGCTCGTCCTCGGCGCCCTCGATGCCGCCCCCGGCGCCGTAGGTGAACGAGTAGTAGCCCGTCACGTGGCTGTAGAGACGTCCGGAGGGATAGGTGCGCTCCCACCTGAGCTCGTCGTCGGTGGCCACGGATCTGGCGATCGGGGTGCCGCCGAGGAGGATCTGGCCGCGCTCGCGGTCGTAGGACGCCAGGACGCTGCGGCGATTGTCGCTGCGGTCGCCGAGGGCCTTGGCCTGGAAGAACATGATCGACGTCGACGAGATCAGCAGGCTGCAGAACAGGATGGCGGCCACGACGGCGAGGCGGCGGATGGGCGGGTTCATCGGGTCCGCACCACCTGGGTCGCCTCGTCGGAGCCGAGCGGCTGGTCGGGGTCGTCACCGTCGTCGATGGGTCGTCGGGCCTGGTCGCTGATGCGCAGGAGCAGCGCGATGATGCTCCAGTTGGCGATCAGGCTGGACCCACCGGCCGACAGGAACGGCGTCGTCAGGCCGGTCAAGGGGATGACGCGGGTGAGGCCCCCGACGATGACGAAGACCTGCAGCGCCATCCCGAACGCCAGGCCGGCCGCGAGCAGTTTGCCGAAGCCGTCCCGGACACCGATCGCGGTGCGCAGGCCGCGCTCGACGAGGATGGCGTAGAGCGCGAGGATCGCGAACAACCCGAAGAGCCCGAGCTCCTCCGCGAGGCTCGCGACGATGTAGTCGGACTTGGCGAACGGCGTGATCTCGGGGTGGCCCTGGCCGAGACCGGTGCCGAGGAGCCCGCCGGACGCCATACCCATGATGCCCATCCCCACCTGCGACAGCCCCTTGTAGAAGGGATCCATCCACAGGTCGACGCGCGTCTGCACGTGGCTGAACAGCAGCCACGCGACGTAGGCGCCGCCGCAGAACATCGTCAGGCCGAGCGCGATCCAGGACACGCGCTCGGTCGCGACGTAGAGCATGGCGACGAACAGGCCGAAGAACAGCAGGGAGGACCCGAGGTCCTTCTCGAAGACGAGGATGCACAGGCTCAACGCCCACGCCACGAGGATGGGCCCGAGGTCGCGGGCGCGCGGCAGCGGGAAGCCGAGCACCCGCCGGCCGATGAGCGAGAGCACGTCCCGCGTCTGGACGAGGTAGCCGGCGAAGAAGATCGCGAGGACGATCTTGGCGATCTCGCCGGGCTGCAGGCCGAACGGCCCGATGCGGATCCAGATGCGGGAGCCGTACTGCGCGTCGCCGATCACGGGCAGCAGCGGCAGGAGCAGCAGGATCACGCCCGCCGCCATGAAGGTGTAGGTGTAGCGCCGCAGCCGGCGATGGTCGCGCAGCCACAGCAGCAGCGCGATCGCCGCCACCACCGACACGGCGCTCCACAGCAGCTGGCGCGGTGCGAGGACGCCCTCCTGGGTGCCCTCGAGGTCGATGCGGTGGATCATCACCAGCCCGAGCCCGTTGAGCAGCAGCGCGATCGGCAGGAGCAGCGGGTCGGCATAGCTCGCCCGCCAGCGCAGCGCGAGGTGGAAGGCGACGCCGATCACGAGCAGGCCGGCACCGTTGGTCACCATGTCGGTGGGCAGGCGGCCCTGGGTCTGCAGGCCGACGTTGGCATAGGCGAGCATCACGAGCGCGACGGCGAGCAGGGTGAGCAGCAGCTCGACGTTGCGACCGGTCCGAGGGCGGTATGACGAGACGGTGGTCACGGGGTCACCGCCGGGCTGGAGGCGCTGGTCGCCGCACGGGGCGACGTGACGGCGGACGCGGGAGCGGTCTGGGCCGTCGTCGCCGTGGAGGGCGTGGAGGGGGTGGGCGTGGCGCCGGGCGACGTGGTCGTGGTGACGGGCCCTCCGCAGGGACGGCCCTGGGCCTTGGCCGCGGCGCAGGCCGTTGCCTGGGTCCGCAGGTCGGCGACCACCGCCCGGGCGGCCTCCAGGCTGCCGGCCGTGACGCCGTCGGTCACCCGGGTGCGATAGAAGTCGGGGAGGTCCGCGACCGGGATGTCGGTGCGCTCGGCCGTGCTGGACAGCGAGACCGGGCCGACCGTCTGGTCCAGGCCCCGATAGATGGTGACGCGGTCGTCCTGGGTGCCCACGTAGTACTGCTGCTGGGTCCAGCGCCAGCCGGCGTAGGCGAGGCCGGCGAGCACGACCAGGGTCAGGACGACGGAGGCGACGACCTTGGCGAGGCGCGACCATCGCGACACGCCGCCCTCCTCGGCCAGGGTGACCTGCGGCTCGGCGGTGGCGCCGCTCGCGGAGCGCGTCAGGGCGGCGGCGCGGGCGGCGGGGGTGTCGGGGATGGCGCGGGGCATCTGCCGCGCGGCGGCGGCCCCCACGACCTGCGGGCGCGTGGACGGGCCCTCGCCGTCGGACAGGCGGACGACGTCGGCGACGATCGCGGTGATGTTGTCCTGACCTCCGGAGCGCAGGGCGAGGTCGACGAGCCGGTCGGCGGCGCGGCCCGGGTCGGGCACGGTGGCGAGGATCTCGGCGATGGTGTCGTGCGCGACGAACCCGCTCACCCCGTCCGAGCAGACGAGGTAGCGGTCGCCGTGGCGCAGCTCGCGCCAGGACACGTCGGGCTCGTCGCCCGGCTGCCCGGTCAGCACGCGCGTCACCATCGACCGCTGCGGGTGGTGCTCGGCCTCGTCGGCCGAGATGCGCCCGTCGTCGACCAGCGTCTGGACATAGGTGTGGTCGTGCGTGAGCTGGGTCAGCTCCTCCCCGCGCAGCAGGTAGGCCCGCGAGTCGCCGATGTGCGCCAGCGCCAGCTTGTTGTCGGTGCGCAGCAGCGCCGTGACGGTGGTGCCCATGCCGTGCAGCTCGGGCTGCTCCTGCGCGACGTCGTGCAGCTCGGCGTTGGCGCTCGCGATGGCGTCCTCGAGGTGCTGCAGGGCCCGCGACCCGTGGGTGTCGTCGTCCAGGTGCACCATGGCGCCGATCGCCGTGGAGCTCGCCACGTCACCGCCCGCGTGGCCCCCCATGCCGTCGGCCACGGCGAGCAGGTGGGGGCCGGCATACCCGCTGTCCTGGTTGCTGTCCCGGACCAGGCCGACGTGGGATCGTGCGGCATAGCGCACGGCCATGGGCATGGGCTACTTCCTCAGCTCGAGGACGGTGCGACCGATCCGCAGCTGGCTGCCGACCC
This sequence comes from Arsenicicoccus cauae, assembly GCF_009707125.1. Lineage (GTDB taxonomy): Bacteria > Actinomycetota > Actinomycetes > Actinomycetales > Dermatophilaceae > Arsenicicoccus > Arsenicicoccus cauae. The sequence continues at coordinate 5,284 of NZ_WLVL01000007.1, forward strand.
CGACCGGCGTGATGTCGGTGAGCCGCTCCTCGCCGAGATAGGTGCCGTTGGTGGAGCGCAGGTCCTCGACCTTCCACCCCTGGTCGTCGCGGTAGACGCGGCAGTGGCGCCCGCTCGCGAAGTCGTCGTCGAGGATCAGCGCGCACTCCGGGTTGCGGCCGACGAGCACGCCGGACTCCTTGAGGTTGATCGTCGTGCCGCGCAGACCACCCTCGGTGACCACGATGCGGGTCGGCTCGTTGGACCGGCGCCGTGGTGCCACCGCCGGACGACGCCCGGCGCGGGGAGAGACGCGCGTGCCGTAGAGGTCGCGACGCAGCACGCCCGCCAGGCTGAACACGAAGAACCACAGCCCGACCAGCAGGCCCAGCCGGATGATCGTGAGGGTCAGCTCGCTCATGTCATCCCCGGCCCAGGCGGAAGGCGAAGGACGTCCGCCCCACGGTCACCCGATCGCCGTCGGACAGGCGTTGGCTCGTGATCCGGTGGCCCTCGACGAAAGTTCCGTTGGTGCTGCCGAGGTCGCGGATCGAGCCGACGAGGTGCGGGCCGTCGTGAGTGATACGGATCTCGGCGTGCTGCCGCGAGATGCCCGGGTCATCGAGCACGATGTCGGCCACCCCGTCCCGCCCGATGACCGTGATCGCCCCCAGCAGCGGGTAGCGGTCACCGTCGATGTCCAGCCACGGCCGGCGGGTCGGGTCCGGGCGGCGAGGCTCCGGCGCGGGGCGGGCGGGCTGCTGCGGGCGGGTGGCCTGCAGGTCGTCGTGCCGGTCGTCGTAGCCGTCGGCGGCGTAGGGGTCGGCGCGCTCGAGCGGGCGGTAGGTGCTCGCTGCGGCCGCGGATCCCGCTCCTGCCGCCGCGCCGCCCAGGCCTTGACCGACGCCGCCGGAGACGTCCCCGGGGATGGCGGCCGAGCCCGGGCCGTATGCCGGCGCCCCGCCGCCTCGCGGGTCGGCGTCCTCGCGGCGGCGGTCGGCATACCCGCTCTCGTCAGGACCGGGGGCGGGTCGGCGCATGGGCCGCCGCTCGGCCGAGACGGCCCACGGGTCCTTGGCACTCGCCGGGCGCAGCTTGAAGACGCCGGTCTCGAGCTCGGCGTCCTCGCTGAGGATCACCCGCAGCGGCCCCGCCGGGCGGTACCGCTGGCTGTCGGCGTGGTCCTCGGCGGCGGCGACGAGCTCGTCCGTCAGGCTCTCGGAGTACTGGCTGAGCTGGTCGTAGTCGCTCGGGCTGAGCGCGATCGTGTAGAGGTTGGGCACGATCGTGCGCCCCTGGCCCACCACCGCCGCCTTGTCGTCCATCGCCGTGCGGATCGCGCTCGCGATCTCCACCGGCTGCACGCTCGACTTGAACGCCTTGGCGAAGGCGCCGTTGACCATGGACGACAGCTTGCTCTCGAGATTGTCGAACAGTCCCACCGGCGCTCCTCCCTCTGCGACCTACGGCGACACGCGGACTCGTCTGGCATCGTAACGGCGGCGTCTGTCCGGCCGGTGGAGGCTGCCCTGGCGCGGGGTCTCGGTTTGGTGACTGGCGCGGGCATAGGGCAAGATAGGGCGTCGCACGTGGTCCCCGGATCGCGCGCAGCCACGGGCAAGTGGCGGAATGGCAGACGCGCTGGCTTCAGGTGCCAGTGTCCGCAAGGACGTGGGGGTTCAAGTCCCCCCTTGCCCACCAGATCGGCCCCCGGATCTCGCCGTCCGGGGGCCGTTCTCTTAGCCCGCGTCACTCGCCCCGGCTGTCCCGTCGCGCCACGCGCCCGTTGGTCACCAATCGCTCGCGTCCAGGTCCTTGCTCGGTGGTGGCCATGGGATCTGCCCACGGGGCTGCGGCCACCAACGACCGGGGTCTCAGCCCAAGGGGCTCACCCCTTGGCCGGCCAGTGCTTGGGTGGGGCGAACGGAGCTGCCGCTGGTTTGGACGCCGAGGTCTTCCAGGGTGAACCAGGCGACCTTGAGCCTTTCCTCGGCGGCTTGCCGACCGAGGGCTTCGAGCAGGAACGTCTTCCCGGTCCCCGACGGGCCGCACACCACCGGGCTCTCCCGTCGGTGGACCCACCCCTCAGGGTCAGCTCAGCTGGCGGCGGGGCTCAACCTGGCGCGGATCTTGTTGTTGGCCTTCTCGACGTCGAGACGACTGAGGAAGAACAGGATGATGGCGGTGGCGATGGCGGGGATCCACAAGTACATGAAGTAGAGCATGTTGATCGCCGAGGTGCTCTGGGTAGCGGCCTTGCCGACGTAGCCGCTGGCGGCGAGCAGCCAGCCGGCGAGTGCGGTCCCGATGCCTCCGCCGATCTTCACACCCAAGGTGGTGCAGGAGAACATCATCCCGTCGATGCGCTTGCCCGTGCGCAGCAGCGTGTGCTCAGAGGCCTCGGCGATGAGGGCGTTCAGGGTGCCTTGCAGGGGGCTCATGCCGAACGAGGCGATCGCAGAGAAGGCGAGCATGACGGGGATGTTGCCCAGATAGCCGCCGATCACGACGCCGATGCGGCCGATGACGGCGATGATGTAGCCCCACAGGTTGACCTTGTACATCTGTCCGAACCTGGCGACCAGGACCGGGGTGAACAGCAGGCCGAGGATGATCGGGATGTTGATGGCCCACGCGAACATGCCCAGAAGGGTCGCGTCGTTGAGGACGTAGGTCATGAAGTAGATGCCCATGTTCAGCGTCGCGGTGAAGATCTGCTGCACCAGGTAGACGACCAGGATGATCAGGTAGAACTTGTTCGCCAGGAGCAGGCGGGCACCTTCCTTGAAGGTGTACGTCTCGGTGGCCTGGACGTCGCGTCCTTCGTCGAGCTCGGTGGCGGGCAGTTCCTTGACCGACAGCACCGACAGGGTGTTGACCGCCAGGCCGATGACGGCGTAGATCACGGCGATCCAGCGCCATCCGTCCGCGCCGCCTCCGAGGGCGCGCACGCCCTGGACCGTGAGGGTCTGGATGAGCATGCTCGTGGTGAAGGCGAACATGAAGCGGATCGAGCCCATCTGGACACGCTCGGCGGGGTTCTTGGTGATGAGTGCTGTCAGCGCGGAGTAGGCGATGTTGTTGGCAGTGAAGAAGACGCTGTTGAGCAGGGTGTAGGCGATGAAGAACCAGACGTACTGGCTGGTCTCGCCGAGGCTGTCGGGGATGGCGAAGCAGGCCACCAGGGTCAGCGCGCAGCCGAAGTAGGGCCACAGCATCCAGGGTCGGGCCTTGCCCATGCGGGTGTGGGTCCGGTCCAGCAGGGCACCGAAGCCGATGTCGGTGACACCGTTGAACAGCTGGGCGACCATCATCAGTGTGCCGATGACGCCGGCGTTCAGTCCGACCTGGTCGGTCAGGTAGATCATGACGAAGGCCGACAGGAGGGCGTAGACGACGTTGCCGGCGACGTCGCCGGAGCCGTAGCCGATCTTGTTGCCCCAGGTCAGGTATTTCTTGTGCGTCAGGGACGCAGGGGATGCCGTGCTCATGGTCGTGTCCTTGTGCGATGGGGGTCAGTGGGCGACCGGGGTGAGGGTGAAGTCGATGAGGTACGTGTCGGCGTCGACGCGGTACTGCTCCAGCAGCTCGGGGCCGCAGCTGTTCGACCCGATGCCGGCCATCGCGTGGTCCAGGCACAGGACGGTGGATCCGCTGGGCTGGACCTCGGTGTCGTGCCGTGCTGCCTGGAGCGCCTCCTGGGTGGTGGTGGAGGCGTTGAAGGAGAACGGGGCGGCGCCGGTCACGGTCAGGGACGCGTCGCCGCCGGTCAGCCTCAGCCAGTCGCAGTCGCCGCGGCTGCCGTTCTCCTGCGGGCGCAGATAGGGCGTGCCAAGGGTGTCGACGGTGCTGTCGAACCGGCCGTGCCAGCTGGCGCGACGCTTGTCGGGGTAGTTCTCCCCGGGGCCGAGCCCGATGTAGCAGACCTGGTCGACCTGGGCGGGCAGGAAGAAGCGCAGCCCCAGGCGTGGCAGAGGGGGAAACTCCGGCGCGCGGCGCACGTCCATGCGCACCCTGAGGGTGCCGCAGGCGTGGATGGTCCATCGAGTGCTCATCCGCAGGATGGGCTGCACGGTGGGGGCCACCATCGACATGTCGGCGTCGATGATCACGGCCCCGTCGGGGGTCGTGGTGACGCCGCACGTGTAGGCGCGTGCCTGTGCCTGGTGGTAATGGGCTCGTTCCCACTCCAGGCGGATGCGTCGGTCGTTGTCGGTGGGAGCGCGCCAGATGTTCATCTCGGCGGGCCGCTCGAGCAGGTCCGTGCCGTTCACGCGCAGCGTCTGGGGCAGGCCGGTGGTCGGGTCGAAGACGTACCGGAAGCCCTCACCGGCGACGACGATGCTGCGGTCGGTGCGTGCCACGGTGGGGGTGGCGCCCCTCGCCGCGGGCTTCTCGGCCAGGGCGCGCTGGTTGCGGGGGTCGGCGGTGGGCACCTCGACCTCGTCCATCCCGAGCTCATGACCGGCCGGGCGTATCCCGTCGTCGTGGCGCAGGTGGTAGCGGACCTGCAGGTGGCATCGTCCGGCCGCGGGGACCGGGGGTCGGCACGACACCTGCACGACCTGGTGGGGGGCCACAGGGCCGTCGAGGACGATGCCGTCCTGGGCGTCGACGACCTCGCCGTCGCACACGAGTCGCCAGGACAGGGTGGCGTGGGCGGCCAGGTCGGTGAAGTCGAGGTCGTTGCGTACGGTGAAGGAACCGTTGTCGTGGTCGTAGCCGAGGACGCGTGCGGGGCGTTGGACGTTCTTCAGCTCCAGCAGCCCCGGATGGGGGCGCCGGTCCGGCGAGACCAGCCCGTCGACGCAGAAGTTGCCGTCGTGAATCGTCTCTCCGGAGTCGCCGCCGTACAGGTACCGCGGTCGCCCGTCAGCGGTTCGGCCCGCAAGGACCGCATGGTCGCACCACTCCCACACGAACCCGCCGCACAGGCGAGGGTCGTCGTTGATCAGCTGCCAGTAGTCCTCGAGGTCGCCAGGCCCGTTGCCCATGGCGTGGCAGTACTCCACCAGGATCAGCGGCTTGTCCGGGTCGGTCGCCAGGTAGTCCTTCATCTCGGCCTGGGTGGGGTACATCCGGCTGTACAGGTCGATGTTGGAGTAGTCGTAGCGCCGCTTGGAGTCCCGGTAGTAGGAGCTCTCGTAGTGGGTGAGGCGGGTCGGGTCGAAGCCCTTCATCCACTGCAGCGCCTGCTCCAGGGTGCAGCCGTAGGCGCACTCGTTGCCGGCAGACCAGGAGATGATGCTGGGCCGGTTCTTCTCCCGCCGGACGCACAGCTGCACGCGGTCGACCGTGGCGTCGGTCCAGTCCGGGTTGTCGGCGATGAGGTCGTTCCAGTGCTCGACGACGTTGTCCCAGGAGTCGTCGGCCAGGAACTGCGTCTGGGTGCCGTGGCTCTCGTTGTCGGCCTCGGACATGACCAGGAAGCCGTACTGGTCGCACAGCTGGTAGAACCGGGGGTCGTTCGGGTAGTGCGAGCTGCGGACGGCATTGATGTTGTGCTGTCGCATGAGCGCCAGGTCGTGTCGCATGTGTTCCAGGTCGACCACCGGGCCGGTCTCGGGGTCGGAGTCGTGGCGGTTGACGCCACGGATGGTGACCGGGGCGCCGTTGAGCTGCAGTACCACGTCCTGGATCCCGACCTCCCGGATCCCGACCTGGTCCGTGATCACCTCACCGGGGGTCTGCACCTGCAGCGTGTACAGGTAGGGGGCCTCGGGGTTCCACAGCCGCGGCTGGTCCACCCGCAGCTCGCACCGGTGGGTGTACCCCTGCTCGTCTCCTCCCGGCCCCATGTCGCCGGTCGCGACGATCGTCCCGTCCGCGGCGGTCAGGGTGACGCGGGTGGGCACAGGCTCCCCCCGGTAGGTGCCGCGCACCAGGACGCACGCGTCCTCGATGCCCAGGGTGGTGGTGACGAAGTAGTCGAAGAGCACCGACTCAGGACGCGTGAGCAGGTATACGTCGCGGATGATGCCGCTCGTGCGGAACTTGTCCTGGTCTTCCAGATAGGTCCCGTCGCACCACTTGACGACGAGCACGACGAGTCGGTTGCTGCCGGGCTGGAGCACGTCCGTGACGTCAAACTCGCTGGTCGCGTGCGTCACCTGGCTGTAACCCACGTAGCGGCCGTTCAACCACACGTAGAAGCACGAGTCCACGCCCTCGAACACCAGGTAGGAGCGTGGCGTACCGGAGCGGGGCTCGTGCTCGAGGTCCAGGGTGTACACCCCGCACGGATTGTCCTGGGGGACGAACGGCGGATCCAGCGGGATGGGGTAGCGCACGTTCGTGTACTGGTGCGCGTCGTAGCCGGCGGCCTGCCAGGTGCCGGGAACCTGTACCGCGTCCATAGCCCCCAGGTCGCGCTCGGGCGAGCAGAAGTCGTCCGGGAGGTCGCGCACGCTGGCGTGACAGCTGAATGCCCAGGTGCCGTTGAGCAGGCGCACCCGGTCGGAGTCGCGACGGGCGTTGACCACGTCGGGCAACGGACCAGACCCGGGGATGTAGTAGGACCGCGCCGGCAGGGTGTTCTCGTGCAGGACGCTCAGATCCTCGTGGTGCTTCGGAACCATCATCGTTGGTGCTCCTGAACCGCTGGGGTGCTCGAGCTCGTGACAGTGAGCCACGAGGGGACTTTCGAGGCCGCGGTCGCCGCCAGGACCGCCCCCGGCCCCCGGAGGGACCCACGACGGACTGGGTCAGCGTCGACCGAACCATACCTATGTTTGCGTTACCACAGACGTTATTTCGTCAAGCATCCGCACGCCGTGGGCAGTTGTCAAGGGTTGCGAAACGGTTGTGATAGCGCAAACATGGGAGTGCTTCCGGTGCCTCCCGGGGATGGCTCGCCGAGCCGGTCATCCACCGGGCCGCCCCTGGCAGCCCGGCCGAGCGGCTGCTGTGATCTCGCCGGACACCCGGTCGAACGGGCCCGTGACGGTACCGTTGCCGCGTCCTACCGCCGCCATCGGCCGCGCCTCCGCGGCCACCACTTACCAGAAGGGACCCCGCCCATGACCCAGCTGAGCAGCACCGGGCGCCGCGGCGGCGTCGGATGGATCGGGCGCCCTACCGCCAAGGACGTCGCGTCCCTCGCCGGCGTGTCCGCGCAGACCGTCTCCCGGGTGGCCAACGGCGCCGACAACGTCCTTCCCGAGACGCGCGACCGTGTGCTGGAGGTCATGGCCCGCCTGGGGTACACCCCCAACGCGGCAGCACGCGTCCTGCGCGCCGGCCGCTCCACCAGCCTCGGTTTGGTCGCGCACCACATCAGCCGCACCGGCGAGGCCAAGATCATCGAAGCCGTCTGCGCCACGGCCCGCGAACGCAGCTACGACGTGTCCCTGACCGTTGCTCCCACCGGCTCCTCCGACGACCTCAACCGCGCGATGCTGCGTTCGCGCCAAGGAGTCGCCGGCCTGGTCGTCCTCGGTCTGGAGACCGCCGAGATCGACCAACTGCGATTCCCCGCGAACATGCCCGTGGTCGTGACCGACTCCCGCACCCTGTCGCTGCCCACCGTCGGACTCGACCAGGCAGGTGGCGCGCAGCTGGCCGTCGAGCACCTGCTCGGCACCGGCGCCCACACGGTCCACCTGGTCGCGGGCCCCGAGAACTCGATCCAGTCCCAGCAGCGGCAGCAGGGGTGGCGACGAGCTCTCCAGACAGCCGGTCGCCCGATCCCCGAACCCCTCCATGGCGACTGGACCCCCGCCTCGGGATACCAGGCGGGACGGCACCTAGCCGCGCAGGACGGCGTCCGGGCCGTCTTCGTCGCGAACGACGAGATGGCCAGCGGTGTCATGCGCGCCATGCACGAAGCCGGGCTGCGAATCCCCGAAGACGTCGCCCTGGTCGGTTTCGACGACGTCAGCGCGGAGTGCCTCTGGCCTCCCCTGACCAGCGTGAGGCAGGACTTCCGCGCCATCGGCGAGCACCTGGTCACCCTCCTGCTTGAGCGCCTCGACACCCCATCTGCCCAAGGCGCCATCCCGGTGTCCCAGGCCATCGTCGTCCCACCGCGCCTGATCGTCCGCGCGAGCACCGCACGACGGTGATGACCGGCCGGACGGGATTTGCGGTGTCGAGCAGCGTGATCGCATATCGGACCACCCGACGGCGCTGACGCCCGACGAGGAGCCGCCGATGTTCCAGCCGATCCCCCTGGCCAACGTCCCCGCCCCCGCCTGACCGGTCCTCACGAGATCGGGGCTGCTCCTGGTGATAGCCACCAGCAGCAGCCCCGATCTCGTGCGTTCGCCCCGTCCGGGCGGGTAGGGCGGCTCGGCATACGAGCGTCTCTGGGCTCTCCCGGTCCGGCGAGACGGTATGACGACCTGCCCGGAGCAGGCCCTGCCGCCGTCAGCTCGCGACGGTGAACCGCTCGCCGCGGTGGGCGGGGCGCTCGAGCTCGTCGACGAGGGCCACCGCGAAGTCCTCGGCGCTGACCTGGTCGCCGGCGGGCACGTCGAGCTCGACGGTGTAGCGCCCGGTACGCTCGCCGGGCGCGATGACCGGCGCGGGGGCGAGCATCGTCCAGTCCAGCCCCTCGGCCGCGCGATAGAGGTCGAGCACGGCGGCGAAGGTGTCGGACTCGGGCTTGTACTCCGCGGGGAAGCCCGGGGTGTTGCGCAGCTGGGTGTCCCCGACCTGAAGCGCACCGGCTCCGCCGACGACGAGGAGGCGACCCACGGGACGTGCCTCGATGAGCGCGCGGTGCGCGGCGAGGGTCGGCTCGTGGCTGCCGCCGTCTCGTGCCGGGGGCACCGCGATGACGGTCGCGTCGCTGGCGGCCATCTGGGCGATGACGACGTCGGTGTCGGACAGGTCGATGGTCAGGGCCTCGGCCCCGTCGACGGGAGTGCCGCGGCGCGATCCGGCGACGACCTCGTGGCCGCGGGAGAGTGCCTCCGCGACGACGCGCTGACCGACCATGCCGGTGGCCCCGATGACGGTGATCTTCATGTCTGCCTCCTGTGATGATGTGCTGCCTGGACCAACGATAGTATGGATAGGTAACCAAGTACCTCAAGGTAACCACTACCCCCAGGAGCAGATTCGTCGTGGACCCCCAGCCCCGCTTCGACGTCCTCGACCCCGGCTGCCCCTCGCGCACCGTGCTCCGCCACCTCACCGACCGGTGGACGCCGCTGGTGGTGGGGGTGCTCGCGGTGGGGCCTGCGCGCTTCGGCGAGGTCCGGGACCAGGTGGGCGGCGTCACCGCCAAGGTGCTCACCCAGACGCTGCGCTCCATGGAGCGGGACGGCCTCGTGAGCCGGCGCGCCCAGCCGACGATGCCGCCGCGGGTGGACTACGAGCTGACCACGCTGGGGCTGACGCTCGTCGAGCCGCTGGACGCGCTGCGCGGCTGGGCGGAGCAGCATGCGGACGAGGTGCTGGAGGCGCGCTCGTCCTACGACCTGGGCCCTGAGCCGGCGCCTGACGGCGGCTGACCGCTCGCGGCGACGTCCCCCAGATCGTGAGGGTCTGGACCATCACTCCTCGCCCAGACCCTCACGATCAGGACAGGACCCAGCCGTCGGGGGTCTCGCGGATCACCCGGTCCGCGCGCGACCGGGTCGCCCGGATCAGCTCGGCGTTGACCTCGTCGACCTCGTCCACCCAGGCCCGTGCCGCTGCGGCCGGCTTGCCAAAGGCCGTATGCCGGGCGACCAGCCGCTCGCGGCGCACCGCGTCGTCGAGCTCGACCCACCACACCTCGTCACACGCGGCGCGCGCCTGCTCCCACCCCGGCAGCAGGAGGTAGTTGCCCTCCGAGACGACGACGCGCGCCGCCGCCTCCACGACCAGGGCCGCTGCGAGGGGCTGCTCCAGCTCGCGCTCGAAGCCGGGCACGTAGACGTCCTCGTCGGCAGTGCTGACCCGGGCGAGGGTGGCGGCGTACCCGTCCCGGTCGAAGGTCTCGGGCGCTCCCTTGCGCTCGCGCAGGCCCAGCCGGTCGAGCTGCGCGTCGGCGAGGTGGAAGCCGTCCATCGGCAGGTGCGCCGCGAAGCCCTCGCCGTGCCGGGCGCGCAGCGCGTCCAGGAGGGCCAGCGCCAGCGTGGTCTTGCCGGCGCCGGGCGCCCCCGTGATTCCGAGGACGAGTCGCCGGCCCCCGCCCGGGCTGCGCTCGCCCGAGCCGGGCCCGCCAGGCCCCTCGACGAGCGTCTCGACGAGCTGCGAGAGGGTGGCGGTCGTCATACGGGGACCACCCGGGTGAGGGGTCGAGTCCGGCCGCCCCCCAACCCGGCTCACCAGATCTCGAACGACCCGCGGAACACCCGGGCGGCGTCGTCCTCGGTCACCTCCTTGGGGCAGGCGCTGAGCAGGCGCTGCTGCTTCATGGTGCCGGTGACCAGGTCGTCAACATCCGCGTCGCTATAGCCGACGGCGCCGAGCCCGTTGGGCAGCGCGATGTCGCGCATCAGGCGGGACAGCACGGTCGGCAGCAGGTCGGCCGGGTCGTCGGTCATCGGGGCGTCCGGGTCGAGCATCCGGGCGGCCTCGACGTGCCGGTCCGGGTTGGTGTCGAAGGTGAACCGGAAGGCTTCCGGCGCCGTCAGCGACACCGACATGCCGTGCGGCACCATCGCCTCGTCCCCCGCGTAGTCGTCGGGGTGGAAGTCCTTGACCTGCCCCGCGATCGGGTAGGCATTGGCGTGCGGCAGGTGCACCCCGGCGTTGCCGAAGCCCATCCCCGCGAAGGTCGCTGCGAGCGCCATGTCATAGCGCGCGTCCTCGTCGTCGCCGTGGTGCACCGCCTGGCGGAAGGCGTGCGAGAGCAGCTGCAGCGCGCGGCTGCACCACATGTCCGAGACCGGGTTGGCGCCGCAGTACGGCACGCGCTGCTCGGGCTGCTTGCGGGGGTAGGCGGCATACTGCTTGGCGGTCCAGCTCTCGAGCGCGTGGCACAGGATGTCCATGCCGGCGCTCGCGGTGACCCCCGCGGGCTGGGTCAGGGTCAGCCGCGGGTCCACGACGGCGAGGGTGGGGCGCAGCCGCGCGTGGCTGATCCCCGTCTTGACCTTCTGCGCGAGCACGTCGAGCACGCAGATGGTGGTGCTCTCGGCGCCCGTGCCGGTGGTGGTGGGCACGGCCACGAGCGGTTTGAGCGGGTTGACGGGGTCGCGGCCCTCGCCGACGGGCACGTTGACGTAGTCCATCAGCTCGCCGGGGTTGGTCATCAGCAGGTTGATCGCCTTGGCGGTGTCGATGCTCGACCCGCCCCCGACCGCGACGTAGGCGTCGTAGGGGCCGTGGGCGCGGGCGTGGTCGATGGCCTCCTGCAGGCTCGCATCGGTCGGCTCCACGTGCACCTGGTCAAAGACGTCGGCCCGTATGTCGAACCGGGCCATCTGCTCGGCAACGCGCTGCGGGGTGCCGGTGGCGGCGATGCCGGGGTCGGTGACGACGAGGACGTGCTTGGCGCCCGTGAGGGACAGGTCGTAGCCGATCTCCTCCGACGCGCCGAGCCCGAACTTGAGCTGGGGGGCGCCATACGTGAAGACGGTCTCCTGGTGCGCGTGCTCGCTCACTTGATCACCACCGGGTTGACGGGGGTGCCCGCGGCCTTGGCGACCTTGAGCGGCGCGGCGACGTAGAAGAAGGTGAACTGGCCGTCCTCGGCGCAGTCCGCGGCGAGCTCCTCGAGGTCGCAGATCTCGGTGAGGGCGACGCCGAGGTTGCGCATGAGCGCGCAGTGAAGCGGGAGCGCGACGCCCGAGCCCGGGTCGTAGGTGACCTCGTTGGCGATGGTGTCGGTCGCGAGGTTGGGGATCTCCATGTCCTGGAACCATTGGGCGAGCTCGAGCGAGTAGGTCAGGCCCGGCTCGCAGAAGTCGTCGTAGAAGGCGTCACCCTTGTCGAAGAAGTGCTTGAGGTAGTTGGTGCGCACCACGAGGATGTCGTGCTTCTCGATCGGGGTGCCCTGCGCCTCCGCGCACGCGACGAGGTCCTCGTGGGTGAACGTCTCGGCCGGGTCCAGGGCCTCCTTGCCACGCCACCGCGCGATGTCGAGCAGGATGCCCCGGCCGGCCACGCCCCGCTCCGCGATCGGCATGATCGACGCCTTGTCGAGCCCGCCGACGGTGGTGTCGGCGTCGTAGCCGTTCCAGATCTTGCCGTCGTACCAGAGGTGGCCGAGGGCGTCATACTGCGTCGATCCCTGCAGGAAGGCGTCGAGCTTGTCGTCGGCGTAGTGCAGTCCGCCGGGGTACTCGGGGCCGCCCGCGCCGTCGTACCAGTTGGACTCGTCGAGGATCTGGGTGCGCACCGCGGGGGTGCGGCCGGGCCAGACCGGGTCGCCCTTGGGGTCGCCGATCATGCGCTGCAGCGTGAAGACGCGGCCGGTCCTGACGCTGCCGATCCCGCGCATCACCTCGCCCGGGGTGAGGTAGTTGAGGGCGCCCACCTCGTCGTCGGGACCCCACTTGCCCCAGTTGGTGGGGGCGTCCTTGAGCAGCTCGTTCATCGAGGGTGCATCGGTCATCGTCGTCCTCCTGCACTGAGGGGTGGGGCGCCTCGTCGCGGCCCGCCGCACCAGTAGACCCCGTCGGCCCGCACTGCGCTACCCCAGGATCAGGGCGCCTATGCCGGGGCCCGCCGCGCGACCCCGTGACGTGCTGGCGCCGTGGGGCAGCGCGTGGGCTAGCGTCCGGGCTAGTCACTCCGGGCCATCTTTCAGGTCATCGAGGCACCTGGCGCGCACGAGGGTGGACCCGTCACGCAGGATGAACCCGTCGTGACCTCGCGATGACACCAACCACCCGAAGGGCCCACCCCGCATGTCCGCTGCCTCTGTCTCTGCCTCCGCCTCTGTTTCCGCCTCTGCCGTGCTGGCTGCGGCCCTGGCCGTCTCTGTCGTCCCCGCCTCCGCTGCCTCGGCCGCTCCGGCAGCCGCGCCGCCCCCGCCGCCGCTGCAGCTGGCGAGGTTCCAGGCCGACGCGGGTGGCACCAAGGTCAAGGACGACAAGAAGAACGTCAACGGGGAGTACCTCCAGGTGCGCAACACCTCCGCGAAGGCGATCAACGTCACCGGCTACTGGTTCCGTGACACCCACGGGAACCGGTTCGTCTTCCCGCGGGGGTCGGTGATCGGGGCGCGCACGACGGTCACGGTCTACACCGGCGTGGGCACCAACCGCGGCACCGCGTTCTACTGGAAGCAGGGCTTCCACAAGTGGAACAACACGGGCGACACGGCCAGCCTCCACTCCCCCAAGAACGTCCGGCTTGACGTGTGCACCTACAAGAAGAACGTCGCCGGGTTCGTCAGCTGCTGACCTGCTCGAGGCGAGCCGTAATGCGTGGGCGCCGCGTCCCGGCTGCGCCTACCACCGACTCATGTCCTCACGTCTGACAGCGGTGGTCCTCGACGCCGACGCCCCCGACCGGCTGCACCTCCACCTCACCAGCGCCGACGCGGTGGAGCAGCGGACGATCGTGGGGCGCGTCATACGGCTCGGAGGTGATCACCTGGACGTCGGTCAGCGCCCGGAGGAGCGTCACGTCGTGCTGGTCGACCCCAAGGGCAACGTGTTGTGCGTGATCGCGCCGGGCAATGCCTTCCTCGCCGGGTGCGGGCCTCTCGGCGAGGTCGCGTGCAACGGGAGCCGATTCCACTCCGGAGTGTGTGGTGGTGGCATCCCACCTTGCTACAGAGGTGCGGCGCCGAAAGACGGGACACCCCGAGGGGCACTCGAGTGGCCCACCTCGAGTGCCCTTAGCGGTGTCCCACATGGCAAGCTCACGCCATGGCCGAGGGACTGTCTGAAGGCATCTATGAGCACGTCATCACCGGCGACGTGCTGCAGGACATCGCCCAGGCAGCGGATGCGGGAATGTTGGCGGACGTCGCGGGGATCGATGCCGCAGAGCTCCCGAACGTCCTGTCCCGTCACGTCCGGCAGCGGCTGCTTCCGGTCCTGGGCAGCCTGAAGCCCGAGGAGCAGGTCTCACTCGTCAGCGCGCTTCTCACCGCCGCCGATGATGCAGCCGGACAGGTCATAGACCCACCGCGCCAGCTGCGGGCCATTACGCGACGCCAGGATTTGGGCGAACCCCGGCGCTGGGTCCGACCCAGCTCACCTCTCAGCGACGCCGACCTCCTCACCAACGCACCCGGTGAGCCGTCGCTCGGTGCAGAGATCCGCGCTGAGGTCGCCTCCGCGGACCGCATCGACCTGCTGTGCGCGTTCGTGAAGTGGCACGGCCTGCGGTTCCTCGACGAGGCGCTCACCGAGGCGCGCCAGCGCGGCGTCCCCCTGCGGGTCATCACCACGACCTACGTCGGCGCCACCGAGCGTCAGGCGTTGGATCGCCTCGTCCAGGAGTACGGGGCCGAGGTGCGCATCCACTACGACACCCTCCGCACGCGGCTGCACGCCAACGCCTGGATGTTCCACCGCAACAGTGGCTTTCACACCGGGTATGTCGGATCGTCCAACCTCTCCCGCGCCGCTCTGCTCGACGGGGTCGAGTGGAACGTTCGTCTGTCGCAGGTGGCCACCCCGGCCCTGATGGAGAAATTTCGAGCCACCTTCGAGACCTATTGGAACGACCCGACCTTCGAGGTCTACGACCCGGAGCGCGACGCGGACCGTCTTGACGATGCCCTCGTAGAGGCCCGTGGCGGGTCGCGCGAGCGGGTGACGCTGACGCTGTCTGGGTTGGAGGTCCGGCCGTACGCCTATCAGCAGCGCATGCTGGAGGACCTGCAGGCCTCTCGCGAGGTCCACGACCGTCACCGCAATCTCGTCGTCGCGGCCACCGGCACCGGCAAGACGGTCCTGGCGGCGCTCGACTACCGGAGCCTTGTCCCCGCTGACGGGGTGCGCCCCCGCCTGCTCTTCGTCGCCCACCGGCAGGAGATCCTGGTCCAGTCCCTGCGGACCTACCGAGAAGTGTTGGGGGATGGCAACTTCGGTGAGCTGTATGTCGCGGGCCAACGGCCCGAGCGCTGGGAGCACGTCTTCGCCTCTATCCAGTCGCTGACGAGCTACGGCATCGAGCGGATCGCCCCGGATCACTTCGACATCGTGGTCGTGGACGAGTTCCACCACGCGGAGGCCTCGTCATACGTCAGGGTCCTGACGCACCTGAAGCCACAGGAACTCCTGGGGCTCACCGCGACGCCAGAACGTGCCGACGGCTTCGACGTGCGGCGCCACTTCGATGATCGTGCGGCCACGGAGCTGCGGTTGTGGCACGCCCTGGAGGCCGAGCTACTCACGCCCTTCCACTACTTCGGGATCGCGGACAACACAGACCTCGCTGGGGTGAGCTGGAAACGTGGCCAGTACGACCTGGCCGAGCTGGAGAACGTCTACACCAGCAACGACGCCCGAGTGCTGCTGATCCTGAGGGAGCTTCGCGCCAAGGTGCTCGACCTCGCCGCGATGCGGGGCCTCGGCTTCTGTGTGTCGGTGCGGCACGCGGAGTACATGGCTGACGCGTTCTCCAGGGCGGGCATCGCAGCCGTCGCCGTTACGGGTCAGACGGCCACCGCGGCCCGGGAACGCGCCGTCACCGATCTGATTGCCCGACGCATCAACGTCATCTTCACCGTGGACCTCTTCAACGAGGGCGTGGACATCCCTGAGGTCGACACCGTGCTCTTCCTCCGGCCGACCGAAAGCGCCACGGTCTTCCTCCAGCAGCTGGGGCGCGGCCTGCGGCGGACGCGCGGCAAGGCGGTCCTGACCGTCCTGGACTTCGTGGGACACCAGCACCGGGAGTACCGCTTCGACGCGAAGTATCGCGCCCTCACGGGTGCGACCCGGAAGGGCTTGCTGAAGGCCGTGGAGGACGGGTTCCCCTTCCTGCCCTCGGGCTGTCAGATCGACCTCGACCGGGTGACCCAGGAGACGGTGATGGGCGGCATACGTGCTCAGCTCAATCGACTCCAGTGGCGGCACCTGGTCGCAGACCTGCGTGCCCATCCGACCGCAGACCTCGGCACCTTCCTGGACGAGAGCGGAGCGGACCTCGCGGCGGTGTATGGCGGTTCGAGGCACAACTGGACTGCGCTGCAGCGGGCATCGAATCAGCCCGTGGCAGGCGGGGGTCCCCGGGAGGAGGAGCTGCTCGCGCGGGCCAGGGCGTTCGCGCACGTCGATGACCCGGACCGCGCACAGGCGTACCGCGAGCTGCTCGCAGGGCCTGTGTCCTATGACAGGCTGAGCGAGCGTGGGGCGGTGTTCGCTCGGATGCTCTTCTTCTCGTTGTGGCCCAACGGCGGTGGGTTTGCCAGCTACCAGGCCGGTTTTGACGCCCTCGCGCGCGAGGACGCGGTGCGAGAAGAGCTCGAGCAGGTCATCGTGTGGGCCTTCGACCACGCTGCCCAGATGACGCATCGGCTCGGGGACGACCTCGCCTGGTGCCCTCTGCGCGTCCACGCCCGCTACTCGCGCGAAGAGCTTTTGGCGGCAACGGATTACGCAACCTTGAGCCGCACGCCACGATCAGTCATGCAGGGCGTCGCGTATGCCGCTGAGCGCCGCATCGACAACCTGATGGTGACGCTTCACAAGGCGGAGAAGGACTACTCCCCGACGACGATGTACCAGGACTACGCGTTGAGCCCCACGCTGTTTCACTGGGAGTCGCAGTCGAACACGACCGTGGAGTCGCCCACCGGGCGGCGCTACCTCGGTCACGAGGCGGCAGGCTCGCAACTCTTCCTCTACGCGCGAGAGAGGAAGGCCGGGGAGCTCGGAGCCGCTCCCTATGTCTTCCTGGGGCCGGCGCGCTACGTGAATCACGAGGGAGAGCGCCCGATCCGGATCACGATGCGCCTTGACCACCCGATGCCCACTGACACGTTCACCGCTGCCAGCGCGGCCGGATAGGTCCTTGCTCGCTCGTCACTGAGCCACACCAGCCGCACCGCCCGACCGAACGACGGCACGTCCACCAACGTCCCGTCGTCACGGTCGTGAGCGACCACCCCGCACACCGGGCATCCCCCGCCCGGGCCGTGACCTGGGCAGTGGCTCAGCTGCGGCGCGAGCACGCGAGCATCGCTGGGCTGGCGCGTCAGCTGGGCGCGAACTGGATCACGATGTGGCGGGCGATCCAGGCCAAACTGGCCGCACTGGACCGCGATCCGGCCCGCTTCGTGGGGTCACGAGGCTGGGTGACGATGAGCATGTGCGGCATCACGTCGACCAGCGCATAAGCGGCCTTAAGATGCTCACCGGGATGGTCGACCTGACCCGCGACCAGCACGGCACCGTCCGAGCGCGCCTGCTCGATCTGGCCCCAGGCCGGTCGGGCAGCGTGTTCGGGGACTGGCACGACCAGCGCGGCCAGGCCTTCCGTGCCGGGGTGCAGGTCGCCACGGCGGACCCTTCCACGGGTACGAGGACGCCATCGCCGAGCACCTCGCCGACGCGACCGCCGTGGTCGACGCGTTTCACGTCGTCAAGCTCGCCACGAGCTGCGTCTACGACGTGCGTCGCCGCGTCCAGCAGGACACCTTGGGCCTCCGAGGCAGGAAGGCGACCCCTGTGCGGGTACCCACCATCCTGCGCACCGGGGTCGAGAACCTCATCGACAAGAAGCGCGACCGCCTGACCAGGGCATTCACTGAGCACGAGGCGCACGTCGAGGTGCAGGTGGTCTGGCAGGTCGCCCAGGATGTGCGAACCCTGTTCCGCGCCGACACACCCGTGAGGGGACGCGCCGCGGCCCAGAGGCTGCTGCAGATCCTGCCGGACTGGCCGATCCCCGAGATCCGACGCCTCGGCCGGACCCTGAAGCAGTGGACCGAACTCCTCCTCGCGTACTTCGACACCGACGGCGCCTCCAACGGTGGCACCGGACGGTCGGGACAAGGTCCTCGCTCGGGTCGGCGCACACCGAGGCAGAGCTGACGACGCTGTTGGAAACGGCTCGAACGAGGATCTACCCCGGGCAGGGCGAACTGGACCTGAGCGCCGGGTCGGTGCCGGCCGGCCAGTCGGTGATCACCTCCAAGTCCAGCGCGCTGCTGTGGCACGTACTGACGGCGGCCTAGGCGCGGCTGGGCTTCGACGCCCTGCGCGACGATGCGTTCAAGCAGCTGGTCCTGGCCCGGCTCGTGGAGCCGACGAGCAAGGCCGACTCGATCCGCGTCCTGGACGGTCTGGGCTTCCCGCACGCCTCGCTGCGCACGATGTTCCGTTCCCTGGCCCGCTGCCAGGAGCGTGGCTACCGCGACCAGGTCGCGACGGCCTGCTTCTCCCACGCCGCCGCGCACGGAGACCTGTCCCTGGTGCTGTACGACGTCACCACCCTCTACTTCGAGGCCGAGAACGAGGACGAGCTGCGCAAGGTGGGCTACTCCAAGGAACGACGCGTCGATCCCCAGGTTGTCGTCGGACTGCTCGTGGACCGTGCCGGCGACGGCGGTGTGGATGATCGCGCCGGGCCAGCGAGGCAGAGACCGCCACGATCCTGCCGATCGTGACCGCGTTCCAGGAGCGACACTCCCTGGCGGACATGGTCATCGTCGCCGGCGCCGGCATGCTGTCCGCCGGCAACCTCAGGGAGCTCGACGAGACCAACCTGCGCTTCATCGTCGGCTCCCGGGCCACCAAGGCACCGAACGACCTGGCCTCCCACTTCCGCTGGCACGGTGATGCGTTCACCGACGGCCAGGTCATCGACACCATCACCCCACGGGTGGCGACCGACCGAGCCCGGGGCAGCCAAAACGCCAGGAAGCGGGCCGAACTGGTGTGGGACCCGGCCGCCCACGAGCGGTCCTGGCGGGCGGTGTGGGCCTACTCGGCCAAGTGCGCCGCCCGCGACCACAAGACCCTCACCCTGCAGGAGAACAAGGCCAAGGTCGTCGTCGCCGGCGAGAGAGCCGCCCGCACACCCCGGTTCTTCAAGCACACCAACGGCACCAAAGCCCTGGACGGGGCGGCCCTAACCCGCGCCCGGCGACTGGGCGCACTGAAGGGTTACGTCACTAACCTGCCCGCCACACCATCATGCCCGCGGCCGAAGTCATCGCCTCCTACCACTCGCCGTGGCAGGTCGAGGCCTCCTTCCGGATGACCAAGAGCGACCTACGCGCCCGCCCCGTGTTCCACCACGAGCGCGACGCGATCGAGGTTCACCTGTCCGTCGTCATGACCGCCCTGGCCATCGCCCGGTACCTCCAGGACGCCACCGGGCTGAGCGTCAACAAGATCGTCCAAGCCCTACGCCCCATCCAGCAGATGACCGTCAACATCGCCGGCCACGAGCACACCGCCGCTGACCCGCGTAACGACAGCGCTCGCGACATCCTCGCCGCGAGCGGCACCGACTGGCCGACACACAAAACGGCACGACTCGGGTCAAACGGGGCGGAGCCGGCGACGGCGGCGCCGCCCCCCGATAAAATATCCGGGTTAGCCTACCAGAACCGGCTGCTCGGTGGGTTCCTGAGGATCGTAAACACAGCTTCGCGCTTCCCGCTATTTCCGCCGATCAGTTCCTGGCCACGCCGCGAAGAGCGGGCCAGCCAGCCCGCGGAGACCAGAGAATCGATTGTCGGTTGCACTAGCGGACGGTCGCCGAGAGGTAAGCCGCGGGTTAGTGCACCAATCTTTCGAGCGGCACCCCGCTGGACGTAAACCTTCTTCAGGATGCTTATAGCGACGGCCACCTCCTTGGGCAAGCCCGAGTCAAGGATCGCTGAGGTGGTCGCAGTGCTGAGTTCAAAGGACCCCACCTCGCAGTCTTTGAGGACAGGACGCGCGGCTTCGGCGGAGATTCCGTGGACGTTAGTTATTAGACAACGGTTAAAGCTCGGGATTCTATCGCCAGGTTCGAAATCGGAGAGGTCCAGATGCTCCATCACGCAGTCTTCATAAGAACAGTTGGCCAAATAGCCTCCGGCCGATATGTCAATACGGGGTGAGATTACTTCTTGAATTGAAAAGGCCAACGTATTATCATTTCGCGTACCCATCTCATCAGCTGTTCTCAAGACTTCCAAGAGAACCGCATCGTGAATGAGGCGGTCTCCCCGGTGCTTGATTGCCTGCTTGACTTGGTCGGCGTCGAATGACATTTTCTCAAGGCCTGCTGCGGCCACTGCGGCAGCTAGACCGTCGCCAGCCACCTGCCAGGATGCCATCATGCCGAATTCTGTACTGTGGTAGGGGCTTTGAATATATTCAGTCAGCGCGTCTCCAAAGGCGGCTTCGGCCAATTCTTCATCTATGAACTTCCTAGATTCAACCTTGGAGTCGGAAAAGTCACCGACTCCCCCCAGGCCTGGGAGGCGCATGACGACCTGAATGCCGTCCTCGTCCGGTTGATATCCACAGACGTCGCTGAATGCCCTGCGAATATCTTCCAGAGAGACGGGACCTGTGATGTCCTCAGCGCGGCGGCACATCACGGATACGCGTGAGAGTAGACGTCGGATGTTTTCAGCCGTAACCGTAGGAACGCGCTCAGCTTCGCGTTCACCCACCATTTCAAGTAGATGATGCCACAGCTCTCCACGGCTGTAGCTCTCCCCCCCCCCCCCCCCCCCCCCCCCCCCCGCGCTCCACAGGCGAGAGGTATTCGAGGACAAACTTCAAAAGCAAGGGCCTTCGAGGAATCCACTCATCCACTCCCCGAGCAAGTTCCGATCCCGCAAATCTGCGAAGGCCTTCCTCGTCGAAGTCAAGAATGGAGTATATCTGTGCATCCGTCAGGCAGAGGGCGCTCCTCAGTTCATCGTGTCCCGAAAAGTACTGCGCTCGCCCTGCTATAACGATACCGGATTCTCCTGGCGTTTCGCGTATGAGTTCGCTAATGCAGCCTAGTGCTCCCTTTCGCACCCCGCGCAGATCTCGAGCCCCGCCTGACCATCGCAAGGGTATCAGTTCGTCGAAGCCGTCTAGTATAAGGTTGACGGCGCCAGCTCTCCAAGCTGATATAAGCTGTTCGCTGGATGAGAATCCTATCGACTCTGCGTGGCGTCGGAATACCTCGGTAGGGGATCGCAGACCGTACATATCACGCAGGTTGATATGGACGGGGAGGCGGTGCTCATCCGGTTTGCGGAGGTATGATTTCCGAAGTTTTTGGTAGGTTTGTCGCAAAGCCTCGCTTTTTCCGGCACCGTAATCTCCGAGTACGACGATTCGCCCCCCCGCGTCGCAACGACTCGCAAGGTCTATAGTGGTGATCTCGGGCTGCCCAGAATCGGCAGGTAGGAGTCCTTGCTGGATGTACATCTCCGTTGGAGGGAGAGACTGCTGGGGACGCGGCGATGGGGCGAATCCACTGCTACCGAAGGGAGCTGCGTCCCGCAGGCGCAGGTAAAGCTGTGAATCTATGAGTCGCTTTTGAAGTGTCAAGAAGCTGATGGCGTGCATCTGCACTGAGCGCGCTTTAGCGATTGCCGCGATTTGTGTCCGTTGATCTGCAGTGGGCTCATCTTGGGTAACGAAATAGGCTACACGAGATTTAAATTGATTTGCGCTCTCCCTGCCCATGTCGGTGAGAATATCCGCAAGTTTCTCGCCGTCCTGCCGAGCTTTTTCCTTTGTTCGATGCTGAGTGAACTCGTAAGCGGCAATGGACTCGCTGTTTACAAACACGGAGTCGTGCTCGCGGCCTCGGTGCATGACGGCACCCTGCAGGCCTTGGGGATCATGAATGGATCGCGCTAAGTGCCGTGCACGATCCTCAAAGTCTTTGCCGTTCGTCGGAATGATCTTCATCGACCCTCGCTCTCTCGACGCGGCGCAGCGCGTCTGCTCAAGGTACCTGAAATCCAGCGCGCGCACAGGCATAGTCCCCCGTATGCCATGCCAGCCCAAGAGGAGCCTCCTGTGCGGCGATTGGGGGCGTGACTGTCCGCGGCATCGGTGCCTGTGAGTACGGCGTCATCATCAATCTGCGAATCGGGGCGTGGTGCGTCGCGACCCTCTCTCGTGGTTGCCCTCGGGGGAACCTTGATCCCACCCTTGTCGCCGCTCCGCTTTGATCTCCGTTGTTCGTAGTGCCATGCGCTGGGTGCAGACGCACCGGCGTGACTGGGGGCGGCGTCTGGTGGCGGCGGGATGGAGGCATGGCTGCACGCTGCAAGGTCCTCAGGGTCACGCTCGTCAGCGGTCGCGGGGAGGAGCTCGACCCCGCTCCCGGACGCGTCCTCGCGATCCCGCCGCGCACCACCTACGCCGCGCTCGCGGAGGGCATCGACCGGGCGTTCGGGCGCTACGACCTGGGGCACCTCGTCCAGTTCGAGTTCGGCGACCGGCTGGTCGTCACGGACGAGGAGACGATCGAGTAGCTGGACGACGGCAGCGGCACGCCTCGCTACTAGCCCCTCGAGCGGCCGCTGACCGAGCTCACGGGGGGCGTCACGTTCACCTACACCTTCGACCTCGGCGACAAATGGCTGCACCACTGCGAGGTGCTGCCGACGAAGGACCCGCACCCGGTGCCTGGCGGCCCGGTGCGGCAGGTCATGCCGTTCGACGGGTGGGGGGACCTGCCCGACCAGTACGGCCGAGACCTCGACCCCGACGACGAGCCGGACATCGAGCCGGGCTCGGCGCTGGACCAGGTGCTGCTCCGGATCGAGGAGAAGCACCCGCCCCGCAACCCTCGCTGAACCGCTCGCCGGGCCAGGCGAAGACATGGTGGCCTGCACCGCGGAAACCTGCGCACCGTCATGCGTGCTCAGGTTTCCGCGATCGGGCGTGCTCAGCCTTCCACAGTGGCGTGTGCTGCCGGGACGGCGGTCTGGAGCTGGCGGCGGATGACGCCGCGGATGTGGTCAACGTTCGAGTCGGCGCCGGACTCCCGCACCAGCGCGCGGGCGACGTGCAGCACGGCCCGCGCCGCGCCCTCACGCTGCGACTCGGGGAGGGTCTCGATGTCCTGCGTCTTGGCCAGGCCGACGATGCGGCGCGACATCTTGGCCGCGGCAAAGAGCCAGGCCTCCGAGCGCCACGTGAGGAGCAGGTCCTGCAGCGTGGCGTCGTCCCACACGCGTGGGTCCAGGCGGGTCGGCCAGCGGCGGCGGAACTCCTGCTCGAAGCCCTCCCACGTCTGCGCAAGCAGGTCGAGGCACCAGTCCGCGTGCGCCTCGTCGCCCAGCGCGAGGCCCCGGGCCGCCGCGATCACGTAGTTCGCCCACAGCGCGCCCAGGTCGAACGCCACAGGGCCGTAGAACGCGAACTCCGAGTCGAACGCCTTGACCGAGACGGCACCGCCGGAACCGCCCCCATTGCCATCCCCACCCCGAACCATCACCGACCCCGTGTGCAGGTCGCCGTGGATCAGCGCCTCGGCCTTGGTCATGAACAACCACTTGGCGTGCCCCATCGCCCGCCGGACGGCCGGATCCTCCGCAAATTCCTTGGCATCCAACGCATTTGCGGGCAGGCAGCTGTTGCGACCGGCATCGACCACCGGCTCGGTGAAGACCAGGTCCTCGGTGATGACGCACAGGTCGGGGTTGACCGAGGACGCGATGCTGCTCGCCAGTGCCTCCCGCTCCAGCCCGAACGCCGAGGTGCCGAACGCCACGGCGCCGACGTAGCGACCAGCCTCGTGCGCCGCCCCCGTGTGGTGCTGACCGCGGATCAGGGCGGACCGCCATACGTCATGATCCGAAAGATCCTCCATGGCGATGATGTAGCGCTCAGGATCGTAGGCGTAGACCTCCGGCACCAGCTCGGGGACGAGCGCGTGGTGGGCACGCAGGGCCTCCACCTCGTGCCGCGCACGGTCCGGCGTCATCGGCCATCCGTCGCCGACCAGCCGGACGTAGGGCAGTGCCTGCTTGAGGCACAGCCCACGACCCTGGTGGTCGCGCAGCAGGAAGACCAGGTTGAGGTTGCCGTCGCCGATCTCCTCGCAACGGGTCAGGTGGTCGGCGTCGATGCGCGAGCTCAATGACGCGGTCGACCGGACGTAGTCGGGCACCGTGTCGGCGGTGAGGAACGCGTACTGAGCGGTCATGGCTTCTCCTTGGCAGCCCTAGCCGGCTGAGATGAACCGCGCCTTGTTGCGCGAGATGGTGAACGAGAAGATCAGCGCCAGGATCAGCACCAACCCCTTGGCCGTGTCCTGGTGGTAGTACTGGAAGCCCTTCATCGTCAGGCCGGTCAGGACGATCCCGACGAGGAGGGCGCCGAGCAGGGTGCCCCAGGCGTTGGGCTTGCCGATGCCGAGGGCGGACGTCCCGACCAGGGCCACTGCGACGGCCTCGAGCAGCGACGAGGCACCGGCATTCACGTCACCCTGGCCGATGCGAGACACGAGGATGAGGCCACCGACGGCGGCGAAGAGCCCGCACAGGACGTAGGCCAGCCCGCGGAACAGGTCGACGCGCACACCGGCAAGCCGCGATGCCTCGGCGTTGGCGCCGATGGCGTAGAACATGCGGCCCCAGCGGGTGCGGTCGAGGATGAACCACGAGGCCACCGTCAGCACCAGCATGAGGATCACGGGGAAGGGGACGGGCCCGATCGACCCCCGGTCGATCTGGAGGAACGCCGGGTCGAACTTGCCGGGTGCGGGTGTGCCGTCGCGGAGCGTCATACCGGCGGAGACGGACTGGCCGTCGACGGGGATGAGCTTGGCGCCTTGTATGACGAACATGACGCCCAACGTCGCCAGCAGGTCAGGGATGCGGCACACGACGACGAGGAAGGCGTTGAGCAGCCCCACCAGGACGCCGGCGGCGATGACGGCGACCACCGCGGTCGCCGCGGTGAGGTTGTAGAAGACCATCGTCATGGCCGCCATCTGCACCGCGAGCCCGGCGGTGGAGCCGATGGACAGATCCATGCCGCCGACCGCCATGACGAAGGTCATCCCCAACCCCAGGATCGCCGTCACCGAGGCGTACTTGAGCATCGAGAAGATCGCGCCACTGGTCCGAAAGGACGGCTCGGTGGCGGAGAAGTACAGGAACAGGACGATCGTCACGACGATGAAGCCGTACTTGACCACCCCGTCCTGGATCTTCATGCGAGCGGTGAGCTCCGTGCTGGGGCTGCTCATCTCTGGGGCACCTCCGACATGCTCGCGACGATGTCCTCACCGTCGATCTGGGTCGTGTAGTCGTCGAGCCGCACCTCGCCGTCGACCAGCACGAGGATGCGGTCGGCCACCTCGCGGATCTCGTCGACGTCGCTGGACAGCACCACGACGCAGGAGCCATCGGCGGCGATCTGCCGGGCCTGGGTCGCGATGACATGACGCGCCCCGATGTCGACGCCGCGGAACGGCTCGTCCAGGAGCATGACCTTGGGCTTCTCCTGGAACCACCGGGCGACCACGACCTTTTGCTGATTGCCGCCCGAGAGGGTGTCCAGCGACTGGTCGGGGCCGGTGGCGACCACACCGAACCGTTCGATCGCGGTGGCGCCCATGCGGCGCTCCCGAGCCGAGTCCATGACCCCGTGCCGGCTCACCTGGCGCATGAACGGCAGCGACGCGGTCCGGGCGATGGACCAGCCGGGGAGCATCGACTCGGCGGCCCGGTCCTCGGGGACGAGGAAGACGCCGCGTCGTATGGCGTCCCTGGCGCTGCTCGGCCGAAAGGCACGACCGTCGAGCGTCGCGGTGCCCGTGGGGAACTGCTCGACCCCGAAGAGGCCCCGCGCGAGCTCGGACTTGCCGGCGCCGATCAGGCCGACCACGCCGGTCACCTCGCCGTATCGCAGGTCGAGGTCGATGGGTGCGGACCTCGGCAGCAGGGTGACGCCGCGGAGCTCGACCGCCACGTCCTCACCGCGCTGCTCCACCAGCTCCGCCGCATCGCCGAGGATCGACTCGCCCAGCATCGAGCGGATCGCCGAGCGCATGTCGAACGGCGCGTCCTGCTGCTCCAGGATGCGACCGTCGCGCAGCACGACGAGCCGGTCCGCCAGCGAACGGATCTCGTCGAGGTGGTGCGAGACGTAGAGGATGGCGACGCCCTCGGACCGCAGCCGGCCGATCACCTCGAACAGTCGAGCCACCTCCACCTGCGACAGCGTCGAGGTGGGCTCGTCGAGCACCAGGACCTTGGGGTGCTGCACGAGCGCCCGCGCCAGCAGGAGGAGCTGCGCGTCGGCGATGCCCAGCTCGAAGACGTCCTGACGCAGTCGCGCGTCCGACCACCCGAGGTCGAGCGCCGCCGCCACCTCTCGAGCCCGGGGCAGGAGGCCGCGCACCGAGGACACGGCGGGCAGGTCGCCCTGCACGATCTCCTCGAAGGTCAGGTTCTCGGCCACCGACAGCCCCGGGACGATGGACTCGTTGATGCGCTGGTGGACCGTCGCGATGCCGCGTCGCGCGGCGTCGCGCGGGCCCACGATCGTGATCGGCTCCCCGTCGACCCGGATCTGACCACCGTTGCCGCCGTAGGCACCCGACAGGATCTTGATCAGGGTTGACTTGCCCGCACCGTTGGCCCCGAGCAGCGCCGTGACGCTGCCGGGGAGCAACGACATCGTGACGCCGCGCAGGACCTGGTTGGCGCCGAAGGACATGGTGATGTCGTCGAGCTCGAGCGCGGGCACGGCACCTTCGGCCGGCCCAGCGGCCCCGCCGGGCGCCGGGCCGGCCGGCATACGGTCCCCCATGAAGCCCCCTCTCCGACGGGCAGGTGGCAGGGCCACTCGCCCGTCCCGACGTGGTCAGAACGTGACGGTGGGGATCCAGGCGGCCGACGACACGGAGGAGATGTTGAGCTGCGGCTGGGCCGCGCGCAGGTCCTCCATGTTCTTGACGCCCTTGTCCCGCAGCATCTGCGCGGTCACCAGGATCGGTGGGAACTCCACCTTGGCGCTCTCCTTGACCTCACCGGCGAGGTTGAGGGCCAGGGTCCGGACGACGGCCGCGCCGATGGCGTTGGGGTCGGTCGCGCCGGTGGCCACCCACGGCGAGCCCTCCGCCGTCATCAGCTCGATGTCGGCCGTGGAGATGTCGGCGCCGTAGACCTTGACCTTGCCCTTCATCCCGGGGTTGTCGTTGAGGGCCGACAGGGTCGCCTTGGAGAGCTCGTCGTACGGCGCGTAGACCGCCACGACGTCTCCGTTCGACTTCAGGGCGTTGTCGACCATGGGCGCGGTGTCGGTCGCGGTGGAGTTGGTGTACTTCCCGGTCTTGAACTTCTGCGTCCAGTCGTTCTTGGCGACGTACTCCTTCCATACCGTGTCGCGGCGGTCGAGGGGAGCGATGCCGGAGATGTTGACGTAGCCGACGGGCTTGCCGGTCCCCACGTCCTTGACCATCTGGTCGAGCACGAGACTCGCCATCTTGGCGTCGGACTGCTGGGTCTGGACTGCCCTTGGGGCACACTTCTGGATCTCGACGTCGTAGATCACGACCTTGATGCCCTGGTCCAGGGCCTTGTTGACGCCGGGGCACAGGGTGTCCGGGAAGCCGTGGCGCACGATGATGCCCTTGACGCCTGATGCGATGGCCTGGTCGAGCTGGGTCGCCTGCTGGGCGTTGTCGTTCTGCGCGTCATAGACGGTGACCTTCATCTTGAGCGCCTCGGCCTGCTTCTTGGTGCCGTTGAGGTACTGCTGGAAGTAGTCGCCCTGACCCGACTGCTGCACGATGGCGATCTTGACCTCGCCCTCCGCGAAGGGCGCGGGAGCCTGGCCCGTGGCCGACTGCACGGTGCCGCCCGCGGAGTTCTTGTTGTCCGTCGTCGTGGTGCCCCCCTGGCTGCATGCGGCCAGGGCCAGGCACGTGCTGCCCGCGAGGGCGGTGGCGATGAGGTGCTTGTTCCGCATGGGTCTTCCTCTCGGTGGGCGGTGAGCGTCGTTGCTCACCGCTTTTGGGTCAGCCGGCGATCTCGGCCAGGAGACGGGGGTCGGGGTGAGTGGCGGGCTCGACGATCCCCCGCTCGGTCACGATGGCGTCGATGAGGTCGTGCGGGGTCACGTCGAACGCCGGGTTGAAGGCCCGGGCCCCCGCGGGCGAGGTCTGCAGGCCGCCCAGGCCCAGGACTTCGTGCGGCGGCCTCTCCTCGATGACGATCTCGGCGCCGGTGGTGGTGGCGAGATCGATGGTGGACGAGGGGGCAGCGACGACGAAGGGGATCTGGGCCCGCTGGCAGGCCAGCGCGAGCGCCACCGAGCCGATCTTGTTGGCGGTGTCGCCGTTGGCGACGATCCGGTCGGCACCGATGATGGCCACGTCCACAAGCCCCCGCAGGATCGTCGAGCAGGCGGCGGAGTCGGCCTGCACCACGTGGGGGATGCCGTCCTGGGTGAGCTCCCAGCTGGTCAGACGTGATCCCTGCAGCAGAGGGCGGGTCTCGTCGGCGTGCACCACCTCGAGCCGCTGCCGCTGATGGAGCTCGTGGATGATGCCGTATGCCGTCCCCCACGCCGTCGTGGCCAGCGCACCGGTGTTGCAGTGGGTCAGGACGCGGACCAGGTCCTTGCCGGTCCGGGCGATGATCCAGTCCGCCCCCAAGCGCGACAGCTCGCGGTTGGCCGCCTCGTCCTCGGCCACGAGCCGCATGGCGGCGTCGAGGACCGCGGGGATGCCGCGCGGCATGGCCGGGAGCACCTGGTCGACGCCCCAGGCGAGGTTCACGGCGGTCGGTCGGGCGTTGCGGATGCGGGCGATCTCGCCGGCCAGACGCTCGCTGGACCAAGCCTCCCGCTCCCCCTGTGCCATGGCCACCACCACGCCGAGCGCGCCGACGCCGCCGAGGGCCGGTGCACCTCGCACGGCCAGGTCCTGGATCGCCCGCACGAGGGTGTCCACCGTGGTCACGTCGATGTAGTGCTCCTGCGTCGGCAGTCGCGTCTGGTCGAGCAACCGCAGTGCAGGCTGAGGCAGCGCGACCCACTCCAAAGCCTTGACCATGCCTACTCCCCTTCGAGTAGTTGTTTTACAACTCTCGACTCAAGGTACTAACGACCTAGCATTGCGTCAATGGGTTCCGGTGGCCCCTCGCCTGCGAGGCGGCCAGGGGGCACTACAGTCCCCGCGAGGACGATCACGGGAGGCCAGCAATGAATCGGCGCACCACCCTGGCCGCGCAGATCGCCGAGGACCTGAGGGGCAAGCTCTCGGACGGGACCTACGCCGCAGGCGACCGGCTTCCGACGGAGGCGGCACTCAGCGGGACGTTCGGGGTGTCGCGGCCCACGGTCCGAGCGGCGCTGCGCGAGCTGGAGGGGCTCGGGCTGGTTCGCACCCAGCACGGGGTCGGCACGTTCGTGGTCGAGCAGCCCGCCGTCCAGGCCGGGCTCGAGCGCCTCGAGTCGATGACGGACTCGATCCGGGCGCAGGGCAAGGAGCCGGGCATGGTCTATGCGGGGCGGCTGCGGCGGTCCGTGCTTCCCGAGGAGGCGGCCCGGATGCAGGTCGACGTGAGCACGGAGGTGCTCGAGCTGCGACGTTCGATCCTGGCGGACGGCGAGGTCGTGGCGTACTCCTACGACCTCATGCCGTGGAGCCTGTTCCCCGCAGACTTCGACGCGGAGTCGCTGACGGGGTCGATCTTCGCGTTCATGCGGGAGGAGCTGGGGATCGGGCCGGTCCATGCCATCGCGCAGGTCCACGCCGTGCGCTCGCGGCACGTGGGGTGGGGTGAGGAGGCGGCGGCGCACGAGCTGTTCGTCCTGCTCAACCAGCTGCACTACGACTCAGAGGACCGGCTGCTGGCCTACTCGCGGACGTACTTCATCGAAGGCCGCTACACATTCACGATCAACCGCAGCTCTGGATGAAGTCTCCGCGGGACGTTAGTCTCAAGTTGTCTTACAACTAGGGGGCAGAGATGATCCTGCAGAGCGAACGTGAGCAGATCGCCGCGGCCTGCGCGCGGTTGCTCCCCGACGGTCTGGTGGTGGGCACGGCCGGCAACCTGTCGGTGCGCTCGGGGGACCTGCTCGCCATCACCCCGAGCGGGCTTCCCTACCGCGACCTGCGGCCCGAGCTCGTCTGCGTCGTCGAAGTGGAGACCGGCACCATGGTCGATGGCCCGCTCAAGCCGGCCAGCGAGCTGGGCCTTCACCTCGCCGCGGTGCGGGAGACGGGGGCACAGGCAGTGGTCCACACCCACAGCACTGCGGCGACGGCCGTGGCGAGCTTGGACGATCTCGACGCCCTCCCTTCGGTCCACTACTACGTGGCCGTGCTCGGGGGTCCCGTCCGCATCGCCGGCTACGCCCGCTACGGCAGCCCCGAGCTCGCCGCCAACGTGCAGGCCGCCCTCGTGGGGCGGACGGGGGCGCTCATGCGCAACCACGGCGCCGTGGTCGTCGGGGACGACCTGGGCTCCGCCTACGAGAAGGCGCTACAGCTGGAGTGGGTCTGCGATGTCTACCTGCAGGCGCGGGCCGCGGGCGCCGTGCGGGTCCTGCCCGACGACGAGATCGCCGGCGTGGTGGCCCAGCTCGCCTCCTACGGCCAGACCTACCGGGGGTAAGGACGTCAGCCGGCCTGTGCACCCCAGGACCAGCATGACTGCGGAAACCTGGGCACGGTCATGCGGGCTCAGGTGTCCGCGATCGGGGGTGCTCAGGTTTCCACCGTGGCGCGGGCTGCCCTGACCGGCCGCCAATCGTGTGGCGCACGTCACATCCGGGACGCTAGCGTTTGACCTGTGGAGATCCAGCTCCTGCGATCGTTCCTCGCCGTCGCGCGGACGGGTTCCGTGACGGCGGCGGCGCGCGAGCTCGGGTACTCCCAACCGGCGATCACCGCTCACCTCAACGCCTTCGACCGCCAGGCCGGGAGCGCGGTGATGATGCGGGGCCGGCGCGGTGCCATCCTCACCCCGCTCGGGGAGCGGCTGCTCCCGAGAGCCGTGCGGCTCGTCGCCGAGCACGACGCACTGCTTGCGGAGGCGCGCGAAGCCGGCGGGGCGGCTCCGCACCTCGTCGTCGGATTCGCCCCCTCGACGGTCCGGCCGTATGCCGAGCGGCTGGCCGGCCTCGCGGCCCGGGTCCTGCCGCGGGTGCGGCTCAGCCTGGTCCTGCTGGAGCGCCCCGCCCAGATCGGCAACGACCTGCTGGCCCACCTCGCCGACCTGCAGGTGGTGCCGGGCCCGCTCGACGACCCCCGGCTCGTCACGCGCTCGCTGCACCCCTTGCGGGTGGGGGTCCGGGTGTCGGTCGCCAGCCCCCTTGCCGCGATGGCGGTCGTGCCGGTGGAGGCGATCCTCGGGAGGCCGCTGCACCGCCTGGAGGGCGTCCCCCTGACGTGGGACCGCTACTGGTGCGCGTGGACCGATCGCGGCGCTCCGCCCCGGCTCGCCCGTGACGTCGACCGGTTCGCGCAGTGCCTGGAGCCGTTGGAGGACCCGCGGCACGTGATGATCTCTCCCTCGGCGCCGTTGGTGGTGCCGCCGGACGGCGACGTCTGGCGCCCACTCACCGGCGTGGCCCAGTCCTGGCTCGAGGTCGCCCATCGCGCCAACGACCACCGCCCGGAGGTCCGGGCGGTGGCCGCGTTGGCTCCGGCCACGGTGTCGTCCATGCTCTCGACGCGGTCGACGCCGAAGACGAGCGGTCCCACCGCCGACGAACCCGGTCAGGGCTCGGGCGCCTCGACCACGGTGGCGGCGAGGGTCTCGAGGGCCTCCGCCATCGGATAGGGCCGCCCCGCCTCGAAGGCCGGCGGCGTCGGCTCGCTCGGGATCACGACGTCGCGTGAGGGGTCGGCGTCGTCGTGGAGCCACAACCCCATGAACAGGCACGCCGGCACGCGCAACAAGCGTTGCTCCAGCGGAGCCCCTCCGCCGAGCTCGTCGTCCAGGCCCCGCGCCGCCTCGCTCAGCCTCGCGACGCCCCGGGCGAGGTCGCCATACGAGACCTGCCGGACCTCGGGCGAGGCATCTCCCGGCACGTCCAGCTCGGCCAGCGCGGTCAGTCCGGCGCGGTGCACGACGGACAGCCAGCCGATCGGGATCGCCTGCGACAGCGCGTCGCCTGACCGGAGGGCATCGGCGCCCAGGTGGTAGGCCGGCCACGACTGGGGCGGGGCACCGCCTGCCTGGTCGTCCCCGGGTTGGGTCGCCCGGGCAGCGATGAGATCGGTGACCGTGCCGGCGATCTCGTCACGGAGGCCGGGCGGTGGTTCGGGCACGTAGGTGCTCATCGGCATACCTCTCAGCGTGTCAGGTAGGAGTGGGTCACCCTGCCGGTGCCCTGGTAGGAGCTGTTGAGCGTGGAGAGCCGCACGTCGGTGGCGCCGGACCAGGGGTCCTCGACCCCGACGAACTGGTCCTGCGCGAGGTAGCCGTCGACGACGACGAAGTGGCCGCCGCCGCCGCTCCACTCGATGCGGACGCAGGCAGGTCTGCCGCCGTCGATCTCGCCCTGGATGGTGGCGAAGCTCGGTTGCGACGGCGAGGCGCTCGCGAGGTGCCCGGCCGTCTGCAGCGCGCCGCCTAGGCGGGCCTGCTGGTTGCAGGGCCCCGACCCGCCGGACGCCGTGCAGCAGTCGGTCCGACTGAGGAAGGTGTTGGCGAAGGTGCACTGGGTGAGGGATGCGCCGTAGAAGTTGGCCACGCTGACCGACACCGCGCACCAGCACCAGTTGGTCTGCTGCTGGTGCTGCACGGTGAAGGCGAGGCGCCGCCAGTCGAGCGGCGGGTGCTGCGAGCCGCGCGGGCGGTCCAGCAGCACGATGTCGGTGACCACGTTGAGCGGTGCCCCCCACGCCACGTCCACGACGAAGGTGACCCCGTGGTTGGGGTCGTAGGGCGGCCCGTGCGGCGTGACGTTGCGGACCGTGATGGTGGCGTCCCCGACGAATCGTTGCGCCGACGCTGGAGCCGCCCGGTTGGGCGCGTACTCCGACGCCGTCACGTAGACGGCGGAGTCCGCGTTGACCTGGTCCCAGTTGATGTTGAGCGGGACGCGACCCTTGAGCCCGGTCCAGTACTTGCGGATGGCGACGTCGCTCATGGCGTCCCGATCCAGACCGGCTTGGAGTCGAGGACCGTGATGTCGGTGACCACGTTGAGCGGTGCCCCCCACGCCACGTCCACGACGAAGGTGACGCCGTGGTTGGGGTCGTAGGGCGGACCGTGGGGGGTCACGTTGGCGACGGTGATGCTGGCGGCCCCGACGAAGCGCTGCGACGTCTCCGGCGCACCGGCGTTGAGGGCGTACTCCGAGGCGGTGACCAGCACGACGGAGTCGTGGTCGATCGCGTCCCAGTTGAAGTTGAGGGCTCGGCGGCCCTTCAGCCCGGTCCAGTGGTGTCTGATGGTCTGGCTCATGAGCAGGACGCTAGGTATGCCGTGAACCCCGTGGACCGCATCATCACGAACCGTGATGACCCAGGTCCCGGCCGGAGACCTGCACCGTCAATCGGGTGGGTCGCTACATGAAATCTACTCTAAAAAGTTTAGAGTAGGTTCCATGTCGACGAATGAGGTGGAACGCGCCCTCGCCTTGCCAGAGGACGAACGAGGTGCGGCGCTCGCCCGGATTCCCGAGGATCAGTGGCTGGAGCGCAAGTCGGTCCGGGTCGCTCCAAAAGACTTCGCCCACCCCCTCGTCGCTCTGGCCAACGCCGAAGGCGGTGTGGTGGTGGTGGGACTGCACGGTGGCGGCGTCGAGGGCATCAAGGCGCACGCCGCCCGGGTGAACGCGCTGCTCCAGACGCCCATGGACTTCACTCGTCCGCCCGTCCGGACCCACTTCGAGCAGGTGACCTGTCGCAACGACGACGGCGATGTCGACGCGCTGCTGATCGCTCGGGTGAGCCCGGGCGACGTGCTGCACGAGACAGCACAGGGAGAGTGCTTCCTACGGGTCGGCGATGAGTCTCGGAAGCTCGGATTCGTCGCCAGGCAAGAGCTGCACTACGACCGGGGCTCGGCGCCGTATGACGGTCAACCGATCGCCGGGGTCACGGTCCAGGACCTCGACGCCCAGGCGTTGGAGGAGTACCGCAGAGCTGCGGGTGCGACGGACACCCACGCCCGCCTCCTGCAGGCGCGGAGTCTGCTGACGTCGTCATGCAAGGTCACGGTCGCCGGATATCTGCTCTTTGCACGTCATCCACAGGAGAGGCTGCCGCACGCCCATGTGCGAGTGCTCCGCTATCGGGACGTGGATCGCGGGACCGGGAGGCGCCTGTCCCTCGACGACGCCGCAGACGTGCGCATCGAGGGTTCCATCCCCCGGGTGATCGAGCTCGCGGCTGCGACCATCGACGAATGGGTGCCGCGCAGGCGTGCGCTTGATGATGCCGGCCGGTTCGAGGGTGTCCCGATCGTGCCCCGTGATGCGTGGCTCGAGGGCCTCGTCAATGCCGTCATCCATCGGAGCTACAGCGTGCACGGTGACCACGTCCGAGTCGAGATCTTCCCCGATCGGGTCGAGATCGAGAGCCCAGGGAGGTTTCCCGGCCTTGCCGATCCCCGAAGACCGATGGAGATCGCCCGCTTCGCCCGCAACCCGCGCATCGCCCGAGCGTGTGCGGACCTGCGGATCGGCCAAGAGCTGGGGGAGGGCATCAAGCGGATGTTCGACGAGATGCGCCTCGACGGACTCACCGACCCGGCCTACACGCAGACCCAGGGCAGCGTCCGCCTCATCCTGCGCAGCGAAAGCCGGATCGCCCCCGCCGTCGCCCGCTCACTCCCCCAGGGATCGCTCTCGCTGCTGGATCTCATGCGAAGCGCCCGTCAGCCCCTGGGCACCGGCCAGCTGGTGGAGCTCAGCGGACTGAGCCGCCCCACGGTCAAGCGCCAGCTGGACGCCTTGCGAGGCCAGGGCATCATCGTCTGGGAGGGGAAGTCTGACAAGGATCCTCGTGCGACCTGGAGGCTGGCATGACGCGGCCGGTCTGAGATCTCTTGGCTCGGGCCCGCCGACCCTGCACCATGTGGTCATGGCGCGCTGCAAGCTCATCAGGGTCCAGCTCGTGTCCGGCCTCGGCCGGCGCCTCGACCCCAGCCCGGCCCGCCTGCTCGTCGTGCCTCGACGAATCCCCTACGCGCAGCTGGCGGTCGCCATCAACGGAGCCTTCGCGCGGTGGGACCTGGACAAGCCGTGGACCTTCACGTTGCCCGACCGGAGCACGGTGGTGCACTCCCTCGACGCGGCGGCGCCACAGCCCGGGGCCCTGCCGCCGGCGACGTCGATCGGCCCGCTCAGCGACCACCAGGAGTTCGTCTTCGACTACGACCCGGAGCGCGGGTGGCACCACGCCTGTCAGGTGCTCATGACGCGAGAATCCTTGCAGGAGTGGGGTCGTGACATCACCGAGCCCACCGTCATCGACGGCTGGGGGCCCGTCCCCGACCCGTTTGGCCGCGACGACCAGCTGGACCGGATCGCGCGGCTCGCGCCGGAGGACGACGGTCCGGTGACGGTTCGGCTCGACCTGGGGGCGGTTCGTACCGCGACCACGCCCGCCGACCTGGTCGCCGCCATCGGCTCGGACGACCTCACGTTCGCGCTGCAGCAGGTCGGCCTGCGGGTGCTGGCGATGTGGCTCGACGAGCGTGATGCGGGGGCGGAGGTGCTGGGCGACCTGATGTCTCGGCTCATCCCCCAGGCCCAGGAGCGGCGGTGGCACGGCGACGACGAGCTGGCCGAGCTGCTCACCCTGGTGCGTGATGGCGGCGCGCTGCCGGAGGGTGCCGTGGCGGTCGACCTCGTGGAGGTGGCGCAGGCGCCTGGCGGGGAGAGGGAAGGCGGAGCTCACGTGAATCGTCATACGGGCGAAGTGGTTCCGGCGTCCCTGACCGACCCGGTGATGACCATCGACGACGAGCTGGTGGACGTCGACGGGCCGGACTGGGTGACCGTGGAGCCGGACGGACGCAGCGACTACCGCGACATGGAGGTCTTTGCCGCGTGGGTGGAGGACGAGGACCCGCGGTCCGCCGACCTGCTGCGGCGGGCGCTCCACGGACGCGGGGCGTTCCGCCGCTTCCGGGACGAGCTGCACCAGCAGGGTGAGTGGGTCGAGCGCTGGCGCTGCTTCGTCGAGGACCGCAAGCTCGGGCGGGCGCGCCGAGCCCTGACCCGGGAGGGCGTCACACCCCTGCCCTGTCGAGCCGGCGCGGCGGCAGCGAGATCGCGGAAACCTGAGCGCCCCTGACGGTGCTCGGGTTTCCGCGATCGACGTGATCTGACCGGCGAGGCGCCGCGCCGGTGAGACGCCAAGAGGTTCTCCCTGAGCGGCCGGGATCCGCGCGACCCCGCGTGCGGGGCGGTTCGTCATACGACCGAGACCGGAGGCTCCAGGGACCTCGCTCGGCCCGGTGGGAGCATGAGGACATGACAACGACGACGCCACGAGGCACCACCGCCACCGAGGTCCGCCGCCGAGGCGTCGAGACCACCGGCATCGAGATCATCGACGAGAAGGAACGCACCGCGCGGCCGCACGACCTGTTCTGGCCGTGGTTCGCGGCCAACGTCAGCGTCTTCGGGATCTCGTACGGCGCCTACGTGCTCGGCTTCGGCATCTCGTTCGCGCAGGCGGCCGTGGTCGCCGTGGTCGGTGTGGTGCTGAGCTTCGCGCTGTGCGGGATCATCGCGATCGCCGGCAAGCGCGGGTCGGCGCCGACGATGATCCTGAGCCGCGCCGCGTTCGGGGTGCAGGGGCAGAAGGTGCCCGGCGTCATGTCCTGGCTGGTGTCGATCGGGTGGGAGACCTTCCTCGCGATCATGGCGGTGCTGGCGACGTCGACGATCTTCGGCCGCCTGGGGTGGGGCGGCGGGACACCGACGAAGGTCGTCGCCACCGTCGTCGTGGCCGCGATCATCGTGCTGGCCTCGGTCGCGGGCTACCACATCATCATGCGGCTGCAGTCGGTGCTGACCTGGCTCACGGGCGCCGCGACGATCGTCTACATCGCCCTGACGCTCGGCCACGTCCGGTGGGACGCGGTGCGCGGACTCCCTTCGGGCTCATGGCAGTCCGTCGTCGGGGCGCTGGTCATGGTGATGACCGGGTTCGGCCTCGGGTGGATCAACATCGCCGCCGACTGGTCGCGCTACCAACGTCGCGACGCCTCGAGCGGCGCCATCGTCGCGTGGAACACGGTGGGCGGCGCCCTCGCACCGACGCTCCTCGTGCTCTACGGCCTGCTGCTCGCCGGCTCCGACCCCACGCTCGCCCAGGGCATCACCGCCGACCCCATCGGGACCCTCGCCACCATCCTCCCGACGTGGTTCCTCGTGATCTTCCTCGTGTCCGCGGTGCTCGCGCTCGTCTCGGGGGCGGTGCTCGGCATCTACTCCTCCGGCCTCACGCTGCTGTCCCTCGGCGTCCGAATCCTCCGCCCCGCAGCGGCTCTCGTCGACGGCATCATCCTCACCGCCGGGACGATCTGGGTGGTCTTCTTCGCGCAGAGCTTCCTCGGGCCGTTCCAGAGCTTCCTGATCACGCTGGGCGTGCCGCTCGCCGCGTGGGCCGGCGTCATGATCGCCGACATCGCCCTGCGGCGGCGCGACTACGACGAGGACGCACTCTTCGACGCTCACGGTCGCTACGGCAGCGTCGACTGGATCTCGTTGGCCCTGATGGCGGTTGCGTCCGTCGTCGGCTGGGGGCTCGTGGTCAACACGTTCGCCGCCGACGCCGCGTGGAACAACTGGCAGGGCTACCTGCTGCAGCCGCTCGGCCTGGGCACGCGCACCGCGGAGGGCTGGGACGGCGCCTGGCCGTACTCCAACATCGGGGTGCTGCTCGCGCTGCTCATCGGCCTGGTCGGCGGGATCGTGCTGCGGCGCGGGCGGGTTCGCCGTCAGGAGGCGGGCGATGCGCGGTGACGCCGGTGACGCCGGCGATGGCATACGGCCCTGGCTGGTGGTGATCGACCCGCAGGTGATCTTCGCGTCGCCCGAGAGCCCCTGGGGTTCACCGATGTTCGCGGCAATTGTGCCCCGGGTGCGCGCCCTCGCAACGGCATTCGCGGGGCGGGTGGTGGTTACGCGGTTCGTCGCGCCGGCCGAGCCGCAGGGGTCATGGCGGGCCTACTACGTGCAGTGGCCCTTTGCGCGGGTCGAGGACAGCGACCCCCTGTATGCCGTCGTGCCCGAGCTCGCGTCACTCGCGGCTGCGGCGCACGTGGTCACCGAGCCGACGTTCGGCAAGTGGGGTGCCGCCCTGCGCGAGATCGTCGGCGCCACACCGCGCCTCGTCCTGACCGGCGTCTCGACGGACTGCTGCGTCATCGCGACGGCGCTCGCCGCGGCCGACGCAGGCGCCGCGGTGACCGTGGTGTCCGACGCCTGCGCCGGCTCGACGCCGGACAACCACGCGGCCGCGCTGCAGGTGCTGAGCCTCTACGAGCCGCAGATCACCCTCACGACCACCGCCGAGCTCCTGGCCTGATGCCGCGGGGCCGCGGAGCTTGCGCCGTATGCCGCAGCGGCCGCTGTCAGAGCTTGCGGGAGTAGGCCCGGGGCAGCGGCATACCGCGCTCGGCCATCACCAGGCGCCCACGGTCCGGGTAGTTGGTGATCAGACCGTCGACCCCCAGGTCGATCAGGTGGTGCATGACGGCCGGGTCGTCGACGGTCCACGGCACGACCTTGAGGCCGGCGGCGCGGGCCTGGCGGATCATGGCCGCGTCGACGTAGGAGCCGGACGGCTTGTTGCCGATGTCCCAGCCGGAGGAGAAGACCTTGACGCCCTCGATGGAGGCGGCGGCGCGCACGACGTTGCCGCCGAAGTCGTCGATGTCGATCCCGCCGAGCCACGGAGAGGCGCCGGGCTTGCCGACCTGCTGGTTCTCGAAGTTGTCGAGCGCCACGAGCGGGATCCGCCGGTCGAGCTGGTGCATGAGCCGCAGCGTCGACCAGTCGAAGGACTGGATCATGACCTGCTCCTGCAGGTCCGCGCGACGCACCTCCTGATAGACGCGCTCGACGAAGAACGGCAGCGGCGCGCTGTTGCTCCGGTCGCCGGTGCGGGCGATGGCGGCGGCCACGCGGCGGGGGCGCTGCAGCATCATTATGTGGCGCGCCGGCCGCACGACCTCGCGCGTGACCCGCGCCTGCGGGTTGTCGGCACCCAGCGCCACCGCCTGGCGCTGCTGCTGCCGCGCCCACCAGGACCAGCGCGCGGGGACGGGGCCGGGCAGCGCCGCGAGCGCGTGCACCGGGATCGCGGGCAGCGGGGACGTCGCCCACAACAGCGCCAGCTCGTGCCGCATCCGGTCGTATGCCGCGTCCTCGATCCCGATCGTCCGCCACACGTGCCCCCCGACGTGGTTCGTCCACGCCACCAACGACCCGCAGACGCCCTCCGGCGTCACGATCTGGGAGCGGATGGCGCGGCAGCGTCGACGTTGAGGAGCGCCGGAGACGCCGACAGGCCCCGACGGCGAGTCCGTCGGGGCCTGTCGGTCGGGGGTGCGCCTCAGGCGCGGGTCGCGCCGGACGCCGCGCGGTCCTGCGCCACGAGGTCGTCGTGCCGGGACTCGCGGTGCTCGCCCCGGCGGCGGGTGAACAGCAGGAACAGCCCCAGCAAAGTCAGCAGCGCGCCGGCGACGAAGCCCAGCGGGCTGAGGAGGTCACGGACGAAGGCCAGCTTGCCCGCCTTGTCGCCATACTCGTCGGCGAACCTCTGCTGGGTCTCGTCGTTGTAGCCGATGACGCCCTTGATCAGGGTCACCGTGCCGGCCTCGGAGACCGCCTCGCGGTTGATGTTCTCCTGGGCGCGGATGATGGCGCCGGTGTTGGGCTCGACCCAGAAGGTGCGCGTGTTGGCGTAGTCCGACTGGACCTGGACGTCGCCCGTGCCGGCGCCGAACATCGTGCGCGGCACGGTGCGGGACCCGGGGAGGCGGGTGGTGGGGATGGTCTGCTCGTAGACGTAGGTGTCCAGGCCCTTGACCTTCTCCTCGCGCACGTAGGTCGCGTCGCGGGCGGCCTTGAGCTCGCTGTCCCAGAAGGGGTAGGACTTCTTCTGCGCGTCGAAGGGGAACTTGAAGAACAGCCCCTCGTGCGTGATCTGCTCGGTGGCGTTCTGGTCCTGCGTGGTGCCGACGCCGACGAAGTCGCCGCAGCAGTTGGTGGCCAGGCCGGTGCGCCGGTTGATCGAGACGCCGTCGGTGGACAGCGCGAGCGGCTGCCCGTCGACGATCTCGGTCCGCAGCCCGATCTGCCAGAAGGCGTTGTCGTCGCGCTGGTCCTCGGGCACCTTGCCGGGCAGGCCGATGATGGTGCGGGTGTTCTTGACGTGCTGGTCGGTCAGCTTGTCGAAGCGGACCGTGCCGCCCTGCGTGGACACGCGCAGGGCGCTGACGCCGGTGCCCTCGGAGATGGCCGTGGCCTTCTGGTCGAGCGGCACGGTCGCCAGCCGGTCGTAGATCGAGTCGGCCCGCATGCCGAGGACGAGGGCGAGGATGCCCAGGAAGACGGCGAGGCCGCCAAGGATGCGACGCATGAAAGGACTCCTGCTCAGGGAACGGCGACAGTGACGTTGACGAGACGAGGTGTGTCGGTCAGTCGGCGGCGAGGGCCTACTGATGAGTAGTGCCGCGGTTCCTGGGACCATAGCAGCGCATCTGGACGTTGTCTGCCCCCTCTCACCACGGACGGCGCGATCGATCCGCCATCCGGGTCGCCCCGGTCACGCCAGCAGGCGCGCCGAGTTACCCGCTGGTTACCCTCCTGGGGTGGCCGAGCCCCGCACCACCCGCTTCGCAGCCCTCGACGGGTTGCGCATCGTCGGTGCCCTCATGGTGGTCACCACCCACGTCGGCTTCTCCAGCGGCCTGGCCATCCACGGACCGTATGCCGGGCTCCTCGCCCGCCTGGACGCCGGCGTCCCGCTGTTCTTCGTGGTCTCGGGCTTCCTGCTCTGGCGCCCGCACGTCCGTGCCAGGCTCGGGAGCGCCACGGCGGAGCAGACCGCGGGGGCGGCCGACCTGCGCACCTACCTGCGGCACCGGGCGTTCCGCATCCTGCCGGCCGCCTGGGTCGCGGTGCTGGCGGCCTACCTGCTGCTGCAGCACGACCGGATCGGCGTCGTCCACTACCTGCGCGTGGCGACGATGTCCCAGATCTACGTCCCCTCCCCGTCGGTGCCCGGCCTCACCCAGATGTGGAGCCTGTCGACGGAGGTCGCGTTCTACCTCGTGCTGCCCCTCGCCGCGTGGGGGATGGCCCGCCTCCCGCGCACGACCTGGCTGACCTGGTCGGAGCTGGCGCTCGTCGTCCTCGCCTGCCTGCCCGCCGTCTCGCTGGCCTGGATCGTGCTCACCCACGACAACGTCAGCGGTATGACGAACTACTGGCTCCCGGAGTACCTCGGGTGGTTCGGCGGGGGCATGGCCCTCGCGGTGTGGCACGAGGGCCGCCTGGCAGGAGAGCTCCCCCGCACCGCCGTGGACGACCTCGTGGCCTCTCCGGGGACGCTCTGGGCCGCCGCGGGCGCGCTCTACCTGCTGCTGACCACCCGGCTGGCCGGGCCCTACGGCCTGGACCGCGCCACGCTGCTCGAGGCCGGCACCAAGAACCTCGGCTACACGGTCCTGGCGGTGCTGGTCGTGCTGCCCTGCATCGCTGCCGAGCCGAGCTCGTCGCGCGTCGTCGCCGCGCTCGGCAGCCGCCCGGCGCGCCTGCTCGGTGACCTGTCCTACGGCGTCTTCGTCTATCACCTCGTGGTGCTCGCCCTGGTGGAGCGGGCCATCGGCCACAAGCCCTTCACCGGGGACTTCCTCGTGCTGTGGCCCCTGACGGTCGTGGGCTCGGTGCTCGTGGCGTGGGTGAGCCACCGCTACCTCGAGGAGCCGATCATGCGTCGTGCGCGTCGCCGGGACCCGCGCCGGTCCCGTCCGCCGGCCGTCCCCACGGCGCGGGTGACCGCCACCAGAGACGCCCGGAGGGACCAGAGGGACGGGTCGCCCCCGGCCGCGCACGAGGCGGCCCCGGCCGCGCACGAGGCGGCCCCGGCAGCAGCACGGTCGCCGCAGCCACAGCGGTGAGCACGGCAGCCTGGGGCCACCACGACAGCAGCGCGGCGCCTCCGCCGCCCCAGGGCCGGGCCGCGACCAGCGCCGTCGCGACGGTGGCGGCGCCCGCGACGACCGCCGCGCGCACGAGGTCGGGGCGGCGGGCCCGGCGCGCCAGCAGCCCCACGACGAGACCCACGCCCACGGCGCCGAGTCCGGTCGGTCCCGTCGCCAGCGGCAGCAGCACCGCGACGACGCCGGTGACGGCATACGGGCTCCAGGCCCCGCTGCGCAGGGGTGGCGACCCGAGGACCGTCCCCGCGAGCTGCGCGGCTCGCTGACGGCGACCCTCGCGCCAGGCGCCCGCGGCGACCAGAAGCAGCCCGAGGGCGCCGGCGACGAGCAGCGCGGCATACGGGCGCTGGGGAGCGAAGCGCGGGTGCACGACGGTGGCGGGGCCCGCCGGCAGGACCCAGCCCTGACGACGGCCGTCGAGCCGGACCGGGGTGAGCTCGTGGCCGTCGTCGTCCGTGGCGACCCAGCCGACGTTGGCGTTGTGCGGGAGCGCGAGCACGGCGGGGGCGGCGCGCTCGGGCACGGCATATCCGTCGGCGCCGGCCACGACGTCGGTGCCGACCGGCCGGGAGGACGAGGGCACGAGCTCGGGGGTGGTGAGCAGCAGGCTCTCCGGGACGTAGGCCGAGGTCGCGAGGACCGTGACCCGATGCTCGCCCGGGGCGACCGGGATCGGCTGCGCGGAGCGGTCACCGCCCAGGTCGGTGGGGCCGCCGCAGGGGACCCAGCGCAGCAGCCGGTCGTCGAGCACGTCGCCGACCGTTGCGACCAGGCGGGACGGCCGGGTGACCCCGTCGAGGCGCACGGTCGGTCCGTCGCCGCAGGTCCCGCCCACGGGCGCGTCCCGGTCCAGCGGTGCGCGGAGATCCTCGGCGCCGAGGAGCACCACCTCGGAGACGCCGACGGGGAGCGCCTGGGCGAGCTTGGTGGCGGCGTCGATCGAGCGCACCTCGTCGACCCCGGTGACCGTGATGTCCACCCGGTCGGTCCGGGCCGTGAAGGCGACGGTGCCGTCGGGCGCGACGGTGGCGTTGCGGGTGCGGCCGTCGCCCGTGCGGACCTGCACGCGGCGCGGTCGCGAGGCCGCGAGGTGGGCGTCGGACAGCAGGCGGACGCCGGTGAGCGCCCGCGGCGCCGGCAGGGTGAGCCGCAGCGTGGGCTGACGGTCCAGCTCCGAGGCGACCCACCCGGTGCCGAGGTCGTCGTCGACGGCGGCTCCGGGTCGCCCGGCGAGTCCCGGGACCCGCGACGTGGAGGCCCCGGCGCGGATCCTGCCCGGTATGTCGAGCAGCGCCCGGCCCGCCGCGGTCGGGCGTGCCCGCACGTGGCCGGACCAGGCATAGCTCGTGCTCGTGGTGGTGGTGAAGGAGCGGAACAGGCCGGCGGCCTCCTCGCCCGTGGCGACGAGCCCCTCGGCGCACAGCGGACGAGCGCCCTGCCGCAGGCAGCCGGTGCGGCCGGGCTCCTGGCGCCGGAGGCTGACGACGTCGGGCGTCCCCGAGGGAGTCGGCGGCAGCACGAGCCGCGGCACCGGCACGATCCCGGGCAGGGTCAGCTCGCTGATGGCGAAGGCTCGCTCGGTGCCGACGCCGACGCCGCGCAGGGTCAGCCGCAGACGCGTCGTGGGACCCGCGGGGAGGGGGACGGCGACCGTGGCCCCGGCCGCCTGGTCCGCGCTGATCGACATCGGCACGGTCCCGGCGTCGGTGGTGACGTCGACGGCGACGGGGGGTGCGCTGCCCGGCCACGGCGAGGCGAGCGTGAGCGTGGTCCCCGTCAGGTCGCGCGGGCCGTCGAGACGCACCTCGAACCACTCGCCCACGGCCTGCTGGTAGCGGCCGGAGGTCCAGCGCGTGGTGGGGTCGCCGTCGAGGGCCGCGGCGGGGCCGTCACCGCTGGACGTGCGGACGAAGGAGCCGGCGTCGGACCCGGAGCTGGAGGCGTAGGCACCCGCGATGCCCTCCCACCGGAGCGTGACCTGACGAGCGGTGGGGTCCACCACGTAGTCCTGCACGCGGCGGCCCGTCGTGCCCGGGTCGTCGGCGCGCAGCACGGGCGACCGGTTGTCGGAGGCCCGGCCAAAGATGGTCTCGCGGCGCTGGTTGCCGTCGGTGAGGATCTCGGGCAGCGCGGGCGAGGCGGGCAGGGCCGCCCGGTCGGACCCCAGCACCGCGACACCGGCCGGCAGGA
This sequence comes from Arsenicicoccus cauae, assembly GCF_009707125.1. GTDB lineage: Bacteria > Actinomycetota > Actinomycetes > Actinomycetales > Dermatophilaceae > Arsenicicoccus > Arsenicicoccus cauae. The sequence continues at coordinate 49,370 of NZ_WLVL01000007.1, forward strand.
CCCGGCCCAGCGAGGGCAGGTCCTCCGGCCCACCGGTGAGCTGCCGCAGGGCGGACACCGGGACGAGCCGGGCGTCGGCGACGTCCCCCACGTCATAGACCTCGAGGCTCGGGTAGGGCAGCAGGGTGCGCTCGTCGACCGTGGTGTCGGCGGTCTCGAAGGCGCTGCCGGCGGGCGGGCCGAAGGAGCGTACGCGAGCGATGCCGGCGTCCGTGAGCGCCTGGTGCACCGCGAGCCCGGGGGCCCGGCGGGCGGACACCCGCAGGTCGTTGCGGACGACGAGGTAGCGGATGCCCGCGTCGCGCAGCGAGCCGCGCAGGCCGGTGCCGCCGACCCCGGTGCGCAGGTGGCGCTCGACCTCGTCGAGGTAGCGGGTGGAGCCGGCCGACCCCAGGGGCACGGCGTCCCGCACGGCGAAGGGGCGCCGCATGAGCGCCTGGAGCGGCTCGTCGCGGGGCGAGCCCCAGGTGAGCTCGGCGGCGGGGGCGGCCGGCACGACCAGCACCGTGCCGGGGCCCGGCTGGTCGTCGAGCCACCCGGCGACCTCCCGCCAGTAGTCCGCCACCTGCTCGTAGGCGCCGGCGCGCGGCAGCATCGCGGCCACGGCGGGGGCGGCCGCGGCGACGACGAGCACGCCGGTGACGGCGGCGACCAGCTCGCGCGGGACCCACCTGGTCGGTCGGGGGTCGTCGGCGCTGCGCTCGCGGGGGGTCGGCGCGCCCATGGCATGGACGGCGCCGACGGCATGGACGGCGTGGACCAGACCCAGCATCAACGGGATCCGCAGGACCAGCTCGAACTTGTGGATGTTGCGGAAGGGCGCCAGGGAGCCGTCCAGCAGGGCCCGCACGTCGCCGGCGAAGGGCCCGTGGGCGGGACCGCCGAAGCCGGCGACCAGCAGCACCAGGCCGACGACGGCCCCCAGACGCCAGAAGGACCGGTCCGGCATCCCGCGCAGGGTGAGACCGACGAGCCCGATGATCGCCGGCACGGTCGTCGTCACGACGAGGACCGGCACGGTCACCGTCACCCAGCCCGCCGGCCAGGTCGGGCCGTCCGCCACGCGCAGGTAGGACAGCCAGTGCGTCGTCCCCTGCAGCGCCGTGTAGGGGCTCGCGGTGCTGGTCGTGGCGGCGGCGTTCTCGATCCAGTCGAGGAAGGGCGGGCTGTAGCGCCCGAGGACCACGAGCGGGCCGATCCACCACAGACCGGCGAGCACGCAGGCCCCCAGCCAGGCGATCAGCCCCCGCACGGCCCGGGCCGGGCGCTCGCGGGTCAGCCACCACAGCGTGGGCAGGACGAGCGCCGCGCCGGTCGCGATGGCATTGACCCCGCCGATGCAGCCGAAGGCGAGGGCCGAGCGCAGGATCCGGCGGCGGGTGCGCTGGGGGGCCGGGTCGACGAGCGGGAGCAGCACCCACGGCGCCACCGCCATGGGCCATACCTCGATCGAGGTCACCGCGATCTCGGCGAGGAACCGCGGCGACAGCGCGAACAGCAGCGCGCCGAGGTAGCGCGTCCACGGCCCGCCCACCCCGACCGCCCGCGCGAGCCGCCAGAAGCCGAGGAAGGCGGTGCACAGCACCAGCGACCACCACAACCGCTGTGTGACCCACTCGGGCACCTGCAGCAGCCGCAGCACGAGGTGGAAGGGGCCCATGGGGAACAGGTAGCCGTAGGCCTGGTTCTGCAGCTGCCCGAGGTGGCCCGCGTCCCACACGTGCAGCGCCCGGCCGAGGAAGGCCGCCGGAGAGAGGGTCAGGTCGAGCTTGGTGTCCGGGACGACACGGCCCCCGCCCTGCAGGAAGCTCGCGGCCGTGAGCAGCAGGCACGCCGTGAACAGCCGCACCCGCCATACGTGCTGCTCGGCCCGTCCCGCACGATCGGCCCGTCCCGCACGATCGGACCGACCGGCCCGGTGGGGCCGATCGGTCCGGGGAGCGGGGGGAGCCGAGGTCATCGAACGCGCAGGACCAGCACGGCGTTCCACGAGACGATCTCGCGGACGCCCGGCACGTGGATCAACCACCGGGCCCAGGCCGGGTGGTAACGAGGCAGGATCTCGACCCGCTGCACCCGGCCGGCCCGCTCCGCGTCGGCGAGCCAGGTGAGCATGCGGGCGATGGAGCAGGCATAGAGCGAGCGCCCGAAGTCGTTCTTGGGGCGGTGTCCGTGCCGGTCGGCGTAGCGGTCCGCCGCGCGCCGCCCGCCGAGGTAGTGCCAGGGGGCCGTCTCGTGGCCGCCCCAGGGCGACAGCCACGGCGTCCAGGAGAGGACGACCGTGCCGCCGCGCCGGGTGATGCGGACCATCTCCTCCGCCATCGCCTCGGGGTCGGGCACGTGCTCGAGGACGTTGCTGGAGTAGGTGAGGTCCACGGCGTCGTCGGCGATCGGCAGCGACAGGCCCGAGGCGCGCAGGGTGTTGGAGGCGACCGTCCCGCGGCGCTCGAGCTCCCCCGCGTCGGGGTCGATCCCGGCATAGCGGGCCCCGGCCGCCATGAAGGCGTCCGCGAAGTAGCCAGGCCCGCCACCCACGTCGACCATGGTGGCACCGTCGAGCTCGCACCAGCGGCTCGCCTCGCGGACCGAGTCCAGGGCGAGCAGGCCGTAGAAGTAGGCCGGGTCGGTCTGCTCCACGGTGAACGCGCGGAACAGCTGCACCGATCGGGCGAGCGAGCCGACCCGGGCCAGGGGCGGCAGCGCACGCCCCGCGCCGGGGTGGTCCGGCACGGGTGCGCGCTGCTGCTGGTCCGCGGTCATGCGCTCGCGCGCCAGCCGGAGCGGTGCCCGACCGGCTCGGGCGCGGTGACGACCTGGTCGATCTCGGCGACGGCCGGCCGGTGCGCGGCGGCCCGGGCGAGGGTGCGCTCCCAGCTGTCGACGGTCGCCCCCCACGAGAAGCGGCGGGCATGCGCCCTGGCGGCGAGATCCATCTGGTGGCGCAGGTGTCGGTCGCCGAGGATCTCGGCCGTGGCCTCGACGAACTCGTCGAGGTCGTGCGCCAGCGTGCCGGTGTGCCCGTCCACCACCGACTCGGACAGGCCGCCCGCGTCGTGGAAGGCCACCGTGGGGGCCCCGTGGATGGCGGCCTCGATGACGTTGAGCCCCCACCCCTCCTTGAGGCTCGGGGCGAGCGACACCCAGGCCGAGGACAGCTCGTGGTGCTTGGTGACCTCGTCGACGAAGCCGAGGACGTCGACGATGTCGTCGGCCCCGACCGCACGGGCGTGCTCCTCGATCCGGTCACGCCACCAGCCGTCGCCGACGACCCGCAGCCGCAGGCCGGGGAACCTGTGACGCAGCCGCTGCGCGGTGTCGATGGCCAGCTCCACGCGCTTGTGCGGGACGAGCCGACCCAGGACCACGAGGCTGGGGTGATCCGTGCGCGACTGCCGGGTCGTCCACGGGATGTCGGTGCCGTTGTGGATCACGGAGATGTCGCCCGCGTCGACGCCGAGCTCGACGAGCTCCTCACGGGTGCGACCCGAGACGGTGACGTACTGGCACCCGCGGTAGAGCCAGGGCGAGACGCGTGACTCCAGGAACCACCCGACGGAGGCGACGGCGCGGTTGAAGACGACCGGCCACTGCTCCTTGTGCACGTGATGGACGAGGACGACCACCGGTGACAGCGTCCCGAGGCGGGAGCCGAAAGGAAGGCCGTTCTGGATGTCGACGACGACGTCGAAGTGGCCCTCGGTGCGCTCGAGCTCGCGCAGGCGACGGACGGTCGCGGGATAGACGGAGGCGCGTCCCCCCTGGCGGAGGATGCGATAGCCGTCGAGGTGCTCCTGCTCGGGGGCGTCGCCGTGGGCGGCGCACAGCAGGGTGATGTCGTGGCCGCGGGCGGCGAGCCCGCTGCAGACGTTCTGGGCGTAGCGCTCGGCCCCGCCACCCTCGGGGTGGGTGAGGTCGCGCCAGCTGAGGAAGGCGATACGCACGGCGGTGGGCGCAGGCGTCGGACGGGGTGGGCTGCGGACGGCGAGGAGCCGTCAGCCGCCGTAACCGATGATCTCGGCCGGGGCGACCTCGGCGGCGGGGCCGGAGGTCGCGGCCTTGGCGTCGTCGGGGGCGGCGGAGCTCACGGCGTTGACCGCGAGGGCGGAGGCTCCGAGGCCGAGCAGGCAGGACAGGGCGGCGATGAGGACGGCGGCGGTGCGGCCACTGAGGGAAGGCATGGTCAGACCTCGATCTTCAGGAGGCGGGAGGCGGGGCCCGCGCTGGGATGGCGCCGTTGCGATCCGGGACTACTGATCAGTTCTACTGGTCGGTAAGGGTACGTGCCGCCAGGGAGCCTGTCCTGTGGTCTGCGTCACTTTATCCACATATCGCCCTGATGGCGGTCTCAGTGACGGACCGTCGGGGGCTCGTCCACGAGCCAGACGCGCAGCGGTCCGGACGTCTCGACGCGGCGCGCCCCGGGTGGGGGCGCCAGGGCCTCGCCGGGGGTGTCCGCCCAGGTCACGACGGCCTCGACCCCGGCATCCAGGAGCGCGGCGAGGTCCCCTCGCGCCCAGGCCCGCAGCGCGGTGGTGTCGTCGGACCCCACCACCACCGTGCCGCCGTCACGGGGGACCGTGAGGTTGCGGGACGCGACCACACGACCACGCAGCGCGAGCGGCAGGGGGTCCAGGAAGGGCTGGCCCCCGACCCAGGCCTGACGGCGGAACGGCTGCCACGGCAGGACCAGCGTGGTCCGGTCGCCGACGACCGCGACCGCCGCCGACCAGCCCGGGGGAAAGCTCGTGGGCCGATAGGCCTGGTGGATGCGGGCCGGGGCGTCCGGGGCGCCGAGGACGGCGACGGCCAGCACCGTCGCGGTGGCGCCGACCGCCACGACGGGGCCGAGGCGGCGGCGCAGGGCCTGCACCCCCAGACCGAGGAGCACGGCCGTGGCGAGCACGGTCAGCCCGAGGAGCCGGTGGGTGTCGCGGAGGATCCCCAGGCCGGGGACGTGCTGGGCCGGGGCCCACAGCGCGAGGCCCGGGCCGGACGCGAGGGCGAGGGCGACGACGGTGGGGAGCACGAGCGCGGCCCCCAGCACCCGCAGATCGTGAGGGTGAGGTCCATCATCCTTGGGCGAGACCCGCATGCTGTCCGAGGGGGCCGAGGGGGCCAGGACGAGCACGGTGGCCGCGGCGAGCACGAGGAGGGTGGAGGCCACCAGGGCCGGGGCGTGCGCTCGCGAGGCGAGCGCGGCGGCGGGCGCCCAGATCCCCCCGCCCCCCAGCACGTCGAGCACCCCCTGCACCCCGTCCGCCCGCACCGCGAACGCCCGGGCCCCCGACGTCTCGCCGGCCGCGGTCGCCCCGCGCAGCCCCGCGACCACCCAGGGCAGGCACCAGGCCACACCCAGCGCCCCCAGCACCACCGGCTCGCGGCGCCGTCGCCCGGGTCGGTGCCTCGCCGCCAGGGCGGTCACCACCACTACCCCCAGCGCCAGCAGCCCCCCGAACGGCGTCAGCGCGGCCGGCAACGCGGCGACCAGCACCGCGAGGACCCGTCGCCGCGGCGACCCGTCCCGGCGCACCGCGACCACCAGCCACGGCACCATGGCCCACCCCAGCAGCGTGGGCGGCTGCCCGACGAGCAGCCGCTGCGCGGCATACGGGCTCCAGACCGCGACGGCGGCAGCCACCACGCAGGCCGCAGCCCCCCGTCGACGCAGGAGCACGGCCAGACCGCAGCCCGCGAGCGCGAGGGAGGCCACGAGCATGACCTGCTGCTGGACCCCCGACGGGACCACCGGCGCGAGCAGGGCCGTGACCGCGTCGAGCGGGACGGCGCGCGGCGCCCGGCCGTCGGTCCCGAGCACGGACGGGCCGAGCACAGGATCGGGGACCTGCACGAAGTCGCGGTAGAGCAGCTGACCACGGCCCAGGGCAGGCCAGGTCCACGTCAGGGCGAGCAGGACGGCGACGGCGCACCCGGTGAGCGCGGCCCGTCCGGGAGATCCCGGCCACACGTCGCGGCGTCGCATGCTGGCACTATGGCACGCTGACGACCCTGCCCCGGGCATTCGCCTAGCCCCAGGATCTCCGCCTCCAAGGAGCGAGCATGAGCCGCACCGACCCGGACGCCGCCGCGCGACCGGTCGTGGCCCGAGCGCTCGCACAGGTCTCGTCGGCGCTGTCGTCGGGGGGACTGCTGTTCGCCGGCACCTTCGTCGGAGCGCTGCTGGGCTACGCGTTCTTCGTGGTGCTCGGACGGTCCATGACCCCCGACGACCTCGGCGCGGTCGGCTCGCTGATCAACCTCTCGACGATCCTCACCGTGCCGGGCCTCGGGCTGCAGCTCGTGACGGCGCGCGCGGTCGCCTCGTCGGAGCCGGAGCCGGAGCCGGAGCCGGAGCTGAAGTCGGTGGTGCGCGTACCGGCCGGGCTGCTGGTCGGCGCCCTGCTGGTCGGTGGCGTCCCCGCGCTGGTGCTCGCCGCCGCCGCGCCCGTCCTCGCCCCGCTGCTGCACCTGGCGACCGCGCCGCTCGTCGTGCTCGCGCTGTCCGCGGTGCCCATGACGGTGGCCTTCGCGGCCCTGGGGGTGCTGCAGGGGACCGAGCGGTTCGCCGCCCTCGGGCTCTCGGCGCTGCTCGTGGGCGTGGCCAAGATCGCCGCTGCCGTCGCCGCCTCGGTCCTCGGGCAGGGGGTGCTCGGGGTGATCGGGTGGTATGCCGTGGGCTGGGTGGTGGTCGCCGTCGTCGCCGGGGCGCTCGCGGCCCGCGGTCGTCCGCCCCGCGGCGACGCCGGGTGGTGGACCGACGGGCTCGCGCGGGCCCGGGCCGGGCTCGTCGGGTCGATGCCCACGGCGGGCCTGCTGGTCCTGTCGAGCCTGGACCTCATCCTGGCTCGTCACCAACTCTCCCGGGACGGCTCGGGGGTCTACACGATGGGCGCGCTCTTCGAGAAGGTCGCCTTCTGGGGGCCGCAGTTCATCGCCACCATGTACTACCCGCGCATGGCCCGCCCCGCCGAGCGCGCCGCCGCGGTCCGGGCCGCCGTCGGCCTCACGGCCGGGGTCGGCGTGTTGGGGGTGCTGGTCGCGGCGGTCGCGGGCGACCTGCTCACCTCCGTCGTCGGCGGGCCGGCCTACGTCGGCGAGCTCGGCCACCAGGCCTGGGTGTTCACCGCCCTCGGCGTCGCCCTCGCCCTCGTCCAGGTGCTCGTGTACGCCGACCTCGCCGCCCACCGGCACGGGGTGGGGGTCCTGGTGTGGGTGGCGGTGGCCGTCACGATCGCGGCGGTCGCGCTGTGGCACGGGGGCGTCGCCGCCGTCGTCACGACCGTGCTCGCCTGCGTGCTCGGGCTCCTCGTGGTGGCCGGGGCGGTGGTCGCCCGCCGCGCATGACGGCAGCCGAAGTGAGACGGCGGGCGCCCGGCATACGGGATGAGTGTGCGCACCATGAGGTCTCGGTCAGCGGACCCGCTCCCGGGAGGGAATACTTGACGCGCCCGTGCGGCTCCCCACGAAAGAAGTACCTCATGGCATCAAGCCCTGCCAGCGACATCGTCTCGAGCGTCGGCGGCCCCTCCAACATCACCAGCCTCACGCACTGCGCGACCCGGCTGCGCTTCCAGCTCAAGGACGCCTCCGGCGTCGATACCGCGCGGGTGGAAAAGATCCCCGGCGTCATGGGCGCCGTCCCGCAGTCCGGCGACCGCTACCAGGTCGTCATCGGCGGCGCGGTCCAGAACGTCTACAACGACATCATGGCGCTGCCCGAGATGGCGTCCGGCTCCGGCTCGGCCGGCGCGGGCTCAAGCGGGTCGGGCGCGAAGTCCGACGAGGAGCTCAAGGCCGAGCTGCGCGCCGGCGGCCCTCGCGGCGGGCGGGCCTGGCTCGACAACTTCTTCGAGTTCCTCTCCGACTCCTTCCGCCCGATCCTCGGCGCGCTGCTCGGCGCCTCGCTGTTCATCACCTTCATGGCTCTGATGTCGACGCTCGGCGTCATCGGCAACTGGGCCGACCCGCGCGTCAAGCTCGAGGGCGGCTGGGCGTTCATCAACCTGCTGTGGCAGGGCGTGTTCACCTTCCTGCCGCTGATGGTCGCCTACAACGCCTCCAAGAAGCTCGGCGCCGACCCCTGGGTGGGCTTCGCCATCATGGGCGTGCTCATGCTGCCCGGCTTCACCGCGCTCGGTGACGCCGCCCGCACCGCCACGGTCGCCGGGTCGGAGGTCAAGATCTTCGACGTCTTCGGCCTGCCGCTGACGATCTTCAACTACGGCTCCACGGTCTTCCCGCCGCTGCTCATGGCCGCCGTGCTCGGGCCGCTGTATCGCGTGCTCAAGCGCATCATCCCGGCCAACCTGCACCTGATCTTCGTGCCGTTCCTCGCGATGTTCGTGATGATCCCGCTCACGGCCTTCCTCATCGGCCCCATCGGCGTCTACGTCGGCGCCGGCCTCGGCAGCCTCCTCAAGTCCGTCAACGACTTCAGCCCGTTCATCTTCGCCATCGTCATCCCCCTGGCCTACCCCTTCATGGTGCCGCTGGGCCTGCACTGGCCGATCAACGCGATCATGCTGCTCAACATCCAGACCCTGGGCTACGACTTCATCCAGGGCCCCATGGGTGCCTGGAACTTCGCGTGCTTCGGCGCCACCGCCGGCGTCCTCTTCCACGCGATCCGGGACAAGGACGTGGCCATGCGGCAGACGGCGACCGGTGCCCTCGCGGCCGGTCTGCTCGGTGGCATCTCCGAGCCCTCGCTCTACGGCATCCACCTGCGGTTCAAGCGCATCTATCCGCGGATGCTCGTCGGCTGCCTCGTCGGCGGTCTGATCATCGGCTTCGGCGGCGGCCTCAAGACCAGCGCCTTCGTCTTCACCTCGCTGCTGACGATCCCGGCCTTCGACAACATCCCGCTCTACGCAGCGGCGGTCGCGGCGTCCTTCCTCGTCTCCATGCTGCTCATCGTCTTCACGGACTACCGCACCCCCGAGCAGAAGGCTGAGGCGCTCGCCGCCAACGCCGCCGCCACGGACACGGCGATCCCCGAGCAGGACCCGGTCGACAACGAGAACGTCACCCTGTCCACGGACGACCGCATGGCGCACGCCGGTGCCGTGGCCGGTGCCGCTGCTGGTGGTGCTGGTGCTGCTGGTGCGCTCGCGGGCGATGCCCCGACGACCGGCAGGGCTCCCGAGGCTCCCGCCGGGCACTCCCGACCCGAGGCTGCGGCGGGCGGTGCGAGCGTCGTCAGCGACACCGCGGGTGCCGGGACGGCCGGGGCCGGTGCGGCTGCGACCGGTGTCGCCGCGGCCGGTGCTGCTGCCGGCTCTGCTGCCGACCGGCCGGGTGCTGGGGCCGTCGAGGTCGGTGCCCCGTGCGCCGGTGTCGTCGTGCCGCTCGCCGAGGTGCCGGACAAGGTGTTCAGCGCCGGCCTGGTCGGTCCGGGCGTCGGGATCGATCCCCGCGAGGACACGATCTGCGCGCCGGCCTCCGGGACCGTCGTGGTCGCGCAGTCGACGGGCCACGCCTTCGGCCTCGCCGTGGACGGTGGCGTCGAGCTGCTGATCCACGTGGGCATCGACACGGTCAACCTGGACGGCAAGGGCTTCGACGTGCACGTCAAGGCCGGCGACAAGGTCGCCGAGGGCGAGCCCCTCGTGACCTTCGACCGGTCCGTGATCGAGGAGGCGGGCTACTCGCTGATCACGCCCGTCCTCGTGACCAACTCGTTCGCGACCGGCCCGGTCGAGCCGCTCGACGTGTCCGGCGAGGTCGCCAAGGGCACGCCGATCATCCGCGTCACCCCCGCCTGACCTACCGGGGGTAGGGGCATCGACCGGCCTTCGTCCCCCAGGCTGATGATCCCGCCCCCGCTAGGGGCATCAGCCGGGGTTCGTCCGGCCGTATGCCGAGAGGCCCGGCGCCATCCCCGCAAAGGGCATGGCGCCGGGCCTCCGGCATACCGGCGTCTGCTTGGACGGCCACCGGCTCGGTCGGGCATCCCGATGGATTGTGCACAACTGAGTTGCGCGCAACCGATCATCGTGGCAGGGTGAGCGTCATGGAGGAGGACCTGGTGCTGGAGCAGCAGCTCTGCTTCGCCCTCTACAGCGCGTCGCGCGCGGCGACCGGCGCCTACCGCGAGGGCCTGACCCGTCTCGGGCTGACCTACACGCAGTACGTCACGCTGCTCGCGCTCTGGGAGAGCGACGGCGCCGGCGTCTCCGCGCTCGGCGAGCGGCTGCGGCTCGACAGCGGCACCCTCTCGCCCGTGCTGCGCCGCCTGGAGGCCGCCGGCCACGTCGAGCGGCGCCGTGACATTCGCGACGAGCGACGCGTCACGATCCACCTCACCGAGCAGGGTCGCGCCCTCGAGGCCGAGGGGGCCGGGCTGCGCCGCCAGCTCCACGACTCTCTCCACCTGACCCCGCTGGAGGCCGAGATGCTGCGCAGCCTCGCGCAGCGGTTCTGCCGCCCACCCACCCCGCACGACCCGACCGAAGGGAACACCCCATGAACGCGATCTACACCGCCGAGGCCCTCGCCACCGGCGCCGGCCGCAACGGCCACGTCCTCACCAAGGACGGCCGCCTCGACCTCGACCTCGCCGTACCCACCGAGATGGGCGGCTCCGGCCAGGGCGCCAACCCCGAGCTGCTGTTCGCCGCCGGCTACGCCGCGTGCTTCCACTCCGCCCTGCAACTGGTCGCCCGCGAGGCCAAGGCCGACCTCGGGGAGTCCAGCGTCGGCGCGCAGGTCGGCATCGGTCAGCGCGACGAGGGGGGCTTCGGGCTCGAGGTGACCCTGGAGGTCGTCATACCGGCCCTGCCCCACGAGCAGGCGCAGCAGCTCGCGGACCAGGCCCACCAGGTCTGCCCCTACTCCAACGCGACCCGCGGCAACATCGACGTCACCGTCACCGTGGTGGAGGACTGATGACGACCCCGACCACGACCCGTCAGGTCGTCCTCGCCTCCCGCCCGCAGGGGTGGCCGACCGGCGACGACTTCCGCCTCGAGACCGTCGACCTGCCCGAGCTCGCCGACGGACAGGTGCTCGTGCGCAACACCGCCATGTCCGTCGACCCCTACATGCGCGGCCGCATGAACGACGTGAAGTCCTACGTCCCGCCGTTCCAGCTCGACCAGCCGCTCGACGGCGCCGCGGTCGGCGAGGTCGTCGCCTCCCGCAGCGACAGCGTGCCCGTCGGGGCGCGCGTCCTGCACGGCCTCGGCTGGCGCGAGCACGCGATCCTGCCCGCCGACCGGGTGACGGCGATCGACACCTCGCGCGTGTCCGAGACGGCATACCTCGGGGTCCTCGGCATGCCCGGTCTGACGGCGTATGCCGGACTGACCGCCGTCGCCGAGCTCCGTGAGGGCGACGCGGTGTTCGTGTCCGGCGCGGCCGGTGCCGTGGGCTCGCTCGTCGGGCAGATCGCGCGGCTGATGGGGGCGTCCCGGGTCGTCGGCAGCGCCGGCTCGCCCGACAAGGTCCGGCGGCTGCTCGACCTGGGCTTCGACGCCGCGTTCGACTACCACGACGGCCCGGTCGCCGACCGGCTGCGCGAGGCGGCCCCCGACGGCATCGACGTGTACTTCGACAACGTCGGTGGGGAGCACCTCGAGGCCGCCATCGGACGCCTCAACGTGCAGGGACGGGTCGCCATGTGCGGCGCCATCGCGCAGTACAACTCGACGGAGCCCACTCCGGCCCCGCGCAACCTCGCTCTGGCCATCGGCAAGCAGCTCACCCTGCGCGGGTTCATCGCCGGGTCCTACTCCCACCTGGCCGAGGAGTTCCGAGGCCGTATGACGGAGTGGATCGCGGCGGGCGAGATCAGCGTCGACGAGACGCGGCGCGAGGGGCTGGACGCGGCCCCGCAAGCGTTCATCGACCTGATGCGTGGGGCCAACACCGGCAAGATGGTCGTCACGCTCTGACCCCACTGCCTCGCCCTCTCGCCCCTGCAGGATCGTGGGGTCTCGTCCAACATCCTTGGACGAAACCCCACGATCGTTGGGGCGGAGGCGGAGGCGGAGGCGTGGCGGGTGTCCTGGCGGGCGGGCACGACATACGGTCAATGCATGACCCACACCTGGAGCCAGCGACTGCGTCACGCCACCGACCGCGACTGGACGGCCTCGACCGGCCACCGGTTCGTCGACGAGCTGCTCGCGGGGACGGTCGACGACGACGTGCTCGCCCACTACCTGGTGCAGGACTACCAGTTCTGCGACGCCTTCACCGCGCTGCTGGGGCAGGCCTGCGCGTCGGCGCCCGGGCTGCCCTCGCGGCTGCGGTTCGCCCGGCAGCTAGGCATGTTCGCGAGCGACGAGGACACCTACTTCGTCGACTCGTTCGACGCGCTCGGGGTCCTGGAGGCCGATCGGGTCGACCCGGCGCTGACGGCGGCCACGCGGTCCTTCGACCAGGTGATGCGTGACGCGATCGAATCCCGGTCCTACGCCCAGGTCCTCGCCGTGCTGCTCGTCGCCGAGTGGCTCTACCTCGACTGGGCCGAGCGCGCCGACCGCGAGGGCATGGCCGCGACCCGCCCCGAGCACGTCGGGTGGGTCGACCTGCACCGCGGTCCGGACTTCCGCGCGTGGGTGGAGTGGCTGCAGGCCGAACTCGACGCCAACGAACCCGCCGACCCTCACGACAAGGACGCCGCCGAGCGGGCGTTCACGCGGTCGGTGGCGTGCGAGCGGGCGTTCTTCGACGCGGCATACGGCCAGTGAGCCCGCTGCTCCGACACTGATCCGCCCGGGACCCGCCCGGGATCTGGACGAGGGGCTGGCAAGACGCGATCAGGTCGGCGTCTCGGTCATGCTGGACGGGACCAGTCCACTCGCTCTCCGGGCCCGCCCGGTCAGGAGGATCCATGCACACCGAGCAGCGCCGCACCACCGCCACCCCCGACCAGGTCTGGGCGGTGCTCGCCGACGGGTGGACCTATCCCTGCTGGGTGGTGGGCGCCTCGCGGATGCGCGCGGTGTCGGCCGACTGGCCCGCTGTCGGCGCACGCCTGCACCACTCGGTCGGCTCCTGGCCCGCGCTGCTGGACGACGAGACCGAGGTGCGCGAGTGCGAGGTCGGGCGTCGGATCGTGCTGCTCGCCAAGGCTCGTCCGGTGATGGGGGTGGCCACGGTCGAGATCACCCTCGAGCCGCAGGACGGCGGCACGCTGATCAGCATGCGGGAGGACGCGTCGCAGGGGCCTGGACGGTTCGTGCCGCGCCCGGTCCGGCAGGCCGGCATCGCTCGCCGCAACCACGAGGCGCTGCTGCGCCTGACCCTCCTGGCCGAGCGACGGACCGGTCCTGGTCGCCACTGACGCGCACCTGATGCGTACCTACCGGGGGCGGGATCATCGACCTGGGGGACGAAGCCCGGCTGATGCCCCTACCCCCGGCGGGATCATCGACCTTGGGGACGAAGCCCGGCTGATGCCCCTACCCCCGGTAGGTCGGCGTAGAGGCGGTGCAGCGCGGCGAGGGAGAGGCTGCGGACCGGGCGGCCCCACCAGCGGGAGTCCTGGAGGGCGGCCCGCGCGGCGAGGTAGCCGCAGCCGCCGTGCACCCCGCCCCCCGGGTGGGTGGCGGCACTGCCGAGGTAAAGACCCTCGACGTGCGTGCGCGGTCCCCCGAGTCCCGTGACGGGCCGCCAGATCGCCTGCTGGAAGAGCTGCATCGTGCCGCCACCAACTGCCCCGCTGCCCAGGTTGGCGTTGGCGGCGTGCAGGTCCTGGGGACGTTGGTCCCACCGGTCGACGAGGTGCTCGCGCCACCCCGGGGCCAGGTCGTCGAGCATGTCCTCGCACGCGTCCGTCAGGCGGTCGGCCGAGGCGGCGTCGGTGATACCCCGCGGCAGGTGGGTGTAGAGCCACAGCGCTTCGGTGCCCTCGGGCGAGCGCGACGGGTCGATCGTGGTCATCTGGCCGACCAGGGCGAACGGCCGCGAAGGCACCTGCCCAGACCCGAGGTCGGCGCTCCACCGGACGAGGCCCTGCCTGTCCTGGCCGGCGTGCACGACGGCCGCGCCGTGGGCGCGCTCGGCCACCCACGGCATCGGTGCGGACAGGCGGTAGTTGAGCTTGAGCGTCGGCAGGTCCCACTCGAACCGGTCGAGGCGGGCCCTTAGCCCGGCCGGGACGGCCGAGGTGGGCAGCAGTCGGTCGTAGAGGTCGGGCGCGCTCGTGTCGGCGATGACGGCGCGACGCGCCCGGATGCGCCGGCCGTCGACGGTCTCGACGCCGTGCGCGCGCCCACCGGCCACGGCGATCCGCGCCACCTGCTGACCGGTCTCGAGGCGCGCGCCGGCGGCTCGGGCCCGAGAGGCGAGCGCGTCGGCCAGCCGTTGCGTCCCCCCGCGCGGCGAGGGGAAACCCACGTCCTGCGCGAGCATCGACATGATCCAGCCGAACAGCCCGCTGCCGGGTGCCTCTGGCGGGATGTCGGCGTGCATCGCGTTGCCGCTGAGGATCTGCCCCCCACGCGCGCCGTTGAACAGCTCGACCCCCATCCGGTCGACGGGCAGCAGCGCGAACCGCACGAAGTCCGGCACCTGCGTGGCCCCGATGCGGGCCAGCAGCGGCCCCACGGACCTGACCGGTGGCCACCTGGTCAGCAGGCTGGCCAGCAGGGGCTCACGTATGGCGTCCCACTGTCGCACCAGGCGCAGCCAGGTGTCTCCGTCGCCGGGATGGTCGGCGTCCAGCAGCGCGGCCGTCGCCTCGGCGTCACCCTCCATGGTCGAGCCCTGGGCGTCATCGCCGGACGCCACGTGCACGACCGGACGCTCGGCGTGCGCCCACTGCAGGCCGTGGGCGGTGAGGTCGAGCTCGCGCAGCACCGGCGACGCCGCGCCCAGGGGGTGGCAGGCGCTGAACTCGTCGAGAACCCATCCGTCGACGTCGCGGGACGACACGGCGCCGCCGAGGGTGTCGCGCGCCTCGAGCAGCAGCACGTCCCAGCCTGCGTCGGCGAGGGTGGCGGCGGCCACGAGGCCGTGGTGTCCGCCACCGACGATGACGGCGTCCACGACCTCGGCGCGCTTGCCGGTCGCACGGCTGCCCGGCGCGCGGGTCGTGCGGGTGCCCGTCGAGTCGGTCTCGCGGATGTCCGCTGCGATCCCGGTCCCGGAGCTGCGCCTGCTTGCGTCAGTGGTGGCCATGGTTCACCCATGCCCCGCCCGACCCTGCTCGACACCCGCCCGACCCTTCGCGCTGCCGCGCGAAGGGGCCTGCTCTGCCGGATCTGCCCCGACGGCCGTCAGCTGCCCACGGCTCGCCCCCACTGCAGGGACGCCTGGTCGGCGGCCCGCCGGCCGCGGTCCCAGCCCTCACGATCGCGCCCGAGCGACATGGACACGTGACGCACCCGGGGGAAGAGCTCCTCGACATACGACTCGACCGCCTCGGTGCGCTCCTGGAGCACCGGCACCAGCTCGCGACCTCCCGCGGCGGACATCTCCTCGGCGGCCTGGGCGGTCTCGGCGGCGGTCACCTCAGCCAGCCGCTCGCCGATGCGGGCGCCGAAGGCGGCGAGGAAGGACTGGCGGAAGCTGCGCGTCCGGGATCCGCCGCGCCAGTCGAGCCGCTTGCCCTCGGCGTGCATCGCGCGGGTCGCCTGGACGAGCAGCGAGGTGTAGAGGGTCTCGACGGCGTCCAGGTCGTGGGGGAACCCGAGCAGCGTCACGTAGCCGTCCTCCTTGGCCCACACGCTCCTCGACCGGTTGGCGTCGGCGACCGCCCCGAGGAGCATGACCTTCTCCCGCACGTACGGCGTCTCCATCCACAGCCGCCGCCCGTCCGGTCGCTCGTCCCCGCCGACCGGGGCGCTCGCCGCCAGCACCGCGTGGTCGATGCTGTGCCGGGCCATGAGGGCCTGGGCCCCGGCGGTGAAGGTCTCGGCCTCCGCCTCGTAGGGCGTCGACTCGGCCTTGGCCAGCAGCTGCCGCACGCGCGCCAGGACCTTGTCGTCCACGTCGACCGGTGTCGACGCGGACCGGGACGTCGCCTCGCCCGGCCTGGCGCCGAGCTGCTGCATGGCGGGCAGCGACCGCAGGACATGCTCGAGCCGCAGTGCCACCTCGTAGCCGATCGCCTCGCTGCCCCACTGCCCGACCCGGGCGGTCAGGCAGGAGTCCGTGGTCGACCACCAGACGGAGGCCTCGGCGAGCTCGAGCTGGTCGTGCCAGCGCTGCTCGACCCTCGCCCGTGGGTAGGCGGCCAGGTCCGCGGCCATCACGTCGCCCAGCAGCTCGACGACGCGGGTGACCGTCTCGGGCTCGGCCCGCACGTGCCGGGCGGACCGGCCCACCAGGTGGTGCAGGTCCATGGGCTGCCAGCCGGTGCGCCAGCGCTCGTCGAGCGCCAGCCTCAGCCGAGTGGTCAGCGTCTGCTCGACCACCGCCCGGCCGCCGGTCGCGTGGGCGAGCGTCACCAGGTCGACGACGGCGTCGTCGAGGGCCCAGACGGACCCGCCCATCAGCGCCCGGACCCCGTCCAGCGCCAGGTCATCCGCCCGCGCGGCCACCTCGTCCTTGTCGGGTCGCGTGGACGACCCTGCTCGTTGCTGCCTGCTCACCGTGACACCTCTCAGAACACCTCAGGACCGTTCGCCGGTCCAGCTCGTCGCCCCCAGTCCTGACAGCACCCACTCAACCACGGGGGTCCGACATACCCTCTCCCACCACCCCGGGGAATAATCTGATGTTATGACTGATTGGTGCTGACGTTATCCTCGTCCGCCCCACCCCCGCCGGAGAAGGTCCCTATGTCCACGACCGCGAGCGCCACGCCCACAAGGCGTCGTCGCCTCCCGTCCTTCAGCATCCAGATCCTGATCGCCCTCGTCCTGGGCCTCGTCCTCGGTTGGGTGGCCCTCACCATGGGCCCGACCGCCGGCGGCGACGACAACTGGCTGACCGTCGTGCTCGACACGATCGGGTCGACCTTCGTCACCCTCCTCAAGGCACTGGTCCCGCCGCTGATCATCACCGCCATCATCGCCTCGATCGCCAACCTGCGCGGTGTCGCCAACGCGGCCCGCCTGGCCGGCAAGACCCTCGTGTGGTTCGGCATCACGGCGCTGGTCTCGGTGATCATCGGCATCGTCCTCGGCCTGATCGTCCAGCCGGGTCGCCACACGAGCGTGAGCCAGAGCTCCGCCAAGGCGCCGAGCACGCAGGGCGGCTGGCTCGACTTCATCGACCAGCTGGTCCCCGGCAACTTCCTGGGCCTGTCGGTGAGCTCCCACCCCGTCACCGGCCCCGGCGGCGCCCTCACCTCGGTCGACACCAGCGTGAGCTTCAAGGCGCTCCAGCTGGTCGTCATCGCGCTCGTCGTGGGCATCGCCGCGCTCAAGGTCGGCAAGGCCGCCGAGCCGTTCCTGGCCTTCAACGCCTCCGCGCTCGCCATCGTGCAGAAGGTACTGTGGTGGGTCATCCTGCTCGCCCCGATCGGCACCGTCGGCCTCATCGGCCGCGCGATCGCGACCTACGGCTGGTCCTCGCTGACCCAGCTCGGCACCTTCGCGCTCGCGATCTACGCCGGGCTGCTGATCGTGCTGCTCGTGCTCTACCCCGCGCTGCTCCTGGCCCACGGCCTCTCCCCGCGCAGCTACTTCCGCGGCGCCTGGCCGGCCATCCAGCTCGCCTTCGTCTCCCGGTCGTCCCTCGGGACCCTGCCCGTCACCCAGCGCGTGACCGAGTCCCTGGGTGTGCCGCGCGAGTATGCCGCCTTCGCCTCACCTCTGGCGGCCACGACCAAGATGGACGGCTGCGCCGCGATCTACCCCGCGATCGCCGCGATCTTCGTGGCGCAGTTCTTCGGCGTCGACCTCGGCCCGCTGGACTACCTGCTCATCGTCGTGGTGTCGGTCATCGGCTCGGCCGCGACCGCCGGCCTGACCGGCGCGATCGTGATGCTGACCCTCACCCTGTCCACGCTGGGCCTGCCCCTCGCCGGCGTCGGGCTCCTGCTCGCGATCGACCCGATCCTCGACATGGGGCGCACGGCGGTCAACGTCGCGGGCCAGGTGCTCGTGCAGATCATCGTCGCGCGACGCGAGGGCATCCTCGACGAGGACGAGTTCGCCCGGGCCGAGCCCATCTCGATGGACTCGCGGCCTGCGCTGGCCCACGCCTGACGGCGCAACCGGGCAACGGTCCGGCGGCTCATCAGCACTGACAGTCCGTATGGCGAGCGCCCACCCCATCCGGGGGCCGGGCGCTCGCGCGGGACTGCGGTGGGATGGGGGGGGTTCGCAGTGGCGGGCTGGTCTCGTGCTGCGGGGTGAGACGGGTGGGGGAGGGTGAGGCGGGTCCGCCGCACGGCGGACGAGGGCCGGCTGATGCCCTTACCCCCGGCGGGATCATCAGCCTGGCGAACGAAGCCCGGCTGATGCCCTTACCCCCGGCGGGATCATCAGCCTGGGGGACGAAGCCCGGCTGATGCCCTTACCCCCGGCAGGGAAAGCCGGTGCGGGTGTCGACCACGTTGACCAGCGGCTCGCCGGTGACGTGCGCGGCGGCCTCGGGCCCATGCCGGGCGTCGAGATCGCGACGCCCGGCGGCCGCCCGGACACGGCGACCGCCGTGGCCGTCCAGCAGGCCGCGAGTCGTCACCGCCGGCTCACCCTCACGTGCATGCGGTCCGCTCGGTAACGTGGTCCGGGTCATGCCCGCGCTCGTCGTCTCCATGGAGGAGACCGATCTCGGGCTGGACAGGTTCCGGGCCTCCGTCGAGGAGGTCACCGGGGCCGCGGGCAGCGACCGCTGATCAGATCGACCACCGAGCACGACACCCTCCAGGAGGTCCCCGATGACCGTGCAGCTCGTCACCGCGTCCGACGCCGAGTCCCAGCGGGCGCAGGAGGTGGTCGCCGACGTCCCCACCGGCCTGTTCATCGACGGTGAGTGGTGCGACGCGGCGTCCGGCAAGACCCACGACGTCGTCAACCCCGCCACCGAGCAGGTCATCGCGACCATCGCCGACGGGGGTCCCGAGGACGCCCGCCGCGCCATCGAGGCGGCCGCCGCGGCCCAGCGCGACTGGGGTCGCACCGCCCCGCGGGAGCGCAGCGAGATCCTGCGCCGCGCCTACGACCTCATCATGGAGCGGCAGGACGACCTGGCGCTGGTCATGACCAGCGAGATGGGCAAGCCCGTCGCCGAGGCCAAGGGCGAGGTCGCCTACGCCGCGGAGTTCTTGCGGTGGTTCTCGGAGGAGGCGGTCCGCATCGGCGGAGACATGATGCTCTCCGGCGACGGCTTGACCCGGATCTTCGTGTCCCGCCAGCCGATCGGCCCGTGCGTGCTGGTCACGCCGTGGAACTTCCCGCTCGCCATGGCCACCCGCAAGATCGGCCCCGCCATCGCGGCCGGCTGCACGATGGTCTTCAAGCCTGCCCACCTGACGCCGTTGTCGAGCTTCGCCCTGGTCGACATCCTGGTCGAGGCGGGCCTGCCCGCCGGGGTCCTCAACGTCGTGTGCTCCTCCGACGCCGGCTCGGTCGTCGAGCCGTGGATGAGCAGCGGTCTGGCCCGCAAGGTCTCGTTCACCGGCTCGACCGCCGTCGGCGTGAAGCTCCTCGAGCAGGCGTCGCAGCACGTCATGCGCTCCTCGATGGAGCTCGGCGGCAACGCGCCGTTCATCGTGTGCGAGGACGCCGACCTCGACAAGGCCGTCGACGGCCTGATGATCGCCAAGATGCGCAACATGGGTGAGGCCTGCACGGCCGCCAACCGGATCTTCGTCCACCGCTCCGTGCACGACGCGCTCGCGGACAAGCTGGCCGAGCGCATGGGCGCCCTGTCGGTCGGCGACGGCCTGGCCGAGGGCGTGCAGGTGGGTCCGCTCATCGAGCCCAAGGCCCTCGACAAGGTGGTGAAGCTCGTGACCGACGCCGTGGACCGCGGCGCCGAGGTACGGTGCGGCGGCGACCGTCCCAAGGGTGCCGGCTACTTCTACCCGCCGACGGTCCTCACCGGCGTCGACCCCGGCTCGGCGCTCATGGAGCAGGAGATCTTCGGCCCCGTTGCCCCGCTCATCCCCTACGACACCGACGACGAGGTGGTCGAGCTCGCCAACGCCACCCCGTGGGGGCTCATGGGCTACGTCTACACCGAGAGCCTAGAGCGGGCTTTCCGCCTCGGTGAGGCCATCGAGACCGGGATGGTCGGCCTCAACACCGGTCTCGTGTCCAACCCCGCCGCGCCCTTCGGCGGCGTCAAGGCGTCGGGGCTGGGGCGCGAGGGCGGCAAGCTCGGTATAGAGGAGTTCCTCGAGGTCAAGTACCTCGCCGCCCCCCGGACCTGACGAGGAGCGCGGGACGATGACCTCCACCCCCGAGGAGTCCACGGATCGGCTCGCTGCGGTCCGAGCCCGTATGGCGCACCAGGGGCTGGCCGCACGCGTGGTCACCGACCCGCCAACCTGTTCTACCTGACCGGCGACAACGCGTGGTCCTTCTCCACCCCGCAGCTGCGCACGTGCCCTCCGAGGGCAAGTTGGGCGCGACTCATTTCCTCCGGCTAGCTAGCCCCCGGGTTCGGCTTGATTTGCCTACGACCCCCTCGTTCGGTGGGGAGGGTAGGGTCTGGAAAGTCACCACACAACGATTGGAGATTCACCATGAAGGCTGTGGTCTATCAGGGACCGCGCGATGTCGCAGTCACGGATGTCCCGGACGCGAAGATCGAGCGACCCACCGATGTCCTGGTCAGGGTAACGACGACGAACATCTGCGGCTCGGACCTGCACATGTACGAGGGGCGGACCTCCTTCGAGGTAGGTCGGACGTTCGGTCACGAAAACATGGGAGAGGTGGTGGAGATCGGCAGTGGCGTGGAGAAGGTCAAGGTCGGCGACCGGGTCGTGCTGCCGTTCAACATCTCGTGCGGGTTCTGCAAGAACTGCGAGCGCGGCCTCACGAACTACTGCCTGACGACGCAACCTGACCCGTCGGCCGCCGGTGCGGCCTATGGGTTCGCCGAAATGGGCCCGTACGGCGGCGGGCAGGCAGAACTGCTCCGTGTGCCTTTCGGTGACCACAACGCGCTGCGCCTGGGTGAGGATGCGGAGGAGAAGGAGAACGACTACGTCATGCTCTCCGACATCTTCCCCACCGGCTACCACGCCACCGAGATGGCCGGCGTGATCCCGGGCGACAGCGTCGTGATCGCCGGGGCTGGCCCCGTGGGACTGATGGCCGCCCTGTCGGCGACGATCAAGGGCGCCGCAAAGGTGATGGTGGTCGATCGTCACCCCGACCGGCTCGCTCTCGCCGAGCAGATCGGCGCGATCGCCATCGACGACTCCAAGGTCGACCCCGTGCAGGCTGTGCTGGACCAGACCATGGGGCTCGGAGCCGACCGCGGCTGCGAGTGCGTCGGCTACCAGGCCCACGACCCCCAGGGCAACGAAGACCCGGCCGCCACCTTGAACATGCTCATCAACTCGGTCCGGTTCACCGGCGGGATCGGCACCGTCGGCGTGTTCGTCCCCCAGGATCCGGGGGCCAAGGGCGAATTGGCCAAGCAGGGCAAGGCAGCCATCGACTTCGGCACCCACTGGTTCAAGGGACAGACCATGGGCAACGGTCAGGCCCCCGTCAAGAGGTACAACCGCCGGCTGCGAGACCTCATCGCGGCCGGCAAGGCGAAGCCGTCCTGGATCGTCTCCCACGAGATCTCGCTGGACCAGGCCGCCGATGCCTACAGGAACTTCGACTCCAGGTCGAAGGGTTGGACCAAGGTCGTCATCAAGCCCGGCATGTCAGACGCAAAGAAGGCAAGCTGATATGGCAGCAGATCTTCAGGGCAAGAGGGTCGCGATCCTCGCCGCCGACGGAGTCGAACGCGTTGAGCTCGAGCAACCCCGCGAAGCGCTGAACCGCGCGGGCGCTCAGACCGAGGTCCTCTCGATCCACGACGGCGAGATCAAGGCCCGTAAGAACGACCTGGATGAAGCGGGCACGTTCACCGTCGACGGGTTGGTCGCCGACGCCTCGGTGGGCGACTACGACGCCCTGCTGCTTCCCGGCGGCACGGTGAACCCCGACCAGCTCCGGGTCGACGAGGACGCCGTTTCCTTCGTCCGCGACTTCGTCGAGAGCGGCAAGCCAGTGGCGGCGATCTGTCACGGGCCGTGGACGTTGATCGAGGCCGGCGTGGCCGCCGGTCGCACCCTGACGTCGTTCCCGAGCATTCGCACCGACCTGCGCAACGCCGGCGCCGACGTCGTCGACCAGGACGTGGTGGTCGACAAGAATCTCATCACCAGCCGCTCGCCGGAGGACCTGCCGGCGTTCTCCGAGGCCATAGTGTCCCAGCTCGCAGGCACCTCGACAAAGGAAGAGGAGAAGTCATGAGTGTGACCAAGGGATTGCTGGTCAGGTTTGACGCGTTGCCCGGGAAGGAGGACGACGTGAAGGAGTTCCTTGACAGCGGCCGTGCGCTTGTTGAGGACGAGCAGGCGACCACCGCGTGGTTCGCGATCCGCCTCGGGCCGACCTCGTTCGGGATCTTCGACGTGTTCCCCGATGACGCCGGACGTGACGCCCACCTGTCCGGCCCTGTTGCGGTAGCTCTCGGCGAGCAGACCGGCACGTTGTTCTCCGAGCCGACGATCGAGAAGCTCGACGTACTGGGCTCCAAGCTCCCCGCCTGACACCACAGACCGGGAGTACTGGCCCAGAGAGGAGGGGTCGCTGCGCGGTGACTTCGGGCTTGCACAGCCCGCTGACGTCGTGGCAGCGGCCCCTTCTCTTGCGGCCTATCGCTCATCACCAACAGATCGAGGAACCGCGATGACAGCAACTGACGACGGCGTTGCCACGACGCGTTCACCCGAGGTAGCAGTGATCGGGGGCGGGATCGTCGGTCTGTCGACGGCGTACGCGCTGCGGGAGCAGGGCGTGCCGGTGCGCTTGTACGAGGCTGGTCTGCCCGGGACGGGTCAGTCCGCAGGCGAGTCGCGGATCTTCCGGCATGCCCACGACGACCCGCGACTCGTCGCTTTCGCGCGCGAAAGCCGCGGCGTATGGGATGAGTGGGCCGAACACTTCGACGTCGAGCTGGTCTCATCAGACGGTGTCCTGGCGATCGGAGACAGCGCCCTGGCGCGGCTGCGGGTGCTCGACCAGGTCGGCGGCGTGCAAGCGCACGAGATCGAGGCGGCCGAGGTCGCCCAGCGAATGCCGCTGCTCGCTGGGTACTCGGGGCCGGCGGTGCTCGACGAGTCGGGCGGCGCGATCCGCACCCGCGCCGCGATCACGGCACTCACGGGTGCCCTCGCAGATGCGGTCACCACCGGGGAGGTCATCTCCATCGATGCTCGCGCCGACGGGACGGTCGAGGTGCGCAGCGTCACCGACCGGGCTGTCTACTCCAAGGTGGTCGTGTGCGCCGGCCGCGAAACCGCCCGGCTGGCACGCAGCGTCGGCTTGTCGCTGCCGGTTCGCCTTGCCGCACACGTCCGGCTGACCTTCGACGTGAAGGCCGCCGCCCCGGCACGAGTCGCGTGCCTGCAGGACAGCAGCGGCGTCTTCGGCGAAGTCGGCGTCTACGCGACGCCGCTACCGGGCAACAGCAGTTACTCCGTCGGACTCAGCGAGACCGTCGGCGTCCGCGACGACGGAACTTTCATCGACCCTGCGGCCATTCGATCGCTGGACGAACGCGCACGCGAATACGTGACACGGGCGCTGCCCGGTCTCCACCCAGAGCCGCGCGACTTCCTTCACTGCTGGGTGACCGACCTCCCGTGGAGTGAGGACGGCGTGGCCGTGTGGGAGGCAGGCTCTGTCTTTTTTGTGGCCGGTCACAATCTGTTCAAGCAGGCACCTGCGTTGGGTCGCGCTCTTGCCCGGGCTGCGACCGGCGGCGGTCTCCCCGCCGAGCTCACGCCCGAAGCGCGCCTCGGCGAGGCCCAGGGCTAGCCCAGGGTTGGTTCGCCAGGTCGATGACCCCGCCGGGGGTAGGGGCATCGACCGGGGATAGTTCGCCAGGTCGATGATCCCGCCCCCGGTAGGTACGTCTGGTCATCGGGCCCTCGCGGCCCGGACGCTCCGTCAGAGATAGGGCCTGGGCCGATGGCCGGCCAGCCCCGCCGCCCGCCCGGCGACACCGCACAGCGACACCGCGACCCCGGCGAGCCGCTCGGGGTCGCGGTGGTGCACGGCGCCGGCCACGTTGACGAAGGGCCACACGAGCGAGCGACCCAGCGCCGCCAACGTGTGGCCGTAGCCGAAGAACTCGACCTCGGTGTCGGCGTTGGCGGCGTTCTCCTCGAACGCGCGCAGCAGCGCACCCCGGTTGCTCAACCGGTGCGGGGGGAGCGGCTCGTGCACGACGGCGGCGGGCGACCACGCGAACCGTGCTCCGAGCGACCGCGCCCGCAGGAAGAACGCGAAGTCCTCCCCGCCGGACAGCCCGCGGTGCGGGGCGAACCACGGTCGCGGCATCCGGTCGACGAGCCGGCGAGAGAGCAGGAGGTTCTGCCCACCGTCGAGGGAGGAGACCAGGCCCTCGCGGCGCGGGGCCGAGGTGGCCAGCAGGTAGGACCGCACGAGCGTCGGGTAGGTCTTGGTGATGCCCATGTCGACGGGCCCGCTCGCGCAGTCGGCGTCGTAGCGTCGCGCGCAGTCCACCAGGGCCATGAGGGCGCCGGGCTCGGGGAGGCCGTCGTCGTCATACATCACGAGGTACTCCCACTCCGGGTCGACCTCGTAGGCGGTCGTGACGAGGGCGTTGCGCGCCTGCGAGATACCTCGCTCACGGACGGGACGCACCGTGATCGGGACCGTCCTGCCGCACCCGACCTCCTCGGCCACCCGCTCCACGGCCGGGTCGCAGTCGTTGTCCGCGACCACCACCGAGACCGGATGACCCTCGGCCTGCTTCGTCACCTCGAGCAGCAGCCCCCGCAGCAGCTCGGGGCGTCGGTACGTCGGAATGCCCACCACGATCGGCACAGGACACCACCCCCTGGTTCAAGCCTACGACCGGGGGTGATGGCCGTGGTGCAATTGTCCTGGAATCTCCAGGGCGTCCTCCCACGGACGGGTCAGCCAGTAGCGCTCCAGCTCGGGCAGCCCCTCTGGCTCGTCGAGTCCGTGCGGGCCGAAGCGCAGCGGCGCCACCTGCGTCGCGTAGCGACCGATCCGGCGCGCCTTGACGACGCGGTCGACCGGCACGGCATACGCCTCGACGTGGAACCCGTGCCGCGCGACCAGGCCGTCCATCTCGTCCTGCCCCGGCCGCGCCGAGCCGTAGGGCACGTCCTCGTAGTAGCCGAACCTGGTCAGGCGGTCGGTCAGGTGGTCGGTGAGCGTGTCCCGCACCCAGCGGTGGTCGGGGTTGACGCCGGCGCCGACGGGCGCGGCGTGCTCCCCGGTGGCCGGGGGCATCGCCCCGGCCTCCCCCCGGGACAGGGCCTCGCGCACCAGCCGTATGCCGCTGCGCCCGGCCCGCAGCCCGAGCCGCGCCAGGCGGCGGGCCGCCCGCACGCCCAACGGTCGGCGGGGCATCGGCGGGTCGGGCAGCACCCCGGTGGCGGTCGGCAGGAGCACCAGGCCGCCCTCGTGCTCGCGCAGCCAGGCATCGACCCATGCGGTGAGGGTGGCGGCGTCCTCGGGCGTCCGGCCCGCGGTGAGGTACTGCTGGTCGAGCAGGCCGAGGTGGTGCCGACGGTGCGGCGTCCCGGCGAGCGCGGCGTCGTCCTCGGCGAGCCGGACCTCCATGGCCTCGTCCGAGTCTTGGAAACCGGACAGTGTGTCCCACTCGGTGACCATGGGCTGGGCGGGGCGGGCCGTGCAGACAGTCAGGACGTCGAGCGGGGCCTCGCGGCCGATGAGCGTCTCGCAGGACAGGACGGCGTCGTCCAGGTGCGGAGACACCACGAGGACGGCACCGTTGAGGGGCGTGGGGATCGGCATACGGGCTCCTCCATCTGCGGGTGGGTCGACGGCTCAGTCCCGGGCGTCGCAGAGGGCCCAGGAGGCGGCCGCCGAGGCCACCGTCACGACCCCCACCGCCGGCCAGGCGCCGATGCTGCGGGCCAGCCGGTGCGACCCGACGAACCCGCCGAGGTAGGTCACCGCCAGCACGGCCGTCGTCCCCGGGTCGGTGCGCGCGAGCCAGGTGCGCCCGGCGAGCAGGCCGCAGGCCCCGAGCAGGACGCCGCCGAGCGGACGGATGCCGGTCTCGCGGGCGAGCGCGAAGCCGCCGGCCAGGCCGAGGACGGTGAGCGGTGCGGTGGACACGTCGGAGGCAGGCTTGAGATCCATGCCCCCACCGTATGCCGCCCGCCCCGGCGCAGGCGGGTGACCGGCGACGCGGCGGGGTATGCCGAGACCCATGAGCGACGACGACCAGAACCCGCACGTGACGGACCAGACCACGCAGCCCGACCAGGGGCCCTTCCACGACGTCGACCCCACCGGCGCGGGCCAGAGCGCTGACGAGCGGTCGGCCTACCCGGACGCGGACCAGGACACGGGTGTGGACGACCAGGGTGGCTACGAGGGCGGGGAGCCGGCCGGGCAGCAGCCCACCGAGCAGGTGCCCGAGCCCACCTCGGGCGACCCCGAGACGCCCGGCGAGTCCGACGAGGAGGGCAACGCCGAGGGCCTGACCCAGGGGATCAACGCAGGCTGACCTCCGGGTCGGCCGGGAGGTCCGACGCGGCGCGCGAGCCGACGAGCCCGCCCGTTCCGATGCGCTCCGTCGGGCCCCCGTGACGCCCGGTCACCCCCTCCTCCGGGAGGGTTGACCGGGCGTCCGCGATCTCATCCTTGCGGGGGAGGCGCGGGCCGCGACGTTCCGGCGAGGGTGGAGGCACACCGACCACCCAAGGAGACGTCATGAGCAGCAGCACCGCCCGCCGGACGATCATGGCCGGCACCGTCCTCACCCTGATCGCGTCGACCGGGGCCGCAGCGGCACCCGCCGTCGCCGCCCCGCAGCCCACCCACCTGGCCGACGCCCGCAAGCCCTCGCCGCAGCGGGTCCTGCAGGCGTCGGTCGACCAGCTCGACCGCGCCGGCGCCGTGGGGGTCGTCGCCGCGGCGACCCGCGACGGCCGATCCTGGTCGGCCGCGGCGGGAGTCCGCAGCACCACGACGCGCGTCCCCGCCCGGCCCACCGACCGGGTCCGCGTCGGCTCGATCACCAAGCCGATGGTCGCGACCGTCGTCATGCAGCTCGTCGACGAGGGCAGACTGCGCCTCGACACCAAGGTCGACCAGGTCTATCCCGGGCTGCTGCCGGGGCACGGCGACATCACGATCGAGCAGCTGCTCAGCCACCGCAGCGGGTTGCCGGACTACGTCCTGCCGCTGGCCAAGCAGGAGCAGGCGATGAAGCTCACCGTCGAGCAGTCCTTCGCCCGCCGGCACACTGACCGCGAGCTGATCAGGCTCGCCCTCACGGAGAAGGTGGGCAAGCCCGGCGCTGCCTTCCGCTACGCCAACACCAACTACCTCGTGCTGAGCCAGCTGCTGCAGAAGCGCACCGGTCAGAGCATCAGCGACCTGCTCACCCAGCGCGTCTTCCGCAAGGCGGGCCTCAAGGGCACGTTCTACGCCAAGGAGCGGTGGATGCCCACGAACTCCCTGACGGAGTACTACGTCGAGGGCCCCAAGGTGGTGGGCTTCCGGCAGAACGCCACGCTCTTCGGCGCCGCGGGGGCCGCGGTCTCCACGCCCGACGACCTCAACCGGTTCATGACCTCCCTCATGCGCGGCAAGCTCACGTCCAAGCGCAGCCTGGAGCAGATGCTGCGACCGCGCAGCGCCACGCCGATGTCCTACGGGCTGGGCGTCTACTCGCTGCCCGACCCCTGCTACGCGGCCCCCAAGGGCAAGACCCCCAAGGGCAAGGGCGGCACCAACGCGAGCACCAGGCGGGTCTACGGCCACAACGGCACCACCTACGGCACCCACTCGGCGTCGGTGAGCACCCGCGACGGTCGCCGGGCGGCGTCCGCGTCCCTCACCGGCCGGTTCTTCCCCCCGAGCGACCTCACGAAGCAGCCGATGCCCGACGTCGCCGTCGCGGCGGCGCTCAGGGCCCTGTGCTGACCGAGTCCGTGCTGACCGAGTTGCCCAGCGTCCGGCTCGTCCTCGGGGTCGCCGCCAGCGCGGCCCCGAGGGCGCAGGCCGCCGCGCAGCCCAGCAGCACCGGGGTCAGACCCCACGCGCTGACGGCGGGGGCGAGCAGCGCGAGGCCGAGCGGCGCGCAGCCGTAGGACTCGACGAAGTCCAGGGACGTCACCCGCGCCAGCCGCTCGGGCGGGACCTCCCGCTGCGTGGCCGTGAACCACGGGACGCTGAACACCTCGATGCCGATGCCGCCGAGCGCGTACGCCGCGAGCACCAGGACCGGTGACGGCGAGATCGCCAGCGCGAGCGGCACGAGCGCGTAGGCCCCGACCCCGGCGAAGGCCCACCAGCCGACGTTAGTCGGTCGCCAGCGTGCGACGAGCGCGGCCCCCACGATCGCGCCGACGGTGTAGGCCGTGATGGCGACGGCGAGCACCGTCTCGCCCCCGAAGCGGTCGCGCGAGACCAGCGGCAGCGCGACGCAGGTCGCGGAGTAGCCGAGCGCCATGACCGGCAGCAACCCGCCCAGCCCGGCCACGAACCACGGGTGCCGTCGCGCCTCCTGCACGCCCTCGCGCAGGTCGTGGGCGGCCACGCGCGCCAGGGCGATCGGTCCTGGACGTCGCGCGCCGGTCGCGTCGTCGGGGGGTGATCGCCCGCTGTCCCGGCTCGACGGCGTCGACCCCCTGGCCCGTATGCCTTGCCCGCCCGCTCGTGGGGTCGCCGCCTCGCGGCAGGGCCGCCGTCAGGACCCACATCACGGCGGTGGCCAGCAGGATCCAGGTCAACGAGATCCGCTGCGAGGCAAGCCCGGTCAGGGCCGGGCGAGCAGCGTCGCCACCCGGACGGACAGGCTCCTGGCGGCGTTCGCCTGCTGCCAGCCCTCCGGCGCCACCTGCTCGCGCACCATGGCCTGGAAGGTCGGGCGGCAGGTGGCCTGGCGACGGGACCTGGTCGCTGTCCTACTCCCCCCTCACGCCGACGCTCGCGAGTGCCCCGCCCCCTAGTGCGCCTACCGGGTGGACGCCTGGGCCGACGCCCGTCCTCCCACCACCGCACACCATTGGTCACCAATGGGGTCTGGGGACCCGTTTGGATCGTTCACAAACGTTAGTGGTGACCACTGGGCGTCGGCTGGGGGAGGAAGGGGCGCGCCACGCGCCCACCCCTCGCGCCATTGGTCACCAATTACTCTCAGGGGCGCGATTGGATCGTTCACAAACGTCAGTGTTGACCAATGACGCGAGGGGGTGTGTGTCGACACAAAGTGTTAACTCGGCAACTCAGTGTGAATGCGCAACGACAGGTGGTGACGGTGCGCGGTGGCTCAGGCGGGCCCGGCGTTGGTGGACGTCAGCGTCAGGAGCAGGCGCACCGACTCCTGCAGGTGCTCGGCCGCCCCGCGGTGGTCGCCGAGCTCACCCAGCGCCGTGCCGAGGTGGTGGTGGGCGTCGGCCAGGTCGGAGGCGGCGAGCAGGTGCCCGTCCTCGAGCACCCGCTCCATGTGGGCACGCCCCTGCGCCCAGTCGCCGGTTGCGCAGGCGTACTTGCCCTGCACCAGGTCCAGCTCGACCTGGTCGCTGCGGGCCGAGCTGAGCGAGAAGGCCGTCGCCGCCTTGGCGAGCAGCTCCGGCACGGCGTCGAGGTCGACGTCCGCCTTCAGCCGGAAGTCCGCGGCGGCGCGGTGCACCCGACCCCACCGGCGCAGGTGGCCGTCCGGGTCGATGGCCGCGATGGCCTGGTCGTAGTAGCTGAGTCCCGCCTGGGGGTCTCCGGTCGAGAGGGCGAGGTTGGCCAGGGCCCAGTAGGCGTTGCCGGCCTCGAGCCGGTTGGGGGCGTCCGCAGCGCCGCGGGCGAGGTCCGGCGCCCAGCTGATCGCGTCGCTGTAGCGGTGCTGCTGCCCGAGCGCCGACACGAGCGCGGTGAGGGCGGCGACGCCGGTCGAGCGCCAGGTGGGGGTGGTGCGGAAGGCCATGACGGCGGCCCGGGCCTCGGTGACGGACCCCTCCAGGTCGCCGGTCACGCGCAGGGCGACCGACAGGACCGTGCGCACCCGCCCCTGCAGGATCGTGGACTGCTGCGTGAACCAGTGGTCGACGAGGGCTCGGGCCTGCTCGACGACCTGGTCGGCGAAGTCGTTCTCGATGCGCAGCGTGAGGTCCATCAGCGCGGCGGTCCACCAGAGGTCCAGGCGGTCGGCCTCGAGGGCGAAGTCGCGCAGGTCGGATGCGGCCTTGATGGCACCCTCGAAGGTATGGGTCGTGAGCACGCTGAGCGCCTCGGTCTGCAGGACCGCGGCGCGGGCGTCGCCGCGCTTGCCGGAGGCGAGAGCCCAGGCGCGGACGTGCTCGACCGAGAGGCCGAGCCTGCCGGCGACGTGCTCGACGATCTCGCGGCTCGGCGCACGGTGCCCTGACTCCACGAGGGAGATGTAGCTGCGGGAGAACTCCGGCTCCCCCAGCTCCGACTGGGACAAGCCGGCCGCGACCCTCGCCGCGCGCAGCGCTACTCCGAAACCGTTCTCGTCGCTCATGACCTATTCCCAACTGTTGACAATGCGAGTAACGTACCGCTTGCCGCATCCCCCCGCCAGTAGGAGATTCCCATCATGATTGCCAAGGCCACTCGCGCCATAGCCGTTCTCACCCTCGCAGCCTTCGCTCTGGTCCCCACCGTCGGTGGCAGCTGGCCCACGAGCCAGGACCCCACGGTGGGCGGCAGCTGGCCCACCAGCCAGGACCCCACCGTCGGTGGCAGCTGGCCGACCGTGCTCGACGCTAGCTGATCTGCCTGGTCAGGGCCGCTTTCCTGGCTCGGACGCGCCCGACCGGGTGATCGAGGCCCCCGCTCGACTCCTCGGAGTCCTGCGGGGGCCTTGCGCGTGCGGAGGGAGGGGGCCGTATGTCGTGCCGCCGGTCACCGACTCGCGATCAGGCGGGCACGGTCGCGTGCAGGGGAAGCTCGAAGAGGCGCTAGGCGTGGGTCAGGCCGCGCGGCGCCTTGACCGTCATGACGAAGCCCTCGGCCAACCGCCGCCGCCAGCTCGCGAAGCTCGCGTCCCGGGGCCAGCGGTAGTGGCTCGCGTTGAGCTCCACGGGCGCGAGCTCCGCGACGTAGCAGGCGAGCCGGTCCCCGGGACGCATGCCGGGCGGGTAGAGGACGCCGTCCCAGTGGGCACAGCTCCAGCCCGAGGTCCCGAGGAGGACACTCACCCCTCGAGCTCGGCCAGCGCCCGTGGGATCTCGGCAAGCAGCTCGCGGGCGAGGAAGCCGCGCCGTCCGTGCACCGCGACCAGGCGCTCGCCCGCGCGGCCGTGCACATAGGCGCCCCACACCCCGGCCTGGGCGGGCTCCGCGCCACGCCCGAGCAGCCCGACCAGCATGCCAGCCTTGACGTCGCCAGAGCCGCTGACGGCCATGCCCTGACCGCCGGTCTGGACCGCCCACAGGTCGGCGGTGGCGCGCGTGCCGGGGGTCGTGACGTAGGTCGTGGACGCGCCCGACACGACCACGGCACCGGCACGGCGGCTGAGCCGCAGCGCGGCGCCGAGCGGATCCTCCGACACGGCGTCCTCGTCCTCGTCGAGCGTCTGGGCGAGCTCTGCGGCGTTGGGGGACAGGATGACTCGCCCGTCCAGGTGCTTCACCCCGTCGGCGTGCTCGGTGAGATAGGCCATGCCGAGCGCGTCGATGACGACCGGCACGTCGAGGCGCGGCACGACGCGCTCGAGCAGCGCGACCGCCGCGTCGGGGGACATGATCCCGGGGTCCAGCAGGACCGCGGCGCAGCCCTCGGCGAGCTCGACGATCTCGTCGGCGGTCCCGGGGGCGAGGTTGCCGTCGTCGTCGGCGGCCAGACCCGCGACGTAGGCCTCGGGGATGGCCATGCCCATCGGCACCGCCAGCGGCTCGACCGTGGCGATCTGGAGCTTGCCCGCTCCGGCGCGCAGGGCGGCCTCCGCGGCGAGCATGACACCGCCCGGCATACGGACGTTGCCGCCGACCACGAGGACGCGGCCGTTGCTCTCCTTGTCGCCCCCGTCGCCGGGTAGCTGCCACTCGCGCAGCAGCCCCGAGGAGACGACCTCCGGTCGGCGACTCACGCGTCGGCCTCGCCGGCAGCGGGCTCCTCGTGGGTGGTCTGGGCGCCCTCGTCGTCCAGCGCCGCCGTCTCGGCGTAGGCGACCAGCTCGAGCGAGCCGTCCTCGGCGCGGTCGTAGGAGGTCATCGAGCAGTTGGGCAGCGGCGTCTCGTTGTCGATGGTGATGATCCCCTCCTCGTCGAGGCCCTCCAGGACGAGGCGGAAGCTCATGATCACCGCCTGATGGCTGAAGATCCAGACGTGCTCGTCGGCGTACTCCTGACGGATGTCGGCCAGGACGCTGCGGACGCGCAGGGCCACGTCGCACCAGGACTCGCCGCCCGGGGGCCGGTAGTAGAACTTGCCGACCTTGGTGCGGCGCTCGGCCTCCTCGGGGTGCTCCGCCCGGATGCCGTCGCCGGTGAGCCCGTCGAAGATCCCCAGGTCACGCTCGCGCAGCCGCTCGTCGAGGACCAGCGAGTGGTCCAGCCCCGCCTCCCGCAGGGCCGTCTCGGCCGTACCCCGCGCCCGCGCGTACGGCGAGGACAGGATCACCTCGGGGCGGTGGGCCTCGGGCAACCGCGCCAGGTGGGCCCCGAGGGCGGTGGCCTGCTCGGTGCCCAGGTCCGACAGCGGGGTGTCGGCGTCGCGGTAGTCGAGCGCCAGCCTGCCGTGACCGGCCTTGCGGGCCTCGGCGTCCGCCACGTTGCCGAGGCTCTGGCCGTGGCGGACGAGCACGAGCCGGCGGGGGGCGGTGCGTCGCCCCGCGGCGATGGAGTCGGTCTGCTCGGGCACGATGCCTCCTGCGGGTTGGTCCGGGCGTCCTTTCCGGCTACCCCGTATGCCGCGCCGCCAGACCCCGACCACCCGTCCGCGGGTCACTTTTCGACGACGTTCCCCGCCCAGAGGTGACCGTTCGACGAGGGGGTGGCATGAGATGGGGGAGTATCCGGCATACGGCATATCTCTCCATCCCCTCACATCCCGCCGTCATCCACACCACGAAGGACACCACCGTGAGCACACCCGCCACCACCGCCCATGCACGGCCCGCCCCGAGCCGGACCAAGACGCTGCTCGGGACCGGCGTCGGCAATGCGCTCGAGTGGTACGACTGGAACGTCTACGCCACCTTCGCGACCTACATCGCGGCGCAGCTGTTCTCCAAGGCGGACCCCGCCTCCGCGTTCCTGTCCACCCTCGCGATCTTCGCGGTCGGGTTCGTGGCCCGGCCCTTCGGCGGCTACGTCTTCGGCTGGCTCGCCGACCGCATCGGGCGCAAGCACTCCCTGATGGTCGCCGTCATGCTCGCCTCGGGCGGCTCGCTGCTCATCGCCGTCGCGCCGACGTATGACGCCGTCGGGGTGTGGGCCTCGGTGATCCTGCTCGTGGCGAGGTTGCTGCAGGGCCTGGCGCACGGCGGCGAGCTGCCCTCGGCACAGACCTACCTCGCGGAGGAGGCACCCCGCGAGCGGCGCGGGTTCTGGGCGTCCTCGATCTACGTCTCCGGCACCGTCGGCCTGCTGATCGGCATGTTCCTCGGCCTGATCCTCGAGACGACGCTCAGCGACGCGCAGATGGACGCGTGGGGCTGGCGCGTGCCGTTCGCGCTCGGGGCCGTGCTCGGGCTGTTCGCGCTGTGGATGCGCACCCGGCTCGAGGAGTCCGCGATCTTCGAGGAGGAGGTGGGCGGCGAGGGCGCCCCCCGCGAGAACGTGCTCGCCGGCGTGTGGCGCCACAAGCGCCAGGCGCTGCAGGTCATCGGCATGACCATGGGCCTGACGATCACCTACTACGTGTGGTCCGTCAGCACCCCGGCCTACGCCATCAAGGTGCTGAAGTTCGACAAGACCGACGCCTTCTGGGCCTCGATCATCGGCAACACCGTCTTTATCCTCGCGCTGCCCGTGTGGGGTCTCGTGTCCGACCGGATCGGCCGCAAGATCCCCATCCTGGTCGCGCTGCTCGGCTCGGCGGTCCTCTACATCCCCATGACCTCGGTGATCGGGCACAGCATGGTGACGCTGGCGCTCGCGATCTCGGTGATGCTGATCCTGCTCGCCGGCTACCTCGCCATCGCGCCGGCGGTGTATGCCGAGATGTTCCCCACCGACGTGCGGGCCACCGGCGTGGGTGTGCCGTACGCCATCTGCATCGCGATGTTCGGCGGCACCGCCCCTTACGTGCAGAACTGGCTCGCGGCGGCGGTCGAGTGGCGGTGGGCGTTCGCGACGTACGCGATCGTGGCGCTGCTGATCTCGGCCGCGACGGTGCTCACGCTGCCGGAGACGCGCGCCAAGGACCTCAGCCATTGACCGGTCCTGGCCGTATGCCGCACCCGACGCCTGGTGCGCGCCAACGGGTGGATTTCGCCACCGTCATGCGTGGCGTTCTCCACCCGTTGGTGGTGGCGATGACCCGTGAGCCCCGGGCTGGGCGGCACAGGTGACCCGACGGGGCACTTTCGGTGCTCTAACCGTCGGTCTGGCGCCGCCACGCGCCCCGGCGAGTCACTTCTGTCGTCGGCGTCGGCCGCGGGGTGGTGCTGGGGCGCGCCGAGGGGGCGGAGGCGTGAACGGGTGGGTTTGGCCACCGTCATGCGTGGTGTTCTCCACCCGTTGGTGGGAGCAGTGAGCCGTGAGCGCCCCATTGGGTGCTGGGGGTGACCCGACGGGGCACTTTCGGTGCACTAACCGTCTGTCTGGCGCCGCGACGCGTCCTGTCGGGTCACTTCGTGTCGTCAGCGGCGGCCGAACAGTTTCTTGAGGAAGCCCTTCTCGGGCACCGGCTCGGGAGCGGGGATGGGCTCGGGCTGGGCGATGGGCTCCGCCCGCGGCAGGGGCTGCGGCTCGGGCGTGGGCTCCGGTGAAGGGGTCGCCTCGGGTGCGGGTGCAGGCTCCGGCGAAAGGGCTGGCTCGGGCCCGGGCGTGGGTGCAGGCTCCTCGTCCGGCAGGGGATGCGGGGTGGGGGTCGGCTCGGGGGTCGAGGGCAGCTGGCCGGGGATGCGCTCCGGCTGGACCGGGGGCTCAGGGGCGATCTCGGGCTCCGGCAGCACGGGCTCGGGGACGACCGGCTCGGGGGTGACCTCGGGCTCCGACGCTATGGGCTCGACTGGCGTGGGCGCGGGCTCCGGCTCCGGCGACGGGGCGGGGGCGGACGCGGCGGCAGGCTCCGGGGCCGTCGGGTAGGCGAGTTCGTCCTCGGAGGGCTCGTCTACGCGGAGGCCCGGCTCACCGAAGTCGCCCGGCTGGTGCTCAGGCGTAGCGGCGGGCTGGGGCGTGGTCGGCTGGGCGACGACCTCGTCCTCGGAGGGCTCGTCCACGCGGAGGCCCGGCTCACCGAAGTCGCCAGCCGTCGGCTCGGCCACCTCGACGACCGGATCGGGCTGGACCGGCTCGGGCGTGACGGAGGCGGGCTCTATCGCAGCCGTCGCCGTGGGTGCGGGCTCGGGTGCGGGCTCGTCGCCATACGACAGGCCGACGAATCGCTTGGTGCTCTCGGCGAAGACGTGAACCCCGTCCTGCGCGGCGAGGTGCTCGACGATCCCGCGGGCCTCGTCGGCGTGCTCGCCGCTCGCGTCCGCAGCGCCCGACATGTCGATGACGGTGGTCGCGTTGATCACGGGCCGGCGGCGGGCGCCCTCGGGGAGGTAGTCGGCGTACATCTCGCCGACGCGGTCCGCGTCCTCGAACCAGTAGGTGTAGGCGTAGCCATCACGCGTCCACGTCAGCTTGAGGGCGGTCTGCTCGGTGGACCCGCCGGGGACGGCCTCGTCGAGCAGGGCCACGAGGCGGTCCTTGTCGAGACCTGCGGCTTCGGTGGCAAAGATCATGTGCGGGTATGCGCTGGCCATGGGTCCAGTCTCCCCGATCGCGCTCGGGAGCGTGACACGGGTGGTGCCAGAGACCTGAGGCGGCCCCACGTGAGGGGATCCGTTCACGTCGTGCGCCACCGTCGTTCATCCGCCATTCGGGTGAACGACGTCCGACCTGCCTACCGTCCAGGCAGCGCCCCCGCGCCGGTCGACCCCCACGCACCCGAGGAGCCGCGGTGCTCGCTTCACCCGACAATGGGATCCCCGTCCTGCGGACCGACGACGCCCGTCGTCGCCGCCTCGTCGTGCCGATCCTGGTGGCCCTGGTCGTCGGCGCCCTCGTCGTGGCCCTCACGGCCGCCGGGCGTCAGGACCGGCTCGCCGGGAGCGGGTCGACGCTGGGGCAGCCGCTCATCGACCGATCGATCGAGGCCTATCGCTCGGCCGCGTCGGCCGACAACCCCGACCGCCCCGGAGCGACCGGCAACGACTGGGTGCTGGACGGCTCGGGGCTGGAGTACGAACCGGTCGGGTCGATGGGCGGGATCATGCGCCTCGCCGAGGACGACGTCGCCTTCGCCGTCTCGGACTACCCGCTGAGCAAGGCCGCCCTCGACGAGCGTCAGGTCGTCCAGTTCCCGCTCGCGGTGGGGGCGCTCGCGGTGGCGCACAACCTCGACCTGCCCCCGGGCGCGACGCTGCGGCTCGACCAGGCAACGCTCGCCGGGATCTACACGGGGGCGATCACCCGGTGGGACGACCCGGCGATCACGGCGCTCAACCCCGGCACGCGACTGCCGTCCACCACGATCACCGCGGTGCACCGCAGCGACGGGTCCGGGTCGACGGCCGCCCTGACGCGCTACCTGTCCGGTGCACCCGGCTGGACCGCGGGGCAGGGCGCGCTCGTCAGCTGGAAGGGCGGGGTGGCCGCCGAGCGGTCGAGCGGTCTCGTGCAGGCCGTGCGGCAGCGTCCGGGATCGATCGGGTATGTCGAACGCACGCAGGCCCAGCAGTCGGGGCTGCGACTCGCGCAGCTCGAGAATGCCGCGGGCGCCTTCGTGGGCCCGACGGACGCCGCGATGCGGGTCTCGGTGGCGGGCCTCGACTACGCGGGGCGTGACGACTACGTCGGGCTCGCACCGACCTCCGCCGAGCGCGCGGCCTATCCGCTGACCGTCCCGATCTATGCCCTCGTCGAGCGCCGACCGGTCCGAGAGACGGAGGCGCGCCAGGCCCTGGACTTCCTCCGCTTCGTGCTGGAGGACAGCGCCGACCTGCACGAGCGTGCGGGCTACCTGCCCCTGCCCGGCGCAGCCGTGGGGCAGATCGAGACCTACTGGCGCGGCCACCTGCCGTACGCCCCTCGCTGACAGCGGCCCTCGCACCTCCGCCTCACGTCCGGCTCGCCCGAGCTCGCCCCACCTCCCAGCCCGCCCGTCACAGCCCACCCCGTCACAGCCCACCCGTCACAGTCAGGACAGCACGCATGGACGTCGACATCTTCAAGGACATCCTGGTCCCCGTCATCGGCGGCCTCGGGATCTTCCTGCTCGGCCTGGAGTTCATGGACAACGGCATACAGGCGCTGTCCGTCAACAAGATGCGCAAGTGGCTCGCCACGATGGCCGGCACCCCCGCCAAGGGCGTCGTCGCCGGCACGATCATCACGGGCATCATCCAGTCGTCGACCGCGATGACGGTGATGACGGTCGGTCTGGTCAATGCCGGTGTGCTGTCGTTGCGCTCGGCGATCGGCGTGATCATGGGCGCCAACATCGGCACCACGCTCGGTAACGGCCTCATCGCCCTGCCGCTGGGACCGATCGGGCTGCTGAGTGCCGGGATCTTCGCGTGCGTCTACTGCTTCTCCAAGGTCGACAAGGTGCGCAACATCGCGCTCGCGGCCATGGGATTCTCGTTGATCTTCTACGGCCTCAACCTCATGACCGGGGGCCTCAAGCCGCTGCGCAAGATGCCCGCCGTGATGGACGTGCTGTCGTCCCTGGACTCGACCACGTTCATCGGCGTCGTGTCGTGCGCCCTGATCGCCGCCCTCATCACGGCGATGATCCACTCGTCCTCCGCGACCATCGGCATCGTCATGGGTCTCGGCGCCTCGGGGGTCCTGGAGTGGCAGACCGCCATCGCGTTCGCGATCGGCGCCGACCTCGGCACCACCATCACGTCCTGGATCGCCTCGCTCAACCTGTCCAAGAACGCCAAGCGAACGGCCTACGCCCACATCGCCTTCAACTTCATCGGGGTGTGCGTCGTGCTGGCCCTCTTCTTCCCTGCCATCCAGGTGCTGAAGTGGGCGATGGGCTTCTTCGGCGGCGACCCGGGGGCGGCGGTGGTCGTGGACGGGCAGGAGACCTATCCGCTCGTCCCGGTGGCCGTGGGGATGTTCTCGATCTTCTTCAACATCTTCAACGTGCTCATCCTCTTCCCCTTCGTCAGCACCTTCGAGCGGGTCCTGTCGCGGATCGGGCACACCGACGCGGAGGACGCCGAGGACTACGCGGAGCCGAAGTACCTCGACCGCTCGCTGCTGGGTGACTTCCCGCGCGCGGTGGGGGCGGTGCGCGCCGAGTCCGGTCGGGTGCTCGAGGCAGGCGCGCTGTTCATCGCCATGGCCCGCGGCGAGAAGCAGGCGCCCAAGGACACCGCCGAGCACTGGGAGGCGACCGACTCCCTGTCCCGCGAGATCCGGGCCTACTCGGCCGAGCTGTTCACGGACGACCTGGACCGGACCCAGATGGACCTGGTGGGCAGCCTGATCGAGGAGGTCGACTTCACGACCTCGCTCGCGGACAGCCTGCACCAGATCGCGCGCCGGGTGGAGCGGGACGACTTCAGCCCAGCGGGCAAGGCCTACATCGCCGAGGGTCTCGAGCGCGTCGACGTCGCGCTGGACCACGTGATCGACCGGCCGGAGACGGCCGCCCGCGAGACCGCCCCGTCGTCCTTCGAGGACCTGCGGTGGCGGGTCATCGACACCGCCAGCCTCCCCGCCGGCGAGAAGGGCGCCCTGCTGGCCCTCCTCGGCTCGATCGAGCGCGCCGAGGCCCTCGTCGCCCGCATCGCTGCGGAGCGCGCGTCGGTGGACCCGGGCGTCGCCGGCGGCGCGGTAGCCGAGCAGCCGTCAGGGTCCTCACCGTCGGCGTAGCCGGCGCCGCTCTGAGCGGGCGCGGTCAGAGCGGGCTGGCGACGCGGGCGAGGCGCTGGAGGCCCTCGGCATACCGGCGCTCGACCAGCGTCAGCAGCTCGGGGTGGGTGCCGAGGGGGCGGGTCGTGAGGTCGGCGCCGGCGCGCGCGATCACGTCGGCGAAGTGGCCGGGGCCGATCAGGTATGACGCCGCGATGACCCTGCGGGGGCTGCCGTCACGGGCCGCGGCCACGGCGTCGGCGATGGTGGGGGCTGCCGCCGAGCCGTATCCCACGGTGACCGGCCCGGCCCACCGGCAGCGCACGGCGTCGAGCAGGGCGTCGACGTCGGCCTGGGCGCGCTCGCGGCTGGACCCTGCGGCGGCCACCACGAGGGCATCGCCAGGTCCACCACCGGCGCCCTCGGCCCGGCGCACGAGGATGTCGGCGAGGATCGGGTCGGGTCCGAGCGCCCCTGTCGCGCAAGCGCTCTCGCGACCGGCGACGGCCTGGGCGATGTCGACCTCGACGTGATAGCCGAGCGACAGCAGGATCGGCACGACGACGACCCGCAGGCCCGCCCCGGTGAGGGCGGCGACGCTGTCGGCGACGTGAGGCTCCTGCACGTCGACGTAGGCCAGCTCGACCCGCAGGTCAGGCCGACGCCGCCGCAGCCGCTCGGCGATGCCGGTGACGGTGCGCTGACCCTCGGGGCTGCGGGTGCCGTGCGCGGTCAGCAGCAGCACCGGCTCCGGCTCGGCGAGGGTCGTGCGGGGCGCGACGAGACTCATGCCGACAGTCTCCCCGTTGCGGCCCCGGCCGCGGCGGATGCGCCCGCGCCCTGGTCCGCCGCGCCGGTGACCTGCACGCCGGTGACCTGACCAGCGGCGGGTAGCCCGGCGACCGCGCCGACCACGATGACGGCCGGGTTGGTCAGCCCCTCGCGCGCGACCGCGCCGGCGAGGTCGGACAGCGGGGATCGCACCTCGCGCTGCCAGGGCGTCCAGGCCTGCTGGATGACGGCCGCCGGCGTCTGCGGGTCCCGGCCGTGCCGCACCAGCCCCGCCGTGATCTCGTGCAGCCTCCCCATCCCCATCAGCACCACGACGGTGTGCGGGGTCGCGGCGAGCGCGGGCAGGTCGAGCTCGTCGTGGCCGGAGACGGTCAGCACGCCGGTCGCCAGGCCGCGGTGCGTGACCGGTATGCCGGCCGCCGCCGGGGCTGCCATCGCGCTGCTGATGCCGGGGACGACGTGGCAGGGGACGCCCGCCTCGAGGCAGGCCGCCATCTCCTCGCCGCCGCGGCCGAGGACGAAGGGGTCGCCGCCCTTGAGGCGCACGACCTTTCGTCCCCGCTTGGCGTGGTCGACCAGGAGCTGGTCGATCTCCTCCTGCGGCACCGGGTGGTGGTGCGGACGCTTGCCGACGTCGACCAGCTGGACGGATTCGGGCAGCTCGGTGAGCACCGAGACGGGTCCGAGCCGGTCGTGGACGACGACGTCGGCCTCGTCGAGCAGCCGCCGGGCGCGCACCGTCAGCAGGTCCGGGTCGCCGGGTCCGCCACCCACGAGCCACACCTCGCCCACAGGTGGCGTACCCCCGGGCGAGCTGTCAGAGGCGGACGAACCGCTCGACCTGGAAACGTGGCCGGAGCCGGAGCCGGAGCCGGAGCCGGAGCCGGACGTGCCGGTGGACCCGGAGCCGGAGGGGCGGTGCGGCAGCACCAGGGCGCCGAAGGGCGTCGACAGGGGAACGGGCGGGCGCGTCATACGGCCCCTCCCTCCACGGTCTGGCGGGCCCGCTCGGAGGAGGCCGCCGCCACCTCGGCCTGCTCCGCCGGCGCCACGCCCGCAGGCTCGGTCACGCACGGCCCGACCTGCACCCGTCCCGCGATGACCTGCACGGCCCACGAGCCCAGGCCCACGCTCGGCTCCGCGACGGCGCGACCGCTGCGGACGTCGAAGGCCTGCTTGTACATCGGAGAGAAGATCACGGGGACCTCCCGCTCCTCGACGGTCAGCGAGCCGACGAGGCCACGCGACATGACGTTGGCGTCGCAGTAGGGGTCGCGCTGCCCCACGGCGTGCACGGTGTCGTCGTGCAGCCGCACGATCGCCACCTGCCGGCCCTGCACCAGCGCCGGGACCGCCCGCTCGGGCTGCAGGTCACTGACGGCGCACACGTCGGTCCAGGTCACGCTCATCGCCGCACCTCCAGGGTGGTCCCACCGATCAGCACGGGGGCTCCCGGCTGGTTGCTGCCCGGCTCGACGGGGTGGCCCTCCGAGGTGACGACCTCGATGTCACCGTCGCCGCGACGGGCGGCCTCGCGCTCCTCACGGGTCGCCGGACGACGCTGGCCGCGCTCGACGACATACACGAGGTCGCCGTCGGCCTGGTCGGGGGCGTTGACGAAGGACGTGAACCGGGCCAGCTTGACCGGGTCCTCGAGCACGTCGCGCCACTCGTCGGAGTAGGACTCGACGTGCCGCTCCATCGCCCGGTCCAGGTCCGCGCCGATGCCGAGGCTGTCCTCGAGGATCACCTCGCGCACGTGGTCCAGGCCGCCCTCGATCTCCTCGAGCCAGGGCGCGGTGCGCTGCAGGCGGTCGGCGGTGCGGATGTAGTACATGAAGAACCGGTCGACCGTGCGGACCAGCGTCTCGGTGTCGAGGTCCTCGGCGAGCAGCACGGCGTGGCGCGGGGTGAAGCCGCCGTTGCCGCCGACGTAGACGTTCCAGCCGTTCTCGGTCGCGATGATCCCGACGTCCTTGCTGCGCGCCTCGGCGCACTCGCGGGCGCACCCGGAGACGCCGAGCTTGATCTTGTGCGGCGCCCGCAGCCCGCGGTAGCGCAGCTCCAGGTCGATCGCCAGCTTGACCGAGTCCTGCACGCCGAAGCGGCACCACGTGGAGCCGACGCAGGACTTCACGGTGCGCAGCGACTTCCCGTAGGCGTGCCCCGACTCGAAGCCTGCGTCGATCAGCCGCCGCCAGATCGCCGGCAGCTGGTCCATGCGCGCCCCGAACAGGTCGATCCGCTGGCCGCCCGTGATCTTGGTGTAAAGCCCGAAGTCGCGGGCGATCTCGCCGATGACGATGAGCCCCTCGGGGGTGATCTCGCCGCCTGCGATGCGGGGGACGACCGAGTAGGTGCCGTCCTTCTGCATGTTGGCGAGCACGTGGTCGTTGGTGTCCTGCAGGGCCGCCTGCTCGCCCTCGAGGATGTGCCCGGTCTCCAGGCTGGCCAGGATCGAGCCGACGACCGGCTTGCAGATCTCGCAGCCGCGGCCCTTGCCGTGCCGGGCGATGATCTCGCTGAAGCTCCGCTCGCCGGTGACGCGCACGGCGTTGAACAGGTCGGCGCGGGACAGCTCGAAGTGCTCGCACAGGGACCGGTTGATCTCGAGGCCGGCCTTCTCCTGCTCGGAGGTGACGATCTTCTTGACCAGCGGGAGGCAGGAGCCGCAGCTGGTGCCGGCCTTGGTGCACGCCTTGACCTCGGCGAGGTCGGTGCAGCCGTGCTCGGTGATGGCCGAGCGGATCGTGCCCGCCGTGACGTTGTTGCAGGAGCAGACGCCCACGTCGTCCGGCAGCTCGGCCGTGGCGTGCGGGTCGGCCTGCAGGCCCTCCGGGACGAGGTATGACGAGGGGTCGGCGCCGAGCTGTCGTCCCACCATGGGCCGGAGCGAGGCGTAGGCGCTGGCGTCGCCGACCAGCATCCCGCCGAGGAGGGTGCGGGCGTCGTCGCTCATCACAAGCTTCTTGTAGACGCCGGCGACCGGGTCGGCATAGGTCACCTCGAGGGCACCGTCCGCGGTGGCGAAGGCATCCCCGAAGCTCGCGACGTCGACGCCGAGCAGCTTGAGCTTGGTGGACGTGTCGGCGCCCGGGAAGGTCGCGGTGCCGCCCAGCAGCCGGTCGGCGACGATCTCGGCCATGGTGTTGCCGGGCGCGACCAGGCCCCAGACGCGACCGTCGATGCACGCGACCTCCCCGATCGCGTAGACGGCGGGATCGCTGGTGACGCAGGCCTCGTCGACGACGACGCCGCCGCGCTCGCCGACCTCCAGACCGCAGGCGCGGCCCAGCTCGTCACGGGGACGCACACCCGTCGCGAACACCACAACGTCCGTGTCGATCCCACCGCCGTCCGCGAAGTCCATGCGGGCGACGACGCCGCGGCGGGCCTTGATCCGCTGCGTCGCCGTGCCGGTGCGCACCTCCACGCCGAGCGCCTCGATGAGCCGCCGCAGCGACTCGCCGCCACCCGCGTCCACCTGCAGCGGCATGAGCCGCGGCGCGAACTCCACGACGGTGGTGTCCACGTCGAGGGCGGTCAGCGCGCCCGCCGCCTCCAGGCCGAGCAGGCCACCGCCGATCACCGCACCGCGCAGGCGGCGGCGGTGCTGGGGGCGGGCGTCCTCGACATACTGCCGCAGGGCCGCCACGTCGTCGATGGTGCGGTAGACGAAGGTGCCGGTCACGTCCTTGCCCTCGACGGGCGGCACGGTCGCGAACGACCCGGTGGCGAGGACCAGCGCGTCGTAGGCGAGGGTCCGGCCGTCGCTGCAGGCCACGCGCCGCGCCTCACGGTCGATCCTCGTGACCGCGACGCCGCGCCGTAGCGTGACCTGCTCGTCGCGCCACAGGGACTGGTCGCCGAGCGCGAGGTCGTCCGCGTCGCGGCCGCTGAAGTAGCTCGTCAGGGCCACCCGGTCGTAGGGGGCGCGGGGCTCCTCCGCGAGGAGGGTGACGCGCCAGGACGCGTCGGTGTCGCGGGCGCGCAGGGCCTCGACGAGTCGTTGGGCGACCATGCCGCCGCCCACGACGACGAGGTGGCGCTGGGTGCTGCCGGTCATCGGTCCTCCTGTGCTGGTGCGTTCCTCGACGCTAGGAAGGGGTTGTTACGCCGAGGCGGGCGCTGTGTTTCGGGCGTGCTACACGCGGTAACAACCCAGCGTCATCGATGTCGGACGCGGTGCTCGCGGGGTCGCCGTCGAC
Organism: Arsenicicoccus cauae; assembly: GCF_009707125.1. Classification (GTDB taxonomy): domain Bacteria; phylum Actinomycetota; class Actinomycetes; order Actinomycetales; family Dermatophilaceae; genus Arsenicicoccus; species Arsenicicoccus cauae. The sequence continues at coordinate 93,473 of NZ_WLVL01000007.1, forward strand.
CTCGGCCAGCCACTCCAGCAGTCCCTGCACGGTGGCGGTGCACGTGCCGCAGCCCGTCGTGGCGCGCGTGCGGCAGGCGACGTCGTCGACCGTGCGGTCGCCCGCGGCGTGGGCCGCGACGATGTGGGACTTGGCGACGCCGTTGCAGCGGCACACGGTCGCCCGCCCCGGGATCAGGGCCGGGGACTGGGAGGTCGGCAGCCCACCACCGCCCTCGCTCGCCCGCAGCAGCAGCTGGGCGGGGTCGGCCGGCACGGGCAGCCCGCGCTCGTAGGTCGCCGTCAGGTCCGCCGCCAGCTGCGCGTCGCCGACCACGCTCGCCCCCACGAGCACGCCGTCGCGCACGCCCACCCGGACCCGGCGCCGGGAGCGCAGGTCGGTAACGGTCACGACGCGCACGTCGGTGTCGGCCAGGTCGTCGTCGGGCAGGGTGCCCAGCGCGACGACCGTGAGGTCCTTGGCCTTGAGTCGTATGACGTCTCCGCCCGCCGCCTCGGGGGCCGGAGCCATCAGCGCAGCCGCCGCCTCGGGGGTGGAGCCCGTCGGCGCAGCGGCCCCGTCGGTCGGACCCGTCGAGCGCGAGTCGCCCTGTCGCGCCAGGCGTCTCGCGACGGCCGACGCCTGGTCCCAGCCGGGCGCGAGCAGCCCGCTGCACCCTCCGGGGGGTTCGGCGCAGTCGCCGATCGCCGAGACCCGTGGGTCTGCCAGGGATCTCAGGTCGGAGTCGACGAGGACGCCCGCGGCGCAGGGCAGCCCGGCGTCGGCCGCCAGGTCGGAGCGTGGCCGCACACCGGTCGCGACGAGGAGCAGACCGCCCTCGACGACGGAGCCGTCGGCGAGCCGCAGCCCCGCCACCGCACCGTCGTGGACGACCACCTCGGCCGCCCGGCCGCCCGTGACGACGTCGATCCCGTTGTCGCGCAACGCGTGCCGCAGCACGGTCGCCGAGGCCGCGTCCAGCTGGCGGTCCAGCGGTCCGGCGCCGGAGTGCACCACGGTGACCGGCACGGCGTGGGCGCGCAGCCCCACTGCCGCCTCGACGCCGAGCAGGCCGCCGCCGAGGACGATCGCCCGCCCCACGGATCCCACGCGTGCGAGAACCGCCCGGCAGTCCGCGAGCGTCCGCAGGGCGTGGACGCCCGAGGGCCACCGCGACGCGTCCTCCAGGCCGGCGAGCGGCGGCACGCGCGGGTCGGCACCGGTCGCGAGCACGACCTGGTCGTAGGGGTGCTCGTCGCCGTGCTCGTCCACGACCAGCTGGCGCTCGCGGTCCAGGCGCACGGCTGCGACGCCGTCCAGCAGCCGCACCCAGGTGGCGCGGTGCGGCATCGCGAGCCCGTCGACGGCCGCGCGTCCGCCGATGACCTCGGACAGCATGAGCCGGTTGTAGGCCCCCTCGGGCTCCGCGCCGATGACGGTGACGTCGAGGGCGGCGGGGTCGGCATACCGGTCCAGGTCGTCGATCAGTCGCGCCGCCACCATGCCGTGGCCGACGACGACGATGCGGGTGCGGTCAGGCACGGGGATCTCCTTGGGCGGCGCGGATGCTCACGGCCGTGACCTTGAACTCCGGCATGCCGCTGACGGGGTCGGTGGCGGGGTTGGTGAGGGCGTTGGCGCGCTCGGCCCCGGGGAAGTGGAAGGGAACGAACACCGACTCGGGCCGGATCTCGCGCGACAGCCGGGCCGGCGCCGTGCACGACCCGCGCGCGGAGGTGAGGGTCACGTCCTGACCCTCCTCGATCCCGAGGGTGGCGGCCGTCCGCGGGTGCAGCTGCACGAACGCCCGCGGCTCGCCGGCCACCAGCTCGCGAACCCGCCGGGTCTGCGCCCCCGACTGGTAGTGCTGCAGCACGCGACCGGTGATGGCGTAGTACGGCGCGTCGGAACGCAGCTCGTCGTCCACGCCGCGAGGCTCGACGGGCAGCATGCGGGCCCGGCCGTCCGGCGTGGCGAAGCGGTCGAGCAGGGCGCGCGGGGTCCCCGGGTGCGCGGGATCCGGGCAGGGCCAGTGGATCTCGTCCCCGCGGTCGAGGCGCTCGTGGCTGACGCCGCCGTAGTCCGCGATCCCGCCCGCGCTGGCCCGCGCGAGCTCGTCCATCACGAGCGCGGGATCGGTCTCGAACCGCGCTGGTGCGCCGAGGCGTCCGGCCAGGGCGGCCCACACATCGAGCTCGCTGCGCACCCCGGGTGGCGGGTCGATCACCTTGCGGCGCCGGATGACTCGCCCCTCCAGGCTGGTCATCGTGCCCTCCTCCTCGGCCCACTGCGTCACGGGGAGCACGACGTCGGCGAGCAGCGCGGTCTCGGACGGCACGAAGTCGCAGACGACGAGCAGGTCCAGGGCGCGCAGGCGCTCGGTGACCTGCACCGCGCCGGGGGCGCTGACGACGAGGTTGGAGCCGTGGACCAGCAGGGCCCGTATGCCGCCCGGCTCGCCCAGGCGCCCGAGGAGCTGCATCGCGGGGACACCGGGCCCCGGGAGGGTGTCCGGGTCGACGCTCCACACCGCGGCGACGTGCGCCCGCGCGGCGGGGTCGCTGATGGAGCGGTAGCCGGGCAGCTGGTCGGCCTTCTGGCCGTGCTCGCGCCCGCCCTGCCCGTTGCCCTGACCGGTCAGGCAGCCGTAGCCCGAGCCGACGCGTCCCGGCAGGCCCAGCGCCAGAGCGAGGTTGATCGCCGCGGTGACGGTGTCGGTGCCGTGCGCGTGCTGCTCCACGCCGCGGCCGGTGAGCACGTAGGCGCCGGAGCCGGACGCGAGCGGTGCTGCGGCCGCGAGGATCTCGGCGGCGCGGCGCAGGTCGTCGGCGGGGACGCCCGTGACGCGCTCGACCCGCTCGGGCCACCACTCGGAGACGGAGGCCCGCACGTCCTCGGCCCCGGTGACCCGCTCGGCCAGATAGGGGGTGTCGGCGCGACCCGTCGCCCAGACGAGGTGCAGCAGGCCGAGGAGCACGACGATGTCGGTGCCGGGGAGCGGCTGCAGGTGCAGGCCGCCCCCGTCATCGGTGAGCGCCGCCGTCGGCGAGTGGCGGGGGTCCACGACGACGAGGCCGCCGCGCGAGCGCGCACCCGCGAGGTGCTGCACGAAGGGCGGCATCGTCTCGGAGGGGTTGGAGCCCAGCAGCAGGATCGCCTGCGCTCCACCGAGGTCGGCGAGGGGAAAGGGCAGGCCGCGGTCCAGGCCGAAGGCGCGGTTGGCGCCGGCCGCCGCCGAGGACATGCAGAACCGGCCGTTGTAGTCGATGAACGGCGTGCCGAGGGCGACGCGGGCGAACTTGCCTAGGGTGTAAGCCTTCTCGTTGGTGAGGCCGCCGCCGCCGAACACCCCGACGCAGTCCTGGCCGTGCTCGTCCTGCAGGGCCAGGAGCCGGGTGGCGATCAGGTCGAGCGCCTCGTCCCAGGTCGCCGGCGCGAGCTCGCCTGCGGCAGAGCGGATCAGTGGGGTCGTGAGGCGGTCGGCGGCGCCGAGGACGGAGGCGCTGGTCCACCCCTTCTGGCAGAGGCCGCCCCGGTTGGTGGGGAAGTCCCGCGGCCCCACCGTGGGCAGCGCGGCCTTTTCGGGCGTCAGGTCGAGAGTCAGGGGGGGCGTCAGCGTCATCGCGCACTGCAGCGCGCAGTACGGGCAGTGCGTGTCGGCGGCGGCCCCCGCGAGAGGGGCGGCGGTCGAGGCGGCGGGGGTCGCCATACCGGCAATCTCCTCTCCTGGCAGGGACGCTCTCGTCAGATGCGGTGCGCGGCGACGCTGGACCCGCGCCGCAGGTAGACCGCCCAGGTGAGGCCGAGCAGCAGCAGGTAGGCGCAGACGAAGGCCCACAGCGCGGCCTGCAGCGAGCCGGTCAACGACGTGGACAGGGCGAAGCCGCGCGGGATCAGGAAGCCGCCGAAGGCACCCACCGCGCCGGCGATGCCGATGCAGCCGGCGGCGGCCTTCTTGGCGCGGAGCAGGGCGTCGGCGCCGCCCTCGGAGGTGGCGGTGAAGACCGCGGGGATCATCCGGTAGACGGAGCCGTTGCCCAGCCCCGAGACCACGAAGAGCAGCAGGAACGCGCCGAAGAACAGCGCGAAGCTGTGCGCCCGCAGGCCCATGATGGCGCCGACGGCGCCGATCGCCATGACCACGAACGAGATGCAGGTGATCGTGGCCCCGCCGAAGCGGTCGGCCAGGCGGCCGCCGAGCGGTCGGGAGAGCGACCCGACCAGCGCGCCGAGGAAGGCGAGGTTGAGGCTCATCTCGGGGAACTGCGCCTTGAGCAGCGTGGGGAAGGCGCCGGAGTAGCCGATGAACGACCCGAAGGTGCCGATGTAGATGACCGACAGCAGCCAGGTGTGCGGGTGCCGCGCGGCGCGGGCGTAGGACCGTCGGTCGGACCGGGTGCCGGCGATGTTGTCCATGCAGCGCCACGCGAGCACGGCGGCGAGCAGCACGAGCGGGATGAACATCAGGCCGGCCCGGTCCAGCGCGACGCCGGAAGCCGTGACGATCACGAGGGGGACGGCGAGCTGCACGGCGGCCGTGCCGAGGTTGCCGCCGGCGGCGTTGAGGCCGAGGGCGGCGCCCTTCTCGCGCTCGGGGTAGAAGAACGAGATGTTGGCCATCGAGGAGCTGAAGTTGCCGCCACCCACGCCGGCCAGCGCCGCGATCAGCAGCAGCACGCCGAACGGCGTCTCCGGGTGCTGCACGGCCCACGCGAGGCCGAGGGTCGGCAGGAGGAGCAGCAGCGCCGAGATCGTCGTCCACGTGCGCCCGCCGAAGGCCGGCACGGCGAAGGTGTAGGGCACGCGCAGCGTCGCCCCGACCAGGGACGGCACGGACACGAGCCAGAACATCTGGTCCACGGTGAGCGTGAACCCGGCCCGCGGCAGCTGCGGCACGACGATCGACCAGACCGCCCACACCGCGAAGCCCAGGAACTCCGCGAAGACGGACAGGGCCAGGTTGCGGCGGGCGATGGTGCGCCCGCCGTGGTCCCACTGACCAGCGGACTCGGGGTCCCAGCCCACGAGGGTGCGGCCGGAGGCTCGGGTGAGTCCGGGGGCCAGCTCGCCGGGGGACGGCGTGTATGTCGTGGACGTTCCCGCGGCGCTGGCGGGGGCGCCCGCGGCGCTGGTGGAGGTGCGGCTCGTCGTGCTGCTCATCGGGGCTCCCGGTCGTGTGAGGGCTGCTCACGATCGACGCTAGGGAGCCCGTCGGCTCAGGCTGTTGCCCCCGTGTTGCGATGACGTCAACGGATCACCTGATCCACGAGGCGCCGTTAACCTGCCGGACCCACGACCGTCCGGACGTGCTCCGGGGGCGCTCCGGGGGCGCTCCGGTCAGTGCCAGGCACCCCGCCAGTAGGCCGGCGGGTAGGGCGCGTCGTGCTGGTCGACGCCCAGCTCGTGGGCGGCGCGCAGCGGCCAGGACGGGTCGCGCAGCGCGGCCCGGGCCAGGAGCACGGCGTCGGCGAGGCCGGCGTCGAGGATCTCCTGGGCCTGACGCGGCTCCGTGATCAGCCCCACCGCGGCCGTGGGGATCTCGGCGCCCTCGCGCACCTCGGCGGCCAGCGGCACCTGGTAGCCCGGCCCCACGGGGATCGCCGCCTGGGTCACGCCGCCGCTGGACACGTCGACCAGGTCGGCGCCGTGCTCGCGCAGCGTGCGCGAGAGCGCGGTCGTCTGCTCGATGTCCCAGCCGCCCTCGATCCAGTCGGTGCCCGAGAGGCGCACGAGCACCGGCTTGTCCTGCGGCCAGACGGCGCGGACGGCGTCGAGCACCTCGACCACGATGCGCGAACGTCCCTGCAGGTCACCGCCATAATCGTCGGTGCGCTTGTTGGACAGCGGCGAGAGGAACTGGTGCAGCAGGTAGCCGTGGGCCGCGTGGATCTCGACCGTGTCGAAGCCCGCCTCGTCGGCGCGGCGCGCGGCGTCCACGAAGTCCCGCACCACCTGGGCGATCTCGTCGGTCGTCAGCTCGTGCGGCACGACCAGACCGTCTCCGGGCTCGGAGGAGGGGGCGACCGGCTCCCAGCCGCCCTCGTCGGCGGGGACGGTGCCCTCGGGCGCGCCCTCCCACCAGCGGTAGGTCGACGCCTTGCGTCCCGCGTGCGCCAGCTGCACGCCGATCGCCGCGCCCTGCCCGTGCACGAACTCCGTGATGCGCGACCAGGCGTCGCGCTGCTCGTCGTTCCACAGGCCCGTGTCCTCGGGGCTGATGCGCCCCTCGGGGGACACCGCCGTCGCCTCGGTCAGGATCAGCCCGAAGCCGCCCTGCGCCCGGGCACCCAGGTGCACCAGGTGCCAGTCGGTGGGGACACCGTCCCGCTTCTCCACGGAGTACTGGCACATCGGCGCCAGCCAGACGCGGTTGCGGATCGTGAGGCTGCGCAGGGTGATCGGCGCGAACAAAGATGTCATGGGGGCGGCAACCCCGCGACGCCCGCTCCTGTTCCCCTGCATCCTCCCTGCATCCTCCCGGCCTGCACCCGGCCGGCAACCGGCGTCGTCCTCTGCGAGATGGGCACGTGTCCGTCGGCTGCCTAGGCTGAGCCCATGAATCCCTTCCTCACCGAGGCCTTCGCCGAGTCCCTGCTCGACCAGTCGCTCACCGGGGTGACCGAGCGGGGCGGGTGGCTCGGGTCGTTCGTGGCCAAGCGGCTGGTCACGGTGACCGCGAGCTCGCTGATCGAGATGCCCGGGCCGTATGCCGACGCCCTGTCCCGTCTCAAGGCGGTGCGCGGCGAGGGCCCGGACCCGCGGGACACCGACGAGGGGCGCGCGTGGGGATACTCCTGGGTCGATCGCGGCGGGGTCATGCCCGTCGTGCTCGTGGCGTGGCTGATCGAGGGGCAGTCACCCGTCCACGTGGAGGCGTTCACCAAGGCCAGGGCGGGCGACACGAGCTCCGCCGAGCGGGCCATCGCCGATCTCGCGAGCCGCCTGCGCGTGGAGGGCTGACCCCGACCGCGCCGACCGCTTGCGGCCCGGTGGGCCCCGCTGCGCGCCGCCTCTCGACGGCAGGAGGGTGGCCAGGAGCGGCGGGACGGGCAGGGGGGCGGCAGAATGGCGGGGTTCGCGATGTGGGAGGGCCTTCCCGGCATACGGGACCGTCCCTAGGCTCGAGCCCACTGCGCCGAGACCACGGCGACCCACCTCGGAGGTCGCGATGACCACCCAGCCCGTGCCTGCGCGGCGCCGCCTCCACCCCGCGTGGATCGTGGCCGTCGTCACGCTGGGCGCGCTCGTCGCGGGCGCGGCCTTCCGCTCCTCGACCGGGGTGCTGCTCGAGCCGATCGAGCGCGAGCTCGGCTGGAGCCGGGCGACCACGTCTGGTGCGGTGAGCCTCAACCTCGTGCTCTACGGCGTGGTCGCGCCGTTCGCCGCCGCGCTGATGGAGAGCTGGGGCGTCCGCAAGGTCGTCACCATCGCCCTCGCCGTCGTCGGCATCGCGAGCGGCATGACCATCGTCATGACCCAGCCGTGGCAGCTGTGGCTGCTGTGGGGCCTGCTCATCGGGACCGGCACGGGCGCGATGGCGCTGGTGCTCGGCGCGATCGTCGCCAACCGGTGGTTCGACGAGCGCCGGGGCCTGGTCACCGGGCTCTTCTCCGCCGCCAACGCCACGGGTCAGCTGATCTTCCTGCCGCTCATCGCGGCCGCCGCGGAGGGACCGGGCTGGCGCTACGCCGCCGGGGTGACGGCCGTGCTCGCCCTGCTCATGGCCGCGCTCGTCGCGGTCTTCCTGCGCGACCGGCCGGCCGACATCGGGACCCTGCCGTACGGCGCGACCGAGCCGCCGCCCCCCGAGGTCCGCCGCTACGCCAACCCCGCGTCGCAGGCCCTCGCCGTGCTGCGGCGCGCGAGCCGGACGTGGCCGTTCTGGGCGCTGGTGCTGACCTTCTTCGTGTGCGGGTGGTCGACCAACGGCCTCGTGCAGACCCACTTCGTGTCGGCGGCCCACGACCACGGGATGCCCGCGACGACGGCGGCCGGGCTGCTCGCGGTGGTCGGGATCTTCGACCTGGTGGGGACGGTCGCGTCCGGGTGGCTGACCGACCGGATGGACTCGCGCTACCTGCTCGCCGCCTACTACGGCCTGCGCGGGCTGTCGCTGCTGACCGTCCACGAGCTGCTCGCCTCGACCGTTCAGCCGGCGTTGTGGGTGTTCATCGTGTTCTACGGCCTCGACTGGGTGGCGACCGTGCCGCCGACCGTGGCGCTGTGCCGCCAGTTCTACGGCAGCGAGGACTCCGGCGTGGTGTTCGGCTGGACCTATGCCTCGCACATGATCGGCGCCGGCATCGGCGCCAGCGTCGCCGGAGGCATCCGCGAGGCGACGGGCAGCTATCACGGCGCCTGGATCGTGGCCGCGGGGCTGTGCGTCGTGGCGTGCGTGTGCGCGCTGACCATCCCGAGGCGTGGCGCGCCGGTGCGCTTCGAGATGGCGATGGAGCCGTCCGACCCCTAGAGCTCGCGCACCCAGCGGTCACCGTCTGGCGCAAAACCCATGGCCTGCAGGTATCTGCGGTGGACGTCGGTCTCGGCCGTGGCGACCACGCGGCGGATGCCCTTGCCCCGCAAGGCGCCGGCGCGGTCGGCATACAGCCATCGCCCGATGCGCGAGTCTCGATAGGCGTGCATGACGTAGTCGAGGTCGACGTGCAGGTCGCGACCGTCCCTGCGCCCCAGCAGCGCCCCCGCGGGCAGGCCCTCGCGCGTCAGGACGAAGGCCACGTCGTCGAGGTGCGCGCTCGTGAATCCTGGCTGGCTGCGGTGGATGTCGTCGAGGTGGGTGCGCAGGAAGTCCGTGAGGTAGGGGTCCTCGTGGTGCACCTCCACCATCCCGAGGTCCTGGCGCGGGCCGAGCTCGCGGCGCAGGTGCCAGACGTTGATCAGCGCGATGATCGCGTTGGACACGATGACCGGCCACGCCCCGATCAAGGCGCCATAGACCACGAAGGTGACCGACCCCACGAACGAGATGACCCGCAGTCGCACGACCGAGGTCATCGCCAGCGACGTGACGATGAGGGCGGACGCGAGATAGCCGACGAGCTCGGTGGTCATGCCCCACCTCATCACGTCCGGGCCGTCGAGTCCCGCAGATCAGCTCGTATGCCGACCCGCCCGCCGCACGACGGGCCCGGGCATCACGCGGTGGCCGCCGCCACGGGCAACCCCGCCTCGAGCCACGCCCCGAAGCCACCGGTGACCGCGGCGACGGGGGCCCGCACGGCCGCGCGCAGCTGCTCCGCGAGGGTTGCGGCCTCGTCGTCGGTGTCCGCGAGGACAAAGACCCGCTGCGGCGCCGGCGCGACGGCGAGGTCTGCGGCCAGGCGCGGCGCGAGGTCGGGGTGGATCGCGCCAGTGCTGCGGTCGCGGCGCGCGTCCACCAGGGCGGCCCGGGCATAGAGCGCGAACTGGTAGGCGGCCCGGGCGGACACGTGCCCGGCGACCGTGGCGGTAGTGGCGGGTGAGGCGAACAGCTGGGTCTGGGCGGTGGTGTCGTTCATCGCGGGTCTCTCTCGGGGCGGGGCGGACGGTCGTCGTCGGCCGAGGTCGGGCGGGGGCTGGGGCTCAGCGCGTGCCGCGACGACACCGGTCGGCCGCGGCGAGGCGGCACATTCGGTGGCTGCGAGAGGTCATGACACCTAGGAGACCATGGGCAAACCATCATCGGAAGTAACTCGACCGATAATTCCGCGTTATGAGACGGGAGGGGCCAAAGGGTGATCGTCGCGGCGGCGGACTGGGGTTGCGCGCAGCCGAGAGTGTGGTGTGATGACCGCCATGGCCGACACCCCACCCAGCAGCACGCCCAGCGGCGCCACCGACACCCGCGCCGGCGGACGCAGCGCCATCCTCGGCGCGATGTTCCTCATGGCGACCAGCGCCATCGGGCCGGGCTTCATCACCCAGACCACGACCTTCACGGTCAGCCTGGGCGCCGCGTTCGCCTTCGCGATCGTCGTGTCGATCCTGGTCGACATCGCCGTGCAGATGAACGTCTGGCGGGCCGTCGGCGTCAGCGGCCTGCGCGCCCAGGAGCTCGCCAACCGCGTGGTGCCCGGGCTCGGCTGGGTGCTGTCGGCGCTCGTGCTCCTCGGCGGCCTCGTCTTCAACATCGGCAACGTCGCCGGCACCGGCCTCGGCCTGGACGCGATGATGGGCGTCGACCCGACCGTGGGGGCGGTCGTGTCGGCGGCCATCGCCATCGCGATCTTCCTGGTCAAGCGGGCGGGCCTGCTGCTGGACCGGATGGTCGTCGTCCTCGGCCTGCTGATGATCGGGCTCACGACCTGGATCGCCATCACGTCCAGACCGCCGGTCGGCACGGCCCTGCGCAACGCCGTCCTGCCCGACACCCTCGACGTCGTCGCCATCACCACGCTGATCGGCGGCACGGTCGGCGGCTACATCACCTATGCCGGCGCCCACCGCCTCCTCGACTCCGGCCTCACGGGCCCGCAGCACGCACGCGAGATCGGGCGCTCGTCGGTGCAGGGCATCCTGGTCACCGCCATCATGCGGGTCGTGCTCTTCCTCGCGATCCTCGGGGTCGTGGCGGGTGGCGCCACGCTCGCCAAGGCCAACCCCGCGGCGAGCGCGTTCGAGCAGGCGGCGGGGTCGTTCGGCCTGCACGCGTTCGGGGTGATCCTGTGGGCCGCAGCGATCACGAGTGTCGTCGGGGCGTCATACACCTCCGTCTCGTTCCTGACCAGCTCCACCACGAGCGACCGCACCCGCAACCTGCTGACGGTCGTGTTCATCGTGGTCTGCACGATCCTGTTCCTCGTGCTGCGCAAGGCCCCGGTCACGCTGCTCGTCTTCGCCGGCGCCTTCAACGGCCTCATCCTGCCGCTCGGCTTCACCGTCATCCTGGTCGTGGCGATCTGGCGGCGGGACCTGCTGCACGGCTACGCCTACCCGCGATGGCTCATCGTCGTCGGGGTGCTGGCGTGGCTGCTCACCCTGTACCTCGGCTACCAGTCCCTCGGCAGTCTCGCCAAGCTCTGGGGATAGGAGGATCCCGTGCGCATCGACCTCAACTCCGACCTCGGCGAGTCCCTCGGCTCGTGGACCATGGGTGATGACGAGGCCATGCTCGACGTCGTGACCAGCGCGAACGTCGCCTGCGGCTTCCACGCCGGTGATCCGCTCGTGATGCAGCGCACGGTGACGGCGGCCGCAGAGCGCGGGGTCGTCGTGGGGGCCCACGTGGCCTATCGCGACCTCGTAGGCTTCGGCCGCCGCTTCCTGGACGTGGCGCCGCACGAGCTCGTCGCGGACGTCGCCTACCAGGTCGCCGCCCTCGACGGGATGTGTCGGCTCGCGGGCACCCGGGTCGCCTACGTCAAGCCGCACGGCGCGCTCTACAACACGATCGTGCACCACGAGACGCAGGCCCGCGCCGTCGTCACCGCCGTCAAGTCGTATGACGACGCCCTCCCGATCATGGGGCTCCCCGGCAGCGCGGTGCAGCGCCTGGCCGACGAGGCCGGACTGCCGTTCGTGGTCGAGGCGTTCGCGGATCGCGGCTACCAGCCCGACGGGACGCTGACGCCGCGCTCGCAGCCGGGCGCGGTGCTGCACGACGACGACGCCGTGGCGGCCCGCATGGTGCGGCTCGTGACCGAGGGCGTGGTCGAGGCGGTGGACGGCTCCCAGGTGAGGCTGTCCGCGGACTCCGTGTGCACGCACGGGGACTCGCCCGGCGCCGTGCAGATGGCGCGGGCCACGCGGGCCGCTCTCGAGGCGGCCGGCGTGGCGATCCGGCCGTTCCTGCGGTGACGTGATGGCGACCTGGCGGCGCCTCGGCGACACCGGCGTGCTGGTCGAGCTGCCCGGCCTGGACGAGGTGCTCGCGCTGGACGCGGCGGTGCGCGCCGAGATCGACCGTGGCGCAACGGGTCTGGCCGACGTGGTGGACGTCCTGCCGGCGGCCCGCACCCTGACGGTGACCGCTCCGGCCGGGAGCGACCTCGGGCGGCTGGCCACCGAGATCCTCGCGGTTGCGGCCGATCTCGACCCCGGGGCAGCGGCGGGTGAGGCCCACGAGGTCGAGATCGCGGTGCACTACGACGGGCCGGACCTCGACGAGATCGCCTCGCTGACAGGGCTGTCCGCCGATGAGGTCGTCGCCGCCCACACGGGCACCCCCTGGCGGGTGGCGTTCGGTGGCTTCGCGCCCGGCTTCTTCTACCTCGTCGACGGGGACCCGCGCCTGGCGGTGCCGCGGCGCGGCGAGCCCCGCACGGCCGTGCCCCCCGGATCCGTCGGACTGGCAGGGGAGTTCAGCGGGATCTATCCTCGCGCCTCGCCCGGCGGATGGCAGCTGCTCGGCCACGTGGACGACGCCCTGTGGGACGTCGACCGCGACCCGCCCGCGCTCCTGCGGCCCGGGCAGCGCGTCCGCTTCGCTGCAGCACCGGCCGCCCCGGTCGGATCCGGTGACCTGTCACGGGGATCCGCTGCCCCAGGTGAGTCCCCCGACCCCGCCGCCGAGGGCAGTGCGGCCATGCCTGTGCCGTCGGCCGCGACATCCGTCGGGGGCCGAGGTGTCGTCACCGAGCACGGGTCGCTGACGGTCCTCGCGACCGGTCCCCGGGCCCTCGTGCAGGACCGCGGCCGACCCGGGCTCGCCCACCTCGGCGTCGGTCGCTCCGGCGCCGCCGACCGCAGCGCCCACGCCCTCGGCCAGCGGCTCCTCGGCAACGAGCTCGACTGCGCCGCCGTGGAGGTCACGCTCGGCGGCCTCGCGGTCCGCGCCGAAGCCGACTGCCTGGTCGCCGTCACCGGAGCCCCTGCACCGGCCCGGGTCGACGACCGCCCGGTGGGCCACGCGGCGGTCCTGCGCCTCGTGACGGGTCAGGTCCTGCGGCTGGGCGCACCGGCATACGGGCTGCGCAGCTATCTGTCGGTCCGCGGAGGGGTCGACGTGCCGCCGGTCCTCGGCTCGCGGTCGACCGACACCCTCGCCGGGCTCGGTCCCGACCCGCTGTCGGACGGCGACGTGCTGCCCATCGGCGGGGCCCGGCGTGCCCTCCCGACGACGGAGCAGGCGCCGCTGCCCGGCGGTCCTCCCGCGCAGGTCGTGCTGCGCGTCGTCCCGGGTCCGCGCATCGACTGGCTCGCCGACCGAGAGGCCCTGGTCGCGACCGCCTGGGAGGTGTCGGGCCGTAGCGACCGCATCGGGGCCCGCCTCGTCGGGGAGGCCCTCTCCCGGCACCCCGACCACGAGGGCGAGGAGCTGCTGAGCGAAGGCGTCGTCCGCGGCTCGGTCCAGGTGCCTCCGGGGGGCGAGCCCGTGCTCTTCCTCGCGGACCACCCTGTCACCGGCGGCTACCCGGTCGCCGCGGTCGTGGTCGACGACGACGTCGACCTGGCCGCCCAGCTGCGCCCCGGCGACCGGCTGCGCCTCGCCTGGCACCCCACCTCTCGTCCTGCCACCTCTCCTCCCGCTCCAGGATCGGAGACGACATGACCCGGGCCACCGATCCCGCGTCCCTGACTCCCGGCGAGGCTCGCGCCCTCTTCCGCAGCGGTCTGGTCACGCCGACGGCCGGCTGGTGCCGCGGCCACGCCCAGGCCAACCTCGTGTGCGTGCCGCGCGAGCTGGCCTTCGACATGCTGCTGTTCGCGCAACGCAACCCCAAGCCGTGTCCCGTCCTGGACGTGCTCGAGCCCGGCGCGACCTCCGGCCTGATCCTCGACGGCGACGTCCGCACCGACCTGCCGCTCTATCGAGTGTGGCGGGACGGCGAGCTCGAGGCCGAGGTGCCCGACGTGCGCGAGCACTGGCGGGACGACCTCGTGAGCTTCCTGGTGGGGTGCAGCTTCACCTTCGAGCACCCGCTGGTCGCGGCCGGGATCGAGGTCCGCCACATCGTCGACGGCAGCAACGTCCCGATGTACCTCACCGAGCGCCCCTGCCGCCCCGCCGGCGACCTCACCGGGCCGATGGTCGTGTCGATGCGGCCGATCCCCGCCGACCGCGTCGCCGACGCCGTCCGGATCAGCGGCCGCTACCCGGGCGTGCACGGTGCGCCGGTGCACGTCGGTGACCCGGCGGCGCTGGGGATCGGTGACCTCGGCCGGCCCGACTTCGGTGACCCGGTGCGCATCGAACCCGGCGAGATCCCGGTCTTCTGGGCGTGCGGGGTGACGCCGCAGGCGATGGTCATGGCCTCGCGTCCGTCGTTGGCGATCACGCACGCGCCGGGACACATGCTGATCACGGACGCGCGCGACAGCGACTACCTCGCCCCCTGACCCCTCGCGCCCACCCCTCGCTCGACACCGAGACCTGCACGGTCCCGGCGCCGGTCGCCGACACGTACTACGTCGGGCTGCGCGGCTGCTCGGCCTACTCCGGGGTGACGCTCACGGCGTCCTACACGGCGCGCTGACCCGCCCCACCACGATCGTGAGCGTCTCGTCCAAGAAGGCTGGTCGAGACCTTCACGATCCTGGGAAAGGGGTGCGGGCGCGGTGCTCGTGCACCACCAGAAGGCCGACCACGGCCCACGCGACGGCCACCAACGCGGAGGCCACCGGGTCGCTCGGCCGGTGCCACCCCGCCAGGACCACGCCGAGGCCCGTGAGCAGGGTGGCGAGGGTGGCCAGCGTGGCCCACACCGCGCGCAGGCCGCCGCCCAGCGCCACGACCGCCGCCACCGCGAGCGCCGCCACGGCCCCCGTGTGGCCGCTCGGGAACGAGTTGCCGTAGTGCGAGATCCCCAGATCGGGCCGCACGAGCGTGTACTTCAGCACCTCGGCCGACACGAAGGTCCCGGCCGCACAGGCCACACCCACGATCGCCGGCACCGCGCGACGCTGCGCCACCGCGAGGAGCACGACCACGCCCAACGCCGCCACGCAGGAGGGCGGCGTGATCACCCCGAGCGCCTCCGCGACGCGCCGGGCGCCGACGGGGGACAGCTCGTGCAGGTGCCACCAGATGCGGTGGTCCCAGGCCTGGCCGCGCACGGTGCACACGGCCACGGCATACAGACTCGTCAACGCGGCGCACGCCGCAGCCAGGCCGGTCACGCCGGCGAGGCGGGCGCGCACCAGGCTGGTGGAGCTCACGGCGCGGGGGGCAGGGCTGGTCATGCGGGTCCTCTCGACCGGATCACGGTAGGTCCTCGGGCTGTGCACGGGCTGTGGCCGCAGGCGGGCGAGCGGCCGGCAAGACAGACGCGCACCCCAGGGAAGGAGCCCGGGGTGCGCGCGGCCGCCAGTCAGCCGACCGGGACGAGCCTCGCGAGGTCGTTGCGGGTGCGGCTGGTGGTCTCGCACGTGACGAGACCGAGCTGGCGGGGTCCGGCACGGTCCACGATCCATGCCGGAAGGCTGTGCTTGTCGACGCCCGGCAGCACCTCGACGACGCGCCAGGCCTGGCCGGCGACGGTGACGGTGTCACCGGTCTTGAGCTCGCGGACGTACTCCAGCGCGCCGACCGTGGCGTCGCTGCGCGTGGAGTGGCCGACGACGATCGTGGTGCCCCGTGTCGCCCCGAAGTCCGGGCTTCCCGTCCACCGGCACACCGCCCCGATGTCGCTCGGCGGCGTGACGGTGTTGTCCTCCGTGGCGCAACCCGTGACCGGCGCGTTGACGCCCAGCACGGGGATGCGCAGGGTGCGTGAGCCGTCGTCGACCGTGCGGGTGGCGGCAGCGGCGGTGCTGCTGGGCGCCGAGGCACCGGCCGGGACGGCGGAGGTCCGCGCCGGCGCGGCGGGTGCGACGGTGGTCGACCCGGTGCCGGGCGCGCCCGAAGGGCCCGTCGTCACCGTCGTGCCGCCCGAGGGGACGGGGGCCGAGGAGCTCGCGGTGCTGGGCACTGCCGTCGCGGTGCTCGTGGCGACGTCGGTCCGGTGATGGGTGGCCGGGCTGCCTCCCTCGGCGCCGCACCCCGTCAGCAGTAGGCCGAGGGCGACGGCGGTCGTCACGGCGAGCCCGGGGCGACGTGGCGTCATCTCGTCCTCCTGGTCCTGTGGTGGGGTGCTGCGAGCGGCCGCGCGCCGGTGGGTGGTTCGTCCGGGTGCAGGGACGAGGCCCCCTGCCCCGTGGGGAGCCGGGGGCCTCGCCACCCGGCTGGGACGCTACGTCGCCTCCCAGCGTGTCATGCCGTCTGCCGTGCGTCAGGCGTTCTGGCGGCGACGGATGGCGGGGACCGTCATCAGGCCCGCCGCGACGGCACCGAGCACGCCGGCACCGAGCGCGCCCGCACCGAGGCCGGACCCGTCACCCTCCACGCCGGAGTTGAACACCGGGGCGCCGTTGGCGGTCGCCTTGGCCGGGGCCTGCGCCATGACACCGGCTGGGGTGACCGTGACGACCTCGACCGGGGTGTGGCCGGCCGGCGTGATCGAGACCGGGGTGCCGGCGGGCTCGGCCGGCTTGGCCGGGGCCGGGGTCCTGACCACGGGCTTGGTGGGCTTGGCGGGGGTCTCGGTGGCGGGCTTCTCCGGAGCCGGTGTGGTGGGCGTGGTCGGCGTCGGGCAGGTGTTGTCGCAGTCCTCGGCCGGAGGCGTCGTCGGCGTGGTGCACGGGTTGTTCGCGTCCTTGATGACGTGCTCGACCACGTCGCCGGTCGGGAAGGTGTACCAGTCGGCGGAGATCGCCTTGACCACGAGGGTGCCGTTGCTCCACTCGCCGCGCTGCCAGATGACGCCCGTGGTCGCGGGCAGGGTGACCTGGTCGTTGTCCGGGCCGCAGACGGGGAGGACCACGGGGGCCGGCGGCGTGACGGTCTTGCAGATGTTGCAGTCGTGGCCGGGGGTGGTGTCCTCGGGCTTGGGCTCGGGCTTGGTCTCCGGCTTCTCGGGCTCGGGCTCGGGCTTGGGCTCGGGCTTGGGCTGGGGCTTGTCCGGCGTGCTGCCGGGGCCCTCGGGGCGGTCGACCGGGCCGCAGTGGTCCTCGTTGATGCCGCCGTGGTTGCCGTGCTGGATGCAGTCCTTGCCCTTGCCCGGGTTGGGGTCGTCCTTGGCCGGCTTGCCCGTGGCGCCGTGGTCGCTGCCGTCAGCCTCCTCCGCGTGCGCGGTGGTCTGCTTGGGCGTGCCCTGCTTGTCGGTCGAGCCCTGCTTGTCGGTCGAGCCCTGCTTGTCGGTCGAGCCCTGCTTGTCGGTCGAGCCCTGCTTGTCGGTCGAGCCCTGCGTGGCGGGCTGGGCGCCGCCGTCGTGGCCGGCGGCCAGGGCGGTGCCGGCGCTGCCCAGGGCGACGCTCAGGGCGAAGGCGCCGGAGACGACGATGCGGCTGGTGGTGAGCTTGCGGTTCATGGTGCAGTTCCCTTCTGGCGGAGCGTCGGTGCTCCCTGATGTGTGATGTGCCGCCGGGCCGAGCGTGGTCTCGGTGTGGTGTTTCAGTGCGGCGCCCCCCGTTGACAGCAATTCAACGGGGGCATTCATCGAGCGCATCAGAAATGCAGAGGAAATGATCCGAAGAAGGGAAGAATTCGAGCAGAGCGTGCCGCTTCGCACACTCCCCGTGATGGCTCATTCTGGTGACCTCATATCTCCGCAGGCCTCTGAGCAGCAAATTTTGTCCCAACGGCCGTGAGATGACGACAAGATCGCGCAGCGTGATGAGGCGATTACCCTGGGTTGTTCATGGCGCAGCTGCAAGAGGGCTGGGCCCCAAAAATGGGTCGCCCGCCTTTCATCGAGGAGTCATCAAATCGGGCAATTCGACCTCTCTCAATGAGCAACAATCACTCAAAGAATGTAGCCGGATACGTTGCGTGATCGCCCCTGTGTCATGTCCGGAATGTGCCGCAGATGTGCGCCTCGTGCCTGGTGCAGGACCGCTCGCTGTCGGAGGGGACCGAGGCCGGGGTGTCCGTGAGGCAGTGAGGTGCTGCGGCGCGCCGTCGCCGGCCCCCTCGGTGGCGGCGCCGAGCGCGTCCGCGCTGACCGGTTGTGACGCAGAGTGATAGTTTGATGGCGATGTCAACGCCATCAACACAGGTCAGAAGCCCAAGCAATGACTGCGGAGAGTAATCATGCGAAGGATGTGGACAAGGTGAGCGGGAGCCGCGCGCGCGTCGAGGCGCTGCCGAACATCGGTCCCAAGCTGGCTGCGGCGCTGCGAGCCGTGGGCGTGCCCGATGCCGAGACCCTACGCCAGCGAGGCTCAGAGGCGGTGTGGCGGGACATGCGCGAGCAGGGCCTCTTCGACGACGCCACGTCCCTGCAGGCTCTCGAGGGCGCGGTGCGCGGGGTGCGCTGGCACGACCTCGACCGCGGGCTGCGCGCGCGGCTGGTCGAGATCGCCACCGACCCGGACCACGAGAACGGCTTCGCGGCCGACGCGGGCTGAGCGCCCACGCCGCGCGCGGTCAGTGAGAAACTGTGGGCATGACCACACCTGACGCTGCCGCCCCGGCCGAGACCGCCCCCATCGCGCTGACCATCGCCGGGTCCGAGGCCACCGGCGGCGCAGGGGCCCAGGCCGACCTCAAGACCTTCCAGGCGCTCGGCGCCTTCGGCATCGCCGCCCTCACCTGCATCGTGTCCTTCGACCCCAAGGCCGACTGGGGGCACCGGTTCGTGCCGGTGGACCCGGGCGTGATCGCCGACCAGCTGGAGGCCGAGCTGGCGACATACGACATCGACACGATCAAGGTGGGCATGCTGGGCACCCCGGCCACCATCGAGACCGTCGCGGGCGTCCTGCGCCAGGCCAGGCCGCGCAATCTCGTCCTCGACCCGGTCCTCATCTGCAAGGGGCAGGAGCCCGGCGCGGCCCTCGACACGGACACGGCCCTCAAGGAGCAGGTACTGCCGCTGGCGACCTTCGTGACACCCAACCACTTCGAGTCGATGGCGCTGTCGGGACTGGACGCGATCGAGGACGAGGACGACCTCGTGGCCGCCGCCCGCGCCATCCACGAGCGCTCGGGAGCCGTCGTGCTCGCCAAGGGCGGGGTCCGGCTCGCCGGCCCGGACGCCATCGACGTCTTCTACGACGGGGCCACCCTCGAGGTGCTGCGCGCCCCCAAGGTGGGCGACCTCGCCGTCAGCGGCGCCGGCTGCAGCCTCGCTGCCGCCGTCACCGCGGAGCTCGCCAAGGGCGCGACGCCGCTCGAGGCCGCTCGCACCGCCAAGGAGTTCGTCCGCGAGGCGATCCTGCACCGGATGCCCTCTCGGGCGCCGTTCGAGGCCGTCCGGCAGGTCTGACGCTCCCGGCGCGACGGCCCGCACCCGCGAAGCGAGCAGATGACCAGCCCCGGCCGCCGTCGGCGGTCGGTCGTGTGGCTGCTCGGGTCCCTCGTGGTCATCGGTCTGGTGGTGTCGGGGGCCTGGGCCGTCGTCAGCGGACGCCGTGACGCGTCGTCGGGCGCGGAGCACTACCGGGTGGTGGGTGCGGTGGGTGGTGACGTCCTGGACGTGACGGCCGTGCGCACGCGCCACCTGGTGCGGCTCTCGGGTGTCGAGGCTCCGCGCACCACGGCGGCGAGCGGCACCGAGTGCCTGGCGCCGGAGGCGCACGACGCTCTGCGACGGTTGGCGCCCACCGGTTCGCCGATCACGCTGCGCGGTGAGCCCGGGGGCCCGGGTGGGGCTCGCGCGGACGGGCGTGGAGGCGGGTCGGACGAGGCGGCGGCGCAAGCCGCCGCGGTCTACGACCACCGAGGGAGGCTGATCGCCGCGGAGCTGGCGCGCGACGGTCTCGTGGTCCCGTCGCCCACCGGCGCTTCGGAGGGCACCGCTGACCCGACGCGCGCCCGCGATGCCGAGGCGCTCGCCGAGGGATTCGACCACGCCCGGACCGAGGGGGCGGGCTTCTACGACGAGGACCTTGCCTGCACGGTCCCAGGGCAGGTCAGGGGCCGGATCACGACACTGCAGCTTGCGTTGGGCCCCCGTCAGCAATGGGCGGACGGCGGATCCGCCCCGGTGCCCGCCCAGGTCGATGCCGCGCTCGCGTCCGCGACCGACCTGTGGCGGCACCTCAGCACCGACGGCCCCCACCGGGGTGCGCCGGAGTGGCGGGCGCTGTCGGCCAACGACACGGCACTCCTGCGGATGCGCCTGGAGGCGGCGATCGTGGGGACGCAGGCCGTGAGGTTCGGCGCGTCGACGCTCGCCGGGCGGGGCTAGGGATCAGACGGCCGGCCAGGCCGGCGGGTCACTCGCCGGGGGTGGTCGCCGACCCCGCCAGGAGGCGTTCGACGTACTTGGCGATGACGTCGACCTCGAGGTTGACGGGGTCGCCGACCTGCTTGCGCCCCAGGGTGGTTAGCTCGAGCGTCGTCGGGATCAGCGACACGGCGAAGGTCATGTCGTCCACCGCGCTCACCGTCAACGAGATGCCGTCGACGGTGATCGACCCCTTGTGGACGACATAGCGCGACAGCTCCGTGGGCAGGGAGAAGGTCACGACCTCCCACCGGTCCCCGGGCTCGCGGCTCACGATGGTGGCCGTGCCGTCGACGTGCCCCTGCACCACGTGCCCGCCGAACCTCCCGCCGGCCGCCATCGCCCGCTCGAGGTTGACCGGCGAACCCGCCTGCAGCGCACCGAGGCTCGACCGGTCGAGGGTCTCGCGCATCACGTCCACGCGAAAGGTCGTCCCGTCGTGCTCCACGACCGTCAGGCACACGCCGTTGACGGCGATCGAGGCGCCGTGGGTCGCGTCGCTCACCACCAGGGGCCCGCGCACGGTCAGGACGGCGCTGTCGGCGCCGAGCTCGACGGACTCCACGGAGCCGAGCTCCTCCACGATGCCGGTGAACATGCCTGCTCCTTCGTTGCGACGTCCGGCCCCAACCTACCCGGGCTCGGCCGCGAGGTCGGCCAGCCATCCGCGGGACGATGCGTGGGAGACGCGCGTCGCCGCCACGCGGCAGGCCAGCTCCACCGCGGCCGGGAGCTCGAGCCCCAGCGCGACGCCGGCCGCGAGCGCTCCGTGGAAGGCGTCCCCCGCGCCCAGGGAGTCCACGGCCGTCACCGCGGGCGGTGTCGTGGCGTGCTCGCGACCGTGACGGTCACGCCACCGCACAGGCCGCGGCCCGTCGGTGAGCAGGGCTGTGTCGCAGCCGGACTCGAGCAGGTGGTCCAGCGTGCGGGAGGGGCCCAGGCCGAGCTGGTGAGCGTAGGCCGAGGAGGCTGCCGCCACGTCGACGAGCGGCAACCAGCCCTCGACGTGGTCCTTGACGCTGCCCGCGTCCAGCAGGGTCCGCGCGCCTGCGGCCCGGGCCTCCCGCAGCGCGGCCTCCCCGGCCTGAGGGTGGTGCCCGTCGACGAGCACCGCCGCGCACGAAGCGATCTCGTCGCGCGCCTCGTCGGTCAGGTCCCACGCGGAGCTCCGTGCCCCGGGCGAGACGACCGTGCGCTCCCCGTCGGCGTGGACCAGGCAGGTGGCCACCGGCAGGGCCGAGCCCCCGCCGACCAGGTCCCCTCCGACCGAGCCCCCGCCGAGACCGGCCGCCAGGTCCACGAGGCGCACCCCGCACGCCGCCAGGTCGACGCGCACGACGTCAGCCGCGGCGCCCCACCCGACAGCGCTGACCAGTGTGACCGCCCCGGGAGCCAGCACGGCCGCGGCCGTCACCGCGGCGTTGGCCGCCGGGCCTCCCGCCAGGAGCTCGACCGCGTCCGAGCGGGACTTGCCGCCCAGGACGACGGGCTCGCTGACGCGCTGGACGACGTCGAGGGTCGTCAGCCCGACGCAGACGACCCGCGTGGTCCCCCCACCAGCCATCGTGCCAGCGTAGGACCCTTTCACCACGTCCGCTCGCCTAGGGTGAGGCCCATGCGCGCCGAGCCCGTCACCGACCCCGTCTGCTACCACGCCGAGGGGCCGGTCTGGTGGCCGACGTGGGGACTGCGGTGGGTCGACATGCTCGCGGGCGACGTGCTGACCCTGCGGCCCGACGGCGAGCCCACCCGCACCCACGTCGGCACCGTCGTCGCCTGCCTGCGACCGCGCGAGGGCGGCGGTGCCGTCCTGGCGCTCGAGCGCGCCGTCGCCAGCACCAGGCGCGACGACCTGACCGAGCTCACGGTCGGCCCGACCTTCGTCCCCGAGGGGATCCGCCTCAACGAGGGGGGCTGCGACCCCGACGGGCGTTTCTGGGTCGGGTCCATGGCCTACGACCAGCGGCCGGACGCGGCGACCCTCTACGTCGTCGACGACGCCTTGGCCGCGCGCCCCGCCCTCGACCCCGTGACCGTCTCCAACGGCATCGTCTGGAGCCCGGACGGGGCCACCGGCTACTACGCCGACACCGCCACCCACCAGGTCATCTCCTTCCCGTATGCCGGGACCCCCGCCATCCAGGACCCCCGCACGCTTGTGGACCTCGGCCCGGACGGCAGCCCCGACGGGCTCGCCGTCGACGCCGAGGGCGGCGTCTGGATGGCGATGAACGGCGACGGCGAGGTCCGTCGCTACACCCCGCAGGGGCGGCTCGACGAGGTCGTGCAGGTCCCCGCCCGGCAGGTCACCGCCTGCACGTTCGGCGGCGACGACCTCGGCATCCTCTACATCACCACGTCCAGGGAGGGCCTCGACGATGGCGACGACCCGTTGGCGGGCGGGGTGTGCGCCATACGGCCTGGTGTGGCTGGTCTGCCGGCGCTGACCTGGCGCGGCTGAGGATGGTCACCGGGGTCGTCTATCTGGTCGCCGGGGTGGGTCTGCTCCTCGGTGCCTTCCTGCCGAGGCTGCTGCGCGAGCGCGCCGTCTCGGCCCCGATGGTGGTGCTGCTCGTCGGCATCGCCGCCGGCTGGTTCCTGCCCGGCGACGAGCCGATCGCACCGGTCTTTCAGCAGGCCATCACCCAGCACGTCGCCGAGGTCTGCGTCCTCGTCTCCCTCATGGGGGTCGGCCTGGCGATCGACCGGCCGTTCGCCTGGCGGGCCTGGTGGCCGACATGGCGGTTGCTCGGCATCGCCATGCCGCTCACCATCGCCGCCGTCGCCCTGCTCGGGTGGTGGGTCCTGGCGCTGTCCCCGGCGGCCGCCATCTTGCTCGGTGCCGTGCTCGCCCCCACCGACCCGGTGCTCGCGTCGGATGTGCAGGTCGCCGGGCCCAGTGTCTCCGGCGGGGAGGAGAGCCCGGAGGAGGAGGACGACGAGGTGCGGTTCGCCCTCACCTCCGAGGCGGGGCTCAACGACGCCCTGGCCTTCCCGTTCGTGTGGCTCGCCCTGTACCTCGCCACCGAAGGACCGATCGCCGGGTGGGGCTGGCACTGGGTGGGCATGGAGCTCGTCGGCAAGATCGTCATCGGCGCTCTGGTCGGCCTGGCCAGCGGCTGGGTCTTCGGCAAGCTCGTGTTCCACGCGCACTGGGACACGCTGCGCCTCGCTGACGTCGGGGAGCCGCTGCTGGGGCTGGCGCTCGTCGCCACCGTCTACGGACTCGCGGAGGTCCTGCACGGCTACGGCTTCCTCGCGGTCTTCGTCTGCGCGGTGGCGTTGCGCGCCGCCGAGCGCGGCCACGAGTACCACGGCCGCCTGCACGACGCGATCGAGCACGTCGAGTCGGTGCTGACCCTGCTGATCCTGCTGCTGCTCGGCGCCTCCCTGTCGTCCGGCCAGCTGTCCGCGCTGAGCTGGGAGGGCATGCTCGTCGGCGTCGCCCTGGTGCTCGTCATCCGGCCCCTGTGCGGCTGGCTCTCGTTGGTCGGCACCCGGCAGCTGGGCGCGCGCGAGAAGGTCGTGACCGCGGTGTTCGGGGTGCGCGGGATCGGCTCGGTCTTCTACATGGCCTTTGCGACGGCCCAGCACCAGTGGCCGGAGCAGCGCACCCTCTGGGCGACCGTTACCTTTGCCATCGTGCTGAGCGTGATGGTGCATGGCGTGCTGGCCACCCCCGCCATGAAGGCCCTCGAGGAGCGGCGCGGGGCCCAGCAACCCGTCTGACCTGGGGGACGAGGCCCGGCTGATGCCCCTACCGGGGGCGGGATCATCGACCTGGCGGACGACGCCCGGCCGATGCCCCTACCCCCGGTAGGTCAGCGGGTGCGGCGGTCGGCGGCCTCGGGGTCGTAGGGCTTCTCCAGCGGCAGGCGCACCCCGCCGATCGTCGGCTGGAACTGGCTGCCGAGCTGGCTGACGGCGAGGCGCCCGACGAGCTGCTGGCGCGTGGTCGTCCGCTCGGCCCGCCCGGTCGACAGGAACGCGATGGCCCAGTGCAGCAGCGTCGTCACGCGGTGCTTGAAGCCCACGATGTTGATCAGGTGGACGAACAGCCAGGCCAGCCACGCCGGGAAGCCCGTGAGCTTGATCTTGCCGATGCTCGCGATGGCCCCGAACTTGCTGATCACGGCCATGGACCCGCGGTCCTTGTAGCGGAACGGCGAGGTGTCGCGGGCCCCGGCCACCTCGGAGGCGATGGTGCGTGCCGCGTGCTGACCGCCCTGGATCGCGACCTGGGCGACGCCGGGGAGCTTGTCGAGGCTCATCATGTCGCCGACGACGAAGATCTCGGGGTGCCCGGGCAGCGTCAGGTCGGGCGCCACGGAGATGCGCCCGGCGCGGTCGACCTCGGCGCCGGTCTGCTTGCCGAGCGTCGCGCCGAGGGGGCTGGCCTGCACGCCCGCCGCCCAGACCTTGCAGATGGCGCCGATGCGCTCGGTGCTGCCGTCCTTGTTCTTGTAGGTGACGGACTCGGAGTCGACGTCGGTGACCAGCGCGTCGAGGATCACCTCGACGCCGATGCGCTCGAGCTCGGCCTTGGCCCGCTCGGACAGCTTGTCGCCGAAGGCCCCGAGCACCGCCGGCGCCCCGTCGAGCAGGATGACGCGGGCCTGCGTGGAGTCGATGTTGCGGAAGTTGCCGGCGAGGGTGTGCACCGCCAGGTCCTTGATCTGCCCGGCCATCTCGACGCCGGTCGGGCCGGCCCCGACGACGACGAAGGTCATCAGGCGCTCGCGCTCGCCGGGGTCCTGCGAGAGCTCGGCGACCTCGAAGGAGCCGAAGATGCGCGCGCGCAGCTCGAGGGCGTCGTCGATGGTCTTCATGCCGGGGGCGTAGACCGCGAAGTGGTCGTTGCCGAAGTAGGACTGGCCGGCTCCGGCCGCCACGACCAGGTAGTCGTAGTGCAGCGTCGTCTCGTGCTGCAGAGCCTCGGCCGTGACCGTGCGGGACTCGACGTCGACGGCGGTGACCTCGCTCATCAGGACGGTGGCGTTCTTCTGCTTCTTGAGCACCTCGCGGGTGCTGGGGGCGATCTCGCCGGGGCTGAGGATGCCGGTCGCCACCTGGTACAGCAGGGGTTGGAACAGGTGGTAGACGGTCTTGCCGACGAGCGTCACGTCGACGTCCGCGTCCTTGAGCTCCTGGGCGGCGAAGAGCCCGCCGAACCCGGATCCGATGATCACCACGTGTGGGCGCTTGTGAGCCATGGCACCCAGGCTAACGTCACCTGATCCCCTGCGGGTGCCGGAGTCGTATGCCGAGAGCCCGCCCACCCGCGACGTCGCTCACATGCGCTCGGGGGCCTCGACGCCGAGCAGGTCCAGTCCCTGCACGAGGGTGCGCAGGGTGAGGGTGCACAGGGTCAGGCGCGAGGCGCGGGTGGCCTCGTCGTCCGCCTTGAGCACGGGGCACGCCTCGTAGAACGACGAGAAGGTCTGGGCCAGCTCGAACAGGTAGGTGCACAGGCGGTGCGGCTCGTAGATCGCGCCGACCTGGGCCACCACGCCGTCGAGGTCGAGAAGCCGCAGCGCCAGGTCGCGCTCCGC
Source organism: Arsenicicoccus cauae (assembly GCF_009707125.1). Taxonomy (GTDB): domain Bacteria; phylum Actinomycetota; class Actinomycetes; order Actinomycetales; family Dermatophilaceae; genus Arsenicicoccus; species Arsenicicoccus cauae. The sequence continues at coordinate 119,148 of NZ_WLVL01000007.1, forward strand.
GGGCTCGGTGAGCAGGACGGGGGCGTCCTGGGCCTCGGGGTCCACGCCGGCGGAGCGTAGGATCGAGCGCAGGCGGGCCGTGGCGTACTGCAGGTAGGGACCGGTGTTGCCGGTGAGCGCCAGCATCCGGTCGAGGTCGAAGACGTAGTCCGAGTCGTGGGCGACCGACAGGTCGGCATACTTGACGCCCCCGATGCCGACCATCCGCGCGATCTCGGCCCGCTCGGCCTCGGGGAGCTCGGGCCGCGCCTCGTCGATGTAGGTGCGGGCATGTTGCACCGCCTCGTCGAGGAGGTACATCAGGCGCAGGGGGGCGCCGGAGCGGGTCTTGAGGATCTTGCGGTCCTCGCCGAGCACCGAGCCGATCTTGACGTGCACGACCTCGACGTCGTCGGGCAGGTAGCCGGCCCGACGGGCGGTCTCGAAGACCATCTGCAGGTGCAGCGACTGCGTGACCCCGATGACGTAGAGGATGCGGTCGGCGTGCAGGTCGCGGACGCGGTGCCGGACGGTGGCGACATCCGTCGTGCCGTAGCCGTAGCCGCCGTCGGACTTGCGGACGAACAGCGGGACCGGCTTGTCCTCGCGGCCGGTGAAGCCGGGGAGGAAGACGACGAGGGCGCCCTCGTCGACGGTGGCGATGCCCTTGGCCTCCAGGTCCTCGCAGATGCCGGGGAGGTCCGCGTTGTATGACGACTCGCCCGCCAGGTCGTCGTCGGTGAGGGTCACGCCGAGGGTCGAGTAGACCTTGTTGAAGTAGACCTTGGACAGGTCGTAGAGGCGGCCCCACAGGCGCAGGGTCTCCGGGTCGCCGGCCTGCAGCTTGACGACACGGGCGCGGGCGCGCGTCGCGAAGTCCTCGGACCCGTCGAACTTCGACCGCGCCGCCTGGTAGAAGGCATTGGGGTCGGTCTCGACGACCCGGGCCTCCTCGGAGTCCTCACCGACCTCCAGCAGGTGCTCGACGAGCATCCCGAAGGGCGTGCCCCAGTCGCCGACGTGGTTCTGCCGGATGACGGTGTGGCCCAGGTGCTCCAGCGTGCGCGCGAGCGCGTCGCCGATGATCGTCGTGCGCAGGTGCCCGACGTGCATCTCCTTGGCGACGTTGGGCGCGGAGTAGTCGATGGGGATGATCTCGGTGGGCTGGGTCGCGACGCCGAGCCGCGGGTCGGCCTGGGCGGCCTGCACCTGCCGGGCGATCCACGCGTCGTCGAAGGTCACGTTGATGAAGCCCGGCCCGCTGACCTCGGCGGAGGCGACGAGGTCGCCCCCCTGGAGGTGCTCGACGATCGCGTCGGCGACCTCCCGCGGCTTGCGCCCGAGCCGCTTGGCCAGCGCCATGGCTGCGTTGACCTGCACGTCGGCGAACTGGCTGGGTCGCACCACGGGGTCCGCCCCTCGCACGTCCTCGCCGAACGCGGCGACGAGGGCGGACTGCACGGCCGGTGCGAGGGCGTCGATCGGGGCAACCATGGGCCCAAGGGTAGTGGTCCTGACCTGGCCGGCCGAACGCGTATCAGTGCCCCCGACACGCGGCGTTCACGGGGACCCGGTTGGATGGGGACGAGGAGCGCTCGCCCTGTCCTGACCGACCCGGAGGAAGTCATGCCGACCGTGCCCGATCCCGACGCCGCCCCCACCTCGCGGATCGCCGTCCTCACGAGCGGGGGTGACGCGCAGGGCATGAACGCCGCGGTGCGCGGCGCCGTCCGCACCGCCCTCCACCTCGGGGCCGAGGTCTTCGCGATCTACGAGGGCTACCAGGGCATGGTCGACGGCGGCGACGGCATCCGCCAGGTCGGCTGGGACGACGTCGGCAACGTCCTGCACCGCGGCGGCACCATGATCGGGACCTACCGCAGCAAGGACTTCCGCGAGCGCGCGGGCCGGCTGCGCGCCGCCGCCAACCTCGTCGAGCGCGGCATCGACCGGCTGATCGTCATCGGTGGGGACGGCTCGCTGAGCGGGCTCGACCTGTTCCGCCAGGAGTGGCCCGGGCTGCTCGCCGAGCTGGCCGACACCGGGCGCATCGACCAGGCGCTCGCGGACGCGCACCCCGCCCTGATGATCGCCGGGCTCGTCGGCTCCATCGACAACGACCTGGTGGGCACCGACATGACCATCGGCGCGGACAGCGCGCTGCACCGGATCGTCGACGCCATCGACGCGATCGCGAGCACGGCCGCGAGCCACCAGCGCAGCTTCGTCGTGGAGGTCATGGGGCGGCACTGCGGCTACCTGGCCCTGATGAGCGCCATCGCCGGCGGCTGCGACTATGTCTTGATCCCGGAGCACCCGCCCGCCGACGGGTGGGAGGACCGGATGTGCGCCGAGCTGCGACGCGGTCGCGCGGCCGGGCGCCGCGACTCGATCGTCATCGTCGCCGAGGGCGCCCAGGACCGCGAGGGCAGGCCGATCACGGCGGCCTACGTGCGGGACACGATCGAGCAGCGCCTCGACGAGGACACCCGCGTGACGATCCTCGGGCACGTGCAGCGCGGCGGCCGGCCGAGCGCCTTCGACCGGTGGGCCTCCACCTGGCTCGGCCACGCCGCGGCCGAGGAGGTCCTGGCGGCGACCCCGGAGTCGGTGGCCCACGTGGTCGGCATACGCGGCAACCGCATCGCCAAGGTCCCCCTCATGCAGGCCGTCGAGCGCACCCGGGAGGTGCCCGCAGCGATCAGCCGCGGCGACTATGCCGAGGCGATGCGGCTGCGCGGCGGGTCGTTCACCGAGATGACTCAGGTGTTCGCCGAGATGTCCGAGCCGCCGGTGCCCGCCCTGGCCGAGGGCGAGGCGCCCCGACGAGTCGCGATCCTGCACGCGGGCGGCCTCGCGCCGGGCATGAACACCGCCGCCCGCGCCGCGGTCCGTCTCGGCATCGACCGCGGGCACACCATGCTGGGCGTACGCGGCGGCTTCCCCGGGCTGCGGGACGGGCAGGTCGAGGAGCTGACCTGGGGCGACGTGGAGGGGTGGACCTCCATCGGCGGCGCGGAGCTCGGCATCCGGCGCAGCGTCCCCGACATCGAGGACCTCTACGCCATCGGGCGCAGCCTCGAGGCGTCCCGGGTCGACGCGCTGCTGGTCGTCGGCGGCTGGAACGCCTACCAGGGCGCCCACCGGTTGTGGGAGGAGCGGGACCGCTACCCCGCCTTCCGCATCCCCGTGGTGTGCGTCCCGGCCTCGATCGACAACAACCTGCCGGGGTCCGAGCTCGCCATCGGCACCGACACCGCCCTCAACGCGATCGTCGAGGCCGTCGACCGGATCAAGCAGTCCGCGTCGGCGCGGCGGCGCTGCTTCGTGGTCGAGACCATGGGGCGCTACTGCGGCTACCTCGCGCTGATGGGCGGGCTGGCGAGCGGGGCCGAGCGCGTCTACCTCCACGAGGAGGGCATCACCCTCGACGACCTGCAGGACGACGTGCGTCGGCTCCGGTCCTCCTTCGACGCCGGGCGACGCCTCTACCTCGCCATCCGCAACGAGCGCGCGAGCGAGCAGTACACGACGGACTTCCTCGCCCGTCTCCTCGACCAGGAGGGGCAGGAGAGGTATGACGTGCGCCAGGCGGTCCTCGGTCACCTCCAGCAGGGCGGCGACCCCTCGCCCTTCGACCGGGTGCTGGCGACGCGGCTCGTGGCGCACGCGGTGGACCTGCTGACCGAGCAGCTCGCCGCAGGGGGCCGCGAGGCGCAGCTGGTCGGTCTCGTCGCGGGCCGGGTGCAGGCCACGCCCATGGCGCGGATGCTCGAGCTCATGGACATGGCGCACCGTCGTCCCAGAGACCAGTGGTGGCTGGACCTGAGGCCCGTCGTCCGCGCCGTCTCGGAGCCGCCGCCGCCCGTGCTTGCGGGGCCTCGGGCGCCGTCCGCAGGCCTGTGACCTGCGCAGATGTGACCACGTGACCATATCGAGATTTTTTTGGACTCGGGGGTTTGCCGCCTGACGGGCCTGGGCAAGTTACGTGCAGCGGGGCACCGTCGTCCACGGCGACGGCGTCATCCGGCACTTGGTAACCAACGAAAGGCGGAACCCCAGCATGTTCTCCAACGAGCACATCGAGCAGGTCCTCAACGGCACCGTCGTCGACAACAACGGCGACAAGATCGGCAAGGTCGGCGACGTCTACAACGACGACCGCACCGGCAACCCGTCCTGGGTGACCGTCAACACCGGCCTGTTCGGCACGTCCAACACCTTCATCCCGCTCGACGACGCGCAGGTCGATGGCGACACCATCCGCGTCCCGTTCTCCAAGGACAAGGTCAAGGACGCCCCCCGCGTGGACGCCGACCGTCACCTGGACGCCGACGAGGAGCGCGAGCTCTACCGCTACTACGGCCAGGACTACGACGAGGGCTACGTCGCTGCCGGCACCCGTGGCGGCGATCACGGCGCTGACGGCGACGCGGACGCCACTGCCGGCCGCAACGACCACGGCGCTGACGGCGACGCGGACGCCACTGCCGGCCGCAACGACCACGGAGCTGACGGCGACGCCGACGCGACCGCCGGTCGTCCCCTCGCCGACCGCGACCGCACCCAGGGCGACAACACGCTGACCCGCTCCGAGGAGGAGCTGCACGTCGGGACCCGCGAGCGCGAGGCCGGCCGCGTGCGCCTGCGCAAGCACGTCCGCACCGAGCGCGAGTCGGTCACGGTCCCGGTGACCCACGAGGAGGTCCGCGTCGAGCGCACCCCCATCCGTGACGGTGAGGGCGGCCGCATCGGTGGCGACGAGACCGCCGAGGTCCGCCTCAAGGCCGACGAGGTCGTCGTCGACAAGGACGTCGTGGCCAAGGAGCAGGTCTCCCTGGGCAAGGAGACGGTGACCGAGCAGCAGCGCGTCACCGAGGACGTCCGCAAGGAGGAGATCGAGGTCGAGCGCGAGGGCGGCGTCCGCGAGGGTGGCCTGCGTGACGGGGTCGGCAACGACCGCGACAACGACGGCAAGGTCGGCCTCGGCGACAAGATCAAGGACAAGCTGGACCGCGACAACGACGGCAAGGTCGGTCGCTGATCAGCCTGATCTGACGCGTCGAGCCCTGCTCGACGACAGGTTAGCCACGACGAAGGCCCGGCTCCCCACGCGGGGGCCGGGCCTGCGTCATGCCCGACGCCGGGCCCCGCATCTGTGAGCTGGGGGCCAGGTTGTGCCGTCACCGTGACGGGTGCGAAGGCGCGCGGCGGGGGTCAGAGCGAGAAGAGCGCCAGGTTGACGGCCGCCTTCATCTCGGACGGGCTGTTGACCTGGGCCGCACGGCCACCGGTGGCGCTGGCGATGGCCTGCAACGCCCCAATGTCCGCCTCGGCGCCGTAGCCCAGGCAGATGATCCTGACGGGTCGCTGGGGGTCCTTGGCCTCGTTGAGGTAGGTGAGGAGCTGGCCGAGCGTGTCCGGGCTGGTGGTGTCGCGGTTGGCGCCGTCGGACAGGACCACGAGCTGGTTGACGTAGCCGGGGTCGTACTCGTCGAGGGTGTAGGCGTAGGCCTCGCGGACGGCCTGGTAGAGGGGTGTCCCTCCCTTGATGGTGACGTCGCTCATGGCCTGCACCACGACGTCGCTGTGCTGGCGGCCGGCGTCGGCGCTCTCGTTGACGGCGAGGTCGGTGGCCCGCTCGACCAGGGGTGTCCCGAGCTCGTTGGAGGTGTGAAAGAACCACACGCCGGAGCGGGCTCGGGGCGACGCGGTCTGGTAGACGTTGCCGACGAGGCCGCGGACCAGGTCGATGCGGCTCGTCGCCCCGCCGGCGAGGTGCTGGTTCATCGACCCCGAGGCGTCCACGAGCACCATCGAGGAGATGCGGGAGTGCATGCCCCGCCAGGCCTGCACGGTCTGCTGCAGCACGGGCAGCGGCACGGCGGCGGGACGCAGCGGCGCGGCGGCATAGGCGACGCCGGCGGGGTGATCGGTGGGCGCGGCGCCGTCGGGCGCCCTCAGGCCGGCCGCTCGCAGGGCGGCCAGGCCGGACGCCGAGGTGAGGTAGGCCCGGAACCCCCGCGCCGAGGCAGCGCCCGGAGCGTCGTCGGCGGTCGCTCCCACCCCCAGCACCGACAGCGGCACGGAGGCGGCGCCGCCGGCGAGGGGGACGGCGGCCAGCGGCACCGTCGGGTCCACGGCGTTGTGCGCGGCGACGGCCCTCTCGGTGGTGACATAGGCCGAGGCGCGGGAGGTCACCTCGGAGAGGGTGTCGTCCTGGTCAGGGAGCACGTCCCCGTCGTTGCCGGCGAGCGAGGTGATGCGGTGCTCGACCTTGATCACGGCGAGGTCCTTGTCGCTCGGCCCCGCGTAGTCCGGCGCCTTGGCGAGCGGCCCGCCGTTGGCGAGGGTGATCATGGCTCCGAACCCGATGGCAGCGGTGGGGCTGGTCGCCGGGTCCGCCATGCGGATCGAGAAGGACGCTCACTCGGGGTGCCCGGTCTGGGCCCAGGTCGACCGCCCCAGCATCCACGAACGCCAGGCGTCGGGGGTGAGCGGCCGGGTGGGCCAGCCCCAGGCGCCCGTGTCGACCATGGCCGAGGGCATCGCGAGGACGACGGGGGTGCTGGCGACCAGCTGCGGGGCGGTGCGCCTCACGGAGCTGGGGAGGGCGGCGACGTCCCCCTCGGACCGGGCGAGCCACAGCGCGGCCCGGTCCGATGAGAGCAGCCCGGGGAGTGCGGCGGGCCCCGCGGCCTGCTGCACCGCCACCCGGGCGCAGGCCGATCGCTGCGCGACGCGATAGTCGTCGGCGACCCGGGCGAGGGCGTCGGTCAGGTCGGGGGAGGCATAGAGCGTGGTGGCGTCGTCGCACGTGCGGACCTCGGCCTGCCGCGAGCCCGTCGGCCCCTGCACCCCGGCCGTGGCTCCCCGACCGTCCCCGGTCCCCGAGCCGGCGCGCCCCTGCACGGCCACGACCCCCACCCCGCCGAGGGCGGCGAGGGCGATGATGGCGGCGGCGACGTTGCCCACCCGGTCGCTGGAGCTGCCGCGGTGACGGCCGTAGGTCTGCGACACGGGACACCTCCCAGGACTGCGGGCATCGGGCGTGCGACGGGTCCTGCACCCGACGCCGTCCGTGACGCACAGGTCGCGGTGCGCCGGAAGCGTAACTATTGGAGGGCATTCGGGTGATGTGACGCCAGTCCTGCATCGATTACCGGCGTACGACGAGCCAGGAGCGTGCCGAGAGGGTCAGAGCCAGCCGAGACGGCCCTTGGCGAGCGTGTAGCCGACGAAGGCGACCACGTCGAGCAGCGTGTGCGCGACGACGAGCGGCATGACCCGGCCGCGCCGCTGGTAGTAGGCGCCCAGCACCAGGCCCATCACGGCGTTGCCGAGGAACGCCCCGAAGCCCTGGTAGAGGTGGTAGCTCCCGCGCAGGAGGGCGGACAGCACGAGCGCCAGGCGGTCCGGCATACCGGCCTGGCGCAGTCGCGCGAGGAGGTAGGCGACGACGACGACCTCCTCGAGCACGGAGTTCTGCACCGCCGCCAGCACGAGCACCGGGATCGTCCACCAGGTCGAGGTGAGGTCCGCGGCGACCACCTGGGTGGTGATCCCGAGGTGGCGGCCGAGGACATAGAGTCCCAGGCCCGGTATGCCGATCACCGCCGCGAGGAGCGCGCCGTGCGCGGCGTCGCGGCCCGGCTCACGCCGGTCCCAGCCGATGCGGGGGTCGGCGGGTGGACGGCGGTGCCGCAGGAGGAACACCGCCATGGCGGGGGCCACCAGGCCGAGGGCGATCCCGGTCAGCTGGTAGGCGAGGTCGAGCCAGGGGCGGTCGGGCGTGACCGACTGGTTGAGGGTCGAGGTCTGCTGGTTGAGCGCGACCTGGCGGGTCGTGCGCTCGATGATCCGCAGGACCGAGTAGATCGCGGACGACCCGAGGGACAGGCCGAGCAGCAGGAGCACCTCGACCAGGTGGTCGCGGTGCTCCCGCTGCTCGATGGGCCTGCCCATGGGCGCACCCTATGCCGCGTCGGCGGCGGGAGGCGGTGGCGTCAGTGCGCCCGCGCGGCGCGCGCCGCGTCGGACGAGTCGCGGCGCATGTCCTCGACGTCCTTCATCTTGCGCTGGGTCCACGGGACGAGCGCGAACAGCACCACCGCGCAGGCCAGCGTCATGCCGCCCAAGGTGTAGTAGAAGGCCGCGTCGGACAGGCCGGCCATGCCCTTGATCAGCAGCGCCGCGACGCCCTGGCCGACGGCCGAGGTCAGCAGCCAGAGGGCCATGGCCTGGCTGGCGAACGCCTTGGGGGCCAGCATCGTGGTCGCCGACAGCCCGACGGGGGACAGGAACAGCTCGGCGACGGTCTGCATCACGAAGACCAGGCCGAGGAAGTAGAACGGCGCCAGGGAGGAGCCCCCGCTCCAGGTGCCGAAGGCCCATCCCATCAGCATGGCCGACAGGCCGATCAGGGCGACGGACAGCGCGAACTTCGCGGGCGTCTGGGGGAAGCGGCCGGCGCGGCGCGTGAAGAACCACCCGACGATCGGAGCCAGCACCACGATCGCGACGGGGTTGATCGACTGGTACCACGACGGGTTGATGGTGAAGCCGCCGACCTGGAGCTGGGTGTTGTCCTTGGCGAAGCTCGCCATCTTGACCGCGGCCTGCTCGAAGATCATGAAGAACAGCGCACCGCCCACCCACAGCGGCACGTAGGCCGCGAGGTGACTCCGCTCGGTCGCGTCGACCTTGGGGCTGCGGAACATCATGACGAAGTAGCCGACGGCCGCGACGATGGACAGCGCCGCGACGGTGTCGACGATGGCCGCGGTCGTGGCGCCGCCCTCCAGGGCGTTGAACACGAAGTACAGGACTGCGGTGCCCACGACGACGGCGACCGAGACCCCGGCCACACGGGCGCCGTCCTTGCCGGTCAGGGGGTTGGGGACGGTCGACCCGATGCCGTGCAGGGCCTTCTTGCCCGCGACGAAGGACAGGATGGCCAGTCCCATGCCGACGGCCGCGGCGGAGAAGCCGACGTGGTAGCCCCAGCGCCCCTGCAGGAAGCCCACGATCAGCGGGGACAGGAAGGCGCCGATGTTGATCGACATGTAGAAGATCTGGAACCCGCCGTCGCGGCGGGGGTCGTCGCGGTCGTAGAGCTCCCCGACCATGGTGGACAGGTTGGGCTTGATGAACCCGGTGCCGATGGCGACCAGGCAGATGCCGAGCCAGGCGGTCGCCACGGTCGGCAGGGCCAGGCAGATGTGGCCGACCATGATGATGATGCCGCCGTACAGCGTCGACCTCCAGGCGCCGAGCAGCCGGTCGGCGGCCAGGCCACCGGGGATGGCGAGGAGGTAGACCGCGGCGCCGTAGGTCGCCACGATCGCCTCACCGGTCGAGTCCTTGATCTGCAGGCCGCCGTTGGCGACCGTGTCGACGATGAAGTACAGGAGGATGGCCTTCATCCCGTAGTACGAGAAGCGCTCCCAGAACTCGACCTGGAACAACCAGGCCAGGCCCTTGGGGTGACCGACGAATCCTCGGTCGTCCCTGGAGGAGGGTCTGGCGGGTGCGGGGGTGGTCTTGCCGATCGTGGCCATCGGTCTGGCCTTCTCTCTCATAGGTCGTGGTGGCCCACGCCGTCGGGGGCCAGGGTGCCGATGGGGTGGGGCACGGTATCCACCGTATGCCCCTCCGGGCGTCCCCGAACCTCGGGGGCTGCTTCATCAGGCGAGACTCGCTGCGGCGCATACCTATCTGCGGCCTACCGTGGGGGGCTCGGCGGGGCCGAGCATGAACACTCACGACCGGCCTGACCAGGCCAGATCGGCCCCTCCCCGGTGTAGGCCCCGGGGCCGCTCTGCGCTTTGATAGGGGCGGACATCGGCGGGGAAGCCTTCGACTCGGGGGGCGCTCCACCCAGAACCAGCGAGCGAGGGACCTGAGATGACGAGCGAGCGCAGAGCCTACGTCGGCTCGGAGGTCGGACAGCTCCGACGGGTGCTGCTGCACCGCCCCGACCGGGAGCTGTCGCGCCTGACGCCGAGCAACAAGGAGGCCCTGCTCTTCGACGACCTGCCGTGGTTCGAGGAGGCGCAGAAGGAGCACGACGAGTTCGCCCAGGCCCTGCGCGACCTGGACGTCGAGGTGCTCTACCTCCAGGAGGTGCTCACCGAGACCCTCGAGCACCCGGCGGCGCGGCAGTTCCTGTTCGACCACCTCCTCGACGACGAGGTCTTCGGCCCACAGGCGATCGACCCGATGCTCGCCGTCCTGTCGGGGATGGACTCGCGCGAGCTGGCGTCGGTCCTCATCGGCGGCATCACCAAGGAGGAGATGCTGGGCCGTATGCCGCACGAGCCCGCCTCGCTCGTCCTGCACTCCATGGGGCGCGACCAGTTCGTGCTGGCGCCCCTGCCCAACCACCTGTTCACCCGCGACACCACCTGCTGGGTCTACGGCGGGGTCTCGATCAACTCGATGAGGATGACGGCGCGCGTGCGCGAGTCCCTCCACTACGAGGCGATCTACCACTGGCACCCGGAGCTGTCCGGCGGCGACCACTCGCTGACCCGCTGGTCGGACGGTCTCGGCACCGGTCTGGCCTCGATGGAGGGCGGCGACGTGCACGTGCTGGGGCGCGGCGGGGTCCTCGTCGGTATGTCGGAGCGCACGACCCCCCAGGCGGTGGAGCGGCTGGCGCAGCAGCTGTTCAAAGCGCAAGCCGCCACCAGCGTCGTCGCGATCGCCATGCCGCAGGGACGCGCGATGATGCATCTCGACACCGTCATGTCGATGGTCGACGAGCACACCTTCACGAAGTACGCCGGGCTGGGGATGCTCCCGGCATACACCCTGACCCCGGGGGACGAACCCGGCCGGCTGCGGGTCCGGTCCCACGCACCCGAGGACATGCACAGGGCGATCGCGGGGGCGATCGGCCTGGACGACATCCGCACCCTGACCGCCGACCAGGACCTGGCGGCGGCGGAGCGGGAGCAGTGGGACGACGGCTGCAACGTGCTCACCGTCCGGCCCGGCGTGGTGATCGCCTACGAGCGAAACACCACGAGCAACGACCACCTGCGCGACAACGGTGTCGAGGTGGTCACCATCAAGGGGAGCGAGCTGGGCCGGGGCCGTGGCGGCCCGCGCTGCATGAGCTGCCCCATCGAGCGAGAGGACATCTGATGTCGTTCACCCTGCGCCACCGCAACTTCCTCAAGGAGGTGGACTTCACCCCCGCGGAGTGGAAGCACCTGCTGAAGCTGTCCGCGGACCTCAAGGCCGCGAAGTACGCCGGGACCGAGCAGCCGCGGCTGCGGGGCAAGAACATCGCGCTGATCTTCGAGAAGACCTCGACCCGGACGCGCTGCGCCTTCGAGGTCGCGGCGTACGACCAGGGCGCGGGGGTGACCTACCTCGAGCCCACGGGCTCGCAGATCGGGCACAAGGAGTCGATGAAGGACACCGCGCGGGTGCTGGGGCGCATGTATGACGGCATCGAGTACCGCGGCTTCGCGCAGTCGCTCGTCGAGACGCTCGGGGAGTTCGCGGGCGTCCCGGTGTGGAACGGCCTGACCGACGAGTGGCACCCCACCCAGATGCTCGCCGACCAGCTCACGATGACGGAGCACTCGGACAAGCCGCTGTCGCAGATCGCCTTCGCCTACCTCGGCGACGCGCGCAACAACGTCGGCAACTCGCTGCTGGTGTCCGGCGCCATGGCCGGGATGGACGTGCGCATGGTCGCGCCGACGTCGCTGCAGAACACCGAGGAGGTCGTCGCCCTGGCGCGCGGGATCGCGGAGCAGACCGGTGCCCGCATCACGATCACCGACGACGTCGAGGCGGGGGTGCGCGGCGCGGACTTCCTCTACACCGACGTGTGGGTGTCGATGGGTGAGCCCAAGGAGGTCTGGGACGAGCGGATCGCGCTGCTCAAGGACTACCAGGTCAACAAGGCCACGATGGAGGCGACAGGCAACCCGCAGGTCAAGTTCATGCACTGCCTGCCGGCCTTTCACGACCGGGCCACCAAGGTGGGGGAGGACATCTTCCAGGCCACCGGCATGGAGGCCCTCGAGGTCACCGACGAGGTCTTCGAGTCCGAGGCGTCGATCGTCTTCGACCAGGCGGAGAACCGCATGCACACGATCAAGGCGGTCATGGTCGCCACGCTGGGGGACTGACCCGTGCGCATCGTCGTCGCCCTCGGCGGCAATGCCCTGCTCGAGCGGGGCGAGAAGCCCGACGCCTCGACCCAGCTCGAGCGCGCCAAGGCGGCGGCCCGCGCCCTCGCGCCGCTGGCGGAGGAGCACGAGCTGGTGATCACCCACGGCAACGGCCCGCAGGTGGGAGTGCTGGCGCTGGAGTCGGCCAACGACCCGGCCCTGTCGGAGCCCTACCCCTTCGACACGCTGGGTGCGCAGACGCAGGGGATGATCGGCTACTGGCTGCTGCAGTCCCTGCAGAACGCCCTGCCCGGCCGACAGGTCGCCGCGATGGTCAACCAGACCCTGGTGATGGCGCACGACCCGGCGTTCGCCGACCCGACGAAGTTCGTCGGCGAGACCTACTCGGAGGCCGAGGCACGGTCCAAGGCGGAGGAGCGCGGCTGGACCGTCAAGCAGGACACCAAGGGGTGGCGCCGCGTGGTGGCCTCCCCGACGCCGCAGCGCATCGTCGAGACCCGGATCGTCCGGCTGCTGCTGTCGTCCGGTGCGGTCGTGGTCTGTGCGGGCGGTGGCGGCATACCGGTGATCCGGGACGAGAAGGGCAAGCTCAAGGGCGTCGAGGCGGTCGTCGACAAGGACCTCACGGCGGGCCGGCTCGCCGAGGCGCTCGAGGCGGACGCGCTGTTCATCCTCACCGACGTCCCCAACGTGATCGAGGGCTTCGGGACGGACGAGGAGCGGCCGATCACGCGGGCGACGCCGGGGATGCTGCGGGCGATGGACCTGCCGGCGGGGTCGATGGGCCCCAAGGTCGAGGCCGTATGCCGCTTCGTCGAGCTCACCGGAGACCTCGCCGGGATCGGCCGGCTGCAGGACGTGGCCGCCATGATCGAGGGCGAGGCGGGCACGATCGTGACGCCCGGCGGCAACTACGGCGGCCCCGACGACCTCAACCCCCGCCACGAGCTCACCGTCGACATCTGACAGTGATGATGTGAGTGAGCCCCGCAGCGGTCGTCCTGACTCAGCGTCTGACTGACTGAGGGTCTTTAACAGGATCTGTCGGTCGATCCGCTGCGGGGCTCGTTTGCACTCACCAGACGAGGG
>NZ_WLVL01000008.1 GCF_009707125.1 Arsenicicoccus cauae
CCGACGCTCCTATGGTTCGTCAAGGGGTGGTGGGGCCTGATTCGAGGGTTCGGTAGAGGTCTCGGATGACGTAGCGCTTGAGGCAGCGGCGGATCTCGCGTGGGGTCTTGCCTTCGGCGGTGCGGCGGGCGGTGTAGGTCTTCGTGGCTTCGTCGTAGCGTTGGCGGGCCAGGACGATGGTGTGGATGGCGCGGTTGAGCTGGCGGTCGCCGTACCGGTTGAGGCGGTATCGGGTGGTGACGCGGCCGCTGTTCGCGGGGATCGGGGCGATCCCGGCGAGCATCGCGAACGCGGCTTCGGAGTGGATCCGGCCGGGGTGGGACCAGGCGCACAGGATGGTCGCGGCGACGATGGGGCCGACGCCGAGCAGGTCGAGCAGGTCCGCCCGCCAGGCCTTGACCAGGACGGTGATCTGCTTCTCGAGGGTGTCGACCTCGGTGGTGAGGGCCTGGACGCGGCGGGCCAGGGTGCGTAGGACCTGGCGGGTGGTGGCGGTCTCGACGTCGTCGCCTCGGTGGGCGCGTAGGACCGCGGCGCGCTTGACCCTTTCGGGGCCGGTCACACCGCGGAAGGTCGCGCGCAGGGTTTCGGGGGCGGCCACGATCAAGGAGAACAACTGGCGTTGAGCGACCGTTGCTGCGTCGACGGCGGAGCGTCGTGCGGCGAGCAGTACCGATAGGGCCTGGCGTTGTCCGCCGGCTCGGGGCGTGCCGAGGACGGGTCGGGTCAGGGCTTCGCGGGCGGCGCGGATCGCGTCGAGGGGGTCGGACTTCGCGCCGTGGCGGCGGGCGGCGCGTTGGGGTCGGTCGAGCTCGACGACGACCTCGCCGGCGCTGGTCAGGGCCCGGGTCAGGCCCGCGCCGTGGCTGCCGGTGCCTTCGATGGCCCAGGCCCGGGCCGGGCAGTGATCGTCGGCCCAGGTCAGCAGGTCCTGGTAGCCGGGCGGGGTGGTCGCGATGGTCATCTCGTCCAGGACGGCGCCGGTCGTGGTGTCCACGATCGCGGCGGTATGGGTGTCGACGTGGGTGTCGACACCGATGACGATGTCGGCGATTTCGGCCAGACTGGTCATGCGTTCCTCCTCTAGCTCCGGATGGACGTTGATCCGGTCCGGGAGAGGTCACGGCAGGACTGTGACGGGACACGACGACGCCGCTAACGTCGCCGGTCAAGCTCCTGATCAGGCCAGCAGACCTCGACCGGGCCGGGTCGCCGATCCCGAACGGACAAGTCGCGCGGAAGGCACGAAGCCAGTCAGGCGAGGAGTCACGAACGAGACCGACGACCACAGCCCATCACCGCTGGGCTGCTGTCACACCCTCACAGTCAG
>NZ_WLVL01000009.1 GCF_009707125.1 Arsenicicoccus cauae
TGAGTCGCCCCGGATTTCGTGGAGGGCGGGTTATGCCGTGCCGGCGGGTGCCGGGGCACGGTTGAGTGCAGCGTAGTAGGTGGCTTCGTACTCGGCGGGTGGGGTGTGGTCGCAGTGGCTGTGCAGGCGTTCGTGGTTGTACCAGTGGACCCAGGACAGGGTCGCGGCCTCGACGGCCTCGACGCCGGACCAGGGGCCTTCTCGCCAGATGAGCTCCTTCTTGTAGAGCCGATTGACCGCTTCGGCTGCGGCATTGTCGAACGAGTCGCCCACTGACCCGACCGACGCCTCGATCCCGGCCTGCTCGAGGCGCTCGGTGTAGGCAATCGCGCAGTACTGGACGCCGTGGTCGCTGTGGTGCACAAGCGCGTCGAGGGTGGCCTCGCCGTCCTGCCTACGTGACCAGATGGCCTGCTCCAGGGCGTCCAACGCCAGGTCGGTTCGCAGGTGGTTCGCGACCCGCCAGCCCACGATCCGCCGCGAGTACAGGTCGGTGACGAACGCGACGTACACGAACCCCGACCACGTCGCCACATAGGTGATGTCGGCGACCCAGCGACGGTCCGGCGCGGGCGCGGTGAAGTCCCGCTCGAGCCTGTCGGCCGGGAACGCGACCGTCTTGCTCGGGCGGCGCGTGGTGGTGGGGGTCCGCTTGTTCGAGACCCCTGCCAGTCCCAGAGCACGCATGCGTCGCTCGACGGTGCAGCGGGCGATGTGCTCGTCGGGATAGGCACGCGCCAGCGCCTTCCACACCTTCCTGACCCCGTACAGGCCGCGGTTGGTGGCGTGGATCGTGGTGATCCGTGCGTCCCACACCGCGTCCGAGACAGCCCGCGCGCACGGCTTACGGGACTTGCGGGCGTAGTACGAGCTGGGGGCGATCTGGTAGCCGGCCTCGGCCAACGTGGAGCAGATCGGCTCGACCCCGTGCTCGTCACGGTGGGCGTCGACGAAGGCGTCGACGTCACTCAGCGGCGGTCGAGCTCCGCCTGGGCAAAATACGCACTCGCCTGGCGAAGAATGAGATTCGCGCGCCGCAGGTCGCGGTTCTCCTTCTCCAGCTCGGCGATCCTTGCCGCGTCAACGCTCGTGGTTCCAGGCAGCTCACCGTCATCGACGCGGGCCGCTGTCACCCAATTCCGTAGCGTGTCGCCCTTGATCCCCAGCTGCTCACCCACGTCCCGACACGCCCTCGTCACGGTCATGCCAGGCACATCAGCCAGCCGGTCACGCACCAACCGGACCGACCTGTCACGAATCTCATCGGGATACTTCCTCGGAGCGGGCATGTCTGCATCCTCTCGGCAGATCAGACCCTCCACCACACCCGGGGCGACTCA